>NZ_JBFAQO010000004.1:116299-470937 GCF_040678715.1 Micromonospora sp. NPDC049301 | reverse complement strand
GGCGGGGGGAGCTCTTCCTGGGCGCGGGGGGGGGGGGGGGGGGCGGGGGCCCCCCCCCCGCCCCCCCACGGCAGCCACGGGCATCACCTGGTGTGCTTCTCCTGGCACGGCACGCAGAAGCGAGCGTGCGGGAGAACCTCGAGCCGCTCGGCCGGGATGGTCTGGCGGCACTTCTCGCAGGCACCGTAGGTGCCGTCGCTGATCCGGTTCAGCGCACCGGTGATCTGCTCGATGTTGCGGCGGGTGGCCGCCAGCAGCGCGGCCTGGTGATGGGCCTCGCTGGGGTCGCCGGTGTCCGCGTTGAGCTCGGTCAGTTCCCGCAGCCGAGCCGTCTGTGTGGCGAAGTCGTCCGCCAGGGACGCTCGCAGATCAGCCAGCCAACTCTGATCGACAGCACGATGATCGACGCTCATGGTCCACCTTTCAAAAGGGACGGGAAAAAGAAAAAGGGCCGAAGCTCGAATAGCTTCGCCCTGGGCGGTCGTGCTGGGATGCAACGATTCCGCGGGAGGGCCTCGACCGGTTCGCGCCGGGCTGGACAGCCGGTGGGTGGGCGCGATGTGCGGCGCGCGGACAACCGGCACCCGCATCCCGGCCATCAGCCGCGCCGCCGTCGTCACGCGGACAGCGCCGGGTGCCGCCACCTCGGTGACGGCAGGCGAGCGGAACGTCACCGGCGGCATGCCCCCACCATAGGTCGACGGCTGCCCTGAAGCCAACGCCCGCGCTGCGACCTCACTCCGGCCACGATCTGCCTCCCCTGCCCGCGGACCTCTCCCGTCCTTCCGGTGGAGGTGGGGATACCGTCGCCCCCACCGGAAATCAGGGCAATGAGGTGCTTCCGGCAGATGGACGGGTCTGGATCGGCGTGGCGTTCACCGGGTCAGGCCGGCTCGCAGGTCCTCCTCGATGCGCTTCGCGGCTGCCAGCAGCGGCGGAAGCAACTCCCGGCGGATCACCTCGGACGACCCACGGCTGGCGTGGGCGGAGACGTTCACCGCCGCGACCACCGACCCGTGCTCGCCACGAATCGGCGCGGCCAGCGACCGCAGCCCCTCTTCCAGCTCCTGGTCAACGATCGCGTACCCCTGGGCGGCGATCTTCACCAGCAGGGCGCGCAGTTTCGCCGGATCGGTGACGGTACGCCGCGTCAGTGGGCGCAGCTCCGCCTTGGCGAGGTAGTCGTCCAGCCAGTCCGCCGGTTGGGCAGCGAGTAGCACCCGTCCCATCGACGTGGCGTACGCCGGAAACCTGGTGCCGACGCTGATCCCGACCGTCATGATCCTTTTGGTCGGGACGCGGGCGACGTAGACGACCTCGTCGCCGTCGAGCACCGACACCGAACAGGACTCGTGGACCTGCGCGACCAGCGCCTCCATGTGCGGCTGGGCGACCTCCGGCAGGCTCAGGCTCGACAGGTACGCATAGCCGAGGTCGAGGATCCGCGGCCGCAGCGAGAAGAGCCGGCCGTCGGTGTGCACGTAACCCAACTCGACCAGGGTGAGCAGGAACCGACGCGCGGCGGCCCTGGTCAGGCCAGTCAGTCGGGCCACTTCGCTGAGCGTGAGCTGCGGGTGCTCGACGTCGAACGCGCGGATGACGGCGAGCCCGCGCTCCAGCGACTGGACGAACTCAGGGGTTCGCGTCGCCTCCTCGGTCACGTGGCCTCCTGCCGCAGGGTCTGTTGGGCCACCTTGAATGCCCGGTTTGCCGCTGGTACGCCAGCGTAGATGCCGACCTGGAGCAGGACCTCAGCGACCTCCTCCGGAGTCAGACCGTTACGCCGTGCCGCCCGGACGTGCATCGCCAACTCCTCGTCGTGGTGCAGGGTGGCGAGAATGGCGAGGGTGATGCAGCTGCGGGTCCGCCGGTCCAGGCCGGGCCGGGTCCAGATCTCTCCCCACGCGTAGCGGGTGATGAGGTCCTGGAAGTCCGAGGTGAACTCGTCGGTGCCGGCGACCGCCCGGTCGACGTGCTCGTCGCCGAGAACCTCCCGACGGACCGTCATGCCGGCCTCCCGGCGCTCGTGGTCGTTCATTCGCTCACCACCTGCTCGAAGTGTTCCGACAGCAGCCGAGACACCTGCTCGGGCTGCTCGACGTTGGCCAGGTGCGCGGCCTGGTCCAGTACCGCGAGCCGCGCGTCGGGGATCCGCTCGACGATTGCCCGGGCGTGCCGGACGGGCGTCGCTGGATCGTCCGCCCCGGCGACGACCAGGGTCGAGGCCCGGACCCTGGACAGCTCGTCGCGCAGGTCCATCGCGGCGATCGCCTCGCAGCAGGCCGCGTAGCCGGTCGCGGGTATGGCGGTCAGCATGGCCCGATGCGCGGCGACCACCTCGGGGCGGGTGGCGGCGAGGGCCGGGGTGAACCAGCGGGCCACCACCGCGTCGGCGATCACCTCCAGGCCGGCGGCCCGTACGGTCGCCGCCCGGTCCCGCCACATGTCGGCCGGGCCGAGCGACGCGGACGTGCAGAGCAGCGCCAGCCGGTCGACCCGCTCGGGCGCGCGCGCGGCGACCCACATCGCGACCATGCCGCCGAGGGAGAGCCCGGCGTGGTGCGCACGCGACACGCGGAGGTCATCCATCAGCGCCAGCAACTCCCGGCCGAGCTGCTCGATCGTGTACGGCCCGGGTGGCGCCGCCGAGCGGCCGTGCCCGAGATGGTCGTACCGGACGACGCGGAACCGTTCGGCGAGCTGCGGGACCTGTCGCTGCCACATGGCCGCGGTGGTGCCCAGAGAGCTGCCGAGCAGGAGCACAGGAGCGTCTGGCGGGCCGTCCACGGTTGCGTGCAGCCGGGAGGTCATTCCGTCGACCCGCGGTGCGATGCCAGGGCCCGGTCGACGAACCGGTCAGCCGACCCGAGCCAGCGGCGTGGGTCGAGCGCCTCGTCCACCTCCTGTTCGCTGAGGTGTGCGCGCACGGCGGGGTCGGCGAGCAGCGCCGCGCGGAAGTCCGGCTGGGCGGTGGCGCGGGTGACCAGGTCGTGCGCGGTGCCGCGGCCGAGGGCCGGGGCCAGCCGGGCGGCGACGGCCTCTGCGAGGATCAGGCCCCCGGCACCGTCCACGTTGGCCCGCATCCGGTCGGCGTCGACCTGCAGTCCGGCCAGCATCCGGGCGGCGCGTGCGGCCGCCCCGCCGGCGAGGTGCAGCAGGTCGAGCAGAGGCTCCCACTCGGCGTGCCAACCGCCGGTGGCGCGCTGGTGCTCCTGCACGGCCGCGGTGAACAGGGTGGCGATCAGGCCCGGGGCGCGCCGCGCGGCTGCGGTGACCAGAATGGAGTCGATGGGGTTGCGCTTGTGCGGCATGGCGGACGATCCACCGCGCCCGGCACCGCCTTCGGCGACCTCGCCCACCTCCGTCTGAGCGAGAAGCCCGACGTCGACGGCGACGGTGCCGGTGGCCGCGACGAGCCCGCCGAGCGCGGCGGCCAGGTCGAGCAGTGGCTGACGGCGGGTGTGCCACGGCATCGGCGGCGCGACCAGGCCCAGGTGCGCGGCGAACCGCTCGGCCACAGCCGGGCCGGCCGGGCCGAGCGCCGCCAGGGTGCCGACCGCGCCGCCGAGCTGTGCGGGCAGTGTGGCGCAGACGTGTTCCAGGCGGGCTCGCGCCTGCACCAGGCCGAGTAGCCAGCCCGCCGCGGTGAGCCCGAAGGTGGTGGGTGCGGCCTGCTGGCCGAGGGTACGGGCGAGCTGCAGGGTGTCCCGGTGGGTGTCGGCGAGGCCGGCTGCGGCGTCGGCGGCGTCGGCGAGGTGGCGCAGCAGTGGTGCGGCGGCCCGGACCGCCATCAGGACCAGGGCGGTGTCGAGCACGTCCTGGCTGGTGGCCCCGTGGTGCACCCACGGCCGGGCCGAGCCGCTGACCGCGGCGGTCAGCGCGCGTACCAACGGCACCACCGGGTTGCCGGCGGCGTCGGCTGCCCGGCCGAGCGCGGCCGGGTCGTACTGCTCGGCGCGGCACTGCCCGGCGATCGCCTCCGCCGTCGCACGGGGCAGCAGGCCGCACTCCGCTCCGGCGCGGGCGAGCGCGGCTTCCACGTCCAGCATTGCCTGCAGCAGCGAGGTGTCGCCGAGTTCAGCGTCGACGTCCGCGGCGCCGGAGAGCCCGCCGAGTAGTCGGTCAGACGGCGAAGAAGACGGTTTCATGCTCTCCCTGCAAGCGGATGTCGAAGCGGAAGCCGTCCGGCGCCGGGGTGGCCAGCAGCGTGTCCCGGCGGTCCGCGTCGACGCTGCGCAGCACCGGGTCTTCGGCGTTCGCGGCGGGCTCGTCGGGGAAGTAGAGCCGGGTCACGACGCGATGCAGCAGGCCCCGCGCGAAGACGGAGAGGGTGAGGTGAGGCGCCTCGGTCTCGCCGTTCGGGGCGGGCAGCGGTCCCGGCCGGACGGTGCGGAGCGCGTACTGCCCCGCCGCGTCGGTTTCACTGCGCCCGAAGCCGCGATAGCCGGGGACGGTGGAGGGTTGGGCGCCGCGGGGGTCGTCGGGGTGGTCGAACCGACCGTCCGGGTCGGCCTGCCAGCTCTCCAGCAGCGCGTCGACCACGGGCGTACCGGCGCCGTCGACGATCCGGCCACGGATCCAGAACGCTCCGGGCGTGCCCTCGGGCACCACGTCCGGGCCGTCGGGCCAGCGGAGACCGATGTGCAGGTAGGGCCCGACGGTCTGGGCCGGCGTCACGCCGAGTCGTTCACTCATGGTCGTCCCCGTCCTCGAAGGGGGTGCCCTCCTGGCCTCGCAGCACGATGTCGAACTCGTAGGCCAGCGCCCAGGACGGTTCGGTGGCGGCATGGTCGTACCGGGCGACCATGCGCTCGCGGGCCTTTGGGTCACGGACCGAGTTGAAGATCGGATCCTGGAAGAAGAGCGGGTCCCCGGGGAAGTACATCTGTGTGACCAGCCGCTGGACGAAGGCCCGGCCGAAGAGCGAGAAGTGGATGTGCGCGGGCCGCCACGCGTTGTCGTGATTCCTCCATGGATAGGCGCCGGGCTGGATGGTGACGAAGCGGTAGTGGCCGTGCTCGTCGGTGAGCGCCCGCCCCACCCCCTCGAAGTGGGGGTCGAGCGGCGCCGGCCAGGTGTCGATCACATGGCGGTAGCGGCCGGCTGCGTTCGCCTGCCAGATCTCCACGAGGGTGTGCGGCACCGGCCTGCCGTCGCCGTCCAGCACCCGGCCGTGCACGATGATCCGCTGCCCCTGCGGCTCCGCGCCGTGCTGGCGGGTGAGGTCGTGGTCGAGCTCGCCGATCCTCCCCTCCCCCAGCAACGGCCCGGTGACCTCGGTCAGCCGCTGCGGCAGGTAGATCAACGGCCGTTGTGGGGCGCGCAGCACGGTCGAACCGTACCCCGGGCTGAGCAGCGGCGGGTGCGCGTCGATGTCGTCGCGCCGGTACTGCGGCAGCCTCAGTTCGCTACCGATCGGATGGGCGGTCTCCTGGGTCATCAGCCTCTCCCGTCAGGCTTCCAGCACGACGGCCAGCCCCTGGCCGACGCCGATACAGATGGCGGCGAGCCCTCGTCCGCCGCCCCGGCGGTGCAGCTGCCAGGCGAGCGAGCCGAGGATTCGGGACCCGGACGAGCCGAGTGGGTGCCCGAGGGCGATGGCGCCGCCCTGAGGGTTGACGATGGCCGGGTCGAGGTCGGGCCATTCCGCCAGGCAGGCGAGCGACTGCGCGGCGTACGCCTCGTTGAGTTCGACCACGTCGAGGTCCGCCCAGGCGAGTCCGGCCCGGCGCAGCGCCTCCTCGGCGGCGGCCACCGGGCCGATGCCGAACAGGTGCGGCTCGACCGCGGTGGCCGCCCGGGAGACGATCCGGGCCAGCGGCTCCCGGCCGACCGCGTCGGCGCCGGCCCGGTCGGAGAGCAGCAGGGCGCTCGCGCCGTCGTTGAGCGGCGAGGCGTTGCCGGCGGTCACCGTCCCGTCGGGACGGAAGACCGGCTTGAGGCGGGCCAGCGCCTCGGCGCTGGTGCTGGGTCGGATGCTCTCGTCCCGGCCCACCTCGCTCTCGGGCACCGGGCTGACCTCGTCGGCGTACGCGCCGCGGTCCCAGGCTAGAGCGGCCAGCTGGTGGCTGCGCAGCGCGAAGGCGTCCTGGTCCTCTCGGTTGATCTTGTACCGTTCGGCGAGGATCTCGGCGCCCTCGCCGAGCGCGACCGTCCACTCCGGCGGCATCCGGGGGTTGATCAGACGCCAGCCCAGGGTGGACGAGTGCAGTGTCTCGTGCCCGCGCGGGTAGCCCTGCTCGGGCTTGGCGAGGATCCAGGGCGCGCGGCTCATCGACTCGACGCCGCCGGCGAGGCAGATCGAGGCGTCACCGAGGGCGATCGCGCGGGACGCGCCGATCACCGCCTCCAGGCCCGAGCCGCAGAGCCGGTTGACCGTGGCTCCCGGCACCGATGGTGGCAGGCCGGCCAGCAGGATGGCCATCCGGGCCACGTTCCGGTTGTCCTCACCGGCGCCGTTGGCGTCGCCGAACAGCACGTCGTCGATACGGGCCGGGTCGAGCCCGGGGCTGCGCCGGAGGATCTCCCGCAGCACGTGAGCCGCGAGGTCGTCGGGGCGTACGCCGGCCAGGCCGCCGCCGTAGCGTCCGATCGGGGTGCGGACCGCGTCGAGGACGTAGACCTCGCGGCTCATCGGGTTCCCTTCGTCGCTTCCAGGGCGCGGAGCACGGCGAGTTCGTCCGTCGTGGGTGGCTCGTTCGTGCTGGGGCGGTCCGCGACGGCGAGATCCCAGCCGGTGGCAGCCCGGGCCTGCTCGACCGTGACACCGGGGTGCAGGCGGGTCAGGGTCAGCGCGCAGGTGTCCGGGTGCGGTTCCAGGATGCCGAGGTCGGTGATGACGATGCGGGGGCCGCCACCGCGCAGGCCGAGGCGCTGCCGGTCGCCGGGCCCGGTGCCGTAGCCGACGGAGGTGACGAAGTCGACCCGTTCGGTGAACGTCCGCAGGTTCTGCCGGACGATGACCACCACCTCCCCACACGAGGCGGCGATCTCCGGTGCGCCGCCGGCGCCGGGCAGGCGCACCTTCGGATCGGCGTAGTCGCCACCGATGACCGTGGTGTTGATGTTGCCGTACCGGTCGAGCTGCGCGGCGCCGAGGAACCCGACGTCGATCCGACCGGGTTGGAGCCAGTAGTTGAACACCTCGGGCACCGAGACCACGGCGTCCGCGGTGTCGGCGAGCACCCCGTCTCCGATCGAGAGCGGGAGACGGTCGGGCTTCGCGCCCAGACAGCCCGACTCGTAGATGAGCACGAGGTTCGGAGCGTGGGTCGCCCGCGCCAGATTGGCCGCGGTGCTGGGCAGTCCGATCCCGACGAAGCAGGCAGTGCCGTCGCGCAACTGCCGGGCCGCCGCCACCGTCATCATCTCGTCGGCGGTGTACTGATCGCTCATACCATCGCCTCCGACGTCAGCACCTGCCGTCGCAACCAGTCCTGGAAGGTGTCGCGGTCCCGGCTGATCGCGTCCCAGGCCACGTAGAAGTCGTTGTCGCGCACGGAGTAGCCGTGGGCGTAGGAGGGGTGTGCGCCGTCGGGCACCTCGGCCACCGCCGTGACCGCCCAGCCGGGCAGGACCACCTGGCCGGGTACCGGGACCAGCTCGTCGACGACCTCCTCGACGGTGACCAGGGACCGGCGTGCGGCGAGCACGGCCTCCTTCTGCACCCCGGTGATGCCCCACATCTGCACGTTGCCGGTCCGGTCGGCGCGCTGTGCGTGCACGACCGTCACGTCGGGTCGTAGGGCGGGGACCGCGGTGAGCACCTCGCCGGTGAAAGGGCAGGCGATGGTCCGGATGTTGGTGGTGTGCCGGGGCAGGTCGGTGCCGGTGTAGCCGCGCAGCACGGCGAACGGCAGCCCGGACGCTCCGGCCACGTACCGGTTCGCCATGCCGGCGTGGCTGTGTTCCTCCAGCTCCAGTGGCGCCGGCCAGGCGTTCTGCACCGCGTCGCGGAAGCGGTGCAGCGAACCCACCCCCGGGTTGCCGCCCCAGGAGAAGACCAGGCGGCGCGCGCAGCCAGCTCCGATGAGCTGGTCGTAGATGATGTCGGGTGTCATGCGGACGAGGGTGAGGTCCCGCCGTCCCTGACGGATGATCTCGTGCCCGGCGGCGAACGGGATGAGGTGGGTGAACCCTTCCAGGGCCACCACATCGCCGTCGCGGACCAGGTCCGCCACGCCTTCGGCCAGCGAGACGAGCTTCGCCATGAGCCTCCCCGCCTTCTGCGAATCACTATGGACCGCGCGCTGTTCGCTATGCGGACTGCCGTACTTATCACGAACGTAATGCCCGGCGATGGCATCCGTCAACGAGCAACGGACGGGCGGCAACCCGGCGTCCGGCGCGTTGCAGAAATGTTGCGGCGACCCGTTGACGTGAGCCAGGCCACGTGCCAACGTTCTATATGAGAACAGCCGTTCGGTAAGCGAACAGGATGTGACACCCCCGGGGGCTTCTCCGGCATGGAGGCCCACCACACCCCCGGTCCCTCCCGGGACCACCGGACGCGGGAGTACCTGCATGCGCCGTCTAGTCATCAGCGCCATAACCGCCGCAGCACTGCTCACAGTCACCACCGCCTGTGGCTCCTCCGACGCCGACGAAGCCGGCGGGCAGGCGGGCGGCACCACCAAGATCAAGGTCGGTGCGATCCCCATCGTCGACGTGGCTCCGCTTCATCTGGGCATTCAGAAGGGCTTCTTCAGCGAACAGGGTCTCGACGTCGAGGTCGTCAACACGACCGGCGGCGCGGCCGCGGTCCCGGGGGTGGTCAGCGGCGAGTTCGACTTCGCCTTCGGCAACCTGGTCTCGCTCATCGTCGCCCGCTCCGAGAACCTGCCGCTCAAGGTGATCGCCGAAGGCAACTCGTCGACCGGGCAGCAGGGTAAGGACTTCGGCGGGATCGTGGTCCCCAAGGGCAGCCCGATCGCCAGCGCGGACCAGCTCGCCGGCAAGACGGTCGCCGTCAACAACCTCAAGAACATCGGTGACACCACCGTGCGCGCCTCGATCCGCAAGGCCGGTGGGGACCCGTCCACCGTGAAGTTCGTCGAGCTGCCCTTCCCGGAGATGCCCGCGGCGGTCGCCGCCAAGCGGGTCGACGCCGCGTGGATCGTCGAGCCGTTCTTCACCATCGCCCAGGACCAGGGCGCCAAGGTGATCGCCTCGAACTTCGTCGACACCGCTCCGAACCTGACCATCGCCGCCTACTTCACCAGCCAGAAGACAGCCCAGCAGAAGGCCGACGTGACCAAGCGCTTCACCGCGGCCATCGAGAAGTCCCTGGCGTACGCGCAGCAGCACCCGGAGGAGGCGCGGGCGGTACTGCCCACGTACGCGAAGATCGACCCGGCTGTCGGCGCGAGGATGACGCTGCCGGCCTGGTCCGGTCAGATCAACCGGGAGTCCGTCCAGACCCTCGCGGACCTGATGCTCAGCGACGGGCTGATCAAGGAAAAGGTCGACATCGCGGAGCTGCTCCCGTGACATCCACCCTCACGGCGCCGGCCCGGGCGTCCCGGGCCGGCGCGGCGAGCCGGGCGGCCCGCGGCACCACGCTGCTGGGGGTGCTGGGTTTCGCCACCTTCCTCGCGCTGCTGGAGGTGATCCCCCGCAGCGGCCTCGTCTCGCCGGACTACCTGCCACCGTTGAGCCGCATCGGCGTCGCGCTGGCGGAACTCACCGGCGAGGCCGGTTTCTGGACCGCGATCGTCGACACCGTCCAGGGTTGGTTCCTCGGCCTCGCCATCGCGGTCGCCGCCGGCATCGCCGCCGGATTCGTCATCGGCACCATCCCCGTGCTGCGGGAGTTCACCGCGTCGACGATCGAGTTCCTCCGGCCCATCCCGTCGGTGGCGCTCATCCCGCTCGCCGTCCTGGTCTTCGGCAGCGAGCTGCGCTCCGTGCTCCTGCTGGTCGTCTACGCCGCGTTCTGGCAGGTGTTGCTTCAGGTGCTCTACGGCGTGCAGGACGTCGACCCGGTCGCCCAGGAGACCGCCCGCACCTTCGGGTTGAACCGCTGGGCCCGGATCCGGCACGTGACCTGGCCGACCGCGCTGCCGTACGTCCTCACCGGCGTCCGGCTCGCCGCGGCCGTGGCACTCATCCTCGCCATCACCGCGGAGCTCATCATCGGCGCTCCGGGACTGGGTAACGAGATCGGAGTGGCGCAGTCCGGCGGCGCGGTCGCCCGGATGTACGCGCTGGTCATCGTCACCGGCCTGCTCGGCGTGGTGGTCAACGTCCTGGCCCGGTGGCTGGAGCGCCGGTTGCTGTCCTGGCATTCGTCGCTGCGCCGGGAGGTGGCGGCATGAGAATCGCCCGCCGCGTCACCCGCGCGATCCTGGCGGCACTCGCGCTGCCGGCCGTCCTGCTCGCCCTCTGGTGGATGCTCACCGCCGACAGCGAGAGCTATTACCTACCGCCGCTGTCGGAGATCCTCGCAGCCGTCGACGACGTGTGGCTGCACTCGGACCGGCTGAGCGTGGACGTGCTGCCCAGCGTGCTGCGTCTCTTCGGCGGCTTCCTCCTGGCCGTGGTCATCGGCGTCGCACTCGGCGTCGCGATCGGCTCGTCCCGCCGGCTGCGGGCGTTCTGCGAGCCGGTGCTGGAGTTCCTCCGGGCGATCCCTCCACCGGTGCTGGTGCCGGTGCTGATGCTCGTCGCCGGCATCGGCGACACGATGAAGGTGCTGGTGATCGTCTCCGGCTGTGTCTGGCCGATCCTGCTCAACACCGTCGAAGGGGTGCGCGCCGTCGACGAGGTGCTGGTGGAGACCGCCCGATGCTACGGCGTGCACGGCCCGTCCCGACTCTGGCATCTGGTCATCCGGTCGGCCAGCCCGCAGATCGTGGCCGGGCTTCGGCAGGGCCTCTCGATCGGGATCATCCTCATGGTCATCAGCGAGATGTTCGCCGCCAGCAACGGGCTCGGGTTCAGCATCATCCAATTCCAACGGACGTTCGCGGTGACCGAGATGTGGACCGGCATCCTGCTGCTCGGGCTGCTCGGTTTCCTGCTCGCCACGCTGATGCGGCTGTTCGAGCGGCGCGCCCTCAACTGGTATTTCGGCCTGCGGCAGGCGCAGCGAGGTGGGAGTCGATGAGCATCATGAGCCAGACCCAGACCCAGACCGACACCCGCATCGAGGTACTGCTCGACGTCCGCGGTGTGCGCAAGGTGTACGAGGGCCACGGCCGGTCCGTCGAGGCCGTCCGGGACCTGACGTTCGCGGTCGCACGAGGTGAACTCGTCTGCGTGGTCGGCCCGTCCGGGGCCGGCAAGACCACCCTGCTCAAGTGCATCGCCGGCCTGCTGGCCCCGACCGGCGGTGAGGTGGTGCTGGAGGGTACCGCCGTCGATGGCCCGTCCCCGGGCATGGCAGTGGTCTTCCAGGAGTACGGGCGCAGCCTATTCCCCTGGATGAGCGTCCGCAGGAACGTGGAGCTGCCACTGAAGCAGAAGAAGCTGCCCAAGGCGCGCCGGGCCGAGCTGGTCCACGAGGCGCTGGACGCGGTCGGTCTCGGCGATGTGCAGTCCGCGTACCCGTGGCAGCTCTCCGGCGGTATGCAGCAACGGGTTGCCATTGCCCGGGCGATCGCGTACGAGCCGCACATCCTGCTGATGGACGAGCCGTTCGCCGCCGTCGACGCGCAGACCCGCGCGGACCTGGAGGACCTGGTCCGGTCCCTGTGGCACCGGCTCGGAGTGACCACGCTGTTCGTCACCCACGACATTGACGAGGCCGTCTACCTGGGCCAGCGGGTGCTGGTGCTCTCCGCCTCGCCGACCGTGGTGCTCGATGACATCGCCATCGACCTGCCCGATGAGCGCGACCAGCTCACCACCCGTTCCTCGGCCCGCTTCGCGGAGCTGCGGGGGCAGGTGTTCGCGCAGATCCAGCGGGCCAAGAAGCACCACGCCGGGGGGGATCACCCATGACGACGGTACGCGCGGCGACCCTCGCCGTCCTGCGCCGGTACGGGATGCACCGCATCTTCGCCAATCCCGGCTCGACGGAGATCGCGTTCCTCGCGGACCTGCCGGACGACCTGGAGTTCGTCCTGGCCCTGCACGAGGGATCGGTGGTCGGCATGGCCACCGGGCACGCCATCGCCACGGGCCGGCCCGCGTTCGTCAACCTGCACACCGCCGCCGGTCTCGGCAACGCGGTCGGCGCGCTGGCCACCGCCCGGGTCAACCGGGCGCCCCTGGTCGTGGTCGTCGGTCAGCAGGACCGCCGCCACCTGGCGCTGGAGCCGTTCCTCGCCGGTCGGTTGGAAGGCCTGGCCGGGACGTACCCGGTATGGGTCAACCAGCCGGTGCTCGCCCAGGACGTGCCGGCGGCGATCCAACGCGCATGGCACGAGGCCATACAGCACAGCGGACCAGCCGTCGTCGTCGTGCCGATGGATGACTGGCTGGCCCGGGTGGACCCGGCGCTCGGGCTGGCCGCGCCGGCGACCGTGCTGCGTGCCGAACCGGCGGCGGGCCCGGCCGCCCGGCAGCTGGCCCGGCTGCTGAACCAGGCGGCGAAGCCGGTGGTGGTGGTCGGCGCCGGCGCCGACCACCGCGGCACCTGGGACGCCCTGGTCGCACTGGTCGAGCGGCTCCGCGCGCCGGTGTGGCAGGAGGCCTTCGGCGCCCGCGCCGGCTTCCCGCAGGACCATCCGTCCTTCGCCGGCCACCTGCCCGCCGGACGGTCCCGGCTGCGCGCGGTGCTGGCCGCGCACGATGTGGCCCTCGTCGTCGGCACTGGCGCGTTCCGGCAGTACCCGTACGAGCCCGGTCCCCTGGTGCCGGAGGGCCTCACCGTCGCGGTGGTCTCGGCGGACCCCGACGAGCTGCACCACAGTCAGGCGGAGCTGGCTGTGCTCGCTGACCCGGCGACGCTCTGCCGCGCGGTCGCCGAGCAGCTGACCGCCCGGTCGGCACCGACGCTGGTGCCACGCACCGAGGCCGTCGCACCGCCGGCGGATGGAGAGCCCATGCGGGCCGCGCACGTCTTCGCCGCACTGGCCGAACGGCTGCCCCGGGACGTGGTCGTGGTCGAGGAGACCCCGTCGTCACGACCGGACCTGCACCGGCTGCTGCCCGCCCGGCAGCCGCGCGGCTTTGTCAGCGCGGCCATGGGCGGCCTCGGGTTCGCGCTGCCCGCGGCGGCCGGGCTGCGGACGGGCGACCCGACCCGGCCGGTCGTCGCGGTGCTCGGCGATGGCTCCTCGCTCTACGGCATCCAGGGGCTGTGGAGCGCCGCCCGCTACGGCTGTGGCGCGTTGTTCGTCGTCCTCTCCAACGGCCGGTACGCCGTCATGGACCGGCTCGCCGACAAGGTCGGCGGGAAAGCGCCCTGGCCCGCCTTCGAGGACGTCTCGGTGTCCGGTCTGGCGCGGGCCCTCGGCTGCCCGGCGCGCCGGGTGAGCGACCACGCCGAGCTTCTGACCGTCCTCGACGAGGTGGTTCCGACGCTCGCCGAGCGCACCGACCCGCTCTTGCTCGACGTGCCGGTTCACGTCGACACGCACTTCGAACCCTGACCGCTGACGCACTCCACCAACCCCCTTCGAGGAGACCACCATGGCCCTGCTCGACACCGGCATGTGGCACGGCATGCTCTACAGCGACGGCTGGACAGAGCCAACCGGCGGGACGGCGGCCGTGCGCTCCCCCGCGACCCGCGAGGAGATCGGCGTCGTCGGCGTCGCGAACGCCGACGACGTGGCCCGGGCCTGCGCCCGGGCCTCCGAGGCGCAGCGCGCCTGGGCCGCCACTGGCTATCCGGAACGGGCGGCGGTGCTGCGCCGGGCCGGACAGCTGTGGGAGCAGCACGCCGCCGAGGTCGGCGACTGGCTGGTACGCGAGGCCGGGTCGATCCCGCCAAAGGCCGGCGTCGAGACCGACACCGCGGCGCAGGAGTGCTACGAGGCCGCCGCGCTCGCCTCGCGCCCGCTGGGCGAGATCATCCCCAGCGCGCAGCCCCGGCTGAGCCTCGCCCGCCGGCTGCCGGTCGGCGTGGTCGGCGTCATCGCCCCGTTCAATTTCCCACTCGTCCTGGCGATCCGCTCCGTCGCGCCGGCACTGGCCCTGGGCAACGCGGTGGTGCTCAAACCGGACCTGCGCACGGCGGTCGCCGGCGGGCTCGCCATCGCCCGGATCTTCGCGGAGGCGGGCCTCCCCGAGGGACTGCTGCACGTGCTACCGGGCGGAGTGGAGACCGGGGAGGCGCTGGTCGCCGACCGGCACGTACGGGTGGTCAGCTTCACCGGCTCCACGGCGGCGGGGCGCAAGGTCGGCGAAGCCGCGGCCCGGCACCTCAAGCGAGCGCATCTGGAACTCGGCGGCAACTCCGCGCTCATCGTGCTCGCTGACGCGGACCTGGACCTGGCCGTCTCCGCCGGCGCCTGGGGCTCGTTCCTGCATCAGGGGCAGATCTGCATGACGACCGGGCGGCACCTGGTGCACGAGAGCCTGGCCGACCGGTACGTCGCCGCGCTCGCCGAGAAGGCCGACCGGCTGCCGGTCGGCGACCCGGCCAAGGAACAGGTGGCGCTCGGCCCGATCATCGACGAGCGGCAACGGGACAAGATCCATAACCTGGTGCGGGCCAGTGTCGACGCCGGTGCGCGACTGGCCGCTGGCGGCAGCTACGACGGTTTGTTCTACCGCCCGACCGTGCTCGCCGACGTCACCGCCACCACCCCGGCATACGAGCAGGAGGTCTTCGGACCGGTCGCCCCGGTGATCACCTTCGCCGACCCGGAGGAAGCGGTGGCACTGGCGCGGAACACCGAGTACGGGCTGTCCCTCGGCATCCTCAGTGGCGACGTGATGCGGGCGATGGCGCTGGCCGATCGCATCCCGAGCGGCATCGTGCACATCAACGACCAGACCGTCGGTGACGAGGCCGTGGCGCCGTTCGGCGGGGTGGGCGCCTCCGGCACTGGCTCCCGCTTCGGCGGGGCGGCGGCGAACGTGGAGGCGTTCACCGAGACCCAGTGGCTCACCGTGCAGGGCGACATCACCCGATACCCGTTCTGACCGAGGGAGACCACCGTGGCGGGCGGAATACGGGCCCCGGGCACGTCGGTGACGGCCCGGGTGCTCGCCATCCTCGGCGCGTTCGACGTGGCCCATCCGGCGCTCACCCTCAGCGACCTCGCCCGCAGGGCCGGGCTGCCGCTCGCCACGGCGCACCGCCTGGTCGGCGAGCTGGTCGCCTGGCGGGCGTTGACCCGTGACGCGGACGGCGCGTACCGGATCGGCGTCCGGCTCTGGGAGGCCGGATTGCTCTCACCACTGCATACCCGGCTACGGGAGGTCGCGCTGCCGTTTCTGCAGGACCTGCACACGGCAGTACGAGAGAACGTGCACTTGGCGGTCCGCGACGGCGACGAGGCGCTCTACGTGGAGAAGGTGACCGGGCACCGCGCAGTGCCGATCATCTCGCGGGTCGGGGGCCGGTTGCCGCTGCACGCCACCGGGGTGGGCAAGGCGCTGCTCGCCTTCGCCCCACCCGCCTTCGTGGCGGCGCACCTGCGCCGGCCGCTGACCCGCTGCACGCCGTACACGGTCACCGAGCCCGGCCGGTTGGCCGGAGAGCTGGCCGTTGTGCGCGCCCGGGGCTGGGCGCGCACAAGTGAGGAGATGACCCTCGGCTCCTGTTCGGTGGCCGTTCCGGTACTCGATGGGGACGGCACGGCGGTGGCGTCGATCGGCGTCGTCGGGCACAGCCTCGGCGCCGTTCCGGAGCGGTTGGCACCGACCCTGCGGGCGGCCGCCGAGCGGGTGGCCGCCCGGCTGGCGGAAACGGCTGACGACCCGTACCCGACGTTGCAGCACGGCATCGCGGTGCGACGCCGGCCGAACGGCCACTCAAGCGCATGAGGGTGGCGGACGAGCGGGCGCCAGCCGGTACGCGAACCGACCGCGCGATCATGGCCGGTCCGCTCACGTTGATCGGCGTGCTGCTGCTCGCGCTCAACCTGCGCGCGGCCATCGCGGTGCTCGCGCCGCTGCTGCCGGACGTTCGGGCCGACCTGCACCTGGGAAGCGGCGCGGCCGGACTGCTGACCACCCTGCCGGTGCTCTGCTTTGGGCTGCTCTCCCCTTTCGCGGCGCTGCTGGGCCGACGGATCGGCGTGGAGTGGTCGCTGCTGGTGGCGATGCTGGGCATCGTCGCCGGCAGTGCGCTGCGCGTGCTGCCGGGGCTCTGGGCGGTGGTCGCCGGCACGGTGGTGATCGGCGCCGGGATCGCGGTCGGCAACGTGCTGGTGCCCAGCGTGGTCAAGCAGGAGTTTCGCCGGCGTCAGGGGGCGGTGACCGCGTCGACGACGGCGGCGCTGACCGGCGGGGCCGCCGTCGCGGCTGCGGTCGCCGCGCCGTTGTCACACGCCGGGCTCGGCTGGCGCGGCGCCGTGCTGCTGGTCGGTGGGCTGGCCGCGGTTGCTGCCGTGGTGTGGTTGCCGCAGCTGCGTCGGCGGCACGTCGCCCCGGCGGTGGCGGTGGGCGGCGCCTCGGTGCTCCGCTCCCCGGTGACCTGGGCGCTGGCCGCGTTCATGGGCATGCAGTCGTTGACGTACTACGCACTGCTCGCCTGGCTGCCGACGATGGTCCGGGACAGCGGGGTGTCAGCGGCCGGCGCCGGGTGGGCCCTCGGGCTGTTCAACCTGCTCGGCATCGCCACGGCGGTCGCCGCACCCGTCCTGGCGTCGCGGCTGAGGGACCAGCGCGTGTTCGGTGTGCTGGTGGCGACGACCTGGGTGGTGGGCCTGTTCGGGCTGCTGCTGGCGCCGTCGCTGTACCTGCTCTGGGCGACGGTGACCGGGCTGGCGCAGGGGGCGGGGATCGGGCTCGCACTGGCGCTCCTGGTGCTGCGGGCCGGCACCCCGCAGAGCGCCCGCGACCTGTCCGGGACGGTTCAGTCGGTCGGCTACCTGGTGGGCTCGACCGGCCCGCTGCTCGTCGGCCTGCTGCGCGACCGGTCCGGTGACTGGTCCCTGCCGCTCGGCGCGCTCTGCGTCGCGGCGCTGGCGATGGCCGTGGCGGCCCTGTGGGCGGGACGTGACCGATCGGTCTGACCGGATCTTCCGCTGGATGGAAAGCCGGTGGGGAGAACCGGCCCGGCTGCGGGCAGTCTGGTGCCCTACCCGCAACGGGGTCGCGGCGGCGCTGCGACCGAGGTGAGGAGGCACGGATGCGTACCCAGGTCGGCATCGTCGGAGCGGGGCCGGCCGGTCTCATGCTGTCGCACCTGCTGCACCTTCAGGGCATCGAGTCGGTGGTGGTCGAGAGCCGCAGCCGGGCGTACGTCGAGCAGCGGGTCCGGGCCGGGGTGCTCGAACAGGGCTCGGTCGACCTGATGTGCCGCGTCGGGCTCGGCGAGCGGTTGCAGCGGGAGGGCATGCGGCACGAGGGCATCGAGCTGCGATACGACGGGCAGTCGTACCGGGTGCCGATGACCGAGCTGACCGGGCGGGCGATCACCGTCTACGGGCAGCAGGAGGTGGTCAAGGACCTCATCGCCGCCCGCCTCGCGGCCGGCGGGCCGATCCTGTTCGAGACCGAGGCGGTGCGCCTGGAGAACCTCGATTCCGCGCCGACGATCCACCTGCGGCGGGACGGCCGCGACATCGAGCTGCACTGCGACTTCGTGGCCGGCTGCGACGGCTTCCACGGGGTCAGCCGCACCGCCGTGCCCGAGGGCGTGTTGCGCACGTACGAGCGGACGTACCCGTTCGCCTGGCTCGGTGTCCTGGCCGCCGCTCCCCCAGCGGTGGACGAACTGATCTACGCCAACCACGAGCGTGGGTTCGCCCTCTACAGCCTGCGGTCGCCGGAGATTTCCCGGCTGTACCTGCAGGTCGCGCCGGACGAGGACATCGCCGACTGGCCGGACGAGCGGATCTGGACGGAGTTGCGGGCCCGGCTGGAGACCGTGCCGGGCTGGTCGCTCAACGAGGGACCGATCGTGGAAAAGTCGGTCACGCCGATGCGCAGCTTCGTGGTCGAGCCGATGCAGTGGCAGCGCCTCTACCTGGCAGGGGACGCCGTGCACATCGTCCCGCCGACCGGCGCCAAGGGCATGAACCTCGCCCTGGCCGACGTGGCGCTGCTCGGCGAGGCCTTCGCGGCCTGGTACGGCGAGGGACGGACGGACCTGCTGGAGAGCTACTCGACGACCGCGCTGCGCCGAGTGTGGCGGGCGCAGCACTTCTCCTGGTGGATGACCTCGATGCTGCATCGGCTGGACGGCGACGACCCGTACGAGGCGAAGCTGCAGACCGCGACGCTGCGGTACGTGGCCAGCTCCCGCGCGTACGCCACCAGCCTGGCCGAGAACTACGTGGGCCTGCCCCTCAGCTGACCGGGAGCCGTCAGTGGTTTGACGAAGGCGGGGCTGATGGCCTTCAACCGGCAGGCGCCTCTACCGCTCTCGACTACTTCCGTGTCGTGAGCCGGGGGATCCCTCGCGATACTCATCGGGGCATTCGTCCCGTTTCCACCGACCATCGATGGTGTTGGTGGAACGATGGGAGGCGTGGTAGCCGCGAAAACTGCTATGCCTGCTATCTCGCCCCTTACCGGCGAGCCGATCAAGCGTGCCGATGCCGAACGGCTGGCGGGAGTGCTGAAGGCACTCGCCGACCCGGCCCGGCTACGGCTGCTCAGCCTGATACAGGCCGCCCCGGAGGGCGAGGCGTCCGTGACCGACCTGACCGCTCCCCTTGGTCTCTCCCAACCGACCGTGAGTCATCACCTCAGGATCCTCACCGAGGCCGGCCTGCTCGAACGCGAGAAGCGCGGTGTCTGGGCGTACTACCGCCTGGTGCCGTCCGCGATCGCGGCGATCGCCGACCTGTTGACGCCACCCCGGAAGCGGGCGACGAAGAGGACGCGCTGAGCGGCCCACACCAGGCGATGCTCACTGGCCGGGCCGGGCACTCGTCAGCCAGCCGGCGAGTGCCTCGCTGGTCTCCTCCCCGAGCGTCGACGCGGCTCGGGCAGCCAACGCGCGCAGGTCGGCGTACTCGGGTCCGGTGATCCGCAACTCTGGACGAGGAGCATGCCGCCACGTGGTTCCTGCGGCGTCCCGGGTCAGGCGCGTCACGTCGGCCTTACCGCGTTCGGCCAGTCGCGGGTGCACGTCAAGGGTGAGGACCAGGGCCGCGCGCAACTCGACGTCGACGCCACGGCCGCGCAGGAGGCGGTAGCCGGCCCGACGCAGCTCCACCCGAGCGTCGGTCAGCAGTGCCCACGGCAGGCCCGGCGGCAATGCACCGGCCAGCGGCCGCAGCGCGGCGGTGACCTCCCGGACCACCGCCGGCGAAGGATCCCGCACGAGGGCAGCAAGTTCTGCCACGACGACCGCGTCCAGAAGGCGGACACCCCGGACCGCCTGCGCACGGACCCTCGCCTGCCGATGAGCCAGCAACGGCCGCAACAGGGCAGCGTCCGTGACAGAGCCGGTCTCGGCGAGTCCGGCGATCGCGCCCAGGGCCGGATCGCCGACGTCGACCGCACTCCGGTAGTGCTGCCGTACGTCAATGCCGAGTCGACGGGCCGCGTCCCGGGCCACCGATCGGACCAGCGGCGCACCGTCGTCCAGGTATGCGACGACCTCGCCGTCGTTACCGCTGCGAACCAGGCCGGTCAACGCGACCGCCCGCACCTCGGACCGAACCGTCCGGGCCAGACGGCGTAGGACGTCGGGCCGGCGGGTCCAGACCGCCGCACGGCACGCGGCCTCGGCCGCCCCGGATCTGATCCGCACGTCCCGATCGGTCAGGGCGTAGGTCACGAGGTCGGGCAGAGGCAGCCACCCCTGCGCCAGGCCGGTCTCGAACACGAATCGGCGCTCCCGTTGACCGCCGGCGTCGAGCAGGCCACGCCACACCTGCGCGGTCGAGGACAGCAGGGCCGCCCGCACCTGGGTAACCGCGAAGCCGCCGCGCGACCGCGCGTCCAGGCGCAGCACCATCGGCAGCACCGCCGGCAGCCAGGCGCCCGGATCATCGGACAGCAGCAGCGCCAGCCCGGCGCGCGCCCGGTCCCGAACCGGCTTGACCCAGTCACCCGTGCGCAGCACCAGGAACGGCATCGTCGACGGACCGGGCCGGCCGAGCATCGCCGCGACCGCGCGTTCCCGGATCCGCCCGTCGGGGTGCATGCTCGCCAACGCCATCGCGACCGGCCCTGAAGCCGGGCCCGAGAAGCACTCCGTGACCCGCCGCAACGTGGGCTCGCGGTACGGGCCGTACCACGGTTCCCGCCGCGCGTGGGCATCGAGCCGAACCACCAACCCGGGGTCAGCAGCCACCACCGCCAACGCCGACCGTGCCTCTGCTTCCGGGGCGGCGTCGACCTCGAGCAGCGCTCCGACGAGTTGGTTCAACGCCTCCCACCGGCCCAGGGCGGCGTCAGCAACCGCAGCCCGTACCGCCGCCAGGTGCCCGGTCTCCCCCACCGCCGGCTGCGACGCCTGAGCCCCGCCGCCTCGTCTCCCGAAAATCATCTCGCCATCCTGCCCAAACCGACGAGCCGGCCGAACCGGTTTTCGGCCGAGGGCCGCCCCCGGCACCCACGCCCGCCCGGACAAAGCCCGCCGCCACGGTACGGGCCGCGCCGGCATGGAGCTCTGCCCATGGCAGCCGCTCGGCCCGTTCGCAGGTGCCGGCCTCGCCGGACAGATCGGGGCCGCCGCCGTCCGAAGACGGCGGCGGCCCCGGTCGTACGGCCCCGATGTCAGCGCCGGTCGGTCGCCCTGTTCGGTACGGCGTCGACGGACACCTGGTCGAAGGCGGGAGCGCCGTCGACCGCGTCGGCGGCGACGGCCGTGGCCGTGGCGCTGTCGGGCAGGTCCAGGCTGGTCCGGAGGGTGACCGGCTTGAGCAGGAGCGCGGCGATGACGCCGACCACCGCGATGGCGGCGGAGATGAGGAAGATGTGTCCGGTGGCGTCGCCGTACGCGGCCCGGACGATGTGCTGGATCCCCTCGGGCAGCGCGCTGATGTTGAGGTTGCTGCTGCCACCACCGCTGCCGGAGGCGGGGATCCCGGCGGCGGCGAGGTCGCGGGTGATCTGGTCGGTGACCCGGTGGGCGAGGACGGCGCCGAGCACCGAGACGCCGATGGTGCCGCCGAGCGACCGGAAGAACGCGACGCTGGAACTCGCCGCCCCGATGTCCTTGAGGGCGACCGTGTTCTGGACGGCGAGGACGAGGTTCTGCATGGTCATGCCGACGCCGGTACCGACGATGAACATGGCGGTCCCGACCACGATGAGTGACGTCTGGTGGTCGATGGTGCCGAGCAGAGCGAACCCGGCGACCAGGATGATCGAACCGGCGACGATGTACGGCTTGATCCGCCCGGTCCTGGTGATCAGCCGGCCGGCGATGATCGAGGAGCCGAGGACACCGGCCATCATCGGAATGGTGAGCAGGCCGGCCTCCGTCGGGCTGTAGCCACGGCCGATCTGGAAGTACTGGCCGAGGAAGACGGCGCCACCGAACATGGCCATGCCGACCGCGAGGCTGCCGAGGATGGCCAGCGCGGTGGTGTGCTGGCGCACGATGCCGAGCGGGACGACCGGCTCGGCCGCCCGCGACTCGACCCAGACGGCCAGCGCGAGCAGGACGAGCGCGCCGCCCACCATGACCGCGGTCTGCCAGGAGACCCAGGCGAACGAGCCGTCGACGAAGGAGATCCAGATCAGCAGTACGCTGACGCCGGCGGCGATCAGGCTGGCGCCCAGGTAGTCGATTTTGACGTTGTCCCGCCGCAGGGTCGGCAGGTGCAGGGTGGCCTGGAGCAGGATCAGCGCGATGATGGCGACGGGCACGCCGACGAAGAAGCACCAGCGCCAGCCGAGCCAGGACGTGTCGACGATGAGGCCGCCGAGCAGCGGGCCGCCGACCGTCGCGACCGCCATGACGCCGCCGAGGTAGCCGTTGTAGCGACCCCGCTCGCGCGGCGGGATCATGGCGGCGATCGCCACCTGGACGAGGGCCTGGAGGCCGCCGACCCCGATGCCCTGGAACGCGCGGGCGGCGATCAGCTGGCCGGCGCTCTGCGAGAAGCCGGCAATGATCGAGCCCAGCAGGAAGACCACGATGGCGACCTGGATGAGGATCTTCTTGTTGAACAGGTCGGCCAGCTTGCCCCAGATCGGGGTGGTCGCGGTCGCGGTGAGCAGGGTCGCGGTGACCACCCAGGTGTACTGGTTCTGCGACCCGTTGAGCGCACCGATGATCTTCGGTAGCGCGGTCGAGACGACGGTGCTGCTCAACATCGCGACGAAGAGCACCAGCAGCAGGCCGCTGAGCGCCTCGAGCGTCCGGCGATGGGTCATCGGCTCAGCGCCGGTCGTGGTGGTGGGTGCGCTCATCGCGCGGCCTCCAGCTTGTCGTGTGCGAGGGCGACCTCGAGGTCGCGGGTGAACCGGTCGAGCGCGGCGGTGAACGCCTCCACCTCGCCGGGAGTCCAGTCGGCGAGCGCCCTCTCGAGCACCTCGCCGTACCAGCTGTGGGTGCCGGCCAGGGCGGCCCGGCCGGCGGGGGTGATCGCCAGGACGCTCGCCCGCTTGTCGGTGGGGTCCGGCCGCCGCTCGACGAGGTCGTGTCCGACGAGCGCCGCGACGGAGCGGCTGACGGTCGACGGGTCGAGCCGGGTGCGCTGAGCCAGCTCGTGGGCGTGGCATCCGCTGGAGAGCTGGTGGATCTGCACGAGCATGCCGACCAGGCCGGGCGGGACGGCGGGCCGCTCGTCGGCCCGGCGCTGCTTCAGTAACCGGACACTCCTGGCCAGGTCGTACAGCCGAAGGCCGAGCTCACGAAATGCGTCACCCACATCTGCTCCCACACCCGGGTTGGTTGGTTGCTCCACGCAAGCATCCACCGATCTTGCGCATTCGGCAAGTTTGCTCATTGCGAAGCACGTCACCCCACGTACCCTGAGGGGCGATGGACGAGACCACCGGGCTACGGGAGCGCAAGAAGGCGGCCACCCGCCTCGCCCTGCACGAGGCAGCCCTGCGCCTCGCCGCGGAACAGGGGCTCGACGGTCTGACCGTCGAGGCGATCGCCGACGCCGCGAACGTCTCCCGGCGGACGTTCTCCAACTACTTCTCGAACAAGGAAGAAGCCCTCTTCCACGGCGACACCACGCGCCTGCGCCGGCTGGTGCAGCTGGTCCGCGAGCGGCCCGCCGACGAGCCGCCGTGGACCGTGCTGAGCCGAGCGGCCGAACACTTCACCGAGGAGTCGTTCGGCGACCCCGACCACTCCTGGCTGACCCGACGCCGGCAGCTGCGCGGGCACCCCGGCCTGGCCGCACACCAGGTCGCGGCGTACACCGCGATCGAGCGAGAACTGGCCGGGGAACTCGCACACCGGCTCACCGGCGCCGACGTGGCGCTGCGCTCCCGCCTCCTGGCCGCGACCTTCCTGGCCATCCTGCGCGTCGCCGTCCAGCACTGGATCGACCACCCGGGCGACGACCTGCTGGAGACCGTCCGGACCGCGCTCGCCGAGATCGCTCCCGCAGCCACCGCCACCGATCACCGGACCGCCGCCGACGACTAGTGCGCCTCGGCGATGCCACGACCCGGCCGCCGGTTCGCGACCGGAACCGGGAATGGCCGAACGTCCCCTCCCCGGGCGGCCGGTTGGTCATGATCGAGGTGTGGCCAGGATGCCGACGCTCGTGCGTCCGATGCTCGCGACCGCCGGCGCACTGCCCGGCGGGTCCGGCTGGGCGTACGAGTTCAAGTGGGACGGGGTACGCGCGATCGGCTACGTCTCCAAGGGGGTGCGGCTGCTCAGCCGCAACGACCGCGACATCACCGCGGCATATCCCGAGCTGGGCGAGCTCGGGCAGCTGCTGACCGGCCGGCAGGCGGTGCTGGACGGGGAGATCGTGGCGCTCGACGGCAAGGGCCGGCCCAGCTTCTCCGCACTTCAGCACCGGATGCACGTCCGCGCGCCGTCCGCGGGACTGGTCAGCACGACTCCGGTTCGGCTCTACGTGTTCGACCTTCTGCACCTCGACGGGCAAGACCTGACGCCCCTGCCGTACACCGAGCGGCGCGCCGCCCTGGAGCAGCTCGACCTGAGCGGTGCGAGCGTCGACACGCCGCCCTCCTGGACCGGCGAGGCCGGCCGGGACCTGGCCACCGCGGCCGCCGACCTCGGCCTTGAAGGGGTCGTGGCCAAGCGGCTCGCCTCACCGTACGACCCCGGTCGCCGGTCGCCGGCGTGGGTGAAGGTGCCCCTCAACGACACCATCGAGGTGGTCGTCGGCGGCTACAAGCCCGGCGCCGGCCGGCGGGCCGGCACGATCGGCTCCCTGCTGCTCGGCATGTACGACCCGGACGACAGGTTGACCTACATCGGGCACGTCGGCACCGGCTTCACGCAGACCGCGCTGCGCGACCTCCAGGGGCGCCTGAACCCCCTGCGCCGGCCGGACACGCCGTTCGGCTCCCCGGTGCCACCCGAACACGCCCGGCACGCCGTCTGGGTCGAACCGGAGCTGGTCGGGGACGTCACCTTCCGGTCCTGGACGCCGGACCAGCGGCTGCGCCACCCCTCCTGGAAGGGGCTGCGCAGCGACCGTGAACCAGCCGAGATCCGGCTCAGCGCCTGACCGAGTGCCTCCCCGACCGGCTCCCGCGGAGGGCCGTTGATCAGGGCTTGAGGAGAACCTTGATGGCGCGGCGCTCGTCCATGGCCTGGTAGCCGTCCGCGGCCTGGTCGAGCGGGAGGGTGAGGTCGAAGACCCTGCCCGGGTCGATCTGCCGGTCCCAGATGAGGTTGATCAGCTCGGGCAGGAAGCGGCGCACCGGGGCGGGGCCGCCATGCAGGTGTACGTGGGAGAAGAACAGCTCCTCGCCGGGCAACTGGACGCCGTGGGCGACGCCTACGTAGCCGAGGTGACCGCCGGCACGGGTGGAGCGGATGGCCTGCATCATCGACTCCTGGGTGCCGACCGCCTCGATCACCGAGTGCGCGCCGAGCCCGTCGGTGAGGTCCCTGATCCGTGCCACGCCCTCGTCGCCGCGCTCGGTGACGATGTCGGTCGCCCCGTAGTGGATCGCGAGCTTCTGGCGCGGCTCGTGCCGGCTCACGGCGATGACGCGTTCCGCGCCGAGCCGCTTCGCCGCCAGCACCGCGTGGAGGCCGACCGCACCATCACCGACGACCACGACGGTCTTGCCCGGCCCGACCTCGGCGGCCACCGCACCGAACCAGCCGGTGCCGAGCACGTCGGAGGCCGCGAGCAGATCCGGGATCAGGTCGTCCGAGGGGATGTCCGGGGTGGCGACCAGTGTCCCGTCGGCCAGGGGGATGCGAAGGTACTCGGCCTGGGCGCCGAGGCCACCGACGGGCTCCCGGTGGATGCAGGAGCTCTGGTAGCCCGCGCGGCAGATGGGGCAGGTGTTGTCGGATGCGAAGAACGAGCCGACGACGAACTGCCCGGGCTTGACGTTCTCGACCTCGCTGCCGACCTCCTGGACCACGCCGACGTACTCGTGGCCCATCGGGGACGGCCCGTTCACCGCTTCGACGCCCCGGTACGGCCACAGGTCGGAGCCGCAGATGCAGGCGGCGGAGATGCGGATGATCGCGTCGGTCGGGAGGAGAATCCGGGGATCCTCGCGCTCCTCCACGCGAACGTCACCGGGAGCGTGCAGAACAGCACCGCGCATCAGTCTTTCCCTCTCACGTTGTCGACTCCGGCCCGCGAAGCGGCCGGTCACCCTGACCTACCCGGCAGGAGGCGGAACGTACCGCCATCCGGCGAGCAACCCGTCAGACCGGCGGCCTTCCCCGACCGGTCAGACGAAGTCGAACAGCGGCGGGAAGGCCAGGACGACCGCCCAGGCCCAGCCGGCGTACACGATCACGTAACGGGTCTGCCACCGCTCCAGTCGGGCGAAGGGCATACGGCCACGGATGAAGCCGAGGTACAGCCATGCCGACCACGCCAGGTTGGTGAGCAGGATGAGGTTTTCGCCCAGTGCCGCGGTCTTGTTGGGGCTGAAGCCCCATTCGGAGATCCGGCCCGTGATCGCCACCAGCACCAGGATGTCGATGATCAGGGCGCTGACGATGAGCGCGAGTTGCAGGCGGTCGAAGAGGCCGGGCCGGGCCGTGAGGTCACGGGCGGAGATGGCGTACAGCAGCATGCCCAGCACGATGACGAGCAGCAGGTCGAAGAGGATGAGCGCGTCGCGCTCGACGTCGATGCCGCTGGTGGTCCAGATGACGGCGACCAGGAAGGCCAGCAGGGTGGCCGTGAAGAGCGGCGTGAAGACCCGGGTCAGCACCGGCGCCATGTTCTCGATGACGCTCTGCTTGGCCTCCACCAGCCATGCCGACACGATGACCGCGGCCATGGCGCCGCACGGCACCAGCCACGACTGGATGAATCCCTCGACGTTCAGCCCGATGGCTGCGAAGGCGTTCACCGTGATGCCCGTGAGGACGCCGCCACCCAGTCCGATGAGGACGAAGTAGATCAGCCACTCCCCCGTGAACCGGATGAAGTCCATCCGCCGCTGGTCCGAACGCCAGTCGCCTCCCGTGTAGGCGACGCCGACCACCAACCACAGCGCTATCGGCAGATGGATCGCGGTGAGCACCATGGTCTGCGAGTCGTCGGCCAGCGGATACGCGTTCGCGGCGACCGCACCGAGAACGAACAGCACCGCGAGCGCCCCGATGACGCGAGGGCCGACGCGGCGTCGCCAGGCGAAGTAGGCCGCGAGTGCCGGCAGCGCGAAGAGGCTGAAATTTCGCGCGTAGAAGCTCCCGTCGTCCTCCAGGCCGAGCCCGAACCAGGACGGCACCTTGATCGCGAGCGCCGCGACGGCCGCACAGAGCACCATGACGGGCAACTCGCGACGGGAGCGGGCCGCGGTCGGTGCGTCCGGCTCGGCGGGCAGCACGAGTTGTTTCCATAGGCGCTCGGAGTGCTCGCGGGCGAACTCCCGCGACAGTTCGTCGAGGCTGCCCATGCGTTTGACAGCGATGAGGAACGACTCGTCGGCTCGCAGGCCCGCCTCGGTCAGCTCGGTGATCCGGCTGCGGAGATGGTCCTCCAACTCCTCGGCGTCGGTGTGGTGCAGCTCGCGGCGGCGGTGGATGTAGGCCCGCCACTCGGCGATCTGGCCCTCCAGGTCGTTGTCGACGGTCATAGTCCCGCTCCGAATGCCGGTGAGGTGATCGGCCTGATGGACTGTGTCGTGCTCCAGACGCCCCGCAGGGCGTCGACGACGGCGGCCCACTGGCGGCGCTGCTCGACGAGCTCAGCCCGGCCCTGGTCGGTGATGCGGTAGTACTTCCGGCGTCGTCCCCCCGGCGGGGTCTCCCAGGCCGACTCGACGTGGCCGAGCCGCTCCAGGCGGTGCAGCAACGGGTAGAGCAGGCCGTCGGTCCACTCCAGCTGCCCACCCGAGAGGTCGTTGACCTGCTTGAGGATCGCGTAGCCGTAGCTGTCGCCCTCGGCCAGGATCCCCAGCACGAGTGGCGTCGCCGAGGCCGCGACGAGGTCCTTGGTGATGTGCATGCAACCGCCTATACCTAGATCTGCAATGCATAGTAGTTCTAGGTATGAGGCTCGCGCAATCAGGATCGCCATCACCGACGCACCGCGATTCCAGGCGCCCTGCCGGCCCCGGCCCTGCCTGGTGCGCTCGTGTCAGAGGTGCTGGCCGGCCGGTGCCGGTGTGGTGTGTTCGGTGCGGCAGCGCGGGCAGCGCAACCGCGCTCCGGCGGCGGCACGCGGCACGCGGAGCCGCTGGCCGCAGCCACAGGTGAACACGGGCCGGGTGGCCCGCAGGTACTCGTCCCGGTCGCGGCGCGGCCAGCGGCCGTGGCAGCGGGCGCACCACTTCGGCGGGTAGCTGTGATACCACGCCAGCCCGAACGCGCCCACGATCATCACGGTGGCCGAGAACGGCAGACCCAGCAGCGCCAGCAGGGCGGGCAGCACCGCCCCGCCGTCCGACAACACCGCACCGACCACCGTCAGCACGACCACCGGCACGCCCAGCAGGGTGACCCCGAAGCCCCACACGAACGCCAGCAGGGACAGCAGGAACACCACCGACATGCCGCCGGGCGCCCACCGGCGCACGCCGTACCCGCCGCAGCGCGGACAGTTCGGCGAGGCGCGATGCGGCACGGACCGCAGCGCCTTCGGCGTCAGCCACTCGACCAGCCGCTTCAGGATCTCCTCGACCAGCTTGGCGGCCAGGGACTGGAGGAACGAACTGAGCACCGACAGCACCTCCCAACCGACGCAACCGCCCCGACGGCCATCGTGACCGGCCGACGCCCCAACCCCGTCCCAGCGCGCCGGCCCCGCCGCACGGGCGACGGCAATCCGACAGCCCGACCACATCCGGCGGGCTGTTCGTCGCGCGTTCGCCTGATGGCCGCGCGGGCGTTGGCCGGAGCGGCTAGCGTCGCCGCGCATGACGTCGTCACCCACCCGCCGCAGCACCGCCGAGGTCACCGCCGTCCACCGAATCGGCGACAGCGCGCCGCACAGCGCGTTCACCGACCTCGTCCGGTACGGCGGGAGCTGGTTCTGCGCCTTCCGCGAGGCGCGGACCCACCTCTCCGATGACGGTGTGATCCGGGTGCTGACCTCGACCGACGGGCGATCGTGGACGTCGGCAGCGGTCGTCCGCCAGGCCGGCACCGACCTGCGCGACCCGCGCTTCGTCCTGCGGCCCGACGGGCGGCTGCAACTGCTGGCCGCGGCCGCCACCGGGGAGACCACCAAGACGTTCCAGACGGTGACCTGGCTGTCCACGGACGGGCACGCCTGGGGTGATCCGGTGCCCGTCGGCGAGCCGGGCGTCTGGGTGTGGCGGGCGGCCTGGCACGACGGCGCCATGTACGGCGTCGGCTACGCCACCCGTGAGCCGCGGTTCGCCCGGCTCTACCGCAGCGTCGACGGCATCGACCTCGAACCGTGGGTGCCGACGATGTTCGAGGGCGGCTACCCCAACGAGTCCGGGCTGGTCTTCGAGCCGGACGGCACCGCGCGCTGCCTGCTGCGCCGCGACCAGGGCAGCGCCACGGCGCAGCTCGGGTGGGCCCGGGCGCCGTACCGGGAGTGGAGCTGGACCGACCTGGGTGTCCAGGTGGGCGGGCCGACGCTGCTCCGGTTGCCCGACGGGCGGCTGCTGGCCGGGGTACGTCTGCTCGACGGCGAGGTGCGCACCGCGGTCTGTGCCGTCGACCCGGAGCGTGGCGAGCTGACCGAACTGGTCGCGCTGCCCTCCGGCGGCGACACCAGCTATCCCGGCCTGGTCTGGCACGACGACCTGCTGTGGGTCAGCTACTACTCCACCCACGAGGGACGGACCTGCGTCTACCTGGCCGAGGTCAGCCTGACCGGCTGAGCGGGCCAGCGTTCGCCCAGGCGGCGAGACTGACGCCGAAGAACGCTACGGCCGCGCCCGCGACGACTCGGACACACCGGTGATCAGTTGATGAAGAGTAGGGCAGAGACGGTCCTGACAACTACTCTTCATCAACTGATCAGGCCAACACCGCCGCCTCCAGCCAACGCGGACCGTCAGGCCAAGGCCGGCGTCTGGGCGTGGATGTGGAAGCGCAGCGAGCGGGCGTCGGTGAAGCACTCCCGCATCGGGCGCACCAGGTCCCGGTGCTCGGGGCTGCGCTCCCAGCTCTCGAAGTCGGCCAGGCTCGCCCACTCGCTGGTGATCAGCCACTGCTCCGGGTCCGTCGACGAGCGACAGACCTGGTCGACCAGGTGCCCCGGCACCCCGCCGGCCACCAGGTGCCGGACCGCCTCGTACGCGGCGAGGAACTGCTCGGTGCGCGGCACCGGCACCCGCACCAGGAAGACCACCCGGGCCCGCTGGCCACTGGGCCGGTCCATCGGCTCGCTCATGGCGTCGCTCCCCTCGCCGGCGCGGCCCCGCGCAGGACCAGCGCGCTGTTGAACCCGTCGAAGCCCCGCGCGCAGACCAGCGCCAGCCGGCTGCGCGGCCGGCGGTGCTCACGCAGGAAGTCCAGCTCGCAGCCGTCGGCCACCTCGTCCGGGCCGGCGGACGCGGGCAGCGTGTCGTGCGCGAAGGCGAGGAGGGCGGTGGCCGCGTCCAGTGCGGACCCGCCCTGGTGCGCCCGCCCGGTCAGCGGCTTCTGCGTGGTGACCGGAGGCGGCCGGTCGGCGAACACGGCACGCAGCGCCTCGGCCTCGCTGCGGTCGTAGCGGGGCACGCCGAGCGCGTCCGGCAGCACCACGTCGATCCCGGCCGCCGCGACGCCGGCCCGGTCCAGGGCCAGCCGCATCGCGCGGGCGTACTGGGCCGGGTCCCCGGCGCTGTCCGCCGTCGTGTGCGCGGCGTCGTGGGTGGCGCCCCAGCCGCTCACCTCGCCGTAGATCCGGGCGCCCCGCGCCAGCGCGTGCCCCAGCTCCTCCACCACGAACACCGCGCCACCCTCGGCCGGCAGGTAGCCGCTGGCCGCCGCGTCGAACGGCCGGTACGCCCGCTCCGGGTCGGCGACATCGCTGAGCAGCCCGGAGCGCAGCTGGCAGGCCAACGCGTACGGGCTCAGCGGGCACTCGGTGGCCCCGGCGATCACCACCGGCGTGCCCCGGCGCACCGCACGGGCGGCATGCGCCAAGCTGTCCAACCCGCCGGCCGTCTCCGCCACCAGCACCCCGCTCGGGCCCTTGAACTGGTGGTGGATGGAGAGCTGCCCGACGCTGGCCGCGTAGAACCAGGCGATCGACTGGTACGCCCCGACGGTGCGCGACGGGCCACCCCAGAGCCGTTGCAGCTCCCGCTGACCGAACAGGTTGCCCCCGGACGAGCTGGCCAGGGTCACCGCGTAGCCGTACGGGTCGGGAGCCCGCTCGGGCAGCCCCGCGTCGGCCAACGCCAACCGGGTGGCGGCGAAGCCGAGGTGGGTCCACCGGTCCGTCTGCACCAACTGACGGCTGTCGGCGTAGGAGTCGGCGGCGAAGTCGGGCACCTCCCCGCCGAAGCGCGTCGGGTAGCCGGACGGGTCGAACAGAGTGATCGGCCCCGTCCGCCGGGTGCCGGCCAGCACGGTGCGCCAGTGCGCGTCCGCGCCGACGCCGCTGGGCGCGACGACGCCGATGCCGGTCACCACCGCCCGGGCCACCGCCGCACCGGCCCGGTCCGCACCGCCCGTCACGCCGCCACCGCCCCGGCCAGGCGGCGGAACACCATGGCCGACTGGAAGCCGCCGAAGCCGCTGCCCACCGAGAGAGCCACGTCCACCGGGACCTCCCGCGCCTCGTTCGGCACGTAGTCCAGGTCGCACTCCGGGTCCCGGGTGGTCCAGTTGGCCGTCGGCGGCACCACGCCGAACTCGATCGCCAGCGCGCAGGCTGCCATCTCGATCGAGCCGATCGCGCCGAGCGAGTGCCCGACCATCGACTTGATCGAGCTGATCGGCACCCGGTACGCGGCCTGCCCCAGCGCCCGCTTGAACGCGGCCGTCTCGTGCCGGTCGTTCTGGCGGGTGCCCGAGCCGTGGGCGCTGATGTAGGAGACCTGCTCGGGGGCGATCCGTCCCTGCCGGAGCGCGTCGGTCACGGCCAGCCCCATCTCCAGCCCGTCCGGGCGCAGCCCGGTCATGTGGTAGCCGTTGCTGCGGCTCGCATAGCCGGCGACCTCGCAGTAGACGTGCGCGCCGCGCCGCCGGGCGTGCCCGGCCTCCTCCAGCACCAGCACCGCCGCGCCCTCGGCCAGCACGAACCCGTGCCGGTCGGCGTCGAACGGACGGGAGGCGTGCGCCGGGTCGTCGTTGTCCGGGCTGGTCGCCTTGATCGCGTCGAACGAGGCGACGGTGACCGGCGAGATCGGCGAGTCCGCCGCACCGGCCAGCACCACGTCGGCCTCACCGTCCACGATCAACTGGTGGGCGTAACCGATGGCGTCGATACCGGAGGTGCAGCCGGTCGAGACGACCTGCGCCGGCCCGTGCAGCCCGTGCCGGCAGGCCACGTCGGCGGCCAGACTGCTGGGCACCAGCGCCTGGTAGAGGTACGGGCCGCCGCGCGCCGCGTCGACCAGCCAACGGCGGCCGCGCTCGCTGACCGTCACGTACTCCTGCTCCAGGGCCATCGTGCCGCCCACGGCGGTGCCGAGCACCACCCCGGCGCGGTCCCGCTCCGCGTCGGTGAGCACCAGGCCCGCGTCGGCGACCGCCTCCGCGGAGCAGGCCAGCGCGAACTGCACGTACCGGTCGGCCCGGCGCCGCTCGGCCTCGGTGAGCCCGGCCGCGACCGGGTCGAAGTCGCACTCGGCGGCGATCTGCGAACGGAACGCCGACGGGTCGAAGAAGCTGATCCGCCGCGTGGCGGTACGCCCCTCGGTGATGGTCTTCCAGAAGCGGTCCCGGCTGGCGCCGCCGGGGGCGACCACCCCGACGCCGGTCACCACCGTGCGGCGCCCGCTCACGGCGTCACCTCGGTTCGCGACTGCGGGGCTCGCAAACCCGGCTCACTCCTCGCGCTCACGACGTCACCTGGGGTTCGCGACTGCGGGGCTCGCAAACCCGGCTCACTCCTCGCGCTCACGACCCGCCTCGCTGCTCGACCAGTTCCGTGTCCACGTGCCCCAGCTCCGGGCGGGGGGCCAGCGGGCCCAGGTGGAAGACCACCTCGGCCGGTTCGACGCCGGTGTTGCGCAGCCGGTGCCGTACGTTGACCGGCACGAACAGCGCCTCGCCCGCGGCCAGCAGGGTCGGCTGGTCGTCCAGGTCGACGGTGATCGCGCCGCGGGCCACGTACAGGAACTCCTCGCTGTACGGGTGGTAGTGTTCGGCGATCCGCTCCCCCGGGGCGAGCGTGGCCACGCCGAGGAAGCCGGAGGTGCTGCCGACGGTGCGGGGGCCGAGCAGCACCCGCAGTTCACCGCCGCGCCGCCGGTCGGCGGGTACGTCCCGAGCGGCGATCGGCCGGGTGCCCAGGTCACTCATCGCCGGCCTCCGTCGCCTCGTCGCCCGCCGCGCGGCCCTGCTCGGCGCGCTGCCGGGCGATCCGCTCCACCCGGTCCTTGATCACCCCGAGTTGGATGACGCTGTTGGTGTTGATCCGCTCGGTCATCGCGGCGTTGTCGACCGGCGCGGTCGGCTTCATGGCGAAGTCCTGCACCCAGGTCATCCGGGTGCCGCCCTCCTCCTCGGTGTAGCGCCAGTGGATTCGCATGTACTCGAACGGTCCGTTCTCCACGCGGTGCGCGCGGACCTGCCGGCTCACCGGGTCGGCGGTGCGTTCACTGACCCAGCTCCACGCCACCCCGTTCTCGTCGGGGTGCATGGTGAGCCGGAACCGCACGGTGTGCCCGTCGCGGTGCAGGATCTCCACCACGGCGTACTCGGTGAACAGCTCGGTCCAGTTCTGCACGTCGTTGGTGATCTCCCAGACCAGGTCGAGCGGCGCGTCGATGAGCACGCCGTTCTCGGTGTGCCCGGGCGGGTCGGCGCGGCGGGCGACCAGGTCGGCGACCGCCGGGATGCTCAGCTGCCCGGACTGCTCCGGGATGCGCACCTGCCACCGGTCGGCGACGACCGCGGAGAGCTCCAGCAGGGCGAGCGAATCCATGCCCAGCTCCTCCAGCGACGCGGCGGGCGCCCGGGCCGCGGCGTCGGCGTCCAGCCCGCAGTGCGCCACCAGGATGTTGGTGATCTCGGCGGTCAACGGGCGACCATGGGTGACGGTCATCGGGTCCTCCTGTGGGATACGTCGGGCTCCGCGGCGGGCGCGGTGCGTGGTGTGGGAGTCGGCCGTTTCGTGGGTGCCCGGCCGGGCCCGGCGAGCAGGCGGTCGACCAGGCCGGTGGTGTAGCGGCCCTTGCGGAATGCGGCGTCGTCGAGCACCCGCCGGACGAACGGGATGGTGGTCCGCACGCCCGGCCCGGCGATGTCGAACTCCTCCAGAGCGCGCTCCAGCCGGTTGAGCGCCAGCTCCCGGTCGGGCGCCCAGACCACCACCTTGGCCAGCAGCGAGTCGTACCAGGGGCCGACCAGGTAGCCGGCACAGGCGTGGGTGTCCACCCGGGTGAACGGACCGCCGGGCGGGGTGAACCGCTCCAGCCGGCCGGGGGTCGGGGCGAAGCCGCGCTCCGGGTCCTCGGTGTTGACCCGGCACTCCACCGCGACGCCGTGCAGGCGGATCTCCTCCTGCCGCCAGCGCAGCGGCACACCGGCGGCGATGTGCAGCTGCTCGTGCACCAGGTCCACCCCGGTGACCATCTCGGTGACCGGATGCTCCACCTGGATCCGGCAGTTGATCTCCAGGAAGTGGAACCGCTCGTCGGCGTCGACGAGGAACTCGAGCGTGCCGGCGCCGACGAAGCCGACCTCCAGCGCGCCCCGCAACGCGGTCTCCGCGATCGCGTCGAGCGTGCCGGCGGGCAGCGCCGGCGCGGGCGCCTCCTCGATCAGCTTCTGGTGCCGCCGCTGCACCGAGCAGTCCCGGGTGCCCAGGTGCACCCCGTTGCCGTGCCCGTCGCAGAGGACCTGCACCTCGACGTGCCGGGCCTCGGTCAGGTACCGCTCGACGTACACCCGGTCGTCGCCGAAGGCGGCCTGCGCGGCGGCCCGGGTGCGGGCGTACGCCCGGGGCAGTTCGCCGGGGGTGCGCACCACGGTCATGCCCCGGCCGCCGCCCCCGGCGGCGGCCTTCACGATGACCGGGTAGCCGACGGCGTCGGCGACCTCGGCCGCCGCGGCGGCGGTCGGCACCGGCGCGACGCTGCCCGCCGGCAGCGGCAGGCCCGCCCGGCTCATCAGGGCCCGGGCCGAGGACTTGTCGCCCAGCGCGGCCATCACCGCCGGCGGCGGGCCGATGAAGGTCAGCCCGTTGTCCGCGCAGATCTCGGCGAAGTCGGCGTCCTCGGAGAGGAAGCCGTAGCCGGGGTGCACGGCCTGCGCGCCGACCTGCCGGGCCGCCTCCACGATGGCGGCGGCGTTGAGGTAGCTGCGCCGACTCGACGCCGGCCCGATCCGGACCGCCTGGTCGGCGAGCCGGACCGCCGCCGAGTCGGCGTCCGCGGCGGAGTAGACCACCGCCGTCCGTACGCCGAGTTCCCGGCAGGCCCGGAGCACCCGCAGCGCGATCTCGCCCCGGTTGGCGATCAGCACGGTCTCGAACATCGTTCGCCCACCCCGCCGTCAGGCCGGATCCAGCTCGACCAGCGGCTGGTCGTACTCCACCGGCTGGCCGTCCTCGACGAGGATCGCGGCCACCCGGCCGGCCCGGTCGGCGGCGACCTCGTTCATCAGCTTCATGGCCTCGACGATGGCGACCGGCTGACCCGGGCGGACCAGGTCGCCCACCGCGACGAACGGCGCCGCGCCGGGCTCCGGAGACCGGTAGAAGGTGCCGACGATCGGCGCCCGTACCGCGGCGCGCCCGGGCATCGGCGGCCGGGTCAGCGCCGCCGGCGGTCCGGGCACCGGCTCGGCGACGGCCTCGTCCGGGACGGGTGCGACGTCCGGTCGCGTCGACTCGCCGGGGTGCCACTCCACCTCCAGCACCGTCGGCCCGCTGCGCAGCCGGATCCGGCGCACCGGGCCGGTCAGCTCGGCGATCAGCTGCTGCGCCTGCCGGCGCAGACCGGCCAGCACCTCCTCGCCGCCCGCTCCGGCGTCGCCGGGTCCGCGCCCGTCCGGCGGGTGGTCCGCGTCGAGGCGGACACCACCGTGGCCGTTGGACTGGCCGGGGTCCAGGCGCGCGCCGTCGTGCCCGGTGGACCGGCGGTCGCCGCCGGGCAGCTCGCCGGTGGACCCCGCCGCGTCGGTGGGCGCCTCAGCCGTCGACAACGCCCGGTCGCCGGCGGACCCGGCGCTCACCGGGCACCCGCCCGGGCACCGGAGCGGGCCGCGCCGAACCGCCGGAACCGTTGCCGGCGGAGGCGGACCAGCATCGCGGGCGGCATGTCCAGCAGCGGCAGCAGGTTGGCCAGCAGCGCGGCGCGCAGCCGCCGGGCGGTCTCCGCCGGATCGTCGTGCGCCGCCGGGGCCGGCTCCGGCACGATCTCGTCGATCACGCCGAGGCGGCACAGGTCGGGCGCGGTGAGCCGCAGCGCGCGGGCCGCCTGTGGCGCCGCGGACCGGTCCGGCCAGAGGATGGCCGCGCACCCCTCCGGGCTGATCACCGAGTAGACGGCGTGCTCGAGCATCAGCACCCGGTCGGCGACGGCCAGCGCCAGCGCGCCGCCGCTGCCGCCCTCGCCGGTGATCACCGCCAGCACCGGAGTGGGCAGCATGGTGAGGGTGAGGATGTTCTCCGCGATGGCCGCGGCCTGGCCCTGCTCCTCGGCGCCCACCCCGGGGTCGGCGCCGGGGGTGTCGACGAGGGTGACCACCGGCAGCCCGAGCCGGGCGGCGAGACGCATCAGCCGCAGCGCCTTGCGGTGCCCGGCCGGGCTGGCCATGCCGAAGTTGCGGGCGACCAGCTCGGCGGTGGTGTGCCCCTTCTGGTGGCCGATCACCATCACGTGCCGGCCGTCCAGTCGGGCCACGCCGCCGACGATGGCGGGGCAGTCACCGCCGAGCCGGTCACCGTGCAGCTCCACGAATCCGTCGAAGACCGAGTCGAGATAGTCCAGAGTGGTCGGTCGGCCGGGGTGGCGGGCCGTCCGCACCGTGTCCCACGCATCGCGTGCCGCCGGGGCGGCGGAACCGCCGACGAGCGGTTCCGGGCTCACGCTGGTCGACGGCGCCACCGCCGGGGCGTCGGTGGCCAGGCGCCCGCGACGCGGCGCCGGCTCCTGCCGGGGTACGGGCAGGAGGGCCGACCGGCCGGCGCTGGTCGCGGCGAGCAGCGCCGTCAGCCGTCCACGAAGCGATCGGCGCTGCACCACCATGTCGACCTGACCGTGCCGCAGCAGGAAGTCGGCGGTCTGGAAGCCCTCCGGCAGCGCCCGGCCGGTGACCTGGCGGATCACCCGGGGGCCGGCGAAGCCCATCCGGGCGCCGCTCTCGGCGAGCACCAGGTCGGTGTTGGTGGCGAACGACGCCGCCACCCCGCCGTAGGTGGGGTCGGTGAGCACGCTGACGGTGAGCAGACCCGCCTCACGCAGCGCGGCGATGGCCTGGCTGATCGTGGCCATCTGCATCAGCGACAGCGCGCCCTCCTGCATCCGCGCCCCGCCGGAGGCGGTGACCAGGATGAGCGGCACCCGGTCGTCCAGCGCCCGTTCGGCGGCCCGGGTGATCAGCTCCCCCACCGCGCAGCCCAGACTGCCGCCGAGGAAGCGGAAATCCATCACCGCCAGCACGGCGGGGTGCCCGCCGATGGTGGCGGTGCCGCACACGACCGCCTCCGCGAGCCCGGTGCTGGCCCGGGCGGCGCTGAGCCGGTGCGGGTACGGCAGCACGTCGACGAAGGCGATCGGGTCCGCCTCGGGCAGCCGGTCGGGCAGCGGGCGGAACGATCCCGGGTCGACGAGCTGGCGCAGGCGATCGGGTGCGCCGAGCCGGGCGTGCGTGCCGCACTCCGGGCAGACGTCCAGGTTGCGCCGCAGACGTTTGCGGTAGAGCAGGCTCGCGCAGCCGGCGCACCGGGACCAGAGACGCTCCTCGCGCGGCGCGGTGGCGGTCACGACCGCCCCCCGGCGTCCACCGCGTCGAACCGGTAGAAGCACTGCGCCATCGCGTCCCGCGGCGAACGCCAGGTCGACAGGTACGGCGAGACGTACGGCCGTAACCGGTCGCTGACCCGGACGAATTCGGGATGGCCGCGGGCGGCCTCCACCGCGCCCTGCGCCGGTTGCTCGGTCTCCAGCAGGTGCACGTAGAGGTCGTGCAGTCGGTAGAGCGAGCGGTGCCGGACCCCGACCAGTCGCGGCAGCTCCGTCGCGTCCGACTCGGCGAAGATCTCGGCGACCCGCTCCTCGGCGGTCGGGACGACCTTCGCGATGATCAGCGAACGGTCCATGGCTGGGCCTCCCCCCACGGCGTCCGGGCCGGTGGCCGGTGGACCCCGGGCGCGCTGGACGACTCTCGACACCATGCGGCAGTCCTCGTCACGGCGGCGTCACCGCGACGGGTCGACCAGCGACGCTCGTCGGTGACGCTGCGTTGACGCAACCTGTGTATCAGCTATGTGTCCAGCAGCCCGGCGACGATCCGGCCGAGCGCAGGTTTGGCCAGTTCAGAACCGATCTCATAGTTGACGGTCACCGATATAGGGTCCACGGTGTCGTTGACTCACCGTGACCGCTATTGATAATCTTCACCGTGGCCAGCCCGGTGACTCCGATGGGCGGGGCCGCGCCCGGCAGCCGTGGTCGTGCCTCCCGCCGGTGGGGTCGACAGTGGCGTCACGGGCAGCCGATCCGGGACACAGCAGACAGTCGGGACGAGCGTTCCGCAGGGGGTGCCGCCGTGACCGCTGATCCGTCCGTGCCGACCGCCGGCGATCCTCCCGACGCGGGCGTCTCGCTGCACCTGCTCGGCGGCTTCCGGCTGCTGCGCGACGCGGCGCCGGTCGTCGTGCCACGCGGCCTGCAACGGGTGATCGCGCTGATCGGGCTGCGCCCCGGCGCCACCCGCAGCCAGCTGGCCGGACTGCTCTGGCCCGACGCGTCAGAGGAGCGGGCGCTGTCGTCGCTGCGCACCGCGCTGTGGCGGCTGCGGCAGGACCCGTGCTGCCCGATGACCGTGACCGGTGACACCGTACGGCTCGGTCCCGCGGTCCGGCTCGACGTGGACGACCTCGTCGGCACGGCGGCCCGGGTCCGCGACGGCGACGACCCGCGCACCGCCGCCGGAGCGCTCGCGGCCGGCCGGCACGACCTGCTGCCCGGCTGGTACGACGACTGGGTGCTGCTCGACCGGGAACGGCTGCGCCAACTGCGCCTGCACATGCTGGAGCAGGTCGCCGGGCAGCACCTCGTCGCCGGGCGCCACGGTGAGGCGCTGGAGGCCGCGCTGGAGGCGATGGCCGCCGAGCCGTTGCGCGAGACGCCACACCGGCTGGTGGTGCGCATCCACCTGGCCGAGGGCAACGCATTCGAGGCGGTGCACGCCTTCTACGTCTACCGCGACCTGCTGCGCCGCGAGCTGCGCCTGGAACCCAGCCCCGCGATGAGCGCCCTGCTCGACGAGACGCTCGCCCCGATCCGCGAGGCCAGCCGGGAGGGCGCCATCCGCCCGTCACCGGCCGGCCGGCGTACGTGACGGTGACGTGACAGGTGCTGCGGCACGGTGGGCACCACAGGAGCACGTGGCCGTCGACCCGAGGGTCGGGGAAGCCACCGGCGGAAGGGGTCCCATGAGTCGTCTACTGATCGTCAGCCGGATCATCCCGGGCGCGGAGGGGCGCGTCGCGCAGATCTTCGCCGAGTCCGACGCCACCGAGTTACCGGGCCTGACCGGCGTCACGCACCGGTCCCTGTACTGCCTGCACGACCTGTGCGTACACCTGATGGAGACCTCGGACGTCGACCCGGACGCCCTGGCCGCCGCCCGCAACCACCCGCTCTTCCAGCAGGTCAACGAGCGGCTCTCCGCGCACACCTCGCCGTACCTGCCGACCTGGCGCTCACCCCGCGACGCCATCGCCGGCTGCTTCTACCGCTGGGACGCCGCCGACGCCCCCGCGGCGCACCCGGCCCGCTGAGCGGAGGACCGAGGTGTCCGCCCCGCCACCGCACGTCCTGATCATCGGCGCCGGCACCGGCGGGCTGTGCCTGGCGCACGGGCTGCGCCGCGCCGGGATCAGCGTCGCCGTCTACGAGCGACACCGCCACCGCGCAGAGGGGTTGCTCGGCTACCGGGTGGGCATCGGCCCGACCGGCAGCCGGGCACTGCGGGAGTGCCTGCCACCGGAGCTGTTCGCCACCTTCCTGGCCACCTGCGCCCGGCCGCCGCGCTACTTCAACGTGGTCACCCAGCGGCTGCGCCAGACCGCCTCGTTCGAGCTGCGACCGGACGCCGACCCGCTGCACACCGAGCACTCGGTGGCCCGGATGGTGCTGCGCCAGGTGCTGCTGACCGGCCTGACCGACGTGGTGCACTTCGACAAGGCCTTCGTCCGGTACGAGCAGCGCGACGACGGGACGGTCACCGCGTACTTCGCCGACGGCACCAGCGCCACCGGCGACCTGCTGGTGGCGGCGGACGGCACGCACTCGGCGGTGCGCCGCCAGTACCTGCCGCACGCGGTCACCCGGGACGCCGGCACCATCAACATCGCCACCCGGATCCCGCTGACCGCGCACACCCGCGACCTCGTGCCCGAGCGGGTACGCCAGGGCATCTCGCTGATCTTCGGTGCCGGCGGGACGATGGGTGTGCTGCACGTGATGGAGTTCAAGTGGGACACCGGACGGGCGGTCAAGCCCGGCGTCAGCGACGCCGACGCCGCGCTGCTGCGCGACTGGCCCGGCCTGTCCCACGACACCACCACCGACAACATCAACCTGATCATCTGGAGCGCGGCCCGCCGCTTTCCGCCGGACGTCATGCAGCGCCGTGGCGAGGACCTGGTGCGGGTCGCCCTGGACCTCACCCGGAACTGGCATCCGCATCTGCGGGAGCTGCTGACCCGCGGCGACCCGTATAGCGCCCTGCCGATAAAGGTCAGCACGTCCGAGCCGGTGCCACCCTGGAAGAGCAGCACGGTCACCCTGCTCGGCGACGCCATCCACACCATGACGCCGGGGCGCGGGGTCGGCGCGAACACCGCGCTGCGCGACGCCCGGCTGCTCTGCCAGCAGCTCACCCGCGCGGTCGCCGGCGACAAGACGCTGGTGCAGGCGGTGGCCGACTACGAGGCGGCGATGGTGCCGTACGGCTTCGCCCGGGTCAGCGAATCGCTGAACCGCAGCGGCACCAACGGCGACGACCGGATGTACCGGCCGGTGGTCGGTCGGCTCGCGCTGCTCGGCGCGCGCGGCTACTTCGGGGTGACCAGCCGGGTGCCCCCGCTGCGTCGCCGTTTCGTCGACGACTTCCACACCTACGAGGGCGACCAGGACTGATCCGTGGCGCCCCGGTCGCGGGCCCGGCGTCTGGACGCCGGGCCCGCGATTCGTCGTGTACCTGCGCAACGCGGTGTCACCTGCCGGGCACCCGGTGCGGCGGCCGTCCCACCCGTACCGTCCCCGACCGGACCTCTCTGTCGTCGTCACAGCGCATGTGCGAAGCTGCGGCGAGTTTTTCTCGTGACTTTTCCGACGAGGTGAGAGGGAGGTTCGCCGTGGAGTGGTCTATCGGACACTCGCTGATAGTGGTACTGGCGCTGTTGCTGGGCCTGGCCGCCGGGTGGTTGCTGCGCGGCCGGCAGGGCGTACGGGCCAGCGGGCAGGGTCCGTCGATCGTGGACGGCGATCCCGTCGCCGGCCTGGCCGTGGTCGCGACGCCGGCACCGGACGCCACCACCGACGAGGCCCGGCCGGCGGCGACCGTCGATCCGGCGCCGACGGCGGTCGCCGACGACCCGGCCCCGGTGGACACGATCAGCGCGCCGGCCGCGGTCACCGCCGCCGCCACGCCGGACGGTCCGGCACCGGCCGATGCTCCGAGCACCGTCGACCCGGCCGACATGGCGTTGACCGACGCCCCACCGGCCAACCCCGCCGCCGAGCGGATCGACGCGCCCGACCTCCAGCCGGAGCCGGTCGCGGAGCCGGTCGCGGTCGAGGAGCGGTCCGTCCCGGCCACGGTGATCGCCCCCCGCCAGCCGGGGGACGACGTTCCGGCCACCGACGCGCCGCACGCCGACGTCACGCCGATCGAGACCACCGCGGCCGACGTCGCGCCGGCCGAGACGACGACGGCCGAGGCCACTGCGGCTGACACGACGCCGGCCGACACGACGGCCGACGTCGCGGACGCCGAGGCCACGGTGGCCGACACGACCCCGGCCGAGGCGCCGGCGACCGGTGCGCCGGCGGACGTCGACGCGGAGCCGGTGCGGGCCACGCCGCCGGTCCGGCCGACCGCCACCGCCACCCCTCCGGTGCGGCCGGTCGCCGACACCGCGCAGAACGGTGCCAGCGCCGACCCGGAGGGCCCGGCGGACGACTTCCGCCGGATCCAGGGCGTCGGGCCGAAGATGGCGGCGGCGTTGCAGGCCGCCGGTGTGCGTACGTACGGGCAGCTCGGTGAGCTGGACGAGCCGGCGCTGCGCGACCTGATCCGGGCTGCCGGCCTGCGCGCCGCGCCGGGGCTGGCCAGCTGGCCGCAGCAGGCTCGGGTGCTGGCCGGCGCCGGTGACGACGTGGTCGCGGTGCTGCCGGGCGACGCCCAGGGCTGACGCGACATCCGGGCCCCCGGCGGGCCGTCCCACGGGGCGGCGGGTCGGGGGCCCGGTCGCGTCCGGGCGAGGGCGTGGGGCCGCCACCCGGTCGGGAGAAAACGGATCGAATCGGAGATAGGGCCGTCGGGCGCTCGCTACCGTCGATCAAGGTGGGTTGGACGGCCCGCCGCGTCGACCGGTCCCGCAGGAGCAACCCGTGCACTTCGCCGCGCCGGAGCCGGGGGCCCGCCCCCCGTTGCGCGACCCGGAGGCCCCCCGTCGGGTGACACTGCTCGAACTCTTCTTCGACCTGGTGTACGTGGTCGCGCTCGCGCTCATCTCCCGGGACATGATCGTCGGCCTCGACTGGGAACGGGCCGCGGAGGCGCTGATCCTGCTGGCCGCCGTCTGGTGGACGTGGGCGATCACGACCCTGGTCACCGACATGTACGACCCCGAACGCAACGAGATCAAGCTGCTGATCGCCGCGGTGATGTTCGGCGCACTGCTGATGACCACCGCGATCCCGGAGGCGTTCGGCGCCCGGGGGCTGGTCTTCGCCGCCACCTACGTGGCGATCCACCTCGGACGTGGGCTGTTCCTGATGCCCATCGTGCGACGCGAACCGCAGACCCAGCGCCGGGCGGCGCGCATCTTCGTCTGGTTCGCCGTGTCAGCGATCCCCTGGATCGTCGGCGCGTACGTCAGCGACGCCGCCCGGCTCGTCTGCTGGACCATCGCGCTCGCCATCGACTACGGCGGCTTCCGGCTCGCGTACCCGGTGCCCGGCCTCGGAGTCGTGCCGCAGCAGCAGCGCAACGTCACGGCGGAACACCTCTCCGAGCGCTACCAGCAGTTCTTCATCATCGCCCTCGGCGATGCCATCCTGACCATCGGCACCATGTTCAGCCTGGCGCACTCCGAGGCGCAGAACATCGGCGCGTTCGGGGTGGCGTTCCTGACCACCCTGCTGCTCTGGCGGATCTACGTGCACAAGTCCGGCGAGCTGCTGCCGACGGCCATCCAGGTGGCCAGAGAGCCGAGCAAGTTCCTGTTCACCGCCCCGTACACCCATCTGTTGATGGTCGCCGGGGTGGTGACCACGGCCGCCGGGTTCCACCTGGTGCTGCACGAGCCGAGCGGACGGACGCCGCCGGCCTGGCTGGCGGTGATCCTCGGCGGCCCCGCGATGTTCCTGGCCGGCCGGGCCGCCTTCGAGTACGAGGTGTTCAGCCGCGTGTCGCTGTCCCGCCCCGGCGGCCTGCTGGCACTCCTGACGGTGGCGCCGGCAGCGCTGTTCCTGCCGCCGGTCTTCGCCTCCCTGGGCGCCATGCTGGTGCTGGCCGGTGTCGCGTACGCGGATTTCCGGCGCAGCCGCGGCAGGCCCCCGGAGGCTCCCGCCCCGCCGCACTGAACGGGCGGGTCGTGGCGCTGGGCGCCACCGGGTCCGTCCGGTGGCCAGTCACACCAGCGCCCCGGCGTACCCCCGGACCTGCAACCGCCGCCCGGCGGTGCAGCCGAGGCGCACCTGGAGCCCAAGCGGCGCGGCGGCCCGGCGCACCTCGTCGAGGTGCAGCGAGCCGTGCCGGTCCACGGTGAGCACCGGCGGCTCCTCCAGCTCGCCCTCGGGCGCGTGGAAGGAGAGCAGGGTGACGGAGGTGGTGAGGTACCCCGGGTAGGCGGCCCGGGCCGCCGCCTCGTCCCGGTGGGCGAGCACCACGAGGTCGTCGAGGTGGGCGAAGTCGGCGGCGAGGCCGCCGGCCTTCCAGTGTGCGGGCTCCTCGTCGGCGCCGGTGAGGTGCCGGGACCGGTTCGCCGAGGTGATGTAGAGGTGGTCCGATCCCGTCTCCGCGAGCGCCCGCTCGAAGAAGGAGTTGGACGGGCAGGTCAGCCCGGGCGCGATCACCTGGGTGGTGCGCAGCCCCTGGTCGATCTGGGTGAGGTGCTCGGGCAGCCGGTCCGCCGCAGGGCCCCGGAAGCCGAACGGCCCGGCGCCGTAGAGGGCGTCCATCAGCGCCCGCACCCGCCCGATCGGCAGCCGGGGCGAGATCCGGGACCAGTCGAACATCGCCGGGATCCGGCCGACCGCCGTGGTGATGCTGCCGACCTGGTGGGCCGGACGGCCCTTGGCGAGGTTGACCCGGCGTACGGTGGCCGCGTCCGGGCGGGTGACGATGGCGTAGAAGTTGGCGAAGGCCGCCGCGACGACCGCGCCGCCGGCCAGCGCGCGAGCCGCGACGGCCACGTCCTCGGGGCGGTCCAGGTACAGGGGCGGTGTCGGGGCGTCCATGAGTCCTCCTCGGCGGGGGCCGTGAGGCAGTTCTACGTCGGGTGAGCCGTACGGCGGCCGGATGGGTCGTCGATCCGATAGCCGACTCGCCCGACCCGGTGCGGGTGGCCGAGGCTGGTGCGGTACCGACGGTGGACGGATTTGGCCGGACGGACGATCCGGGGGTGAGCGGCCTCCGTTTATCGGCTCGGCCCGATTGGGTACAACGCCTGCACCTCGATCCACCACATTCCCTCAGGAGGCAGCGATGCGCGGCACCTCGATACTCGGAGTCATCGTCGTGATCTGGTTGGTGATCGGCGCGATCGCCGCCGGCCAGCGGGGCTACTACGGCAACGACGACACCAACTGCGCCGAAGCCGGCACGATCCTGGTCACCATCGTGGCCGGACCCCTCAACTACATCGGCGCCAACCCCAAAATCGACTGCGAGCTGCCCCAGCCGTCCAAGTAGGACATCCACCACGGCCCGCGCTCCCGCACAGGGGCGCGGGCCTTTCGCTGTCCGGGCGATCCGCCTCGGCGGCCCATCCCCCGCGGTCCGTCGCGTACCACACATCGCGTAGAGCGTCCTAGGAGGCTGGATTGCTGGCACCGACGAACGGGCCGCCCGGACGATCGTCGTGATCGTCCGGGCGGCCGGCGGTACTCGGGGTGGGTACGCGTCCCCGCTCAGCGGAAGCAGTGTGCGATCGGCACGGCGCTGGCCTCGCAGTTGGTTCCCTCGTTCTCGACGACCTCGCTCTCGTCGTCGATCTTCACCTGGGCATGCTCGCCGAAGATGCCGCCCGGCTTCACCGTGGCCGCGTTCCGGATTACCTTGCTGGTGTAGATCGCCGCCGAGCCCTTGGTGGCGTAGATGCCGCCGCCCTTGGACGTCGCGCCGACGGCCTCGTTGCCACTCACCGTGCTGCCGCGCACCAACAGGTTGGACTTGTCGGTGAAGATGCCCGCGCCGATGCCGTGGGTGGTGTTGCCGTCGACCACGCTGTCATCGAGCGGCAGCAGGCCCTGCACCGTCGAGATGCCGCCACCGTTGACCGTGGAGGTGTTGCCGCGGATGGTCATCTTGCGCATCACCAGCACCGCGTCGGAGTTCGCGGCGCCCCCGCCGACCTGCGCGGTGTTGTTCAGCAGCTCGGTGTCGTAGACCTTGGTCCGGGCCGAGAAGCTGGCCAGGCCGCCACCCTGGCCGGCGCTGTTCCGCGTGAAGGTGGTGCTCTCCACGTCGGCCGCGCCCCGGTAGTTGCCGAGCCCGCCGCCGTAGCCGTTCGCGCTGTTGTGGTGGAACTCCGAGCGCTTCAGCGTCAGCACCCCGCCGTTGAGCAGGCCCCCGCCCTTGCCCGCCGCGCCGGACGCGCTGTTGCCGATGAACGTGGAGTCGGTGACCATCATGTTGCCGTCGTTGAAGATCCCGCCACCGCCACCCTCGGGGGACAGCGACGTGCTCTGGGTGACGGTGACCCGCTCGATCACGGCGGTCGCGCCGTGCACCACGTGCACGCTGCCGCCCTCGATTGCCGACCGGCCGTTGTGCAGCTCCAGGTCACGCAGGGTCAGCTCGCCACCGTCGCGGACGGTGAAGAAGCGGAAGGCCGCCGCCTGGGCGTCGCGGGCGATGGTGGCGCCGGCGCCGTCGATGGTGATGGGTTGGTAGATCACCGGCAGGCCGGCGGTGTCGTCGGCCGGATTGTGCGGCGGCGCGTCGGCGTCCCCGGGGGTCTCCGCGGCGTCCGCCGCCTCCCGCGCGTCGCGGATCCCGCCGTCGTACTGGTCGGTCTCGTGGAACGCCTCGGTGAGGGTGTATCGGCACTTCGGCGCGAGCCGCAGCTCCCCGCCACCCTCGGCGTTGGCGGCCACCAGTGCCGCCACCAGCTTCGCCGCGTCGCAGGGCACCGACACCGCGGCCCGCTTCCCGGTGCCCGGCGTTTCCGGCCGAGCCGGCGGCGCGCCGACGCTACCCCCGCCGGGCTCCGCGCCTCCGCCGGGCTCCGCGCCCCCACCGGGCTGCGCGCTCCCACTGGGGTCCGCGCTCCCACTGGGCTGCGCGCTCCCACTGGGCTGCGCGCTCCCACTGGGCTGCGCGCTCCCACTGGGCTGCGCGCTTCCACTGGGCCGCGCGCCCCCGCTGGGCTCCGGCCTGGCCTGGTTGTCAGCGTCCTGGGCAGCGGCGGCCAGCCGGCCCAAACTCGGGGGGGCGAGGTCGCGGTCGGCGGCGGCGGCGACGCCGGCCATGCCAGCCGCCCCCACCACCAGGCTCCCCGCCAGGAACCCGCCGGCTAAGAACCATCGGGACCGCCGCCTGGGCCGTGCTGCACGGTCTCCTCCTCGGTACGTGGACATCAAAGGTGCCTGCCTTCCTGCCTGTGAACGTGACCGCGCGCTGATTCGGGCGCGGGGGGATCGACGTGCCGTCGACCACCAAATGCCACGATATGCCGTAATACGGACAGGAAGACGTGAACGTGAATAACACTGTCATTCATCTTCAGAACAGTGGGATCCCCCCTCTATCACCCACCGACGTGGATGCCGGGCCGGCGCAGCGGGTCCGGCTCGGTGCGGCGGATGATCTCCCGCACCACCGGCGGGGTGTCCCCCCGGCCGAGGATCAGGTAGCGCAGCAGATGCGCGACGGGGCTGCCCTCCGACCACTCGAAGTGCGCGTGCGGCCGGACCTGGGTGGCGTCGCGCAGGGCCAGCAGGATCGCCGCAATCGCGTTGGGCGCGGCCGGGCTGCTGGCCCGCAGCACCCGGAAACCGCCCACCTCGACCCCGTGCACCCGCAACACCTGACTGAAGTCCGACGGGTCGACCACGTCGATCTCCAGGAACAGCACGTCGGCTGCCCCCGGCACCGGGTTCATCCCGCGCTGCGCCCGCTCCTTGACCGTGTACTCCTTCACCGAGCCGCTCTGCCGCTTGTTCGCGATCAGGTGCAACTGCCCGTCATGGGCCAGCGACTCGGCGATGAACAGGCGGGCCGGCTCGTCGAACTCGATGCGTTCGGCCCGCAGCTCGGTGGTCCGGGTGACCCGGGAGACCAGCGAGACCGCGATGATGCCGAGGATGAACAGCACCGAGATGGTGATCCCGTCCGGCTGCTCGATGACGTTCTCCAGCAGCGCGTACAGCAGCACCAGCGTCAGCACGGTGAAGCCGATGGCGCCGACGCGCAGGTGCCGGCGGGCCGCGGAGATGGTCACCGCCACCGCGCCCGAGACCATCATCGCCAGGATGCCGGTGGCGTACGCACCGGCCTGGGCGTTGACGTCGGCCCGAAAGGCGATCGTGATGGCCACGCTGACCACGGTGTAGACGATCACCACCGGACGCACGGCCCGCGCCCACTCCGGGGCCATGCCGTACGAGGGCAGGTAGCGGGGCACGATGTTGATCAGGCCGGCCATCGCCGAGGCGCCGGCGAACCAGAGGATGAGGACACTGCTGACGTCGTAGACGGTGCCGAACGGCTCACCCAGGTAGGTGTGCGCCAGGAAGGCCAGCGCTCGACCGTTCGCGGCGCCGCCCGGCCGGAACTCCTCGGGCGGGATCAGCGCTGTGGTCACGAAGGTGGTCGAGATCAGGTACACCGACATGATCAGCGCGGCGGTGGTGAGCAGCCGGCGGGTGTTGCGGATCCGAGCGGCGAGGCGGGCCTGCGAATCCGGCCCGTCGGCCGACACCAGCGGCATCATGCTGACCCCGGTCTCGAACCCGGACAGGCCCAGCACCAGCAGCGGGAAGGCCAGCACGGCGGTGAGCAGCACCTGACCCACCCCGCCGCCCTCCGCGGTCAGCGCGGCGGTCCAGTCCGTCACGATGCCCGGGTCGCCGACGATCCGGGCCACCGCGACCACCACGATCACCGCGTTGAGCAGCAGGAAGACCGCGACCAGCGGGATCGCCACCACCACCGCCTCGCGGAAGCCGAGCAGGAACACCCCGCCGAGGATGAGCAGCAGCGCCACGGTGACCGCCACCGGGACGAAATCGCCGTGCAGGGCGTCCGGCAGGTACGGGTTCTCCAGCAGGTGCACGGTGGCGTCGGCCGAGGAGAGGGTGATCGTGATGATCCAGGAGGTGGCGACGAAACCCAGGAGCACGAGCACGAAGATCTTGCCCCGCCAGAACGGCAGCAGCCGCTCCAGCATCGCCACCGACCCCTGCCCGTGCGGGCTCTCCTGAGCGACCCGCCGGTACATCGGGAGCATCCCGAACAGGGTGAGCGCGACGATCAGCAACGTCGCCAGCGGGGACAGCGCTCCGGCCGCCACCGCCGCGATGCCCGGCAGGTACGACAGGGTGGAGAAGTAGTCGACGCCGGTCAGGCACATCACCTGCCACCAGGCGTGCGTCCGGCTCTGCCCCTCGTTCGCCTCCGGGCCGGGCGGCTGCACCCGGTGTTCGAAGAGCCAGCGGCGCAGCGAGCTGGCCGGCGGCGCCGGCCGGACCGGGCTGGCCACCCGGTCGGGCACCACGACACCCGGCCGGCCACCCCGGTGCGGGCGGGCCGGGTCACGGGCGGCGCGCAGCGCTGGGTCCGGGCCGGTGGGCGGGTGGCGGCGTCCGCTCCCGCGTCGCGGTTTCCCCCGGTGCTCGTCAGCCATCGCCCGTCCCACGCTCGCAGGTCCTGCTCCGACGGTAGGCGGTGGCGCGCGGCCCGACCGGCGGAACCGCGCAGGCTGGTGGCCTGCTCAGGACCGGTCCGGGCCGGCGAACAGCCGGGCCAGGGCGGGCGGGTCGGCGACGGTCACCGTGACCGCCGGGTGCCGGGGCCACCCCCAGGGCACCAGGGCGGGCACCGGTACGCCGAAGCGCAGGCAGACCCCGCCGGCCGTGCTGCTGCCGAAGCTGACGCCGCCGTCGGCCAGCGACACGTGCGTGCCGATCGCCCGCCACCAGCGGTACGGGCCGCTCACCTCGACGCCGGTCACGTTGTCCCGCCCGGTGCGCAACCGCCACGGTCCGTACCGGATCAGCAGTTCCCGGTCGGTGACGTCGGCCCAGGCGGTTGCCGGCCGGACGCCCAGCAGCGCCAGCGCCGGACGGAACACCGGGTCGAAGCGGAACGGGAACCGGGTCGCGGGGCCGGTCATCCCGCACCGGGTCGGATGGTGGGTCGCGGCACCGGGCCACCCGGCCGCAGCGGGCCGGGCCGCGCGGGCCGGGGTCGGGCGGCGGGCCGACGCCGGGCCAGGACGCTCATGCCGCGGGCGTACCCCGTACCGGCCCGGCGACACCCCCCGCCCCGCGGATCTCCCGTCCCCGGCGCCACGCCCCCGCACCGCGCCCCGCCGTGCCCGCCCCGCCGCTGGCAGCGGGCCGACGCCCCTCCCCGCCGGCTCCCCCACCGCCGGCCGACACCCCCCCGGGCCGGCCGACGATCGCAGACGGTCGACACCCCCCGGGGTCGACCGGCTGACACCCCCGAACCCACCGGAATCCCGGCCGGTCCCGCGGGTGCGCGGAGCTGGCGTGGCGGGACGCGTCCCCGCGCTCCGCCGCCCCCCATCGGGCGGAGCGCGGGGACCCCCCGTCCCGGCTACTGCAGGAACGCCCCCAGGGGCGAGAGCAGCAGCCGGCCGAGCGCCGCGGCGTTGTCGTCCAACCGCGTGCGCTCACACTCGCGGGCGTCCGGATCGTGCCGGCACCGCCAGATCTTCTGCGCGTTGCGCCAGGCGACATCGCGCGTGTACTCGACCAGTTCCCCCTGGTACCAGTCGTCGATGTCGCCGTTGAGCATGTCGATGAGCAGCTGCCACCGCTCCAGGTAACCCCGCCGCAGGCCCGGGATCTTGTCCGCGAAGATGTTGTTGATCTCGAGGTAGTCGTGGTGCTGGTCACTGCCGTCGACCGGCTCCGACTCCAGGTGGTCGAACGTGGTGACCAGGGCGAACGGCAGGTCGAAGTTGATGTGCGCGTTCACTCCGGCCGCCGCCGACGGCAGCGGGCGGGCGTCCGGCCCGCGCATCCGCTGGAACAGGCACGACCACGCCTTCGGGGTGCCCGGGCTGGAGTCCGTCCACAGTCGCATCGCGTCGAAGTACCGCGCGGCGAACTCGACGTCCAGCCGCGAGAGGAACACCGGGTCGACGAAGCGGTCGTCGTACAGCCCGTCGAGGACGCTGCTGGTGATGGTCAGGTAGAGCTTGTTGAAGTCGGCCAACGGGCAGCTCTCCTCCAACGGAGGCAGCCGCACCAGCAGATCCTGGAGCTTGGTGAGGTGATCGACAACGGCCGGCACGTCCGCGGGATGGTCGGCGAGCAGGTCGACGATGTCCCGGTGCACGGGCCCCCAGACCGGTTCGGTCATCTCTCCTCCATGGTGGTTCACGGCGCCCCCGTGCCGCCGTCGACGATGCTCAGCCTTTCAGCCGACACCGACCGCCGGATCAGTAGAACGACGTATACCGGCGCGCACAGCGCCGGCTGACCGACCGGTCGCTCAGGCGCGCCGGTTGCGCAACTGGATGGCGCTGGCCTGGACACGGGTACGGACCTGGAGCTTGTCGAAGATGTGCGACACGTGCACCCCGATGGTCCGCTCGCTGATGAACAGCCGTTGCCCGATCTCCTTGTTGGTCAGCCCCTCGGCGACCAGGGCGAGCACCTCGCGCTCCCGCGCGGTGAGCGACGCCAGCTCCTCGTCGACCGGCTCGCCCGGGGTCGCGCCACGGTCGGTCGCCTCGCGCTCCTCCAGCGACACCCGGGCGCGCCCGGCCAGCTCCCGGATCTCCGAGGTCAACGGCACCGCGCCCAACCCCTGCGCCACCCGGTACGCCTCGCGCAGCAGCTTGCCGGCGGTGGCCACCCGGCTGCGCCGGGCCAGCAACGCCTCGGCCTGCCGCAGCCGGGAGTACGCCGCCGGGTAGGGGTGGTTGCGCCGGTCCCACTCGGCGACCGAGCTGGCCCACAGCTCCGGGTCGCTGCCGTCGAGTCGGCTCACCTCGGCGGCGCAGAGCGCCAGGAAACCGTCCACCACGGAACGCACCGGACGAGCCGCGGACGCGCTCTTGCGCGCCACCCGCTCGGCCACGTCCCGCAGTCGGCGTACCGCCGTGGGGTCGACCGCCACCGTGCGACTGGCGTGCGCCTCCGCCTCGGCGCGCAGGCCGTGCCAGACCAGCGCCGAGAGGATGGTCACGTCGTCGGAGCGGCTCTCGGTCAGGCCGCGCTGCACCGCCTGCCGCGCCACGTCGTGCCGGCCCTCCCACATGGCCAGCCCGGCGCGCAGGGTGAGCAGCGGGATGACGTGCCGGGCCCCGCCGCCGGCGAGCACCGTGGCCACCGCGTCGAGGTCCCGGTCGGCGGCCTCGATGTCGCCGTAGCCCACCGAGAGCCGGCACCGGGCCAGGAGCAGCTCGACGGCGTCGGCGCCGGACGGGCGGTGCCGCAGCGCGGCCGCGACCACCTTCTCCGCCTCGGCCCACTGGCCGACCCGGAACAGCCCGTTGGTGGCGATGGCCAGCAGCCGGGTCTCCCAGGTGCGGCCCAGCCCCAGCTCGGCCACCCGCTCGGCGCCCCGCCGGGCCACCACCACCCCCTCCTCGAGGATGTTCAGCGGACCGGTCAGCAGCTCGGCCAGGTGCAGGTACGCACAGGCCACATCCTCCGGCTTGCCGGCGCGCTCGGCGGTGTCGAGCGCCTGGCGCATCACCGCCAGCCCGGCATCCGGGTCTTCCAGGTACGCCTCGCTGAAGCCGAGCGCGGAGCTGGCCAGCACCACGTCGGTGGTCGAACCCTCCACTGTGGCCGCCAGCGCCAGCGCCTCCCGGGCCCACCGGCCGGCGTCGGCGTACCGGCCGAGATGCAGCAGCAGCTCGGCCAGGTGCGCGGCGGCGGTGGCCCGGGCGGCTGACGAGCAGTCCGCGGCCTCCAGCGCCCGCTGGTACTCCTCCTCCGCGAGCGCGGAGCGCCCGGCAGCGGCCAGGTAGCGGGCCCGGCGGATGTGCAGCGCGCAGCTCGGCTCGCCGCCCTGCACCACGGCCAGCTCCTCCAGCAGGGCCAGCGCCCGGGCGTGCTCCCCGCAGTGGTGGGCCGACTCGGCGGCGTTGCCGAGCAGCTCGACCCGGTCCACCGCCAGGGTGCCCGGGTCGCCGGCCAGCTGCAACGCCGCCGACCAGTGCCGGTGCGCCTCGGCGTAACCGTGCAGCCGCTCGGCCTCCTGCGCCGCGGCCACCGCCGCCGGCAACGCGCGCGCCGGCTCGCCGGCCAGCCGCCAGTGGTGCGCCAACCGGGCCTGGTGCAGCTCGGCCGGCGCGGCGGTCAGTGCCTCGGCGTAGCGACGGTGCAGCCCGGAGCGCTCGGCCGGCAGCAGCTCGTGCGCCAGCACCTCGGCCACCAACCGGTGCCGCAGCCGGTAGCCGTCGTCGGCGCCGACCAGCAGCCGGTGCGCCACCGCGGCGCGGGCCGCCTCGATCAGCTCCTCCTCCGGCAGCCGGAGCACCTCGGCCAGCAGCCAGTGCTCCACCGGCTCGACGCCGGCGGCCACCGCGTGCACCACGGCGTGCGCGTGCTGGGGCAGCGCGTCGACCCGGGCGAGGAAGATCTCCCGCAGCGTCTCGGACAGCCCGTCCCGGCCGTCGCGCAGGTCGCGGGCCAACTCCTCGATGACGAACGGGTTGCCGCCGCTGCGCTGCCACACCTGCTCGGCCGCGTCCGCCGAGAGCTGCCGGCCGACCACCGCGGCGGCGAGCCGTTCGGTGCCGGCCCGGTCCAGTGGGGCCAGGTCGAGCACCCGCACCGTCCGCAGTCGACGCAGCTCGGTGAGCACCCGGCGCAGCGGGTGCGCGCCCTGCAACGACTCGGCGCGCACCGCGGCCAGCACCGAGAGCTGGAGGTCGCCGAGACCGGCCAGCAGGTAGAGCAGCAGCTGCCGGGTGCTCCGGTCGACCCACTGGAGGTCGTCCAGGATCAGCACCAGTGGCCGGCCCTCAGCGATCAGGTGCAGACCCCGGGAGACCCGTTCCAGCAGCGCGCCCGCGCCGTCCGGGCCGGCGGTCTCGTCGGCGAACATCTGCAACAGCCCCCGCACCGCCGAGGAGGTGCGGGCGTGCGACGTCGACAGGTCAGCGTCGAAGCGGCGCAGCGCCTGCAACAGCGGGTGCAGCGGCGAGGCGTCGCCGATGTCCAGGCAGCTGCCGGTGAGCACCAGCGCCCCCTGGTCGCGCAACCGGGCGCCGATCTCGCCGAGCAGCCGGGTCTTGCCCACACCGCTCTCACCGGTCAGGAAGACGGCGGCGGTCTGCCCGTGCGCGACATCCCCGAGCAACGCGGACCGAACCGTCTGCACCAGCTCGGCCCGGCCCACGAGCGGTGCGGTGTCCACATCGCTGGCCATGGCACGCAGCCTAATCACACGCCCCCGAACCGTTCTACGGCCATCTGCCGCTTGTGGTACTCCTCGCGTCGACATTGCGACTAAAGGTTGCGGGTGGCCGACATACGTCGTTCTGCCGATCCCCCGTCAGCCCAGGAATGCCAATCTCCGGAGGTCATCAGGCATCAGCGGGAGGAAGGCCGGTGCGATACCCATGATCACGATCGTCGCCGACGCGCAGCGGACCGCAGGCGGACACTGGCCGGTGCCGGAGGAGAGACGCACCGTCACGGTCCTCTTCGCCGACATCGTCGGCTCCACCGCGCTGGTGGACCGGCTGGACCCGGAGGACGTCCGGGCGCTGCAACGGGCCTACTTCGACACCGTCGCCGGCGTGCTGCACCGCTGGCACGGCGTGGTCGAGAAGTACGTCGGCGACGCGGTGATGGCTCTCTTCGGCGCGCGGCACTCCGATGGCTTCGACGCGTACCGCGCCGTCCGCGCCGGGCTGGAGATCCAGGCCGCGCTGGATCGCCGGCCGATGGTCGGTGGCATCGGGCTGCGGGTGCGGGTCGGCGTCGCGACCGGCGAGGTGGTGGTCGACCTGGGCAGCGCGGTCAGCGGCGGCCACGGCGTGGCCAGTGGCGCCGTGATCACCACCGCGGCCCGGCTCCAGGAGTACGCGCCACCCGGCGCCGTCGCGCTCTGCGCGGCCACCGCCCGGGCCACCGCCGGCCTGATCGCCCAGCGCCAGCTCGCGCCGGTGCCGGTCGCCGGACGGGTGCCCCCGGGCCCGGTCTGGCACGCCGTCGGCCCGGTACGCCCGAGCGCCGACCGGCACGACGGGCCGCTGATCGGTCGCCGCCGCGAGCTGGCCACCGCCCGCGACGAACTGACCCGGGCGGTCCGCGAGCACAACCCGCGCTGGGTGTCCCTGGTGGGCCCGACCGGCAGCGGCCGCAGCCGGCTGCTGCACGAGCTGACCCGGTCGCTGACCACGGTGGACGGGGAGGCGGTGCGCTGGTGCGTGGCGACCTGCCAGCCGTACCCCGATCAGGTGCTGGCGCCGGTGGCGGACCTGCTCCGCCGCCTCGCCGGGATCCGCCACGGTGACGGTCCGGCAATGGTCCGCGACCGGCTGACCGCGACCTTGACTCCGCTGCTCCCGCCGGGCCGGCTCGCGGCGGCGGTGTCGGCGTTGGAACGGCTGCTGGCCACCCCGGACGGCTCGGCGGCGGCGCTGGCCGGCGCGGCGGTCTGCCGGGACGCCCTGCTGCGCCTGGCCGCCCGCCGGCCGCTGATCGTCGCCGTGGACGACCTGGACCGGGCCGCGCCCGCCGTGAGCCGGTTCCTGCACGCGCTGTTCACCGCCGCCAGGGCGCGCGCGCTGCCGCTGGCTGTGGTCACCCTGCATCAGCCGCACTGGGTCGACACCCACCCCGGTCCGACCCGGCGGGTGGCGGTCCGGCCGCTGGCCACGGTGCAGAGCGGGCGGCTGCTGCGCCTGCTGCTGACCCGGGCCGGGCAGCCGGTGGCCCTGGTCGACCGGCTGCTGCCGCTGGTGGGCGGCCGCCCCGGGCACGCGGCGGCCTACGTGCGTTCCGTCGTCGACGGCGCCGACCCGGCGGCGCTCCCGTTGCCCGACGAGGTGCGTCGGGCCGTCGGCGCGGAGGTGGACCGGCTCGACGGCGAGGGGCGTGCGGTGCTGATGGCCGCCGGCGCCCTCGGCGGCCTGGTCACCGACGCGGCGGTGGACCGGGGGCTCGGGTGGACACCCGGGCGCTCCGGGCCGGCGCTGCGCGCGCTCGTCGCCGCCGGGCTGCTGATCCCCCGCCGCGCCGGGTACGCCTTCGCCACGCCCGCGCTGCGCCGGGTCGCCGCCGAGCGGCTCCCCCGCGCGCTGCGGGCCGTCTTCGCCCACCGCTCGGCGGACGGCGCCCCTCTCGACGCCATCCACCCGGACGCGGTCGAGCGGACCTCCGCCCCCGACCGGCCCGCCGCAGTCAGCGTCGACGTCCCCGCGCCCCGCACAGACGCCACCGCCTCCGCCGCACACCGCGCGGATGCCCCCGGTTCCAACGTCCGGCGCGCGGATGTCGCCCGCCCGGTCACCGCTGCGGCGGAGGTCGTGCCCCTCGACGCCGCCCGGTCCCGGACCCGCCACCTCGACACCGTGGCCGCGATACCAGCCGTGGCGCGGCCGGCCGCCTCGACCCATCAGGCCGGGCCGCGCCGGCGCCTCGGCGCCCCGGCGGCGGCGCCGCCGACCCGGATCGGCGCTTCGACGCCCGTGCGGCGGCTCCGGGCGGCCGCCTCGGCGGGCGACGTGCCACCGGCCCGACCCGCCACGCTCGCGCCGGCCCGCACGGGCCGGCCGGCCGCACCGACGCCGCCGGCCGGTGACCGGGGTCCGGGCGTGGACCCGCAGCCCGCGCCGGTCCGGGCGGTACCCGCCGCACCCGGGTCGTCCGGGCTGCGGCCGACGCCCCGGCGCGGCGGGTTGACCGTCGTCCGTGGTGCGCCCGGCCCGGCGCGGGCCGTACCTCGCCCTCCGGTGCTCGGCCCGCTGGACGGCCTCGCCACGTCCGCGTGACCGTTCGGCGCGGACGCTCGATCGACGACCTGTCGCCGGGCGAGGCGCCGGCCCAGGTGACGAAGCTATTGCTGAGGGGCCGAGGGGGCATTGCCTGCCGGGGCCACCGTTCGGGCACTCACCCGGCTTCGCGGCGCCTGCGGCAGCCGTCGCTGTGCACGTCGGAGCGAGACAGCCGTCCACCGTGACACGCGCGGCGGGACGAGCGGGTGGGTCGAGGGTGCACCGGTGGACTCGCGGACCTGCTTCTGCAGGAGGCGGAGTGTCGGCCACCAGTCGGGGTGGCTCTCCACCACCTCGGCGAGCGCCGGGCTCTGCTGCAACATCTGCGCGGGCCAGTGGTGCCACGAGTGGGCGAAGTCGAAGGCGGGCAGGAGCGAGGCCATCTGAAGATTGCACTCCAGTACGTCGGCGAGCAACTCCGCGAGCGTCAGTACCTTCGGCCGCTGCACGTCGTCCGGCGTGGCCGGCTTCCCGTCGAAGAAGTACGAACGAACCGGTGGATCCTCCAGCAGTCGTTCATGCCATGCCCGAATGAGGTTGTTGACCTCCACCAGCGCGGTGGCCGACCCGATGCCGTTGTTGATGCGGCTCTGTCTCGCGACCTCCCGCGTCTGTAGCGCGGAGAAGCACAACGACACCGCCACCAGCACGAGACCGACGACACTGAGGACTGTCTCATTCACGGCTGCACGCCCTTCGAGAACGGGAATCGGTCCTCACGTTAGGGCGATGCCGCAACCATCGAGGGCCGTGAGGTTCGCGGTCAGGGGGCGGCGAGGAAGGCCAGCACCCGGGGCCAGGTCGCGGCGGCGGCGTCCGGTGTGTACTCGGCGAGGTCCGGATCGGTGAACAGATGCCCCGCGCCGGGGTGGCGGAACACCGTCAGGTCGGCGCCGGCCCCGCTCATCGCCCGCTGCCACTCGTCGACCTCGTCCGGCGCGTCGTACGGATCGGGGTCGGCGAGGTGCAGCTGCACCGGCAGCCCGGCGCGGGCGGCCTCCGGCGCGCCACCGGTGCCGTGCAGCAGGAGCAGCCCGGCGGTGTCGGGGCGCTCGGCCAGCAGCGCCCCGGCCACGCCGGCACCCATCGAGAAGCCGGCGAGCACGGTCTGTGCCGGCAGCTCCCGCAGCGCCGCCCGGGCCCGGTCGAGCACCACCTCGTGGCCGATCTTCTCGAGCAGCCCGAAGCCCTCCTCGACGGTGTCGACGGCCGGGACGCCGTACAGGTCGGGGGTGACGACCCGGTGCCCGGCGGCGCGCATCCGGTCCGCTGCGGCGCGCACGGCGGGCCGCAGCCCGTGCACGGAGTGGAACAGCACGACGTGTCGCATCCGGTCATCCTGCCCCAGCTTGCCGGCGGTGCCGTGTGGCCACGCGGGGCGGCCGTCAGACCAGCGCGGCCAGCCGGACCACCAGCTCCGACGGCGACGGCATCGCGGCGATCTCGTGGCTGACCTGCCCGGCGGCGGTCCGCAGGCCGTCGTCGGTGAGCAGCCGGGTCAGCGTCGCCGGGGTGATGTCGCGGGGGCGCAAGGCCAGGCCGGCGCCCCGGCGGGCCACCAGTTCGGCGTTGTGCCGCCGGTCCCCCGGACCGACGGTGGCCAGCTGCGGCAGACCGGCGGTGAGGGCGCCGTAGACGCTGCCCGCCCCACCGTGGTGGACCAGCGCCACGCTCGCCGGCAGCGCCTCGTCGAGGGGGATCCAGTCGACCACGCGGACGTTGCCGGGCAGCGCACGGGTCGAGCGCTGGTCCGGCCGGACCAGCACGATCTCGGCGTCCACCTGGGCGGCGGCGGCGACGACGGCGGGCATCGGCCCCCGGTCGCCGGGGCCGGTCAGGGTGCTGCGGGTGACCAGGATCCGCGGCCGGTCGCCGGGCTCGCGCAGCCAGTCCGGCAGCGCGCCGCCGCCGGCGTACGAGGTGTAGCGCATCGGCCAGCCGTCCTGCGTGGCCACGCTGGGCGGGGCCACGGCGAGCGCGGCGGCGGGCGGTGGCAGCTCGGTCAGGCCGTGCCGGCGCAGTGCGGCGCCGAGCCGGGCGGTGGTGGCGCGGACCAGCTCCCGACCGTCGAAGAGGCTGTTCTCCTGCCGGACCGCCGGCACGCCCAGCCGGGCGGCGGCCACGGCGCCGGCAACCGCGAACGGCTCGTGCAGCACCAGGTCCGGTTGCCACCGGGTGGCCAGCGCGACGACCGGGTCGGTGAGCTGGTCGTTGAGCGCGCCGAAGAGCAGGCCGGCGCCCCGGGTGCCGGCCGTGCCGGCAAGCTCCGCGCGGGCGATGAGCGGGTGGCGCGGCAGCACGCGCAGCGCGATCCGGCCGAAGTCGAAGCCCGGCGCGACGTCGTGCACCGGCAGACCGGCGTCGGCGGCGGCCAGGCCGCCCCCACCGGTCGCCAGGAGTACGTCGTGGCCGGCGTCGCGCAGCGCCACGGCGAGCGGCACCAGCGGGAAGGCGTGGCCGACGAGCGGCGCGGAGACCACCAGCACACGCATGGACGGATCCTATGTCGACGGCGGCGATGACGGCGTCCGGCTGCGGCCCCGGAACTCCGCGACCACCTCGCCGTCGTCGCGGGTGACCGTGACGTCGTAGATGCCGCTGCGGCCGAAACGGGTGCGCTCGGTGGCGCGGGCGGTGAGCAGGTCCCCGGCGTGGGCCGGCCGGACGAACGTGATCTCACCGCCGGCGGCGACGGTGACCGGGCCCCGGCTGTTGCAGGCCAGCGCGAAGGCGGTGTCGGCGAGCAGGAAGACGAAGCCGCCGTGGGCGATGGCGTGGCCGTTGAGCATCCGCTCGGTCACCCGCATCCGGGCCACCGCCGCGCCGTCGCCGGCCTCGACCAGGTCGATGCCGAGACCGCGCGAGGCCGCGTCGGCGGCGAACATGTCGTACGCCGGGTTGCGCTGTTCCGCCACGTCAGCCGGCCCGGCGCTGGTCGACGATGCGCCGCATCTTGCCCACCGAGCGCTCCACCCCGTCCGGGGCGAGCACCTGGACCGCCACGCTCACCCCGATGGTGTTCTTCACCAGCTCCACGAGCGTCGCGCCGGCGTGCTCGGCGGCGTCGACGGTGACCTCGGCCCGCCGTTCCACCCGCACGGTCAGGGTGTCCAGCCGGCCCTGCCGGTCGAGTACGCACTGGAAGTGCGGCGACAACTGCGGGGTCCGCAGGATCAGCTCCTCGATCTGGGTCGGGAAGACGTTCACCCCGCGCACGATCATCATGTCGTCCGTCCGGCCGGTGATCTTCTCGATCCGGCGCATCGGGCGGGCGGTGCCGGGCAGCAGCCGGGTCAGGTCCCGGGTGCGGTAGCGGACGACCGGCATGGCCTCCTTGGTCAGCGAGGTGAGCACCAGTTCGCCCTGCTCGCCGTCGGGCAGCACCGCCCCGGTGACCGGGTCGATGATCTCCGGGTAGAAGTGGTCCTCCCAGAGGTGCAGGCCGTCCTTGGTCTCGACGCACTCGGTGGCCACGCCCGGGCCCATCACCTCGGAGAGCCCGTAGATGTCGACCGCGTGGATGTCCAGCCGGTGCTCCATCTCCCGGCGCATGTCCTCGGTCCACGGTTCGGCGCCGAAGATGCCCACCCGCAGCGAGGTCGCCCGGGGGTCGAGGCCCTGGCGCCGCATCTCGTCCACGATGGCCAGCATGTAGCTGGGCGTGACCATGATGACCTCGGGTTCGAAGTCGCGGATCAGCATGACCTGGCGTTCGGTCATGCCGCCGGAGACCGGGATGACCGTGCAGCCCAGCTCCTCGGCGCCGTAGTGCGCGCCGAGCCCGCCGGTGAAGAGGCCGTAGCCGTACGCCACGTGCACCCGGTCGCCGGGGCGGCCGCCGGACGCGCGGATCGACCGGGCCATCAGCCGCGCCCAGGTCCGCAGGTCGTCGCGGGTGTAGCCGACCACGGTCGGCCGGCCGGTGGTGCCCGAGGAGGCGTGCAGCCGGGCGACCCGCTCGCGGGGCACGGCGAACATGCCGAACGGGTAGTTCTCCCGCAGCTCCGCCTTGCCGGTGAACGGGAAGCGGGCCAGGTCGTCGAGGTCCCGGCAGTCGTCGGGATGGACGCCGGCCGCGTCGAACGCCCGACGGTAGTGCGGCACGTTGTCGTACGCGTGCCGCAACGACCAGCGCAGCCGTTCGCGTTGCAGGTCGCGCAGCTCGTCGACGCCGGCTCGCTCGATCGGCTCCAGTTCCTCGGGCCGAGGGGTGCGGTCCTGCATCGGGGGTGCCTCCTGTCCGCTGGGCGGCCGGTTCGGTGCCGGCCGACCCGGGTAAGGTACGCCCCCGCCGGTCAGGGGTTCTCCGGGTCCAGGTTCCGCTTTCGCGGCAGGGCGTCGAGCCCGTCCTGGCCGCGCTCACCCTGGCCGGTCTGGGCGTCCCGCTCGGGGCGCTCCGGCTGGCCCGCCGGAACGGGGCGACGACGGCCGAGGCGGATCTGGCACCGAGCGTGGCCTGACCCCGGTCGCACCGTTCGCGTGCGGGGCGCCGGGCCGAACGGATGACCGGCCCGGCGTCCTCTGATCATCGCCCTACCATCTTTCTCGCAATTGCAAATTATGTGCAACAAGGTCTGGACAGGTGCCGCGTGCCGTAAGTAGCCTGATCGCTATGACTCCTTACATCACGGATCCGTGGGCCTGGCAGGAGAGCTGGGACCGCCAGCAGGCGGCGTACCTACCGGACCGGGAGCACCGCTTCACCGCCATGCTCGACGCGGTGGACGCGGTCCGCGACGGCCGGCCGCCGCGCCTGCTCGACCTGGCCGGCGGCACCGGCACCATCTCGCTGCGGACGCTGGCGCGGTTCCCCACCGCCGAGGTGACCCTGCTCGACCTCGACCCGGCGCTGCTCGCCATCGCCGGGGCCTCCCTGACCGACCGGGCCACCATCGTCACCGCCGACCTCGGCACCCCCGAATGGCGATCCGCGCTGCCCCACGGCGAGTACGACGCCGTGCTCACCGCCACGGCGCTGCACTGGCTGCCCGCCGAGCGGCTGGGCCAGCTCTACGGCGAGATCCGCGACCTGCTGCGCCCGGGCGGGATCTTCGTCAACGCCGACCACATGCCCGACGACACCCTGCCGGAGCTGACCAAGCGGCTGCTCGACCGGGCGCGGGACCGGCGGGCGGCCCGGTACGCCGCCGGGTCCGTGCTGTCCTGGTCGGACTGGTGGGACCGGGCCGCCGCCGACCCGGCGCTCGCCCCGCTGGTCGCCCAGCGGCGGGCCATCTACCCGACCGGGCACAGCCCCGAGTGGAACCCGCCGGTCTCCTGGCACCTGGCCACGCTGACCGAGGCAGGCTTCGGCGAGGTCGGCACGGTGTGGCGCGGCGGCACGGACGCGGCGGTGGCGGGGGTGCGCTGACCGACCAACCCCGGCGTCCCGCCGGATCGGGCCGGCCGGGTGCTCGACCCGCCGGCCCGCCCGGCGCTCCACGAGGTGGGCGATATGCTGACGCCGGAGCCGTCAAGCTCTCCGGCGGTGGGGCCCGCCGTCCCCGGCACGCACCGGGAGAACCGCGACGCCGCTCGCCAACGGTCCCTGCCAGTGACACCCGTGCTGGTAGGGAGGCATCGTGTCCGGACCACTCGACCCGCGCACCGACCCCGACGTCGATCTGCGCGTCCCCGCCGACCGGGGCGAGCTGACCGCCCGTCCCGCCATGGTGCTCACCGCGATCGCGGCCGGCGGGGTGCTCGGCGCGCTGGCGCGGGCCGGCCTGCAACACGCCGTCCCCCACCCGCCGACCGGTTTCCCGTGGGCGACCTTCGGCATCAACCTGAGCGGCTGCCTGCTGATCGGCGTCCTGATGGCGGTGCTCGGGCACGTCGGCGGCGGGCATCCGCTGGCCCGCCCATTCCTCGGCGTCGGGGTGCTCGGCGGATTCACCACCTTCTCCACCTACGCCGTGGACGTGCACCAGGCGGTGGTCGCGGGTGCTCCGGGCACCGCGCTGGCGTACCTGGCCGCCACCGTGGTCGGTGCGCTGGTCGCGGTGTGGCTCGGTGATGCCGTCGCCGCGCGACTGCTCGATCGGTTGGGCCGCGACGACGGACGGGGCGCCCGGTGACCGTGCTGCTCATCGCGCTCGGTGCGGCCGTCGGCGCGCCGCTGCGCTACCTCACCGACCGGGCCGTGCAGGCCCGGCACGCCTCGGCGTTTCCGTGGGGAACGTTGACCGTCAACGTGTGCGGCTCGCTGCTGCTCGGCGTCCTCGTCGGGCTGCCGGCCGGCCCGGCGGTCAGCGCGCTGCTCAGCACCGGCTTCTGTGGCGCGCTGACCACCTACTCCACCTTCAGCTACGAGACGCTGCGACTGGCCAGGACCGGCCACCGGCTCCTCGCGCTGGCCAACGTGCTGGCCAGCGTGGCCGCCGGGCTCGCCGCGGCGACCGCCGGCTACGCCCTCGCCCGGGCCCTGAGCGGCTGACCCGCCGAGGCGCCCGGCGCGCCCTCGCTTCCTCGTCCCTCGCCCCTTGCCCCCTCGGTGCACCGGGCACGGGCACCAGGCACCTGGGCCGGATCCCGACGTGGTCGCCGCGGACCCACCGCAGGATCACGCTGCATTCTGGATGTAGTGGCTTCGTCCCGCCAGCGAGGCCACCACATCCTGGATCGAGCGCGATCATGGGCGAGGCCCGCGCCGAGGCGCGTCAGGCGCGAGTAGAGGACCACCGCGCGGCCGGCACGGAGGGCGCGGCCAGGGCGACCACCGGGCCGAGCACGAAGACGGCCGGCGGGGCGACGCCCTCGCGGGCGGCGACCGCGCCGATCTCGTCCAGTCGGGCCGGCACGGACCGCTGGTCGGGGTGGCCGGCGTCCTGGATCGCGAGCACCGGGGTGTCCGGGGCGCGGCCGTGCTCGACCAGCGCAGCGGCGATCTTCGCGATGGTGTCCACCGCCATCAGCAGCACCAGCGTGCCCCGGGCCCGCCCCAGCGCCGCCCAGTCGACCAGCGAGTCGGGGTGGCCGGGCGGCAGGTGCCCGGAGACCACGGTGACGTCATGCGCCACGCCCCGGTGGGTCACCGGCACACCGGCCAGGGCCGGCCCGGCGATCGCGCTGCTCACCCCGGGCACCACGGTCACCGGTACGCCGGCGGCCTCGCAGGCCTGCACCTCCTCGTGACCGCGGCCGAAGACGTACGGGTCGCCGCCCTTGAGCCGGACGACCCGCCGACCGGCGCGGGCGTGCGACACCAGGGCGGCGTTGATCGCGTCCTGGCTCATCGAGGGGCCACGGGGCACCTTGGCGGCGTCGATGACGAGCACCTCGGGGCGCAGCCCGGCGAGCAGCCCCTGCGGGGCCAACCGGTCGACCACCACCACCTCCGCGGCGTCGAGCAGCGCCCGGCCGCGTACCGTGATCAGATCGGCGGGGCCCGGCCCGCCGCCGACCACCGCGACCGACCCGTGCCCGTGGTGGTCGTGCCCATGGTGGTGGTCGTGGTGGTGGTCGTGGTGGTGATGCCCGCCGACCGGGTCGTCGGGGTGGTCGTGCGGGCGTTGCGGGCGGCCCACCTTGTCGGCGAAGCCGGGCATCAGCACCCGGTACGCGCAGGTGTCGCAGTTCATCCGGATGTCCCCGCTGAGCGCCTCGGCGTAGCGCTCCAGCACCAGGTCGGCCAGCGCGTCGCAGTCGCCGATCAGGTCGGCCACCCGCACGTCCAGCTCGGGGTGTACGGCGGCGAACTCCGCCGCCTGCGCGGTGATCCGGTCCGGCAGCACACCGGCGAAGAGGAAGTACGGCGCGACGACGATCCGCCGCGCGCCGAGCCGACGCAGCCGGTCCAGCACCGCCGGCACCGACGGCTCCGCGAGCGAGATGAACCCGGGCTCGACGCCCGCGTAGCCGCGGCCCTCCCAGAGCAGCCGGGCCACCTTGGCGACCTCCGCGTTGGCGTCCGGGTCGGTGGAGCCCCGGCCGATCAGCGCGACCCACGTGCCGGCCCGGTCCGCGCCGGCCAGCGCCGCGTCGATCCGCTGTTCCAGGGCCTCGTGCAGCAGCGGGTGCGGCCCGAGGGGGCGACCGTAGCGGTAGCTCAGCCCCGGGTGGCGCTGCTGCTCGCGCGCCATCGCGGCGGGGATGTCGCCCTTGCCGTGCCCGGCCCCGGTGAGCACCAGCGGCAGCGCCACCAGTGCCCGGTGACCGCGCGCGACCAGCGCGCCGACCGCGTCGGTCAGCGGCGGGCGGGACAGCTCGATGAAGCCGCCCTCCACGTCGCCGAGGGTGCCGGCGCCCCGGCGGCGGACGCGCTCGACCAGCGCGGCGAACTGCTCGACGCCGGCGGCGCTGCGCGTGCCGTGCCCGACGATGACCAACCCGTTCATGGCGTCTCCTCGACGTAGAGCAGTGCGTTCAGGGCGGCGGCGGCGACCGCCGAGCCGCCCTTCTCGCCCACGTTGGACACCGCGGGCAGTCCGCTGGCCCGCAGTGCCGCCTTCGACTCGGCCGCGCCCACGAAGCCGACCGGCAGGCCGACGACCAGCGCGGGCGCGGCGTCCAGGGTGAGCAGTTCGACAAGCGCGGTCGGGGCGCAGCCGACCACCCAGACCGCGCCCGGGCCGACCCGGTCCAGCGCGATCCGCACGGCCGCCGCCGAGCGGGTGATCCCGGCCGTCCGGCCCAGCTCGGCGGCGGCCGGCTCGGCGATCGGGCAGACCAGCTCCAGGCCGGCCCGGGTGATCCCGGCGGCGACCATCGCCACGTCGATGACCACCGGCGCGCCGGCGCGCAGCGCGGCCAGCCCCGATGCCAGGGATTCCTCGTCGCAGACCAGCTCGTCGACGTATGCCAGGTCGGCGCTGGCGTGCACCACCCGCTCGGTCACCGCCCGGCGCAGCGGCGGCAGGTGGGAGAGGTCGACCCGGCCGCGCAGGATCCGGTACGACTCGGCTTCGATCGGGTGCACCGCCCGGCTCACGGCTGCTCCCCCGCGTCGACGCCGGTGGGCTGGGCGGCGCCGTAGCGACGGTCGTAGCCGCGCAGCTTCCACAGCGCGACCGCGCCCACCCAGGAGCCGACGAAGAGGCCCACCACGACGTAGCCGAGCTGCTCGAAGTGGTCGGCGACGGCCGCGTACCCGGCGAGCCCGCTCGCACCGGCGTGGTCGACCAGCAGGCCGGCCAGGTAGACGCTGGCGACCACGGCGCCGACCAGCACCGTCATCGCCGTGGTGGCCAGGTTGTAGTAGAGCCGCCGCGCCGGCTGCCGGTACGCCCACGAGTAGGCGCGGCTCATCAGCAGGCTGTCCGCGGTGTCCATGGCGGACATGCCGGCGGCGAACAGCAGGGGCAGGGTGAGCAGGGCCAGCACCGGCAGCCCGCCCGCGGCGGCGGTGCTCGCCGACAGCGCCAGCAGGGTCACCTCGCTGGCCGTCTCCAGACCGAGGCCGAAGAGGAACCCGACCGGGGCCATGTGCCAGGAGGAGCGGACCAGCGCCCGCGCCCGGCTGCCCAGCACCCGCTGCACCAGCCCCCGGTTGAGCAGGTGCAGGTCCAGCTCCCGCTCGTCGAGTTCCCCGTGGCGCAGCCGGCGCCACAACCGGGCCAGCCCGCCGAGGACCACCGCGTTGAGGGCGGCGACCAGCGCCAGGAACAGGGTCGCGGTGACGATCGCGACGGTGGCGCCCAGCTCGCGGGCCTGCTCCAGGCCGGGGCCGGTGAGGTTCGCCGAGGCCAGCCCGACGATGAGGGCGAGCAGGAGCACCACCGCGCTGTGCCCGAGGGCGAAGAAGAAGCCCACGCCCACCGGCCGCCGGCCGCGCAGCAGCATCAGCCGGGTGGTGTCGTCGATGGCGGCGATGTGGTCGGCGTCGAAGGCGTGCCGGACGCCGAGCACGTACGCGAGGGCGCCGGCGCCGGCCAGTCCACCGGCGGCCACGGGCTGGTCGCTCCAGTACAGGTACAAGCTCCAGCCGGCAACGTGGAGCACCGCGACGGCGAGCACGATGCCACCGAGGCGGGCCCGTTCGGCGCGGCTCCACCGGCCGGCCGGGGGTGCGGTGCTGACGGCGGTCGACGTCATCGGGCTCCTTTGTTTTCGTCGGGGTCGGCGACGCGGATGGCGTCGACGGGGCAGATCTCCAGGCACTCCAGGCAGCCGGTGCAGCGGTCGGCGCGGACGGTCAGTCCGCCGGCGACCGGCCGGATGGCGTGCGTGGGGCAGGTGAGCAGGCAGGCGCCGCAGCCCTGGCAGGCGCCGATGGTCACGATCGCCACCGGTACCCCCGGGGCGTGACCATCCGGCCGGCGACCAGCCGCGTGTCGCTGCTGCCGACGACCACGACGCTGTACATGTCGACCACGGCCGGGTCGAGGGTGGCGAGGGTGGCCAGATGCACCCGTTCGCCGGGTCGGCTGGCGTTGCGCACCACACCGGCCGGGGTGTCCGGTGGCCGGTGCGCGGCGAGGATGCCGAGCGCCTTGCCGAGCTGCCAGTCGCGGGCCCGGCTGCGCGGGTTGTAGAAGATCGTCACGAAGTCGCCCTGCGCGGCGGCGGTCACCCGCCGCTCGATGACCTCCCACGGGGTGTGCAGGTCGGACAGGCTCAGGTAGGCGTGATCGTGGCCGAGCGGGGCGCCGAGCAGCGCGCCGGCGGCGAGCGCGGCGGTCACCCCCGGCACGCCGACCACGTCGATCCGCTCGTCGGCGTACTCCAGTGCGGGGCTGGCCATCGCGTACACCCCGGCGTCGCCGGAGCCGACCAGCGCGACCGCGCGGCCGGCGGTGGCCTCGGCGACGGCGGCGCGGGCCCGCGCCTCCTCCGCGCCCAGTCCGCTGGAGAGCACGCGGGTGCCGGGGCGGAGCAGGTCGCGGACCTGGTCGAGGTACTGGTCGAGGCCGACCACGACGGCGGCGCGGCGCAGCTCGGCCACCGCGCGCGGGGTGCGCAGGTCGGCCGCGCCGGGGCCGAGGCCGACGACGGCCAGCCGGCCGCGCGGCGCGTGCCGCGCCACCGCCACGGTGGCCATCGCCGAGGCGGTCTTCGGCACCAGCAGCGCGGCGTCGTCCGTCCGGCCCGCCGGGCCGAGCAGCGCCGCGGCCTCCGCCACGCTCGGCGTGCCGACGGCGGCGCGGACCACCTCGCTGGGGTGCGGCACGTCGACCGCCGCCAGGTCCGTCGCCGGCCAGGTCACCAGGGGTACGCCGAGCGCGTCGGCGGTGCTCAGGATGCCCGCCTCGTCGGCCTTGACGTCGGCGCTGGCCAGGCAGCGCAGGCTGGCCGGGCTGAGGCCGGCCTCGGCCAGCACCCGGTGCAGCAGCTCGGCCACCTCCGCGGCGGGTACGCCCCGGCTGGCGCCGACGCCGGCGACCAGCGACGGGGGACGCAGCACCGCGGTCCGCCCGTCCAGTGGCACCAACCGGTCGGTGACCAGCAGCCGGTACCCGGCGTCGGCCACCTCGTCGGCTGCGGTGGTCTCCGGGTGGACGTTCGGCGGCAGCGCGGGCAGCGGCCAGTCGGCGTCGGTGATCAGCCGGACCGGTTCGCCGTCCAGGATGGCCCGGGACACCGCGGCGACCGCGCCCTGCACCGGCCAGCCGAGGGTGTCAAGCCCGGGCAGGCCGACCGCGTCGGTGGCGGTGGTGACCACCGGCCGGGCGTCGAGCAGCGCGCCGACCCGCTCGGCGAGGTCGTTGCCGCCTCCGGCGTGCCCGCCGAGCAGCGCCACCGCGTGCCGGGCCGCCTCGTCCACGACCACCACGGCCGGGTCGGTGCGCTTGTCGCCGAGCAGCGGGGCGAGGATCCGCACGACCGCGCCGGTAGCCAGGAAGGCGACCACCGCGTCGCACCGCGTCCAGGCCGTACGCAGCGCGTCGGCGACGCTCTCCCCCTCGACCAGCCGGGCGTGTGGCCAGGCGGCGGCGACGGTGTGCGCGTGCCTCCGGCCGGCGGCGGTGGCCGCCACGAGGCCGATCCGGGTGGGTGTACTCGGGTCGTTCACGGGCGCTCCCCGGTGAGGACGACCACCGGGTTGGTGGCCGCGAGACGGATCGACCCGCCGGGCAGGTCGGCGAGGCGGGCGGCGGAGAGCTGGCTGCCCTCGACGGTGTAGCCGGCGGCGCGCAGCAGGCCGACGGCCGGCGCGACCCGGTCCAGGGCGGCGAGGGTGAGCACCACCCGTTCGGGCCGGCGGGCCGTCCCGGCGGCGAGGACGTCGACCCCGCCGCCGCCGACGAAGATCGCGTCCGGCGAGGGCAGGCCGGCCAGCGCCGCCGGGGCCCGCCCGGCGACCACGCGGACGTCGACGGCGTGCGCGGCGGCGTTGGCCCGGATCGTCTCGGCGGCCCCGGCGTCCTGCTCGACGGCGAGCACGGCCGCGCCGAGCAGCGCGCACTCGATGCCGACCGAGCCGCTGCCGGCGCCGATGTCCCAGACCAGCCGGCCGAGCCGGGGGCGCAGCCGGGCGATGACGAGGGCGCGCACCTCCGACTTGGTGATCATCGAGTCGCGGTGGGCGTACCGGGCTTCCGGCAGCGCCCACCCGCCGGCCGGCGCGGCGGCGGGCTGGTTGTCCGACCGCATCCCACCGGCGGGGTGCGCCCGGTCGGAGGCGTCGGGCTCGGCGTCGGCGGGCCCCGCGTCGTCCCGGTCGGGCGCGGCGATGCTGAGCAGCACGTGCGGGTCGGACCAGGTGCCGGCGGCGGCCTGCTCCGGCGTCACCTCGCGGACCCGTTCGGCGTCGGTGCCGAGGTGCTCGGCGACCAGCAGGCGGCGGGACCAGCCGGCCAGCCCGGCGCCCAGCTCGGCGGCGCCGGCGCCCGGTGCGGTGAGCACCGCGACCAACGGCAGCGCCCGGCAGGCGTTGAGCGCCGGGCGCGGGTCGCGGCCGTGCGCGGTGACCACGGCGGCACCGTCCCAGGGCAGTCCGGCGCGGGCGAACGCGGCGGCCACACTGGACACGGCGGGTACCACCCGCAGCGGCAGTCCGGCGGCGCGCAGCCGCCGGACGATGCCGAACAGGCCGGGGTCGCCGCTGGCCAGCACCACGGCCGGCACACCGTCGGCGACGGCGGCGGCCAGCCGGTGCACGGCGGGAGCGAGCGGGCCGAGGGCGACGGTGGCCGCGCCGGGCGGTACGGGCACCACGGCCAGGTGCCGGGCGGCCCCGACCACCAGCCCGGCGGCGGCCAGCACCGGCGCGAGGGCGGGGTGCGGCGGCGCGCCGGCCGCGTCCAGCCCGACCACGGTCACCGGGGTCATCGGGGCCACCGACCCGAGGAGGCGACCACCCGCACGCCGGCGAAGTCGACCATCGCCACGTCCACGGTGACCGCCTGCTCGGCGAAGCGCAGCAGCACCTGGCGGACCCGCTGGCAGAGCAGGTCGCCGGCCGACGCGAGCAGCCCGGCGGCCTCCCACAGCTCGTACGCGTGCCGGCCGGTGTTCGCCTCGGTCACGGCGGCGACCAGCCCGGGGTCGCCGCCGGCCTCGGCGGTCACCGCGCCGAGCAGGGAGAGGTCCACCTTGGAGCGGGTGTAGTGGGTCATGAGCACCCCGGCGGCGAGTTTGGCCAGCTTGCCGGCCATGCCGACGAAGACCACCCCGGTCATCGCGTCACCCACGGCGGCGGTGACCGCGGCGCCGGTGAAGTCGCCGACCTCGACGAAGCACACCTCGGGCAGTTCGGGCAGCAGCGCGCGGGCGGCGCGTTCGGTGCGCCCGCCGGTGCAGAGCACCACGGTCCGCTCCCCCTGGGCGGCCATCACGTGCACGGCCTGCACCACGCTGGCCCGCCAGGAGGCGGTGGAGAAGGGCCGGACGATCCCGGTGGTGCCGAGGATCGAGATGCCGCCGAGGATGCCGAGCCGCCGGTTGGTGGTCTTGCGGGCCATGATCTCGCCTCGGGGCACGCTGATCACCACCTGGACGCCGACCTCGGTGAGGTCGACCACCTCGGCCACCGCCTCGCTGATCATGCGGCGTGGGGTGTCGTTGATCGCCGGGCCGCCGACCGCGAGCCCCAGGCCCGGTTTGGTGACCGTGCCGACGCCGGGACCGCCGGCCAGGCGCAGCCCGGGAACGTCGGTCCAGTCCACGGTGGCGGTCAGTTCGGCGCCGTGGGTGACGTCCGGGTCGTCGCCCGCGTCCTTGACCACCACCGCCTCCGCGCGGGCCGGCGGGGTGCCGGTCAGCTCGCAGCGGGCCACCGGGAAGCGCACGCGCCGCCCCGCGGGCAGGCCGATCTCGACCTCCGGCTGGGTCGCGCCGGTGACCAGCGCGGTGACGGCGGCCTTGGCCGCCGCCGTCGCGCAGGCGCCGGTGGTCCAGCCGGTCCGCAGCGCCGTGGGCCGGACCTTCGCGGTACGCGGCAGGTCCGGCTCGCGCAGCGGCGGTTCGGGGTACGTCACGACGTGGCGCCCGGTGTCGCCGGCTCGCCGCCGTCCTGGGCCGCCCGGCCGTCGCCGGCCCGGCGGCGCAGCTCGGCGCGGGCCGCCGGCTCGGCCCGGCGGAAGGTGTGGAAGTGCCCGGGGTGGTACAGGTGTGAGCGGGTGCCGTGGGCGGCCAGCGCAGGCCCGACCAGGAAGAGGGTGTGCTTCCACAGCCGGTGCTGCTTGACGGTCGCCTCCAGGGTGCCGACCGTGCAGCGCACCACCAGCTCGTCCGGCCAGGTCGCCTGGTACGCCACCACGGCCGGGGTGTCGGCCGGGTAGCCGCCGGCCAGCAACTCGGCCTGCACCTGGCCGGAGCGGGCGGCGGAGAGGAACAGCGCCATGGTGGTGCCGTGCCGGGCGAAGTCACGGACCCGCTCCCCGGGCGGCATCGGGGTCTTGCCGCCTTCGAGGCGGGTGAGGATCACCGACTGCGCGACCTCGGGGACGGTCAGCTCCCGTCCGACGATCGCCGCGACGGCGGTGAACGACGAGACCCCGGGGACGATCTCGACGGCCAGGCCGAGCGCCCGGCACAGGTCCAGCTGCTCCTGCACCGCACCCCACAGCGCCGGGTCTCCGGAGTGGATCCGGGCCACGGTCAGCCCCCGGTCGGCGGCCCGCCGGTAGAGCGGGAGCACGCCCTCGATGGGCAGCTGCGAGGAGTCGACGATCTCCGCGCCGGCCCGGGCGTGGGCGAGCACGTCGGCGTGCACCAGGCTGGCCGCCCAGATCACGATGTCGGCCTCGGCGATGACCCGGGCGGCCCGCAGGGTCAGCAGGTCCGCCGCCCCGGGGCCGGCGCCGACGAACCACACTTTGCCGTCGCTGGTCACAGCTTTCCTCCTCGGTGCTCGCGGCGGGCCGGGACCAGCAGCGTCGACAGGTACGGCAGGTCGTGCGTGGAGTCGTCGACCGGGCCGATGCGCTCCCCGGGCAGGCCCAGGCTCCGGCCGAGGACGGCGTCGGCGAGCCGGCCCTGTCGGCGCAGCTCGGCGAGCAGTTCCGGGTGCCGCCGCCAGCCCTTGTAGGCGACCACCGTCCCCGGCCCGGCCAGGGCGTGGGCGAAGAGCGCCAGCCCGGCGGTGGCCGGCAGCAGGGTCAGCGGTTCGCGTCCCTCGCAGAGCGGGGTGCCGCTACGCGCGGCGAGTTCCTGCATGGCGGTGATGCCGGGCACGGTGGCCACGTGCACCGCCGGGCGCAGCGCCCGGACGCTCTGCGCCAGGTAGCCGAAGGTGGAGTAGACGTTCGGGTCGCCGATGGTGGCGAAGGCCAGCGACCGGGCGCCCGAGTCGATCGCCTCGATGACGACCCGCGCGGCGGCGTCCCAGGCGGCGGCCCGCCGGGCGGTCACCCCGCCCCGGTCGTCCAGGGCGAAGGGCAGGCGGCGCAACCGGTCGGCCGCGACGTGCGCCCGCACGGTCCGCTCGGCGCGTCCGGCGTCCGCGCCCGCGGCCGGCTCGGCCCGGTCCGCCATCACGGGTACGAAGACCAGGTCGGCCTCGCCCAGCACCCGGACGGCCTTGACGGTGAGCAGTTCCGGGTCGCCCGGTCCGACGCCCACCCCGGTGAGCGTGGCGTCCACCGCCCGGGCGCTCATCGGCACGCCTCGACCAGGCGGCGGGCGGCGCCGGGGTGGCCGGCCCAGTGGGTGTGCAGGTAGGAGGCGTGCACTCCGCCGGCGACGAAGCCGTGCTCCGCGCCGTCCCAGCGCCACGCCGGTCGGTCGCCGTGGCCCGGGTCGGTGGTGGTGCGGTGGAACTCGTGCCCGCGTACCGGCTCGCCGGCCCGGGCCACCGGGGAGTCGGTGACGGCCACCGCCTCCCGGTAGCCGAGGGTGAGCCGGCCGGTCATCCGGGCGGTCAGGTCCAGCCGGCCGCACATCGGCGCGCCGTCCAGGGACCGCCCGAGGTAGAGCAGCCCGGCGCACTCGGCCACGATCGGCCCGGCGAAGTCGGCCAGCTCGGCGCGGAGCGCGGCGTTGGCGGCCAGTGCCTCCGCGTACGCCTCGGGGAAGCCGCCGCCGATCACCACCGCGCGGGTGCCGGCGGGCAGTGCCGGATCACGCAGCGGGTCGACGGTGACCACGTCCGCGCCGGCCGCGGCGAGCAGCTCGGCGGTCTCCGCGTACGAGAAGGTGAAGGCCGGACCGCCGGCGAGCGCGACCAGGGGTCGCTCCGCGCCGGCCGGACCACCGACGGCCGTGACCGGATCCCAGGCGGGCACGGTCAGCGGCGGGGCGGTCCGGGCCAGGTCGAGCACGGCGTCCAGGTCCACCGTGGACTCGACCAGCTCGGCGAGGGCCGTGACGATCGCGAGGGACTCGGGTGCCCGCTCGGCGACCGGGACCAGCCCCAGGTGCCGGGCCGGCGCGGCCACCTCGGCGGCCCGGGTTACCGCCCCGAGCACCGGTACGCCCACCTCGGCCAGCGCGTCGCGCAGCAGCGTCTCGTGCCGGGGCGAGCCGACCCGGTTGAGGATGACCCCGCCGATCCGTACCGCCGGGTCGAACGCGGCCATGCCCAGCGTCAGCGCGGCGGCCGAGCGGCCCTGCGCGGTGGTGTCCAGCACCAGCAGGACGGGCGCCTCGATCAGCCGGGCGACGTGGGCGGTGGAGGCGTACCCGCGGCGGCCGACCGCGCCGTCGTGCAGGCCCATCACGCCCTCCACCACGGCGATGTCGGCGGGCGTCGGGACGCTCGCGCCGTGCCGCAGCAGCGGGGCGATCCGCTCCGCGCCGACGAGGAACGGGTCGAGGTTGCGGCCGGGCCGGCCGGCGGCGAGAGCGTGGTAGCCGGGGTCGATGTAGTCCGGCCCGACCTTGTGCGGGCTGACCGTCAGGCCCCGGCGGCGCAGCGCGGCGAGCAGCCCGGTGGCGACGGTGGTCTTGCCGTGGCCGCTGGCCGGCGCGGCGACCACCACCCGGGGCAGCGCCCACGGCTCGGCGCTCACCACTCGATGCCCTTCTGGCCCTTCTGGCCGGCGTCCATCGGGTGCTTGACCTTGGTCAGCTCGGCCACCAGGTCGGCGGCGGCGACCAGCCGCGGGTCGGCGTCGCGCCCGGTGATGACCACGTGCTGGAAGCCGGGACGGTCGGCCAGGGTGGCCACGACCTCGTCGACGTCCACCCAGCCCCACTTCATCGGGTAGGTGAACTCGTCCAGCACGTACAGCCCGTAGCGCTCGGCGGCCAGGTCACGCTGGATCTGCCGCCAGCCCTCCAGGGCATCGGCGGCGTGGTCGGCGTCGCCGCCGCGCTGGATCCAGGACCAGCCCTCACCCATCTTGTGCCACGCCACCGGCGCGCCCTGCCCGGTGCGCTCGTGCACCTCGCCGAGGGCGCGGAAGGCGTTCTCCTCCCCCACCCGCCACTTGGCGCTCTTCACGAACTGGAACACCCCGACCGGCAGGCCGGCGGTCCACGCCCGCAGCGCCAGCCCGAAGGCGGCGGTCGACTTCCCCTTCATCTGTCCGGTGTGGACCATCAGCAGCGGCCGGTGCCGTCGCTGGCGAGTGGTCAACCCGTCGGCGGGCACCGTGCTCGGCTTCCCCTGCGGCATCAGGCGACGCTCCTGTCTGGCGAGGTGGTGGCCGCGGTACGGCGGGGCAGCGCGGCGGTGGTCATCTGGTCCAGGGGGTGGTGGGGGGCGTCGAGCTGGGTCGCCAGGCGGCGGGCCAGGTGCAGGCGGACGGGGCCGGTCTCGCAGTCGACGACGACGCAGGGTGCGCCGGCGGCGGCGAGCACCGCCGCCGCTCCGGCCGCCCGGTCGAGCGGACGCGTGCCGGCGGTGGCGCGGCCGTCGGTGACGACGAGGACCAGCGGACGCCGCTTCGGGTCGCGCAGGCGCTCCACCCGCAGCAGGTCGGCGGCGGCGAGCAGCCCCTCGGCCAGCGGCGTACGCCCACCGGTGGGCAGCTCGGCCAGCCGGGTCGAGGCGGCCAGCACGGACGAGGTGGCCGGCAGCAGCGTCCGCGCGCCGGCGCCCCGGAAGGCGACCACCGCGACCTTGTCCCGGCGCTGGTACGCGTCGGTGAGCAGGGCCAGCACGGCGTCCTTGACGGCGGTCATCCGCTGCCGGGCGCCCATCGAGCCGCTCGCGTCCACCACGAACAGCACCAGGTTGCCCTCACGCCCCTCCCGGACGGCCTCCCGCACGTCGTCCGGGCGCAGCCGCAGCGGGCCGGTGACCCGACCCCGCGCCGCCTGCTGCGGTGCCGCGGCGCGGACCGTGGCCGGCAGGTGCAGCGCGCCTACCCGACCCGCCGGCACCCGCGCCCCGGTGGTGCGGCCCCGCCCGGTGCGGGCCCGCGAGCGCCGGCCGGGCACCCCGTCACCCACGCCGGGCGCGGTGAGCAGCCGCGCCGTCAACCCACCCCGGGGTACGGCCATCGGCTGACCGTCTCCGCCGCTGCCCCGGCCACTGGCCGGATCGTCCCCGCCACCGGCCGCGCCGTCGCGTCCGTCGGTGCGGCCGCCACGGGTACCGGCTCCCTGACCGTGCTCGCCCGAACCGTCGTCGTTCATCGCACGCTGCGGCCACTCGCCGTCGGCGGGGCCGTCCGGCCCGCTGCCCGGATACGTGGCCGGAGTGGGTTCGCCCTGGTCGGGTTCCTCGCAGCCGCTGCCGTCGGGGCCACGTCCGTCCGGCCCGCCGGCGCCGGCCGGGCCACCGCCCGGCCAACCGCTGTCCGGTGGACCGCCGCCGTCCGGGCCACGGTCGGTGGGGCCGCCGTCGTCCGGGTCGTCGGGGTGCGCGTCCTGGGCTTCCCGCAACGCCTCGTCGAGGCGCTTGGAGTCCAGGCCCGGGGTGTCGAACGGGTCGCGGCGGCGGCGGTGCGGCAGGGCCAGCCGGGCGGCCACCCGGACGTCGTCGATGGTGACCCGGTCCCGGCCCTCCCAGGCGGCGTGCGCCAGCGCGGTACGGGCGGTGACGATGTCGGCCCGCATCCCGTCCACGTCGAACGCGGCGCACACCTCGGCGATCTGGCGCAGCGCGGCGTCGGGCAGCCGTACCCCCGCAAGTCGGCGGCGGGCGGCGGCCACCTGGGCGGCGATCTCGGCGTCGGCGTCGGCCCAGCGGGCGGCGAAGCCGGCCGGATCGGCGTCGGCGGCGAGCCGGCGGCGCACCACCTCGACCCGGACGCCCGGGTCGCGGCTCGCGCCGACCTCGACGGTGAGCCCGAACCGGTCGAGCAGCTGCGGGCGCAGCTCCCCCTCCTCCGGGTTCATGGTGCCGACCAGCAGGAACCGGGCGGCGTGGCTGACCGAGACGCCCTCCCGCTCGACGTGGCTGCGGCCCATCGCCGCCGCGTCCAGCAGCAGGTCGACCAGGTGGTCGTGCAGCAGGTTGACCTCGTCGACGTAGAGCACGCCCCGGTGCGCGGCGGCGAGCAGGCCCGGCTCGAAGGCGCGTACGCCCTCGCCGAGGGCCTTCTCCAGGTCCAGCGAGCCGACCACCCGGTCCTCGGCGGCGCCGACCGGCAGCTCCACCAGCCGGGCCGGGCCGGTCTCGGCGGCGGCGCCGGCCGGGTGCGGGCCGTCCGGGCAGGCCGGGTCGGGTTCGGCCGGGTCACAGCCGAAGCGGCAGCCGGCGACCCGGCGCACCGGAGGCAGCAGCGCGGCGAGAGCACGCACGGCGGTGGACTTGGCGGTGCCCTTCTCACCGCGGACCAGCACCCCGCCGATCGCCGGAGAGACCGCGTTGAGCAGCAGCGCCAGCCGCATGTCGGTCATGCCGAGCACGGCGGAGAACGGGTAGGTGGTCATGCGCGCTCCTCCAGGTCACCCTCGCTGGCCAGGTACGTGTCGCGGAGCCGGTCGAGGGTGGCCGGCTCGGGTTTGGCCCACAGCCCCCGGTCGGCGGCCTCCAGAAGCCGCTCGGTGATGCCACGCAACGCCCACGGGTTGGACCGCTCCAGGAACTCTCGGGTGGTCTCGTCGAAGAGGTACGCGGCGGCCAGATGCTCGTACATCCAGTCGTCGACGACACCGGCGGTGGCGTCGTAACCGAACAGGTAGTCCACGGTGGCGGCCAGCTCGAAGGCGCCCTTGTAGCCGTGCCGGCGCATCGCCGCGATCCACTTCGGATTGACCACGCGGGCCCGGAACACCCGCCGGGTCTCCTCGCCCAGCGTGCGGGTCCGCACGTCGTGCGGCATCGCCGAGTCGCCCACGTACGCCTGCGGCGACGCGCCGGTGAGGTGGCGGACCATCGCCACCATGCCGCCGTGGTACTGGAAGTAGTCGTCGGAGTCGACGATGTCGTGCTCGCGGGTGTCCTGGTTCTTCACCGCCACCGCGATCCGGGCGAAGGAGCGTTCCATGTCGGCGCGCGCCTCCCGGCCGTCCAGGCCACGGCCGTAGGCGTAGCCGCCCCAGACGGCGTACACCTCGGCCAGGTCGGCGTCGCTGCGCCACGTCCGGGCGTCGATCAGCGGCAGCAGCCCGGCGCCGTACGCCCCCGGCTTCGAGCCGAAGATCCGGGCGGTGGCCCGCCGTTCGTCGCCATGTACGGCGAGGTCGGCGGTGACGTGCGCCCGGACGTGGTTCTCCTCGTCCGGCTCGTCGAGGGCGGCGACCCGCCGGACGGCGTCGTCGAGCAGCGCCACCACGTGCGGGAACGCATCGCGGAAGAAGCCGGAGATGCGCACGGTGACGTCGACGCGGGGCCGGCCCAGCTCGGCCGTCGGCACCACCTCGATGCCGGTGACCCGCCGAGACCGGTCGTCCCAGACCGGCCGGCAGCCCAGCAGGGCGAGCACCTCGGCGATGTCGTCGCCCTGGGTGCGCATGGCGCTGGTGCCCCACACGGTCAGCCCGACCGAGCGGGGATACCCGCCGGTGTCGGCGAGGTGCCGGGCCAGCAGCGAGTCGGCGAGGGCGACCCCGACGTCCCAGGCGTTGCGGCTGGGGATGGCCTTGGGGTCGACGGAGTAGAAGTTGCGGCCGGTGGGCAGCACGTTGACCAGACCCCGGGTGGGTGAGCCGGACGGGCCGGGCGGCACGAACCGGCCGTCGAGCGCGCCGAGGGTGTTGGTCAGCTCGTCGGTGGTCCGGTCCAGCCGGGGCACCAGCTCGGTGGCGGCGAAGCGCAGCACGGCGGCGACGTCCGGGATCGGCCGGCCGGTCACCTCGCCGACCACCGTGTCGGCGGCATCGGCGTCCCAGCCGAGGGTCTCCATCCCGACCACCAGCCGGCGGGCGAGGGCCTCGATCAGGTCGACGGCGTCGGCGGCGGTGCCGGCCGGCCCGTCCACCACGTCGGTCAACGCCGCGGGCAGGGCCAGGCGCTGTCCCGGCGAGGCGAGCAGTTCCTGCTCGTCGAGCCCGTACGCGGCGGCGAGGGCCTGCCGCAGGCCGGGCAGGGCCTGGGCGCCACCCCAGATCTGCGGGGCACGCAGCACCGCGAGGACCAGGTTGACCCGGGGCTCGCCGGTCGGCACGGCGGCGAGGATGTGCAGCCCGTCGCGGATCTGCACGTCCTTGACCTCGCAGAGGTACCCGTCGAGGTGCAGCACGAAGTCGTCGAAGTCGTCGGCGGCCGGCATCGCGTCGGCGTGCAGGTCGTGGTACAGCTCGGCGGCGCGCACCAGGTCCCAGATCTGCGCCCGCACGGTGGGCACCTTGGCCGGGTCGAGGGCCTGCACGGTGGCGTACTCGTCGAGCAGTTGCTCCAGCTTGGCCAGGTCGCCGTAGGTCTCGGCGCGGGCCATCGGCGGCACCAGGTGGTCGATCACGACGGCGTGCGCCCGCCGCTTGGCCTGGGTGCCCTCGCCGGGGTCGTTGACGATGAACGGGTAGACCAGCGGCAGGTCGCCGAGGACCGCGTCCGGGGCGCAGTCGGCGGCGAGGCCGAGGCCCTTGCCGGGCAGCCATTCCAGGGTGCCGTGCTTGCCCAGGTGCACCACGGCGTCGGCGCCGAACCCACCGTCGGCGACCGGCGCGGCGAGCCAGCGGTACGCGGCCAGGTAGTGGTGGCTCGGCGGCAGGTCCGGGTCGTGGTAGATGGCGATCGGGTTCTCCCCGAAGCCGCGCGGCGGCTGGATCAGCAGCACCACGTTGCCGAAGCGCAGCCCGGCGAGCACGATGTCCCCGCCGTCGGTGTACAGCTCGCCGGGCGGCTCACCCCAGTGTGTGTGCATCCGTTGGCGCAACGCTGCGGGCACCTGCTCGAACCAGCGCCGGTACGTCTCGCCGGGCACCCGGGCCTCGGCGGCGGCGAGCTGCTCCGGGGTGAGCCACTCCACGTCGTGACCGCCGGCGGCGATCAGGGCGTGGATCAGGGCGTCGCCGTCGTCGGGCAGCGGGCCGTCGCCGAGGTGGTAGCCGGCGTCGGCGAGCGCGGCGAGCAGCCGGACCGCCGAGACCGGGGTGTCCAATCCGACGGCGTTGCCGACCCGGGAGTGCTTGGTGGGGTACGAGCTGAGCACCACGGCGACCCGCTTGTCGGCGTTGGGCACGTGCCGCAGCCGGGCGTGGCGCACCGCGATGCCGGCCACCCGGGCGGCCCGGTCGGCGTCGGCGGCGTAGACGGAGAGTCCATCGGCGTCGATCCGCTTGAACGAGAACGGCACGGTGACGATCCGGCCGTCGAACTCGGGAATCGCCACCTGCATGGCGGCGTCCAACGGGGACAGTCCGGCGTCGCTGCCGGCCCACTGCTCGCGGGTGCTGGTCAGGCAGAGCGCCTGGATGATCGGCACGTCCAGGGCGGCCAGCACACCGACGTCCCAGGCGTCCTCGTCGCCGCCTCCGGAGGCGTCCGCGGCGACCGCCCCGCCGGCCGCGAGCACGGTGACCAGCAGGGCGTCGCAGCGCGCGAAGAGCCCGAGCGGGCCGGCGCCGGCGGTCAGTCCGCGCAGCGAGCCGCAGAAGATCGGCAGCGGGTTGCCGCCGGCCGCCCGCACCGCGTCGGCGAGGACGTCGACGAAGCCGGTGTTGCCGGCCAGGGCGTGCGCCCGGTAGAAGACGATCCCCACCGTGGGCCGGCCCGGCTCGGCCGGGTGGTCGCCGTGCACGCCGTACGCCGGGGTGGGCGCGGGCGGGGCGAAACCCTCGCCGGTCAGCAGCACCGTGTCGGAGAGGAACCGGGCGAGCTGCCCCAGGTTCTCCGGGCCACCCTCCACCAGGTACGCGAGCGCCTGGGTGGCCACCCCGGACGGCACGGTGGAGACGGCCATCAGCTCGGCGTCGGGCACCGCCTCGCCGCCGAGGACCACCGTCGGCAGGCCGCTGGCGAGCACCCGGGCGAGGCCGTCCGGCCACGCCTGCCGGCCGCCGAGCAGGCGTACGACGACGAGGTCCACCCCGTCGAGCAGGGCGGGCACCTCGTCGGCGGCGACCCGCGCCGGATTGGCCAGGCGGTAGTCGGCGCCGCTGGCGCGGGCGGCCAGCAGGTCGGTGTCGGCGGTGGAGAGCAGCAGGATGCGCACGGAAGGCTCCGGAGAGTGACGTCCCGGCCGCCACGGGGGCGACCTGGACGTGAGCGGGTGGGTGCGGCGTCAGCGGGTGCGACGGGCCGGCGAGGTCACCGACGCGGGCCGGTCAGCGCGGTCACACGCAGGTCAGGGGTGCCGGTGGCCGGCGGCGCGGGGCAGGCCGGCACGAGGAGAGCCGGGTGCGGCGGAGCGTCCGCCGTGCGGGTAACGACGATGATCGTCGATGAAAGAGACGCCGTGCGTCATCGGGTCCTCCTCGGGTGTCCACGCCCTGGGGTACATCCCGACGGCCGAAGTATCCTGGCTTCCGGATCGACGCTCTCCCCCGGCCTTCCAACCGCAGACACACGGCCGTGACTCACGAGGGGGGATCGCTCCCCGGTGACAGTGGCGGGACCGCGTCGGAATCACACCGACTTCCTTCACTGCCGTCAGGCCGCGAATGCTGCCACACCTTTCCGTCGCCGGTCAACGCCACCCGAATCCCAGCCCGATGCCGACACGCGGTCGATGCAGGTCGATGGAATGACCCCGACGGGGCCGGCCGGACAGCCCCGCTGGTCTATGCCCGCGTCCTTTGCTCTGCTTCACCCCACGCAACGAAAATCCGCCCGCACTGTTGCGTGCGTTGAAGCAGAGCAAAGGATGGCGGTGGGCCTGGACTCCCTGGTAGGGCGGCGGATCATTGCCGCTCGCCCTGGATCCGCCGGCGACGGGCGCCAGCGGCCACGATCGATCCGGGGGGCTCGACCGCCATCATCACCGCTGGGCTCGCCGGGCGGTCCGGCTCTGACCGGGCGGTCCCGATCCGGACGCGGTCGAGGCCGACTCGCGGTGGTCGCCGGCGAGCGCGGCAGTGTGATGATCAACGGGTGGCTGAGCCCTGCGCGCGGCCGAGATCCGCCCCGCGCCGCCGCCGTGGCGACGGAGCCGCGCGGTCCACGGCGAGCGACGCCGCGACCTCAGCGGGCGTGGCGTTCCGGGTGCGCCCGGCTCCAGATGCGCATCCGTTCCGGGTAGCCGGTGCGCGCCGCCTCGTACAGCGGCACGGCGTGCTTGCGGGCGATGGCGCCCGCCGCGCGCGGGGTGCCGGTCCGGCGACGGATCCACTCGCCGTCGTGGGCGATCGCCACCACCGTGGTGTCGGTGGCGGTGGTCTCCGGCTCCAGGTAGAACTCCACCCCCCGCCGGCTGGCGATGAACGCCTCGAGCGCGGCGAGGTCGTCCCGGGTCGCCTCCCGGTCCAGCTTCGTCGGGGTCGCCTCGGCGCCCCGGGCCCGCCGACTGAACCAGCCCATGACCAACTCCTCTCCTCTCGACGCCACTCCAGTGCACCACCGATTCCTGGCAATACGCTGCACCCCGGGTGGGAGTGAGCTGACCGAGCCGCGGGTGGAACCCGCAGCGCGTGAGCGGTGTCATGAGTGTGATCCAACCGGAGGTCCCCCTGGACGACGACATGCTCGTCACCCGCGCTCGGGCAGGTGACCTGGAGGCGTACGACCTCCTGGTCGCCCGGCACACCGCGTCCGCGTACCGGACGGCGGTGCTGCTCGGTGCGGGCTCGGACTCCGAGGACGTCCTCCAGGAGGCCTTCGTGAAGGGGTACCGCAAGCTCTCCCGCTACCGGGGAGAGTCCTCCTTCCGCTCCTGGCTGCTGGCGATCGTCGCCAACGAGACCCGCAACCTGCACCGGTCGCGCACCCGCCGCGACGGCCTCGTCCTGCGGGCCGCGGCGGCGAACCCCACGTCGGAGATCACCGGGGACGACGCGGTCGGCGCGGTCCTCGCCGGGGAGCGCCGCGCCGCGCTCGTGGAGGCCCTGCGCCAACTCCCGGTACGCGACCGTGAGGTGATCGTCTGCCGGTTCTTCCTCGATCTCAGCGAGGAGGAGACGGTGGCGACGTTGGGCTGGCCCCGGGGCACGGTGAAGTCGCGGACGTCCCGGGCTTTGGCGAAGCTGCGCGGCATGCTCGACCTCGAGGAGGTCCGCCGTGGATGACCTCGAACGGGAGCTGCGCGACCTCTCGGCCTGGCTGGAGGCACCCGACGCGCCGGACGTGACCGCGCGCGTACGCGCTCGGCTCGCCACGCCCGCGCCCCGGCGGCGCCGGTGGCGCGCCTGTGCCGCCGCGGCGCTCGTCGCCCTGCTCGTGGCGGTGCTGCCGCCGGGGCGGGGAGCCCTGGCCGACGCCGTCGCGGAGCTGCTGCGCTTCGCCGGGGTCACCGTTGCCACGTCACCCGACCCGGTGCTGCCCAGCGGCACCCCGTCGCCGTTGCCCGCGCAGCGGACCGCCACCCTGGAGGAGGCACAACGGGCGGTGCGGTTCCCGATCCGTGTACCGGCGAAGCTGGGCCCGCCGGAGCAGGTGCTGGTCGCCGATCCCGACGACCGGGGCGCCCATCGGGTGGCGACGCTGCTCTACCGCGGGGGCGCGCTGCGCGTCGACGCCTTCGACGGTCGTCTCGACCTGGCCTTCCACAAGCAGACCATCCGGCCGGGAGCGGAGTGGGTCCAGGTCGACGGCGACTTCGCCGTCTGGGTCGGCGGCCCGCACGTACTCGCCTACGTGGACCGGACCGGCGAGGTTCGCAGGGAGGCGGCCCGGCTCGCCGCCTCGACGCTGATCTGGCAGAAGGCCGCCGTGAGCTACCGGCTCGAGGGCGACCTCACCAAGGCCGAGGCGATCGAGATCGCCGAGTCGCTGAACTAGTCCGGAACCCGGCGCAGCCGTGCGGTGTCTTGATGGTGCGACGCACGATTCGGCCGGAAGGGGCGGCGAAATGGGTTCATGGAGCAGGGTGATGGTGGGGTCGGTGCTCCTGCTGACGGCGTGCACGATCACCGGCCCGTCGGCCGCGCCGGTCGACGCTGCGACAAGCAGGGCCGCCGCGACCGGTTGCGACTCGCGGATCGAGACGGGGTCCCTGCCCGACTGGGCGGACGCCGGGTTCAGCGGTGACGCCCGGGCCCCGCACGTCTTCGGCGCGAAGGGCGACATCGTGGCGGTGCTGTTCGCCAACCCGCTCGCGCACGTCAGACAGGACGGGTCGAACAACAAGATCCTGTGGGTCTCCCGCCCCGCCTCGACGTCGTCCGCCACGGCACTGCCGGACGCCCTGGCGATCACCGCGACGCTGGACGGCACCGACACCACGGTGACCCGGGAGGTCGCCGGCGGGCCGGGCCCGTCGATCATCGACATGCCGCAAGCGGGTTGCTGGCACCTGGAACTCCGCTGGGCGGGGCACACCGACACGATTGACCTGGTCTACGCCGACCGGCTGCCCTAGAGGATCCGTGGCCGCCTAGGCTGCGCGGCGTGCCCGAGGAGGTGCGGGAGGCTGCGGCCCGCAACAACGCCGAATGGTGCGACGCCGTCTGCGGCAGCCACGGGCTGACCGGCCGGACCGACGCCGACGCCTGGTCGGTTCCCCGCCGCTCCCCACCCTGGTACCCGGACGCCATCACGCTGCGCCCCGGCGTCGGCCCCGACGCGCTGCTGGCCCGGATCGACGCCGGGCCCGGCGCCTCGGTGAAGGACAGCTTCGCCGACGTCGATCTGTCCCGGTACGGCTTCCGGGTGCTCTTCGAGGCGCAGTGGATCCACCGGCCACCGCTCGATCCCCCGGCCGGCGCTCCGCTGACCCCGGTCACCACCCCGGCGGAACTCGCCGGCTGGGCGGCGACGCACGGTGGCGGGCCGTTGTTCCGGCCGGCACTGCTGGCCGACCCTCGGGTACGGATACTGGCCCGCCACGACGACCGGGGCGCGATGGTCGGCGGCGCGGTGGTCAGCGGCGACAGCGGATACGGAGTCTCCAACCTGTTCGCCCACACAGTGGACCCCCGCGAGATCTGGCACGGGGTGCTCGCCACCGTGCCCCGGGTACCAATGGTCGGCTACGAATCCGGACCGGACCTGGCCCCCGCCCTGGCAGCGGGCTTCACCCAACAGGGCCCCCTCCGCATCTGGCTCCACCCCTGACTCCGGCCCCCAACCCCGGTGATCATGAAGTTAGCGGCGCGACACGCCGGCATCGAGGACGCTAACTTCATGATCAACGGAAGGCAGCGGGCGGGGCGGGGCGGGGCGCGCGGCGCGGTCGGCCGCGCACTCGGTACCGCTCAGCGGCTTCCTGGTTTAGTTTTTCCATACTGGCGCAACCGGTTCGGCGGCACGTGGCGGGCGCAGCACCGGCACCAACGCCAGCGTCGGCACCAGCAGCAGCGGCACCACCAGCAGCGCGTCCAGGGTGCCCACCCGGTCGCCGAGCAGGCCCAGCAGCGGCGGCCCGCCCAGGAACGCGGTGTAGCCGATCACCGCGACCACGCTGACCCGGACGGGCGCGTGGGCCTCCTCGTCGGCCGCCGCGCTCATCCCGACCGGGAAGCCCAGCGACGCGCCCAGCCCCCAGAGCGCGACGCCGACGATGGCGACCGGTCCCGAGCCGGCCAGTACGGCGAGGAGCGCGCCGAACGCGGCGAGCAGGACGGTGCCGGTGAGCACCGGCACCCGGCCCCACCGGTCCAGGGCGATGGTGCCCGCGGTGCGGCCCAGGGTCATGCCGACGACGAAGACGCCGAAGACCGCCGCGCCGGCCGCCTCGCTCAGGTCGCGCCCGTCCACGAACGCGACCGCCAGCCAGTCGTTGGCGCTGCCCTCGGTGAACGCCGCCACCAGCACGAAGAGCCCGATCAGCAGGGTGCGCGGCTCCCGCCAGGCGGCGAGCTGTGCCCGGCGGCGGCCGGCCGGGGTGGCGTCCGCCGGTCGGTCCGTCGGGTCGACGGCCGGTCGGGGCAGGAACGATCGGGCGCCGAGCACCGTGCCGGTCAGCACCACCGCCGCCACCACGGCGAGGTGCGTGCCGACGGGCAGGTCGAGCCGCGCCGCCCCGGCGCCGAGTGCCGCGCCGGCCACCGAGCCGAGGCTCCAGGCCGCGTGGAAGCGGGGCATGATGGTGCGCCCCAGCCGCCGCTCCACCGCTGCGGCTTCGACGTTCATCGCCACGTCACAGGCGCCGGAGCCGTAGCCGAAGGCCACCAGACCCACCGCGACGACGGCGAACGAGCCGGCCACCGTGGCGCCCAGCCCGGCCACGGTGACGCCGACCGCGACCAGCACGGTGGCCAGCGTCACGGTGCGGGCCGCGCCGAAACGCTGGGCGAGCAGGCCCGAGGTGGGCATGGCGAGCAGCGCGCCGACGCTCATCGCGAGCAGCAGCAGCCCGAGCCGGCCGGCGGAGAGGTCCAACGCCTCGCGGACGGCCGGCACCCGGGAGAACCAGCTGCCGACCGCCAGCCCGTTGAGGGTGAAGACGACGGCGACGCCGTTGCGGGCGCTCAGCACGGCCCGTGCGGGTGCCGGGGCGGTGGTCGGAGGGGCGGGCGGGCTGGTGGCGGCGCTCACGAAGGTGGTTCCTCTTTCTCGGTGGTGAACTCCTGGGACGATCGCACACCTGAGAGCGCTTCCACCACAACCGGGCCTGCCGCCCTTACCGCCGGTGGGCTGGCCGGGGCATGATGCCGGCAGGCGTCCGTCCACCCGGACGGATCGCCCGGGGGGAGGGGACGATGACGGCAGCGGCACACCGGCCGGCAACGCTGGAGGACGTCGCGCGGGCCGCCGGGGTGTCCCGGTCCACGGCGTCGCGGGTGATCGCGCGGACCGGTTTCGCCTCGCCGGCCGCCCGGGAGCGGGTCGCCGCAGCGGTCGACCGGCTCGGCTACGTGCCCAACCCGGCCGCCCGGGCACTGGTGCGCGGCGGCGGCGTACGGCTGGTGGTGGCGGTCGCCGGGCCGAGCGCGGCGGTGCTGGACGATCCGTACGTGCACCGGGTGGTCGGCGCGGCGGCCCGGGTCTGCGCGCCGGCCGCCATCGGGGTGGCGTTGCACTGGCTGCCGCTGGGCGAGCCGCGCAGCCTGGAACAGCTCGCCGGGGACGGCAGCGTGTGCGGGGTGGTGCTGGTGAACACCACCGAGGATCTGCTGGACGCCGTGCCGCGGTCGCTGCGTGGCCGGGTCGCCTCGATCGGCATCGGCTCGGCCGCCGTCCCGTCGTTCGACGTCGACAACGGCGCCGGCGCCGACGAGGTGCTGCGCCACCTGTACGCCACGGGTCGCCGGCGGATCGCCATGGTGACCGGCCCCCGCTGGCTGCCCTGCTCGCAACGCCCGGTGCAGGCGTACCGCCGGCTGATGCGTCAGGCGGGGATGCCGGAGCGCGTGCTGCCCGGGGACTTCACCGCGGCCCGCGGCCGGACGGCGGCCGGCGAGGCGCTGCGGCGCTGGCCGGACATCGACGCGATCTACGCGATCAGCGACGAGACCGCCCTCGGGGTGATCGCCGCGCTGCGCGACGGCGGTGTGCGGGTGCCCGGCGACGTGGCCGTGGCCGGCTTCGACGACATCCCGCTGGCCGCCATGACCGCCCCGGCGCTGACCACCGCGAGTCACCCGGTGGGCCGGATCGCCGTCGCCGCGGCCACCGCCGTGCTGGACCGGCGCCTGACCGCTCCGGTGACCCTCTTCCCGTCCGCCCTGGTGGCCCGCGACAGCGCCTGACCCGGTTGAGGTGCTCCGCCCGCCCCGCCGGGCCGGCAGCGCGGTCGGTGCCGACCGGCGGTTAACCCGTGGCGGGCCGGGTAACCGCGGCGCACACCCCGCCGACAGCGAGGAACGGTGACCCGTGTCCGAACTCAGGCCGCCGGCCCGACAGCCGGTGGACGACCCCCGGCACGGCCGGTTGGCCGCCCGGCCACGCCCGCCGGGGAGCCCGGCGCCCGCCGGCCTGCTGCCGCTGAGCGCCCCCGACGGAGGGCTGCTGGCCATGGTGTACGCCCCGGAGCCGGCCGCGGCCGGCGCGGCGTACCGGTTGGTGCTGCTGCTGCACGGGGCGGGCGGGTCCGCACGGCAGGGGCTGGAGTTGCTGCTGCCGGTCGCGGACGCGCACCACCTGCTGCTGGTCGCCCCGCAGGCGGTCGCGAGCAGCTGGGACCTGATCGCCGGGGGCTTCGGGGTGGACGTGCGGCGCATCGACGGTCTGCTGGCCACCGTCTTCGACGGCTACCCGGTGCGCGACGTGACGTTCGGCGGGTTCTCCGACGGCGCCTCGTACGCGCTGTCGCTGGGCCTGACCAACGGCGAGCTGGTCGACGCGGTGCTGGCCTTCTCCCCCGGTTTCGCCGCGCCGCTGGTCACCCACGGCCGGCCGCGGATCTTCGTCTCGCACGGGGTGGACGACCGTGTCCTGCCGATCGACGTGTGCAGCCGTCGGCTCGTCCCGCACCTGCACGACCTCGGCTACGAGGTCGCCTACGAGGAGTTCCCCGGCGGCCACGAGATCCCTGCCCCCATCCGCCAGTCCGCCACCACCTGGCTGACCACCGCACCCTGACGGTGGTGCCGGATCAGACCAGGGGAAGGCCGAGGGCGTCGTCGACCCGGGTGAGGACGGTGGCGTCGTCGTCGGGGCTGAGGCCGCGCAGCAGGTCGATGGCCGTGGCCCGGACCTGTCCGATGATCATCGCGAGCGGGAGGGTCTGGGTCGACCCGAAGAGCTGCCCGGCGGTCCGCACGGCGGCCAGCGCCGCCTCGTCCGCCCGGGTGGCGTGCCGGTCGGCGGCCTCCTCCCGCCCGTCCAGGTCGGCGGCGAGCGCCGCACCGGCCTCCCCGACCGCCTCGGCGAGCGACCGCAACGCGGCGTTCAACTCGGGTTGCGCCGGGGCGTGCAGCCGGCTGAGGGTCACGCCGGCACGGGCCAGCACCCGGACGTTGCGTACCGCGTAGTCGATCTGCCGGATCGACTCGTCCACCGACCGCAGCCGGCCGATGTGCCGGCGCCGGCGCACGTTGAGCCGCAGCGCCTCGCCGGCCGCGAGCACCCCGTCGCGCAGCCCGTCGACCCGGGCGTCCATGCCCCGGGCCTGGGTCAGCGCGGCGACCACGCCGGCCTCGTCGCGGCGGTCCAACGCGTCGGCGATCCCGCTCAGCAGCCCGGCCAGTTCGTCGAAGGTCCGCCGCACCTCGGCGGCCAGCGGGGCCAGCGGATGCCGGGCGTCGACCAGCAGGCTGACGGCGAGCGCGACGGCGCCGCCGATCAGCGCGTCGACGAACCGGAACGGCACCAGCGAGCCGTCCGGCGGCGCGACGACCACCAGATAGAGCGCCGAGACCGCGGCCTGCACCAACGTCACACCGGTGGCGCCGAAGGCAACCGCGAGCAGGACGGTGAGCAGGATGACGGTGAAGACCGTCCACGTGCTGCCCGGGCCCAGCGCCTGCACCACGAGGTCCGCCACCAGCACACCGGCGGCGACCCCGAGGACGACCTCGACGGCCCGCCGGATCCGCTGCCCCCGGGCCTGACCGAGGACGATCAGGGCGGCGGCCGGCGCGAAGAAGGGCTGCGGATGCCCGAGCAGACGGGTGGCCAGCAACCAGGCCACCGTCGCGGCGAGGGTCGTCTCCAGCACCGGCCGCCAGCCGTGGCGCAGCCGGTCGCCGGCCACCCGCACGCCGCTGAACCGCACCTCCGCCCACCTCCCCCACCGCGCTGCGCGCTGCCAGCCTCCCGGTCGCCCGGGCCCAGACGACCGTCTCACGGCGCCCGGAGCGCCCCTCGTGATCGTCTACCATCGCGCGATGGACCCGCTAACCGGGCTGCTCGACGGTCCCCGGGCCCGGGGCGCCTTCCTGCTCCGGTCGGTGCTCGACCCGCCGTACGCGCTGCGGGTCGAGGACCGGGCGCCGCTCACCGTCGTGGCCCTGGTCAGCGGCACGGCCTGGGTCGTACCGGACGACGCCGCCGCGGCGACGCTGCGCCCCGGCGACGTGGCGGTACTGCGTGGACCGGACGGCTACCTCGTGGCCGACGACCCGGCCACCCCGGCGCAGGTGGTGATCCACCCCGGTCAGCGCTGCACCACCCTGCGCGGCGAGCCGCTGGCCGAGTCGATGGCGCTGGGCGTGCGCACCTGGGGCACCGGCCCGCACGGGTCGACGGTGTTGCTGACCGGCACGTACCAGCTGCCCGGCGAGGTGAGCCGCCGGCTGCTGACCGCGCTGCCGCCGCTGCTGGTGGTCCCCGCCGACGAGTGGCGCAGCCCGCTGGTCCCGCTGCTGGCGCAGGAGGTGACCCGGGACGCGCCCGGCCAGGCGGCGGTGCTGGACCGGCTGCTGGACCTGCTGCTGATCGGCGCGCTGCGCACCTGGTTCGGCCGCGCGGACACGGCGCCCGGCTGGTACCGGGCGGCCGGCGACCCGGTGGTCGGTCCGGCCCTGCGGCTGCTGGAGAACGACCCGGCCCGACCGTGGACGGTCGCCGCGCTCGCCGCCGAGGTGGGCGTCTCCCGGGCGGTGCTGGCCCGCCGGTTCACCGAGCTGGTCGGTGAGCCGCCGATGGCGTACCTGACCGGGTGGCGGCTGGCGCTCGCCGCGGATCTGCTGCGCGAGCCGGACGCCACGCTGGGCGCGGTAGCCCGCCGGGTCGGCTACGCCAGCCCGTACGCGCTGAGCACCGCGTTCCGCCGGGTGCGCGGGATCAGCCCGAGCCAGCACCGGATCGGCGCTGCCGCCGACTGATCGCGCCGGCGGGGTCAGCTCCCGGTCAGGGCGTGCAGCAGGGGTGCGGACGGCGGCGGTCAGGTCGGCCCGGCTGGCCGGGCTGCCGGGTGCCGGGGCGGTGAGCGCGCCGGCCACACGTTCGGGTGGTAGGTGGCGTTGCCGTCCCGCAGTCGCACCAGCAGTTGCCCGTCCGGGTCCACCAGCAGCACGCACGCGATCACGATCATCCCCGCAGCCAGGCCGAAACGACCGGTGGGAAAACGGCGTTGAGTCCAAAACTCCAGAGTAGTCATTTGTGTTGGCATCAGCCTCAGCCGAACGTGACAGCACACCGGTAAGATCGGCGACTGCCTTGTGACTGATCGCTGACTGCTCGTGGTGATAGCGATCACACACACTGAGCCAATGACCAGGAGAGTCAACCGCGGTAAGGCACTCCGCGTCGCGGTGTGCCTCCTTCTTCTCGCCGTTCTGAGCGGTTGTATGCAGCTCAACATGGGGCTCACCGTCAACGCCGACGACACGGTCGACGGGCAGCTGCTGCTGACCGCCCAGAAATCCCTGCTGACCTCGCGCAACAAGGACGTCCCGACGGCCTTCGCGGAGCTGCGGCAGAACATCCCCGCGCTGCCGGCCGGCGAGGAGACCGGTTACGAGGACACCAAACTCTTCGGCACCCAGATCAGTTACCGCAAGGCGCCGCTGGCGACCTTCGACAGCGAGAGCGTCAAACTGGTCCGGGACGACGATCTGTACCGATTCACGTTGCCGCTCGACCCGGCGAAATACGGCGGGAAAATGGCGCAGCAGAATCCGCAGCAACAGCAGGCCTTCCTCAAGTTGATGTCTTTCGAGATCTCCGTGACATTTCCTGGCCGGGTGATCGACTCGAATGGCACCGTCAACGGCCGGTCGGTCACCTGGAAGGTGGACTCCAACCAGGACAAGCCGACCGAACTACGCGCCGTCGCCGAGGCGCCGCCCCGACCGTCGGCCTCTCCGGTCGCCGCCGCCGACGGGGGCGGGTTCCCCTGGCTGCTGCTCGTCGGCGGACTGCTCCTCCTGCTGCTGCTCGCCGCGGTGGGCGTACTCCTGCTGCGTCGCCGCCGCCCGACGGCGCCGGCCGCGCCCGGCCCGACCGCGCCCGGCCCGACCGCGCCCGGCCCGACCGCCGGCGTGCCCGGGCCCGGTTGATCCATCCGGTGGCCGGCACCGCCGGCCACGCCCGGCCCCGGCCGCCCCGCCACGACGGCGACCGGCGCCGGTGCTCCCACCCGGGAGCACCGGCCCTCACCACCACCACATCCCGGTCGCACCATCGCAGAAAAGGGGGATCGCCGTGAACGATCTCTTCACCTGGGCCGCCCTGGGCAGCCTCGCCGGCGCGAGCGCCGCCACCCTGCTGGCCACCAACGTCATCGGCGGGCTGATCGGCCCCAGCGGTGACAAGGCCCGCAAGTGGATCGCCATCGGCATCGCACTCCTGCTGTCCTACGTGACGGCGGCTTTCGCCGACGACGCCGGCGGCGAGAAGTGGATCATCGCGTTCTTCAACGCGCTGGTCATCTTCTCCGCCGCGCTCGGCGTCAACCAGATCCCGCCCGGCAACCGGCAGGCGACCCAGGCGTCGCCGACACAGGTCGCGCAAGGTCGCGAGCCCCGCATCCTCCGCTCCTGGGTCTGAGGAGTGACATCATGATCTTCGGAATCATCAGCGCGGCCGTCCAGGTGGGCTTCGGCGCCCTGTTCGGCCTCCTGGCCGGCGGCCCGATCGGGCTGCTGATCGGCGCCGTCGTGGGCCTGCTGGTCGGCGCGGTCTTCGGCTGGTCGGTGGCCTCCGCCGGGGTGTACGCAGCGGACGCCCGCGGCATCTTCCTCTTCATCGTCGACCACACCTGGAGCCTGCTCAACACGGTCGTCGGGGCCATCTACCTGGCCGTGCACCTGCTCTTCGGCCACTCGCTGGACCGGCCCACCTCGCAGGGCAGCGGCCGGGTCAGCGTGGTGGAGGGGGTCTCGCCCCGCTACGCCACCACCATCGGCACCGTCTGCGCCGGATCCAGCTCGGGCATCCAGCGTCACGAGGACGTGCACATCTTCCAGGGCCGCCTGCTCGGCCCGCTCTACATCCCGCTGGTGCTGGCGAACTACGTGCTGTTCACCATCGCACCGGTGTGGCTGCTCTACCACGACCACACCAACGCGCCGATCAACCGGTTCACCCGCTACTTCGAGATCGGCGTCTACCCGCACGTGTGGAACGAGGCCATCGCGTACCGGATCCAGGGGACGCCGCCGCGATGAGCACCGACGGGCGCGGACCGATCGAGACGGCCACCGCCGAGCTGGCCGCCTGGCTGACCAGCGCGGCGGGCGAACCCGTCCCGATCGGCCCGCCCCGTACCGACGGCGACGCCGCCGGGCTCACCCTCTGGCCCCTCGAACTGCGCCCGGCACAGCAGACCCGCTCCAGCGGCGCGGTCCGCGAGCCGTACCGGTTCACGGTCCGCTACCTGCTCTGCGTGACCGGGCCGGCCGGGCTGGACCGGCTGGACCGGGTGCTCACGGCCGTGACCAGCGACGGCCGCTACCCGGTCGTGCTGGAGGCCGGCGAGGCACCACTGTGGACCGCCTTCGGCACCGTGCCACGTCCCGCGCTGCTGATCGACGTGCCGGCGCAGGTGGACCACCCGACCCCCGCCGCGCCACCGGTGCTGCAACCGCTGCGGCTGCGGCAACTGGGGCTGCGCACGCTCACCGGCCGCGTCGTCGGTCCCGAGGAACAACCGCTCGCCGCGATGCGGGTCGAACTGCCCGGCACGGCGTCCGTCACCCGCACCGACCCCGACGGCCGGTTCCTGATCGTCGGCGTACCGCACGACCCCGAGCACCCCGGCCCGGTCCGGCTCCGGCTGACCGGGCGCGGGCTCGTGCTGACCGCCGAGGTCGACCCCGCCGAACCCGACATCGTCATCGTCTGCGCGCCACCGACCCACTGACGCCCACCCGCACAGGAGGACCGATGCCCAGCTACTTCTCCCCCGGCATCTACGTCGAGGAGGTCCCCAGCGGCGCCCGACCGATCGGACCGGCGAGCACCAGCATCGCCGCCTTCGTCGGCGTCGCCCCGGACCGCTCCGCCCACCTGGGCAAGGCGGTGCCGGTCAACAACTGGACCGAGTTCCTGCGGCTCTACGCCGGCGGGGAGCAGGCCGAGAGCACCCCGCTGGCCCGGGCGGTGTTCGGCTTCCTGGACAACGGCGGCGCCCGCTGCTGGGTGGTCAACGTCGGCGAGGGCGGCGCGATCACCGGCACCGGGCAGCGGCGCGGCGGCCTCCAACTGCTGGAGGCGATCGACGAGATCTCCATCATCGCCGCGCCCGGCTTCCACGACGTGGTCGCGCATGAGGCGCTGCTGAGCATGGCCGAACGGACCCGCACCATGGTGGCGATCTGCGACCCGGCGCCGGACATCGACGACATCTCCGCGCTGACCCGGGTCGCCACGCCGTCCTCCGGCAAGCCCCCCAAGCCCGCCGAGGGCTCGGGCAGCGCCTCGGGCGGGTCGGCCGGTCCTGGCGGTTCCGGTGGGCACGAGGGCGCGGCGTACCGACCCCGGCAGTCGGAGTTCGGGGCGTTCTACTACCCGTGGCTGCGCGTACGCGACCCGATCAGCGGTGAGCTGGAGCTGACCCCGCCGAGCGGTCACCTGGCCGGCATCTGGGCCCGCACCGACGCCCTGCGCGGCGTGCACAAGGCGCCGGCCAACGAACCGGTACGCGGCGCCGTCGACCTGGGCTACCTGGTCACCCGACCGGAGCACGACGTGCTCAACCCCAAGGGCGTCAACGTGATCCGCTACTTCGCCGGTGAGGGCATCCGGGTCTGGGGTGCCCGTACGCTCGCCGCCGAGGCCAGCGAGTGGCGCTACCTCAACGTGCGCCGGCTCAGCATCGCCATCGAACAGGCCATCGCCAACGGCACCCGGTGGATGGTCTTCGAGCCCAACGACTTCACCCTCTGGCGCTCGATCCGGCGCGACATCGGGGCGTTCCTGACCCGGGTGTGGCGCGACGGCGCGCTGCTCGGGCGCAGCCCCGAGGAGGCGTTCTTCGTCAAGTGCGACGAGGAGACCAACCCGCCGGAGGTCCGCGACGCGGGCATGGTGATCGCCCACATCGGCATCGCCGTCGTCAAGCCCGCCGAATTCGTGGTGTTCAAGCTGAGCCAGTGGGCCGGCGGCACCGAGACCGAGACGATCGGAGGCTGACGACATGCCCACCACGGCCACTCCGCAACCGGGCGCCCCGGTCGACCCGTACCGGGCGTACAACTTCCGGCTTCTCATCAACGGCGTCACCAACGGCCACTTCACCGAGATGAGCGGGCTGGAGGTGAACATCCCGGGCCAGCCGTACCGGGAGCACGGCTTGGGCCGGATGCGGATGGTGCCGGGCCAGGCGGAGTACGAGCCGGTGACGCTGCACTTCGGGCTCACCGCGTCCCGGGAGCTGTGGGACTGGGTGCACGCGACCGCCCAGGGCACACTCAACCGCCGCAACGTCTCGGTGGTGCTGCTGGACTCCGTCGGGACCGCCGAGGTGCTGCGCTGGAACCTGATCGACGCCTGGCCCACCCGGTGGCGCGGCGCGCACCTCAACACGCTCAGCCACGAGATCGCCATCGCGTCGCTGACCCTGCGCTACGAGGGCCTGGAGCTGGAGACCGGCGGTGCCACCGCACCGGCTCCCGCGTAGTTGGCTGGCCGGCCGGCTGCGCTCGGCGGCCGGGGCGGTGCAGCGTCTCGCCGGCCGGGTCGAGCCCACCGGCGCGAGCGGGCGTGGGCCGGTGGACGTCCGCACGGCGGCGCCGCGCCGCTTCGGCGAGCCACCGCAGCACTGGCTGGACCTGGTCGCCGCACACGCTCCCGGCCTGCTGCAGGGCCTGGACCTCGACGACGTACCGCCGGATGGTCGGGTCTCGACCGGCGCTGCGGGCAGACCGGGCGGGGACGGTGCCGCGCACGGACACGACGACGGGTCCGGCCGCGAGGACGGCCTCGGGCGAGCCGACGGTGGCACCGACCGTCACTGGTCGAGCGCCGACCCGTCGGGTGGGTTCCGGAGGTATGACGAGGCTGAGTTCGAGGGCCCTGCCCACGTCGACGGCCCGGACGCCGGCGACCCGGTCCGCGGTCCTGGTACGGGCGGGTTCGACGTGCCCGGCGCGGGTGGTGGATTCGGCGATCCTGGCGCGGGCGGCTCCGCAGTGCCGGGCGCCGGTGGCGGATTTCGCGGCCCGGGCGGTGGATTCCGGGGACCCGGTGCCCCGGAGCGGTTCGGTGGGCCGGCGGGGTGGCGGGCAGCAGGCGGGCCCGGGGTTTCCGGCGGCACGCGGGGGGCCGTTGCGGGACTGGGCCATGCTGACCTGGGCACCACCGGCTCGTCCGGCACCGTTGGCCGGTCCGGCGTTGGCGGCTCGTCCGGTCGGGGCGGCGGGGTCGGCGCGGCCGGTGGGTCCGGCGCCGGGGGTGCACCCGGTGCCGCTGACGCGTCTGGCGCGGGGACGACGTTCGGGGCGCGGGGTGGCGTGGCGGACGGCCCGACAACGTCGACCGGTCCGCGCTTCCGCCGTGGATCCGCTTCGCCGTCCGGGCCGGGGGCACCGGCCCGGACGGGATCGGACGGAGCCTCGGGGCTGGACGGGCCGGCGCGACGGAGTGCCGACGCCGCTGCCGGCGGAAACGGGTGGTTGAGGTCGGGACGGGCGGGGGAAGCCCTCATGCCATCCCGGCCGATGATCCGCCCTGCGATCCCCGCCCCCTCGCCCGGCCAACCTCGGCGTCCCGAAGCAACTCCCTCCGCCTCCGGTACGCGAGGCCGGATCTTGGATTCCGGCACCTCCAGGGGCACGTTCCCGCCAAGGTCTGCGGTCGGGCCGGATGAACGGGGCAGTGGCCGGTCCATGGAGCGCGGGGGCGGGCGGGCGGCGGGACCGACCGGCTTCGAGACGGGCCGGGACGCGTCCGATGGCAGCCGGAGAGGCTTCGCGGACGGCGGGAGGGCTTTCGGGGGCGAGCGGCCGGGTGGGGTTTCGGCGGCGGGTGTGGAGCCGCGCGGGCGGCACCCGGGCCGGGCCGATGAGCGAGCCGGGCACGCCGATGGGCCGGGTTCGGCATTCGCCAGTGGCCCGCTCGACGTGACCCGCTCCGCGGCCAGCGGCCCCTGGCCGGCCCTCCCGGACGAACCGCCGTGGCCCGGGCACCGGGCCGGCGCGACGGTCGCCGGCGGGGCGTGGCCGGGTGGGTCAGGGCCGGCTGGCGGTGGATGGTCGGCGGTGGCCAGCGGTCTGTGGCCGGCGCTGCCGGACGACCGCCTGGTGTGGACGGTGCCCGCCGAGGCACTGGACCCGGCCCAGCTGGGCCGGCTGGAACGGGAACAGGCGGGTGACTGATGGAACGCGTCGCCTTCCTCATCGACTCCTCCGGCGAGCGGGTGGACTGCCTGCTCAACCCGGAGACCGTGCAGGTGACCCGGCTCGCCGGCGTACGCGGTCGGGCTGCCGCCGGTGGCCAGCTCACCGGGTCCGGGCTGGCGGACGACCCGCTGGTGTTCACCGGCGGCGGCCGGACAGAGCTGGTGCTCGACCTGCTCTTCGACGTCGACTTCGTGGAGGCGCAGGTCCGCCCCGCCGACGTGCGGGTGCTCACCCGTCCGCTGTGGATGCTGGCGGAGAACTCGACCGCCGAGCACGGGTGGCTGCGACCGCCGCTGGTCCGGCTGGTCTGGGGCAAGACGTGGAACGTGCCCGGCGTCATCGTCGCGGTGGCCGAGCGGTTCGACGCGTTCACCGGCACCGGTTCACCTCGGCGCTCCTGGCTGCGGCTGAAGCTGGTCCGGGCCGCCGAGACGGCCGATCAGGCGGAGGCCGGCTTCGCCGAGGAGTTGGCGGCGGCGAGCACCCCGACCGCCGCCCCGGGGAGCGCTGTGGTCGCCGCCGGCGACGGCGCCGGCGAGCCTGGCCGCTCCGGCGTGCGCTTCGACCTGCTGGCCAACGACGCGCTCGGCTCGCCGCTGCGCTGGCGGTTGCTGGCCGAACACAACCGGATCACCGATCCGCTGGCGGTGCCCGCCGGCACCACCCTGGCCGTCCCGCCGCCCGGCGGCACCCCGGCCGGCGGCACCGCCGGCAGCGGGTCGACGCTGGCCGGCGCGGTGGCCGGGATGGCACAGGCGGTGGCCGGCGCGGTGGGCGCCGGGGCGTCGTTCGTGGGCGCCTCGATCGCCACCGCGCCAGCGGCCTGGGCCGCGGCCACCGGAACGACGACCAGCCCCGCACCGACCGGCACCAGCACAGCCCGCACCAACCCGACCAGCACCGACCCCGGCAGCACCCGCCCGGGCGACACCGGGCCCGGCACCACGAACCCGGGCGGCACACCATGACGAGCCGCGCGCCGCGGGCGCTGACCGTCCGGCTCGACGGCGTCGAGCTGGCCGGCGCGGCCCGCCAGCGGGTCCGCTCGCTGCGGGTGTCCGCACGACTCGACCAGCCCACCCAGGCCGAGCTGGTCCTCGCCACCACCGCCGGGAGCGGCGCGCTGGACCCGGCCGTCCGTCCCGGCACGGCACTCGACGTGCGGCTCGCCGATCATGCCGACGCGCTGTTCACCGGGGAGGTGACCTGCGTCGAGGTCGAGTACGCCGCCGATGGGGCGGCCGTGCTGCGGCTGCGGGCGTACGACGCGCTGCACCGGTTGCGCAAGCGACAGGGGCTGCGGGTCTTCACGTCGGTGACCGCCGCCGAGCTGGCCCGGGAGCTGTGCGGCGAGGTCGGGCTGGACGTGACGGCGGAGACCGACGGGCCGCGGCTGGAGCGGCTGCTCCAGCACCGGCACAGCGATCTGGAGCTGCTGCGCGAGGTGACCGGCCGGGCCGGGCTGCACCTGGCCGCCGACGGCGACGGGGTCCGGCTGGTCACCCTCGACGGGTACGGGGACCCGGTCGCGTTGGCCCTCGGCGCGAGCGTGCACACCCTGCGGCTGGCCACGAACCTGGACCAGGCCAGCGGCGCCGACGCGGCGCTGGGCTGGCATCCGCAGCGGGCCGAGCCGATCAGCCAGCAGGCCGACGAGGCGCGCTGCGGCCGGCCGGCCGCCGACCGACCGGATCCGGCCGACGTGGGCGCCGACGGCGTACGCACCGCCGTCGACCAGCCCGGCCGCAGCGACGACGAGCTGGCCGCGTTGGCTCAGGCCCGGCTGGACGTCCGCGCCGCCGCGCTGGTCACGGCCGAGGGGGTGGCCGAGGGCGACCCGGCGCTGCGGCCCGGCCGGCGGATCGATCTGACCGGCGTGCCCGACCCGGTCGCCGGGGCGTACGTGCTGACCGAGGTGGTGCACACCGTGGACGGCAACGGGCACCTGACCCGGTTCTCCACCGTGCCACCGGCCGCCCCGCCCACCGCGTCGAGCGCGGGTGCGGTGGTCACGCTCGGGACGGTCACCGACGTCGCCGACCCGGACGGGCTGGGCCGGGTCCGGCTGACCCTGCCCTCGTACGGGGACCTCGACGCCGGGTGGCTCGCCGTGCTCTGCCCCGGCGCCGGACGCGGCAAGGGCCTGGTGGCGCTCCCCGACCCGGACGACACCGTGCTGGTGGCGCTGCCCGGTGGCGAGCCGACGTCGGGCATCGTGCTCGGCTCGCTGTTCGGGGCCGTCGAGCCGTACGACGCGGGTATCGACGACGGCCGGTCCCGCCGCTGGACGCTGCGGACGGCCGGCGGGCAGTCGATCGTCGTCGACGACGTCCAGCGCAGCCTGCGGCTGGCCACCGAGGGCGGCAGCTGGTTGGAACTCACGCCCGACCTGGCCACCCTGCACGCCGCGAGCGACCTGGTCATCTCCGCGCCCGGCCGGGCCATGGTGGTCCGGGCCCGCAGCGTGGACTTCCTGCACGCCGAGTCGACCGAGGACCCGACCACCGCGGCGGAGCGGGCGCGCGCGCTCGCCCGCGCACACCACGAAGGAGGCGGCTGATGCGCTGGATCCACCGCGACTCCGTGATCACCTGCGACCACGACGGCCGGGTCGAGAACCGGCCGTCGCAGCGGTGGGTGACCATCACCGGGGTGCCGGTGCTGGTGGACGACGACCCGGAGGGCCGGAAGATCGTCGCCTGTCCGAACTACGGCCCGACCATCAAGCCGTGCACGACAACGGAGAAGCTGCGCGTCGGCTACAGCGACTGGCTGCGCGTCGACGGGCATCGAGTGGTGCTGTCCCACCTGGAGGGGTTCACCAACGGCACGCCACCCAACGCGGTCCACCACCGGGTGCGCGACCCGCGCCAGCGGTTCCTGGAGGCGGACCGATGAGGGCCTTCCGCTTCGTCGGCGCCGGCTTCGACGCCGGCCGCAACGGTGGGTTGGCGCTCACCGCGGCAGGCGGCCTGGCCATGACCGAGGGCGACGAGAGCGTCCGCCAGGCGCTGTTCCTGCTCCTGTCCACCACGCCCGGCGAGCGGCTGATGCGACCCGGGTACGGGTCCCGGCTGCACCGGCTGGTGTTCGCGCCCAACGACGACACCACCGCCGGGTTGGCCATCCACTACGTCCGGCAGGCCATCGCCCGGTGGGAGCCCCGGGTCGAGGTGATCGACGTGGACGCCGGGCCGGACCCGGACGACGCGTGGCGGCTGGTGATCCGGCTGGACTACCGGGTGCGGGCCAGCCTGACCCCCGGGCAGCTGGTCTTCTCCGTGGACCTGCTTCCGCTCGACGAACCGGCACAGGGAGGACGGTCATGACGCTGCCCGTGCCGCACCTGGACGACCGCGCGTTCCTCGATCTGGTCACCGAGGCCCGCGAGCGGATCCGGCAGTCCTGCCCGGCCTGGACCGACCTGTCGGCGCACGACCCGGGCATGGCGCTGGTGGAGGCGTTCGCGCACCTCACCGAGGTGATGATCTACCGGCTGAACCAGTTGCCGGAGAAGGCGTACGTCTCGTTCCTGAACCTGCTCGGGGTGGCCCGGCACGCGCCCACCGCCGCCTGGGCGGACGTCCGGTTCACCCGCGGCGGCACCGACCGGGGCGCGGTGCGCATCCCAGCCGGCCTGCGGGTCGCGGCGGCCCGCGGCGCCGATCCCCGGCCGGTCGTGTTCGTCACCACCGAGCCGGCGCTGCTGCCCGCCGGCGAGACCTCGGTGACCGTACGGATGCACCACTGCGAGCCGGTCGAGGCGGAGCTGCTCGGCGTCGGCACCGGTCAGCCCGGCCAGGTGCTGCGGGCGGCCCGGGCCCCGCTCGCGCACACCGCCGAGCCGCTGGACCTGCTGCTCGGCGTGGAGGTGCCGGCCGGCACGGTGGAGCTGGGCGCGGCGGCGCGCGAGCACGACGGCCGCACGTTCGAGATCTGGCAGCCGGTGGACAGCTTCGCCGGGCTCGGCCCGCAGGCCAAGGCGTACCTGATCGACCGCTGCTCGGGGACGGTCACCTTCGCTCCCGCCCTCGACCTGCGTGCCCCGGCCGGACCGGCCCACCCGGCTGTCCCCGGCGAGCTCCCGCCGACCGACCCGGCGCGGTCGCCGGTGACCGTGGCGGCGGTCCCACCGGCCGGGCGGCAGGTCCGGCTCTGGTACCGGGCCGGCGGCGGGCCGACCGGCAACGTGGCGGCCGGCACACTGACCAGCCTGCGCGACCCCCTGCCCGGGGTACGCGTCGACAACCCGGCACCGGCGGCCGGCGGCCGGGAGATGGAGGCCCTGGAGTCGGTGCTGCTGCGCGGCCCGTACGAATTCTTCGCCCAGCAGCGCGCGGTCACCGCCCGCGACTTCGAGGTGCTGGCCACCAGCTCCGGCGCGGTGGCCCGGGCCCGGGCGTTCACCCGCGCCGCCGTGTACAGCTTCGCCCGGCCGGGCGAGGTCGAGGTGGTGCTGGTGCCGTACGTGCCGCCGACGGCCCGCCCGGGTGGCCGGCTGCCGGTGTCGGTGCTGCGCGAGCACGAGGTGCCCGAGGCGCGGCGCCGGGTGGAGTCGGATCTCGAGGAGCGCCGGATGGTCGGCATCCGGTCCCGGGCGACCTGGGCCCGGTTCAAGGCGGTCTCGGTGCGGGCCCGGGTGGTGGTGCGGCGGGAGGAGGACGTGGACGCGGTCCGCCGGCGGATCCACGACCGGCTGCACCAGACGCTGAGCCCGCTGCCCACCGCGCTCAACCCGACCGGCTGGCCGTTCGGGGAGCCGCTGCGGGCGTCCAATGTGTACCGGCTGCTGGAGCACGCCGAGCCGGGCGTGCGCTACGTCGAGTCGGTGCGGTTCGTGGTCGACGAGGCGCCCGACGCCGAGGTACGTGCCCTCGCCGTCGACCAGTACCAGCCCCGCACCTGGTACGCCGGGCGCGGTCCGGTGCTGTTCCGCTCCAGCAACGCCGGCGCGGGCTGGGAGCCGGCCGGCCGCTTCGACGGCGAGACGGTGCTGCGGGTGGCGCCCGCCCCGGCGCCGGCCCGGCCGGGCATCGTGCCGCGTCCCGGCTCGGTGGCCGTGGTGACGCTGCGCGCCTCCGGCGGCTCCCGGGTGCACCTGAGCACCGACCTCGGCGAGACGTGGTCACTGCTGACCGACCTGGACTCGCGGATCTCCGACGTGGCCTGGCTGGATCGCGACGGCGCGGGCGCCCTGCTGGTGGCCACCGACACCGGCCTGTACGAGGTGTCGCTGCTGCCCGGCGCGGTGCCGCTGCAGATCCTGGTCGACCCGTCCGACGCCGACCGCGGGTTCTACGCGGTACGCGCGTTCGTCTCCGAGCGGGGCGCACCGGGCGTGGCGGTGGCCGCGCAGGCCGGCTTCGGGGTGTACCTGTCGACGGCGGGCGGCCGGCCGGGCAGCTTCGCCCACGTCGGTCTCTCCAATGTGGACAACCGGGTGCTGGCGGTGCAGTACGACGGCCCGGCCACGTTGCTGTGGAGCGGCGCCGGCGAACCGGACCCGAAGAAGCCGGGCCAGGGCTGCCACCGCACCCGGCTGTTCGAGTCCGACGTGCAGTGGCAGTCGGTGCAGGCGGGATGGATCGGCGGCACCTGCCGGGATCTCGCGTTCGCCGGGCCGCTGGCGCTGGCGGCCACCCAGAGCGGCGGGGTGCTACGGCTGGACACTCTGGCCGCCCAGCCGCAGTGGCAACCGGTGTCGGTCAACTGTGGGTTGCCGCTGCGGGACCGGACCCGGTTCGAGCCGGTCGACGCCATCGCGGTCAGCGGCGGCGCGGCCACCGGCGCCGGCCAGGAACGGCTGATCCTGGCGGGCGGGGCGCGCGGCGTCTACCGCAGCGCCGGCGCGGTGGACTGGACCGCCAGCGCCAACCAGGCCACCGCCGACGTGGTGACCGTTCCCGACACCTGGCTGCTCTGCTCCGGCGAGCACGACATCGAGGTGGTGCGGCAGGATGCGACGCTCGGCGATTGAGCGGCTGCTGCCCGCCGCGTACCAGCGGGCCTGCGTGCCGGGCAGCGTGCTCTGGGCGCTGCTGGAGGTGATGGAGGGCCTGCACGCCCCGGACGAGGCGATCCTCGCCGAGGTGGACGCCCTGTTCGACCCGTACCGGGCGCCGGACGGGCTGGTCGTGCAGCTGACCCGCTGGGTGGCGATGGACCACGTGGTGGCGTCACCCCGCCCGGACACCCCGCTGCCGCTGCCGGTGGGCCGGCTGCGCGACCTGGTGGCCAACGGCGCGCTGCTGGCCCGCTGGCGCGGCACCCCGTACGGGATGCGAAAGGCTCTCGAGGTGGCTACCGGTGTCAATGGTTTCGCCCTGGACGAACCGGCGGACCAGCCGTTCCACGTCGTGGTGCGGGTGCCGGCCGCCGCCGCCGACCAGCTCGCCGTGATCACCCGCATCGTCGAGGCGGAGAAGCCCGCCTCGACCACCGTCGAGATCGTCGTCGCAGAGGAGTCGTCATGACCACCGAGTGGGCGGTCGTCGCCGCCGCCGAACAGTTCACCCTCGACCCGCGCAACAGCGGCGAGCTGACCTTCACCGTCTCCAACCCGGGCAACGCGCCGGACACGGTGGTGTTCGACGTGGCGCCCGGCGAGGGCTCCCAGCGGGCCTGGTTCACGGTGACCGAGCCGCAGCGGGTGGTGCCCGGGCAGGGCTCGGTCTCGTTCCTGGTCAAGCTCGCCGTGCCGGCGGGCACCCCGCCCCGGCGCTACGACATGACCGGGTTCGCGTACTCGGCGAACACCGCGCCGGAGGAGAGCTCCCGCTCGAGCGGCCGGGTCACCTACGAGGTGCGGGCCGTCGCCCCGCCGAAGCGGACTCCCTGGCCGTGGATCGCGGCTGCGGCGGCGCTGGTGCTGCTGGTCGGCGGGGTCGTCGGCTACCTGCTGACCCGACCCGACGACGCCCCGCCCGGTGCGCCGAGGGTCGTGACGCTGGAGGCGGAGAGCCTGGTCGACGGCGCGCGGGTGGAGTCCCCGGCCGGGGCCGCGGTGGCGGTGGTGTCGCAGCCGAACTGCTGCGCGGTGACCTGGTCGGGAAACCAGCAGATGTTCTTCCAGGGCCGGGCGCCGGGCGACCGGGTGAGCCTCACCGTCGACCTGCCGGCCGACGCCGTCTGGCGCTTCTCCACGGTGCGCACCACCTCGTTCGACTACGCCAACACCATCTGGCAGATCGACGGTACGCAGGTCGGCGGCACCTTCTTCGGCTTCACCCCGAAGGTGGTCCTGGAGGACTTCACCGACGTCGGCACCATCCGGCTCGGACCCGGGCGGCACACGCTCACCCTGATCGCGGTGGGCAAGACCCAGGGCGCCGACCGGTACTTCGCCGGGGTCGACCAGATCCGCTTCACCGAGGTGACCGGGGCGGTCGCGCAACGATGAGCGGTCGGCGGAAACTTTTGCTGGTGACGCTGGCGGTGCTGCTGGTGGCGATGTTCGTCCTGGCCGTCGGCACCGGGGGCGGCGATCAGGGCCGCGCGGACGAGCCGCCGGGGGTCGTGGAGCGGCTGGGCCGACTGGCCGGCGGGAGCAGCACCGTCGACCCGGCGACGGTGCGGGCCGACTGCGACCGCACCGGGGACGTGCTCAGCTTCGTCGGCGGCTGCGAACTGCGGGTGGCCGACCCGGGCGGGCTCCGGACGCTGGTGCTGCGCAGTGGCCGCGCCTTCGGGGTGAGGGCCCCGGCGCCCCGGGACGCCGACCTCACCGTTCGCGCCGAGGCGGAGCCGAGCGACGGCGCCGAGGCCGTCGCCCGGGTCGCCGTCGACCGTGCGGCGACCGTGCTGCTGACCTGTCCGGGAGGTGCCGGGTGCACGGTCACCATCGCCGCCTCCTGACCCGCTCGCCCGCCGGCCCCGGCCGCGCGCCCGTCGCCCGGCCCGACCGTGAGGAGGCCCGACATGGGTGAGTTGCGCAAACCGTTCCTGCTGCTCGCGCTGCTCGCGGTGACGCTGGTGGTCCTGGTCGAGGTCGGTTCGTCACTGCTCACCGGCGGCGGGGACGCCACCGGCGCGCTGCGGGCCGGGGCGATCGACCTCGGCGTGGACGTGGATGCCGCCGCGATCAGCGAGCCCTCCGGGCGGGGTACGAGCTACCTGGCGCTGATCGACGCGGTGGCGCTCTGGACGACCGGCCTCTTCTGCCTGAGCGTGGTGCTGCCCGACCGGATCCAGGGTCGGATCCAGGGAGTGGCCACACTGATCTTCTCGATCCTGCTCATCCTGGCGTCCCTGGTGCTGCTGATCATCGCCGTGGTCGAGCTGACCATCATGGTGTCGCTCTTCCTGGCCGTGCCGTTCGGCACCCTGGCGTACCTCGCGCTGTGGGGCTTCTTCCCGGTGGGCGAGGCGAGCCTGCTGCTCGGCCTCGTCCTGCTGCTGAAGCTGGTCTGGGTGGTGCTGCTGCTGCTCGCCCAGCCACGCTTCCTCCAGAACAAGGGCCTGGTGCTGCTGGCGCTCACCACGCTGCTCTGCACCGTCGTGCTGGAGTTCCTGCACCGGCTCGTGCCGGTCATCGTGGTGAGCATCCTCGACGACCTCGGCGCGCTGGTCTTCGCCATCGTCGCCATCATCTGGGGTCTGGTCCTGCTGATCGGGTCCATCCCCGCCATCGTCAAGGCCGTCCGGGTGACCGCCGCGCTGCCCGCCCGTTGACGTTTCGGGTGTCGGCAACGGTGCGGGGTCAGTGGGTTGCCGGCGCCGCCGCGACCAGGGCCGCCACCCGGTCCCGGTCGAGTGTCCCGTCGGCCACCCACACCCGGTAGCGGCCGTGCCGGGTCTCGCCGGCCGGCACCACCGCCGGCCGGTCGAACGCGAACGCCACGCAGACCCCCGGGTACATCGCGGTCCGCACGAACCACCGGTCGCCGCGCCCCAGACCGGCGAAGACCAGGGTGTACGCCCCGCCACCCGGCCCGACGCCCGCCAGCGCGAGCCACGGCGCGGCACTGCCGTTGACCGCCTCCTCCCCGGCGGCGTCGGCGGTGAACACCATCGCTTCGCCATCGGCGACGGCCCGCCAGAAGAACCCGCCGTAGCCGGCCCCACCGGGGCGGCCGTTGGTGGCCGGGCTGCCGAGGCGCACCTCCCGGTCGGTCGGGGCGGTGAGGGCGGAGTCGAGGTCGAGCCGCCAGGCGTCCGGCGCCACCTCCGACGCGGAGAGGCTTCGCCGTTCGGTCAGCAGCGTCCGGCCGGCCCGGTCACGCCACCGCAGATCGTGCGCGTACCGGTCCGCGGCGCGCTCGACGTCGCCGGTGTGCGCGATGACGCCGTGGTCGTCGCGCCACGTGTAGCCGACGTCTCGGACGTAGGTACGGCCACCCCAGAGGTTGGCGCCGTTCACGTCCTGCACCGCGAGGGAGGCGCCGAGGTGCCACACGTGGTCGGCGGGCAGCGCGTCGGTGACCACCGTGCCGCCGATGGTCCGCACCGGGTGCAGGTACGGCCGGGGTCCGTGCCGGAGGTCCAGCGCCGGGTCGAGCACGTACCGGGCCACCTCCCGACCGTCGACCAGCAGCCGCGCCGGTTGGCCGGTCGCGGTGGTCGAGCCGGAGTCGGTGTGGCCGGGTGGACGCGCGACGGTCACGGCAGCTCCGGGTGGGCGGGGACCGACCGGCGGCCGGCGACGGCGTGCAGGGCCGCCACGGTGTAGCCGGCGAGGATCGGCACGGCGACCGGGGTGACGAGGACGGCGAGCAGCCCGGCCAGCGCGGTCACCCCGGTCAGCGCGGCCCAGCGGGCGGGCGCGTCGAGGCAGGCGCGGGCGGCGGAGCGGGCCGCGGCCCGCCACCGCCCGCCCCCGTTGCTGCCCACCTCGACGACGACCAACCCGGCGTACCCGGCCAGGCCGGCCGAGACCAGCGCGGTCACCAGCAGTGCCGGCGGGCCGCCCGGCACCCGCCCGGTGGCCAGCGCCGCCAGGTCGGCGGCGAGCAGCCCGGCCACGGCCAGCGCGAGTAGGCTGACCGGCACGCCGGGCAGCACCGACCGGCCGAACCGGCGCAGGCTGGCCCGCACCGGCGGCCAACTGCCGGTACGGATCCAGTCGTGCACCGCCGCACTGGCCGTGCCGGCCGCCGCGGCGACGGTCAGCAGCGGCGCCGCCGCCAGCACCAGCAGGATGCCGAGCAGCGCCAGGTCGGCGGCGTCCCGGACGACGTCGCGCCAGTCTCGCCGCCCGGCGGTGTCCGCCGACTCAGCCCTTGATGCCACTGGTGTTGATCCCCTCGACGAGCATCCGCTGGAACGCGACGAAGAACAGGAAGACCGGCAGCAGGGAGAGCACCGACATGGCGAACATCGGCCCGACCGCGCTCTGGCTGGTCGAGTCGATGAACAGGGTGAGCGCGACCGGCACGGTGTAGTCCTCCAGTTGGGAGAGGAAGACCAGCTGCCGGAAGAAGTCGTTCCAGGTCCAGATGAACGAGAAGATCGCGGTGGTGACCAGCGCCGGACGGCTCAGCGGCAGGATGACGTACCGGAAGATGCCGTACGGGCCGGCGCCGTCGATCCGGGCCGCCTCGTCCAGTTCGCGCGGGACACCCCGCATGAACTGGACCATCAGGAAGACGAAGAACGCCTCGGTGGCCAGGAACTGCGGGATCAGCAGCGGCAGGTACGGCCACTCGCCGCCGACCAGGCCCAGCGTCCGGAACAGGATGTACTGCGGCACGATGAGCACGTGCGACGGCAGCAGCAGCGTGCCGATCATGACGGCGAACCACATGCCGCGCAGCCGGAACCGCAGCCGGGCGAAGGCGTACGCGGCCAGCAGGCAGGAGAGCCCGTTGCCGACCACGGTGAGCAGGCTGACCATCGCGCTGTTGAGGAAGAACCGGCCGAAGCTGACGTCGAAGTTGGACCACCCGGCGGTGTAGTTGCCGGGGGTGAACCGCTCGGGCAGCAGCCCGATGTTGTTGACGATCTCCTCCTGCGACTTCACCGAGGTGCCCACCATCCAGATCAGCGGGTAGAGCACCACGGCGACGATCGCCACCAGGATCAGCAGCCGCAGCACCGGCCGTCCGCCGGGTCGCCGGCCCGCGACGGGCGCCGGCCCGCCCGATGGGCCGGCCGTCGGGGTCACCGCCACCATCACCGGTCCTCCCCGTCGGAGTAGTGCACCCAGAACCGTCCGGTGCTGAAGAAGATCGCGGTGATCACCGCGATGGCGAGCAGGAACACCCAGGCCATCGCCGAGGCGTAGCCCATCTCGAGGTCGGTGAAGCCGGTGATGTAGAGGTTCAGCGTGTACATGAGGGTGGAGTCGACCGGGCCGCCGGTGCCGTTGCTGAGCACGAACGCGGCCGTGAAGCCCTGGAAGCCGTTGATCGTCTCCAGCACCAGGTTGAAGAAGATCACCGGGGAGAGCATCGGCAGGGTGACGTTGCGGAACTTGCGGAACGCCCCGGCGCCGTCCACCGACGCGGCCTCGTACAGCTCGGTCGGCACCTGCTTGAGACCGGCCAGGAAGATCACCATCGGTGCGCCGAACTGCCAGATGGCCAGCACCATCAACGTCTCCAGGGCCCAGTCCGGGTCGTTGACCCAGGGCCTGCCCTCGACGCCGAAGAGGCTGAGCAGGGAGTTGAACGCGCCGTCGCGGTTGAACATGTTGACCCAGACGATGGCCAGCGCGACGCTGCCGCCGAGCAGCGACGGCAGGTAGAACAGCCCGCGGAACAGCCCGACGCCACGCCAGGCGCGGTTGAGCAGCAACGCCACGCCGAGCGCCGCGGCCAGCTTCAGCGGTACGGCGATCAGCGCGAAGGTCAGGGTGACCCGCACGGAGTGCCAGTACGACGGGTCGGCGGTGAACATCCGCTCGTAGTTGGCCAGCCCCACCCACTGCACCTCGGACCAGGGGGTGAGGATGTCGTAGTTGGTGAAGCTCAGGTAGAGCGACAGCAGCATGGGGATCGCCGTGACACCCATCAGGCCGATGAGCCACGGCGACAGGAAGACGTACCCCGCCAGACCTTCGCTGTGCCGGACGCGTCCGGGCCCACGCCGGTCGGCGCGGACCCGGACGGAGCCGGGATCAGGTCGGGTCGGGTCGGGTGCCGTGGTCAACGCCACGAACAGCTCCTCTCCTCGCCTGGTGGGGTCAGGCGATGGCGGCCTTGCACGCCTCTAGGAACTGGGCGGCGGCCTCGGCGGGGGTGGCGCGGCCGTACTGGGCGTTCTCGGCGGCCTTGATCAGCTCGGACTTGACCTTGCTGTGCCCCTTGATCGGCACCTGCGGTGACTTGCCGAACTTCTGGGTCAGCTCCGCCTCGACGGCGATGGACTGTTTCATGGCCGGGTCGGTGGCGTCGTCGCTGACCACCCGGCGCAGGTCCAGGTTGGACGGCAGGCCCCGGTCGGTGCCGAGCAGCTTGACGGCCTCCTGGTCGTTGTTCAGGAAGTTGATCACGTCGACCGCGACGTCCTTGTTCTTGCTGCCCCTGAACACCGACCAGTACATCGAGGCCCGGGCCCACTGCGCGCTCGGGTCACCGGGGTAGGCGATCACGCCCAGCTCGTCCTTGGTGTTCTTCTTCAGGTCGGGCATCTGGTTGGCCCAGACCCAGGAGGTCGCCGACTTGCCGGTGACCACCAACTGCTTGGTGACGTCGCTGGAGTTGCCCTCGTGGATCACGTCGGCGGTCGGCGTCGCCTTGCGGTCCCGGGCGCCCTTCCACAGCTCGAACCACTTGGTCACGTCCTCGGCGGCGAAGCCCAGGTCCTTGCCCTGGTAGAGGTCCTTGCCCTGCTGGCGCAGCCAGACCCAGAACGCCTTGTAGTCGGCGCTGGGATCCTGGGTGCCGGGCACCTTGGTCCTGGCGGTGACCTGCTCGGCCCAGGCGATGTGCTGCTCCCAGGTCATCCCGGTGGTCGGCTCGGGCAGACCGTGCTTGACCAGCAGCGTCTTGTTGTAGACCAGACCCTGGGTGTTCTCCCCGGAGGCGAGGCCGGCGAGCTTGCCGTCGACGACGCCGTACTGCCAGAGGCTCTCCGGGAACTTGGAGGTGTCCAGCTTGCCGGACTTCTGGTAGGACGTCAGGTCGAGCGTGGTGTTGCGGGCCGCGTACTCGGCCAGGTAGTTGTCGTCGATCTGGAACAGGTCGGGCGGGTTGCCACCGGCGGTGAGCGTCGCCAGCTTGTCGAAGTAGCCCTGGTTGGCCTGCCAGGTCTTCTCGAACGTCACGTTCGGGTGCTTCTTCGTGTACAGGGCCAGGGCGTCCTCGGTCAGCTTGGCCCGGGCGTCACCGCCCCACCAGAAGATGGAGAGCTTGACGGGGGCGTTCGGATCGGCGGCGGAGCCGTCGTCTCCGCCGCAGGCCGCGGCGCCGAACATCAGCGGTGCGGCGACCGTCGCGGCGAGCAGGCCGCGCAACAGCCGCCGCCGGGGCAGCGGGGTACGGTGGGTGCGCCCGACAGGCGCGCTGGCGGTGGGGGGCGTTGCGGGGTGCATGTGCGCTCACTCCTCGGCATTAGGAGGCGACGGCGTCACCGGTGGCCGTGGTCGGGGTGCCCGGGCCCGCAGGGCAATGCGGGTCCGGGCCCAGCGGCGCGGCCAGGGGACGTGCCGGTCGGGCCTGCGGGCCCGGGCCGGTCGAGTCGCGGATGACCAGGTCGGTCTGGAGCATGACCTGTGCGGTGGTACGACGGACGCCGATCGCCGTGCCGGCACCGAGCCCCCGCGTACCGCGCGGCGATTCGGTGTCCTGTTGCAGCAGCATGTCGACGGCCGTCCGGCCGGCGGCCGCGGTGGGTGTGGCCACCGTCGTCAGTTTGGGGCGGGTGAGCCGGCTCAGGGCGATGTCGTCGACCCCGACGACGCTCACCTCCTGCGGCACCCGGACCCCGAGCGCGTCCAGCCCCTCGATGAGGCCGATCGCCATCAGGTCGTTGTAGGCGAGCACGGCGGACACGCCACTGCGCCGCACCTGCTCGGCGACCGCGGAGCCACCGGTCTCGGTGGGCGCGTTCGGGCCGAGCAGGGTCAGCTCCGCGCCGCCGGCCCGGGCGGCCGTGGCGGCGGCCCGGCGCATCTCCCGGTTGGTCCATGAGCTGCGCGGGCCGCCGAGCAGCGCGATGCTCGTGTGGCCCAGGCCGATCAGGTGCTCGATCGCGGCGCGGGCGCCCTGCCCGACATCCATCAGCACACAGGGCAGCCCGGTGACCTGGCGGTTGACCACCACCAGCGGCACCTCGCGGCTGAGCTGCTCGATGAGGCTGTTGCTCATCCGCGGGCTGCACAGCAGCACCCCGTCCACCTGTTTGGCGAGGGCGTGGACCAGCTCCTCCTCGACCGCCGGGTCCTCATTGGTGTCGGCCACGAAGACGTGGTAGTCGCGGTGCCGGGCCTGACTCTCCGCCGCCTTGATCAGCGGGGGGAAGAACGGGTTCGCGATGTCCGCGATGATCAGCCCGATGTTGTGCGTCCGCCCGGTGATCAGGGCCCGCGCGGCCCGGTTCGGCCGGTAGCCGAGGTCCTCCGCGCAGGCCAGCACCCGGACCCGGGTCTCCGGGTTGACCAGGTGCGGCGCGGAGAAGGTGCGGGACACGGTGGAGATGTGCACCCCGGAGGCGCGGGCGACGTCCCGGATGGTGACTGGCACGGCGGCCCCTTCGTCCGATGTGGCGGCGGTCACGTGGGTGTGGCTCATTAATGCAAACGGTTGCTCCGGTGTCAACGGCGGGCGATTACGGTTCTGTTGCGTCAGCACTCCCATCGGCGACTTTCAACGCCGCAAACATTGACATTTACCGCCGATTGCGCCGTCGTCGTTGACGCGATCGGATCGAGCGTGATTACTTCACTGCAAACCTTTGCAGGATCCTCGGGGAGGCGACCGCATGTCACCGAGAGCCGGCGGCCAGGTCCGGCACGCCGTCGTGGGCGCCGGAGCGCGGGCGGAGATGTTCGTCCGGGCCCTGGTGCTCGACCACGCCGACACCACCGAACTGGTCGCCTTCGCCGACGTCAACCAGGCCCGGATGGACGCGCACAACCGCTGGCTGACCGAGCTCGGCCACCGCCCGGTGCCGACGTACCCGGCCGGCGAGTTCCTGGCCATGCTGGACAAGGAGCGGGTCGACGTCGTCCTGGTCACCAGTGTGGACGTCACCCACGACGAGTACGTGGTGACCGCGCTGCGCGCCGGACGCGACGTCATCACCGAGAAGCCGATGACCGTTGACGCGCCGCGCTGCCGACGGATCCTGGACGCCGTGACGGAGACCGGCGGGCGGGTGACGGTCGCCTTCAACTACCGCTACAACCCACTGCACGAGCAGGTGCGTCGGCTGCTCGCCGGCGGCGCGGTCGGCGAGATCGGCTCGGTGCATTTCGAGTGGCTGCTGGACGTGCGGCACGGCGCCGACTACTTCCGCCGCTGGCACCGGGACAAGAGCACCTCCGGCGGGCTGATGGTGCACAAGGCCAGCCACCACTTCGACCTGGTCAACTGGTGGCTGGACGCCACACCGGTCGAGGTGTACGCGGCCGGGCGCCTGTTCTTCTACGGCGAGGCCGGCCGCCGGCACGGCTACGCCCGCGACTACGACCGGGCGTACGGCTCCCCCGCCGCCGCGGACGACCCGTTCGCGTTGCGGCTGGACGCGCACCCCCGGCTGCGCGAGCTGTACCTCGACGCCGAGGCCGAGGACGGCTACCAGCGCGACCGCAACGTGTTCGCCCCCGGGGTGAGCATCGAGGACGACATGGCCGTGCTCGCCCGGTACTCGACCGGCGCCACGATGACGTACCACCTCACCGCCTACTCCCCCTGGGAGGGCTACCGGGTGATGGTCAACGGCAGCCGTGGCCGGCTGGAGCTGGAGGTCACCGAGAACGACTTCGTCGATCGGGGCACCGCCGGCGCGGTCAAGGGCGCCGCGCTGCACGGCGCCGAGGCACCGGCCGAGGGCGGCGGCGCGGCACTCACCCTGCGGCCGTTCTGGGAGCCGCCCCGGCAGATCCCCGTCGAGGGCCGGACCCGCCACGGGCACGGCGGCGCGGACGCCCGGATGACCGGGGTGCTGTTCGGCGGCGACCCCGACCCCCTGGACCGCGCCGCGACCGCCGACGACGGCGCCCTGGCCCTGCTCACCGGCCTGGCCGCCAACCGGTCCTTCGAGACCGGGCAACCGGTCCGGGTCGCCGACCTGCTCACCCCCCGCTGACCCAGGAGACGAGGAGCCCATCCCCGTGCCGACGTTCGACAACACCGACCTGCTCCTGCCACCCGAGCCCGGCCAGCGCGCGCTGGCCCGGGAGCTGTACGCGCTGGCCGCCGAGCAGCCCATCATCTCGCCGCACGGGCACGTCGACCCGGCCCTGCTCGCCGAGGACCGGCCGTTCCCCGACCCGGCGCAGCTGCTCATCGTGCCCGACCACTACCTGACCCGGATGCTGCTCAGCCAGGGCGTACCCCCGGCCGACCTCGGCGTGCCCACCCGCGACGGCAGCCCGGCGGAGACCGACGGCCGGGTCATCTGGCGGCGCTTCGCCGCGCACTGGCACCTGTTCCGGGGCACCCCGTCGCGACTCTGGCTGGAGCAGACCTTCCGCACCGTGTTCGGGGTGCACACCGCGCTCGGCCCGGCCACCGCCGACGCCGTCTACGACGAGCTGGCCGCCCGGCTCGCCGAGCCCGACTTCCGGCCCCGGGCGCTGTTCGAGCGGTTCGGCATCGAGGTGCTGGCCACCACCGAGTCGCCGCTGGACGATCTGGGCCAGCACGCCAAGCTCGCCGCCGACGGCTGGGGCGGGCCGGGTGGCCGGGTGGTCACCACCTTCCGTCCCGACGACGTGGTGGACATGGAGCGCGAGGGCTGGTCGACCAACGTGGACCGCCTCGGCGAGCTGGCCGGCGAGGACACCGGCACGTACGCCGGCTACCTGGCCGCGCTGCGGGCGCGCCGGGCCGCGTTCATCGCCGCCGGGGCGACCTCCTCCGACCACGGCCACCCCACGGCTCGCACCCTGGACCTGGCACCCGAGGAGGCCGCGCGACTGTACGACCGGGGCCGGCGCGGCGAGGCCGACCCGGCCGACGCGGAGGCGTTCCGGGCGCACATGCTGGTGGAGTTCGCCCGGATGTCGCTCGACGACGGCCTGGTCATGCAGCTGCACCCCGGCGCGGTGCGCAACCACAACCGCTGGCTGCACGCCCGGCACGGGCGCGACGTCGGCGGGGACGTCCCGCAGGCCACCGAGTACGTGCACGCGCTCGCCCCGCTGCTGGAACGCTACGGCAACGACCCCCGGCTGCGGGTGGTGCTCTACACCCTCGACGAGGACACCTTCACCCGCGAGCTGGCGCCACTGGCCGGCGGCTACGCCGCGCTGCTGCTCGGCGCGCCCTGGTGGTTCCTGGACTCCCCCGAGGTGCTGCGCCGGTTCCGGGAGACGGTCACCGAGACCGCCGGGTTCTACAACACCACCGGGTTCGTCGACGACACCCGGGCGTTCTGCTCCATCCCGGTCCGCCACGACGTGGCCCGCCGGGTGGACGCCGGCTTCCTGGCCCGGCTGGTCGCCGAACACCGGCTGCCGATGGACGAGGCGGCCGAGACCATCGTCGACCTGGCGTACCGGCTGCCCCGGCGGGTCTTCAACTTCGGGAAGGGCGATCAGCTGTGAGCGTCACCATCACCTCGGTCGAGGTGCACGACGTGCGGTTCCCGACCGCCGCCCGGGGCGACGGCTCCGATGCCATCAACCGGGGCGACTACTCGGCGACCTACGTGGAGCTGGGCACCGACGCCGGGCCGACCGGCGCCGGGTTCACCTTCACCAACGGCCGGGGCAACGAGATCACCTGCGCGGCCGTGCGGGCGCTGGCCCACCACGTGCGGGGCCGCACGATCGAGTTGATCGCCGCCGAGCCGGTGGCGTTCTGGCGCTCGCTCAGCGCCGACGTGCAACTGCGCTGGCTGGGCCCCGAGAAGGGCGTCATCCACATGGCGACCGGCGCGCTGGTCAACGCGGTCTGGGACCTGCGGGCCACACTGGCCGGCAAGCCGATGTGGCGCTTCCTCGCCGAGCTGCCCACCGACGACCTCGTCGCCAGCGTCGACTTCCGGCACATCACCGACGCGCTCACCCCCGACGAGGCGGCTGCCATCCTCGACAAGGGGCGTGACGGCCTGGCCGACCGGTTGAGCACGCTCGAACGCGACGGTTTTCCCTCGTACACCACCTCGGTCGGCTGGCTCGGCTACCCCGACGACAAGGTGCGGGCGCTGACCCGGCGGGCGTACGACGACGGCTGGCGGGCGATGAAGATGAAGGTCGGCGGCCCCGACGACCTGCGGCGGGCCCGGATCATCCGCGAGGAGATCGGCCCGGACGCGCTGCTGATGATGGACGCCAACCAGGTGTGGGACGTCGACGAGGCGATCACCGCGATGACCGCGCTGGCCGAGGTGGACCCGTACTGGATCGAGGAGCCCACGCACGCCGACGACATCCTCGGCCACGCCCGGATCGCCCGCGCGGTCGACGAGCTGACCGGCGGCCGGTGCCGGGTGGCCACCGGTGAGGTGGCCGCCAACCGGGTGATCTTCAAGCAGTTGCTCCAGGCGGACGCGATCGGCGTGATGCAGATCGACGCGTGCCGGGTCGGCGGGGTCAACGAGGTGCTCGCGGAGCTGCTGCTGGCCGCGAAGTTCGGCGTGCCGGTCTGCCCGCACGCCGGCGGCGTCGGCCTCTGCGAGTACGTCCAGCACCTGGCGATCTTCGACTACCTGCGGGTGGGCACCAGCCTGGACGGGCGGATGGTCGAGTACGTCGACCACCTGCACGAGCACTTCGTCGACCCGGTACGCACCCGCGGCGGCCGCTACCTGCTGCCCGAGCGACCCGGCTACAGCGCCACCATGCGGCCGGCGTCGATCGCCGAGTTCCGCTTCCCGGACGGCCCGGCATGGCGGTGACCGTCGGCGCCTCCCGGCTCGGCCTCGGCGTGCTGCGCCGGCTGCCCGCCGAGGCCCGACCGCTGGTGCGGCCGGGCACCGTGCCGGCCGGTGTCGTGCACCTCGGGCTCGGCGCGTTCCACCGGGCGCACCAGGCCGTCTACACCGAGGCCGCGATCGGCGCGGCCGGTGGCGACTGGGGCATCGTGGCCGTCGCACCGCGCAGCACCACCCTGGTCGAGGCGCTCGCCGCCCAGGACAACCTGTTCAGCGTCAGCACCCTCTCCGCCGCCGGCAGCGCCACCCGGGTGGTGGGGGCGCTCAGCGGGGTACGGCACGCGGCCAGCGACCCGGACGCTGTGGTGGCACTGCTCGCCGACCCGGCGATACGGGTGGTGACGCTGACCGTCACCGAGAAGGCCTACCAGCTCGACCCGGTGACCGGCCAGCTCTGCCCCGACTCGGCGCTCGCCGCGGACCTGGCCGGCGGGCGCCCGCCGACCACCGTGCCGGGGCTGCTGCTGCGCGGGCTGGCCGCCCGGGCCGCCGCGGACGCCGGGCCGGTGGCGCTGGTCAGCTGCGACAACCTGCCGGCCAACGGCCGACGGCTGCGCGGTCTGGTCGACCAGGCGGTCGGTCGGGCCGCCGGGGTGCCCACCGGGCTGGTCGACTGGGTCGCCGGCAACGTCACCTGCCCGGGCACCATGGTGGACCGGATCGTGCCGGCCAGCACCCCGGAGACGATCGACGCGGTCCGCCGGGCGCTCGGCGTGACCGACCTGGCCGCGGTGGCCGCCGAGCCGTACGCGCAGTGGGTGATCGAGGACGACTTCCCCGGCGGCCGGCCCGGCTGGGAACACGCCGGGGCGGTGCTCACCGGCGACGCCGGCCCGTGGGAGCGGTTGAAGCTACGCAGCCTCAACGGCGTGCACTCGGCCGTGGCGTACCTGGGTGCGCTGGCCGGGCGTGAGACGGTCGCCGACGCGCTGGAGATCCCCCATCTGGCCGACGTGCTGCGCCGGCTCATCGCCGAGGACGTGGCGCACAGCTTCACCCCACCCGACGGGGTCCGGGTCGTCGACTACGGGGAAGAGGTCCTCGCCCGGTTCGGCAACCCGGCGATCCGGTACCGCACCCTCCAGGTGGCGACGGACGGCTCCCAGAAGCTGCCGCAGCGGGTCCTGCACACCATCGCCGACCTGCGCGCGGCCGGCCGGTCCGCACACTGGGGCGCGCTGGTCGTGGCCGCCTGGCTGCGCTTCGCGCTGGGGTACGCCGACGACGGTCGGGGGCTGCCGTTGCAGGACCCCCTCGCCGGGCCGATCCGGGCCGCGCTGGACGCCGGCACGCAGACCCCGGCCGGCGCGGTGGACGCGGTCTTCGCGCTGCGCGAGATCGTCCCGGCCGAGGTGGCCGGGGACGACGAGGTACGGGCCGAGGTGACCGCCTGGCTGACCGCGCTGGCACGCCACGGCGTCGAGGCGACGCTGGCGGGCGCCCGGTGAACGGGCCGACGCTGGCGGATGCCCGGTGAACGGGGCGGCACCCCCGGCCCGGGTGGCGGTGATCGGGGCGAACGGGCACGGCCGGTGGCACCGGAGGGTGATCGCGCCGCTGCACGCCGCCGGCACAGTGCGACTGGTCGCCCTGGTCGACGTCCGGCCGGTGGAGGACGACCCGGACGCCCCGGTGCCACCCGGGGTCGGCGTGTTCACCGACCACCGGGCGATGCTCGCCGCCGCGCGCCCGGAGATGGTGGTGATCTGCACCCCGCCGCACACCCACCTGCCGATCGCCCGGGACGCCCTGGCCGCCGGTGCCGACCTGCTGCTGGAGAAGCCGCCGGTGCTGTCGCTGGCCGAGCACGAGGAGCTGACCGGGGCGCTGGCGAAGGCCGGCCGGGTCGCCCAGGTCGGCTTCCAGGCGCTCGGCTCGGCGGCGCTGACCGCCCTGACCGACGCGCTGGCCGCCGGCCGGCTCGGCACGGTCACCGGCATCGCCACCGTCGCCGCGTGGCAGCGGCCGGACGCCTACTACGCCCGCTCCCCGTGGGCCGGTCGCCGGAGTGTGGACGGCCGGCCGGTGCTGGACGGCGCGCTGGCCAACCCGCTCGCCCACGCCGTGATGCAGTGCCTGGCGGTCGCCGAGGCGCTCGGCGGGGCACCGCCGTGGCCGGCCACTATCGAGGTGGAGCGCTACCGCGTACGGCCGATCGAGGTGGAGGACACCGCGGTGCTGCGGGTCCGGTTCCGCGCCGGACCGCCGGTGCTGGCGGCGGTGACCCTGGCCTCCGAGGAGTTCGTGGCGGGCGAGGTGGTGGTCACCGGCTCGGCGGGGCGGGCGGTGCTGGAGTACCCGACCGACCGTTTGCGGCTGCCCGGTGACGTGGTGACCCGCCGGGTCCCGGGACGGCGGGGGCTGCTGGAGAACCTGCTGGCGCACCGCGCCGACCCGGCCGGGGTGCCGCTGATCGCCCCGCTGGCCCGTACCGCGCCGTTCACCGCGCTGTTGGACGCGCTGCGGGCCGCACCGGAGCCCCGACTGCTCGACGGCGACCTCGTCGCCGTGGTGGGTGACGGCGGGGAGCGCGTGCGCCACCTGCGGGGCGTGGTCGACGTGCTGCGTCGGGCGGCCGAGCGGGGGGCGCTGCCGAGCGAGCTGGCGGTGCCGTGGGCGGTGCCGGCGTACCGCGCGGAGCTGACGGAGTAGGGGGCGACGGCAACCGGAGTGCAAACACCGCCCGGACTCGTACGGGCCACATCGGACGTAACCCCGGATACCCGACCGACGACGGTCGGGACAATGCCCGTCGACCCGGACAACTGCAACATTCCTGCATATAGATGCGATTGACTATCTTAAAGCCGCGAACCTACCGTTCCTGGTGACTGCCGAACCACCACCAGCGAACGGGAAGAATCGATGCGCAGAATCCTCACCGGCGCTACGGTCATCGCCCTCCTGCTCGGTGCCGCTCCGGCCGGCGCCGCCCCTCGCTCACACTTGCCGGCCACCGGCGGCGGCGGGCTGCCCTGGGCGGCCCGCCACGTCGGCCGGCAGGTGCTGCCCGAACGGGACGGCTGGGCGGCCGAGGGCGTCGGGACCACCGGCGGCTCGGCGGCGGCCCCCGAACGGACCCGGGTGGTCCACAGCCGGGCGGAGCTGGTCGACGCGCTCGGCGGCGACAACGCCAGCAATGCCACCGACGCCACACCGAAGCTCATCTACCTCGACGGCACGGTCGATGGCTTCGATGGGCCCGACGGCACGCCGCTGAGCTGCGCCGACCTGGCCGACCCGGGGTACCGGCTGGACAACTACCTGGCCGCGTACGACCCGGCGGTGTGGGGTCGGGTGCCGCCGGCCGGGCCGCTGGAGGAAGCCCGGGTGCGCTCGGTGGCCAACCAGACCCGGCAGACCCAGCTCAACGTCGGCCCCAACACCACCATCGTCGGGCTGCGCGGCGCCCGGTTGACCGGGCTCACCCTGATGATCGACCGCGCGTCGAACGTCATCGTCCGCAACCTGACCTTCGTCGACGCCCCGGACTGCTTCCCCGCCTGGTCACCGACCGACGGCGAGACCGGCAACTGGAACAGCCAGTACGACCAGATCTCGGTGCGCCGCAGCGAGCACGTCTGGGTCGACCACAACACCTTCACCGACGGCGACAACCCGGACAGCGCCCAACCGACGTACTTCGGGCGGCCGTACCAGGTGCACGACGGTTCGCTGGACGTGACGCACACGGCCAGCCTGGTCACCGCCTCCTGGAACCGCTTCACCGGGCGGGACAAGCTGATGCTGATCGGCTCGTCCAACACCGTCGGCCCGGACGTGGGGCGGCTGAAGGTCACCCTGCACCACAATCTCTTCGACGGCGTCCTGCAACGGCTGCCCCGGGTGCGCTTCGGTCAGGTCGACGTCTACAACAACCACTACCGGCTCGGCGGCGCCGGCTTCCAGTACGCGCTCGGCATCGGTGTGCAGTCCGCGCTGTACGCGCAGAACAACTTCTTCACCCTGGACGCGACGATCGACCCGGCCGACCTGCTCTACGACTGGGGCGGCACCGTGCTCACCGAGCGGGGCACCTGGGTCCGTCAGGGCGAGGGTCGGGCCCGACCGGTCGACCTGCTGGCGGCGTACAACGCGGCGCACGACCCCGACCTGGGCGCCGACGCCGGCTGGACGCCCACCCTGCGCCGCGGCCCGGTCCTGCCAGCGCCGCTGGTCCCGCTCCTGGTGGGCCCACTCGCCGGCGCCGACCGACTGCCGGTCTGACCCGACCGTCCCGCCGTCGTGGCGTCGGGTGGGCGACGCACGGGGCCATCGACATGGTGAAGATCCGCTATAAGTGACGCATGGACTTCCCGCCGCACCTGGCCAGCATGCCGATGCACGCGATCACCGAGATCCATGGCGAACCGGGCCTGCTGGAACGCTTCCGGTTGGAGATCCAGCAGTTCGACGACGCCGCCCGGGCCCGGCTCACCGAGGCGCTCGACCTGGCCGCCGATCTGCACCGTGACGATCGGCGGGTGCGCGAGCCGTACCTCAACCACCTGCTGCGGGTGGCCATCCGGTTGATGCACCACTACCAGGTGCGCGACGTCGACGTGATCGTCGCGGGCCTGCTGCACGACGCGGTCGAGGACCACCCGGCCGAGCTGGCCGACGGGGGCGGCGACCCGCGCGCGGGGGCGCTGGCAGCGCTGGCCGCCCGGTTCGGGCCGCGGGTGGCGACGCTGGTCGCCGCCGTCACCAACGCGGTGTACGACCCGCAGCGCGACCGGAACACGCAGTACCGGGAGCACCTGGCCGTCAGCCTGGACCGGGAGCCCTGGGCGCGGGTGATCAAGGTGTCCGACTTCACCGACAACGGCGTCGGGGTGATCCACACGATCGGGCCGAAGGTGGTCTCCTCGGCCCGGAAGTACCGACCCCTGGTGCCGCTCTTCCGCGACCTCATCGGCCGACCCGACACCCCGCTGTCACCGGCGGTGAAGCGGCACATCTTCGGCCAGCTCGACCTGGCCGAGGAGCGGTTCAGCGCGATCCTGGACCAGCCCGTGCACCCGAACTGAAGAGCCTCTCGCATCACCCGACCGGGTTCCGCGACAAGTTCTCGGATCCCCGCCGAAGCCTCCGGCTTTACGGTGGTTCTGCGCCAGATGAGAGGGAAAGGCCCTCTTGGCCGAAATTTCTGGCAACGCACCGATTGAGGGGATTCGGACCATGCGCGACCTTTCTCGTCGTGACCTGCTCAAGGCGACGGCCGTCGGCGCCGGAGCGGTCGCTCTCCCGGGCATGATGGCCGGCAGCTCGGCAATCGCGGCGGACGGCCCCGGGTCGTCCTCCGGCGCGACGTACCCGCCGGCGGAGCTGACCGGGCGCATCGTCCGCCCCCAGAACCCCAACTACGCGGACGCGAGCCTCGGCTGGGACGAGCTGTTCGTGCACTATCCGCTGGTCATCGTGTTCGCCCAGGAAACCCGGGACGTGGTCAACGCCCTCACGTGGGCGCGGCAGCACGACGTCGCGCTTCGGGTCCGCAGCGGCCGGCACAGTCTCGAAGGCTGGTCGAACGTCGACAACGGCATCGTGATCGACGTCAGCGAGCTGAAGGGTGCCCACATCGACCCCGCCAGTCGCATCGCACGAGTCGGCGCCGGGCTGAACCAGTTGGAGGCGGTGACCGCGCTCGGCGAGTACGACCTGGCGGCGACGACGGGAACGGAGGGAAGTGTCGGCCTGTCCGGTGCGACCCTCGGCGGCGGCTTCGGGTTCCTCACCCGCTACCTCGGCATGGCCTGCGACAACCTGATCGGAGCGGAGATCGTCGTGGCATCGGGTGCCGACGGCGCGAAGGTGCTCGAGGTGGACCAGTGGAACCACTCGGACCTGCTCTGGGCGCTGCGCGGAGCGGGAAACGGCAACTTCGGAATCGTCACCTCGCTCACCTACAAGGTGGCTCCGCTCACCAGCGTCGCCTACCTGCAGGCGACCTGGGAGGGCCTCGGCGACCTGCACGGAGTCTTCGACAGCTGGCAGCGCAGCGCACCGTTCGCCGACCACCGCCTCGGCAGCCAACTCGAGGTCCACCCGAACGAGATCCTGCTGTTCGGGGTGCTCGCGGAAGGATCGGAGGAAGAGATCAGGAAGCTGCTGGCGCCGGTCCTGTCGGTCGGCAACCCCACGGTGACGGTGCAGATCGGCGGCTGGGGCGAGACCTATGCCGGCTTCCAGATCCCGACCGAGGACGAGCCCGCGAACTGGAAGTTCTTCTCACAGTTCACCAGGGAGCCGTTCCCGAAGAAGGCGATCAGCATCATCCAGGCGTTCATGGAGGACGCCCCCTCGGACGACAGCAACTTCTTCACGCAGGCCTTCGGCACCGGGGCGCAACGGCAGGAGCCGTCCGGTGGCACGGCCTTCCCGCACCGTGACGCGCTCTTCTACTCCGAACCCGGCGCGGGCTGGGGCACCCGCGGCGAGCCCGACAGCGGTGACGCCGTCACCCCGATCGCCCAGACCTGGATCGCCGAGTTCAGCCAGGCGCTGCGGCCCTACGTGGACGGCGCCTACGTCAACGTGCCGAACGTCGGCATGGCGGAATGGGAAACCGCCTACTGGGGACGCAACTTCGACCGGCTGCGCCGGATCAAGGCGAAGTACGACCCGCACAACGTCTTCCAGTACGAGCAGAGCATCCCACCCGCGACACACTGACCCGTCCGGAGGCCATGCGGACTCCGCCGCGAGCGATGTCACGCCTGGTGCAGGCCAGCGCGAACGAGGTGCTCCAGCCAGGGTGTCGGGGCCACGCCGAGTTCCCGGCCCAGGTCGGCGCGGAACAGCTCGAACCGGCGTACCGCCTCGTTGATGTTCCGCTCCGCCAGGTGCACGGCGATCAACGTCCGGGTGGCGCTCTCCCGCAGTGGCTCCAACTGCACGGCGGTCAACGCCACCTGCACGGCCTCGCCGAACCGGCCCTGCGCGGTGAGCCGCTCGGCGAGCGCCTCCAGCGCGTACAGCTGGGTCTGGCGCAGCCGTTCCCGCTCGGTCAGGACCCAGTCGTCGTACCAACCGGGCAGGAGCTCACCCGTCGCCAACGCCGGCACCGCGGGGTCGGCGCCCACCGGAGACGCGCCGGCCAGCAGCGCGGCCGCCGCCGCACCCAGGGCGGCCACGTCGCTGGTCACCCCGGCGGCCAGGGCCAGCCGGTCGTCCTCCTCCAGCAGCGGCTCGGGGGTGACCCGGTGCAGCCGCCAGAGCATGGTGCGCAGGTTGGCCCGGGCCCGCTCGTCGTGCGAGCCGGGCCAGAGCGTGCCGGCCGCCTCCGAACGGGCGCACCGCTGGCGTACCCCGAGGTAGGCCAGCAGTCGGCGGGCGCCCTGCGGCACCGCCACCGCCCGCCCGTCGCGTTCCAGCCCGAACCCGCCCAGCAGCTTCAGGACGTACCGCGGCGGGTGCCCCGGGTTGGGGTCGCCGGTGTCCGGGGCGGGGCCGTACGCTACCCGTGCAAGAACCATTAGCGCGCCTCCACACCCGATCGCACCGTGGGACTTTCACGCTCGGATCTGGACGGTCGACGCGCCAGCGCTGTGTCGTCACACCGACGCGACGAGCGGGCCGGACCAGCCGTTCGCCGGAGTCCGGCCCGGCCGTTCAGCGCAGCTTGCTCAGCGTCCGGGCGTATCCGGTCCACTCGGCGACGTCGCCGACGTCGGCACGCACCTGGGCCTCGTTCATGATGCCGAGCACCTGCTCGGCGGGCGCCTCGGCGAGCTTGCCGAGCGTGCTGATCCCGGCGCGGGCCAGCGCCGCCCGTGCCTTGGTCGGCACCCCGGCCAGCATCGCGATGTCGGCGTCGCCGACGTTCTCCAGCTCGGTCTCGATGCCGAGCGCGGCGGCGACCGCTGACTGGGCACCGACCGTGGTGCGGACGATCACCGCCTCCCGCTCGCTCACCTCGGCGAACATCGCGTCGACGCTCGGGTAGCTGGTGTCCGCCGGCAGCACCTTGAGCACGTCGCGGACCAATCGGCCGTCGGCCACCTCGTCCTCGCCGAAGAGGCGGATGAACTCCGCCAACTTCACCTCGCGCGGGAAGCGCTGCCGGACGTCGCCGTGCTCCGCGGCGTACCGATCCAGGTAGGCGGCGCCCCGGACCTTCGGCCCCGCGACCACATCCACCCCGAGCGTCTCCACGGCGGGCAGCACGATGGTGCCGGCCTTGGTCTGCCAGATGCTGACCTTCTTGTCCATGAACATCGTGGTGCCCATGTACTTCCCGAAGTCCAGTGTGCTGACGTAATTGGGAATCTGTTCGATGGCGTACGGCCCGATGTTGACCTTGTTTTCGTGCACCGTCGAGTGCAGCCGGTTGATCTCCGCGCGGATCTCGTCGAGCAGCCGGCGCAGGCTCACCCGCATGGCGGCCATGCAGGAGAACGCCTTGGCCAGGTCGGTGCCGAGGTGGTCCAGGTCGTGCTCGATGCGGTGGAAGCGCTCGTTGAAACCCTGCTCGCCGGGGGTCTGGCCGGCCTGCACGACGTCCTCGCCGTCGACCCAGTCGGTGTGCGCGAAGGTACGGGCGAACGGCGGCGGCGCGCAGCCCGGCTCGACCGCTGGGAACGGCTCGGCGTAGCTGAACACCCGCTTCGCCGTGCCCACGTTCTCGTAGATCCAGGAGGAGACCAGCACGCTGGCGTCCGAGGCCGGGATCCCGTGCTTGGTGAACGCCTCGTACAGCTCGGTGACGGTCACCCCGTCGTAGTTGATCTCGCTCGCCATGGTGGTGTCCCTCTCAGAGCTGGTCGTACACGCCGCGGTGCCGGCGCTGCTGGAAGGTGCGGAAGGTCCGGGCCACCGCCGGGCGCAGCGGCTCGGCGTCGCCGTCGGCGTCGAGGTCGACGTGGTCACGCCGGATGCCGAAGGTGTTGATCTCCACGCCGAGCGGGCAGACCCGACTCAGGGCGTTCATCAGCCGCTCGTACTGCGCCAGGGTCAGCGCCACCCCGTCGGGCAGCTCCACCCGGAACTCGTACGGGTCGGTCAGCCCGGTGCGCGCGTAGGAGAGCGCCACCACGGCGACCAGCCCGGCGTGGGTGGGCCGCAGCGTGGTCCGCGCGCCGACCGCCTTGATCTCCGCCGTGCCGCCGCCGAGCCCCACGGTGTACCAGCGGAAGCCGGTGGCCCGCCGCTCGGCCAGGTTCAGCCCGGCCTGCGGGAGCCCGATCACGCTGCACACCAGCAGCACCCGGTTGCCGGTGTCGACCAGCGGCAGCGCGGCGGCGAGGTGCTGATCGCGCAGCAGGCCGACCAACCGGGCCAGCCGGTCGGCGGCGGCGGGCTGCCCGGCCACCAGCGCCGAGGCGAGTGCCGCCGGAAGCTCGATGGTCTCCACCAGCTCGTCGGGGAGCCGGTTCAGCGCGGCCACCACCGGTGCCGGTTCCCGTACCGCGGGCAGGCCGGCGGCGGCCAGCACCTGGTCGACCGGTTGCCCGGCCGGCCGGGTCGGCACTGCCGCCCACCGGGTCCGCGCCGCCGCGTCGGTCAGCGACGTCCACGCCGCTTCCCCGGCGCCGGTCCAAGCCGTCGCGGCGGCGGCCAGCCCGGCCAGCAGCAGCGCGTTGCCGCCCGGGTCGCCCGGCGCGTGGAACTGCGCCTCGACCGCCGCGTCGGCGCCGACGGCGGCGGTCGCCGGCGCGGTCACCGCCAGCCCCCGGGTGGGCAGGTGGGACAGGTACAGGGTGCCGGTGCTGACCCGGTGCGCGGTCTGCACCCCGCACACCCGCCACAGCCAGCCCAACTCGCCGTCGGCCGCGACCGTGGGCACGCCGGCCGCCCGGGCGGCGAGGATCAGCGCCTCGGCGGTCCGGTCGGCGGTCACCGCGCGGCCGGTGTTCAGCACCCGGTTCCGCAGGTCGGTGGCCTGCGCGGCGGTCGGCGGGGTGAGGTCCACGCCGAGGCCCAGCTCGTAGCGGCTGCCACCGGCGTCGTCCTGGGCGCGGGTCACCTGCCACACCACGCTCGAGCCGAGCGCCCGGCAGACCCGCCCGGCCCGGTCCAGCGCGGCCGCCAGCGGCGGCGCGAGGCCGTGCCCGCTACCGAAGGCGTACGACTGGCGCAGGCTGGCCCGCAGCGCGGTGACCTCGGTCAGCCGGCTCGCGGGCAGTGCCCGGCCGGCGTGCGTGGTGTTGTTCGGCGGAGTGTTCGCCGGCAGCACCAGCCGGTCCCGGCGCAGTTGGGCGAGGAAGTTGGTGCGGTGCTGCGGCTCACCGGCGGCCACCAGCCGGATCGCCACGGCGAACCGGTCGTCGTCCTCCCGCACGGTGAACCGCGCGCCGCCGGGCAGGTCGGCGAAGAGCCCGGTGTTCGGGTCGGCGTCCGCACCGGGCCCGTTGAGCAGCCGGCGCACCGCGCCCGGGGTGGGCAGCAGGAACCGCCGGTAGAGCCCGAGCCGGTGGGCGTACGCGGGGTCCGGCTCGCGGGCCGGCGGGGCCAGCCGGCGGGCGTACACCTCGCCGCTGGCCGGCTCGTGCACCAGCTCGTCGACGAAACGGGCCACCCCGACGTCGGCGCCGATCCGGTCCAGCGCGTCCCGCCGGGCGTGCGCGAGGGTGCGGTACGCGTGCACCTCCCGGGCGGCGCGGCGCAGCCGGTGCTTCTCGTGCGACACCAGGTAGAGCAGCCGGCCCAGGTTGCCCTCCACCACGGCCAGCTCGACCAGCCCGGTCAGCGCCGCACCGGTGACCGCCGTCGCCGCACCGCCGTCGACGGCCCGCTCGACCGACACGGCGACGGTGAACGGCGCGACCAGCGGCTCGTCGACGGTGTCCGGCACGTACGCCGGCACCGACGCCCCGGCGGCCGACCAGGACGCGAAGACGACCGGCGGCTGCACCCGCTCGCCGGCGCCGCCCGGGTCCACGGTGACCGTCACCCGGACGGTCTCCTCGACCAGGTCCCGGCGCAGCACCACGGTGAGCAACGGATGGCGGCTGGTCCAGTCCACCGCGGCGGCGCCGGATGCGCCGATCGGTACCACCACCCGCCGCACGGTCCCCGGGTAGGGGCCCTCCAACTGGTCGACGAGGTTGCGTTCGACGGACGGATCGACCCCGTCCACCGGCACCCGGATGTCGGTCATGGCGCCCCCGCTCAGACGATCCGGAACGGCCGGGGGTCGTCCCGGTCGACGTAGACGGGCACCTGGTTGGCGGCGAGCACCGCGTTGTCCCCGACCGGCAGCCGCTGCACCCCGTCGCCGGTGGGCGCGTTGCCGGTCACCACCACCGCCGAGTCGGCCGGGAAACGGACTAGCCGCAGCTCGCGGACGTCCGCGACGCCCGGCTCGTTCATCAGCGTCCAGATCACCTCGGCGGCACGGACCGGCTCGCCGAAGGGCAGCTCGTCGACGTAGCGGCGCAGCCGCGCGTGCAGTCGGGCCCGCAGCTCGGTCGCGGCGGTGGACGCGTTCACCGTCTCCCGGGAGCCGGTGGGCAGCGGCAGTCCGCGGATCACCAGGTCGGCCTCGACGCCGATGCCCACCTCGTCGGCCCGGTCCACGGAGGCGAAGATGCCCACCGGGCGCAGGTCCTCGATCACCGACTCGACGGCGGCGTGCAGCCCGTCCGGGCCGTCCCAGATGGCCGCGGCGGTCGGCGCGACCAGCACCGTGACGTAGTACGGATTTCCCAGGTCGCGTTCGGTGCTGAAGACCCGTTCGATGAAGTTGAAGTTGCCGAAGATGGACTGGTTGAGGTCCAGCCCGCCCCGACCGTCGAAGACCTGCACCTGGCGTACGCCCGGCACGGTGGCCACGGCCAGCCCGATCGCCTCGGCCGTCCAGATGGACCGGGGCGCGGCCAGCAGCAGTTGCCGGTAGCGGGCGTCGGGGACCTGCTGGTCGCCGCCGGTCAGCGCGACGGTATGGGTGATCTCCACCAGCTCCTTCCCGGCGGCCTGCTCGGCGTCGTCCAGGTCGGACAGCAGCGTGTCGGCCCGGTTCCACCGGTCGATCTTCTGGTTGGCCTGGCTGGGGTCGAGGTTGTGCGACGGGCCGGGGTAGAACGCGGCGACGGCCGGTTCCCGCTCGCCGACGGCGGCGGAGAGCACCACCGTCTCGTCGAGCGCGACGTGGTGCCCGCCGGGGGTGGACAGCCGAGCGCCCCGGGGCAGCGTGAGCTGGGTCCGGCCGGTCGGCAGCGCGGCCTTCAGCTTCAGCTTCACCGTGCCGCGGGCCGGCAGGTACGGCCGGGGGATGCCGAGTTCCTCGCCGAGGCGGGTCAGCGCGTCGGCGGTCGCCGACACCACGTACGAGTTGTCGTAGACGGCGCCGAGGGCCGCCCAGAGCCGGGCGTCCTCCAGTGCGGCCAGTTCGAGGACCTTGCGCAGCACCGCGCCGCTGGTCAGGTCGATGTCCTCGCCGAAGAGCAGCCGGGCGGTGGCCAGCTTCTCGGCGAGCAGCCGGGCGAAGGACTTCGGCACGAAGCCGGTGTCGACGATGCCGAACCCGGTCGAGCCGGTGGCGCGCAGCGCGGCGGCGTCGACCGCGAGGACGTCGGCCAGCTCGGCGGGGAGGGTGGGATCAGACACTGGGCAGCTCCCCCAGGTGCACCGAGAGCCGGTCGTCGGTGATGGTTTCGAATTGGACCTGCACCTGGAGGGTGCGGGAGGCGCGCAGCGTGGCCCGGGCGGCGTCGTCGGCGCCACCCTGGCCGTCGCCCCCGACACCCAGCCGGCCGTCGTCGAGGTTGACGTCGACGATCCGCCGGACGCGGGGGTCGCGGTCGAGCAGCGCGATGATGCCGATCCGCACCTGCTCGCGGATCAGGGACGGTTCGACCGGTTCGGCCAGGGCGTTGAGCCCGTCGAAACCGAAGGTGGCGTCGAAGACGTTCGAGCCGCGCAGCGTCGTCAGCGCGACGGCGAGACTCTGCGCCACGTTGTCGGTGCCCGCGACGAGGGCCAGCACCCGCCCGTTCGGGCCGTCGTCGAAGACGACGTCGCGGCCCAGGTCCAGCCCGGGCATGGTGGGTTCGAAGGCGAGGCCCCAGCCGAGGTAGCGGCGCTGGGCGGCCTGCCGTTCCCGCTCGGTCCGGTCCATCTCAGACCGCCTTCAGCTTGCTCTGTTTGGCGGTCGCGGCCAGACCGGGGGTGCTGCCGTTGGTGGCGCCCTGGAGGGTGCTCAGCGCCACCCCGGACCCGCCGACGAAGAGCTTCTGGGCCGCGCCGGTCGCCGACACCACCTTCTTGCACTGCACGGTGGAGTTGCTGTCGGTGATCGTGCACCCGGACACCGACTTGCCGATGATGCCGTTGAGGCGGGTCACCTTGGCGCCGGCCACGATCAGCTTCGCCTGCCCGGCCGGGGTGACCGCGCCCTCGCTGGGACAGTGCACGTCGCTCGACGTGGTGAGCACGAAAGCCATATTGCTCTCCTCAGTGGACGTTCATCACGTTGTCGACCTGGACGTCGACGTCGTCCGCCTCGATCGCGACGTCGTCGGCGGCGATGGTGACGGTGCCGCCGCTGATGTTCACCGCGCCGTTGCCGGCGTCCAGATCGATCTGGGTGGCGGTGATGGTGATCGAGCCGTCCTGTTTCATCACGATCGACGACCCACCGGCGGCGTGCTCGATGGTGATGCTGTCGGCCTGCTCGGCGCGGGCCGGGCGCTGACCCCGACCGCGCAGTGTGGACCGGCCCACCCGCACCGTCAGCTCCCCCAGCTCGATGACCCGGTTGCCGTCGCCGTCGGTGAGGTCGTGCGCCACCTTGCCGTCGTGGTCAGCGGGCACCACCGTGTCGCCGATCGACGAGCGACTGTTGGTGGCCACCCCGACCGGCAGGGAGAGCCACCAGTCCCCCGGCTGGGACACTGGGGCGTGCCCGGTCGGCCAGAGCGCGCCCACCTCCACCGGGTCGTCCGGGGCACCGTTGCGGTAGGCCAGCGCCACCCTGGTGCCCGGATAGCGGGGCAGAATGAGCCCGCAGCCACCCCACGCGAAGGGGGTCAGGTAGGTCACGCCGGGCAGCGGCGCGGGCTGCTCCCGGCGTACCGGCAGCCGGCGGGCGCCGTTCGGCCGGCCGTCCGGCCGGGCCAGCCCCTCCCAGACCGTCTCGGTCTGCGCCGGCGGCTCGACCGCACCGCTGGCGTTGGTGGCCGCCGCCCGCACCTCGCCGATCTCCAGCCCGCGCGTCTCGCCCCGGGCCGCGCGGGCCGCCCGGCGCACCGCCTCGGCGGCGGCCACCCCGGGCGAGGAGGCCGGACCGGCCGGTTCGGCGGCGCCCACTCCGGAGGCGTCGCTCCAGCTGTCCCACGCCTCGGCGCCCGAGGTGACCTCGACGCCCTGCACGACCGTCACGAAACCGGCGGTACGCGACAGTGTGTGCCGGGCGGCACTGAGGTAGAGCAGCTTCGCCCCGGCGCCCAACTCCCCGGTGGACGGGGCGAACGGGGCGGCGAACGAGCCGAGCAGCGCCGCGCCCACGCTGCCCAGCGTGGTCGCCTCGTCCACCGCCGGCGGGTCGAAGCGGACCAGGTCACCGGGCTTGAGGTCGGGGCGGCCCTTGCACGTCAGCGTCCACGCCCGCCGGCGCGGCGGCGCCGTGCCACCGGCCTCGGTGGCCGCGTACGGGTCGGTGTCCTGACTGCCGTTCTCGGTGCACTCCAGCAGGCCGGTGGCGAGGGTGAGCGGCTTCGGCTCCCCCTCCGGGTACGGGATCGGCCGCTTGCCGACGTGCACGGTGCCGTCGCGGATCAGCAGCATCCCCCGCCCGTACGCGTTCAAAGACTGCTGCAACGCGCCACCGATGCGCTCCAGCGCGGCGCGGTAGAGCAGCCCGGCGCCGAAGGCGACCCGCTCGTCACCGGCTGCCTCGGTGGCGCCCCGGGTCATCGTGCCGTCCGGGTTGGCGCCCCAGCCGGTGACGTCGACCCGGGTCCGCTCGGCGATGGCCTGGATGGCGGCGGTGAAGGTGGCCGCCTCGAACCGTTCGGCGACCCGCTGGCCGAGCCGGGCGTACGCCTGCTCGACGAGGGTGAGTTCGGTGTCGTACGTCCGCTCGCCGGTGCGCCGGCGTACCTTGGTCACCCGCAGCACGGCGACCAGCGCCTGGGTCAGCTCCGCCGGTGAGGGGCCGGCGTTGACCCCGACCAGGTTGGTGAAGAACGCGCCGACGGAGGTGTTCGCGTCGCGCCAGTAGAGGTGCAGCTTCGCCACCAGCGGTGGTTGCCCCTCGGCGGTGCGCAGCGCGGCGAAGTGCTCGTCGATCAGCCCCTGCACGGTGATCGTGTACGCGCCGGGGCCCAGCCCCTCGGGCAACGCCGCGTCGATGGCCGCGTAGTAGTCCGCGCTGGACAGCGTGAGCGCGGTGTCGGGGCTGAGCCCGGTCGGGGTCTCCCGGTGGAAGGTCAGGGTCCAGCCGGCGTCGTTGCCGACCGCGCCCTGGCGTACCTGGCCGGTCTGGAACGGCGTGAGCGTCATCGCAGCACCCTTCGCAGCTTCTTGTCGAGCAGGTAGCGGTAGCGCAGCCTGCCGGGGCCCAGCTCGGACTCGACCCGCTGCGCCGGCGGCCGGCGCCGCCACACGAACTCGTTGATCGGCGGCGGCCCGAACCGGTCCACCGCGCGGTCCGCGGGCCGCCAGGCCAGCGTCACGGTCGAGCCGTAGTCGCCGGAGCCGCGTACCGTCCCGGCGTGCAGCAGCCAGGACAGCACGACCAGCTCCACGGCGACCGCGCCGGCGGAGGCCGACGGGCCGGCGGAGGCCGACGGGTCGGCGTCGGGGCAGACCCGGCGCAGGCCGGCGGCGAGCGGCACCGAGCCGAGGATCCGGGTGCCCTGGCGGACGACGAGTCGCAGCGGCACCCGGCCGACCAGCGCCGGCGGCCGGGGCGTGGTCGGGGGCGCGGGTCGGGGCGCCAGGTCGTCGGCGGAGGTGCTGACCACCGCGAGGGGGTCGGTGTCGAGCCACTGCCGGGCCAGGCCGGTGGGCAGGATCAGCACCGCGTGCACGCCGGCGCCCAGCTCGACGCGGTGCGGCAGGCCGGCGGTGAGGCTCTGCCGGATCTCGGTGAACCCGTCGGGCACCTCGATCGGGGTCTCCGGCAGCAGGTAGCGGTCGATCGGGAACGGTGGCATCAGTTCCCCAACCCGTCGGCGAGCGCGCCGACTCCGATGCTGGCCACGTCGAGCAGCTTGCCGAGCAGGCTGGGACGGGGCACGTGAACGAGGGTGATGGTGGTGTCCAGGACGTCGCGGCGGGCGGCCGAGGCGTTGAACGTCAGCGACTGCACCTGCATGTCTGTGCGGATGGTCATCGAGGTGACCAGGATCAGCCCGCCGAACTTCCCGCCGGAGTACGCGGCAAGCGCGGTGCCGCGCTTGCTGGCCTCGGCCATCGTCTCCAGGGCGAACTTCCAGGCGTAGCGTTCCGCGCCGACCAGCACGCCGGTCAGCGTGATGGTGTCGTCGTGGGTGGCCACGATGGCCTTGTGCGCGGTGGAACCGATCGGCGGCAGGTGGTAGGTCTGGGCGAGGGAGATGGCGGTGACCGCCCAGAGCGGGATCGGGAGCACCCCGTCACTGATGATCGCCGACGGCACCGTGCCGTACCGCATGAAGCTGCTGGTGATGGCCATCGTCAGCGCCCTCCGGTCGGTGGCAGCGCCACCGGCGTGCCGGTGGGTTGGACGTCCAGGCCCAGGTCGCGCAGGGCCTGGGTGATCTCGCGGACCTCACCGGCGGCGCTGGTCACCCGCAGCCGCAGCCGGCGCTCCTCCAGCGCCCGGCTGATCCGCGCCGGCCGGGTGGCGGCCGAGCCGCGCCGGTTGATCCGGTCGATCTCGGCGGCGGCGTCCTCCATCCGGGAGATCGCGTCGAGGATCCGCGGGTCGGGCGTGAAGCCCGGGTCGTCGCGTTGCAGCCGGGCGATGGCGTCGCGGAACTCACCGGCGTCGCGGCGCAGGTTGGCGACCAGGTTGTCGGTGAGCGCGCTGACCCCGGAGACGCTGGTCGACCGGTGTGACTTGTCGTCGACCAGCCACACCCAGCCGTCGTGGCCGATGCCGACCAGGTCGGTGCCGGCGACCTTCACGTTGGCGTCCGGTCCCTTGAGGAACAGCTCGATGCTGCTCAGCGAGAACGCGGCGGTGTACTCGCCGAGCACCCCCCGGCCGTAGGTCACCATGTCGTGGCGTAGGTAGGCGCGGAAACCGGGGCCGTCGTCGGCGCGCCCACCCCGCTCCCGGAACCGCCGCCACAGGGTGGCCAGCGCCTCCGGGTTGTGCAGGGCCAGCTGCTGGGTGAGCCAGACGTCGCCGCCGGCCACCACGGCGCGCAGCTCCGGGTCGGCGATCCGCGCCAGGGCCTCGGCCAGCCGGGCCTGGCTGACCTGCAGGCCACGGTTGCGGGCGCGACCGAGGTCGTCCACGGCGGTGCGCAGCCGGGCCAACTCGTCGGGGGTGAGCCGGCCGCCGAGCCGGGTCTCCAGGTCGGCGACGGCGGCCCGCTTGCCGCCCTCGGTCTCGCTGGCCACCGCCCGCCACAATGCCTGCGGCTCCAGTGCGGCGGCGCGACGCACGGCTGCCTGCCGGTCGGCAGGCATGGCCCGGAACGCGTCGTTTACCGCCGCGGCCGGCTCGGAGTGCAGGCCGGCCGCCCCGCCGCCGGCCTCGAACTCCCGCAGCATCGAGTCGGCGTACGCGGCCGCGTCCTCGGCCAGCCGCAGCGGCGCGTCGCCGACGATGCCGTCGCGGGGTCGGCTCAGCTCGCGCATCTCGGTGCGGAGCTGGTCGAAGGATTCGCCGAGCGCTTCCACCCGCACCCCTTCGGGCAGAGTCCCGCCCTCGAGCACGTGGTCGAGGATGCCGGCGATCCGCTCCCGCAGCACGGCGATCCGCTCCAGCCGGGCCACCGCGTTGCCCAGATGCAGGTCACCCACGTCGTCGACGACGTGTCGGATGATGTGCTCCAGCAGCCGCCGGGCGCGTACCTCGCCGACGTCGCCGTGCCCGGCCACGGTCCGCAGGAAGCGGCGCAGCCGTGGGTTGGCGTCGGCGGCGGCGTGCACCGCGGCGGCGTCCAGGAAGCGGCCGGCGCGGAACCGGCGGGGCGGGGTCACGGCCGCACCGCCGGGACGCTTGGCCCGGCGGCGGCGCCACCGGGTTGGGAGTCGAGCACCATGAGGAGGAACCGGGCGCCCTCCGGGCCGCCGACCGCGCTGCGCAGCATCGCCTCCCGCTCCACGTACGCCAGCACCGGCTCCATCAGCTTCTGCACGACGCGTTCCATCACCTCGTTGAGGAGGATCTCGGTGATGAACGCTTGGAGCAGGTCGCGGGAGGCCGCCTCGATGACCTGCCGGGCGACCCGGCGCGCCACGTAGCGGCCACCGGCCCGCAGGCCGGTGCGCAGCCCGTACCGCAGGGCGACCCGGCCGCCGCGCACGACCGCGCCGCCGATGGTGCCGACCTCCGGGATCAGCGACAGCGCCAGCCCGAGGTACGCGGCGAAGAGCTCGACCTCGACCTCGGCGCGGGTGAGCACCAGCTCCGGGTCGATCAGCGCCCCGTAGAGCCGTTCCCGCCGGTGGGCGTGGACCACGTCGCCCACGGCGACGGCCACCCCGACGGCGAAGCCCAGCGGCGGGCAGAGCACCGAGAGGGCGATGATGCCGACGGTCAGCGCGAACGCCGACAGCGCCTGCCGACCCAGTTCGCCGCTGAACAGGTCGTCGACGCCGAGCGCGTAGAACCCGTTGCCGCCGAAGAACTCGCCGAGCTGCTGGTGGGTGACGAGGTGGATGCCCTGGAGGGCGTACCGGCCACCGGGGATGGTGGCCGACGGGATGTGTTCACTGATCCGGCTGGAGCGGAACGCGAACCCGGCGTCCTCGCGGGCGCGGCCGAGCATCTCGGCGTTGTTGCGCTGCATCTCGTGCAGCACCCGCCACAGCTCGGTGCGGATGGCGCTGCGGTCGCCGGCGAAGCGGGCCAGCACGTCGGGCAGGTCGGTGATCTGCTTGACCAGCGGGTCGATGCCCTCGGCCTCGCCGCGCTGGATGACCAGCGCCTGCTCGATGTCGGCGACGGTCCAGAGCACCCCGTGGGAGTCCCGGATCCGGGTCACCCCGTCCCGCTCGACGATCTCGCCAGCCGCCCCGGGGTTGGTGAGGGCGGCTTCGGCGGCGAGGAACGCGCCGGAGAGCGAGTGCGCCGCGCCGTACCAGGCGGTGGACGGGTTGACCACGCTGGCGGTGGCGAGCGTTCCGTCGCCGGCACTGGTGTAGGTGCGGAGCGTCCGGGCCGCCTCGTGTCGACGCAGCCGGTCCCGGAGGCCCTGCAACTCGACGTAGTCGGTGAGTTGGGAGACGATCAGCCGCTCGAAGATCGGCGCGTACCGGGTGAAGTTGGTGATCCGGGCCTGGATGCCCTGCCGGGACGTGAGCAGCAACTGCACCAGCATGGCCTTGTTGCCGATCACGAAGATCGTCCCGACGGCGTCCTTCACCGCCGGCGTGAACGCGTACAGGAAGTGCAGGTTCCAGGCGGCCGGGTGCTCGAGCCAGCCGCCGCGGATCCGGGCCCAGTGCTCCGGCTTCTGGTAGACCGCCATGATCCGCTGCGCGAGATGGTCGAGCCGGGGCACCACCCCGGCGAGGTGACGCAGGAACTGGACGGCGGGTGACGCGACCGGCCGGAAGTCCAGGGGCCCGAGCCGGCCGGTGCCCTCCGGGACCGGGCGGCTGAACGCCTCCCGTTCCGCCGCGCCGACCATGACGCCGATCGCGGCGGCCCGGGCGCGCAGCACCGCGGCGGCCTGGAGGCAGAAGGTCGCCGGGTAACGACAGGGCTGGTTCATCTGGAGTCGGAACGCGATGTCGTCCATCAGCCGGCGCAGTTCGTCGGCGTCCGCGCCGAGCGCGTCGAGTTCGGGTTCGCCGTTGAGCGGTCCGCAGGCCGGGATCTCCGCCCGTCCGCCGGTGACCAGTGGGAACCGGCTGGCGTCGGTGCCGGGCGGCGCGGTCGGGGCGCTCGGGTCGAAGACGAACCCGCCTCGCGGCGTACCGCCGGCCCCGTCGCCGGTCCCGGTGCCGTCGCCCGCACCGGACCCGGTGCCCGTGCCACCGCCGGTCCCCGTGCCACCGCCGGTACCGGAGCCGGCGCCGCCGCCCGGGCCGATACCGACGCCGCCGCCCGGTGGCGCGTTCGGGTCGACCGGCGTCGTCGGGTGCTGCTCGACGCTGATCGGCAGCAGGTTGGCCCGCCCGGTCCAGTGCAGTGTCGTGTCGGTGGCCTCGGTGCCGACCAGCAGCAGCGACGCCCCGCCCACCTGGACGATGATGAGACTGGTCGGCGTCGCGCCGCCCAGCGAGCCGAGGATCGCGTCGACCCGCCGGGTCACCTCCACCTCGACGGCCCGCTCGACCTGCGCCTGGTACTCCTCGACGGTGGTGGTCTCGCCGCGTGGCTGCGCGGTGCGCAGCCGGGACCGGATGTCGGCGCCGATCTCCTCGTCCACCATGGCCACGAGCGCGGCCCGGTCGGCGACCGGTCGGCGGTCGACCGTGCCCGGTTGCGGGCTGGGCGTCCGCGCCTCGATCTCGAAGTGCGGCTGCGGGGTGGCCCGGTAGACCGTCTCGCCGAACCGGTCGAACGTGAAGAACGACAGCGGGGTGGTGGTCACCATGACCAGCCACACCTGCCGCCCTTCCGGGTCGGTGACCCGGGCGATGACGCCCTGCGGGGCGCCGGAGGGCAGGCCACCGTGTTGCCGGACCGCCTCCCGGGCCAGCTCGGCGAAGTGACCGACGAGGTAGGTGACCGGGCGCAGATGCCAGTCGTAGCGCATCGGCGGCGGCTCGTCGCCGTCCACCGGCACCTCGGCGGCGTCGCCACCGTCGTCGTAGGACGGCACCCGGTAGACGGCGAGAAGGTGGCGCATCCGCTGCGGGTCGAAGAGTTCGGTGGGCGGCCGGCTCAGCGGCGCGGCCACCCCGACCGGCAGCCCCGGGTCGAGCCGCGCGTCGGCCACCGCGTCGTCGATGCGCTGCCGTAGCCGGGCCTCGAATGCCCGTCGCTGCTCCGGGCCGACGCGCTCGCGGTCGGCGCCGGTCCAGGTGAACTCGGGAGCGCGGGTGCGTACCTCCAGGTAGCCGCCGCGGGGTGCGACCACCTCGCGGCGGGACCGGTCCAGCGCGCGGGCCAGGGCCGCGGCGAGAGCGTCGGTCACCGCCTCCGGCCGCTCGGTCACCAACCGGGCGTCCAGCCGGATCCGCACGGGCACGTGCACCGAGATGGCCACCGTCAGGACCGCCCGTCCAGGTGCTCGGCGAGCCGGGCCAGCGCGAGGTCAGCGAGCGCGTCGGCGTCGACCGCGCCGCCGACGGCGACCACCTCGATCTCCACCGGGAAGTGGTACGCGATGACCGCGCGATCGTCCTCGGCCACCTGCTCGGCCTCCGCCTCGCTGCCGGCCGCCGGCAGCACCAGTTCACCCGCGTGCACCAGGGCCAGCCCGGTACGGGTGACCCGGGCGGCACGGCCAGCTCCGGTCGCCATCTGCTACCTCCGCGAGGGGTTCGGTGGCCGCCGGTTACGGCAGCACGGACGGGTCGCCGGTCTTCGGGTCGACGGTGGCGGCGAGGCTGAAGCCGCTGAAGGTCGCGGCCGGAGCGCCGGAGATGGTGGCGGTGGTCGGCGTCGCGCTGGTGATCAGGCAGTCCCGCAGCACGAAGGAGGAGAACGCCCAGTCGTCGCCGGTGTGCTCCAGCAGGGCGATGTCGAAGAGTTCACCGTCGAGCGCCAGTTTGGTGAGCCGGCCGGCGACGTCCCCGATCGCCTTGACGGTCATCGTGAAGTTCATCGACACCGGCGCGTGGATGGCCCCCATGTGCGTGACCTCGCACGAGTGCAGCGGCTCGACGTTGAGCGAGAAGGACGGGCTGAACGAGTCGATCGGGCTGATCAGCACCGTCTCGGTGCCCTTGGTGTACTGCACCGCGAGGCGGGTCTTCCACTCCATGGTCTGGTTCCTCCGGTCAGAACTTGGCCACGAGCGTGACCAGCAGGCGGCTCACGGCCGGGCCGTACGTGACGGTGACGACCAGGTCGACGGTGCGGTCGGCCCGGGCGGCGGTGACGATCGAGGTGTCGGTGGCGGTGCGGGCGACCTCCGGGATGCTGAGGATGTCCAGCACCGGGATCTCGATCTGGTAGTCGTCGATCACCGCCTGCCGCTTCAGCGGGCCGAGGATGCCGTCGACCTGCGTCTTCAGCAGGGTCATCCCCGGCTTGGTGATCCGCGCGTCGCCGACGAGGCCGATCAGGCCGGCGCGGAGCATGAACTCGATCTGGTCGAGGGTGCGCACCAGGTCGACGTGCAGCAGGCTCGCGTCGGAGGTGAAGAGCCGCCCGTCGGCGAAGTGCAGGCTCTCGCCGGTGATCAGCGTCGGGTCGATGATCGGCGTGAGGTTGGCCTCGGAGAGGCCCTTGATCTCGGCCGGGCTGTACTGCTTGGCCACCGGGATGGCCACCCCACGGATCTTCTTCAGCACGATGCTGTGGTGCACCGGCAGCCCGGCAACGGCGGCCATCGCGGCGGTGGCGGCGTCGCCGTCCGCGCCCCGGGCCGCGATCATCGCCATCCGGCTGGTGCTGCTCTTGAGCGGGTTTGCCGCGGTGGTGATGTCGGCGACGTAGGTCGGGCTCTTCTCGGTGGCCGGGTTGACCATGGCGAAGCCGATGCGCCGCTGGCCGGCCGCGGACATCGTCTCCACGTGCGCCTTGAGCGCGTGCAGGCCGGTCGGCGCGCCCGCCCCGGCGGGGTTGCCGACGCTCGACTCGTTGGCCAGCGACACCATGGTCACGTCGTCGGCGGCTTCCAGGCCGCTGAGGGCGGCGGCGTAGTCGTCCCCGGCGACCTTGACGCCGTACACCTTGGCCGGGCGCGGGTCCTGGAGGAAGGCCAGCTCCAGGGAGTTGTAGAGGGCGTTGCGGACCACGTTGCCGGCCTGCCGGCGGGCGAAGTTGGTGACCGCGTCGTCGAGGGTCTCGATCCGGACCGGCGTGTTCGCCGGCGCCGAGCCACCGTCGGCGGTCGCCGGGGCCTTGCCCACCACGGCGATGACGCCCGGCGAGCGCTGGGCCAGCGGCGCCGGTGGCGGCACGATCCGGACCTCGATGAACGGGAATGCTGCTGTCGGTGCCACGGGTCCTCCCGGACGGAGTTGCTGCTGCGGTCGGTGGGCGGGAGTCTCAGGTCGTCAGGGCGGCCAGTCCGATGCCACTGCGGGCGAGCCACTGACCGGCCCGGGCGAAGCGGGCGGCCCGCTTCTGCGCGTCGGTGCCGGTGTCGCCGCCGGGCCAGCCGTCGTCGTCGAACGTCTCGATGGGGACCACCCAGACGGCGACGACCCGGTTGCGGCGCCGGACGTCGTCGGGCGCGGGCACGTCCAGGCCCAGCTCCTCGGCGCGGGACCGCACCAGGCGGGTCTCGACGAGCAGGTCGGCCAGGGAGAAGCCTCGGTCGCGGATGAGCACGGCGGCGGCGAACGGGAGCGGGCGCGGCGTGGGCGGGGTGGCCGGCGGGGCGGCGTAGCGCAGCTTGACGGTGGCGCCCGCGGCCTGCCCGCGCATCCGCGCCACCAGGTCACCCGCGTTCGCGGCGCCGACGCCGGCGAGCAGCCGGTCCAGGTGCGCGTCGGTGAACGCGGCCGGCTGGTGCAGCCCGGCGCGCAACCGGGACACCAGCCGGGTCCGCCGCTCGGTCTCCAGCTGCGCCGGGTCGGTCGGCAGCGCGCCCAGGTCGGCGATGATCTGCGGGTCGACGTCGAAGGCGGGTACCGCGACGTCGAGGTCCTCGACCCGGTCCCGGGCCGCGCTGGTCCGCACCACGAGGCTGCCCCGCCAGAGCGCGTCGATGCGCAGCGCCGAAGCGCCGAGGCCGTGCAGGCGTACCCGCAGCTCGGTGCGGGTGGTGCCGCCGGAGCCCAGCCACTCCCCCTCGGCCAGGGTGACCGGGGCGGCGGCGAAGCCGAGGGTCAGCTCGTCGAAGACCGCCGCGTACGGGGGCGTGACCGGCATCGCCTCGGTGTCGTACGCGGCCTCCACCAGGTGGGCCAGCGACGCGTCGTCGAAGACCGCGGCGCGGGTGCCCGGATCGGCCAACCGCACCAGCACCCCGTCGACGAAGTCCACCGCCCCGGCCTCCCCGCTGCCCGCGCCGGTGCACCCTGCCCGGCTGGGCACGAGGATCGCGAAGGGCGCGTCACGCGACCGTCACCACCACCGTCACCGCGCCCGGACGCGGGCCCGACTGTCGGGAACTGAGCACCCGCACGGCGGGTCCGCGGGTCGGCGCGCGGGTCGGCGGCAGTGTTGCTGGAGAGCGTGATACCTCAGAGTCATTCTTATACCTCAGAGTCATCACCCTCGTCCGAACATGTTGGGCCGAGTGTCCGTCACTCCGCGTAAGGCAGGTTTCAGACCCGGGCTGACAGGCCGTCAGTCGGGCAAGGCTTCCCGCAGGACGACGCGGAGGGGATGCGGGGCGGCGGTCGCGAGGTTGCCGAGCACCGCGAGCAGCAGGGCGTACTCGCCGGGCGGCTCGTCGGCGAGCAACTCGCCGGCGTCGTTGATCAGCAGGGTGAGCGGGCCGGCGTCCAACCGGTCGCGCAGCACGTCGGCGAGAGCGTCCCAGGTGCTGCCCAGGTGGGCCGGCAGCGCCAGCGCATCGGCCAGCGCGGCGAAGAGCGCCGGCCTGCTCCGGGTCGCCGCGCCGTCCAGCACCACCGCGCCGGGCACGTCGAGGCCGACATCCCGGCCGACGCTCAACCAGTCGGGCGTCGGACCACCATCCTGATCGACCATCACATGCCTCCTGATCGGGCCGGGCAACGGCGCTGGCGGGGCCGGCCGGTCGCGACCGGCCGGCCCCGCGTCGGTCAGAGCCGGTAGAAGTCGGTGTAGTGGTTGGGCGAGAACCAGGTGACCCCGGTGCTGCGGTTCACCACGATCCGGTACGCGTCGCGGGCGGCGCCCTGGGTGCGCGGGTACACGTCGTACTCGTAGTAGGTGGCGTTGGCGGGCAGTTGCCCCTCGTAGTTGTAGAACCGGCCGCCGGCGAAGTTGGACGTGCCGCCGCTCCAGGAGTACCAGCCGCGGGTGGTCGGGAAGCCCTTGGCCGACCACCCCGAGCGGGCGGTGCGGGCGTCCGCGCAGCGGCTGATGGTGCAGGAGCTGTAGACCGCCGCCGAGGCGGAGTCGGTCAACCGGGGGGCCACCACGGACGGGCCGACCAGCGCGGCGGCGACCATGGCGAGGAGCAGGGCGAGGGTGGTGCCACGTCGGCGGATCGCGCCGAGCGTGGTCAGCGGGGACACGAGGGTGGGCACAGGCTGCCTCCAGACCATCCGATCCATCGATCCGCGTCTCTGTCGGATCGGCTCTAGTCTCACCGTTGCCGGTCGCCCGCAACAGCCCCCGCCGCCCCAACTGATCCACAATGCTCGGTGAACCCCGGATGATCCGCTTCCCCGCCGACCTGACGGACCGGAAGCCGCACGAGCATCCCGACGCAGACCCACAGGTACGCGTTGGCGCCGACGAAGCCCGGCACCCCGGCCGAGCCGTTGGCGAACACCCAGACCAGCCCGCTGCAGAGCAGCACGTACCCGACGACACCGGCGCGCAGCCGGCGGCGGGCCGCCGCGTCCACCGTCGGCCACGGCAGCGTCGACGCGGCGAGCACCACCAGCCCCGGCGCCAGCCACACCAGGTGGTGCACCCAGGTGACCGGGCTGACCAGGCAGGCGGTGACGCCGGTCAACGCGAAGCCGGCCCGTTCGTCGCCCACCCGTACGGCGTGACGTACCCGCACCGCCCAGACCACCAGGACGGCGACGACCAGCACCAGCCACAGCCGCCGGTCCGGGTGCGCCGGGTCGAGCCGGGCGACCAGGCCGAGCAGCGACTGGTTCGACACGTACGCCAGTTCGCCGACCCGGTCGGTGTCCCACAGCGCCTCGGTGAAGAAGGTCCGGGTGGCGTCCGGGGCGACCGTCGCGGCGAGCACGGTGGCGCCGACGGCGGTGCCGACAGCCGTGCCGGCGGCCCGCCAGCGCCGGGTGACCAGCAGGTATCCGATGAAGATCGCCGGGGTCAGCTTGATCGCCGCCGCCAGGCCGATCCCCACCCCGGCCAGCCGGCTGCCCCGCTCCAGCAGCCACAGGTCCAGGTACACCAGGGCCACCAGCAGCAGGTTGACCTGCCCGAAGCTCACCGTGTCGCGCACCGGGTTCAGCCCGGCCAGCAGGCAGCAGGCCAGCGCGAACGCGTACCAGCGGCTCCAACCGTGACGCCGGGCCAGCGGGTCCACCAGCAGGTGCAACAGGAACGCGATGGCCAGCGCGGTGAGCAGCAGGTTCGCCACGATCGTCGGGTACCAGGCCAGCGCGGCCATCGGCAGCATGCTGACCGCGGCGAACGGCGGGTAGGTGAAGCCGTACCCGTTCCAGGTCGTCCACTCGTAGAGGTCCTCACCGCGCACCCAGTGCCCGACCGCCCCGTGGTACACCCCGACGTCGAACCAGCCCCGGTGCCCGGGCAGCACCGCGATCGCCACCGAGAGCACGGCGACCAGCGCGGCCACCGTCAGCACCCGTCGCCGCGTCGTCCGTCGCGTCGTCCACGGTTCGGGCGCGTCCAGCGTCGCGCTCACCGGGCCACCTCCACGGGCGCGGCCGGCGGGAGCAGCAGACGCAGCGAGCCGACCGCGAGCAGCCCGACCAGCACCCCGGCCGCGGCCAGCACCGCCTGCGCCGCGTCCGGGCCGAAGCCGCTGGGCAGCGCCACGAACGCGAGCACCACGGCGCCCATCGCCGCCGCCGGCCGGGCCCGCCCGTGCGGCGCCGCCGCGGCGATCAGCACCAGACCCCACAGCGCGTACCAGGGACGGGTCGCCGGGCCGAGCAGCGCAACGGCCACCAGCACCAGCCCCAGCGCGTACGCCGGGCCGAGCCGGTGCCGGTGCCACCAGGCGGCGACCGCCACGGCCAGCGCGGCGGCCACGCCCAGCCCGAGGCAGAGCCGCATCGGGGCGTCGCCCAGGTGCAGGTCGAACCGCCCGGCCGCGCGCAACGCCAACCGACCCAGGGCGCTGGAAATCGACCAGCTGTGCCGGTACATCGGGGTGCTGAGCGCGCCGATCCAGCCGTACCCGATGCCGGTGGCCCAGGTGACCGCGGCGGCGGTGCCCACCGCGACGCCGGCCGTGCGGGCCACCGTGGCCGGCAGCGCGCGGTGCCGCGCGGCGAGCGAGACGATCACCAGCAGGCCCACCACGGCCGGCACCTTCACCAGCGCGGCCAGCGTCACCAGCACCGTGGCCGCGCCGAAGTGCCGCTCGAAGGCGAGGCTGAGCCCGGCCACCAGCAGCCCCAGCATCACCGCCTCGTTGTGCGCTCCGGCGATCAGGTGCAGCGGTACGAGCGGGTTGAGCACTCCCAGCCACAGCGCGGCGACCGGATCCACGCCGCAGTGCCGCGCGAGCCGGGGCAGGTACGCCACCAGCAGCGCCACCCCGGCGAGCGCCACCAGCCGCAGCCCGAGCACGCCCAGCACCAGCTTGCCGCCGGTCGCGCCGGAGATCACCGCCGCCAGCGAGAGAAAGACCGGCCCGTACGGCGCGGGCGTCTGCTGCCACATCTGCGGCACCTCGGCCGCCAGTCCCCCGCCCAACTGGGCCACGCCGTGCCGGTACACGTCGATGTCGGCGAGCACCATCGCGCCCTGGGCGAGGTAGCTGTAGGCGTCCCGACTGAACAGCGGCGGCGCCACCAGCAGCGGCCCGGCCCAGCAGAGCAGGGTCAGCGCGGCGGAACGCCGGCCCGACGCCTGCGCGGACGCGGGTGCGGCACGCAGGCGCTCGCCGGCCGCACGCCCTGGCGCGTGCGCGGCGCGCAGGTGCTGGCCGGCCCACCACCAGGCGACGGCGAGCAGTGTCAGGCCGGCGTACCCGCAGAGCAGCGCCGGCCCGGCGAGCTGCCGCAGCGCACTCCACCAGGCGGCGTGCACGCCGACCGGAAGGGCGCCAGCGCCCAGGCCGGCACCGGCCAGCAGCGCGGCACCGACGCCGCCGAGCAGCCGGTACCCGACGACGGTCGGCAGTGTGCGCACCCGGGCAGGATGTCGTTCCGGACTGACCGGCGCGCGACCGGCCGACGATCATCAAGCGACGGCGCGGTGTCGCCCTGGCGCGGCGGCCCGGCCCGTGACGGCGCCCGTCGGCGTGGCGGCGGGCGGATCGGTCACCGGTTGTTAGCGTGACATGCGGTTCCGTGACCATGGAGGGGTGCCATGACGGACGCCCCCGACGGGAGGCCGAAGCCCGCGGATCGGTGGCGACACTGGGGCGTCCGCGCGCTGAGCAACACCCGGAACGCGAGCGTCAGCGGTTGGCGCTGGTGGGCACGCACCTGGGATCGACTGGTCGCCGCGCTCCAGGATGAGGCGCCGGTGGGGCGCGGCGCCGCCCCGTCCCCGACCGGTCCGCTCGTCGAGCAGCGCGACGCGCCCCGGCTGATCGCGGTTCCCGCCCGCGGGTACGTGTACTCGTTCTACATCCGCGCCACGTTCGCCTGGTCGTCCCCGGCGAGCCTCCGGGCCGAGGTGCTGAGCTGGTACGTGCGGTACTTCGAGCCGAACGCGATCCAGCGGCTGACCCGTCTCGCCGCCGACGCCGCCCGGAACCTGCCGCCGAACCGGGCAGCGGACCTGGAGGTGGCGTTGCAGCGGGCGCTCGCCGACTACCCCGTCTGGCGCTACAGGCGGGGCGAGGTCGTCATCACCTGCCGACCCGACGCCGCCGTCCGGCTCGACGAGCGGATCCTGCCGGCGCTCAAGCCGCACATCGACCGGCTGGTCAAGCTGGAGTACCAGTTCGACGAGCAGCTCCGGCAGGCCAGGTACGCCGAGGAGCTGAGCCGTCGGTGGACGGCGATCCTGAACGAACACGTCGACGAGACAGCTGACCAGGACATCACCGACGCCCGCGACCACATGCTCACCGCCCAGCAGGACGCGGCCCGCTGGATCAACGAACTCCTCAGCCACAACCCCGAACACCCCACCGACCCGGCCCCCTCCCCCTCCCCCTCCATCCCACCCCAACAGACCCGCCCGGCCCCTGACTCATCCCCTTCATGATCACTTGATGATGGGTAGTTCGGTGCGGGCTCTGCTGACTACTCACCATCAAGTGATCAAGCGTGAACGCTGCGGACGGCGACCACGCCGCGAGGCTGCCAGCCCCGGGGAAGCCCCACCTCTAGCCGGCGTGCCACATCGGTGCGCTGCGCCGGGTGGTCCGTACCACGATCTCGGGGTTGGCCAGGACGCCGACCAGTCGCCGGCTGGCCGCCACCGCGAGCGGTCCGAGCGTGGCATGCCCGACGGTCGCATGGCACACCTGCAGCCCGATCTCCGCCAGCTCCCGTCGGGTCAGCGCGAAACGCCGGCCTCGTTGCTCGGCGAGCGCGGCACGGGCCCGGCGCAGCACCTCGCCCTGCTCGTCGGTCACGCGGCGCAGGACCTGGACCGACCAGCTCCACGTCTGCAGCAGCAGAAGGTCGGCCCGGTCGGGAGCCTGGTCGGTGAGCAACAGCTCGTGGTGGCAGACGGCGAGTGCGGCCTCGGCGTCGCCGTCGTCGAGGAGCAGGCGGGCCAGCAGCCCGGCCGCCAGCGGCGCGGATCGGCCGGCGCCGTCGCCTGCGCTGCCGGTGGCGAGCAACCGGCCCAGCAGTGCCCGCGCCGCGTCGGTGTCGCCTTCGGCGCAGTGCAGGGCCGCCAGGAACTCGTCGATGCCGGAATCCGTTCGCGTGCCGTCGTCCTCCCGGCGGCGCAGCTCTTCGGCGGCGGCCCGCAGCTCAGGAAGCGGCGCGTCGGCGGTGAGCAACCCGGCGATCCGCTCGCGCTGCGCGGACACCGGCGTGGTGGTGCCGGGTGTGGTCGGTGCGGGCATCAGCGCCAGCAAGTCCGCGAGCCGGCTCCACTGCCCGGCGGCGGCCCCGGCCAGCAGGGCCTTGCGGAGCGCCGCCACGGTCAGGCGGTCGACCGACCCGATGCTCTCCGCCCTGGCCCGGACGACGGCGGCGAAGGCACCCAGCGCCTCGGTCCAGTAGCCGGCCCGGGCCAGCTCGATGCCGAACTCCTCGCGCAGTCGGCTGCCCCGCCGCCCGGTCACCGAGCCGGCGGCCAGCCGGCTCTGCAGGCGGCCGTGCCGGAACCGGTACGCGCCGGCGCCGTGTCGCAGCAGGCCGACCGACTCCGCGTAGGCCAGGAACGCCAGCAGCTGGAAGGGGATGTGTCCTCTGGCGGCGAGCACAGCCTTCCCCACCGTGAACCGGATCCAGGCGGCACCGCCGCGCCGGTGCAGCCACCATGCCAGCCCCAGACCCATCCCGGCGTACGCCAACGACGTCATCGGCGGCGCGGCCGGCAGCAGCCCGCCCAACCGGAGCACCGCCACGGCGACGAGCAGGCGCAGGACCGCGGTGGCGACGGTGGTGAGAGCCGACGCGACGCTCGCCGCACGGTCCGCGTCGACGGTCTCCGCCGCGCTGGTGGCACCCAGTTCGGCGGCGGGAGCGGCGACGTCGACCCGCAGGCCGGCCGTGACGGCGCTGTACGTCCAGAAGAGGAGACCGACCACCACCGCGCCGCGCACCGGGTCGGACCACGCCGGCAGGCCCGGCACCCCGTCCAGCAACCGCACCAGCTCCGGCGACGGGGTGACGGTCGACAGCAGGGTCAGGGTCGCGAACGCCCAGAACGCGCCCCCGACCAGGCCGGCGATCAGCCCGTACCCCAAAGCTCGCCGGCCGCCGACGAACAGCACGCGACGGGGAGTGTCCGGCGCCGTGCGACCGCGCAGCAGCGCGGCGCACGCGGCCAGCAGGAAGGCCGCGACGGCGAGGCCGCCGGGATTGCGGGCGATCGTGTTCAGCAGGTGGCGGGTGCCGGTGTCGCTGACGAGCGCGGCGGTCTCGGTGAGCGCGTCGTGCGCGTACGAGAGTGCCACCCAGACGGCCAACCCGCCGCGCAGGCCGTCGAAGATCGCCCAGAACGGACCGGGCAGCGCGGCGGGCAGCTGCCACCAGCGGAACTCGCGCTGGTCGAGTGATTCCAGGTGTGCGGCGAGGAAGGCGAGGTATCGCCGGGACGTGTCCGGCTCCCACCGGCGCAGCCCTTGGCCACCCCGCCCGGAGCGCAGCGCGGCGTCGACTGCCCGGGTCAGCAGGTCGTCCTCCACCGACCGGCGACCCTGTTCCCGGGCCAGCGGGACGAGGTCGCGCGGGTCGGTGCCGGGCTGGTCGAAGGCGCTGCGGGCCATCGCCACCATCAGCGGTGTGGACAGTACGCCGGTCAGTTCAGTGTCGTCCCCGATGGTGGCGGCGACGGTGGACCAGTTCTCTGCCTGGTGGTACGGGGCCGCGTCGACCAGATAGTCGGCCACCTCGGCGGCGCTCAGCGGTTCCAGCACCACGACGGCGGTGCCGCGCAGCTTCTGCCCCTGGGTGAGGTAGCGCTCGTACACCGAAGATCGGCAGGTGAGCACGAACCGCTGGGTGGCCAGGACGTTCAGCTGCTCCAGGCAGGAGATCAACCGCTGCTCGGGCATCTCGTCGAGGCCGTCCAGGACGGGCACCACCAGGCTCGCCTCGACGAGGTCGCGCAGCACCGCCTCCGGGTGGGGGTGCTCGGCGGCGAGCTGCGGGTACCGCCGGGCGATCCGGTTGACCACCCAGTCGGTGAAGCCCTCCCGGTTGGGGTCCCATGAGGCCACCGGTAGCGGCACCGGGACGGGCGTGTCGGGCTCGCGGTGCGCCGGCAGCTCCCGGGCCATCCGCAGGGCGGCGATCGATTTTCCGGAACCGGCGGAGCCGAGCAGGAGAAGTCGCCCAGACGGGATGCTGCGGTATCGGGTCCAGAGCGCGCCGTCGCGGCCGGACAGGTCCACCGGGGCCGCAGCGCTGGAGCGACCGATCGCCCGCCAGGACGGCAACAGGCGGGCCGGCGCGGTAGACCAGCGCACGGGCAGCGGGTACGGCTCGTCAACGGCGCGGAGCACCGTGTCGTCGCTGGGGTCGCGGCGAACCAGGTCGGCGAGCTGGTCAGCAACAGCACGTCGGTGCGTGACGAGCGCCGTGGACGCCGCCGGTCGGTTGGTGAAGACCTGGTCCAGGACGACGTAGACGGCGACGAACCCGGCGATGACGCCCCAGGCCCAGTTGACCTTCTCGAAGTCGTAGCGCAGCCATACCCAGCCTGTCCCGCCTGCCGCCAGTGCGGCGACGACGGTCAGCAGGCCCCACTTCCACATCGGACGCCGCACCGCATCATTGTGATCCACTGCTGTGCGCGGGGACACCCCGCCGGCGTCGGCGGTGGCGGTCGCGGCCGGTCAGCTTCGGTGGACGCCATCGCCGCCACCCTGGGCGTCTCGCGGGCCACCGTCTACCGCCACCTGGACGCGGAATGACGAGACGGTTTTGGCGACGGTTTCGAGACGGTTGTGCGTCAGGCGGCCAGGGTGGCGTAGCGGCCGTTGCGGTGCAGCAGGCTGTCGTGGGTGCCGGCCTCGACGATCCGGCCGTGATCGAGCACCGCGATCTGGTCGGCGTCGCGGACGGTGGAGAGCCGGTGCGCGATGGTGATCGTGGTGCGCCCCTCGGCGAGCACGTCGAACGCCCGCTGCACGGCGCGCTCGGTCTCGGTGTCCAGCGCGCTGGTGGCCTCGTCGAGGACCAGGATGCGCGGGTCGCGCAGCAGGGTGCGGGCGATGGCCAGCCGCTGCTTCTCCCCGCCGGAGAACCGGTGGCCGCGCGAGCCGACCACGGTGTCGTACCCGTCGGGGAGGCCGGCGATCAGGTCGTGGATCTGGGCGGCGCGGGCGGCGTCCTCGATCTCGGCGTCGGTGGCGTCCGGCCGGGCGTAGCGCAGGTTCTCCCGGACGGTGGTGTGCAGCAGGTACGTCTCCTGGCTGACCACGCCGACGATCGCGGCCAGGTCGGCCAGGCGCAGGTCACGCAGGTCGACGCCGTCGACGGTGACCCGGCCGGCGGTCGGGTCGTGCAGCCGGCTGACCAGCCCGGCGAGGGTGCTCTTGCCGGAGCCGGTCTCGCCGACCAGGGCGAGGCTGGTGCCGGCGGGCACGTCCAGGGTGATCCCGGCGAGCGCGGCGGTGTCGCTGCCCGGGTAGCCGAACGTGACGTCCTCCAGGCGCAGGTGCCCGCGGACCCGGGCGGGGTCCAGGCGGACCGGCTCGGCGGGGTCGGCCACGTCGACCGGCAGGTCGAGGTATTCGAAGATCCGGGCGAACAGCGCCAGCGAGGCGGTCAGCGACACGCCCACGTTGAGCAGGCCCATCAGTGGCCGGAACAGCCCGCCCTGCAACGCGGTGAAGGCGACCAGTGTGCCGATGCTCAGCGTGCCGGCGGTGCCGGGCAGGCCAGCGGCGAGGTAGATGACGGCCGGTACGGCGGCGAAGATGATGCTCATCGAGGCCATCCGCCAGCGGCCGGCCAGCTCGCTGCGCAGCTCCAGGTCGACCAGGCGGGCCGACGAGGCGGCGAACCGGTCGATCAGCGCGGGCCCGGTGCCGAGGGTCTTGGCCAGTTGCACGCCGCTGACCGACAGCCCCTCCTCGACGGTGACGTTGAGGTCGGCGAGTTCGCGCTGGCGCTGGGCGGTGATCTCCCGGCGCATCCGGGCGACCCGGCGGGTCAGCCAGATCGCCGGCGGCAGCACCACCAGCGAGACCAGGGAGAGCTGCCAGGACAGCGCCATCATGGCGACCGCGGTGGCGACCACGGTGGTGAGGTTGGCCGCGACGGCGGTGGCGGTGGAGGTGACCACCGACTGCATGCCGCCGATGTCGTTGGTGATGCGGGACTGCACCTCGCCGGTGCGGGTCCGGGTGAAGAAGCCCAGTGACTGCCGCTGGAGGTGGCTGAAGACGTCGGTGCGCAGCCGGTGCATGACCTGCTGCCCGACCTGGGTGGAGATCCAGGTCTGGACGACGCCGAGGGCGGCGGTCACCGCGGCCACGGCGACCATGCCGAGGACCAGCCAGACCAGCAGGGTCACGTCGCCCTGCGGCAGGGCCCGGTCGATGACGGCGCGCAGCAGGAACGGGGTGGCCATCGCGATGATCGAGGAGGCCACGATGATCGCGGTCACGGCGGCCAGGGCGGGCCGGTGGGCGGTGAAGAGCCGGCCGATGCGGCGCAGCGACACCTGGCGGGCCTGCGCCTTCTCGTCGGCGCTGACGGTGCGGTGGCCGCGGTCGCGGCCGGTGGGGGTGGGTTCCAAGGGGCACTGCCTCTCGTCGACGGCATTGCTGAGGTTACCTCATCATGAGGTAGCAACCGCATCCCCTGCTACCGTATTCCCCGTGACGGAGCGCACGGCGGACGGCGACGACGAGAGCCTGGCGGAGACGTTCTGGGCGGTGGCCGGGCGGCTGCGCCGGCAGGCGCGGGAGTCGTTGGCGCCGTGGGACGTCACCCCCAGCCAGTCCCGGGCGCTCGGGGTGCTGGCCCGGCACGGTGAGCTGCGCCCCGGCGCCATCGCCGAGCACCTGCGCATCGCGCCCCGCTCGGCCACCGAGGTCATCGACGACCTCCAGGCCCGGGGGCTCGTCGAACGCCGGCCCGACCCGGCCGACCGGCGGGCGACCCTGGTCGCGCTCACCGAGGAGGGCAACCGGGTCAGCGCCGCCATCCGGGCCGCCCGCCGCGCCGAGGCCGACCGCTTCTTCGGCCACCTGGACGACGCCGACCGCGACCAGCTCGCCCGCATCCTGCGCACCCTTCGCGGCTGAGCCGCACGGACGGCACCCTGGGCGGCGGTGACCGGGTTTGCCCACCCCGCGCCCGGGTAGCCAGCCGCCCCCGTCCGGTCGGCGGGACCGGCCACGACACGGCCGGGTGAGGTGACAGGAGGATGTCCGTGCCGCTGGTGTCCCATCTGACTCACCACCCCGCCTGATGTGCGGGATCAGCGGAGAGGCCCGATTCGACGGCAGGCAGCCCGACGCGGCGGCGGTCACCCGGATGACCGAGGCGATGCGGTCGCGCGGCCCGGACGGCGAGGGGCTGTTCACCGACGACTGGGTGATTCTGGGGCACCGCCGGCTGACCATCATCGACCTGTCCGACGCGGGCGGCCAGCCGATGGTGCGCGAGGACCTGGGCCTGGCGCTGGTCTTCAACGGCTGCATCTACAACTACCCCCAGCTGCGCGAGGAACTCACCCACGCCGGGTACGCGTTCCACTCCACCAGCGACACCGAGGTGATCCTGGTGGCGTACGCGCACTGGGGTGAGCGCTTCGTCGACCACCTGGTCGGCATGTTCGCGATCGGGCTGGTCGACCGGGCACGACGGCGGCTGGTGCTGGCCCGCGACCGGCTCGGCATCAAACCGCTCTACCTCGCCGAGAGCCCCGGGCGGCTGCGGTTCGCCTCCACCCTGCCGGCGCTGCTGGGCGCCGGGGACGTGGACACCGCCATCGACCCGGTGGCGCTGCACCACTACCTGTCCTGGCACTCCATCGTCCCGGCGCCGCGGACGGTGCTGCGCGGCGTACGCAAGCTGCCCCCGGCCACGCTGCGGGTGATCGAGGCGGACGGGCGCAGCCGCGACGAGGCGTACTGGCGTCCCGACTACGTGCGGGAACCGGCCGACGCCGGGATGGACGCCGCCGACTGGCGGGCCGCCATCGGCGACGCGCTGCGCACGGCGGTACGCCGGCGGCTGGTCGCCGACGTACCGGTCGGGGTGCTGCTGTCGGGCGGGCTGGACTCCAGCCTCATCGTGGCGCTGCTCGCCGAGGCCGGCCAGCGGCACCTGCGCACGTTCAGCATCGGCTTCGACAGCCGCGGCGGCGAGTCCGGCGACGAGTTCCACTACTCCGACCTGGTGGCCCGCGCGTACGACACCGACCACGACCGGATCCGGCTGTCCAACGACGACCTGGTGCCCGCCGTGCGGCGCGCCGTCGAGGCGATGGCCGAGCCGATGGGCAGCCACGATGTCGTCGCCTTCCACCTGCTCTCCGAGCAGGTGGCCCAGCAGGTGAAGGTGGCCCAGTCCGGGCAGGGCGCCGACGAGGTGTTCGCCGGCTACGGCTACCACCAGCCACTGACCGGGGCGCCCCGGCACGGCGCCGCCGAGACGTTCGCCGCCGCCTTCTTCGACCGCGACCACGACGAGCTGCGCCGGATCGTCGGCCCGGCGTACGCGCTGGACCACGACGCCAGCCGCGACCTACTGACCGAACACCTCGCCGCACCCGGTGCGCAGACCGCGCTGGACGCGGTCCTGCGCCTGGACACCCACCTGATGCTGCCCGACGACCCGGTCAAGCGGGTGGACAACATGAGCATGGCGTGGGGCCTTGAGGTGCGCACCCCCTTCCTCGACCAGGACCTGGTCACCGTGGCCGCGCGCTGCCCGCCGGAGCACAAGGTGGCCCGGGGTGGCAAGGGCGTGCTGAAGGAGGTCGCCCGGGAGGTCCTGCCGGCCGAGGTCATCGACCGGCCGAAGGGCTACTTCCCGGTGCCGGCGCTGCGCAACGTGGACGGGCCGGTGCGCGAGCTGGTCGCCGAGGCGTTGCAGGCGCCGGTCGCGCGGGAGCGGGGGCTGTTCCGCTCGGAGTACGTGGCGCGGTTGATCGCCGAGCCGGACCGGGCGGAGGCGGCGGCCGGCAGCAACAAGCTGTGGCAGCTCGGGCTGCTGGAACTCTGGCTCCAGACGCACGACATCCGCTGAGCCACGGTCAGTCCGATGCCACGGCCGCCGCCCGCCCGGCGAGGAAGGCCTGCTCGGCCGCGTTGCCGGTCAGTGCGGCGGCCGTCCGGTACGCGGCGGCGGCCTCCCCGCTCCGGCCGAGCCGGGCCAGCAGGTCGGCGCGGACGGCGTGCCGCACGTGGTAGCCGTCCAGGTCGAGGCGGTCCACCTCGGCCAGCGCCACCGCCGGCCCGGCCACCTCGGCCAGCGCGACGGCCCGGTTCAGCGCCACCACCGGCCCGGGGGCGACCGCCAGCAGCTGGTCGTACAGCTGGAGGATCTGATCCCAGTCGGTGTCGGCGGCGCGCGCCGCGGCGCCGTGCACGGCGGCGATCGCGGCCTGGATCTGGTACGGCCCCGGCCGGTCGCGGCGCAGGCAGCGGCGGACCAGCGCCTGTCCCTCGGCGACCAGCGCGGCGTCCCAGCGACCCCGGTCCTGCCGGGGCAGCGGAACGAGGTCGCCGTCGGCGGTGGTCCGCGCGTCCCGGCGGGACTCGGTGAGCAGCATCAGTGCGAGCAGGCCCAGCGCCTCCGGCTCGTCCGGCATCAGCTCGACCAGCAGCCGGGCCAACCGGACCGCCTCGGTGCACAGCTCGGCGCGGACCAGTCGCTGCCCGGCGCTCGCCGTGTACCCCTCGTTGAAGATCAGGTAGAGGACCGCGAGCACGGTGTGCAGCCGGTCGGGCAGGTCGGCGTCGCGCGGCACCCGGTACGGGATCCGCGCGTTGCGGATCTTCGACTTGGCCCGGACGAGCCGCTGCGCCATCGTCGGCTCGGGCACCAGGAAGGCGCGGGCGATCTCGGCGGTGCTCAGCCCGCCGAGCAGGCGCAGCGTGAGCGCGACCCGGGCGGCCGGGGCGAGCGCCGGGTGGCAGCAGGTGAAGATCAGACGTAGCCGGTCGTCGCGCACCGGCGCCTCCTCGGCGGGTGGGTCGGCGGCGTACAGCAGGGCCGCCTGGGCGTGCCGGTCGGCCCGGGACGCTTCCCGGCGCAGCCGGTCGATGGCCCGGTTCCGGGCTGTGGTGATGATCCAGCCGGCGGGGCTGGGTGGCGGACCGGTCCGCGGCCACCGTCGTAGCGCGATGGCGAAGGCGTCCTGGACGGCCTCCTCGGCGAGGTCGATGTCGCCGAGGAGGCGGACCAGGACGGCGACCGCGCGGCCGTACTCCGCGCGGAACACCGCCTCCACGTCCTGCACGGTCAGTCGCCGGCCCCACCCTGGAACGGGCGGACCTCGATCGGGAGGGTGGTGGCCAGCGCGTAGCGCCGGCCCCAGTCCAGGGCGGCGTCCAGGTCCGGCACGTCGATGATGGTGATGCCGCCCAGGTACTCCTTGCCCTCGACGAACGGCCCGTCGGTGACGAGCACCTCGCCGTCGCGGGGGCGCAGCACGGTGGCGGACTCCGGGCCGTGCAGGCCCTGCCCGAAGACCCACGACCCGGTGGCCGTCAGCTCGTCACGGAACTCGCCGAGCTGGCGCATCACCCCGGCCAGGAACTCGGGCTCCGGCGGCAGCTCACCCTGCGGCTGATGCATGCTGAGCAGGTAGAGGGTCATCGTTCCTCCTCGCGGGGCGGCCGGCCCGTCGCCGGCCTCTCATCCTTCACACGAACGGCCACCGCCGGGATCGACAGACCGCCCGGAAAGATTCGATGTCGGGCCGGCCGAGGCCGCGGGACGGCCGCCGGGCGGTGCGGTGGTACGCCAGGTGACGGCACGGTTGCCAGCGTGTGCGAGCTGCGGTGTCGCGCCCTCCCGGGCCGGGCGGGATGGTGTAGAAAGGCGGAGTGAGCGCAGCGGTGACGCAGGTGCCGGTGTACGACCGTGGGGCGGTCCACGGTGGCTGAGCACGCCCAACCGCCCACGCCCGCGACCGCGGGCACCGCTCTGGTGCAGCTCGGCGACGTGCCGCTGGCGGACCTGCTGGCCGGCGCCGGTGACACTGTGCTGGCCCACGTGCTGGGAGCACTGGTCGCCGAGGGCGAGCCGGGCAGGCCCGGCGACGTGTCGGCGTTCGAATCGAGCTTCTGACCGTGTCGGCCGACGCCCCGCCGTCGGCCGCCCGACGCCGCCCGGCCGCTGGCGTACCACCCGACACCTCGACGGCGCCCCGGGTACGCCAGTTGGTGCTCAAGGTGCATTCGCGCTGCAACCTGGCCTGCGACTACTGCTACGTCTACCGGCACGCCGACCAGGACTGGCGGGACCGGCCCCGGGTCATGGCGCCCGGCACCGTGGCCCGGGTGGCCGACCGGCTGGCCGCGCACGTCGCCCGACACGGCACCGACCGGGTCCGGGTGGTGCTGCACGGCGGGGAGCCGCTGCTCGCCGGCGTCGCCCTGCTCGACCGGACGGTACGCACCCTGGGCGCCGCGCTGCCGGCCACCACCACCCTCGACGTCGCGATGCAGACCAACGGGTTGCTGCTGGACGAGGCGGCGCTCGCGCTGTGCCACACGCACGGCATCGACGTCGGCGTGAGCGTGGACGGCGACCGGACGGCCAACGACCGGCACCGTCGGCACGCCGACGGGCGGGGCAGCTTCACCGAGGTGGCCGCCGCGCTGCGTCTGCTGGCCCGCCCCGAGCACCGGGCCCGCTACGCCGGCCTGCTCTGCACCGTCGACCTGGCCAACGACCCGGTCGCCGTCTACCGGAGCCTGCTGGAGTTCGACCCGCCCCGGCTGGACCTGCTGCTGCCGCACGGCAACTGGAGCGCTCCCCCGCCCGGCCGCCGGCCCGGCGATCCCGCCACCCCGTACGCGGACTGGCTGATCGCCGTCTTCGACACCTGGTACCGGGAGACGCCCCGGCGCACCGGGATCCGGCTGTTCGAGTCGCTCATCGCGTTGCTGCTCGGCGGGCGCAGCGGCACCCAGGCACTGGGCGGCGCCGAGCCGGACATCATGACGATCGAGACCGACGGCACCATCGAAGGCACCGACACCCTCAAGACCACCACCGCGTCGGCGATGCGTACCGGGCTGGACGTCTTCCGACACAGCTTCGACGAGGCGCTGCGTCATCCGTCGCTGGCCGGGCGTCCGACCGGGCCGGCGGCTCTCGCCCCGGCCTGCCGAGCCTGCCCGGTCGTCGGCGCGTGCGGCGGCGGCCTGTACGCGCACCGCTTCCGCGACGGCGCCGGCTTCGCCCACCCGTCGGTCTACTGTGCGGACCTGTTCCGGCTGATCCAGCACGTGCGGTCGGTGGTCGCCGCCGACCTGGACGCGCTGCGCCGGCAAGCCGCGCCGGCGGGGCGGTGAGCCGTGTCGGGGCCGCTGTCCGGAGCACAGTTCGCCGGGCTGGCCGGTGGGCACGGTGACCCCGACGCCCTCGACGTGCTGCGCGGCGGGCAGTTGGGCCGGCGCAGGCTGTTGACCGTCGCCGCCGCCCGCGCGTACGGCGACGACCCGCTGGTCCGGCGCGGCCTGGACCTGCTCACCCGCGCCGAGCGGGCCGACCCGGCGGCCGTCGCCGGGGTGCTGGCGCACCCGCCGCTCACCGGCTGGGCCCGCGCCGCCATCGGCCGGACGACCGACCCCGGCTACCTGGCCACGCTCGCCGCGGCCGCCGCGACCCGGGCGGGTCTCGCCTTCGAGCTGACGCTGCCCTGCCCGGACGGCACACTGCTGCTGCCCACCCTCGGCGGCGCGGTCGGCCTGGCTCCCGGCCCGACGGTGGTGAGCGCACGGCACGGCACGGCACGGATCATCCAGCGGGACGGGCCGGTGCGCTGGCTGCCGGTGCGGCGGATGACCCCGGCCGCCGGCGTCGAGGTGACCATCGACGACCAGGACCCGTGGCGGCGCCGCTACCACCATCCGCCCGCACCCCGGCTCGCCGACGACGCCGCCGCCGACCTGGACCGCCTCACCGGGCGGGCGTGGCGCTGGCTGCACGCCCACCTGCCCGCGCACGCCGACGGGCTGGCCGGGCTGCTGCGCTCGCTGGTCCCGCTGCGGCCACCGCCGTCCGGGCACGCGGTGAGCGCGACCAGCCGGGACGCGCTGGGCGCCATCGCGCTCTCCGTGCCGGCCGAGCCGAAGACCCTCGCGCTGCTGCTGGTGCACGAGCTGCAGCACACGAAACTGGGTGCGCTGCTGGACCTGGTGCCGCTGCACCACCCCGGGCCGGCGCGCTACCGGGCGCCGTGGCGGCTCGACCCGCGCCCCGCCAGCGCCCTGCTCCAGGGCGCGTACGCGCACCTGGGGGTGGCCGAGGTGTGGCGCTGCCGGCGGGCGGAGGGCGTCGGCGCCGCCTTCGAGTACGCGTACTGGCGGGAGCAGACCGCCCGCGCGGCCCGTCAGCTCGCCGGCGCGTCCGAGCTGACGGACGCCGGGCGGAGCTTCCTGGCCGGCATGACCGCCACGCTGCGCGGCTGGCGCGACCCGGTGGACGAGCAGATTGAGGCGGCGGTGCGGGACGTGGCCGACGGCGGTGCGGTGCGCTGGGGCCTGGCCAACCTGAGCGCCCACCCGGACGAGGTCGACCGGGCGGTGCGGGCCTGGCGGCGCGACGAGCCGCGCCCGGACGACGGACCGCCGCCGACGGTCACGCCGGGCCCGGCCACCCCGGCGCTTCCGACCGACACCGGCCCGGAGTCGGCGGTACGCCGGCGGCTGCTGGACGCCGGCACCGAGCCATCCACGATGGACCGGGCCGACCGGGCCTACGCGGGCGGCGATCCGGTACGGGCGTTGGAGGGGTACCGGCGACGACTGGGCGGCGATCCCGAGGACACCGACGCGTGGGTGGGTCTGGCGCTCGCCGCCGCGCGCACCGGACATCCGGCCGCGGCCCGTGCCCTGGCGACCCGCCCGGACCTGGTTCGCGCGGTCCACCGGGCGCTGCCCGACGCCGACCTGCTGGCGGTGGCGGCGTGGTGCCTTGACACCCCGTCAGCGCGTGCGCCCCGATCCGTCAGCGGCGACGACGGGCCCGGTACTGCTCACGGGTGATCGCGTGCACGGCGACGGGCTGCTCGGGCACCGGCACGACGGTGCTGAATTCGTACGACGAAGCCGAACCGTAGGACCTCGGCAGCCGCCTCGGTGGCGGGTCAGGGCGCTAGAGCAGCGCCGGTTCGATGTAGGCGTTGGAACGTTCCCGCTGGCGGGCCTGCACCACCCGTGGGTTGTCCCCGCCGAAGAGCTGCACCAACTGCCCGAACGCCTCGTCGTAGAGGGCACGCCCGGCGTCCGCCTCGCTCTCCGTGGCGAGCCGGCTCAACGCCAGGTTGACCGACGCGGACAGGGTGTCCGGGTGCTCGGCGCCCAGCGCCCGGGTCAACTCCACGTACGCGGTGGTGTCCAGCAGCAGCGCGGTGTCCCGGTCGCCGAGGGCGAACAGGTCGTTGGCGAGGTTGAGGGTGGCCAGCAGGGTGTGCGGGTGCCGCTCGCCGAGGTTGGCCAGCAACTGGTCGCGGACCCGCTGGGCGAGATCGCGGGCCTGGACGTGGTCGCCCTGCTTGCGCAGCAGCACGCCGAGGTTGTTCAGGCAGGCCAGGGTGATCGCGTGCGTCTCGCCGAGCACCTCGTTGTAGCCGTCGCGCAGTCGGCGGGCCACCCGCAGCGCGGTCTGGTTGTCACCCACCGCCGACCAGGTGGTGGCCAGCGCCATCTCGGCGGACAACGTGTCGGCGTGCTCACCGCCGAGGGTGCGCTGGTAGCGGACGACGGTGCGTTCGATCAGCCGGTGCGCGTCGGCGAAGCGGCCGAGCTGGCGCAGGGTGAGCGCCAACTCCTTGGCCGTCCGCAGGGTCTCCGGGTGGTCCGCGCCGTTCACCTTCTGCTGGACGGTGTAGGTGCGTTGCAGCACGCTGTGCGAGCGCCACAGCTCGCCGGTGTCGCGCAGCCCCCGCCCGTAGTTGCTGGCCGAGGCGAGGGTGGACGGGTCCTCCTCGCCGAAGCGGGCCCGCCGCCGCTCGTGGATGTGCTGGTCCAGCAGGGCGGCGCCGCGGAAGTCGCCGACCAGTCGCAGCGACACGGCGAGGTTGTTCTCCGCGATGAGCGTCCGGCCGCTGTCGTCGCCGAACGTGCGCACGCTCAGCTCCAGGGTGCGCCGGTCCTGCGCCTCGGCCTCGTGGTAGAGGCCCTGGGCGCGCAGGTCCGCGCCGAGGCTGCGGGCGGTCATCAGGGTGTAGAGGTGCTCCTCACCGAAGATCCGCCGCTGCCGGTCGTACACGTCCCGGTCGATCTCGTACGCCCGGTCGAAGTGGCTCTGCGCGCGCAGCACGTTGGCCAGGTGGAAGCGCATCCGCAGCTTGGTCGGGTCGTCCTCGTCGGTGTCGCGCCAACCGGCCAGCGACTCCTGCGCCAACGCCCGGCTGGTGTCGTAGTCGCCGCGCCGGTAGAGGTAGCGCACGATGTCCACGACCAGTTGCCGCGCCTCATCCATCGTGGACAGGTGCAGCTCACTCGGGCGCACGTGCGGCCACAGCTCGGCGTACCGGGGCCAGTTGACCGGCTTGTCCGGGTCGCGCGGGCTGGCCGCGGCGAGCAGCAGCTGGGCCTGCCGGCGGGCCTCGTCGGCGTCGTCGAGCTGATCCTGGATCACCAGCTGCACCAGCCGGTGGATGCGGACGGAGTTGTTCTCCGCGTCCACCTGGGCCAGGCCGTAGCGACCCAGTTCGGCGGTGACCAGGCCCTGCAGGATCGGGTCGGTCAACGTCGGGTCGAACGGGGCCATGAAGCTCGCGAAGCGGTCGCCGGTGAGCATGGCGACCGGGATGGGTTCCGGCGCGTAGAACGAGCACAGCTCCAGCAGGCGGGCGGCCGCCGGCTTCTCCGAGCGCAGCTGGGCCAGGGTGACCAGCCAGGTGGCGGCGAGCGCCTTGGAGTAGCCGGCGGACTGCCGGCCGTCCAGGATCCGCAGCAGCCCGGGGGTGTCCAGGGAGGCCAGGTACCGGTCGACCTGCATCGCCGTGGCCCGCAGGTACGCCGCGCCCTGCTCGACCGCGAGCGGCAGGTCGCCGAGCTTCTCCGCCACCTGCGTCGCCTCGTCCTCGGTGAGCCCGCGGACCCGGTCGCGCAGCAGCTGGACGCTCTCGGCGCGGTCGAAGACGGTCAGCTCCGTCGCGGTGGCGTACTCGCTCCAGCTCTGGTCGCGGGTGGTGAGCAGCACGTGGCCCGGGCCCTGCGGCAGCAGCGCGCGGGCGCCCCGGGTGGGCTCGTTGGCGTTGTCCAGGACGATCAGCCAGCGCCGGTCCGGACCGCTGCGGCGCAGCGCGTCGAGCACCCGGCGGACCGCGTCGGCGCCGCCGCCGGTGCCCAGCCCCATCGCCTGGCCGAGGTCGGCGAGACCCCCGCGGATGCGGTCCTCGCTGTCCGCCGGGATCCACCAGACCAGGTCGTAGTCGCGGCCGAAGCGCAGCGCGTACTCGGCGGCCAGCTGGGTCTTGCCGACCCCGCCGAGGCCGTGCACGACCTGCGTCGCCGAGTCCGGTGCGGCAGTGAGCCGGTCCCGCAGCGCCTCGAGCTGGGCGGCCCGGCCGACGAACGGGGTGCCATGCTGACGGACGTTGGACACCGCCGGGAACGGGCCGGGGAACCGGCCGACCGCGCGCCCACCGACCGCGCCCGCCGGGGCGCCGGCCGCCTCCAGCAGCCGGGTCCGGGCGGTGGACGGGTCGACGTCGGTGAGGTCGACCGGGCTGCGGTCGCTGTACGGCACGGGCAGCCGCGACTCGTCCACCCGCAGCGGCACGAGCACTCCCCCGCCGCCGAGCTGGTCCCGGCCGGCGGCGGCCTTCCACACCTCGGCCGCCAGCGAGGTGCCCGCGTAGTGCCGGGTGAGCACGGCCAGGACCCGGCTGGCGCCGCCGACGGCCCGGTCGAACTCGGCCCGCCCGCCGGCGCGCAGCGGGACGTCCACCGCCCGGCGGTCCACCCGCAGCCCGGCCTCCTCCAGCTGGTCGGTCACCCACTCGGCCCAGAGCCGGTCGGCGGAGGCGTAGCTGACCAGCACGGGCTGCTCGGCGGCGAGCCGGCTGCGCTCGAACTCGGTCAGCGAACGGCGACGGTCCTCCTCGGGCATCGGATGCAGCGCGCTGACCCGGCCCCCGGTGATCACCGAGGCGAGCTGCTCGTACGCGGCGAGCAGCGTGCCGACCTGCTCGGGCCGGTCGCCGAAGGCGGCGAGGATCTCCTCGTACGCGTAGAAGGCGCGGTAGGGCACCTCGATGGTGTTCCAGTAGCGGGCCGCCGCCGAGTCGGAGAGGTGGTCCAGGAACGGGGCGAACTCGGCGCGGACCAGGTCGCGACCGGTCTCCAGCTTGCGCAGCTCGGCGTCCTCCACCCGCATGGGCACCGGCAGCAGCAGCGGCGGGTCGTCCGGGCGCTGGCCGCGGATGGAGCGGGCCACCGCCGCCGCGCCGCGGATGCTCTGGGTGGACATCGTGAAGCAGTTGACCACCAGGTCGGGCAGCTGCACGGTGCAGATGCCGGCCACGTCGCTGAGCCCGGTGCGGCTGTCGATCAGCACCACGTCGTACTCGGCGCGCATCTGCGCGCGGACCGCGTCGATGAACGACGCGCCGCCCTGCCGCTCGTAGAAGTTGGCCCAGTCGAATGTGCTCACCAGCCGCGAGTACGCCGAGTCCTGCTGCCCCGCGGCCACGAAGTCGATCACGCCGCCGTGGCTGAAGTCCCAGTTCAGCGAGACCGCACGGCGCTGGATCTTGGCGTGCCCGGCGAGCAGTTCCTGGGAGTCCTCGTCCCGGTTGCGCTGCATGGTGGCGATCGAGTAATCCCAGATCATCTCGATCACGCCCGGGGTGGCGCGCAACTCCTTGTCCCGCAGGAACGGGTGGAAGTAGCGGTGCAGGCCGGGGGATTCGAGATCCCAGTCGACCACCAGCACCTGCAGGCCCTGACTGGCCAGGATCCACGCCACGTTGGCCAGCGCCATCGTCCGCCCGGTGCCACCCTTGTACGAGTAGAAGGTCACGATCTGGCCGCGTGCCGTCTCGTTCACCGCCATGGCGTGCCTCCCCTAGGGACCTTCGAGGATCGGGCGCAGCCCGGGGCCGTCCGTGGGCGGCTCCTGGTAGACCGTGCCCGTGCGGTAGATCCGGCCCTGTTCGACGACCAGCACGTCCTCCAGCTCCTCCTGGAAGCGGGCGGAGGTCGCGATCTCGGTGCGCCACACGTCGCGGGTGTTGTGCAGCACGTGATGCGGGAGCACCCGGGCCAGGGTGTCCCACATCTTGCGGTTGCCACCGGACGCGGCGTCGTCGGCGGCCGTCCAGGGCACGAGCACCGGCGCCCGGGGCGAGCCCACGTCGCGGTCGTAGCGGATCAGGCTGAGCTGGTAGCGCGGCAGGTCGGCCGACCACACGTCGACCACCAGCACGACGATCTGGTTGTGCGCCCGGGCCCATTCCCGCACCGCCGCCAGCTCCTCGGCGTCCTCCACCGTCCACCCGTAGCTCTTGGTGGTGGCGATGGCCCCGGCCCAGCTGCCGATCGGCACCTCCAGCTCGGGCCGGTACGGCCGCCAGTCCCGCGACACCGCGCCGTAGCGCTCCTCGGCGCCGGGACGGCTGCCGGCCAGCTCGGCGGAGCTGCCGGCGACCAGCACGATGTGCACATGCCGCGCGTTGGTGGCCCGCTGCACCGCGCCGGCCACGCTCGGCCCGGTCTGCTCCTGGGGCCGTGCCGGCGGGCCGAAGGCACTGGTCACCTTGGCCAGCGTCGGGCGCTGCGCCGGCTGGTGCAGGGTGTGGTCGCGGGCGGTCTGCACGATGTGCTTGGCCAGCGCGTCGACGAAGTCCCGGTACTCGTCCTCGTGCCGGCGGCGCTGCTTGAGGGTGAGCAGCCCGTCCTGCGCGTAGACCGTGCCGGCCGGGAAGTTGCGGTACTGGAAGGTGCCCACCACCTCGGGCAGCCTGTCGCACGGGATCCACTGCACCGGCACCAGCGCCGGCGGGCGGACCTGGAACTGCCGCTCGTGCTCGTCGATCCGGTCGGCGAAGACCCGGAACTCCCGGCCACAGTAGTCACTGACGACGTACCGGGGGGAGGTCAGCGCGACCAGGCAGGCGCTGGTGGAGAGCGCGCTGGCCAGCGCGTCCGTCCAGGTGGTGCCCAGCAGCATCTGCCCGTCGATGAACCCGGCCTCGTGCCAACGGACCCCGGCCAGCCCGGCCACCGCCTCGCTGAGATCGCCGAAGAACGCCTGCACCTGACCGTTGCGGTTGTCCTCTTGGGCGTAGCTCAGGAAGAAGAGTGGCACGCCCGCCTCCGCTCACGGGTCCCACGACCGGTACGCACAGTATAGGACCGTCGATGCCAGCCCAGTCGTAGCGCGATCATCGCCGGGCCGCGGCGGGGAGTCATATGCCCGACGGTTGAGGGTATGCCCGGGCGGGGGCCGAGGGCGTCCGGGTCGGATCGTGGGCGGCCGGCGGCGCGGTCAGTTCGGGGGGAGCTTCAGCGTCGACCGCGCGGTCAGCGTGTCACTGTGGACGAAGACCATGTCGATCGCCGGCTCGGTGACCGTGATCGGGGCGGCTGACGCGAGCGGGATGCTGCCCGGGAGCGGCAGGTCCGGGGTGAGTGTGATCTTGTTGTCGAGAAGCTTGCCGGCCAACCTGGTGGCGTAGAAGGCGACGTTCCCGTCGAGCGTCAGCTCACTGGTGCGCAGGTGCAGTGTCCGGCCTGCCGGGGCAGGCGCCTCGAGCAGGAGGTCGTCGGAGACCGCGCGGTCCAGCTTGAACTTCAACGTCGTGACCGTGCCGTCCGCTGTGGGCAGTTTGACGATCCCCTCGATTCGGAGCCCGGTCAGGGTCACCCGCGACCCGGTCCAGTGTGCCGGCGTCGCCGCCACCACCGGCTGTCCAGGCTCGGGCGAGATCTGGGGCAGCGGCTTCCTGGCCTCGGCGCTGCCGGTCGGGGTCCGCGTCGGCCCCGGAGTGCAGTCGATGGTCGGACAGGTGGGTCCGTCCAGCGTCGGGGTCGGACCGGACGCCCGGGCCGGGTCGGGCGCCGCCAGGGCAACGGCGGCGGAGATACCCAGCAGCGCCGTGACGATCCGTAGATCGGCGTGCCAGGGCATCGGCTCCGCCGCCGCCGGCCGCCTGGCCCGCCGAGAACCCTGGCGCGCATCGCACACCCCGTATCCCGTGGACGCCGGCGGCGACCCACTTCGCCCGGTGCCGTCCCGGCCGGTCATCAACTCGTCGAGGAGCGCGGGCCGCCCGCGCTCGGCGGCGTGCGCGCGGTGTCGTCAGCCGGCTCGTCATCCGACCGGACGGTCCGGTGGGTGTCCGGCATCCAGCCGAAGCCGAGGGCGCTGCCGAACGCGCCCAGCAGCAGCCCGACGAAGAAGCCGCCGAGGTTCACCCCGATCAGGGAGAAGAGTGCGGTAACCGCCGCGACCACCGCGTAGAGGATCCGGTGTTGCGGCTTGAACCACATCAACATCCCGCAGGTCACCAGAATGGCGGGGATCAACCAGGACAGGAAGCCGGTCGGTCCCAGCTGGAATGCCAGACCACCGAGCGACATCTGTGTCGTGCCGAATATCTCCAGACCGGCCAGTGCGGTCAGCAGGCCACCCCAGAACGGACGGGTCCGCCGCCAGAATCGGAAGCCGCCCAGCGTGTCGCGGAACCGGGTGGACCGGGCAGTTTGCGGTTCGGCGGTCGTCACGCATGGCCTCCTGCCGGGGAAGGGAAAATGAGGGCCGGCACGGAGCCGGGAAGCTCTCCCGCGGACTCCGGTGGTCAGCTCAGAAGCATTCCCTCGCGGCGGCGCCCACGTTGACCTTCAGCCGCAGACCCGTCAGGTTGAACGTCCCGGCCTGGGTGGAGCGGGCCACCTGACGGAGGTTTTTGATCGTCACCGCGTCGGCCTGCTGACCGAAGCCCTTCCGGGGACCCTGCGCACCGTCCGGACCGCCTTGCAGGGTCGACGCGTCCTGCCCGATGTTGATGTTCTTGAACACGGCGTCACCCTCGAGCGACTCGGCGTCGATCAGGAGGTTGCTCGCGGTGGCGGGTCTACCGCCGCCACCGGCGTTGATGGTGAGCACCACGGGGAGGCCGGGCGTCTTCACCGACTGACAGAGGTCGAAGAGTCGCGCCTCGCGGATGCCGGTGACCGCAACCGGGTGCTCCTTGCCGTCCACCTCCCGGGCAACGCCGCCGTACTGGACGAAGCCGGTGCCCTGCAGCTCCGACGCGGACACCTTGAACGTCTGGCCGGAGACGGCGAACGAGGCCGCGACCGCGCCGTTGGCCATGCCGAGCACGATGGCGCCCGCGACCACGGCCACCGGCACCAGCAGTGCGGCGGAGCGCCGCCACCGGGTGCGACCCGGGTTGTCGAACCGATCCTGCACGATTCCTCCTCAGCGTGGATGTCGCGCCGGGTGTTGGACGAATGTGACGGCTCGAACGGCGGGTCGTTTACCCGCTGCCCAGTAAGGGCGACCGGGCGCGGCGCGTGTGACCGCGCCCCTCATTTGCCGACGCTAACACGGCACGATGACCGGTGGCCTATTCATGGCCGGTCGACCAAATGTGCGGGCAGCATCCGGCACCGGACGCGGCGGACAAACACACTGATCGGGACGTCGGCGGCCACATTCGCTTTAGCCGACCCGATTTAATCGTGGATGGGGAAGATAATGCCCTGGCCCATCGAAGTCCACGGCGCCACGGCAGTCCCGAGGGCCACGACTTTTCGTGATCTCCTGCGCCGTCATCCCAACGCCGAAGATGATGCCGATGTCGGGTCTGCCGGCCCCGTCGACGCTGAGTTCCTACCGAACGAACCCGACGCGTGCCGGCCCCTACGAGCAACGCAGGTCGAGCATGACGCACCCGTTCCCACACCGAACCGGAGTTGTCATATGCACGCACGTAAGCTGCGTTTCCTGGCTGCCGCTCTGGTACTGGCGCTCGGGTTGACGGTCCTGGTGAAAGAGCCAGGAAACACGCGGGCTGCGCCAGCGGACGCTTGCGCGGACTTGACTGCCGGCCGGGATTCCGACGCGGTCGGCACGAAGTTCATGGTGGCGGCGGCCAACCCGCTCGCGGTCCAGGCCGGCTGCCGGATCCTGGCCAGGGGCGGCAACGCCGCCGATGCCGCGGTGACGGTCCAGGCCGTCCTCGCCGTGGTGGAGCCACACGCCTCCGGTCTGGCGGGCGGCACGATCATCAACTACTGGGATCCGGACAAGCGCACGGTACGGCTCTTCGACGGAATGGCCACAGCGCCGAGGACCGTGACGCAGAACCTCATGACTCCCAGCGAGGAGGAGAGCAGACAGCTGAACGTCGACCGCTTTCCGTGGGACGTGTCGGCGACCGGGCGCGCTTTCGGCGTTCCCGGAACGCTGAAAGTGCTCAAGGACGTGCACGACGTGTACGGCACCCTCGCCTGGGACCGGCTCTTTGACGACGCCATTCGCTTGGCTGCCAATGGCTTTCCGATGTCCGAGTCCCTGAGCAGCGGTCTCAACGACCGCTTCAACGGACGTAAACGGTGCAACTATCCCGACCTCCGGCCCCGGTACTGCAACGGCGACCGGGCCAAGTCACCGGGGACGACGCTGAAGAACCCGGAAATAGCCCAGGTGCTGCGCGAGGTCCGCGACGGCGGCGCGGAGGCGTTCTACGACCCGAATGGCACAATCGCGCCCGCGATCGCCCAGCACGCGGCGAAGGGTCCGATCAAGCTCAAGGGCAACACCGCCGGCCCGGTGGTGATTCCCAGCCTCATGACGGCGGACGACTTCGCCGACTACCGGGCCATCGAGCGGGAACCGCTCTGCCGCAACGTCTTCGGCGTGAAGGTGTGCACGTCGGCGCCAGCGGCGTTCGGCGGTGTGACGGTCCTGGAAATGCTCGGATTGCTCGAACGCGGCCAGGTGGCGAGCACGAAGCCGGGTTCGGGAGAACGGCTGCATCTCTCCGTCGAGGTCAGCCGTCTGGCGAACTTCGACCGCCGGGCGTACGTGGGCGACCCGAAGTTCCACGACGTGCCCGTGGACGGACTGCTCGACAATGCCTACCTCGACCGGCGTTTCTCGCTCTTCGACCCGGACAAGGCGATCAATCCGATCACCCCGGGGGATCCTCCGGGAGTCGTCCCTCCCGCCGGTCCGCCGAAGGATGGCGTCCCCAGCACGGTGGACGTGGGCGACCCGACGAGCCACGTCAGCATCGTGGATTCGGACGGCAACGCCGTGGCCATGACCACGACCATCAACACCCACTTCGGGTCGCACCTGGAAGCGCGGGGAATGATCCTCAACAACGCGCTGAACAACTTCACCGACACGTCGTCCGTCTCGCCCGGCAAGCCGGTGAACGTCCAGGAGTCGCAGAAGCGGCCCACCGCCTCGATGGCACCCACCATCGTGCTGGACAAGGACGGGCGGAAGCTGCGGCTGGTGGTGGGTGCCGCCGGCGGCTCCCACATCCCCGACTACGTCGTCCAGGCACTGGTTGGCGTGGTGGTGGACAAGATGAGCCCGGTTAACGCACTCGATCAGGGGCATTTCAGCGGGCAGGACATCACCCGCAAGTGCGGCAGGCAGGTCGGCGCACCCTCCGAACTCGAGGCGGACCGGGGGGTGGCCACCCGCCTCGCCGATTTCGTGACACTCCAGCATCCCTGCCCGAGGCTCGTGGCACTGGACAGCGGCTCCACCGCGATCCAGGTCCGCGGCGACCAGCTCCTCGGCGCGGCGGACCGCCGCAGAGACGGTACCGCGGCAGGGGGCTGACGCCCGCCCGCGACCGGCCTCGCGCTCGGTTCATCTGGGTGGGGTGAGGTCGCCTCACCCCACCCGGTCCGACCATGAGGATCGGTCCTGCCACGCCACATCTCCTCGGAAGGAAGGGGTGGCCATGACGAGTGAGAACAGAGGCGATGAGTCCGCGCCGGACCAAAGCACGGGGCGGGGGCGGTTCCGCGGACGGGCTCCGGTAGCGGGCCCCACCCCACCTCCCGAACAGGTCGTCCCATGGCGGCGTCGGGCGCTCGACCAGCAGTTGCCGGCCGCCGCGTTTCCCGCGGGCTCCAACAAGCCGTCACTGGTCTACATCTGGGCGACCATGGTGCTGGCTGCCGCGATCGTGCTCGGGTTCGCCGTGAACAACCAACGGGGTGTGCCCCCGGCCGTCGTCGAGTCGCAGCGGGACAACGTGTCAAAGGTCGCCTCGAGCATGCGACTGACCATCAACCACTCGGTCGAGGACCTCGACCAGCGGATCGCCGGCCGGTCACCGACGACGCCCGATCCTGAACTCCTGAAACAGGTGGTAGCCAACGGGACGGAATGGACCGGGGCCACGATCGTGGAGACAGCCACCCGTCGACCGCTGGCGACCGCCGGCTCGGGCGTACCCCTGGAGCTGCTGCCCCCGGCGTTGCCCGCCAAGGACACCTTTCCGATCACCACGCCCAACGGCCCGGCGCTGGTCCGCAGCCTCGCCCTGGACGGCTCAAAGACCCTGCTCGCGACGCAACCGCTCGACATGGACGAGCTGCGGCTCAACCCCAAGGCCCGGCAGGGGGTCTTCGTCATCACGCCGGATGGCAAGAGCACCCTGATGCAGGGCGTCAGCGCCGTGCCCGAGGTTCACCTGCCCGTGGCCTTCCAGGGGCTGGCCGGGTCCACGTCGAACCAGGGTCACCCGATCAGGGTGACCGAGTGGATCAACAGGCAGTTGGTTGTCTCGTCCGCCCCGGTCGGCGACACCGGCGCGACCGTCGCCACCCTGATCGTCGCCGACGAAACGGGCGGCACGTCCACGGTCCAGGGCATCTTGCTGGGCCTGACCCTGCTGGCACTGGCCGTACCCAGCTTCCTGCTGATGCGGATGTCGCTCGTCGGCCCGGTGCGGTCGCTGTTGAAGCAGGCCAAGGACAACGCCTGCGGCGCCGTTCCGACCAAGCGGTATCCGCTGCGGGTCGCGGAGGCGCATCGCATCGCTCGGGCGCTGGCTCTCACGTCCGCGGACCGCTCGCCTCCCGCCGCGCGCAGGTGGCGATGGCGTTGGCGGCCGACCGTGGTCCAAGGTATGGCCGCGGCGACCGTGGTGGCTCTGCTCTGGCCGGCGGCAGCCGTTGCGTACACGCTGCGTGAGCCCGAGGCGGCACTGCCCGACCAGCTCGTCAGTGATGAGGAGAGCAAGGCCGAGGCGGCGAGCACCGTGCTGGGGAAGATCCTGAACAACGGTCTGCAGACGGTCACCCGTACCTCCCAGGCCGCCGAAGCCACGGATCCGAGCCAGATGGCCCCGGCTCTGAAGCAGGAGCTGGCTGACAAGAACCGGTTTCGCGCCTTCTACCTGATGGACCCCAACGGGTCCGTGCTGAGTTCGGCGGGTCGCGAACCGCTGCGCAAGGAGCCGCTGCGCGGCGAGACCGGGATCGACCTGGACGGCGAGACGTCCCGCGTCCCGGTGGTCTACGCGTTCCGGGTGGCGGGCAACGGTGTCGCGACCGTGGGCGAGTTCGACATCGACTACCTGTTGGACGTCCTGCGCTCGGTGGACGGACAGGCCCGGATCGTCGACGAGGATCTGCGCACGGTGTTCGACTCGAAGGGATTCCGCGCCTTCGAGGCGTTGCAGGGCAACGCCCGGGTCGCCGCCAGCGAGGCGCTGAAGGGCGGCACCGTGGGGATGGCGGAGACACCCGACGGGGAGCCGGCGCTCGTCGCCGCCGCCGGTTTGAACAAGCCCAACACGGTGGCTCCCCTGAAATGGTCGATCGTCGTGGAGCAGGATCTGGCCGGATTGCGGCTGCCCGAGAGCGACGGGCGGCGGTGGACCCTGCTGGTCGCCGGTGCCGTGGCGGGCATCGTGCTGCTCACTCAGATGTGGCAGTACTACGTGTTCGCCCGGCCGCTGCGTCGACTCGCCACCGCGGCGGACCGGATCAGCGACGGTTCGGTCGAGGAGCCGATCTCGCCGCAACGGCACGACGACATCGGGGCGTTGGCCATGTGTCTGGAGATCTGCCGCCAGGTCCGGCACACCGGCTCCGACCGGCTGGGCGGTGCCAGTCGGCTGCGCGGCACGGAGGAGGACCGCACCGTCGTGCTTCCCGAGGTCCCGCAGTCCGACCCCGACGCGCCGGCGCCGCCAGCCACTGGCCGAGCCGACGATCAGACCGATGATCGGGAAGGTAGAGGTTGACGTGACATATCTGTATCTCGTTCTCGTTCTCTGCTGTTCGGCCCTGCTCATCGCCGGGGTCGTCGAGCAGCGCAACCACTACCGGAACCTGGACAGGATCCCGAACCGGGTGCTGGTCAACGGGATCCGGGGCAAGAGTTCGATCACCCGGCTCTGCGCCGGTGCCCTGCGCGGCGGCGGCCGGTTGGTGGTGGGGAAGACCACCGGGACCGCCGCACGGTTCATCTTCCCGGACGCCAGCGAGGAGCCGGTGCACCGCAAGTTCGGCATCGCGAACGTGGCCGAGCAGATCGGCATCGTCCGCCGCGCCGCCATGTACCACCCGGACGTCCTGGTGATGGAGTGCATGGCGGTGATGCCGGCGTTGCAGGAGATCAACCAGAGCAAGCTGATCCGCTCCAACATCGGAGTTCTGTGCAACGTACGTGAGGACCACCTCATGGAGATGGGGCCGACCCTGGACGACGTCGCCCGGTCGCTGAGCAGGTCGATGCCGGAGGGGGGTGTCTGCGTCACCGCCGAACGGGAACGGCTGGCGATCATTCAGGAGGAGGCGGAACGGCGGGACTGCCGCCTCATCTCGGTCGATCCGGAGTCGGTGACCGACCAGGAGATGGAGGGCTTCGGCTGGATCACCTTCAAGGAGAACGTGGCCATCGCGCTGGCCGTCGCCGAACTGCTGGGCGTCGACCGGCGGAGTGCACTGAAGGGGATGTGGGAGGCGCCCGCGGACCCGGGTGTGCTCTCCGTGGCGCGGGTCATGCACGGGACGAAGCGGTTCCGGTTCGCCAACATCTTCGCCGCGAACGATCCCGAGTCCACGCTGATGAACATCGAGCAACTGGAGAGCCAGCAGCTCATCACCCGTCCGCTGACCATGGTGATCAACTGCCGGCCGGACCGGATCGAACGCAACGGTCAGATGGGCGAGTTGAGCGGCCGGGTACAACCGGAGAACATCATCCTCATCGGTGAGGTGACGAAGAGCGCGCGCACCGCCGTCCCGAGGGAACTCCAGGACCGGATCATCGATCTCGGTGGGAAACCCGACCCGGCCAGCCTGCTGGAGAGCGTGACGGCGGCGACACCCAATGACTCCTCGATCGTCGCGGTGGGGAACATCCACGGCCAGGGCGAGGTGCTGGTCCACCAACTGGCGAGCCTGCCCGGCTGGACCTGCGACGACGGTTCACCGTCGGCCGCGACGCTGCGGACGCCGACCGGAGAAAGGATCCAACGATGACCACCTTCGGCGGAGAATTCAGCGCTCAGCTCGCCACCGCCAGCCTAGGCATCGGACTGGTGTTCGCGTTGCTGTGCTACCTGACCACCAACCTCTCGCCCGGCGGAATGATCACGCCGGGCTGGATCGCGTTGACACTGATCGAGGACCAGCTGCAAGCCGTGGTCGTGGTGGGGGCGACGATCCTCACCTACCTCATCGCCAAACTGATCCAGCGGGTGGTCATCCTCTACGGGAAGCGGCTTTTCGCGGCGATCGTGCTGGTCAGCGTTCTCCTGCAGCTAACGCTGTTCCTCATCGTCCAGCGTGACCTGCCGCTGCTGTTCGCCCATCAAACACTGGGATTCGTCATCCCGGGGCTCATCGCGTACCAGCTCGTGCGTCAACCGCCACGAGCCACCATCCTGGCGACCCTCGTGGTGACCGCGATCACGTTCGGTATCGCCTTCAGTGGTGTCGTCGCCGGCTTCGTGCCTGTGACGTGAGCGCTCAGAAGCCCCGTAGTGAAGGGAGAAGCGGGCATGAAGTTCCGGAAATACCTCCCCAGGCCGACCGTACTGCTGACCATCGCCGGATTCGTGCTGCTGATCGCCGCGAGCACGTTGACCTATGTGGTGGTACGACCGTCGCCGGCCGACCAGCCGGTGCTGACCCTGGGCGGGGCGAAGGCGTCCGGTGACGACCAGCCTCGCGGCGCCTCCGGCTACACCTACCAGCGCTTGTCGAAACCGGATCGCACTGAGATCACCGACTCCTCCGGCCATCCCGTGGCCGTCATGACCGACAACGCGCGGACCGCGCACCTCTACGGTCCGTCCCGCACGTTCGAGGAACCGCGATTCACCGATGCGAAGATCGAGACCGACATGTGGGTCCGGCTCGCGCCGCAGACCTGGCGCGCGGGCGCCGAGCGGGAACTGTGGTTCACCGACTGGCTCGCCGCAGCCCGGGCGGACCGCTCACCGGACGTGCTGGCGATCGCGTTCGAGTACGTCGACGGAGCGCCGGTGAAGAGGGACAACCAGGGACAGCAGTACTCCGGTGACGCCTCGTTCGGGCCGCCCGACCCGAATGATCCCGAGGGCCGTGCGGAGCGCTCCGACTTCTACGACTACCTGGCCCTGCCGTGGTCCTTCCCGGACGGCAAGGCCGTACTGCCCGACGAGAGCCGCAACCTGGCCCTGGATTGCTCCGGCTACCTGCGGATGGTGTACGGCCATCGACTCAAGTATCCCCTTCGAGGCACCAACACGCCCGGTGAGGGCCTGCCCCGCCGGGCGTACGCGATGGCACAGTTCGGCCCGGGGGTCCAGTTGATGCCCAATTCCGGCCAGCGTGCCCGAGGGATGGAGCGTCTGCTCCCCGGTGACCTGCTGTTCTTCAACGCGCAGCCGGTGCCCAACGGCCAGGTCGACCACTCGGGCATCTACCTGGGCGTCGACGACGGCGGACACCACCGGTTCATCTCCAGCCGGTCCCAGACGGACGGTCCGACCATGGGCGACCTCTCCGGTGCTCCACTGCTCGACGGGATCGGCTACTGGCCGGACCGGTGGCTCACCGCCCGCCGGCTCTGATCCCACCCGCCGAGTGTCGGTAGGGTCCGCACGGCGGGCAGCCTACGGGTCGATGTGGCCCCGAAGTTGGCCGTCCACCTGCGAATCGAATCGCAGGTGGACGGCCATTACGTGCGTGCCACGGAGGGACATCGGGGCCGATTTCACCGGCGCCGGCGACGGCGGAACCGCGGGGTGGGGGCTCATCCTCCTCCTATCCGGCCCGCCAGTAGGCGTTATCCGAAAACTGGCTCGGGTAATCGGTAGGCGCAAGCCCGGGAAGCCGACCCGATGGGAGCTTCACGATGAACCCGATTATCCGCAGGAGCGCGCTGTCGATTGCTGGTTTCATGATCACTAGCGGATTTGCCGCGGGTCCCGCGATCGCGATGGAACCGCCGCCGGCCACGGGAGACCCGCCGGTCGCCACGGCGCAGCCGCCGCCCTCGCAGCCAGCCGAGGGTGATGACAAGCAACTGCTCCACTACGACTACCAGCGGCAGAAGACCGAGTACTACTGTGCGCCGGCGGCGACCGCCATCGCCCTGTCCACCCAGGGCAAGTCGGTCAGCCAGCGCGAGGTTGCCAACAAGCTCGGCACCACTACGGCTGGCACAGAATCGGTCGAGGACACGACCCGGGTGCTCAACGAGATGACCGGTGGCGGCTACGAGACCACGGAGATCGACGGGGTCGAGGCACAGCCGCAACAGGTCCAGGAGCTGCGTACGGACGTGGTGGAGGCGGTTGACGAAAACCGTGGCGTGGTCGCCAACATCACCGGTACCGCAGAGGCCACCAACGGCAAGCAGTACTCGTACACGGGTGGGCACTACCTGAGCATCGTCGGGTACGAGGACGGCGGTGACAAGCTGAAGATCGCCGACCCGTACGACCGGAGCAAGGACTACTGGATGGACGACGAGGACGTCGCCGACTGGGTCGCCGAGCGCGGCTACTCCAGCTGACGTCGAGCGTTGCACGGCCGCGGGCCGGGTTTCCAAACGGAAGCCCGGCCCGCGGCTGTTTCGGTCGGTCCGGTCGGGCGCAGTGCGTCCGGTCAGGGATAGGTGGTCAGGTACACCTGCTGGGTGGCCGCGTTCGCGGTGCCGCCGGCGTTGTTGATCACCCGGTTGATGGTGCCGACGCCGCCGAGCGAGACGGTGACCATGTTGGTGAACCGCACGTTCGGGTTGGTGGGCGCCTCGATGGCCCGGTCCGCAACGACGGCCGGGTTGACGTTGAAGTAGCAGTAGCTGCCCAGCCCGAACGCCTGGTGGCTGGTGACCGAGTCGGCCACCTTGTACGCGGCGTACCCGCGGGTCGCGGCGTTCATCCAGGCCGCCTGGTTGGGCGGGTCGTAGGGCATCTCGTTCTGGTAGAAGTACGTCCGCCCGCCGTTGCCGTTCCACACGGTCTGGTACTTCTGGTAGTGCTCGACGAAGAGGCCGTACATGGTGACGTTGTCGCCGTTGACGGTCAGGCCGGTGTCCGCGGTGTTCAGCGTCCACCCGGTCGGTACGCCGCTGGCGGCGTGGTCGGCCCGCCACAGCCACATGTGGTCGCCGATCACGTTGTCGCTGTTGACGGTCAGCGTGTTGGTGGCCTTGCCGACGTGCGGCCCGCCGATGCGGAAGAACACGTCGTGCAGCGAGGTGGGGTTGGCGGCGTGGCTCGCCGCCGAGCCGGCCGGCCCGACCTCCATGAGCACCGGGGAGTTCGTCGTGCCGGCCTCGAACATGATGCCGGCCACCTTCACGCCGTCCACGTCGGCCACCCGCATCCCGATGCTGCCGTTGTCGGCCTGGATGGTGGCCAGGCCGAGGCCGAGAATCACCGTGTCGGCCCGGTTGACCTGGATCGGCTCGGTGACGCGGTGCACGCCCGGGGTGAAGAGCAGGTGCTTGCCCTGGGCCAGGGCCGCGTTGATGGTGGCCGCGCTGGTGCCCGGCTGGACGATGAAGAACTGCGACAGCGAGATCGACGAGCCGGCCGGGGTCTTGTTGTACCAGCTGGTGCCGGTGGAGTTGGCGCGCAGCGCCGGCACGAAGACGCGGTACTCACCGGTGCCGTCGACGTACAGGAACGGCTTCTCCCGTACCTGCGGGGTCTGCGGAATGACGGTGTGCGACGGGTTGGGGAAGTGCGGCGGCGGAGCACCGGTGACGCCCTGGAACACCATGTTCCACACCGAGCCGGTCCAGCCGTTGCCGAACTCGCTGTTGCGCGAGTACCACTGCTGCTGCGAGCCGGAGACGACCAGGCCGTCGACGCGGGTGTCGGCCATCAGGCCGCCGCTGGACCAGCCGTCGCCGCCGTTCCAGAGCTGGATCTGGTTCTGCGCGCCACGCAGGTGCATCCGCCGGTAGGGCGCGGCCTGGGACACCGCCCAGCGTTCCACGCTGACCCCGGCCGGCAGGGTCACCGAGAGGTTCTCGGCGGCACGCCAGAAGTTCTGGGTGGCGTTGCCGCCGAACCAGGCCGCCTCCACCCGGACGTGCCCGTTGAGGTTGACGTCGTCCGGGCTCATGCCCAGACCGGCGACCTGGGTGAAGAAGCCGAGGTTGACGTCGGCGGTGTAGGTGCCCGGCTTGAAGAGCACCGCGTACCGCTGCGGGCCGAACTGGTTGGTCTCCTGCTGGGTGAAGAGCGTGTTCAGTCGACTCTGGATGGTCGAGGTGGGGGTGCTCGGGTCGAAGACGAACGTGTTGGGCCCGAGGTTCGGGTTGCGCGGGTCGGTCGGGTCGACCGGCGGCTCGCTGGTCCCGCCGGTGGCGTTCACCGCCAGCTCCCACAGCGAGTAGCCGTAGGCGGTGCCCCGGGCGGTGCCGTACATCCGCACGTACCGGCCGCTGCCGGTGACGTCGAGGGTCTGTGTGCCGCCGGCGCCGGTGGTGGTCGAGTAGATGGTGGTCCAGGCGTTGCCGTCGGCCGAGGTCTGGATCTGGAAGGCCCGGGCGTACGCGGCCTCCCAGCTGAGCACCACCCGGCAGATCGTCCGGGTGCTGCCGAGGTCGACCCGCAGCCACTGGGGGTCGCTGGCCGTGCTGGCCCAGCGGGTGCCGGCGTTGCCGTCGACGGCGGCCGAGGCGGACAGGGTGGCGTTCTCGCTGGACGAGGCGGTGGCCGGGCGACCCTGTGCGGCGTTGGTGCCGCCGCAGGTCGGCGTGGTGCCGCCGGTCTCGCCGTAGACCTGGAACTCCCAGAGCGAGTAGCCGTAGCCGGTGCCCCGGGCGGTGCCGTACATCCGCACGTAGCGGCCGGCGCCGGTGACGGTGAGGTTCTGTGTGCCGCCGGCGCCGGTGGTCGTCGAGTAGATGGTGGTCCAGGTGGCCCCGTCGTCGGAGGTCTGGAGCTGGAAGGCGCGGCCGTAGGCGCCCTCCCAGAGCAGGTTCACCTGGCTGATGGTGGCCCGCGCTCCCAGGTCGACCTGGAGCCACTGCGGGTCGCTGAAGGCGCTGGCCCAGCGGGTGCCGGTGTTGCCGTCGACGGCGGCGGACGCCGGGGTGCCGGCGTTCTCGGTGGACGAGGCGGTGGCCGGGCGGCCCTGGGAGAGCAGGGTGGGGGCGGCCTGCGCGGGTGTCGTGGCGCCGGTCGGCGTGAGCGCCGCGGCCAGGGCCACGCTGAGCCCGAGGAGCAGGTGCCGGACGGCGCGCCGGGGGCGCGGCCGTGCGGATGTAGCACGAGATGTCATGACATCGCCTGTCGATAGGGGGTTACGGACGACGCGCGGTGGGGTCGGGCTCGCCCCGCGGTGCCGTGGGTGGTGCCGCCGAAGCGGCGCCGCGGGTCGGAGAGCGCTCTCGTAGGAGTGTTGCGGCGAGATTGCGACGGCGTCAAGACATCGATCTATAACACTGTTATTTATCCCGAAGGTTTGTTCTGGGCGATTTGCCCTCAGCGACGAACGCCGCCGTCGGTGAGGAAACGGGCGATCGGCAGCGTGGCCGCGCCCAACGCCACCGCGTCCACACCGAGCCGGCACAGCTCGATCGACGCCTGCAGGTACGGCTGGCGCAGCGCCTGCCGGCCGGCGGCCTCCCGGACGGCCGGCAGCAGGTCGCCCAGCGCCATCGCCGCCCAGCCGCCCAGCACCACCCGCTCCGGGTTGAACAGGTTGATGAGGTTGGCCACCCCGGCGCCGAGGTAGCCGGCGGTGTCGTCCAGCACCCGCCGGGCGGTGTCCGACGTCCCGGCGGCGGCCACGAGCGCGGCGAGCTGCGACTCCTCGTCGTCGCCCGGCACCGGCCGACCCCCACGCGCCTCCCGGTAGCGGTCGATGATCGCCTCGGCGCCCACGTACGCCTCCAGGCAGCCCCGGGCGCCGCACCGGCAGGCCCGGCCGCCGTAGATAAGGGTGGTGTGCCCCCACTCCCCCGCGCTGCTGGACGCGCCCCGGTAGGTGGCCCCGTTGGTCACCACCGCCGCGCCGACGCCGGAGCCGACCAGAGCGAAGACCGCGTGCCGCGCGCCCCGGCCGGCGCCGAACCACATCTCCGCCTGGCCGAGGGTCTTCGCGCCGTTGTCGATGTGCAGCGGCAGGTCGGTGCCGGCGCCGATCAGGCGCTCCAGCGGCACCCGGTCCCAGCCCAGGGCCTGGGCGTGCACGACGGCCTGGACGCCCTGTTCGACGACCCCGGAGACGCCGATGCCGACGCCGAGCACGTCGGCGTGGGCCACCCGGGCCTGGCCGGTCACCGCGTCGATGCCGGCCAGCACGTGCCCGGCCACCACGTCGGGCTCGGTGCGCGCGGGGTCGAGCGGGTACTCGACGCTGGCCAGCAGGGTCATCGCGAAGTCGAACAGCTCGACCCGGACCCGGGTCTCACCCACGTCCACGCCGATCACGAAGGCGAACCGGGGTGCGACCCGCAGCAGCATGCTGGGTCGGCCACCGTCGGACTCGGCGGCGCCAGCCTCGGCCACCAGCCCCTCGTCGATCAGGTCGGCCACGACGTTGCTCACCGCCGGCTGGCTCAGCCCGGTGCTGCGCACCAGGTCCTGCCGGGTGAGCGGCGCGTCGAGGAAGAGCTTCGTCAGCAGGGCGGACCTGTTGCGCAGCCGGACGCTCCGGTTCGTGGCTCGCGCCAGCTCCACTCGTCACCTCGATCCCGTCGGTCGTCCGAGCGACTGTAACCGCCCTGTGCTTGACGACCCACCGGTCAACTACTTTAATGACGACATTCATTAAGCCGTGATGTAACTCCCGGGAAACGCCGACGGACCCCCGGCGGCGCATCCCCGAACCCCGTCCGCAGCCGGCCGCCCGTCGCCCACACCCCTATCGACGACGGAGGTCGGTGGACCCCCACCACGCACCGGAAGGGCTGACCGTGTCGAGACGACACCTCGGGATATTCACCGCCGCCGTACTGGCCGCCGCCTCGCTGACCGCCTGCGGCGGCGGCTCCGGCGACGACACCGCCGGCTCGAGCAAGACCCTCACCTACTGGGCCAGCAACCAGGGCGCCAGCGTGGAGGCCGACAAGACGATCCTCCAGCCGGAGCTGGACAAGTTCGAGAAGCAGTCCGGCATCAAGGTCAACGTTGAGGTCGTCCCCTGGTCGGACCTGCTCAACCGACTGCTCGCCGCCGCCGCCTCCGGCAAGGGCCCGGACGTGGTGAACATCGGCAACACCTGGTCGGCGTCGTTGCAGGCCACCGGGGCGCTGGTCGAGTTCGACGACGCCACCCTGCAGGCCGTCGGCGGCAAGGACCGGATCGTGCCCGCCGCGCTCGCCGCCGCCGGCGCCCCCGGCAAGCCGCCGGCCGCCGTGCCGCTCTACAGCATGGCGTACAGCCTGTACTACAACAAGAAGGCGTTCGCCGACGCCGGCATCACCGCACCGCCGACCACCTGGGAGCAGCTCGCCGAGTACGGCAAGAAGCTGAGCACCGGCGGCAAGTGGGGTCTGGCGATCGAGGGTGCCAACCCGTCGGAGAACGCCCACCACGCCTTCACCTTCAGCCAGCAGTACGGCGGTGAGTGGTTCGACTCGGCCGGCAAGCCGACCTTCGACACCCCGCAGAACGTCTCGGCGATCAAGCGCTACATCGACTTCATGGCCGCCGACAAGATCACCAACCCGAGCAACGCCGAGTACGCGCAGAACCAGTCGGTCTCCGACTTCGCCAACGGCAAGGCCGCCATGCTGCTGTGGCAGTCCGCCGGCTCGAACCTGAAGACGCAGAACATGCCTGCCGACGCGTACGGGGTGGCCCCGGTGCCGTTCCTGGCCAACCCGCCGGCCGGCGGCAAGAAGGTCAACAGCATGGTCGCCGGGATCAACATGGCGGTCTTCAAGCACACCAAGAACCGTGACGGCGCGCTGAGCTTCGTGAAGTTCATGACCAGCGACGAGGAGCAGACCATCCTCAACCGCACGTACGGCTCGCTGCCGGCGGTGAAGACCGCGGCCTCCGACCCGGCGTTCAGCGCCACCGAGCAGAAGACGATCCAGGAGACCCTGGTCACCACCGCGGCCCCGCTGCCGCAGGTGCCCGAGGAGAGCACCTTCGAGACCCTCGTCGGCACCGCGATGAAGGAGCTGTTCGCCGACGCGGCCAGCGGCAAGCCGGTCACCGAGCAGTCGGTGAAGGCGAAGCTGACCGACGCGCAGCAGAAGATGCGCTGACCCAGGCGGCACCGGTGGCCGTGGTCGGGTGCTGAACCCGGCCACGGCCACCGCCTCCGAGAGGACCTCGATGGCAACCAGCACCACCGCGCCGGACGCCGACCGGCGCGAACCCCGGGCCGGGTCACCGGCCCGGGGGCCGGCCCGCCGCCCCCGCGGCCCCCGCCGCTCGCTCCTGCCCTACCTGCTGCTCGCCCCGGCCGTCGTGCTGGAACTCGGCATCCACGTGATCCCGATGGTGGTCGGGGTCTGGATGAGCCTGCTGGAGCTGACCCAGTTCCACATCCGCGACTGGTCCACCGCGCCCTTCATCGGGTTCGAGAACTACCGGGCGACCCTCGACATCAACAGCGCCGCCGGCAAGGAACTGCTGCACTCGTTCTGGGTCACCCTCGTCTACAGCCTGCTGTCGGTCGGGTTCGCCTGGCTGCTCGGCATCGCGGCGGCGGTCGTCCTGCAACGGCCGTTCCGCGGGCGGGCGATCCTGCGGGCGCTCTTCCTCACCCCGTACGCGCTGCCGGTCTACACCGCCGTGATCACCTGGAGCTTCCTGCTGCAGCGGGACACCGGCCTGGTCAACCACGTGCTGGTCGACCAGCTCGGGCTGCTCAACGATCGGCCGTTCTGGCTGATCGGCGACAACAGTTTCTGGTCGCTGCTGCTGGTCTCGGTCTGGCGCAACTGGCCGTTCGCGTTCCTCTGCCTGATGGCCGGCCTGCAGAACGTCCCCGGCGAGCTGTACGAGGCCGCCGCGATCGACGGCGCCGGGTTCTGGCGTCGGCTGCGCTCGGTCACCCTGCCCATGCTGCGGCCGGTGAACCTGGTGCTGCTGCTGGTGCTGTTCCTGTGGACCTTCAACGACTTCAACACCCCGTACGTGCTCTTCGGCGGCTCGGCGCCGGAGCAGGCCGACCTGATCTCCATCCACATCTACCGCAGCTCCTTCAAGACCTGGGACTTCGGCTCCGGCTCGGCGATGTCCGTGGCGCTGCTGCTGTTCCTGCTGGTCGTCTCGGCCGCTTACCTGCTGATCACCAACCGTCGGAGGGACGACCATGCGTGAGACCGCCGGTGAGCGCTGGGGCCGGCGCATCGTGCTGACCCTGCTCACCCTCTTCGTCGTCATCCCGCTCTACGTGATGGTCACGTCCGCGGCGAAGCCGTTGCGGGATGTGCAGAACGGCTTCACCTGGTGGCCCAGCCGGCCCACCCTGCAACCGTTCGTCGACATGTGGAGCACCGTGCCGCTGGCCCGCTACCTGGTGAACAGCCTCGTGGTGTCGAGCATCGCGGCGGTCTGTTCGGTGGCGGTGGCGATCTTCGCGGCGTTCGCGGTCAGCCGGTACCGGTTCCGCGGCCGGGGGGTCTTCTCGGTGACGGTGCTGTCCACCCAGATGTTCCCCGGCATCCTGTTCCTGCTGCCGCTCTTCCTCATCTACGTCAACCTGGGCAACGCCACCGGCATCGAGCTGTACGCCAGCCGCACCGGCCTGGTGATCACGTACCTGACCTTCTCGCTGCCGTTCTCGATCTGGATGCTGGTCGGCTACTTCGACTCGATCCCCCGGGGGCTGGACGAGGCGGCGCAGGTCGATGGGGCCGGCCCGCTGCGCATCCTGTTCCGGGTCATCCTGCCGGCCGCCGTGCCCGGCGTCGTCGCGGTCACCGTGTACGCGTTCATGACCGCGTGGGGTGAGGTGCTCTTCGCCTCGGTGATGACCGACGAGGGCAGCCGCACCCTGGCCGTCGGCCTCCAGGGCTACTCCACCCAGTTCAACGTCTACTGGAACCAGGTGATGGCCGCCTCGCTGGTGGTCAGCATCCCGGTCGTCGCCGGTTTCCTGGCCCTGCAGCGGTACTTCGTCGCCGGCCTGACCGCCGGCGCTGTCAAGTGAGTCATTCAATCCCAGAGGAGAACCAACCCGTGCCGGACCTGTCCAAGCTGCCGCCCGACTTTCTCTGGGGCGTCGCCACGGCGGCGTACCAGATCGAGGGGGCCGTCGACGTCGACGGCCGGGCGCCGTCCATCTGGGACACCTTCTCGGCGACCCCCGGTAACGTCGACAACGGCGACACCGGCGCGGTGGCCTGCGACCACTACCACCGGTGGCCGGAGGACCTGGCGCTGCTGCGCCGGCTCGGCGTGGACGCGTACCGGTTCTCGGTGGCCTGGCCCCGGGTGATGCCCGAGGGCGTCGGCCGGGTCAACGCCGCCGGGCTGGACTTCTACGACCGGCTGGTGGACACGCTGCTGGCCGACGGCATCCGGCCGTTCGTCACGCTCTACCACTGGGACCTGCCGCAGGCGTTGCAGGACCGGGGCGGCTGGCCGCTGCGCTCCACGGCCGAGGCTTTCGCCGACTACGCGGCCGTGGTCGCCGCCCGCCTCGGTGACCGGGTGACCGACTGGAACACCGTCAACGAACCGCTCTGCGTGTCCTGGATCGGGCACCTGGAGGGGCTGATGGCCCCCGGCGAGCGGGACCTGACCCGCGCGGTGCACACCTCGCACCACGTGCTGCTCGGGCACGGCCTGGCCACCCAGGCGGTCCGCGCCAACGCCGCGAAGCCGGCCTCGGTGGGGCTGGTGCTCAACCTCAGCCCGATCGAGGCGGCGACCGACCGGCCCGAGGACGTCGCCGCCGCCCGGCGGGCCGACGGGCACGTCAACCGCTGGTGGCTGGACCCGGTGCACGGGCGCGGCTACCCCGCCGACATGATCGCCACGTACGGGGTCGAGCCGCCGGTGCGGGGCGACGACCTGGCGGTGATCGCCACGCCCACCGACTTCCTCGGGGTGAACTACTACTTCCGGCAGCTGGTCGTCGACGACCCGGACGGTCCGCCGCCGTACGCGCGGCAGGTGCCGGTGCCCGGCTCGGTGGAGACCGCGATGGGTTGGGAGATGTACCCGGCGGGGCTGGAGCGACTGCTGGTCGAGGTGAGCCGGGAGTACCGGCCGGGCCGGATCATCGTCACCGAGAGCGGCTCGGCGTGGCCCGACGAGGTCACCCCCGACGGCACCGTGGAGGACAAGGAGCGCACCGACCACCTGGAGCAGCACCTGGCGGCCTGCGCGTCGGCGGTGGCCCGGGGTGTGCCACTGGACGGCTACTTCGTCTGGTCGCTGCTGGACAACTTCGAGTGGGCGTACGGCTATGACAAGCGCTTCGGGCTGGTGCACGTGGACTACGCCACCCAGCGCCGGACGGTGAAGGCGAGCGGCCTGCGCTACGCCGAGCTGATCCGCGCCCACCAGCGCCTCGCCCGCACCACGGGGACCGCGACGCCGGTGGCCTGAACGGGGGCGGGCGGGACCGAGGCACCCTGGGGCCGCGCCGATCGGCGCCCAGGGTGCCCCGGTCCCGCCCGGCGCTCAGTCCAGAGCGGTCGGTATAATACACAGTATTCTCTGGTGAGGGCCCGCCCTGCGGCCCGGCAGGAAGCGCCGCACCGTTCGGGCAACGGGCCACTCGCGATCGCCCTGGCGGTTAGCCTGCGGCAATGTCCGCAGCACCCGACGAGGTCGAGCAGCCCGACACCGGGCCACGGATGGCCGAGACGGACCGGTTGACCGCGTTCAGCGACGGCGTCTTCGCCATCGTCATCACGCTGCTGGTCATCGAGCTGCGGGTGCCGGAGTACCACGAGGGTGAGCTGCTGGCCGGGCTGCTCGACGAGGGAGCGTCCTACCTGGCCTTCGTGGTGTCCTTCGTCTACATCGGGGTGCTCTGGCTCAACCACCACGCGCTGGTCCGACTGATCCGCGGCACCACCCTGGCGCTGAGCTGGATCAACCTCGGCATCCTCTTCGGCGCGGTCATCATCCCGTTCCCCACCGCCGTGCTGGCGTCCGCGTTCACCCACGGCGACACCGCCGACCGCCGCGCCGCCGTCGCCCTGTACGCGCTGGCCGCCGCCCTGATGTCGGCCCCCTGGCTGGTGTTCTTCGGCTACCTGCGCCACCACCCGGAACTGCTTCAGCGCGGGGTCACCCCCGAGTACGTGCGGACGCAGCGACTGCGACCGATCACCGGCCTGGTCCTCTACGGGCTCACCGGCCTGCTCGGCTGGTTCGTCAATCCGCTGCTGGGCCTGATCGGCGTCATCGTCATGGTGACGTACCACGCGTTCACCAGCGAAGGGCTGCGCCGCCGGCGTACCGCCGGTCGCTGACCGTCGGGATCCCGCAGACGGCTCACATCCGGGGCAGGTCGGCCGGGGTGTCCACGTCCACCGGTGAGCCGGCGTCGTCGCAGGGCACCTCGACCACCAGGTCCGGGCGGGCGCGCAGCAGGCCGCGGGCTCCCCGGTCACCGACCGCGTACCCGTCCAGCAGCGGCCAGGTCGCCCGGCCCAGCAGCACGGGATGCCCCGGCCGGCCGGCGTAGGTGGCGACCGCCACGGCGGCGCCGGCGGCGTGCGCCCGACGCACCCGGTGGACCGCGACCGGGCTGATCAGCGGCTGGTCGACGAGGATCACCACGGCCGCCGGCGCCTGGACCGGCAGCGAGGCGAGCCCCCGGCGCAGTGACGAGCCCAGCCCCTCCGGCCAGCCGTCGTGGCGCACCGGCACCGCGCCGGGCAGCTCCGGCACCTCGTCCGCGCCCGCGCCGAGGACCACGTGCACCGGCGCGCAGCCGCCGTCCCGCAGCAGGCGGATCCCGCGCCGCACCAGCGGCTCCCCGGCCAGCTCGACCAGCGCCTTCGGTCGGCCGTAGCGGCGGCCGGCGCCGGCGGCCAGCAGCAGCCCGGCGATCACCGGCTGCTGCGGCACCGGGCCCACCTTCCGCGCGAGGGTCGTGAGTTGTTCGCCCGCATTTGTACCAGTAAAGCTAGTCTGTGCCGGTGCGGGGCGGAGCGGAGAACGAGACGACCACCGACGAGCGGCACTCGTCCCGGGTGGCGTTCGACGTCAACGACGCGCGGCGCGAGCTGACCCTGGACAACCGCACCACCCTGCTGGACGCACTGCGCGAACGGCTCGGCCTGACCGGGGCGAAGAAGGGCTGCGACCACGGCCAGTGCGGCTCGTGCACCGTGCTGCTGAACGGCCGCCGGGTGAAGAGCTGCCTGGTCCTCGCGGTGACCCTGGACGGCCGGTCGGTGGTCACCGTGGAGGGGCTGGCCGGCCTGGACGAGCTGTCCCCACTCCAGGCCGCCTTCGTCGCGCACGACGCGTTCCAGTGCGGCTACTGCACCCCCGGGCAGCTCTGTTCCGCCCGCGGCATGCTCGACGAGGTCGCGCACGGCTGGCCCAGCGCCGTCACCGGCGACCTCACCGCCCCGGCCGAGCTGACCGACGCGGAGATCCGCGAGCGGATGGCCGGCAACCTGTGCCGCTGCGCCGCGTACCCGCACATCGTCGCGGCGGTTCGTGAGACGGCGGCGACCCGGTGAGACCGTTCCGCTACCACCGGCCGGCGGACGTGGCCGAGGCCGTCGCCGTGCTGGCCGCCGAGCCGCAGTCGGCGTACCTGGCCGGCGGGACCAACCTCGTGGACCTGATGAAGCTCGGGGTGCAACGGCCCGACCTGCTGGTGGACGTGACGCGGCTGCCGCTGGACGCCGTCGAGGAACTGTCCGGCGGCGGGCTGCGCATCGGCGCGACGGTCCGCAACAGCGACCTGGCCGCCCACCCGGTCGTGCGCCGGGACTACCCGGTGCTGGCCCGCGCGCTGCTCGCCGCCGCCTCCGGGCAGCTGCGCAACCTGGCCACCACCGGCGGCAACCTCTTGCAGCGCACCCGCTGTGTCTACTTCCAGGACACCGGCAAGGCGTGCAACAAGCGCGAGCCGGGCAGCGGTTGCGCCGCCCGGCACGGCCAGAACCGCGACCTCGCCGTGCTGGACTGGTCCGACCTGTGCGTGGCGACGCACCCGTCGGACCTGGCGGTCGCGCTCGCCGCGCTGGACGCCGTGGTGGAGGTGCACGAGCCCGACGGTCCCCGGGACGTACCGCTGGCGGCGCTGCACCGCTCACCCGGCGAGCATCCGGAACGGGAGACGACGCTGGTCCGGGGCGCGCTGATCACCGCCGTCCGGCTGCCACCCCTGCCGGCCGCGCGCCGCTCGGCGTACCTCAAGGTGCGCGACCGGGCGTCGTTCGCCTTCGCCGTCGGCTCGGTGGCCGCGGTGCTGGACCTCGACGGCGACGTGGTCCGCGACGTCCGGCTGGCGTACGGGGCGGTGGCGCACCGGCCCTGGCGGGCGTACCGGGCCGAGGAGGAGCTGCGCGGGCGGCCGTTCAGCCCGCAGCTCGCGGCGCGGGCCGCCGACGCGGAGTTGGCCGACGCCCGCCCGTTGCGGCACAACGGCTTCAAGCTGCCGCTGACCCGGGCCATCACGGTGCGGGCCCTGACCGAGCTGGCCCAGGGGGATCGAGCGCCATGAGCACCGACGCGGTGGGACGCGCGTACCCCCGGTTGGAGGGTCGGGAGAAGGTCACCGGCACGGCGCGGTACGCGGTGGAGTACCCGGTGGACGGCGTCACCTACGGCTGGGCGGTGCCGGCGGCGGTGGTCCGGGGACGGATCACCCGGGTCGACGTGGCTCCGGCGCTCGCGCTGCCCGGCGTGCTGGCCGTGCTGCACCACGGCAACTCACCCCGGCTCGCGCCCGGGCCGGAGCCGGAGCTGTGGCTGTTGCAGGAGCCGGCGGTGCACTACCGGGGGCAGTTCATCGCCGTGGTGGTGGCCACCAGCCTCGAGGCGGCCCGGGAGGGCGCACGGCTGGTCCGGATCGACTACGACGCCGGGCCGCACAGCACGGTGCTCACCGCCGACCACCCCGGCCTGTACCGGCCGGACCAGGTCAACCCGAACTACGCGACGGACACCGCAGAGGGCGACTTCGACGCCGGGTACGCGGCCGCGCCGGTACGGCTGGACGCCACGTACCGGACACCGGCGTACCACAACAACCCGATGGAGCCGCACGCCACGACCGCGCAGTGGCAGGACGGGAGGCTGCTGGTGCACGACTCCAGCCAGGGTGCCGTGCCGGTGCAGGCCGCCCTGGCCGAGTTGTTCGAGCTGCCCCGGGAGTCGGTCCGGGTGATCACGCAGCACGTCGGCGGTGGCTTCGGCAGCAAGGGGAACCCCAAGGCCACCGTGGTGCTGGCCGCGCTGGCGGCCCGGCAGGTGGACCGGCCGGTCCGGCTGGCGCTGACCCGGCAGCAGGTGTTCGGGCCGGTCGGCTACCGCACGCCCACCATCCAGCGGGTCCGGCTCGCGGCCGACGCCGACGGGCGGCTCACCGCGATCTGCCACGATTCGATCACCCAGACCTCGACCATCCGGGAGTTCGCCGAGCAGGTCGCCGTCTACACGCGCAGCATGTACGCCGCGCCGCACCGGTGCACCACGCACCGGCTGGCCCGCCTCGACGTTCCCACCCCCTTCTGGATGCGCGCCCCGGGCGAGTGCCCCGGCGCGTACGCCCTGGAGTCGGCGATGGACGAGCTGGCGAGCGCCGTCGGCATCGACCCGGTGGAGCTGCGGATCCGCAACGACCCGGCCGTCGACCCCGAGCTGGGACAGCCGTTCACCAGCCGCAACCTGGTCGCCTGCCTGCGCGAGGGTGCCCGCCGGTTCGGCTGGGCCGACCGGGATCCGACGCCCCGTGCCCGATCCGACGGGCGCTGGTTGATCGGCACCGGGGTGGCCGGCGCGAGCTACCCGGCCCGGGCGCGCGCCTCCGCCGCGGCGGCCACCGCACGCCCCGACGGCGGTTTCCTGGTCCGGATCGACGCCACCGACATCGGTACCGGCGCCCGGACGGCGCTCTGGCAGGTCGCGGCCGACGCGCTCGGGGTGCCCCCGGAGCGGGTGGAGATCCAGATCGGCGACAGCGACCTGCCACCGGCCGGGGTGGCCGGCGGCTCGATGGGCACCTCCTCCTGGAGCTGGGCGGTGATCCGCGCGTGTGAGGCGCTACGGGAGCGGCTGCGGGAAACCCCGGCCGGGGTGCCGGTCGACGGCGAGGTGACCGCCGAGGTGAACACCGCCGACGAGGTACGGGAACAGAGCGCGCTGCCCCGGTACGCGTACGGGGCGCACTTCGCCGAGGTGCGGGTGGACGCGGACACCGGCGAGGTGCGGGTGAACCGGCTGCTCGGGGTCTTCGCCGCCGGGCGGGTGGTCAACCCGACGACCGCGCGCAGCCAGTTCATCGGCGGCATGACGATGGGCCTGTCGATGGCGCTGCACGAGGAGGGCGTGCTCGACGAGCGGTACGGCGACTGGGTCAACCACGACCTGGCCACCTACCACATCACGGGTTGCGCGGACGTGGAGCGGATCGAGGCGCACTGGATCGACGAGCAGGACGGCGAGCTGAATCCGGCCGGGGTGAAGGGCATCGGCGAGATCGGCATCGTCGGCACCGCGGCGGCGATCGCCAACGCGGTGCACCACGCCACCGGCGTACGGATACGCGACCTGCCGATCCGGCTCGACAAGCTGATCGGCCTATCACCGTTGGCTTAAATAAGGTGGGGCTGATATAAATGCCTCGTGCACGCCTTCGACGTGCTGGGCGATCCGGTCCGGCGCCGCATCCTGGAGCTGCTCGCCGGCGGCGAGCAGACCGCCGGCGCGGTCAGCACGGTGATCCGCGAGGAGTTCGGCATCACGCAGCCCGCCGTTTCCCAGCACCTCAAGGTGCTGCGCGACAACGGCTTCGCCACCGTGCGGCCGGAGGGCGCCCGGCGGCTCTACGCGGTCGACCCGCGCCCACTGCGCGAGGTCGACGGCTGGCTGGAGCACTTCCGCCGGTTCTGGACCCCGCCCCTGGCGGCACTCGCCACCGAGCTGGCCCGGGGCCGACGCGAACGTCGGCTGCGCGGGCCCGCCAACCCACCCGACGAGAGGAACACCTGATGTTCGACGCGACCGAGCAGATCAACGCCGTCCAGCGCCACGTCGGCAGCCGCACCCTGGAGGCCGGCGAGGCCCGCGTGACCACGATCAGCCAGACCTACCACGCGACGGTCGAGGATCTCTGGGACGCCTGCACCAACGCCGAGCGCATCCCACGCTGGTTCCTGCCGATCTCCGGCGACCTGCGGCTGCACGGGCGGTACCAGCTCCAGGATAATGCCAGCGGCACCGTCGAGAGCTGCGACCCGCCGCACCGCTTCACCGCCACCTGGGAGTTCGGCGGCGAGGTGAGTTGGATCGAGGTCCGACTCACCCCGGTCGACGACGAGCGGACCCGTTTCGAGCTGGACCACATCGCGCACGTCGACCAGGACCGGTGGGCCCAGTTCGGCCCCGGCGCCGTCGGCGTCGGCTGGGACCTGGGCCTGCTCGGTCTCGCCTCCCACCTCGCGGGCGACGGCAGCGGGGTCACCCCGGAGCAGAGCGCCGAGTGGAGCGCGTCCGACGAGGGGCGGCGGGCCATGGAGCTGAGCAGCCGGCTGTGGGGAGAAGCGAACATCGCCGCCGGCACCGACGCCGACGAGGCGAGGGCCGCCGCCGAGCGCACCACCGCCTTCTATACCGGCGCACCGGCCGCCTGAGCACCGCGCCCGCACCGCCGCCGCAGCCCGGAGAACCGCCGCGGCGGTGCGGGTAACGTGCTGCGGCATGACCGGTACGCCGTACGCACACTGCTCCTACTGCGGCGCCGCCTACCCGGCGGCGGCCGGCTGGCCCCGGGTCTGCGCGGCCTGCGGCGAGACCGTCTGGCGCAACCCGCTGCCCGTCGCGGTGGCGGTGCTGCCGGTCCGCACCGTCAGGGGCCTGGGCGTGGTGGTGGTCCGCCGGGACATCGAGCCGGCCCGCGGGCTGCTCGCGCTGCCGGGCGGCTTCATCGAGTACGGCGAGGAGTGGTCCGACGCGCTGGTCCGTGAGCTGCGGGAGGAGACCGGGCTGGTCGCGACGGCCGAGGACGCCCGGCTGTTCGCGGTGCACGGCGCACCGGCGGGCGGCACGATGATGGTCTTCGGGGTGCTGCCCGAACGGCGTGTGGAGGATCTGCCGCCGTCGGCGCCGACCGAGGAGGCGACCGAGTGGTTGGTGCTCACCGACCCGGTCGAGCTGGCGTTCTCCACCCACACCCGGGTGCTCGCCGACTTCCTCACCTCGGCCCGCGGCGCCTGACCTCCCGCTACCCCGCCACCGTCGGGCGGGTCAACGGGGTAGCGCGCCGTCGGAGCCGGCGAGGTAGCCGGCGGCCTGGAGGTCGAACAACTCGCGGTAGAGGCCGCCGGCCGCCATCAGCTCGTCGTGGCTGCCGTGCTGGACGAGCCGACCCCGTTCCATGACGAAGATCCGGTCGGCGTGCCGGACGTTGGCCAGCCGGTGGGTGATCAGGACGACCGCGCGCTCCGGTCGGCGGCGCAGGTGCTGGAACAGGGCGTGTTCCGCGCGGGCGTCCAGGGCTGCCGACGGCTCGTCACAGATCAGCAGGGCGGCGTCCCGGTAGAGGCCCCGAGCCGCGACCAGGCGCTGCCACTGCCCGCCGGACAGTTCGTGGCCGTCCTTGAACTCTCGGTCGAGCAGGGTGTCGTAGCCGTGCGGCAGGCCGACGATCATGTCGTGGGCGGCGGCCGCGGTTGCCGCGTCCTGCACGCTGGGGCCCGGTCGGTCCGGCGGGCGGTCGTGTCGCCCGACCCGGATGTTCTGCCCGGCGGTGAAGGGGAACCTCCACCAGTCCTGGGTCATCACGGCCACCTGCGCGCCGACGGTATGCGGGTCCAGCTCGGCGGCGTCGACGCCGTCCCACCGGATCACCCCGCCGGTCGGCCGGTAGAGCCCCGCGATCAGCTTGGCCAGGGTGGTCTTGCCGGAGCCGTTCTCGCCGACCAGCGCGATCACCTCACCCCGCCGGACGGTCAGGCTGACCCGGTCCACCGCCGGCGCGTCGGTGTCCGGATAGCGCAGGCTCACCTCGTCCAACTCGACCGCCTCGACGCCGTCGGCCACCCGGTCACCGCCGATCGGCACCCGAACCCGGGCACGGTCCAGGAAGTCCCGGTAGTCCTGGTAGTAGAGGGCGTCCTCGTACAGCGAGTTGGTGGCGACGACCGCCACGCCCAGGCTGGTCCGCGCGGACTGGAGGGCGAGCATGGCGGTCGCCGCCGCGGCGAGGGCGACCATCCCGCCCAGCAGCAGGCCGCCGAGGACCGCGTACACCCCGAAGGTCGCCAGCCCCGCGACGGACGCACCTACCACCCGGGTGCCGGTCTGCGAGCGGACCAGCCGCAACTGGGCCCGGGTCTCGACGGCCATCACGGCCCGGTACTCGGCCAGCAGGAAGTCGCGCATCTGGTAGGCGCGGACCTCCGCGGCGGTGCGTCGGTTGGCCATCAGATGGGCGAGCATCCACATCCGACGTCGACGGGTGATCCGGGCCAGCATGGCCAGGTACTCCCGGCGGGCCATCCGGACCGCGGTGACCGCCTGCGGCACGGCCGCGAGCAGCAGGAACGGCAGCAGCAGCGGCTCGATGACCGTCACCGCGACCGCGGTGGCGAGCATGCCCACGACGCCGGTGACCAGGTTGACGGTGTGGTCGACGATGTACGCCGCCTCGCCCATCCCCCGGTCCCGCACCCGGTCCATCTCCTCGGCGAACCCGGGGTCGTCGAACGCGGCCAGGTCCACGGCCGTGGTCGCCTCGAACAGCCGCAGCTCCACCTGGTAGTTGATCTGCGGGGTCAACCGTGCCTGCGCCCAGCCGGCCGCGATCGTCAGGCCACCGCGCGCCGACACCGCCGCCGCCGCCACGATCAGCGCCGGCAGGGCCGAGCGGATCCGGTCCGGGGTGGGACCGGCGGCGAACAGCTCGCGCAGAACGCTGGTCGTGGCGAGCAGGCCGAACGTGGTCATCACTCCGGCGGCGACGTTCAGGCCGATCGAGGCGACGGTGTCCCGCCGGCTGGTGGCCCACGCCAGCGCGACCGCCTCGCGCACCAGCCGGGGCAGCCGGCGGGCCACCGCCCAGAAGCTGGTGTGGGCGAACTCCCTCGCATGGTGCATCCAGACGGCGTCCTCCAGCTCCGGCAGCATCGGAGGGTCGCGCGGCTGATCGTCGTCCTCTGCGGCGGTGCGCTGGCGGGCCATCGACTCCACAGGCCCTCCTCGGGGGCGGCGGGATCACGGACGCCGCCCGACACTACTGCCCGCAACCGGCCGGTGTCTTCAGGTGACCGGCGCGTCCACGAGTGCGCCGACGGCGTGTCGGTCCCGGCCGACGGAGGGCGGCGTGCCGCGACGGGTCAGGGGGCCGCCGGCGGGCCCTCGGTGACCGGAAGCAGCACCCGGAAGGTCGTCCGACCGGGCTCGGTCTCCACCCGGATGTCGCCGTGGTGCTTGTGCACCACGATCCGGTACGAGATGTCCAGCCCCAGCCCCGTGCCCGACCCGACCGGCTTCGTGGTGAAGAACGGCTCGAAGATGCGCGGGCGCACCTCGGGCGGGATGCCGGGACCGGTGTCGGTGATCTCCACCGCCAGCAGGTCGCCGGACCGTCCGGTGCGGACGGTCAGCACGCCCTTCTCCCCCATCGCGCCCAGCGCGTTGTCGATCAGGTTGGTCCACACCTGGTTCAGCTCGGCCGCGTACGCGGGGACCGGCGGGAGGCTGTGGTCATACTCGCGGACCAGCTTGACCTGGGCGGGGATCTTGCCCTTGAACATCACCAGCGTGGCGTCGAGCAGGTCGTGCACGTCCACCACCCGGTGCGGCGCGCGGTCCAGCTGCGAGTACTGCTTGGCGGCGCCGACCAGCCCGGAGATCCGGGTCACCGCGTCGCCGATCTCGCGCATCAGCAGCTCGGTGTCGACGGTGTAGGTGAGCCAGCGCACCGCCGCCTCCAGGTCCGCCGCGCCGACCGCCGCCTTGACCCTGCCCAACCAGGCCGCGTCGAGCCCGCCACCCACCAGGATGGGCGCCAGATCCCAGGCGCCGCCCACCCCGTGCTCCTCCAGCCAGTCGGTGAGCGTGTCCTCGGCGTCGGCGGTGGCCATCGGGGTCAGCTTGGGCGCGGAGGCCACCCGGGCCACCGCCTCCTCCTGCAACGCCACGAGGCCGTGCAGCGCCCGGCCGTCCAGCCGGCCGTCGGCGATCATCGCGAGCTTGTGCCGCATCCCGGCGACCCGCTCGCGCAGTACCGAGGTGGCCCGCACCGCCGCCGCGGCCGGGTTGTTCAGCTCATGGGTCAGCCCCGCCGACAGCGAGCCGAGCGCCAGCAGCCTCTCCCGTTCGCCGACGATGGTCTGGCTGTCCCGCATCCCGAAGAACAGGCCCTCCAGCAGATGCATCGACATCGGGAACCAGGACCGCAGGGCGTGCGCGAAATCCTCCGCCGGCAGCACGAAGAAGTCCGAGGCGGTCACCGCCCGCAGGCTGTTGCGGTAGATCTGCTCGACCTGGTCTCCCAGGTACGCCTGGATGGCGCCGCCGTACACCCCGCGCTGGTCGGTCCGGCTCACCTCGACGTCGTCGCCGCGCACCTGCCGGCTCAACGCCACCGCGCCGCGCAGCAGCACGAAGAAGCAGGTGGCGGCCTCGCCCTCGCCGTACACCAGGGTGCCGCCCGCACGCTGCTCGACCCTGCCGTGCTCGGCCAACCAGTCGAGCTGCCCGTCGTCGAGGGCCTCGAACAGGAACAGGGTGCGCAGCTGCGCGGGCGTCAGCCGATCCGACTCGGTGGTCACTGGGCCTCCTTGGCTCGCGACTGCGGGGCTCGCAGACCCGGCTCACTCCTCGCGCTCACTGGGCCTCCAGGTAGCGGTGCACGAGCGACACGGCCATGGCGCCCTCGCCGACGGCCGAGGCGACCCGCTTGACCGATTCGGCCCGCACGTCACCGGCGGCGAACACCCCCGGCAGGCTGGTCTCCAGGTGGTACGGGTCGCGCGACAGCGACCAGCCGGCCGGCCGCTGCCCGCCGCTGATCAGATCCGGGCCGGTCACGATGAAACCGCGCCCGTCGCGGACCAGCACGCCGTCGAGCCAGTCGGTCCGCGGCTCGGCGCCGATGAAGATGAACAGCCAGGAGGTGTCCACCTCGCGGGCCTGCCCGGTGCGGGTGTCGCAGAGGGTGAGCCGTTGCAGGTGGTCCTGCCCGGCGCTGCCGACCACCGCGGTGTGCGGGTGCACGGTGATCCGGTCGATGCGCTCCAACTGGTCGATCAGGTACCGCGACATCGAGCCGGTCAGGTCGGCGCCCCGGATCAGCAGGTGCACCCGGGCCGCGTACCGGGAGAAGTGCACCGCTGCCTGGCCGGCCGAGTTGGCCCCGCCGACGATGTAGACGTCCTGGTCGACGCAGCTCGGCGCCTCGGTGGCGGCGGCGCCGTAGAACACTCCCCGGCCGGTGAAATCGGCCAGCCCGGGGGCGTCGAGCACCCGGTAGGAGACCCCGGTGGCCAGCACCACGGTGTGTGCGGCTATCTCGCTGCCGTCGCCGAAGCGCAGCAGCCGGGCGCCGCCGGCCTCGCTCAGACCGACCACCTCCCGGGCGCTGAGCAGCTCGGCGCCGAACTTCACCGCCTGCCGCCGGGCCCGGTCGGTCAGCTGCGCGCCGGAGACGCCGTCCGGGAAGCCCAGGTAGTTCTCGATCCGGCTGCTCTGCCCGGCCTGCCCGCCGGTCGCCCGCCGCTCGACGAGCACGGTGCGCAGCCCCTCCGAGGCGCCGTACACCGCGGAGCCGAGGCCGGCGGGCCCGCCGCCGATCACCACCAGGTCGTAGAAGTCGGACGCCGGCACCACGGTCAGCCCGGCCAGCCCGGCCAGCTCGGCCTCGCTCGGCGCGATGAGCGCCTTGCCCTCGGCGGTCACCACCAGCGGTACGTCCGCCTCGGTGGCCCCCGCCGCGTCGAGCAGCCGGGCGCCCTCCGGGTCGTCGGTCAGCAACCAGCGGTACGGCACCAGGTTGCGGGCCAGGAAGTCGCGCACCTTGAACGACGGCGCCGACCAGCGGTGCCCGACCACCCGGATCTCGGTGCTCGCCGCGTCCGGGGTGACCGCCCACGCCTCCAGCAGGCCGTCCACCACCGGATACAGCTTCTCCTCCGGCGGATGCCAGGGCTTGAGCAGGTAGTGGTCCAGGTCGACCACGTTGATCGCCTCGATCGCGGCGTCGGTGTCCGCGTACGCGGTGAGCAGCACCCGGCGTGCGGCCGGGAAGATGTCCATCGCGGCCTCCAGGAACTCGACGCCGGTCATCTCCGGCATCCGGTGGTCGGCCAGCAGCAGCGCCACCTGCTCGCCGCGCAGCTTGACCTCCCGCAGCGCGTCCAGCGCCTCCGGCCCGGAGGTGGCCCGCAGCACCCGGTAGCGGTCGCCGTAACGGCGACGGATGTCCCGGCCCACCGCCCGGGACACCACCGGGTCGTCGTCGACGGTCAGGATCACCGGGTTCGCCATGGCGCCCATGAAACCACCCGCCGGGGGTCCGCCGCACCGGGCGGGGGACGGTCCGGGCGCCGGCGCACGGTTGTTCGGGGCCGGGGCGGGTAAGCCGGGTCGCCGCGCGGGTGGCCGCACACCGACCCGCCCGACTGCCGTGCACACCTCGGGGGGCCTATGGCGGACGCGTCGCCGAACGGACCGACGACCTCGGAACCGGTCGTGGAGCTGCGGGTGCACGGCGTCTCCGGCGCGGGGGCCGACCAGGTGCTGGACCGGCCGCACGTCCACCAGGTCGCCGGGGACCGCAGCGGCGGGTTCTACCGCACCCGTCCCGGCTATCCGGGCGCCACCGGCACGGACGGGGTGATCCTGGAGGCGTACCGCTGGGGCGACCTGCCGTCCGGGACGGCCGTGCGGACGTTGTCGCTGGTGTTCCTGCTGCCGTTCATGCTCTGCAACGTGGCGCTCTGGATGCGCCCGGCGGGCCACGCCTCGAAGCACGGCGTCGTCGCGCTGTGCCGGCTGCTCGCGCTGACCCTCACCATGCTCTACGTGCTCTCCATCGTCGGGGTGGCGCTGGACCTGATCGCCTGGCGCTGCATGGGCATCCCGTCCTGCACCGCCGGGCGGAGCTGGCTGTCCTGGCTCGGCGGGCGCCCGCCCGGGCTGCGCCTCGGCGTGCTGGCGCTGGTGCCGGTCGCCGCCGTCGGCATCGTCTGGTGGCTGGGCGCGCGCCCCGGCCACCTGTTCGACGCGTTTCGGACCGCGGCACCGGCAACGACGGGGTCCCGGTTGAGCTCGGTCGGCCAGTGGGACGGCGCGCCGCTGGTGGGCCGCCTGCGCTCGGTGCACGTCGCCGCCGCGTTCGCCACCCTGGACGTCAGCCTGCTGACCGCCCGGGCCGACGGGGGCGCCTCGTGGGTGATGGTGGTGCTGCTGGTGGCCACCGGTGCGGTGCTGCTGGCCTGCCTGGCTCTGCTCGCCACGGTGCGCAGCCTCGACCGGCCCGGCCCGTCGGCCTGGATGGACGGCCTCACCCGCGGGCTGCGCACGATCGCCTGCGGCCTGACCATCCTGGTGATCGTGCACACGATCGCGAGTCCCGAGCCCTGGCCGCAGGGCGGGGAGCTGCCCGGGTACGGCGCCCTGGTGGCCCTGCTGTTCGTCAGTCAGACCGCGCTGCTGGCCGTGCTGACCGGGCTGGTGATCTGGCGACGGGGTAAGTCGCCGGGAAGCTCGCCGCTGCGTGCGCTGGGCGCGCCGGTCTTCGTCACGGTGGCCGCCGGCCTCGCTGTGGCGTTCTCCGGCGAGCTGGACTACCGGGTGGCGGACCTGCTGGACCGTGACGGGGACACCGCGGACGGCCTGGTCACCAGCCCGCCGCTGCCGTACAAGTGGGCGATCTTCGGGTTCTTCATCGCGGTCCTGGCCGCGGTGCTGGTCGCCGGGCTGATCACGGTGCTGACCCGGCGCGAGCGGTGGCGGGCGGCGGAGGCGATCGTGGCCGCCGATTTTCCACACGCACCGCCGGAGGCGGCGGCGCGGCTGCGCCAGGTCGAGCGGACGATCGCCCGGGCCCGCTTCACCGAACGGTTGGAACCGCTCACCCTGGTCTACGCCGGGCTCGCCGCGCTCGGCCTCGCCACCAGCGTGCTCGGCCTGCTCCAGCTTTATCCCGGCGACGTGATCCAGCGCTACATCGGCGTTCCCGCCGGCATGGTCAACTTCCTGATCGGGATGGGTAGCTACGTGATCGCGGCGATCATCCTCGGGCTGGTGATCGGCGGCATCTTCGCGTACCGGACGGCGCAGTTCCGCCGGTACGTGGGCGTGCTGTGGGACCTGGGCACCTTCTGGCCCCGGGCCGCACACCCCTTCGCTCCGCCCTGCTACGCCGAGCGGGCCGTGCCGGAGCTGACCAAGCGGATCACCTACCTGGTGGAGCAGGGTGAGAGGGTGCTGCTGGCCGGGCACAGCCACGGTTCGGTGCTGCTCGCCGCCACGGTGCTGCAACTGCCGCCCCGGATCACCGAGCGGGTGGCCCTGCTGACCTATGGGTCGCCGCTGCAACGGTTGTACTCGCGGCTGTTCCCCGCGTACGTCTACGACGACCTGCTGCGGGAGATCGGCGGGCGGGTCGGCTGGCGCTGGTTGAACCTGTGGCGGGACACCGACCCGATCGGCGGCTGGATCTTCGCGCCGCACCGACCGGGGGACCGCGAGACGCTGACCGGGCCGGCGGCAACGGTGGACCGCCGGTTGACCGACCCGCGCGACGTGGTGCCGCCGCCGTACGACAGCGTGCCGCCGCCGATCGTGGGGCACTGGCCCTGTGAGTCGGACGAGGCGTTCACGGCGGCGGAACGGGACCTGACCGAGCGGCTGCGCGCGGACCGGCGGCGGGCCGGCTGAGCCGAGGGCCGGATATCGTCGTCGGGTGACCGCCTCCAGGCAGCCCGAACGCCGGCTGATCGCGTCGAACAAGAAGGCCCGGCACGAGTACACCGTGCTCCGCACGTACGAGGCGGGCATCGTGCTGGTCGGCACCGAGGTGAAGTCCTTGCGCGAGGGACGGGCGTCGCTGGTGGACGCGTTCGCCCACGAGCGCGACGGCGAGCTCATGCTGTACGGCCTGCACATCGCCGAGTACGCCTACGGCACGTGGACCAACCACGCCCCCCGGCGCAACCGGAAGCTGCTGCTGCGCCGAGCCGAGATCGACAAGATCCTGGAGAAGGTCCGCGAGGGCGGGGTGACCCTGGTGCCGCTGTCGATGTACTTCGACAACGGCTGGGCCAAGGTCGAGTTGGCGCTGGCCAAGGGCAAGCGCTCGTACGACAAGCGGCAGTCGCTGGCCGAGCGGGACGCCAACCGGGAGATCGCCCGGGAGCTGGGCCGGCACCTCAAGGGCCACCCCCGCCGGGCCTGACCGCCCCCGATCGGGTGGGGGCGCGGCGTGGCGCGCCCGGACATCGTTGACGCCGTCCGGAGGACGTGGTGTGCTCAGTCCGCGCCGTTAATGGAAACGGTGTTCATTGGCTAGAAGCGGAGGAGAACCATGTCGCTCACCGTCCCGCCCGCCCTGCTCGATGCCGCCGAACGCGGCCCCGTCGACGACGACGCCTTCATCGCGTGCGTCCGCGACTCACTGCCGTACGCCTGGGCCACCGTCAGCCGGGTGGTCGCCGAACTGGAGTCCAGCGGCTCCGACCGGGCCGACAACGTCGTACCGCCGCCGACCGACGCCGACCGGGGGCAGCTGCTCCGGGCGCTGGCGAGCGACGCGATCCGGGCCGGGCTCGAGCGGCACTTCGGGGTGCGCCTCGCGTTCCAGAACTGCCACCGGGTGGCGGCGTTCCGCCCGGCGGCGGTGGACGGGGCGGCCTACCGCCGCTTCGTCTCCCCGCGCGGCCAACTGCTCAACCAGTCGCCGGAACTCCGCAACTGCTGAGCGCGCCCGGTGGACCCGTCGGCCCACGCCGGCGGGTCCACCCGGATGCGACCGGGCCTGCGCGATGCGCACCTGCGGTCCGAAGAAGACCCAGGAGTACGCAGAAGCCTGCCGTTACGGCCTTTCCCTCTCGCAGATGCGCCCGTTAGGGTGAGCCGGTGACGATGTTCCGGATCGGCGAGGCGGCCGACCTGCTCGGGGTGAGCGCCGACACGATGCGCCGCTGGGTGGACGCCGGGCGGCTGGCCGCCGGGCGCGACGAGCACGGCCACCGGGTGATCGACGGCGCCGACCTGGCCGGTTTCGCGCGTGCCCAGGCCGCCGACCCGGATGCGGGCGCCGAGCTCTCCTCCGCCCGCAACCGGCTGCGCGGCATCGTCGTCGACGTCCGCAAGGACGCCGTGATGGCCCAGGTCGACATCCAGGCGGGCCCGTTCCGGGTCGTGTCCCTGATGAGCAGGGAGGCGGTCGACGACCTGGACCTGCGGGTGGGCTCGGTGGCCGTCGCGGTGATCAAATCGACCACGGTGGTGGTGGAGCGGGCCGCACCGACCGCCCCGGCCAGGGGAAGGACCGGCGGATGAGGGCGCGGGCGATGCGTACGGCGGTGGCCGCACTGGTGGCGGTGGCCGGGCTGGCGGGCTGCGGCGGGGGCGACGACCCGGCGCCGGGCGGCACCGGGGACGGCCGGGTCACCGGCACGGTGACGGTGTTCGCCGCCGCCTCGCTGACCGAGTCGTTCACCCGCATCGGCAGGGACTTCGAGGCCGCGCACCCGGGCAGCACCGTGACGTTCAACTTCGCGGGCAGCTCCGCCCTGGCCAACCAGATCAACCAGGGTGCCCCGGCGGACGTCTTCGCCTCGGCCGCCCCGCGGAACATGACCGCGGTGACCGAGGCCGGCAACGCCGACGGCACCCCGGGCACCTTCGCCCGCAACCAGCTGGTGATCGCGGTGCCCCGGGGCAACCCGGCCGGGGTGAACGGGCTGGCCGACCTGACCCGGCCGGGCGTGAAGGTGGCGCTCTGCGCCGACCAGGTGCCCTGCGGCGCGGCTGCCCGCACGGCGCTGGACGCGGCCGGGGTCGCGCTGACGCCGGCCACCCTGGAGCAGGACGTCAAGGGCGCGCTGGCCAAGGTGAAGCTCGGCGAGGTCGACGCGGCACTCGTCTACCGCACGGACGCGCGCGCGGCGACCGCCGACGTGACCGGCGTCGAGTTCCCCGAGTCGGCGCGGGCCGTCAACGACTATCCGATCGTGGCACTGAAGGACGCGCCGAACCCTGCCGGCGCGCGGGCCTTCGTCGCGTACGTGCGCTCCGCGCCGGCGCAGGCGGTGCTGGCTGAAGCGGGCTTCCAGGCTCCGTGAGCCGCGTTCTCGACACCGCCGCGCCCCGGCGGCGCGGCCGGGTGCCGGCGGCGCTGCTGATCCCGGCCGGGCTCGGGTTGCTCTTCCTCGTCCTGCCGCTGGCCGGGTTGGTCGTCCGCGCGCCGTGGACGACGCTGCCGCAGCGGCTCACCGAGCCGGGGGCGCTGACCGCGCTGCGGCTGTCGGTGCAGACCGCGACCCTGGCCACCGCGTTCTGCCTGCTGCTCGGGGTGCCGCTGGCCTGGCTGCTGGCCCGGGTCGAGTTTCCCGGCCGCCGGCTGGTCCGCGCCCTGGTCACCGTCCCGCTGGTGCTGCCGCCGGTCGTCGGCGGGGTGGCGCTGCTGCTGGTCTTCGGCCGGCGCGGGCTGATCGGCGGGTGGCTCGACGCCACGTTCGGCGTCACGCTGCCGTTCACCACCGCGGGCGTCGTGCTGGCCGAGTCGTTCGTTGCGATGCCGTTTCTGGTCATCGCCGTGGAGGGTGCGCTGCGCGCCGCCGACCACCGCTACGAGGAGGCCGCCGCCACGCTGGGCGCCGGCCGCTGGACGACCTTCACCCACGTCACGCTGCCGCTGGTGGCACCGGGGCTGGCCGCCGGTGCGGTGCTCTGCTGGGCCCGGGCGCTCGGCGAGTTCGGCGCCACCATCACCTTCGCCGGCAACTATCCCGGCCGGACGCAGACCATGCCGCTCGCCGTCTACCTGGCGTTGGAGACCGACCTGGAGTCGGCGATCGTGCTCAGCCTGGTGCTGCTCACCGTCTCGGTGGTCATCCTGGCCGCGCTGCGGGACCGCTGGATGACCAGCCCGTGACCGCGCCGCTGCTCGACGCCCGGCTCGTCGTCGACCGGGGCGCCTTCCGGCTGGACGTGCCGCTGCGGGTCGCGCCCGGCGAGGTCGTCGCGCTGCTGGGGCCGAACGGCGCCGGCAAGACCACTGCGCTGCGCGCGCTGGCCGGGCTGCACCCGCTCACCGCCGGGCACATCACCCTCGACGGCGTCGACCTGGACCGGCCGGCGAGCCGGGGCTGGGTGCCCACCGAACGCCGGCCGATCGGCGTGGTCTTCCAGGACTACCTACTCTTTCCGCACCTGAGTGCTCAGGACAACGTGGCCTTCGGGCCGCGCCGGCACGGCGTCGACCGACGCGCGGCACGGGCCACGGCCCGGGACTGGCTCGGCCGGGTCGGGCTGGCCGAGCAGGCCCATCGCCGACCCCGGCAACTCTCCGGCGGGCAGGCACAGCGGGTGGCGCTCGCCCGCGCGCTGGCCGTCGCGCCATCGCTGCTGCTGCTGGACGAGCCGCTCGCCGCGCTGGACGCCCGCACCCGGCTGGACACCCGAGCGGAACTGCACCGCCACCTGTCCGCGCACCCGGGGGCGACGGTGCTGGTCACCCACGACCCGCTGGACGCGCTGGCGCTCGCCGACCGACTCGTCATCGTCGAGGGTGGGCGGGTGGTGCAGGAGGGCGACGGCGCGAGCGTCACGGCCCGACCGCGCACCGACTACGTGGCCCGGCTGGTCGGGCTGAACCTCTACCGGGGGCGGGCCGAGGGGCACGGCGTGCGGGTCGCGCCGGAGCTGACCCTCACCGTGGCCGACCGCCTCGACGGTGAGGCGTTCGTCGCGTTCCGCCCGGCGGCGGTGGCCCTGCACCCGGCGCGGCCCGACGGCAGCCCGCGCAACACCTGGGCGGGCACCGTGGCCGGTGTCCAGCGGCACGGCGACAACGTGCGGGTGCAGCTGGACGGGCCGATCGGGGTCGCCGCGGACGTCACCCCGGCCGCCGCCGCGCAGCTGCGGCTGATCCCGGGCCAGCGGGTCTGGGTGGCGGTCAAGGCGACCGAGACGCACGCCTACCCGGCCACCGGCTGACCCGTCCCGCGGCGCGGTTGAGGTCAGCCGGCGAGCAGGTCGGCGTGCGCGGCGCGCAGCCGGGCCAGCGCCGGGTCGCTGCCCGGGACGACGCGGCGGTCCAACTCGGCCCACACCTCGGCCAGCGCCGCGCGGACGGCACCCAGCTCGGCCGCGTGCCGGTCGCTGCTGCGCCGGTGCTGCTCGTCGAGGCGCCGGGCCCAGCCGGCGGTGACCGCGGCGAGCCGGCCGGCGTCGGCGCGGGCCTGGGCGCCACTGCGGGCGGCGGCGGCCGGGACGATCGCGGCGACCGGGCGGTGATCACCGTCGCGGGTGACGACGGTGACCGCGTCGGTCAGCTCGGCCAGCGCCACGAGCTGGCTGAACCGGGTGCGCGCCTCGCGCAGCGGCACGGAGCGCGGCGGGTCGGGATGCGGGGTGAGCGCGGGGACGGCCATGGATGCATGGTGCCGCCGGGGTACGACAGAACCCGCCGTCGTCAGTGGACGGTGGACGGCAGTCCGGCCAGCCACTCGTCGGCCAGCACCGACCAGACCTCGATGTCGATCCGCCCCTGCGGGCCCGGGTACACCTGCCGGAGCGTCCCGTCGTGACGCAGGCCGAGACGGCGGGCGAGCGCGATGCTGCGGGCGTTGGTGGCGTTGGTGCGCCACTCCACCCGCTGGATGCCGCGCTCGCGTACCGCCCAGTCGACGATCCGGCGGACCGCCGGCGCGACCATGCCGCGCCCCTGAGCCGCGGGCTCCACCCAGCAGCCCACCTCGCAGACGCCCAGCGTGGTGTCGAACGACACGAACATGACCCCGCCGACCAGCGTGCCACGCCACCACAGGCCCCAGATGCCTCCGGCGTCGCGGGCCCAGCGGTCGGCGTACCGCTGGAGCACCGCACGCGCCGAGGGCAGGTCGGTGGCGACGAAGGCCGGTGACACCCAGGGCTGGATGTGCTCCCGGGCCCGGTCCAGGTTGGCGAGGAACTCCTCGGCCCGCCACGGGTCCAGCGGGCGCAGCTCGACCTCCTCGGTCAGCGGCAGGGCGAACACCGGGCCTCCACTCACGTGCGTTTCCAGGGGCGGCATGCAGACTCGCACAGCCCCGGGCGTGTGCCCGCGCCGGGCTACGGCCGCACCCGCGGCGAGAGAACGCGTACCTCAGGACGGCAGGTGCGAACGCAGAGCCGCGAACTGCGCCACGGTCAGGTACGAAGGGTTGGCGGCCTGCGGCTGGCGGAACACCTCGAGGGCGGCCAGCCGGTCGTCGGCGCGCAGCACCAGCCGGGGCACCCGGTCCTGTTCGGCGAGGATGGGCAGGTCCAGTGGCACCGACCAGGGCTGCCCCGGCGGCCCCGGCTCGGCGGCCCCGGTGACCCGGCCGATCCCCCACACCCCGTACGGCAGCCGACCGCGGCTGCCACTGGCCCAGAAGACCACCCGCTGCCCGGCGCGCATCAACCGCGTCCGGTAGCCGGGGCGTACGCACCAGCTGGTCACCCGGGGCTCCCGGGCGAACCGGGAGGTCAGGTCGACGGCGTCGGCGTTGCCCTTGATCAGCCAGGCGCCGAGGTCGTCGAGGCGCACCCGTGGCTCGGTCATCTCCCCATCCTGCCCGCCGGCCCGGCCGCCCAATCAGATGATCATGTGGGTCCAGTAGCTGAGCCAGAGAACGAACAGCGCACCCTGCACCAGGGCGAGCGCGGCGGTCAGCCACACGTCGACGGCGGCGTGGCGCGCCCAGCGGGCCAGCACCAGGGCGACCGGAAAGGCGGCGAGCAGGTAGCGCAGCAGGCTCTTGTAGACCGGGGGGCCCATCGACAGCGGCACCAGCACCATGAGCACGCCGTACACCAGGTAGGCCAGCTCCCGGCGGCGGAACCCGGCGACGAGCACGGCCAGCACGGCCACGGCGAACCAGAGCCGGGCCGCGTCGCGTGGCTCCCCGGCGAGCCCGTTCAGCAGCACCGGCACCGGGTTCTGCACCTTGATCCCCCACCCGGCCTGCTGGGCGTGCTGGTAGGCGAACCAGTCATCGCCCTTCCACCGGCAGAACGCCATGAAGGTGAACCAGCCAGCGGGCAGCAGCAGCAACGGCCAGCCGATCCGCAGGTAGCCGAGCAGGGCGCGCGGGCCGAGCCGCCAGTCGTGCTGGCGGAGCAGCACCAGGGCCAGCGGCAGCGCGACGAGCAGGCCGACCGACCGGCTCATCGCCAGGAAGTAGCCGAGCACGCCGACCAGCAGCCACCGGCGGCGCTCGGCGTGGTACAACGCGGCCAGGGCGAGACAGACGAAGAGCGACTCGGTCAGCGCGGCCTGGAACAGGAACGCGGTCGGCAGCAGCACCAGGTACCGGGCGAACCGGCGGGCCGCCTCCGCGTCGCCGAGCAGCAGCTCGGCCAGGCGGTAGCCGTACCAGAGGGCGAGCAGGAACGCGACGTTGCTGATCAGCAGCAGGGCCAGCGCGTTGTCGCCACCGAGCAGCGCGCCGACCGGCCGGGCCAGGAACGGGTAGAGCAGGGGGAAGCCGAAATCCCGCCACGGCCCGGTCAGCGGCAGCTCGCTCAGCCGCAGGTAGAGCAGCGCGTCCCAGGCGAACCAGAAGGAGATCCAGCGGTGCCCGGAGACCTCCCGCTGCTGCGTCCACATCACCGTGTCGCCGGCCGGCGGCGCGCCGGGGATGCCGTCCCAGGCGTGCAGGGCCAGGAGCCCGACCAGGGTCAGCAGCAGCTTCGCGCCGAGGAAGAGGCCGAGCAGGTACGGCCAGGGCTCTGGCACCCGGCGACCCAGCCGTACGCCGGCCTGCGCCGCCCCGGCCAGCCGGGCGGCGAGCGCCGGCCCCCGGCCGCTCCGCCACCGGCGCATCCGCCCCGCTCCCCCGGTCCGCCCCGGCCCACCCTCCGCGCGCGGGCGCCGCCCTTCCCGTTGTACGCCGCCGCACGCCCCGCCGGAGCCGAAACCGTCACATACCGACACGGTCGCGAGGGTGAAGTCCGCCGCAGAACGGGTACGCGCCGCGCCTCAACCACAGCGGTGAGCGGGGAGCGCGGCGGCATGAGCGAGCAGCACAGCACGGTGGTCATCGGTGCGGGACCGGCAGGGCTCACGGCGGCGTACGAGCTGCTCCGGCACGGCCTGCCGGTCACGGTGTTCGAGGCCGACGAGGTGGTCGGCGGGATCAGCCGGACCGTGGAGCGTGACGGGTGGCGGTTCGACATCGGCGGGCACCGGTTCTTCACCAAGGTGCCCCGGGTGGAGGCGTTCTGGCACGAGATCCTGCCGGACGAGGACTTCCTGACCCGGCCCCGGATGAGCCGGATCTTCTACCGGGGCGCGCTGTTCAACTACCCGCTCAGCGCCCTGAACGCGCTGCGCAACCTGGGGCTGCCGGAGGCGACCCGCTGTCTGGGCTCGTACGCCCGGGCCCGGCTGCGCCCGCCCCGGGACCAGTCGCACTTCGAGGGCTGGGTGTCGGCCCGGTTCGGCTGGCGGCTGTACTCGATCTTCTTCAAGACGTACACCGAGAAGGTCTGGGGAATGCCGGCGGACCGGTTGCAGGCGGACTGGGCGGCGCAGCGGATCAAGAACCTGTCGCTGGCCAAGGCGATCCGCAACGCGGTGCTGCCCCGGCGGTACCGCACGGACGTGACCAGCCTGATCGAGCAGTTCCAGTACCCGAAGTACGGGCCGGGAATGATGTGGGAGCGCTGCGCCGAGCAGGTGCGCCACCGTGGCGGTGCGGTGTCGACCGGCACCTGGGTCACCGCCGTGCACCGCGACCCGCAGCGGCGGCGGGCGGTCAGCGTGACGGTCAACGGGGCAGGCGGGCAGCGCACCGAACCGGCCGACCACGTGATCTCGTCAATGCCGATCTCGGAGCTGGTGACCGCGCTGCGCCCGGCGCCGCCGCCGGAGGTGCTGGCCTGCGCCGCCGACCTGCGCTACCGCGACTTCCTGACGGTCGCGCTGGTGGTGCCGGCGGAGTTCTCGTTCCCGGACAACTGGATCTACGTGCACGACCCGGGAGTGCGGGTGGGCCGGATTCAGAACTTCGGCTCCTGGTCGCCGTACCTGGTGAAGGACGGCCGCACCTGCCTGGGCCTGGAGTACTTCGTCTTCGAGGACGACGAGATGTGGCGCACCCCCGACGCCGACCTGGTGGCGCTGGCCACCGGGGAGTTGGAGCGGCTGGGGCTGGCCCGGTCCGGCGTGGTGGAGGCCGGCTACGTGGTGCGGATGCCGAAGGCGTACCCGGTGTACGACGAGCGCTACCAGCACAACGTGGACGTGATCCGGGCGTGGCTGGCCGAGGAGGTGCCGAACGTGCACCCGGTGGGGCGCAACGGCATGCACCGCTACAACAACCAGGACCACTCGATGCTGACGGCGATGCTGACCGCGGAGAACATCGCCACCGGCAGCGCGCACGACGTGTGGTCGGTGAACGTGGAGCAGGACTACCACGAGCAGTCCATCGGCGGCGACGGCCGGCGGGGCACGGGCCGGGACGCGCCGGTGGTGCCGAGCCGCGTCGTCACGGTGCCGATCGCCGCGCCGGGGAGCGTCGGTGTGACCGGGGACGGCGACCGGCCGGCGCAAATGCCGCTGGGCTGACGGTGCGAGGGCGGGGTCGGTCCGGCAGTGGTGAGCTGGTGGTCGGCCGCCTTCCACCGCTGCGACGGTAGGCTTTCCGCTCAGCATGGCGTCGGCGTCACCCGTCGCTCAGGGGTCGGTCCTACGGGCGAAACGCGGGCCGGAGGGATCGGCCGCGGCGCGGCGGGACTTTTCTCCGGGGCCGTGTCGATCCGTGGGCCGCCCGTTCGACGTGGGGGTGCGCGGGTCGAGAGGCGGCCCCGCCGGACGAGGAGAACGTGATGCCGAAGTACATGCTGATCATGCGGGGCACCGATGAGACGAACGCGGCCCTGATGACGTCGATCGACGAGGCGATGGCCGCGACCGGCCGGTTCATCGAAGAGATGATCGAGGCTGGTGTTCTCCTCGCGGCCGAGGGGCTGGACGATCCGCGTCGGGGCGTCGTGGTCGACTTCAGCGGCGAGGCCCCGGTGGTCACCGACGGGCCGTACGGAGAGACCAGGGAGCTGTTCGGGGGCTACTTCCTGCTCGATGTCGGCTCGAAACAGGAGGCGGTCGAGTGGGCCAAGCGGGTCCCGGCGGTCCCCGGGTCCAAGATCGAGGTCCGCAGGGTGGCCGAGTCCGACGAGGTCCCCCAGGGCAGCGAGAGCAACGGCCCGATCTGATGGGTGCGGCCGACGTCGAGGCCGTCTGGCGGATCGAGTCGGCGCGGATCGTCGCCGCGCTGACCCGGTTCACCGGTGATTTCGGGCTGGCCGAGGACGCGGCCCAGGAGGCGGTGGCCGAGGCGCTGGTGTCGTGGCCGCTCGCCTCTCCGGCCAATCCGGCCGGCTGGCTGATGGCCACGGCCCGGCGGCGGGCGATCGACGCGATCCGCCGCCGGGCCGCCCTCCAGGACCGGTACGCCCTGCTGGCGGCCGACCCCGCGGTCGACGAAGACATCGACCCCGACAAGATCGACGACGATATCCTGGCGCTGATGTTCGTCAGCTGCCACCCGGTGCTCCCCCGGGAGACCCGGGTGGCGCTGACCCTGCGCGTGGTCGGCGGCCTGTCCAGCGAGGAGATCGCTCGCGCGTTCCTCGTGTCCGTGCCGACCGTGCAGGCCCGCATCACCCGGGGCAAGAAGACGATCGCGGCGGCCGGGGTGCCGTTCCACCTGCCGGCGGCCGGCGAGCGCCGGGAGCGGCTCGGCGCCGTACTCAGCGTCCTTTACGTGATCTTCAGCGAGGGATCGACGGCCACGTCCGGCGACCGGCTGCTGCGCCCCGACGTCGCGTACGAGGCGATCCGGCTGGCCCGCACGCTCGCCGTGCTGCAACCGGACGAGCCGGAGGTGCACGGCCTGCTCGCGTTGTGCGAGCTGACGGCCGCGCGGTTCCCGGCTCGGACCGCCCCGGACGGTTCGCCGGTCCTGCTCGAGGACCAGGACCGGCGGCGGTGGGACTTTCCGGCGATCGGCCGTGGGCTGGCCGCGTTGGCCAAGGCGTCGACTCGCGGCCTCGGCCCGTACGGCCTGCAAGCCGCGATAGCTGCCGTGCACGCGTCGGCGCCCTCCGTCGAGGCGACCGACTGGGACCGGATCGTGGTGCTCTACGAGGCGCTCGGCCGGGTCGCGCCCTCACCGGTGGTCGACCTCAACCGGGCCGTCGCCGTGGCCATGGCCTCGGGTCCGGCGCGAGCCCTGGCCATCGTGGACGAGCTGATCGCCTCGGACCGGCTCTCCGGTTCGCATCTGGTTCCGAGCGTCCGCGGTGAGCTGCTGGCCCGGCTCGGACGGCGACCGGAAGCGCGCGCCGAGCTGGAGCTGGCGGCCCGGCTGTGCGCCAACCAGGCCGAACGCTCGGTGCTGCTGCGCAAGGCCGCCGCGCTGGGCTGACGCGGCCCAGCTCGGCCGGCTGGGATTCGAGCGCGGCCCGGATGCGTGGCCATCCCGGGGGACGGCCCGATTTCCCGTACGCGAGGTAGCGTCTTCCCCTTCGAAGGGGATCGATCTTCTTCCCGCATCGCCGACCGTGGAGGTATCGCAGGGCCGCGACACCGCGGCCGGATCGGGAGGAAGAACATGCGCAGAATGCTCGGATGGGGAATCGTCGCGGCGGCCGTCATCGCGGCGGCGGGGGCGCCGGCCGGGGCCGCGGACCGCAGCCCGGCACGGGTGACCGGCTCGGCGGAGTTCGCCCTGCCGTATGGGCAGGACGACGACGTGCGGTCGTTCGCCTTCGATGTCCGGTCGGTGCCGTACAGCCGCCCGATCCCGCTTCCCGGCGGGGAGAACGGCTCCCCGGCGGACGCGACCGGTACGGTGCGGGTCGCGCACCGGCTGGCCACGCAGGGCATCACCGTACGGTTCGAGGCGGCGGTCGACTGCATGATCACCAGCCCTGGTCATGCGACGCTGACCGCCATCGTCACCCGCGCGGACGAGCAGGCCAGCGACTTCCTCGGCAAGCGTGTCGGTTTCAGCGTGCAGGACGGCGGCCGCAACCCCGACCGGGTCGGCTTCACCTGGTCGGCGAGCGCCGACCAGAACGAGGCGGGCCAGTGGGGTCCGGCCCGCGTCGGTACCTGCCTCGCGCCCGCGGCGTTCGCCACGGTGACGCACGGGGACTACCGGGTACGACACGCCGAGCTGACGGCGCCGCCGGCAGGCAACTGACCCTGCCGGCGCGGTAGCAGGACCACGGCGGGGCGAGAGGATCGCCCCGCCGTGGCGTCCCGGACGTCAGTAGCGCGGCACAGGAAACCGCTTACCTGATACCTATTGACGACCGTCACTGGCTGTCAGTACCGTGATGCGGGCAGCGAAGAAAGCGCTTTCCGACCCTCACCGTCCGACAGGGAGCGCCCCCATGCCCCGATACCTGCGCGCGTTCTGCCTCGCCCTGCTCGCCGCCGCCACCGTGGTGAGCACCACCACCCCCCTGCCCGCGGACGCCGCCCCCCGCTTCCGGGTGCTGGTCTTCTCCAAGATCACGAACTTCTACCACGACTCGATCCCGGCCGGCATCGCCGCGATCCAGCAGCTCGGCACCGCTCACAACTTCGAGGTCGTCGCCACCACCGACGCCGCGGCGTTCACCGACGCCAACCTCGCCACCTTCGACGCCCTGGTCTTCAACAACACCAACTCCACACCCGCCTCCGGTGACCTGCTCAACGCCAGCCAACGCGCAGCGTTGCAGACGTTCATCCGCAACGGTGGCGGCTGGGCCGGCCTGCACGCCGCCTCGGCCAGCGAACGCGACTGGCCGTGGTACGAGGGCCTGGTCGGCACGATCTTCGATCACCACCCCGACTTCTCCGCCACCGGCGGCACCTACCCCGGTCGGGTCAAGGTGCTCGACCGGGCCCACCCCTCGACCCGGAACCTGCCGGAGCTCTGGGAGCAGAGCGAGGAGTGGTACAACTGGCGGACCAACCCGACCGGCAACGTGCACACCCTCGCGCAGATCAAGGTGCGGGACGGAATCAACGGCCTGGACGAGGGCGTCGACCACGCGTACTCCTGGTGTCAGCGCTACGACGGCGGCCGGTCCTGGTTCACCGCCGGCGGGCACGCCAGCTCCCGGTTCAGCGAGCCGGCGTTCCTGGAGCACCTGCGCTACGGCATCGAGTGGGCGGCCGGCGCGGTCGCCGGTGACTGCTCGGCCACCGAGACCGGCAACTTCGAACGGGTGGGGCTGGTCACCGAGAACCTCGCCGACCCGTTCGAGCTGGCCGTCGCCCCGGACCGGAAGGTCTACTACATCCAGCGCACCGGCGCGTTGAAGGTGGTCAACCAGGACAGTCTCCAGGTCACCACGCTGCTGGACTTCGCGTACACCTCGGCGATGACCGACCAGTCCGACGGTCTGCTCGGGATGACCCTGGACCGCAACTTCGCCAGCAACGGCTGGATCTACCTACTCTGGTCGGACAAGACGCTGAAACAGCTGAACCTGTCCCGGTTCACGGTCGCCAACAACAGCGTCGCGCTCTCCTCGGAGAAGCGGCTGCTGGCGATCCCCACCTACCGTGGCGTGGGCCGGGCGAACTCGCACATGGGCGGCTCGCTCACCATGGACGCCGCCGGGCGGCTCTACGCCGCCATCGGCGACAACACCGACCCGTTCGCCTCCAGCGGGTACACGCCGATCGACGAGCAGGCCGGGCGTGCCGCCTGGGACGCCCAGGGCACCGCCGGCAACACCAACGACCTGCGCGGCAAGATCCTGCGGATCACCCCGCAGGCGGACGGGACGTACACCGTCCCGAGCGGCAACCTCTTCCCGGCCGGCACCGCGAAGACCCGCCCGGAGATCTACGCGATGGGCATGCGCAACCCGTTCCGGATCACCATCGACCCGCACACCAACGCGCTGCTGGTCGGTGACTACGGCCCGGACGCCCGCGCCGCCGATCCCAACCGCGGTCCGGAGGGGACGGTCGAGTTCAACCGGATCACCGCCGCCGGCAACTACGGCTGGCCGTACTGCGTGGGCAACAACATCCCGTTCAACGACTACAACTTCGCCACCAGCACCCCCGGGGCCAAGTTCAACTGCACCGCGCCGGTGAACAACTCCCCCAACAACACCGGCCTGACGACCCTGCCGGCGGCGACGTCGGCGCTGGTCTGGTACGCGTACTCCGCCTCCAGCCAGTTCCCCGAGGTCGGTACCGGCGGTGGCGGGCCGATGAGCGGCCCGGTCTACGACCACGACCCGGCCAACAGCCGCACCACGAAGTTCCCGGAGTACTTCGACGGCAAGTGGATCACCTACGAGTTCACCCGCAAGTGGTTCAAGACGCTCTCGATCCACAAGACGGCGCAGACGTTCAGCAACGCGCGCTTCGGCCCCACCGCCGTGGGCGACCTCCATTCGATCAACGGGATCTTCGGCAACATGAGCTGGATCCAACCCTTCGAGGCGGAGTTCGGCCCGGACGGGTCGCTCTACGTCATCGACTTCGGCGAGGGCACCGGCAGCGGTCGCGGCGGCAGCAACGCCGGCGCGGGCATCTACCGGATCGACTACGTGGCCAACGGTCGGCCACCGACCGCGAAGGTGGCCTCCAACCCGGACAGTGGCCGCCCGCCGCTGACCGTGGCCTTCTCGTCGGCCGGGTCGACCGCCGGTGACGGCTCGGCGCTCAGCTACGCCTGGGACTTCACCAACGACGGCAGCACCGACTCCACCGCCGCCAACCCGAGCCACACCTACCCGACGGCCGGGACGTTCACGGCCCGGCTGACCGTCCGCAACAGCGGCAACGGGTTGACGGCCAGCGCGGTCACCGACGTGGTCGTCGGCAACACCCGGCCCACGGTCACCATCAACGTGCCCGACGGCGGCTTCTTCGACTTCGGCGACAACATCCCGTACACGGTGACGGTCACCGACCCCGAGGACGCCACCATCGACTGCACGAAGGTGACGGTGCAGACGCAGCTCGGCCACGATTCGCACGCCCACCCGCTGGACATCTACACCGGCTGCTCGGGGCTACTCGCCACCGAGGCGGACGCCGGTGACGGGCACGGGCCGGGGCAGAACCTCTACACGGTGGTCACCGCGCAGTACACCGACAGCGGGGCGCCCGGCGGCGTACCGGCCCTGACCGGCTCGACCCGGGCCCAGTTGCAGCCCAAGAGCAAGGAGGCCGAGCACTTCAGCGCCCAGTCCGGCCTCACGGTGAACGACCGGTCCACCGCCCGCGCCGGCAAGCGGCTCGGCGACGTCGACCACAACGACTGGGCGGCGTACGGGCCGGTGGACCTGCGCAACGTCGGCTCGGTGACCCTCGGGGTGACCAACGGCGGGCTCGGCGGCGACATCGAGCTGCGGACCGGCTCACCCACCGGCACCCTGATCGGCCGGGCCACCATCGGCTCGACCGGCGGGTGGGACAACCTGGTCTCGCCCACCGTCACGCTGACCAACAAACCCGCCGGCACCACCACCCTGTACGCGAGGTTCGTCAACGCCGCCCAGGTCGGCGGCACCCCGGACCTGATGTCGCTGGACTGGCTGCGGTTCAACGGCGCCGGCGTCAAGCAGGAGCCCGGCGGGTCACTCACCCTCGCCGCCAGCCCGGGCAGCGGCACGGCGCCGCTGACCACCACCCTGACCGCCACGGCGACGGCGCCGTCCGGGCAGAGCATCACCGACTACGCGTGGGACTTCGGCGACAACACCGCCGTGGCCCACGGCGCGACGCTGCGGTCGACCGGCCACAGCTATCCGCGTAAGGGAACCTTCACCACCCGGGTCACGACCACCTACAGCAGCGGGGAGACCCGCTCGGCCAACCTGACCATCACGGTCAACTAACCCCGGGCCGGTGGCGGGCGGGGGCGACCTCGCCCGCCACCGGCGTTCCGCGCCACCGACGATGGTGACGCGAATGGCGCCGGGGCACGGTGAGCGGTCCGGCGAGGAGCACCGGGGCATGCTGCGCCATCCTTTGCTCTGCTTCAATCGGCGCAACACTGACAGGACTCAACCGTTGCGTCCGTTGAAGCAGAGCAAAGGGCGCACAACAGGACCTGCCGACGCGGCAGCCGGTAGGCCGGCGCCGGGCCACGAGCCGACCGCCGGCCAGCCGTCAGCGCAGGCGTCGCCAGAGCACGGTGAGCGCCCCGCCGAGGGCCAGCCCGAGCAGCGGAGCGACACCGACACCAGCGAGCGTGCAGGCGACCGCGAGCAGCGCCGGCGGCACCCAGCACCAGGCGGGCACGGTACGCGGGGCACGACCGCGCCGCCGAGCCGCCGCCTCGGTGGCCATCGGCACCACCAGCACCGGCAGCGCGGCGGCCAGCAGGGTCAGCCAGGGCAGCACCAGGCGGTCGAAGCGCGCCACCGCCAGCACCCCGCCGAGCACCGCGATGGTGAGCATGGCCGCACGGGCCGGCACCCGCGGAGCCAGGCCGCGCATCGCCAGCGCCCCGGAGTACGTCGTGGTGAGCGCGGCGGCGAAGACCGCCACGGCGACGAACAGATTCGCGTACGCGGCCAACCCCGACCCGGCGGCGAGGAGCGCGACCACGTCCGCCGAGCCGGTCCGCAGCCACAGGCCGGCGCCGGCGAGCACCCCGAGCAGCGCCGGCCCGACCAGCAGCCCCACGCACCAGGCCAGGTCCCGCCGCCGGGCCAGGCCGACGCTGAAGTCCGGTGCGCGCAGCGCGAAGACCGCCGCGTAGCCGATCAGCGCGGCACCGTCGGCGAGCCCACCGGCGGCGACGCGGACCGGCGCGCCCGGCGGCGGGAGCACGGTCAGGCACCAGCTCACCAGCACCACCGCGCTGAGGGTGGTGAGCACCGCGACCCGGTTGCCGAACCGGGCCGGCGCCCAGGAGACGACGAGGACCGCCACCTCCAGCAACACCGGCCCGACCCAGCCGGGCAGGTGCGTCAGGGCGGCCAGCGAGGCGCCGCCGAGCCCGACGTTGAAGCCGTTCCAGCCGACCATCGACACGGTCAGCACGGCCGCCAGCAGCAGCCGTGAGGTGTTCCCCAGGTACACGGGCAGCACCGCCGTGAGCGTCCCGCCGTCGCCGAGCGGCCGGCGCAGCCCGATCCGGCCCTGCCCCCACAGCAGCGCCGCCATCAGCACACCGCCGGCCAGCAGCCCGGCCACCGGCACCGCGCTGCCGTGCCGGGCGGCCATCGCGGCGCCGAGCACAAGGGTTGCCGGCGCGGTCCCGATGCCGAGCCAGGCGCCGACCGCGGAGGGCCACCGCCGGTCCGGAGCCTCAGACAACGTGGTGCAGGTAGCCCGCGATCGCCGCGTCCAGCACCTCCACGCCCGGGCGCGCCCACACCTCGGCGGAGAAGACCTCCACCTCGATCGGGCCGAGGTAGCCGGCCGCGTCCACCGCCTCGCGCAACCGGCGCAGCTCGATGCACCCCTCGCCGGGCAGCGCCCGACCGAGCAGCACCCCCTCCGGCAGCGGCGTCACCCAGTCGCAGACCTGGAACGCGGCGATCCGCGCGCCAGCGCGGTCGATCTGCGCGTACACCGTGTCGTCCCACCAGACGTGGTACGCGTCCACGACGACGCCGACCACCGCCGGGTCGAACCGTTCGGCGATGTCCAGCGCCTGGCCCAGGGTGGCGATGACGCAGCGGTCAGCGGCGAACATCGGGTGCAGCGGCTCGATGGCCAGGCGTACCCCGGCTGCCGCCGCGTGCGGGGCCAGCTCACCGATCGCGTCGGCGACCCGGCGCCGGGCGCCGTCGATGTCCCGGCTGCCCGCCGGCAGCCCACCGGAGACCAGCACCAGCTCGGGGGCGCCCAGGGCGGCCGCCTCCTCGATGGCCCGCAGGTTCTCGGTGCGCCAGTCGTCGGCGGAGAAGAAGCCACTCCGGCACAGCGAGGTGACGGCGAGGCCGGCGTCGCGGACCAGCTTCGCCGAGCGGGCCAGGCCGTGCTCGGCCACCGGCTCCCGCCACAACCCGATGCCCGGCGCCCCGGCCGCCACGCAGCCGGCCACCACGTCGGGCAGCGGCCAGTGCTGCGCCGTGGCCTGGTTGAACGAGAACCGCTTTAGCCCGGTCACTGGGCAACTCCCGCCACGGTGAACAGCGCCCGGGCTCGCGCCGCGGCCAGCTCGGCGTCGGGCAGCAGCCCGGCCGCGTCGGCGAGTGTGAGCAGGGTGGCCAGGTGTGCCGGGGACCGGCCGGACTGCGCGCCGCCGACCATGGTGAAGTGGTCCTGGTGCCCGGCCAGCCAGGCCAGGAACACGATCCCCGTCTTGTAGTGCCAGGTCGGCGCCGCGAACAGGTGCCGGGCCAGTGGCACGGTCGGCGCGAAGATCTCGTCGTACGCTGGCAGGTCCCCCCGGTCGAGGGCGGCCAGCGCGGCGGCGGCGGCCGGCGCGATGGCCGCGAACACCCCGAGCAGCGCGTCCGAGTGGCCCACCTCGTCGCCCCGGATCAGCTCCGGGTAGTGGAAGTCGTCGCCGGTGTAGAGCCGTACCCCGGCCGGCAACCGGCGGCGCAGGGCCACCTCCCGCCCGGCGTCCAGCAGTGACACCTTGATTCCGTCCACTTTGGACTGGTGCACCTTGATCAGCTCGACCACCGTGTCGGCGGCCAGGTCCAGGTCGACAGCACCCCAGTAGCCGGTCAGCGCAGGGTCGAACATCGGGCCCAGCCAGTGCAGCACCACCGGCTCCTCGGCGGCGGTCAGCAGCTCGTCGTACACCCGCAGGTAGTCCTCCGGGCCGCGGGCGGCGGCGGCCAGGTGCCGGCTGCACATCAGCACCGGACACGCGCCGGCCGCGCGCACGTCGTCGAGCTGCTCCCGGTAGGCCGCGGTGACCGCCGACAGGGTGGCCGGGCCGGCCGGCAACTGGTCGGTGCCGACGCCGGCGACGATCCGTCCGCCCACCGCGCGCGCCTCGGCGGCGCTGCGCCGGATCAGCTCCCGGGTGGCCGGGTAGTCCAGGCCCATCCCCCGCTGGGCGGTGTCCATCGCCTCGGCGACCCCCAGCCCGTACGACCAGAGGTGCCGCCGGAACGCGAGGGTGGTGTCCCAGTCCACGGCCGCCGGCGCGCCCGGCACGTTCTCCGCATTCGGATCGGCGACCACGTGCGCGGCGGCGTACGCGATCCGGGCGGTCGCCGGCTCGGCCGGGCGCCGGAACCCGCTCCCCCCGGCCAGCCGGTGCCGCCGCCCACCGGGCAGGACGACCTCCGCACTCATGAGTGGAGCTCCGGCACCTCGACGCGGACACCCTCGCGGGCCGAACGCAGCCCCAGCTCGGCGAGCTGCACGCCGCGCGCGCCGGCCAGGAAGTCCCAGCGGAACGGCTCACCGGCGACCACGTGCCGCAGGAACGCCTCCCACTGCACCTTGAAACCGTTGTCGAACTCCTCGTTGTCCGGCACCTCGGTCCACTGCGCCCGGAAGTCCTCGGTGACCGGCAGGTCCGGGTTCCACACCGGCTTGGGGGTGACCGCCCGGTGCTGCACCCGGCAGCGGCGCAGCCCCGCGACCGCGCTGCCCTCCGTGCCGTCGACCTGGAACTCCACCAGCTCGTCGCGGAACACCCGCACGCACCAGGACGAGTTGAGCTGCGCGATGACCCCGCCGTCGAGTTCGAAGATGCCGTACGCGGCGTCGTCGGCGGTGGCGGGGTAGGTGCAGCCGTCCTCGTCGACCCGCTCGGGCACGTGCGTGGCGGTGACGCAGGAGACCGCGTTCACCCGGCCGAACAGCTCCTCCAGCACGTAGTGCCAGTGCGGGAACATGTCGACCACGATGCCGCCGCCGTCCTCGGTCCGGTAGTTCCAGGACGGGCGCTGGGCCGGCTGCCAGTCGCCCTCGAACACCCAGTAGCCGAACTCGCCGCGCACCGAGAGAATCCGGCCGAAGAAGCCACCGTCGATGAGCCGCTTGAGCTTGCGCAGCCCGGGCAGGAAGAGCTTGTCCTGCACCACCCCGGTGCGTACCCCGGCAGCGTCGGCGGCGCGGGCCAGGTCCAGCGCGCCGGCGGTGTCCTCGGCCAGTGGCTTCTCGGTGTAGATGTGCTTGCCGGCCTCGATCGCCTGCCGGATCGCCTTCTCCCGCTGCTGGGTGACCTGTGCGTCGAAGTAGATCTCGACGTCGTCCCGGGCCAGTGCCGAGGTCAGGTCGGTGGTCCAGTCGGTCAGCCCGTGTCGCTCGGCGAGTTCCCGGAGCTTCGTCTCGTTGCGCCCGACCAGGACCGGTTCCGGCCAGATGGTCGTGCCGTCGGCCAACGTCACGCCGCCGGACTCACGGATGGCCAGCAGCGAGCGGACGAGGTGCTGCCGGTAGCCCATCCTCCCGGTCACACCGTTGACGATGATGCCGATCGACCTGCGGGTCATGATGTTCCTTCCGTCGTGCTGGTCGTGCCGGTCCCGGCTCAGTGGTTGGCGGCCGCGCTGCCGAGCAACCCGCGCAGGTCGGCGGCGAGCCGGTCGAAGCGCGCGTCGGACATCACCTGCGCGTAGTCGCGGTGCGCCGGCAGGTCGACCGGGAAGGTACGGATGATCCGGCCGGGTCGGGCGCTCATCACCACGACCCGGGTGCCGAGGAAGACCGCCTCGGCGATGGAGTGGGTCACCAGCACCACAGTGGTGCCGGTCTCCCGCCAGATCCGGTGCAGCTCGGCGTTCATCTGCTCCCGGGTCAGCGCGTCCAGTGCGCCGAACGGCTCGTCCATCAGCAGCACCGGCGGGGAGTGCAGCAGCGCGCGGCAGAGCGCCACCCGCTGCTGCATGCCGCCGGACAGCTCGTGCGGCAGTGCCTTCTCGAAGCCGGTCAGCCCGGTCATCTCGATCAGCTCGTCGGCCCGGCGGGCCGCCTGCGCCCGGTCCATGCCGCGCATCTCGGCCTGGAGCAGGATGTTGGCCCGCGCGCCGCGCCACTCCAGCAGCGCGGCCTTCTGGAAGACGAAGCCGATCTCCTTCTGCGGGCCGCGTACCGGGCGGTCCAGGAGCGACACCTCGCCGCTGCTGGGCCGGACCAGTCCAGCGATGATCTTCAGCAGGGTGGACTTGCCGCAGCCGGACGGACCGACGATGGTGACGAACTCCCCCGGCTCGATGTCCAGCGACACGTCGTCCAGTGCGGTGGTCTGCGACCGCCGCGAGCTGAAGCGGACGGTCAGACCGGACATCCCGATGGCGGTGCCGGTCTGCGCCGGCGCGTCGGTCACCGGGTCACCCCTGGGCCGCGTACGAGGCGTCCCAGTACGCGTTGGGCGCGCCCGGGTCCTTCAGCTCCGCGTAGCGGGACATCAGGTCGATGGTCTCGCTCCACTGGGCTTCGGTGTTCACGCCGGGCGGGCCGTCGGAGCCGATCAGTGGCAGGTTGAGGGTGAGTTGCTTGGTGAGCACCTCGGGTGCGGGCTCGTTCTCGGCCAGCGCCGTCATCGCGCTCACCGCGCCGGCCGGGTCACGCGCGGCCTCGGCCCAGGACTTCTGGGTGGCCCGGACGAACTTGCGCGCCAACTCCGGGTCTTTCTGGAGGGTCTGCGTGTTGGCGATCAGGCCGGTGCCGAGCAGGTTCATCCCGTAGTCGGCGAAGAGCAGCACGTCGACCTTCTTGCCGGTCTTGCTCTCGATGGTGGGCGCCTGGTCGTGGAAGAAGCCCATGATGGCGTCGACCTTGCCCTCGGCCAACGCCGCGATCTTGCCGGCGGCGTCCACGTTGACCACCTTGACGTCGCTCTGCTTGAGGCCGTTCTTCTCCAGCCAGGCCGGGAACGTCGCGTAGAGGGCGTCGCCGGGGGTGCCGCCGACGGTCTTGCCCTTGAGGTCGGCCGGGGTCTTGATGTTCTCCTCCGCGAAGAACTCCACCGAAGAGGGGCCCTTCTCCAGGTACGCGCCGAGGCTGCGCACCGGCATCCCGCTGGCCACCGACTTGAGCAGCACCGGGCTGTCGGCCCAGCCGAAGTCGGTCTGCTTCTGGGCGACCTGCTTGACGGTGTTGCCGGAGCCGTTGCCCGGGAGGATCTTGAGGTCGATGCCCTCGGCGGAGTAGAAGCCCTTCTGGAGCCCGTAGTAGAACGGGGCGTGCTCACCGTAGGGCACCCAGTTGAGGGTGAGGGTGACCTCCTTCTTGCCGTCGGCGCCGGTGCCGCCGTCGGAGGAGTCGTCCCCGCCGCAGCCGGTGGCGGCGAACAGCAGGGCGACGGTGGCCAGGATGGTGGTGGCGGTGCGTTTCATCGGTGCCTCCGTGATGGGGTCGGTCAGGAGGTGGTGAGCGGTACGCCGGCCCGACGGCTGGCGTGCCAGGGAATGAGCAGTGCCTCGGCGATCTCGACCAGGACGAACAGGACGATGCCGATGGCGGACATCAGGATCAGGTCGGCGAACAGCAGCGGGGCGTCGAGGTTGCCGTTGGCCAGCAACAGGACGTAGCCGAGCCCCTCGCTGGCGCCGACGAACTCGCCGACCACGGCGCCGACCACGGCGAGGGTGACCGCTACCTTGAGGCCGGCCATCAGGTGTGGCAACGCGTTCGGGAAACGGATCTTGCGGAAGGTGCGCCACGGCCCGGCGCCCATCGTGGCGGCGAGGTCGAGCAGCTCCGGGTCGGTGGAGCGCAGGCCGGCCACGCCGGAGATGACCACCGGGAAGAACGCGATGAGCACCGCCAAGATGATCTTCGGGGTGAGGCCGAGACCGAACCAGACCACCAGCAGTGGCGCGATGGCGATCTTCGGGATGACCTGTGCGAACAGGACGATCGGGTAGAGCGCCTTGTCCAGCGTGCGCGAGTAGGCGATGGCGACCGCGGTGGCCAGACCCAGCGCGGAGGCCAGCACGAAGCCGAGCACCGTCTCGTAGAGGGTGACCATGGTGTGCCGGCCCAGCTCGGACCACTGGTCGGTCATGGTCGACCAGACCTGGCCGGGGGTGGGCACCAGGTAGTTGGGGACGTACTCCCGGGCGGCGACGAACCACCACGCGACGAAGAACGCCGCCAGCACCAGCGCCGGGCGCCAGAGCGAGTCGGCGAGGGCCAGCGCCCGTCGGCCGAGCGTCGGTCGGGGCGGGCGACCATCGACGCCCGGTGGCGGACCGGCCACGGTGGACGGAGTCGGGCCGTCGATCGAGGTCGACGCGCCGGTGGACCCGGGTGGGGGCGAAGAAACGGCCGTCCGTTCGCCGCTCGCCGCCTCGGTGGCGGCCTGCTGACCCGCCGCGTCCAGAGCGTTCTCGGTCACGCGGAACCTCCTCGAAGCCCGGCATGGCACCCACGGACCGGGCCGGTCGGCGTATCAGGCAAACGCTTTCCAGGAGCGTAGGCGGCTCCCCCGACGGCAGGCAAGGCCTTTCCTCGATCTGTTCTCCGCTACCCCGCCCCCTTGAACACCCTGACTTCCGTGAACCCGAGTCGATCAGCCCGGACCGCGCGCGAACAGTCCGACGTGGATCGGGCAGTGGGCCACTCCGCAATCAGACCGCGGCGGGATAGGTGTCGAGCAGTCCGCACATGCCCAGCCGACCTCGCTCGACCGGCTCCCCCACCGCGTACACCCCCGCCGCGCCGAGGTGACCGGGATCGCCCCGGCCGAGGGCGTCGAGCTGCTCGCCGGTACCGGCGGCGGCCCGGCCCGCGCCGGCGGCCCACCGCTCCCGCCAGCGGGCCAGCAGCGGCCGGCGCAGCGCCATCGCGGCGCCGTGGAACGCGGCCAACGCCGTCGGCCCGCCGGCCCGCAACGCCTGGAAGCCGGTCACCGCCAGATCCCGTCGGCGGTACGCGGCGGTCACGTCGGCGCCCGGCGCTCCCCCGTCGGGCAGCGCCGCGGCGGCGGCGTACGCGGCCGGGTCGGCCAGCACCTCCGGCGGGAAGGTCAGCACCGCGTCGCCGGCCTCGGGCAGGCCGCTGTTCTGCATGAGCACCACGATGGTCAGTCCGCCGCCGTTGACCAGGCGGTGCACGGTGCCCGGCTCGAACCAGACCACCGCACCCGGACGCAGCGGCGTCTCCCGGTAGCCGGCCGAGGTGAGGGTCTGCACGGCGCCCTCGCCGCCGGTCACCACGTACCCCTCGGTGCAGCAGAGGTGCACGTGCGGCGTGCCGCCGACCACGCCGTCCGGCGCCACGGTGTCGTAGACGCGCAGCCGGGAGAGCCCGATCCCGCCGGGCAACGGGGCCGACCGGTCAGGCATCGAAGTACTCGTCGGTGTCGTCCGCCGCCGGCAACGAGACCAGCAGCACGGTGAGGTCACCGATGGCGCGGTGCCGGCAGCCCGGCTTGATCAGGAACGCGGACATCGGCCGGGCCGGGTGGCGTACGCCGTCCAGCTCGACCTCACCCTCACCGGCGAGCACGATGTAGTACTCGGTGGCGATCCGGTGGTGGTGGGTGACCGCGTCCTGCACGTGGAGCAGGTGCACGCTGGCCTGGCCGCCGCTCTCGGCGATGAAGCCCCGGCGGGTGGTGCCGCAGGAGCAGCGTCGGGCGGGAAGGTCGTCGAGTTGGAGCACCGCGAAGCGTTCGGACATGGCCGGGCCTCCCTGCGGGAAAGGGCTTTCTCTGCGGTACCGTGACGCTAGCCGGCACGGCGAAACGCCGTCAACAGACCGAGGGGGCGGGCCATGGCGACCCTGTCCGACGTGGCACGACGCGCGGGCGTCTCGCCCGCCACCGCCTCCCGCGTGATCAACGGCAGCAGCAAACCGGTCACCGACGAGCTGCGCGAGCGGGTGCTCGCCGCCGTCGCCGAGTTGCAGTACGTGCCGAACGCGCACGCCCAGTTGCTGGCCCGCTCGCACCGCAGCGCGGTCGGCGTGATCGTGCACGACGTCTCCGACCCGTACTTCGCCGAGATCACCCGTGGGCTGCAACGCGTCGCCACCGACCAGGGGCGGCTGCTGATGATCTGCAACAGCTACCGGGACCCGGACCGCGAGCTGGAGTACGTGGAGCTGCTGCGCGGTCACCAGGTGGCCGCGCTGATCCTGGCCGGCTCCGGCTACCACGACGACGCGTTCACCCGGCAGCTCAACGAGAAGCTCGCCGCGTACGAGGCGACCGGTGGGCGGGTCGCGGTGATCGGCCGGCACGAGCACTCGGGTGACGCGGTGATGCCGGACAACCGGGCCGGCGGCTACCTGGCCGGTCGGGAGCTGTGCGAGCTGGGGCACCGGGCGATCGGCGTGGTGGCCGGCCCGCGCATCCTCACCACCACCACCGACCGGCTGGCCGGGCTCCGGCAGGCCCTCGCCGAGCAGGGTCTCGACCTGCCCGAGCGGCGCATCCGGTACGCCGAGTTCGACCGCGACGGCGGCGCCGAGGCCACGGCCCGGCTGCTCGACGCCGACCCGGAGCTGACCGCGATCGCGGCACTCAACGACTCGATGGCCATCGGCGCACTCGCCACCCTGCGGGCCCGTTCGCTGGCCGTGCCGCAGCGGGTCTCCGTGGTGGGCTTCGACGACATGCCGATCGCCCGGGACGTGACTCCGGCGCTGACCACCGTGCGGCTGCCGCTGGTCGACATGGGTGTCCGCGCGATGTCCCTGGTGCTCGGGGTGGAGGCGCCGGCGCCCCGGGTCGAGGTGCTCCCCGCCGAGCTGGTCCGCCGGGACACCGCCGGCCCCGCCCCGCAGGCCGCACGGGGGACCGCCGGCGTGGCGCCGAGCCCGCGGCGGGGCGCCGACGGCTCGTGACCGTGGCCAGCCCGACACAACGTCCACTCACAACGGTCGACGTGGCGTACCTGGTCCGCGCGTCGTTCGGACCGGCCACGCGGGTACGTGACAGCGGGCCACTGGCCGGCGGCGGGTACGCCACGGTCTGGTGGGCGCGGCTCGACGACGACCGCCGGGTGGTGCTGAAGCTGGCCCCGCCGGCCGGTACGCGACTGCTGCGCTACGAGCGGGGGCTCTGCCGGGCCGAGGCGCGGTACTTCCGGCTCGTCGCCGGGCGGGCCCCGAAGGTGCCCGTTCCCCCGGTGCTGCACCACGGCACCGACCCGGCGTACGGCGAGTGGCTGGTCACCGGGATGCTGCCCGGCCGGTCGCTGCGCGAGCTGGCCGAGGCCGGCACGGCGGTCGACGACGGCCCGGCGCGGTACGACCTCGGGGCGGCCCTCGCCGCGCTGCACCGGGTCACCGGCGACCGGTTCGGTTACGACGGCGACCGCGCCGGTGGCTCGACGTGGCGGGAGGCGTTCACCGCGATGCTCGACGCGCTGCTGGCCGACGCGGCCGACTGGGACGTCCCGCTGCCGGTCAGCGCGGACCGGTTGCGCGCGCTGGTCGGGCGGCACGCCCGTGTGCTGGACGAGGTGCGCCGCCCGGCGCTGCTGCACTTCGACTGCTGGGACGGCAACGTGCTGACCGCGCCCGGGCCGGACGGCCGGCCACGGCTGTGCGGGCTGGTGGACGGTGAACGGTTCCTGCACGGCGATCCGCTGCTGGATCTGGTCTCGCCGCTGCTCTACCGGCGGGTCGAGGACGAGCCGGGGCATCCGCTGCTGCGCGGCTACCACGCCGCCGCCGCCGAACCGTTGGTGCTGGACGCCTCGGCCCGCCGCCGGCTCGGTCTCTACCGGCTGCACCTGTACCTGTTGATGACGGTGGAGATGCCCAGCCGTGGCATGACGGCGAGCAGCCATCCGCGGCGGCACGCCCGGCTCGCGACGCTGCTGGACGCGGAACTCGCCGCGCTCGACAAACCGGTTGTCCGGCCGGATCACCGGCCGTAGCCTGCGCCGGTGCTGATTCGAGAGTTCGTGGCGGACGACTGGTCGCAGGTCTGGCCGATCGTCGAGGAGGTCATCCTGGCCGGGGAGACCTTCCCCTTCGACCCGGCGATGACCGCCGACGTGGCGTACGGCATCTGGGCGGAGACCCCGCCGGGCCGCACGGTCGTCGCGGTGGACGGCGAACGGGTGCTCGGCACCGCGAAGATGGGCACCAACCGGCCCGGACCGGGCGCGCACGTGTCGACCGCGAGCTTCATGGTCGCCGCCGACGCCCGGGGCCGGGGCGTCGGCACCGCACTGTGCCGCGACGCCCTGGCCTGGGCCCGCCAGCGGGGGTACGCCGGCATGCAGTTCAACGCCGTGGTGGAGAGCAACCGGTCGGCGGTGGAGCTGTACCGGCGGGAGGGCTTCCAGGTGGTCGGCACGGTCCCGGGCGCGTTCCGCCACCCCGTCCTCGGCCGGGTCGGCCTGCACGTCATGTACCAGGAGTTCTGACAGTCCGGCCCGGCGGGGACGGCGGGAACCAACCGGCGGGTGCCATGTCCTGCTGGTGCCTGTAGAGCTGCCCCATATGCGGGGCGGGCAGGCGGATCCGCTCGACGGCACACCCCGTCAGAGGGGGCGCGACCTGCCCGCCAGCGTTCCGCTGGCGTCATTCGCCCCACGCGGACTGCCCCACACCTGGGGCAGCTCGACAGGCGCGCTGAGACTGGTCGTCGGGGCTGCTACCCGGCCTGACCGACCGTAATGGTGGCGGGCGACCGACGCGGCTCCGCGCCGGCCCGGCGGACCGGGGTGAACAGGCCACCGACCGCGACCAGCAGACATCCCGCCCCCGCCACGAGGGCGACCGCCGCGACGCCGTACCGGGCCGCCGCCCAGGTCAACGCCACCGCGCCGGCCGGCCCGAGGGCGTAGTGCGTGCTCCAGAACGCCGAGGTGACCCGGCCGAGCAGATGATCGGGGGTGATCTCCTGCCGCAGGGACATCGAGCAGATCCCGCCCACGCTCAGGCAGCACAGGTACACCGCGGTCAGCACGGTGACCGCCGGCACCGTCGTCGCGAGGCCGATGCCTGCCACGGCGAGGCCGCAGATCGCGTGGGCACCGATCCAGGTCACGCCGAAGCCGCGCCGGCGGCGCAGCGGGGCCACCAGGAGCGCTCCGGCGATCGTGCCCAGCGCGGCCAGGCCGAGCACGGCGCCGACGGTGCCATCGGTGCCGCCGAGGTCGTGCGTGACGTGGTAGATCAGCACATCGGTGAAGCCGTAGGTCAGGAAGATGAAGACCGACAGCAGCACGGTCAGCGCGCGGAGCACCGGCTGTCGCCACAGGAACCGCGCCCCGGCCAGGAACTCGACCAGCGGCCGCTGCCGGGGCACCGGGGCGGCGTCCTCCGCCTGGACGGGTCGCAGCCGGATCAGCCACAGGCCGGTCGCCGACAACGCGAAGCTGGCCGCGTTGACGGCGATCGCCGCCGCCGGGCCGAACCGGGCCGACACCACGCCGGCGAGCAGCGGCCCGATCACGGCGGCCGCCGCGTACGTCGCCTGCAACCGGCCGTTGGCCTCGGTGATCCGATCCCGGTCGACCAGGTTGCGGACGGCGGTGACCGCCGCAACCTGGAACACCATCCCGGCGGCCTCGCAGATCGGCAGCACGACGAAGAGCAGCCAGACCTGCGGCCCGGCGAGCCAGACCAGTGGCACCAGGCCGTAGAGCACCAGCCGGGCGAGGTCCGCCACGATCATCAGGGTCCGCCGGTCGTACCGGTCGACCAGCACACCGCCGAAGATCCCGGCCACGACGGACGCCGCACCCGCGACGGCGGTGAGCAGACCCATCCGGGCCACCGACCCGGTCGCCTGGAGCACCAGCAGCGGCACCGCGAGGTACGCGAACGAGTCACCGGCCGCGGAGAGCGACTGCGCGATCCAGTACGTGCCGAACGTGCGGTCCCGCCACAGCGGCGGCCGGACCGCGCCGGAAGGTCGGATCATGGCGACGAGGTTAGTAGGCACGCGCCCTCGGCACCGGCCGTGGCGGCGTCACCCTCGCGACGAGCTGAGCCGGCCGCGGGAGGGATCCCGCGGCCGGCTCAGGTTCGGTGCGAAACGTGGTCAGCGCTGGCGCAGCGGTGCGAGCGCGGTGCTCCAGGCGACGACCTGGTCCAGGGTGACGCCGAGCGCGTCCCGCTGGTGCTCGCCGGGCTTGAAGACGCTGAAGTTCTCGAAGTCGGTGAAGAGCGACAGCGCGACCTGGGACCGCACGTCGGCCATCTGGAGCTCACCGGAGATCAGCCGCAGGTGCTCGACGGCCCGTGCGCCGCCGACCGAGCCGTAGCTGACGAAGCCGACGGCCTTGTTGTTCCACTCGGCGTACAGGAAGTCGATGGCGTTCTTCAGGGCACCCGACGTGGAGTGGTTGTACTCGGGCGTGACCATCACGAAACCGTCGAACGACGCGATCGTCTCGGCCCAGCGCAGCGTGTGCGGCTGGGTGTACTGGCCCATCGACGGCGGGTACGCCTCGTCGAGGTGCGGCAGCTTGTAGTCCAGCAGGTCGATCAGTTCGAACTCCGCGTCGGAGCGCTGCTTGGCGACCTCGAGCACCCAGCGGGCGACGGCTTCGCCGTTACGCCCCGGGCGGGTGCTCCCAAGGATGATCCCGATCCTGGTCATGGTTGCGCCTTTCAGAAGTCCTTGCCTGGCGCCACTAACGCTAACCACTTGTTGCTTGGTCAAGCAACTTTCTGCGCCATGTCGAGCGTCACACGAAGGGCGAGCAGTTGCTCGGTCAAGCAACTAGGATGGGGGTATGTCCGGCAGCCCCGCAGAACCCCTCCGGCCCCTCAACCCCGACGAGGAGGCGCTGGTCCGCTCCCTGGGCCAGCTGATGTTCGTCCTGCCTCGGGCCATCGACGCCGACATGACCGGCGACCGCCAGCTGCCGCTGACCGAGTACACCGCCCTCCGGGTCCTCTCCGAGGCGCCGGACCGGCAGATGCGCATGAACGAACTCGCCGCCGAGTGCCAGCTCTCACTCAGCGGGATGACCCGCACCATCACCCGGCTGGAGACGCAGGGTCTCGTCGAGCGGGTCCGTAGCGAACAGGACGCCCGCGGCTGGAACGCCGTCCTCACCGACGCCGGCTTCGCGCGGCTCGAAGAGTCCTGGCCCAGCCACCTGGCTGCCGTGCGGCGGCGGTTCCTTGACCACCTGGAAGGCTACGACCTCGTCCAGCTGGCCCGCGCGTTCCGCAGGATCGGCACGGCCGACTAGGCGGGCAGGCTACCCGGACAGCCGGCCGAGCCCGACCAGCGCCCAGGCGAGCAGCCCGAACGCGCCGGTCGAGGCGACGGCCCGTACCAGGTTGCCGCGCACCCACGGCACCTCGAAGCGCTCCCGCAGCGCGGCGAGGTCACTGACCCGGTCGACGTCGCCGGCCCGGGCCAGCACGTTGTTGAGGGGCACGTTGACGACCGCCGTGACGCCGAGCACCACCAGGTACAGCAGCAGCGCCGCGACGATCCACGGCAGCACCGCGCGGTGCCCGGCGCCCAGGTGCGACACCAGCGCCACCAGCGTGAACACGAGCGCGCCACCGAAGCAGACGGCGAACCATCCGTTGAGGATGGACTCGTTGATCCGCTGCATGGCGAGCACCAGCGTCCGGTCGTCGGCGCGGCCCAGCCCCGGCAGGACGGCGTACGCGAACGCGGTGAACAGCCCGGCGGTCAGGCCGGTGGTCACGGTGGCGGCGAGCAGGCTCGCGGTGCGCAGGAAACCCATGCCTCCATTGCACCCACCGGCCAGCGCCCCGACCATGCGTCACAGCGTCGGGTACATACGCGGGCGTCTCGCGCCCCGGCCGGTGTCAGCCTCCCCGACCCGGCCGGAGCGCGACCGGTGTCACCGGGCCGGCGCGTAGCGGGCCAGCGGGTTGACCAGCGTGCCGACGAACTGGAGGGCGGCCGACGGGTCGGCCAAGTCGATCATCTGCTGGTTGTCGCGCAGTTGCAGCCGGTTGAGGCAGGAGAGCGCGAACTCCGGGGCGAACAGGTCGTAGCGGCGGGCCCGCTCGGCCAGGTGCGGCACCCGGTCCAGGTAGTCGGCGGCGCAGGCCGCGACCGTGCGCCAGACGTCCTCCTCGGCGAGCACACCGGCCTCGACCAGCACCGCGTTGAGGTGGCGCAGGAAGCAGTCGACCACGTCGGTGAAGATGCTCAGCAGTTTGGTGTCCTCGGGCACCTCGACCCGGATCCGCTCCACCGCCTCCGGCAGCTCGACCTCGGTGCTCATCACCGCGATCTCCTCGGCGATGTCCTTGAAGATCACCCGCTCGACGGTGTCCCGCTCGTCGAGGACGAGGATGACGTTCTCGCCGTGCGGCATGAAGGCCAGGTCGTGGGCGTAGAAGCTGTGCAGCAGCGGGGTCAGGTAGGCGTCCAGGTAGCGGCGCAGCCACACCTCGGGCGCGAGCCCGGACCGGGCGATCAGCTCCGCCGCCAGCGAGCCGCCGTCGTCGTCCACGTGCAGCAGCGCCGCCATGGTGGTCAGTCGCCGTCCCGGCGCCAGGCCGGGCACCGGGCTCTCGCGCCACAGCGCGGCCAGCATCTTCCGGTACGGCGAGGTGCGGTCGGTGGCCGCCTCGTACTGCCGGTGCCGGTAGCCCACCGCGGCCCGCTCCCGGATGATCGTCAGCCCGGTGCCGGTGAGCACCTCGTCGCCCGCGATTAGGTCGGCCAGCCAGTCGTTGATCGCCGGGGTGGCCGCCATGTACGCCGCCGACAGCCCACGCATGAAGCCCATGTTCAGCACCGACAGCGCGGTCTTCACGTAGTGCCGGTGCGGCTCGGTGACGTTGAAGAAGGTGCGGATGGACTGCTGGGCCAGGTGCTGGTCCGAGCCGGGGCCGAGGTGCACCAGCCGACGCTCGGCGAGCTCGCCGGCGAAGGTGACCGCCAGCTTGTTCCACCACTGCCACGGGTGCGCCGGGATCAGGTGGTAGTCGGCGAGGTCCAGCCCGAGGCCGGCCATCGTGGCGGCGAACCGGGCCCGGGTGTCCACGTCCAGCTCACCCTCGATGAGCGTGTCGTAGTCGAGGTCGGCGGCGCTGCTGAACGTCGAGTGGTCCCGGTGCGCGGCCAGCCACTCCAGCCGGACCGGGGCGGCGGCCTCCGGGGCGTACCGGTGGTACTCGTCGACGCCGAAGCCGAGCCGACCGTTGTTGGCCACGAAGCAGGGGTGGCCCTCGGTCATCGACGTCTCGATGGTCTGGAAGTCCGCCCCGGCCAGCTCGGCGGCACTGGGTGCGGTCCGGCGCAGCTTGTACGCGCTGCCCGCGAGGGTGGAGGTGATCTCCTCCAGGTAGACCGGGAGCACCCGGGCGGAGAGCCCGAGGCTGTCGCGCAGCTCGACGATGAAATCGACCGCGTCGGGCGGCAACGTGGTGCCGTCGCGGTGCCGGGTGATGCTGTCCGCGTCGATCTGCCAGTGCGCCAGGGCGAGCACCCGCGCGGCGAACCGGTACGTGACCGTGCCGTCGTCGCTGCGGACCTCGTACCACTGCCGGGCGTCGGCGGCGGGGGCCGGTACGGGCTCCGGGGTGATCAGCCGTTCGTGGGTGAACTCGGCGAGCGCCTTGCGGACCAGCAGCCGGTTGGCCCGCGCCCAGCGCTGCGGGGTGAGATGCCCGACCGGGTCGATGGCGGCCGGAGCGGCAGCGGAGGACGGCTGGGTGGGGACGGCGGTGGCGGTCACGCCGGGGCTCCTTCGGTTCGGGTGGCGGCAGCGCGGTCGACGGCGGCCTGGTCGGTCGCGGCCTGGTCGACGGCGGCGTGGAACTTGGCCCGGGTGCAGACGCTGAGCAGCGCCTCCTTCTCGGGCTTGGTGACGGTGCCGACGACCTCGAACCCGACGGCGGCGTTCAGCGCGTGCACCGCGGTGTTGCGCACGTCCGGCTCGACCACCACCCGGTGGGTCGCCGGGTCGGCGAAGAGCCAGGCCATGACGGTGGTGATCACCGCGCGGGTGAAGCCGTGCAGCGGAGCGTCGGTGGGCGCGCAGAGGAAGTGCATGCCCACGTCGCCCGGCTGGGCGTCGTACAGGCCGACCAGCTCCACGCGTGCCGGGTCGTAGCGTTCGGCCAGGAAGGCGGGACGCCCGTTCCACAGGCCGAGGTACGCGTCGTGGTGCGGGTGCGCGGCGATCCGCCGGTACTCCTCGGTCACCTGAGCCGGGTCGGCGTCCTGCATCAGCCAGAACGCCGCCTTCGGGTGGGTCACCCAGGCGTGCAGCAGCGCGGCGTCGGCGTCCGCGTCGAGGGTTCGTAGCGCGAACTCGCCGAGGCGGTCGTCGACGCGGGTGAAGACGACGGTCACGACGCCACCCCGGCGGGCGCGCCGAACTCCTGGAAGGTGGTGCTCTTCTCGATCGGGTAGTGCTCCCGGCCGAGCAGCTCCCGGATGATCCACGAGTTGCGGTACGCACCCATGCCCAGGTCGGGTGAGGTGATGCTGTGCGTGTGGGTGCCCGCGTTCTGGAGGAAGATGCCCCGGCCGGTGTGGTCGATGCTGTAGTTGCGGGCCACGTCGAACCGGCCGTGCGTGTCCCAACGGATCCGGTCGCGCACCGGCGCGAGGAACTCCGGCACCCGGTAGTGGTAGCCGGTCGCCAGCACCAACCCCTCGGTCCGCAGGGTGAAGTGACGCTCCTGCTCGACCTGGCGCAACCCCAGCGTGTACGCCCCGTCGTGGTGGTCGGCGCTGGTCAGCTCGGTGTTGGTGAGCAGCCGGGTGTTCACCGGCCCGTCGACGCTGTGTGCGTAGAGCAGGTCGAAGATGTCGTTGATCAGGTCGGCGTTGATCCCCTTGAACAGGCCCTTCTGCTCGGACTCCAGCCGGTAGCGGGTCTCCTCGGGCAGCGCGTGGAAGTAGTCCACGTAGTCCGGTGAGGTCATCTCCAGGGTGAGCTTGGTGTATTCGAGGGGGAAGAACCGCGGCGAGCGGGTCACCCAGTTCAGTTGGTAGCCGTACCGGTCGAGGTCGCCGAGCAGGTCGTGGTAGATCTCCGCGGCGCTCTGCCCGCTGCCCACCACCGTGATGCTGCGCTTGGCACGCAGCGCGTCCCGGTGCTCCAGGTAGCGCGAGTTGTGCACCGCGTCGCCGGGCAACCCGGCGACGGCGGGGGGCAGGTGCGGCGGGGTGCCGGTGCCGAGCACCAGATGCCGGGCGCGGTATTCGACCGTCTCCCCCGCGCCGGTGCCGGCCCGCACCACGTACCGCTCGTCGGTGGGGTCGTACTCCACGGTGGTGACGGTCTCGCCGAAGCGCAGGTTCGGCAGCTTCGCCGCCGCCCACCGGCAGTAGGCGTCGTACTCGCTGCGCAGCGGGTAGAAGCTCTCCCGGATGTAGAACGGGTAGAGCCGGCCGATCTCCTTCAGGTAGTTGAGGAAGGAGTACGGCGAGGTGGGGTCGGCGAGGCTGACCAGGTCGGCGATGAACGGGGTCTGCAACCGGGCCGACTCCAGCAGCATGCCGGGATGCCAGGCCAGGCTCGGCCGGGCCTCCAGGAACACCCCGTCCAGCTCGTCGATCGGCGCGGTGAGGCAGGCCAGGCCCAGGTTGTACGGGCCGAGCCCGATGGCGATGAAGTCGTGGGTGGACATCCGGCCCTCCAGGCGCGGGTTCGCCGGCATCAGCCGACGTGGCAGGTCAGATCGGCGGCGGTGTGCTCCTGCACGTACCGGCCGGCGTGCGTGGCGATCAGTTCGAGCACGTGGTCGACGTCGTCGACGGTGGTGGCCGGGTTCAGCAGCGTGAACTTCAGGAAGTGCCGGCCGTCGACCCGGGTCCCGGCGACCACTGCGGCGCCGGAGGCGGCCAGCGCCTCCCGGGCGTGCAGGTTGGCCGCGTCGGCCAGCTCCCGGCCCGGGCCGGTGGGCAGGTAACGGAAGACCACCGTGCTCAGCTGGGAGCGGGTCACCACCTCGAAGCGGGGATCCTCGCTGACCAGTTGCCAGGCGTCGGCGGCCCGGTCGACCACGTCGTCGAAGAGCGCGCCGAGCGCGTCCGGACCCATCACGCGCAGGGTCAGCCAGAGCTTCAGCGCGTCGAAGCGGCGGGTGGTCTGCAGGCTCTTGTCGACCTGGTTGGGGATCCGCTGCTCCACCATCCGTGCCGGGTTGAGGTAGTCGGCGTGGTAGGTGGCGTGCCGCAGCACCCGCCGGTCGCGGACCAGCAGCGCGCTTGAGCTGACCGGCTGGAAGAACGACTTGTGGTAGTCGACGGTCACCGAGTCGGCCCGTTCGATGCCGTCGAGCAGGTGCCGCCGCGTCGGCGAGACCAGCAGACCGCAGCCGTACGCGGCGTCCACGTGCAGCCACACGCCGGCTGCCGCGCAGATCCCGGCCAGCTCGGCGATCGGGTCGATGCAGCCGAAGTCGGTGGTCCCGGCGGTGCCGACGACCGCCATCACCACCAGCCCGGCCTGCCGACACCGGGCGATCTCCTCGCGGACGGCGGCGGGCCGGATCCGGCGCTGCGCGTCGGTGGGGACCGCGATCACCGCGTCCGGGGCCAGGCCGAGCAGCTTGGCGGACTTCTGCACGCTGAAGTGACCGGCCGCGGAGGTGAGCACGCGCAGCCGGGGCAGCAGGTCGGCGCGGGCCTTCGGGGTGGTCGCGGCGGCGCACGCCTCCTCCCGGGCCAGCAGCAGCGCCTGGAGGTTGGACTGGCTGCCCCCGCTGGTGAAGACGCCGTCGGCGTTCGGGCCGAGGCCGATCCGCTCGGCGGTCCAGTCGATCAGACGCCGTTCGATGAGGGTGGCGCCGGCGCTCTGGTCCCAGGTGTCCAGGGAGGAGTTCACCGCGGTGAGCACCGCCTCCCCGAGCAGCGCCGGGATGGCCACCGGGCAGTTGAGGTGGGCCAGGTAGCGGGGGTGGTGGAACCAGACGGCGTCACGCAGGTAGACGTCGTCCAGTTCGTCGAGGGCAGCGCCGGCGTCGCCCAGGGGCCGGTCCAGGTCGACGCGGTCGACCACGGGGGCCAGCTCGGCCGGGGTGATGCCGGTGCCGGGGCGGTCCACGGAGGCCACCCGGCGGGCGACCCGGTCGACGCCGTCGGCGAGTGTCCGCCGGTACTGCTCGACCGAGTCGCCGTGCAGCAGGTGGGCACGCGCGGCGGCGGGAGCCGGTGGCGGCGCGGTGGTCTCGACGGGGTACGTCGGCACGGTCACGGGAAGTCCTCCACGTTCTCGACGATGGGCAGCCGGAACCCTCCCCCGGCGCGGTCGAGCGCCGGGGGCTGTGCTGCCTTTCGAATGGGTCGCCGCTCAGGCGGTGGCGTCGGCCAGCGCCTCGGCGCGCAGGTCCTCCTCCGAGAGCCCGCGCCGCCAGTAGCCGGCGAAGGTCACCCGCCGGCGGTCGATGCCCCGCTCGCCGACCAGGTGCCGGCGCAGCGCGCGCACCGCGCCGGACTCGCCGGCGATCCAGGCGTACGGGGTGCCGGCGGGCAGCCGGGCGGCGCGGACCGCGCTGACCAGCAGGTCACTGCCGGGTGGGGTGCTGCCACGCACGATCCAGCGGATCTCCGCGTCCGCGGCGGTGGGCAGTTCGGTGATGTCGGCCGCGGCCGGGACCTCGATCCAGGCACGGACCCGGGTGCCGGCGGGCAGCCAGGCCAGGATGCCGGCGGCGGCCGGCAGCGCGGTCTCGTCGGCGGCCAGCACCACGAGGTCCGTGCCGTCCGGGGGGCGGAAGCAGACGCTGCGGTTGTCCGGCACCGAGGGGCCGAGCAGCAGCACGCGGTCGCCGGGCACCGCCCGGTCGGCCCAGCGCGAGGCGGGGCCGACATCGCCGTGGCTGACGAAGTCGATGTCGACCTCGGCGTCGGCCGGGCGGTGCTCCCGGATGGTGTACGAGCGCAGCACCGCACGGACGTCCGCCGGCAGTGCCCGCCAGCCACCGAACCAGTCGTCGCCCAGCTCGACCGGAACCACCGGGGCGTCCTGCCCGGGGTGCGGCAGGAAGAGCGAGACGCTCTGGTCCCGGCCGCCGCCGGCGAAGTCGACCAGTTCCGCGCCGCCGAGGGTGACCCGGATCAGCGAAGCGCCGACCCGGCGGGCCCGGACGACGTGCGCGGCGAAGAAGCCGTACTGGAGGGCGACAGGTTCGACGGTGCTTGTACTCATGGCGTCAGCTGACCTTCTTCGCGTTCCGGATGGCGGTGGCGAGGTTCTCCAGCAGCGGCGCGGCGCCGGCGTACGAGAAGCGGGGCACGGCGTCCCACGGGGTCACCTGGTTGGCCTGGACCGCCGGCAGCTGCTGCCAGGTGGGCTTGGCGGCGAGGTCCTTGGGCTGCAGCGCGGTGTTGCGGTTGTCCAGCAGGATCAGGTCGGCCGGGAACTTGGCGGTGTTCTCCCAGCTCAGCGCCTCGAAGTAGTCGCCGGCTTCGAGCTTGGTGGGCACCACGATGTCCACGCCCAGCTCGGCGAAGTACATCAGGTCGGTGCTCACCTTGGGGTTGGAGACGTAGAACAGGTCGGGGCTGCCGGAGCTGGCCATCACCCTGATGCCGGGGTTGGCCTTGACCGCCTGGCGGACGGCCTCGGAGGCGGCGTCGAAGCGGGCCTTCGCGTCGGTGACCTTCTTCGCGGACAGGTCCGCGCCGAGCGACTCGGCGAGGGCGGCGTACCGCTCGATCGGCTTGGTCATCGGCACCCGGGCGGTGGTGACCGCCACGCTCGGCGCCAGCGGCAGGATCTTGGCCTTGCTCTCGTCCGGCACGTACCAGAGCGCGTCCGGGTCGTACATGTGGGTGACCAGCAGCTCGGGGCGCAGCGCGGCGTACTTCTCCAGGCTGAACTCGCCCCACACGTTGCCGAGGATCTCCACGGCCTCGATGTTCAGGTCGCCCGCCTGCGGGTCGGCCGTGCCGTCGGCGCGCTTGGTCTCGCCGAACACACCGACGAGCTGCTTGTCGAGACCGAAATCGATCAGCGCGGCCGCGACGCCCGTGAAGGCCACGACGCGGGTCGGACGGGCCGCCGCCTCGACCTTCTGGTTGCGGTCGTCGGTGAACGACCAGGGGCCACTTCCGGTGCTGGCAGCGGGCTTCGCGGCGTCGTCCTTGCCGCAGCCGGCGAGCAGGGTGGCCAGCGTGGCGGCGCCACCGGCGGCCAGCAGGCCGCGACGGGAGAGGCGACGGGCGGACAGAGCATCGGGCATGGTGTTGTCTTTCGATCAGGGGAAGGTCGGGGTCGACCAGGACAGCGGGGTTAGGTTAGCCTAACCTCGTAAGTTGTCAACAGCGGTACGTCGTGTCGCCACACCCCGGAGCCCACACTGGACGCCACACCCTCCGCCACCAGACCGGCACGTGCCGTACCGGCCCGGTTGGCGACACCACTTTCCGGACCACCGCCGGTACGGCGCGGTCGCCAGGCGGCCCGCGCCGCCGGCCTGCTCGGCGCCGTGGCGCTGCTCGGCGTGATCCTGCTGCTCAGCATCGCGGTCGGCGCGAAGGCCATGCCGCTCGGCGACGTGTGGTCCGGGCTGCTGCACCGCGACGCCGCCGAGTACGCCGTGGTGCACCGGATGCGCCTGCCGCGCACCCTGCTCGGGTTGCTCGCCGGAGCGGCGCTCGGGGTGGCCGGCGCGGTGATGCAGGCCCTCACCCGCAACCCACTGGCCGACCCGGGGCTGCTCGGCATCAACGCGGGCGCGTCCGCCGCCGTCGCCACCGCCGCCGCCTTCCTGGGCGTCACCGCCATCGGCGGGTACGTCTGGTTCGCGCTGCTCGGCGCGGCGGTGGTCACCGCGCTGGTCTACGCCGTCGGTGGTGGGCGCGGCGCCACCCCGGCCCGCCTCGCGCTGGCCGGCGCGGCGCTGAACGCCACCCTCTACTCGTACGTGAGCGCGGTGATGATGCTGGACACCGCCTCGCTGGACCGGCTGCGGTTCTGGACGGTCGGCTCGCTGGCCAGCGCGGACTCCGCGACCGTGACCCGGGTGCTGCCGTTCATCCTGGTCGGCCTGCTGGTCGCGCTCGGCGCCGCCCGCCCGCTGAACGCCCTCGCGCTCGGCGACGACGCGGCGCGGGCCCTGGGTGCCCGACCCGCCCTGATCCGGGCCGCCGTCATCGTCGCGGTCACCCTGCTCTGCGGCGCGGCGACCGCCGCCTGCGGGCCGATCGTCTTCGTCGGGCTGCTGGTGCCGCACCTGGTCCGCGCCCTGACCGGCCCGGACCTGCGCTGGCTACTGCCGTACTGCGCGGTGCTCGCGCCGGTGCTGCTGCTCGGGGCCGACGTGCTGGGCCGGGTGCTGGGCCGACCGGGTGAACTCCAGGTCGGCATGGTCACCGCCGTGCTGGGCGGCCCGCTCTTCCTCTGGCTGGTCACCCGCGGACGGGTGGCCCACCCGTGAGCGAGCGCAGCGAGCGAACCAGCAGGCCCAGCACCGTGGCGCGTCGCGCCGCGGCGGAGCGAAGCGGAGCTGTGGCGTGAGCGAGCGCAGCGAGCGAACCAGCAGGCCCAGCACCGTGGCGCGTCGCGCCACGGCGGAGCGAAGCGGAGCTGTGGCGTGACGGTCATCCGTACCCCCGGCGGTCTCTCGCTGCGGTTCCGCCCACGCGCGCTGGCCGTCGGCGCCGGCGCCGCGCTGCTCGCCGCCGGGCTGGGCCTGGTCGTCCTGGGCAGCGGCGACTACCCGATGGGCCCGGCCGACGTGCTGCGGACGCTGACCGGTGGCGGCACGCCGGCCGAGCAGTTCATCGTCGGCGAGCTGCGGCTGCCCCGGCTGGTCACCGCGCTGCTGGTCGGCGCGGCGCTGGCGCTGGCCGGCACCGTGTTCCAGTCGCTGGTCCGCAACCCGCTGGGCAGCCCGGACGTGCTGGGCTTCACCCAGGGAGCGTCGACCGGCGCGCTGGTGGTGGTCGTCCTCGGCGGCGGCAGCCTGGCGCTGGCCGGCGCGGCGGTGGCCGGCGGCCTCGGCACCGGCCTGGTGATCTACGCGCTGGCCTGGCGACGGGGGGTGCACGGCTACCGGCTGATCCTGGTCGGCATCGGTGTCGCGGCGATCCTCACCGGCGTCAACGGCTACCTGCTGACCCGGGCGCCGCTGATGGACGCCGCCCGCGCGGTGCTCTGGCTCACCGGCAGCCTGGACGGGCGGGGCTGGGCCAACGCCGGGCCGCTGCTCGCGGTCATGGCCGTGCTGGCGCCGCTGATCCTCGTCGGCTGCGCCCCGGCGCTGCGGATGATGGAGCTGGGCGACGACACGTCCAGCGCCCTCGGCGTGCCGGTGCGCCGGCTGCGCCTGGTGCTGCTCGCCGCGGCGGTGCTGCTGGTCTCGTTCGCGGCGGCGGCGGCCGGGCCGGTGTCGTTCGTGGCGCTCGTCGCGCCGCACGTGGCGAAGCGGCTGACCCGGGCGCCCGGCCCGAACCTGCTGCCGTCGATGGCGGTCGGCGCGGCGCTGCTGGTCGGCGCCGACCTGCTGGCCCAGCGGGCGTTCACCGGGCACCAGCTTCCGGTCGGTGTGGTGACCGGGGTGATCGGCGGCGGCTACCTGGTCTGGCTGCTGGCCATGGAACGCCGGGCGGGTCGGCTGTGAACACCCGCGACGCCTTCGAAGGAGCACCCATGCACCCCGGCAGTTCCCGGCTCGGCGGCACCGCGCTGACCCTCGCCTACGACCGGCGCACCATCGCCGAGGACCTGACCGTGGCGGTGCCCGACCGGTCGTTCACGGTGATCATCGGCCCGAACGCCTGCGGCAAGTCGACCCTGCTGCGCGCGCTGGCCCGGATGCTGCGCCCGACCACCGGCGCGGTGCTGCTGGACGGGCGGGACATCCACGACGTGCCCGCCCGGAAGGTGGCGCGCACCCTCGGCCTGCTGCCGCAGACGTCGATCGCGCCGGACGGGATCAGCGTCGCCGAACTGGTCGCCCGGGGCCGCTACCCGCACCAGGGGCTGCTGCGGCAGTGGTCCCGCGAGGACGAACGGGTCGTCGAGGAGTCGATGGCCGCCACCGGCGTCGCCGACCTCGCCGACCGGCCGGTGGACGAGCTCTCCGGCGGTCAGCGGCAGCGGGTCTGGATCGCCATGGCGCTGGCCCAGCAGACCCCACTGCTGCTGCTCGACGAGCCGACCACCTACCTCGACATCGCCCACCAGATCGAGATCCTGGATCTCTGCGCCCGGCTGCACGAGGAGCAGGGGCGCACACTGGTCGCGGTGCTGCACGACCTGAACCACGCCGCCCGCTACGCCACCCACCTGATCGCCATGCGCGACGGGCGGGTCGTGGCCGCCGGCGAACCGGCTGCGGTGGTCACCGCCGACCTGGTGGCCGACGTGTTCGGGCTGCCCTGCCGGGTGATCGACGACCCGGAGACCGGCACCCCGCTGGTCATCCCCGCGGCCCGGCGCAGGGCCGCCGTGCCCGCCCCGGAGCCGGCGTGAGCGAGCGGAGCGAGCGAACCAGCAGGCACAGCAGCGATGCGCTCGCGCCGCCGCGAAGCGGTGGCGTGAGCGAGCGGAGCGAGCGAACCAGCAGGCACAGCAGCCGCCGTTTCCGCGACCGGTGGGGCGTGCCACACCTGCGGGCCGATGACCCGCTCGCCCTGGCGGCGGCGCAGGGGCGGGTGACCGCGTACGACCGGGCCTGGCAGATCGAGGTGGAACGGCACCGGGCGCAGGGCACCACCGCCGCCTTCCTCGGCGTCGAGGCGATCGGCTGGGACCGGTTCGCCCGGCAGGTCCGGCTCGACGACACGGCCCGCCGCTGCCACGCCGCGCTCGACCCGGCGACCGTCGCGTGGGTGGGCGCGTACGTGGACGGGGTGAACGCCGGCCTCGCCGCCGGGGCGGCCCGGTCGCCCGAGTTCGCCGCCACCGGGCTGGCCCCGGGCCGGTGGCAGCCGTGGACGCCGCTGGCCGTCTGGCTGGGCCACCACATCCTGTTCGCCGGTTTCCCCAGCAAGCTCTGGCGCGAGCACGTGGCGCACCGGCTCGGCCCGGCCGCGGTCGACCTGTTCGCCACCGACGGGCCGGCCGTCGCGGGCAGCAACGGGTGGCTGCTCGCGGCCGAGCGGACCGGCACCGGCGCGGCGCTGCTGGCCGGCGACCCGCACCGGTTCATCGAGGATCCCGGCGTCTACCAGCAGATCCGGCTGGCCTGCCCGGAGTACGACGTGGTCGGGCTGGCGATGCCGGGCGTGCCGGGCATCGCGCACTTCGGGCACGCCGGCGCGGTGGCGTGGACGATCACCAACGCGATGGCCGACTACCAGGACCTGTACGCCGAGCGGCTGCGCCGCCAGGGCGCGGTCGTGCAGGCGCTCGGCCCGGACGGCTGGGAGGTCGCGCACACCCACGTCGAGACGATCGAGGTGGCCGGGGACGACCCGGTCGACGTCGAGGTGGTGGAGACCGAGCGGGGCCCGGTGATCGTCGGCGGGCCGGACGAGTCGACCGCCATCAGCCTCCGCTACCCACCCCGGGTCCGGGCCGATCTCGGCTTCGCGGCGCTGCCGCAGCTGCTGCGCGCTCGCACCGTGGCGGACGTGGACCGGGCGCTGCGGCACTGGGTGGAGCCGGTCAACGTGGTGCAGGCGGCGGACACAGCCGGCGGGCTGCTGCACCGGGTCGCCGGTGCGGTCCCGGTGCGGGCCCCGGAGAACGGCCGGGGGGTGGTCCCGGCCTGGCGGGCCGAGCACGCCTGGCGGGGCTGGTACGCGCCGCTGCCCCGCGCCGAGGTGGCCGGCCGGGCGGTGATGGCCAACGAGCGGGGACTGGCGGCGCCGCTGGGCGTCGAGTTCGCCCCGCCGCACCGGGCACGCCGGATCGCCGAACTGCTCGACGCCGGTCGCGACTGGACGGCCGAGCGGCTGGCCGCCGTGCACACCGACACGTACCTGGCGTCGGCCGGCCCGCTGCTGGCGGTGCTGGGTGAGGTGAACGGGCTCGGTCCGGACGCCGCCGCGCTGCGCGAACGGCTCCTGAGCTGGGACCGGCGGATGGCCGCCGACAGCACCGACGCCGCGGACTTCGCCACGCTGCGGGCGGCCGTCGTACGCCGGCTGGCCGCCCACCCGGCGTTGGCCGCGCTGGCCGAGCCGCCGGCGTACCCGGAGGTGTTCGCACCCTGGATGGCCCTGATCCCGCGGGTCGGCTACGCGCTGGAGCACCTGCTCGGCACCGCCCGGCTGCCCGGCCTGGACGTGGCCGAGCTGGTCCGCGCGGCGGCCGAGGAGGTCGCCGGTCCGACCGGCGCGGCGGACGGACAGGTGCGCTGGGGGGACCTGCACCGGCTGGCGCCGTGGCGGGCGCTGCCTGATCCGGATGCCGGCCCCGGCCCCCGGCTGGCCGGCGATCACGACTGCGTGCTGGCCACGTCCAGCGTGCCCGGGGCGACCCACCGGTGCTTCCGGGGGCCGGCGGCGCGTTTCGTCTGGGACCTGGCCCGGCGGGAGGACAGCCGCTGGGTGGTCCCGCTCGGCGCCTGCGGGGTGCCCGGCGACCCGCACCACGACGACCAGAGCCGGGCCTGGCTGACCGGGAAGCTACTCCCGGTGACCACGGACTGGGACCAGCTTACCGAGGAGCGAGATGAGCACTGGCGCGACGACGGCTGACCAGCACCACTACCGGCGGGACATCCCGGGCTTCGGAGTGGTGGCCATCCGTCCGGTACGGCCGGATGAGGACGCCGACCTGCTGCACGGCTGGGTGACCGAGGAGCGGGCCCGGTTCTGGGGGATGCGCGACGCCAGCCGTGAGCGGGTGCACGAGATCTACGCCTACCTGGACTCGCTGGCCACCCACCATGCGTACCTCGTGCACCGCGACGGCGTGCCGGTGGCGCTCGCGCAGACCTACCAGCCGGAGGCCGACCCGGTTGGCGAGCGCTACGAGGTGCGCCCCGGCGACATCGGCGTCCACCTGCTGATCGGGCCACCGGCGATGGTCGAGCGTGGCTTCACCGGCACACTTTTCGGGGCGATCCTCGATTTCGTCCTCGCCGACCCGCGCCGGCTACGGGTCGTGATGGAGCCGGATGCCCGCAACGACAGGGCCATCGACCGGTTCGTGCGCACCGGCTTCCGGCCCGGGCCGCTGATCGACCTGCCGGAGAAGCGCGCCCGGCTGCTCTTCCTCGACCGTGCGGCGGTCACCGGCTGACGCCGGGAGGAGACCCCGGATCAGCGGGCGGGCGCCCCGAGGGCGACCAGCTCGGACAGCCGGTCCAGCTGGTCAGGGTCGGCCAGCGCCGAGCCGACCGCCACCACCCGCACGCCGGCGGCGAGGAACGCGCCGGCGTTGCCCGCGTCGAGGCCGCCGGTGGCGACGAAGCGCAGCTGTGGCAGCGGACCGGCGACGGCCCGGAACCAGGCCGGGCCGAGGGCGATCGCGGGGAACGCCTTGAGCCAGGTGAGCCCGTGTCGCAACGCCTGCTGTGCCTCGGTCGGCGTGGCCACTCCGGGCAGGTGCGGCAGGCCGCGCGCGGCAGCGGCGTCGGCGACCGCGAGGTCCAGGCCGGGCGCGACGGTGAACGCGGCCCCGGCGTCGGCCGCCGCGGCGACCTGCTCGATGCCGAGCACCGTGCCGGCGCCGACGATCCGGCCCCGCTCGGCGCCCGCCTCGACGGCGGCGCGCAGCGCCGGCACCGCGTCGGCGCTCGCCACCGGCACCTCCACCACGTCGATGCCGAGGTCCCACGCCCGGCCGGCGAGCCGGACGGTCTCCGCCACCGGCAGGCCGCGCAGGATCGCCATCACCCGGGCCGCGCCGAAGACGTGGTCGAAGTCCGCTGTGCTCATGGTCCACTCCATCCGAGGTCGCGGGAGATCTGCTGCGTGGTGGCCAGCAGCAGCTCGAGTACGCGCATCGCCCGGTCGACACCCTGCGGCACGCCTCAGCCCTCCGCCCGTACGCCGGTCAGGTCCAGCGCCGACCAGCCCTCGACGGGCGTGTCGAGCAGCCGGCCGAACCAGGCCCACGGCGGCACCGGGGCGTTGTCGCCGCTGCTGCCCAGCGCCTGGGCCGCGACCAGGTGACCGAGACGCAGCCGCCGTACCGTGTCGAGGCCGCGCAGCAGCCCGGCGAGGTAGCCGGCGGCGAAGGCGTCCCCGGCGCCGACCGGCTCCACCACCGCCACCCTGGGCGTCGGAACGAAGACCGGCTCGACGTCGCGGCGGAGGGCGGTCGCCCCCACCGCACCGTCCTTGACCACCACGGTCTCCGGCCCCGGCAGCAGCCGGCGCACCGCCACCGGGTCGGCGGTGCCCCAGAGTGCGTCCGCCTCGTCCTGACCGACGAAGACCAGGTCGCTGCGGTCGGCGAGGTCGCGCAGCACCGGCGCGGCCGATTGCGCCGGCCAGAGCCGGGCCCGATGGTTGACGTCGAAGCTGACCAGCGCGCCCGGCAGCGGCCGGTCGGTCACCGCGTGCTCGACCAGCGCTCGGCAGGACGCCGAGAGCGCGGGGGTGATCCCGGACAGGTGCAGCACCCGGGCGCCGGCCAGCCGCGGATCGGCCAACGCACCGCGGTCCAATCGGGAGGCGGCCGAGCCGGCCCGGTAGTAGTGCACCGCGGTCGCGGTCCGGCCCGGGTCCTTCACGTACAGGCCGGTGGGGGCGGCCGGATCCACGGTGACCAGATCGACCCGGACGCCGGCTGCGGCGACGTGCCGGACGACGGCCCGGCCGAAGGGGTCGTCGCCGACCCGGCTGACCCAGGTCGCCCGGTGTCCCAGCCGGGCCAGGTAGCCGGCCACGTTGGACTCCGCGCCACCCACCGAGACGGCGACCCGCTCGGCATGCTCCAGCGGCTCGCCCGGCGCGGGGCAGAGCACCACCATGGTCTCCCCCACCGTGGCCACCTCGACCGGCGGGGAACCGGCCGGGGTGGTGGTCGGGTCGGGTCGGGCGGCGGGGGCCGGCACACGTCCTCCCGGAGGGGGTCGGGGTGCCGCCGAGCCTAGGTGCGTTGCGCACAAGGGGCAACCCGTTGCGCTGAGCGCAACGAGGGGTCAGGGCAGCGTCAACCCGTACGCGGCGAGCACCTCCCCGATCGGCTGGTAGTAGGTGGTGCCACCGGAGGTGCAGTTGCCACTGCCGCCGGAGAGGATGCCGGTGATGGTGCCGCAGCGCACCCCGGTGGTGGCGCCGCTGCGGCACACCGCCTGACCGACGTACGCGCTGCCGGCCCCGTAGATCGTCAGCAGGCCGCCGGTGACCAGGGTCGGCGGAATCGCCGATCCGGGGACGGGCCGCGCTGACGCCGCCGATAATCCTCGGAGGATGCGGCGGGAGGCCGGGCATGACCACCGGAGGCACTGCGGCGCTGGTACGCCGCCCGGACGGGTCGGCCCGGGCCACGCTGCTGGAGCTCCTCTTCGACGTGGTCTTCGTGGCCGCCCTCGCCATGGTCTCGAAGCTCATCGCCGGCCGCGAATCCTGGACCGGCGCCGCGTCGGTGCTGCTGACGCTGACGGCGATCTGGTGGACCTGGTCGGTCACCTCGACGACGACCGAGTTCTACGACCCGGAGCAGCGCCCGATCCAGGCCATCCTGATGGTCGCCATGGTGGGGTCGGTGGGGATGGCGGCGGCCCTGCCGCTGCTGTCCGCCGGGCACGCGATGGTCTTCGCGATCGCGTACGTCAGCACCCACGTGGTGCGCGGCGTCGTCCTGATCACCTCGTTGCACCGGCAGCGGCACCAGGCGGCCATGGAACGGGCCACGCGGTTCCTGTTCTGGTTCGCGGTCTCCGGCGTCTTCTGGATCACCGGGGCGCTGACCGGCGCCCCGGACTGGAGGCTCTGGGCCGTCGCGATGGCGATCGACCTGATCTTCGCGGCGGTCCGCTACCCGACGTTCTGGCTGGGCCGGGTGCCCATCGAGCAGTACGACCGGACCACCGGGCACCTGGGCGAGCGGTACCAGCAGTTCATCATCCTGGCCCTCGGCGACATCATCCTGGTGCCCACCCTGGAGGTCAGCCAGACGCAGTTCGACCGCCTCCGGCTCACCGCCCTCTTCTGCGCCTTCGCCACCATGCTGCTGCTCTGGCAGATCTACGTCTACCGGGCCGGCGAGTTGCTGAAGGCTGGAGCCGAGGCGAGGCAGGCGGCCCGGCTGGCTCCGTACACCCATCTGGTGATGCTGGCCGGCGTGGTCGGCACGGCGGCCTCCTTCGACCTGGTCGCCGCCCGACCGACCGGAGCGACGCCGGTGCGGTGGCTCATGCTGATCGTCGGTGGTCCGCTGCTGTTCCTGCTCGGGCGCGTCCTGTTCACCTGGATGGTGACCACCACCGTGCCGTGGCGGCGGTTGGCCTGGCAACTTCCGGTGCTGCTGGTGCTGCCGTGGGCCGGCGGCTGGCCGCCGCTGCTGGTCACCGTGATCGTGGCGATCGGGCTGGCGGGTCACGCCCTGACCCCCGGGGGGAGCCGGGCGACCAAACCGGGGCTGGAGTGGCGGCGAAACCAGGAATGACCCGCAACCGTCAGGTGAGGTGTCGACCGGCCCACTCGGCGAGGTCCCGGGCACAGACGTCCACCGAATCCCGCCACGTCCGGGCGGCACCCTCCCCCGCCTCGTCGCTGACCTGCTTGACCAGCCGGCACGGCACGCCAGCCTGGTTGGCGGCCCAGGCCACCGCGTATCCCTCCATGTCGACCAGGTCGGCGCGCTGCGCCAACCGGTCCCGCGCCGCGTCGTCGGCCACGAACGTGTCGCCGGTCGCGAGCACGGCGCCCTCGGCGGCCAGCGACAGCGGCGCGCCGTACGTCTGGCCGGTGAGCGAGCGCAGCAGGGCGGTGTCCAGGTCGTGCTGGAGCACCGTGGCGACCTCGTGGATGCCGGTCATTCCCGAGCGCAACGCGCCCGCCGTGCCCAGGTTCAGCAGCAGGGAGGGGTGGGGCCCGGCGGCCAGCACCGCCGCCACCGCGCTGGCGGCGTTCACCTTGCCCATCCCGGTGAGCAGCACCGGCAGGTCCGAGGGCAGGTACCGCGCCTCCTCCCCGACGGCGAGCACCACCAGCGGACGATCGGCCCGGACCGTACCCCGAAGAATCACCGGAGCATCGTACGGGCCGCCCCGGTGACGCGCGGAGCTCCCTCCCGGCGGCGTCCAGCCACCACTCAGCTCGGTCCCATCGCGCGTCCAGACGGGTAGGGCACGCTGGTCCAGCGAGCCACCGGACCGCCGACCGAGAGGTGACCAGGGTGTACGACGGGCAGGAGTTCCTCCGCGACAACCGCTGGTGCCTGAGCCGGCGTGCCCTGCTGACCGGGGCCGGTGCGGTCGGCGCCGCCGGACTGCTGAGCGCCTGCGGCGCCGATGACTCCCCCAACGGTCAGGCCGCCGCCGCGCCCGGCGCCGTGCTGGCCCGCACCGGCGACGTGCCGGTCGGCGGCGGCACGGTCGTCGACGGTGTGCTCGTCGTCCAGCCCGAGGCCGGCACCTTCACCGCGTACGACGCGACCTGCCCTCACCAGGGCGTACGGGTCGGCGCGCCCCGCGACGGGGTGATCACCTGCCCCGCGCACAACTCCACCTTCGCGGCCGGCGACGGCGCCCGCCTCGGTGGCCCCGCCACCCGAGGGCTCACCGCGATCCCCGTCCGCGTCGACGGCACGAACATCATCCGGGCCTGATGGCGCGAGGCGGACCGAGGCGGGTCAGTCCTCGGCGAAGCGGTACAGCACGAAGTCCTTCTCCGCCCCGCACGCGATCACCCGCGTGTTCCAGGAGCAGGACGCGCTGCGGACGTCCTGGAGCTCACCCAGCTCGTCGAGATCACCCGACTCGGCCCACACGCCGGCCAGGACGCGGTTGTCCGCCACCGTGCTCGGCGCCTTGGCGAAGACCAGCAGGTTGCCCTCATCCAGGCGGACCGCCACACCGCGGCGATCGCGCAACACCGGCTTGCCAGCGGCGTCGAAGACGGTGACCGTCGACTCCGGGGTCTCCCGCTGGGCGAGCAACTGGGCGCCGAGCGGAACCAGGCCGGTCACGCCCGGGGCCGGCCACCGAACCGGGCTCTTGCCCTCGGTCGCCGCCACCACCTCGGTGCGCTCGGCCTCGCTGTTCGGCACCTCCAGCAGGCACGCCCGCCGCTCACCGCAGGCCACCAGCGCCTTCGGTCGGCGCTGGTCGTTCCCCGCCCGGTGGAGCACCACCGGCGTGGCGTCGGAGTTCAGGTCGTACGCCAGCAGCTGGTACCCGCCGTCGTTGGCGGCCACGTAGAGCCGGTCCTCGTGCGCCACCACCAGGTCGTCGAGGTCGGCGACGTTGCCCCACTGGCGCACCACCGAGCCGGTGGCCATGTCCAGCAACCGCGCCGACCGGTCCGCACCGATCTGCACGAGCCGCCGTCCCTTGCTCGTCCAGGGGTTACGGGCCGTGCCGTCGAGGAAGGCCGGCCCACCGGCCGCCTCGGCGGTGCCCACCGGCCGGACGACGGTGCGTTCGCCCCCGTACTGGTCGCGGGGGTTGGCCTGGGTCCACGTCGCCTGCCCGTCGGTCAGGCGCAGGCCGACCAGTTGGTCGCCGGCCCGGTCCACCAGCACGGCCACGCCGTCGGCGAAGTACACGTCGTCGTCGCCGCGAATCGCGCGGTGCCAACGCTGCGCGCCCGAGCGACCGTCGAGGACGGCCAGTTCGCGGAGCGTGCTGTCGCCCGGAGCGTCCGCGATGACCGCGACCGCCCCCGGGACGGCCACCAGTCCCGTCCAGTCGTCGGCGGTGACGTCGGTCTGCTTGCGCCACAGCTCGTCGCCGGTGCCGGCGTCGACGGCGATCACCTCGAGCCGGTCGTCCGGCAGCGGGTACCCGAGATAGGCCCGGTCATCGAGCATCGCCGTCCACATGCCGGCCGGCCGTTCGGCGCCGGCCGACGGCCGGGACAGCTCGCGCAGCGGCCGGAACTCCAGGTCCGGGTAGCGGTCACGCAGGAGGTAGAGCGTGGCGGCGGTGGCCACCCCGGCCAGAGCGAGCACCGAGGCGAGCACGATCCAGCGGGCCCGCCGCCAGCGCGTCACCGGGGCGGGCGTCGGCGTTCCCGATCGGCCCGGTCCCGCCGGCAGGGTCGACCCCGGCCCGTGCTGCGACGGTACGGTCGGGGCGGCCCCGGCCGGGACGGTCGGCGCGGTCGGACCCGCTGCCGCCGGGACGGTCGGCGCGGTCGAGCCGGGCGCGGGCGAGGTCGGCGCGAATGCCGGTGAGGCCGGGGATTGCGCCGGTACGGCCGGCGAGATCGGTGCCGGCGGCGCGGGAGCCCCGGCCGGGGCGGGCTGCGGTCCGGCGTACGCCGGTGTGGGCAGCCCTCGGCGCAGCGGCAGGTCCGTCAACGCGCCCTCGGCCACCGGCAGCTCCGGCTGGTCCAGCACCGTCGGGGCCACCCCCAGCTCGGCGTGCAGCATCCGGGCCACCAGGGGAATCCGCGACGAGCCGCCGACCAGGAACAGCCCGGAGAGCTGGTCGGGGCTGAGCCCGGCGGCGGCGATCACCTCCCGGGCCCGGTCGACCCCGCGGCGCAGCAGCGGCGTGGCCACGCGCTCGACGTCCGCCCGGGTCAGCCGCACCGCGTCGGCCACCCCGGGTACGGCGACCGGCGCCACGGTCGAGCGGGACAGTGTCTCCTTCGCGCCCCGGACCTCGTCCCAGAGCCGAACCTGGTCGCGGCGCTGCGCCGGGTCCGCCGGGTTGGTCAGCCGGGCCCACTGCACCGCATGCCGGTCACCGACCAGTTCGCCGACGCGCTGCACCAGGGCCGCGTCGAGATCCAGGCCACCGAGATCCGGCAGGCCACCGTCGGCCACCACGCTGAAGCCGGAGTCGCCCCACGGGTCGGCGCCCTCGTTGCGCAGCACCGCCACGTCGAGCGTCCCGCCGCCGAAGTCGAACACGGCGATCGCGCCACCGACCGGCACCGGCCGGTGCAGCACCTGGGTGTAGTACCGGGCGGCGGCCACCGGCTCCCGCAGCAGCCGGGTGCCCGGCGGCGTCGGCCCGGCGAGGGTGTGCTCCGCGGCCTGCGGCCAGCCGGCCCGCATGAGCGCGTCGCCGAGCACCTGCCGCCGCGTCGCGTCCCAGGCTGCCGGGCAGGTGACCACGGCCGGGGGCAGGAAACCGACGGTGCCCACCGCGGCCCGCGCGACCGACGCCAGCACCGCCGCGAGCAGCTCGGCCGGCGGGTACGAACGCTCCCCGAGCAGCACGCCCGCCTCGTCCACCCGACGCTTCGGGTTCGCCTCGAACCGGGCCGGGTCGGCCTGCGCCAACCGCCGGGCGTCCCATCCGGCGTGCAGCGTGCCGTCCGGGTCGGCGTACACAGCGGACGGACTGACCGGTTGACCGTCCATCAGCAGCGGACGCGTCCGCCCGTCCGGCCAGCGCAGCACCGCGACCGTGTTGGACGTGCCAAGGTCGACGCCGAGGGCGAAGCCCTCGTGCTGGCCTGCCATCTACCCGATACCTCCGCCGCGACGAGGGAAACCCAGCCCCGCATCGTACGCAGCCGGTGCCGCCGGGCTGATCACTCGGTCAGGCCGACGTCGACCGGCCTGATCCGGGCGCCCCAGAAGGTCGCACAGCGACCACCGCGCAGCCGGAGAACCCGACGCGGAAGGCGCATCCCGGACTGGATGTCCCGGTTGAGCGCTATGACTGTGAGGCATGAATATGCCTCACAGTCATAGCGCTCTCCCCCATTACCGCCGCCCACCCACCCCACCCCACACCCACCCCACTCCCACCCCGGTGATCATGAGGTTGGCGGGTCCTCAGGAGATCAAACGGCCCGCCAACCTCATGATCAACCGCCGGTGACGGGGTTGGGGGTAGGGGTGGGGCAGCGGTCGGAGAGGGCGTAGCGGAGGAGGACCACGTCGCCGATCTGGCGGACCTCGGCCAGGCGGGCCCGGCGGCCAGAGTGCCAGGGGAAGTGGCCCTCGGTGACGAACCGGGGCGCCCGGCCGTCGCCGACAAAGAACGGGGCGACCACCAGGTGCAGTTCGTCGACCAGGCCGGCCGTGAGGAACTGGGCGTGCATCGTGCCACCCCCCTCCACCATCAACCGCCGCACGCCCCGGGTGGCCAGGTCGGCCAGCAGCCACGCGGGGTCGACCGGTTCGCCCGCGTCCACCACGGTGGCCAGCCGGCCGAGCCGTTCCTCGGTCTTCTCCAGCGCGCCGGTGGCGCAGTAGACGAGCCGGGTCGGGTCGCCAGCGGTGAAGAACTGGGCCGTCGGGTCGAGATCGCCCCGGGCGGTCAGGGTGACCTTGACAGGTGTGGGAGGCCGCCCGCAGGCCACCCGCTCGGCCCGCCGTCGGGCCGAGCGCACCAGCAGCCGGGGGTCGTCGCGGCGGACGGTGCCGGCACCGACCAGAATCGCGTCGCAGCTGGCCCGGACGGCGTCGACCCGGTCCAGGTCGTCCGCATTGGACAGCATCAGCCGCTGATCGGAGGCGTCGTCGATGTACCCGTCGATCGAGGTGGCGCAGCTCAGCAGCACGTACGGTCGCGCCGGTGCCGGCTGGCAGCTCATGGGGCGACGGGCCGATCGGGGGTACGCCCAGCGGACTCCGCCTCCGCGGCCTCCGCCGCCTTGGCCGCCTTCGCCGCGAGGTAGTCGGCGTTGGCCGGGGACAGGTAGATGCCGGTGGGCACCCGCTCGGCGACCGCCACACCCAGCCGGCTCAACTGCTCGGCCTTGTCCGGGTTGTTGCTGAGCAGCCGGATCCGGGGCACATCCAGGGTGGCGAGCATCTGCGCGGCGGCGCTGTAGTCCCGCTCGTCCTCGCCCCGGCCCAGCGCGACGTTGGCCTGGTAGGTGTCCAGCCCGGCGTCCTGGAGGGCGTACGCGTCGAGCTTGGCGTACAGGCCGATGCCGCGTCCCTCCTGACGCAGGTAGAGCAGGAAACCGCCAGTCTCGGTGATCCGCTGCACCGCCTCGCGCAGCTGCGGCCCGCAGTCGCAGCGCTGGCTGCCGAACACGTCGCCGGTCAGGCACTCACTGTGCGGGCGCACCAGCGGCGGCTCGCCGTCGGCGGCGAGCCGGTCCAGCGCGCCGGCCCAGTCGCCGAGGCCGAGGGCGAGGTGTTCCCGGCCGTCGACCAGGCCCTTGAACGTGAACACCCGGGCGGTCGTGGCGTAGCCGTCGGGGAAGGTCAGCGGCACCGTGACCTGCGTACGGACCGTGGCGACCGGCAATGCTTCGGGCATGGGACTCCTTTGTCCGGCGCCACCGCCGTCCGGTGACGCGTACCGTCTCACAACCCGCTCAACAGTTGCCGCCCGAGGCGGCTTCCCGGGCGGCGGCGGGAATCCGGGCCCGCCGGGCGAGCAGCACGGCGGCACCGGGCAGGCTGGCAACCAGCACAAGTGCACCGTAGACGGTGGCGGTGGCGATCCCCTCCGCGGCGCTGAGCCCGGCCGCGCCGAACGCCCAGGCGGCCACGCCCTCACGCGGCCCGAACCCGGCGATGTTCAACGGCAGACCCATGGCGAGCAGGGCGAGCAGGGTGAGCGGCACCAGCCGGGACAGCGGGGCGTCGGAGCCGGCGGTACGCGCCGCCACCAGGAAGGTGGCCAGGTGACCGGCGACCATCACGGCGGAGGCGACCAGGACGCCGCACCAGGTCCGCCGGGCCAGCAGCCCGGCCCGGACGTCTGCCACGGCGGTGCGCAGCGCCCGCGCCCACCGCGACCGGCCGGTCCGCGGCAGGACCCGCGCCAGCAGTACGGCGGCCAGCCCGCCCGCGACCAGCAGCGCGGCGGCGGCCGGCAGGTACGGCCGCACCGGAGACGGGAAGGCGGCGAGCACCACCACCGCCACGGCCACCAGGACCACCTGACCGGCGGTACGCTCCCAGACCACCGCGCGGATGCCCCGGCTGACGTCGCCGGCGTCCCGGCCGTGGCGCACCGCCCGGTGCACGTCGCCGAGCACCCCGCCAGGCAGGGTGGCGTTGAGGAACACCGCCCGGTAGCAGTGCGCCACCGCCGTCGCCAGGGGCAGTCGCACGCCCAGGCCGCCAGCGACCAGGCTCCACCGCCAGGCCGCGCAGACCGTGGTGAGCACGCCGATGAGCAGCGCCGCGGCCAGCGCCGGCGCGTCGATCAGCCGCACCCCGGCGAGGAACGGGCCGCCACCCACCTGCCACAGCAGGGCGGCGAGCAGGCCCACCCCGCCGACCACTCGTGCCCAGGCCCAGAACATCGGCGCCGGTCCTCCCTGAAGATCGTCCACTTGACCTAGTGCACGTATCCAGGGCGCGAGCGGTTCATCCGCCGGCGAGGAGGTCCCGGTGCTCGACCTGCACGGTGAGCCGGCCGGCAGCCGCGGCGGCCAGCCGGCGCTGGGCGTACGCCCGGGCCGGGCCGACCAGTTCGGGGCGGTGCTCGCAGGCCGCGCCCAGCCAACCCCGGAACCACTCGGCGGTCAGGTCGGCCTGCTCCGGGCCGAGCAGCCAGGGGCTGGGCCGTTCCCGGACCGGGACGCCTCGGCGGGCGAACGCGGCGGCGGTGGCGGCGACGGCGTCCGGGCCGAGCAGCCGCCGACCGCCGACGGTACGCCGCTGGTGGTCGTTGAACGCGGCCTCGATCACCGGGTCCAGCGGGTCGGCCGGGGTGAGCCGGACCCGCCCGGTGACCGAGATCGCGAACAGGGTGGGACGGCCGGCGTCGGCGCAGGCGGCGACCACCCGCTCGACCTCCTCGGCGGTCAGCATGTCCAGCAGCGCGGACGCGGTGATCAGGGCGCCGTCGGCGAGGTCGGCGGCGGTCAGCCGGGTGAGGTCGCCGCAGCGGGTGCTGACCGTGACCGGCGCGCCGTCGGCGGCGGTGAGCCCGGTCATACCCTCGGCGGCTCGGGCCAGCAGGTCGGCGTCCCGGTCGTGCAGCACCCAGTGCTGCGGGCCGGGCAGCCGGGCCGCCAGCCAGCGGCTCATCGAGCCGGTGCCGCTGCCCAGGTCGTGGATCAGGGTCGGGGCGTCGCCGGTCAGCCGGGGGCGGATCACGTCCACCAGGTCCTCGGCGCGGGCCGCCGCGTCGGCGGGCTCGCGCAGGCGCAGCCAGTCGGCGAACGGCAGGGTCTCCTCGACGGTCATGCCGCCACCTCCTCCAGCACCGCGGCCAGCTTCGCGGTGGTCACCGGCCAGTCGGTCAGGGTGTCCCGCCGGGCGAGGGCGGCACGCCACAGCCGGGCGCGCAGGGCGTCGTCGCCCAGCCAACGGGTCAGCGCGCCGGCCAGTGCGGCCGGGTCGTCCGGCGGGACCAGCAGCCCGGGCCGGTCGCCGCCGGGGGCGTGGCCGAGCGCCTCCGGCAGGCCGCCGACCTCGGTGGCCAGCACCGGCAGGCCACGGGCCAGCGCCTCGGTGACGACCATCCCGTACGTCTCGCCGCGCGACGGCAGCACCAGCAGGTCGGCGGCGGCGTACGCGGCGTCCAGCGCGGCGCCGGTCAACGGGCCGTCCAGGCGGACCCGGTCGGCGATGCCCGCTCCGGCGAGCCGCGCGCGCAGCCGGTGGACGAGGTCCGGCTCCCGGGTCAGCGTTCCGGCGCAGACCAGCGTCCACGGCTCGGCGGCGAGCGTGCACAGCGCGTCCACCAGGATGTCGTGTCCCTTGTGATGGGTGACGGCCGCCACGCAGAGCAGCCGGTTGCCGGCGACGGAGCCGGACGCCGCCAAAGCGGGCGTCGCCCCGGGTGGCGCGGCCCGGATCCGGTCGGCCAGCAGCGGGTGGCGGGCCAGCAGCCGGTGGCGCGTCCACTCGCTGGTCGTGACGATGGCGCGGGCGGTGGTCAGCGCGCGGGCCTCGGCCTCGTCGTCCAGCGGCAGGTGCACCAGGACGACCAGGCGCAGCCGTCGGGCGTGCGGGGCGAGCAGGTCCGGGACGGTCGAGGCGATCAGGCCGTCGAGCATCACCACGGCGTCGTCCGGCGCGGCGGTCAGCAGCCGGGCCAGCTCCGCCCGGTCGGCCGGGTCGGGGTGCGGCCAGGCGCCGGGCACCGGGTGCTCGTGCACCGACCAGCCCCGCTCGCCGAGCCCCGCGCAGATCCGCCGGTCGTAGGAGTTGCCGCCGCTCGGCGTGGCCGGGTCGTCGATGTCGCCGGGCAGGACGACGTGCACCGTCCCGCCGGGCGAGGCGGGCCGGTCGACCGGCGTCGCCCGGCCCGCGCCGATCACAGCGACCGCTCGTAGCTCGCCCAGGCGACGTGCGACTCGTGCAGGGTGACGGTGATGCCGGCCAGCTCGCGCGCCCCGGCGCCCAGCTCACCGGCGTGCACCCGCTCGGCCAGCCGGTCGGCGACGGTGCGGGCCAGCACCTCGGTGGTGGTGTTCACCCCGGCGAACGCGGCCTCGTCGTCGAGGTTGCGGTAGGTCAGCTCGCCGAGCACGGCCCGCAGCTGCTCGGTGGCCAGGCCGATGTCGACCACGATGCCGTCGGCGTCCAGGTCGGGCCGGCGGAACGTCGCGTCCACCACGAAGGTCGCGCCGTGCAGGCGCTGGGCGGGACCGAACACCTCGCCCCGGAAACTGTGGGCGATCATCATGTGGTCCCGAACGGTCACGCTGAACACGGTCACTCCCCGTCGTAGGTGATGAGATGGCAGAGCGCGGGCAGGTCGCCCGTGCTCAGTCGAGCGAGTACGTCGGGCAGCTCCGTGAACCGGGACGCGCCGGTGATCAGCGCGTCGAAGGCGGGATCGTCGAGCAGGTCCAGGGCGAGCGCCAGCCGGTCGGTGTAGCTGCGTCGTCCCCGCCGGGCGGGCGCGACCGTGCCGACCTGACTGCTGCGGATGGTCAACCGTCCGGAGTGGAACGCGCCGCCCAGGGCGAGCTGCACCGGGCGGTCGCCGTACCAGCTCAGCTCGATGACCGTGCCCTCCGGAGCGAGCAGGTCCAACGACTGTTGCAGACCGGCGGCGGTGGCGCTGGCGTGCACGACCAGGTCCCGGTCGCCGGCCGCGTCGGCCGGCTGGGCGAACCCGACGCCGAGCGCGCCGGCGATCCCGGCCCGGCGGGCGTCGGTGTCGACCAGTTCCACCTGCACGCCGGGGAACCGGGCGAGCAGCGCGGCGACGCAGCAGCCCACCATGCCCGCACCGACCACGCTGACCCGGTCGCCGACCAGGGGCGCGGCGTCCCAGAGCGCGTTCACCGCGGTCTCCACCGTGCCGGCGAGCACCGCGCGGGCGGGCGGCACGTCGTCCGGCACCGGCACCACGGCGCTGGCCGGCACGACGTACGCGCTCTGGTGCGGGTACAGGCAGAAGACGGTGCGTCCGAGCAGCTCCGGTGGGCCCTGCTCGACCACGCCGACGCTGAGGTAGCCGTACTTCACCGGGCCGGGGAAGTCGCCCTCCTGAAAGGGGGCACGCATCGCGGCGTGCTGGTCGGTGGGCACCCGGCCGGCGAAGACCAGCGTCTCGGTGCCCCGGCTGACCCCGGAGTAGCAGGCCCTGACCAGCACCTCGTCGGGGCCCGGGGCGGGTAGCGACACCGGCCGGATCTCCGCCGCGCCGGGCTCGCGCACCCAGCAGGCGTACGCCTCGCGGATCACCCTCGCGCACCTCACCTTTGCTTCCGGCCGAACCGAACGGCCACGTTTTGCGTGTTCCCTGTCGGGGTCGTCGATCATAAACACGGAGGTACGGTGCCCACGGTTCGAAGTGGTCCGATGATCGGGCTGAGCGCGCAACTGGTCGTGCTGGCGGCGCTGACCGCCACGGTGGGGCTGGGCCGCGCCGGCTGGCTGGTCGGGACCGGCTACGCGGTGGTCACCTGCCTCGCGTTGAGCCGGGGCCTGCGCCGCGCGGGCGCCTCCCGCCTGGGCCCCGCCGACCGGGTGACGCTGACCCGGGCCGTCCTGGTCGGCGCGGTCACCGCGCTGGTGGTGGACTCGTTCGGCCGGCCCGCGCCGGTGGGGCTGCTGGTCACGGTGAGCGCGGTGGCGTTGTTGCTGGACGCGGTGGACGGGCAGGTGGCGCGACGCACCGGCACGGTGAGCGCGCTCGGCGCCCGCTTCGACATGGAGGTCGACGCGTTCCTCATCCTGGTGCTGAGCGTGCACGTCGCGCCGGCCGCCGGCGGGTGGGTGCTGGCCATGGGCCTGATGCGGTACGCGTTCGTCGCGGCGAGCGCGGTGCTGCCCTGGCTGAGCGGGTCGCTGCCGCCGCGCTACTGGCGCAAGGTGGTGGCCGCCGCGCAGGGAGTGCTGCTGGCGGTGGCCGCGGCGGGGGTGCTGCCGCGGCCGTGGACCACGCTGGTGCTGGTGGTGGCGCTGGCGCTGCTGGTCGAGTCGTTCGGCCGGGACGTGGCGTGGCTGTGGCGGCGCCGCCCGACGCCCCGGCGGGTTGTTCCGGTGCCGGCTGCCGCCCCGCCGCCGACCGCGCCGCCGCTGCCGGCTGCCGCGACAGCGCGGACCGTCCCGCCTGTGCCGGCCCCGGTGGCCGAACCGGTGGCTCTGCCGCCCCGGCTGCCGGTGGTCGTGCCGTCGACCGTGGCGCTGCCTCCCCTGCTGCCGGTGGCGGCTCCCGCGCCGGCGATGGCGGCCCGCTCGGGCGGTACGGTCCACTCCGACTGGAGGCTGTGATGACCCTTCCCACCCGGGTACGCCGGCTGGCCGGCCGGTTCGATGCGCGCCGCCCGGATCCGGACGAGGTGTCGGCGCGTACTCCCGCGGTGTCGGCCGAGGCCGGGCGCGGCCCGGCGCGGCGGGCGGCGGGTGCCCTGGGCAGTGTGCTGGCCGTGCTGCTGGTGTTCGCGGTCCTGGTCGGCCCGGACCGGCTCGGCCTGCTCACGCCGGGCGCCTTCCTGCGCATCCCGCTGGAGGGGCTGCTCGTCGCCGCGCTGCTGCTGGCCCTGCCGGCGCAGCCCCGGCGGGTGGTCGTGGCCGTGGTCGGGCCGCTGCTCGGCCTGCTGGCCATCCTGAAGCTGGCCGACCTCGGCTTCCGCGCGGCGCTCGACCGGCCGTTCGACCTGGTGCTGGACTGGCTGCTGCTGGACGACGCGTTCGGCTTCGTCCGCGACTCGGCCGGTCGGGCCGGCGCGGTCGGCGCGGTGATCGGCGTCGTGCTGTTGGTCGGCGCGCTGCTGCTGGTGCTGACGCTGGCACTGCGTCGGCTGGCGACGCTGCTGACCCGGCACGAGCGGGTGGCGACCCGGGCGGTGGCCGCGCTGACCGTCGCGTGGGTGGCGTGCGCCGTCGTCGGAGTGCGGATCGTGCCGGGCGTGCCGGTGGCCGACACCGGGATCACCGCCCTGGTCGGCGCGCACGCGACCCAGGTGGACGCGCGGCTGCACGACCGGGAGAGGTTCAGCGCCCAGATCGTCGACGACCCGTTCCGCGACACCCCGGGCGACGAACTGCTGACCGGGCTGCGGGGCAAGGACGTCATCCTGGCGTTCGTGGAGAGCTACGGCCGCGACGCGGTGGAGGACCCTGAGCTGGCGCCACAGGTCAACGCGGTGCTGGACGCCGGGACGCAGAAACTGCGGACGGCCGGGTACGAGGCCCGCAGCGGGTTCCTCACCTCCCCCACCTTCGGCGGCGGCAGTTGGCTGGCGCACGACACGCTGCTGTCCGGCCTGTGGACGGACAACGAGCAGCGGCACCGCACCCTGCTGGCCAGTGACCGGCTCACCCTCAACGGTGCGTTCCGCCGGGCCGGCTGGCAGACCGTCGGGGTGCTGCCGGCGGCCACCCAACCGTGGCCGGAGCAGGGGTTCTTCACCTACGACCGCTACTACGACGCGGAGGCGCTCGGCTACCGCGGACCGAAGTTCAGCTACGCTCCGATGCCCGACCAGTACACGATGTCGTTCTTCCAGCGGCAGGTCCGCGCCAGCGCCGATCGCCCGGTGATGGCGGAGATCCCGCTCATCTCCAGCCATTCCCCCTGGACGGCGGTGCCCCGGATGATCGGGTGGGACGAGGTGGGCGACGGCTCGATCTACCACGGCTCCGCGGTCGGCGCGGACAGCGGCGACGCCGACGACCGGAACACCGGCCAGATCCGCGGCGGGTACCGGCAGGCCATCGCGTACTCACTGGAGACGCTGATCTCCTACGTGCAGACGTACGGGGACGACGACCTGGTGCTGGTCTTCCTCGGCGACCACCAGCCCTCCCCCGTGGTCACCGGCGAGGGCGCCAGCCGGGACGTGCCGATCACCATCGTCGCCCGCGACCCGGCGGTGCTGGACCGGGTGGCGGGCTGGGGGTGGCAGGACGGCCTGCGGCCAGGTCCGGACGCTCCGGTCTGGCCGATGGACACCTTCCGGGACCGGTTCCTGACCGCCTTCGGACCGACCGCACCACCGATCGCCGCGCCCCGCTGACCGCGAATCGGGCGGTATTCGAGGGTCGAGCCGCTTCGCCTCACTGCGAACCAGCCGTTCACGCCTGGGTGTCGATGGTGATCGGTTGCCTGAGGATGGTGCGCCGCTTGTCGGGTGCGACCCTGCGGAAGTCGCTGAGGTAGATCTCGTGGTGGGTGCCGGCCATCCGAAGACTGTTGTCGGGGATGAAATCTTGATGCAGTCGCGCGAGCACGTCGGCCTCGTCGTCGAAGGAACCGACGTGCAGCGTCTGCACGCACCGCCCCTCGGTCAGCGTCTGGAGGCGGACGTCGTCGAGGCGCGCCGGCCGGTGCTTCGCCTCGGTCTGCTCGACGGCGGTCGTGAACATGGTCTGGTCGATCCAGTCCGGAACCATGAGCATCAGCGTCCAGTCCCACTGTGACTTGTCCCGTGCGGTGGTGAAGGAGCTCATGTCCTCGGCCCACCACAGGCCTTCCAGGGGCGGGACCACGTAGTCGCGCCCGAGGTCCTGCTTGCTGGCGAACTTCAGCTTGTACGCCACCGGGTAGAGCGCCTCGACCGCCTCGGTAAAGGCCGGCGAGGTGTTGGGGTCGCCATGGCCGTCGATCATGAGATACCGCATGTCGGGTACGTCGACCATCCGGAACCGGCCTCGTTGCGCTCGGTAGGCGTCGAGGGTCTTCTTGAAGTCGATCTTGTCGTCAGCTTTGTTCGTCACCGGACACCTGGACTCGGGTGGGAGCCACTGCCTTTCCGCCTCCATGAGGCTCAGGGAGGTAATCGTAACCGTGCTGCGGCCGCTCAGTGACCAGGCCCAACACGGTCAGATCCCCGGGCCGTGGCCCGCAATTCCCTGCAGCAGGGGGAAGGCCATGGCAACATCGTTCGCCATGTGGGCCGACGACCCGAGGATGACCTTGCCGTTCCGCTGGAACTTGGTGACACCGGATCGACTGGGTTCGCTCTTGGACGGGGATTGCCGCCCCGATTTGTGGTTTGCGGCAGAGTTGGTGGACTGCTCGGCCAGGGTGTTAGCCCGTTCCGGTGGCGGCGCGTTGCACTTCGTCGGACGCTCGATGGATTCGATGTACGACCTGCTTACTGGAGTGCTGGCCGAGGACCCGAGGTTGATGCGGTTGCCATTCAGCAGGTTTTCAGAAGGTTGGGTGCCGGATGATGAGTGGCGCGAAGAGGCTCGCGTCATCCTGACTCGATGTGGCGTGACGCCGTTCCGCCTGGCCCGCACCGGCGATCCTGTCTCGTTCGTCGACATTGTGTCCACCGGCAGGACGTTCGAGAGCCTGTATTCGCTGCTCCGCGACTGGGTCGAGGAGCAGCGGGAGCCGTGAAACGTCGTGCGCCGAAAGATTCGTTTCATCGGGGTCGTCGCCCGTGGTAAGACGAGTCCGAAAACGCGACGTTGGCAGCAGCACGCAGGCTGGACCGCGGACTTGCCGTCCGGCGCGGTCACCAACGTATCGATGGATCCGTCGGTATATTCCTATCTGGCGGAGCGTCAGGAGAAGCTGACAGCGAGCTTCGGCCCGAGCCTTCGCGAGGAGGTCGGAATCCGACGCGACAGCCGCGTTCGATATGCCTTGGCGGAGGCCGTCGCCTTGGTGGCCCACGGCCGACGCCCCGAAACCGTGGCGACGTTGATCCGGAATCTGTCGACTCAAAAGCCATACCCGAAAAAGTGGCTCGCCACGCTCACTCACGCGTGACGCTGCTTCGTCGTAAGTGCCGCTTCGCTCAGCGGCCGTCCGCGCTCAGCACACGGTGCACGCTTACGCCGCAGAACGTGCGCGACACGCGCGAGCGCGCTCGTCATGGGCCGATCCACCACCGGGTCAGCCGCTGTTCCGTACTGAGTGGAGATAGCTGTCGATGAGGTGATGCAGGCGGTCCCTGCCGAAGCTGCGTCCATGTCCGGGTTGAGTCACGCGTACCGGCAGGTTGCGGAGCCGCCGGAGGGAACGTGCGTACTGTCGGATGTCGCTACCCGGCAGCGAGTCGAGCAGGACGTCGTCGTAGATAACGTCGCCGCTGAACAGCGTGCCGGTGGTCTGGTCGAACAGCGCGATGCTGCCGGGGCTGTGACCGGGTAGGTGCAGGACGGTCAGGGCGTAATCGCCGAGGTCGACGAGGTCACCGTCGGTCAGTGCGCGGGTGCGCGTCGCAGGTCGTACCCGATAGGTGCTGAGGTCGTAGTCGCCGTGCGGACGCGCGGTCAGCAGCGCCGACGGCAGGGTTTCGTCGAGGCCCATTTGGGCCGCCAGGGCAGGGCCGTGCAGGGAACCCGGGGCGGGGTCATCGATGGGTTCGAGCGGATGGGCCCAGACGTCGCTGAATTCGTGCGCCGATCCCATGTGGTCGAGGTGCGCGTGGGTGAGGACCAGCACGGGTTCGCGGCCGAAGCGTTCCAGGAGCAGCGGCGCCAGTGCGGTGACGCCCAGTCCGCAGTCGACGAGCAGGTCGCGGTTGCGACCACGCAGGTGCCAGGCGTTCGCGCGGAGCAGGCCGCGGACGTGTGGTTCCTCAATGAGGGTGGTGCGCTCGTCCAGGACTGTGAAGCGAAACCATTGCGGCGCTACGGGTAGGTCGCCGACGTCGGTGTTCATGTTGCTCCTTTTCGGCCTATAGAGGAATCGTGTCCGTAATTTCGCTACGGCAACACCGCAACCACCAGAACCCGGTTGCCACACGCCTACAGTCGTAGCCCCAATGATCTGCACGGATGGATCACCGCTCCTCCCCGACAGGAGGGAACGATGTCCCGCCACGAGGGGAGCGTCAACGGTCAGGGTGCGGCCGAGGCGATGACCCTGACGAGTCACGGCAGCACGATCAGGTGGCGTGACGGCACGCTTCGCCGCCGCGGCAGTGCCTACCGCCACCCGTCTGCGGGATGCACTCCCTCGCTCGAGGGAGTACATGCCGGTGCGTCCGTTCTTAACGTGGCCGGATGAGCACACGTGATGGGCGCCGCGGCGCCGCACCATCGCTCTTGGCGGTTGAGTGAGACTGGTGACCGGCGTTCGCGGCTCCTGGCACGGATGCCCACGGGAGGGGAAGAGATGGCAGCGACAGGCACACCGGTGGTGTTCGTCCATGGCATGTTCCTGCACGCCTCGTCGTGGGCCGGTTGGGTCGAGCTGTTTCGGACGGCGGGATATGACCCGGTAAATCCAGGCTGGCCGGGTGAGCCGAGCACAGTCGCAGAAGCGCGGCAAGAGCCGGACCGGGTCGCGGGCAACGGCATCGACGACATCGTCGCGCACTACGCACAGATCATCCGCACGCTCGGCACACGGCCGATCGTCATCGGCCACTCGACCGGCGCCCTGGTCGCGCAGCGCCTCCTCGATCAGGACGTCGCGGCGGCGGCGGTGGCGCTGCAACCTCCACCGATCAAGGGCGTGGCCAACCTTGCGCCATCGACCATTCCTGTGGGCTGGCCCCTGCTGCGCAACCCGGCCAACCGGCGGCGGGCGCTGTCGCTGACCGCACGGCAGTTCCGCTACAGCCACGGCAATGCGCTCACCACGACCGAATCCGACCAGTTGTACCGGCAGTGGGCCATCCCATCACCCGGCAGACCGATCTTCGAGCTGGTGTCCGCTAACCTCTCCCGACGCTCACCGGCCACGATCGACGCTGCCAACCCGGGCCGGGGACCACTGCTCATGATCGCCGGCGGAAGAGACCACAGTGCACATCGAGCCGTCGTCAAGGCCACCGTCAAGCGATACCTCGCCTCACCGGCGGTGACCGACTACCAGGAGTTCCCCGACCGCGGCCACTCGATGCCGATCGACAGCGGCTGGCGCGAGATCGCCGACGCCACACTGGTCTGGATGCAACAGCACCTTCGGTGACGGTCGCGGCGGAGGCCCGGCAGACGCGGCGGAGCCCCGGCAGACGCGGCGGAGGCGAAGTACGGGGTGCCTCACCGGCAGTGGATCAAGGCCGGGGCCTACGTCTTCTCGGACGCGGTCGGCCGGGCGCGGACGTGCAGCCGCTCCCCCTGCGGCCCGAAGAGGTTGAGGACCTCGGTGGTGCCGGGGCCGGGGTTGTACACCCGGTGCGGGACGCGGGTGTCGAACTCGGCCACCTCGCCCGGGGTCAGCGTCAGGTCGTGCTCGCCGAGCAGCAGGCGCAGCCGGCCGGAGAGCACGTAGATCCACTCGTACCCCTCGTGGGTCTGCTGGGTGTGCTCCCCGGTGGGCGTGTTGGGCGGAAGGATCTGCTTGAACGCCTGCACACCGCCCGGTCGGCGGGTCAGCGGCAGGAACGTCACGCCGTGCTGGACGATCGGCTTGGGGTGCACTCGCGGGTCGCCGGTGGCCGGGGCGTCCACCAGCTCGTCCAGTGGCACCTGGTAGGCCCGGGCCAGCGGGAGCAGCAGTTCCAGGGTGGGCCGGCGACTGCCGGATTCCAGTCGGGACAGGGTGCTCACCGAGATGCCGGTCAGCTCGGCGAGTTGGGCCAGCGTCGTACCCCGCTGGTTGCGCAGGGCACGCAGCCGCGGGCCGACCGCCGCCAGCGCCGCGCTGTCGTCTTTTGCCATAACGGCAAGGATAGTTGCCACTCGGGCGGGGTGGGCGGATGGTGGGCTCAGCCGACAAGCAAGGGGAGATTCCGGTGGACGAGACATACGACGTGGTGGTGGTGGGCGGTGGTGCGGCAGGGCTCAGCGGAGCCCTGGCGCTGAGCCGGGCCCGACGGTCGGTGCTGGTGATCGACTCCGGCGAGCCGCGCAACGCGCCAGCCGACCAGGTGCACAACTACCTGGCGCGGGAGGGGACGCCGCCGGCCGAGCTGGTCGCGGCCGGTCGCGCCGAGGTCGCCGGGTACGGCGGGCGGTTCCTGGCCGGGCGGGTGGAGGCGGCCACCCGGGACGACGACGGGTTCCGCCTCCGCCTCGACGACGGGCGCGCGGTGCGGGCCCGTCGGCTGCTGGTGGCCACCGGGCTGACCGACGAGCTGCCCGACGTGCCCGGGGTGGCGCAGCGGTGGGGCCGCGACGTCCTGCACTGCCCGTACTGCCATGGCTGGGAGGTCCAGGACCGGCGGATCGGCGTGCTGGCCACCGGCCCGCTGGCCGTGCACCAGGCCGAGATGTGGCGACAGTGGAGTTCCGACGTGCTGCTCCTGCTGCACGACGCGCCCACCCCCGACGGGGAGACGGCCGAGCGGCTCGCCGCGCGGGGCATCGCCGTGGTGCCCGGCCCGGTGGCCGCGCTGGAGGTCACCGACGACGCGCTGACCGGCGTCCGGCTCGCCTCCGGCCGGGTGGTGGCGCTCGACGCGGTGGTGGTCGCCGCGCGGCCGGTCCCCCGCGCCACGATGCTGGTGGGGCTGGGTCTGGCCCCGGAGGAGGTGACGATGGGCGAGCACGTCATCGGCACCCAGATCCCGGCCGACCCCACCGGGGCGACGACCGTCCCGGGCGTGTGGGTGGCCGGCAACGTGGCCGACGTCCGGGGCCAGGTGATCGCGGCCGCCGCTGCCGGCCTCACCGCCGGAGCGGCCATCAACGCCGACCTGATCGCCGAGGAGACCCGCGACGCGGTCGCCGCGTACCGGCAGATGCTGGCCACGGCCTTCGAGGAGCCAGCGTGGGAGGAGCGCTACCGGGCCCGGGCGGCGGTGTGGAGCGGCCGGCCGAACCCGCAGCTCGTCACCGAGGCCGCCGATCTGACTCCCGGGCGGGCGCTGGACGTGGGCAGCGGCGAGGGCGCCGACGCGGTGTGGCTTGCCGAACGCGGCTGGCGGGTGACGGCCGTGGACATCTCCACCACCGCGCTCAGCCGGGCCGCCGAGCACGCCGAGACCGCCGGCGTCGGCGACCGCGTCGAGTTCACGCACGCCGACCTGCGCGACAAGCCGCCCGCCGACGAGGCGTACGACCTGGTGTCCGCGCAGTTCATGCACCTGCCACCGCCGCAGCGGCGGGAGCTGTTCGCCCGGCTGGCCGCCGCGGTGGCGCCGGGCGGCACCCTGCTGATCGTCGGGCACCACCCGTCGGACCTGTGGACGTCGGCCCACCGGATGCACCTGCCGGACATGATGTACACGGCCGAGGAGGTGGCCGGCTCGCTCGACCCGGCCCACTGGGAGGTGCTCACCGCCGAGGCACGCCCCCGCCCCGGCACCGACCCGGACGGCCGCGAGATCACCCTGCACGACGCGGTCCTCATCGCCCGGCGGCGCTGAGCACGGATGCCGGTGGCGGCCCGCCCGCCACCGGCACCGCACCACTGTGGTGGGCGACAAAGGCCGCGGACTACCGCCTTACGGGCGACACGTCACCACCACTGGCGGCGTGGAGACGGGTCCGGGGACGGGGCTGGCGGGGTCGGCGTGGACGGTGGTGGGGCGGGCCTTCAGATAGTGCGGCCTCGGCGGTAGCGTTGCGCCACACTCACGGCCCGCCGGGCGGTAGACCGCCGGCCCTGGCGCCCCGATCGTACGGAGGATGGTGCATGTCCATCGGCGCTGAGCCGCTCGCTGCACGCGACGACGCGGCCTCGCGGCCGAGCTTCGAGCTCACCCTGCGCGGCTACGACAAACGTCAGGTCGACCGGCACCTGGAGCAGCTCGACGGTCAGATCGCGATGCTGAGCGGGGAGCACGGGCGCTCCGCCGTCCGGGTCCGTGAGCTGACCGCCGAGGTGCAGCGGCTGCGCGCCGAGCTGGCCGACCTGCACGAGCAGCCGGTGCAGGTGGACCGCGCCTCGTTCCAGGATCTGGGCCCGATGGTCGGCGAAATACTGGCCATCGCCGAGAAGCAGGCCGCCGCGATCACCGATTCCGCCACCGAGCGGGCCAACGAGCTGCGGACCGAGGCGGAGCGGATCCTCGCCGACACCCACGAGCGGGCCGCGCAGGCGCGCCAGGACCTGGCGGAGGAGCTGGCGGCGCGGCGCGCCGAGCAGGAGCAGGCGCACGAGGAGCGGCGCAGCGTGGCCGAGGCCGAGCTGACGGCCATCCGGGAGCACGCTGAGCAGCTGCGCGCCGACGGTGAGGCCGCGCACGAGCGCGCGCAGAACGAGGCGAAGCGGATCACCGAGCAGAGCGCCCAGCAGCTCAACCAGACCCGTGTCGCCGCCGACGCGCTGATGAAGTCCGCGCGTACCCAGATCCAGCAGGAGCTTCAGGCGGCCCGGGCCAAGAGCCAGCAGGAGCTGGCCCAGTGGCAGGCCGGGATCGAGCGCGACGTCAATGAGCGGCGGAGCGCCGCCGAGCAGGAGATCGCCGAGCAGCAGGCGGCCGCGGAGCGGGAGCTGGCCGAGCAGCGCAGCACCACCGAGCAGCAGATCGCCGCGCTGCTGGCCGAGGCGCAGCAGCACGTGACCGACCTGCGCAACCGGGCCGACGAGCAGGCCGCCACCCACCAGGAGCAGCTCGCCGCCCTCCAGCAGGAGATCGAGGAGCGCCGGCAGGAGTCGGCCGAGCTGCACGCCGAGCTGGAGACCGCACAGCAGCAGCTCGCCGAGGTGCGCCAGGAGGGCGAGACGCTGGAGAACGAGCTGTCCCGGGTGCAGCAGCGACTGGGCGAGGTCCGGCGGGACCTCACCGCCGAGAGCGCTCGACTGGAAGAGGCCCGGCGGGCCGGGGACTCCGCCGAGCGGCACGCCAAGGACGTCCGCGCCCGGGTGCAGCGGGAGGCGAAGCGGGTGGCCGACCTGGCCGCCGCCGCCGTGATGGCCGCCGCCGCCGGCGGTACGGAGACCGCCGAGTACCCGATGGTGGGCACCCGCTCCAGCGCCGAGCGGACCGGCGCCGAGCGGACCGGCGGCGAGCGGACCGGCGCGGACCGGGCCAGCACGGATCGGACCGGTGCCGACTGGACCGGCGTCGAGCGGGTGGGTGTCGAGCGGCCGAGCACCGGCCGACACGGCGAGCGGCCGAGCGTCGACCAGCCCGGTGGGGACCCGTCCGGCAGCGACCAGCCCGAGGGCGAGCAGGTCGTCACCCCGTCCCCCACGGAGGAGCCGGCGGTGGCTGCCGACCGTACGACCGCCGCGGACGCGCCCAGCGGCGACACCGAGCCGACCTTCATGCGGCCCAGCGAACCGGCGCCCGTGCCGTTCCTGCCCTTCGGGCAGCCGATCAGCGAGAACGGCGCCACCCGGCACTGACCCCTACGACGGTTGACCCGGTCCGGGACGATCGACGTCGGCCCGGACGCGGGGGGCCGTCCGGCCGGGCCGGTCAGACGGACTGGCCGGCGATCTCGGCGCGCACCCGGTGCTGGAAGGCGCGCGCCCGCGCGCCGGTGGGCGGCGGCCCACCGCGCCGGGCGGCGACCGCCCGGCCGATCACCTCGGCCGGGTCCCCGGCGTCGATCAGCCGCTGCCCGGCCGCCACCTTGGACAGCCAGACGCCGTCGCGGTGGCGGACCAGGGACCGGCAGGCGCCGAGCACCGCGTCCTCCGCGCCGGGCGCGGGCTGGTCGTCCGGCGGCGTCGGCAGGGCCAGCCACCACGACAGCGCCTCGATCAGCAGGCGGCGCAGGTCGGCCGGGGCCAGGTCGGCGAAGACCTCCCCCGCCGGCGGCCCGAGCAGTGCCAGCCCACTCTGGTGCAGGATGCTGCGATCCAGCGCGTACCAGAACCGGCCGTCGGCCGCCGGCCGGTCGGCCGGGTCGAGGGTGCGGCGGAACGGCATCGCGGACCCGGTGTTCAGCTCGACCTCGAAGCCAGGCTCGGGGCTGCCGGCGGCGGCCACCTCCCGCCGGTAGGCGACCAGCTCCAGCCCGCGCGCCGGGCAGGGCAGCGCCTCGTGCCGCAGCCGCGCCACCAGCGCCCGCTTGACGGTCTCGGTCAGGGGCCCGGCGCAGATGAGCGCCACGTCCACATCGCTACGGCCGGGCTGGTACGCGTCGAGCCCCACCGAGCCGGCCGCGTACGCGCCCACCAGGTCGTCGCCGAGCACGTCGCGGGCGGCGTCGACCAGCTCGTCGAGGTAGCGCCGAAGATCGGAATCCACGCCCCATCCTCACCGGTGGCCCGCGACGCGTCCGACCCGGGTCACCCGCTACCCGGCGTACAGCAGCAGCAGGCCGGCGACGGTGTAGGCGACCATCAGCGCCAGCAGCGGCAGTTGGCCGGCCACGGCCCGGACCCGGGGGAACAGGTACAGGGCGCGGTCGTGGGCGAGCAGCGTGCCGAGCAGATGCCCGAGGATGATGACGGTGATCTGGAGGGTGGCCACCCCGGACGGGGTGACCAGGCCGGTGTGCGGTTCCCAGCCGGCGGTGCCGAGCCAGTTCGCGCCGGTGTCCAGGGGGTCGGCGAGCAGCGCGACGGTGCGCTGGCCCTCCAGGATCAGCAGCGAGTAGTAGTGCGCCACGAGGTAGCCCACCGCGATCGGCACGATCGAGTGGGCGAGCTCGCCGGGCAGCCCGCCGGCGTCGGCGTCGGCGGGTCCGGCGCGGCCGATCCGGGTCGCCGCCCCGGTGGCGGCGAGGTACGCCACCGCGACGGCGGCGATGACCAGGATCAGCCCGGCGCTGCCGGTGGCCGCCGGGGGCAGGCCGTTCTCCTGCGCGAAGCGCAGCCAGGCCGGCGCGTTGGAGAGGCTGTCGAACATGGTCGAGCCGAGCAGCACGATCACCACGGCGACCAGCCCGGGACGGGGCCGCAGCCCGGCGATCCCGTCGAGCGGGTTGCGCCACACCAGCACGCCGTCCGCGGCGCGGCCGACCGGGGCGAGGTGACCGATCAGTCCGCTGTACACCTCGAACGGGTCGGCCCGGTCGAACCAGCCCGCGCCGAACAGCGCGGCCCCGGCGAGCATGACCACGGCGTATCCGGCGAGCCAGGCGGTGATGACCGGCAGGGTGGCCCGGTCGGGCGCGACCAGCTCCAGCCAGACGAACCCGAACAGGGTGACGGCAGCGGGCCAGAGGCCCAGGCCGGCCGGCAGCTCGCGGAGACCGCGCTCCGGGGCCCGGCGCGCCACCAGCGCGGCGAGCAGATGCACGGTACGCAGCGGGTTGACGGCCCGCCAGACCGGGCCGAGCAGCAGGGACACGGGCACCAGCCCGACCCAGAGCAGCACGTAGAGCGCGCCGGCCGTCGGGTTGTCCGGGGTGTCCGGCCCGGCCAGCAGGCCCAGGCAGAACCAGCCCGCGCCGAGCAGACCCAGACCACGCAGCGCCCACCGGAACGTGGGCGCGTCGACGAGCCGGGCCAGCGGCTCGGGCACCGGGCGGCCGCCGGTGGCGTCCCGGTCGAGCCGTGGCTCGCGCCAGAGCAGGCCCAGCGCGAGAAACGTGACGACCAGGGTCAGCGCCGCCGCGACGACGAGCTGCGGCAGCGTGATCGGCAGGTCCTGGCGGCCACCGACGCCGTGTGCCAGCACCGCCGGGGCGCCGCTCATGGTGCTCAGCGGACGACGAGCTGGAACAGCACCAGCTCGGACTCGTGCGTCTCCACCTCGAACAGCCCGGTCTTCTCGGCGCGGAACTCCACCGACGCGGGCGTGCCGGCCGGCAGCCGGGCGCCCAGGTCGTAGCCGTGCACGTGCAGCTCGTCGGCGACGTCCGAGGTGACCGTGATCCGGACCAGCTCACCCTTGCCCACGGTGACCCGCCCGGTGGGTGGGTTGACCCGCCGCTTCGCGATCGTCACGGTGACCTGCCGGTCCACGGCCGTGGTGGCACTGGCACCGGGTGTGGAACTGCCCGACGGGGCCGGCGCGACGGTGGCGCTCGGCGGCGCGGCGGCCGTCGGCGGCGTCGAGGGGGTGGCCACGGACGGGTCGCTGTCATGCCCGCAACCGCTGGCGAGCAGGACGGTGACGAGGCCGGTGGCGAGAACGGCGGGAATGCGGGAACCGGGGGCACGGACGAGCACGGGCGGACTCCGAACGACGCGGGGGGACGGGTGTCGGACTGATCGTCGGGGAGGAGAACTCTACGTCTTGTTCGGCGGCGGGGAAATGACCATGATGAACGGATGCGATCGAGGCTGGTCACTGCCCGTCACGTCCTGAGCCGAGCTGTGGCGGCGCTGGCCGTGACGCTGACGGTGTCGTTGCTGCTGCCCGCCGCTCCGGCGTCCGCGCACGGCCAGTTGGCGACCTCCACCCCGCTGACCGGCACCGTGGTCCGCGAGCCGCTGACACAGCTGGGGTTGTACTTCACCGAGAAGCCGGCCTCCAACGCCCACTTCACCGTCACGGGCCCGAACGGGTCCCGGGTGGACAGCGGCTGGTCGTACGGCGAGCCGAAGCGCCTGGACAAGCCGGTCCAGGAGTACTTCATGGTCAACGGCGTCTTCGAGCCGCGGCTGTACCACACCGGCTTCCCGGCCATGGTGTCCGTCGCGCACTGGCCGGCGAAGGGCCGGTACACGGCCAACTACCTCTCCGTCGCCTCGGACGGTGAGGCGGTGCGGGGCAGCGTCACCTTCGACTACCAGGGCCCCGGCACGGCGGCGCCGTCCGGTTGGTCGCCGCCCACGGACGGGCCGGCGCCCACCCTGCTCGCCCTGATCGAGGGCACCCCGTCGGCGAGCCCCGGCGTGGCCGGCGCGACCGAGGCCCCGGGGAGCAGCCCGGCGGCGGCACCGGCTCCGGCCCGGCCGGCGAAGACGTTCCAGGCATGGATGGTGCCGGCCATCATCGTGGTGGTCGTCGGCGCGATCATCGTGGTGGCGGCCCGCCGCAAACCCGCGCCGGGCCGGGCCGGCGGCGCCGCGCGTCAGCGCGGTGGTGCGCGCCGGGGCCCCGCTCGTCGCGGCCGGCGCTAGGGCGTGTGGTCGAGGGGTTGGTACGCGCGGGTGGGGCGTCGTCCGCCATCCGTCCGGGCCTGGGCGTGACGCTTCGGCGGCATTCCGTGCGGCCGTACGGTGCGGCAGAGTACTAACCATGCGACCGGGCGGTGGGATCAGGGCGCTGTTTTCCGTTGGCGCAGGGTTGGCCGTGCTCTTCGTGGGGAGCCTCGCCTTCAACGCTGCCTCCACTCAGGACCGTTGGCCCGGCCCGATGGATCTGGTCCGCCGCTACCCGTGGCTCATCCTGATGCTCCTGGCTCCGGTGGCGGTGATCGGTCTGTGGCCAGCCTCCCGGCCGGGACGGTCGACCGCCCAGGTCCCGGTGGACACCTTCCGCCTGCCGGCCCGTCACCCGAACTTCACCGGCCGAGCGTCCGCGTTGCGCCGGCTACGTGCGGCGCTCACCTCGGGTGGCACCGCCTCGGTCCACGCGCTGCACGGGATGGGCGGAGTCGGCAAGACCCAGATGTCGATCGAGTACGCCTACCGCCACCAGGACAGGTACCGGTTCATCGGGTTCATCGACGCCGAACGACCCGAGATCCTGATGTCCCAGTTCGTGGCGATGGCCGGGGAACTCGGGATCAACGAGCTACAGCCCGACCGGGTGGTCGGGGCGGTGTACCGCCTGCTGGCGCAGCGCGGGCGCTGGCTGCTGATCTTCGACAACGGTGAGGAACCGGCGGACCTGGTGCGGTTTCTGCCCTCCGGGCGTGCGGCGCGCACCGGCCACGTGATCGTGACGACGCGCCGGGCCGGCTGGCGGGCGCGCGGCAGCACTGTCGACGTGGACCTCTTCGACCGTGCCGAGTCGGTCGACCTCCTGGTCCAGCGGGTGCCGGGCCTGACCGACGCCCTCGCCGACCGGATCGCCGAGTTGCTCGGTGATCTGCCGCTGGCGTTGGAGCAGGCGGCGGCCTTCCTGGAGCGCACCGCCACGCCGCCTGAGGAGTACGTGCGGCTGCTGGCCCTGCGCCTGGACCAGATGCTCGGCCACGGCACGGTCGCCGACCGGCCGGGCGTTGTCGTGGGCCGCCTGTGGGAGATGAATCTGCAACAGCTCAACCGCACTCGGCCGGCCGCCGTCGACCTCCTCGAGCTGTGTGCGTTGCTGGCCCCGGAACCCATCCCGACGGAGCTCTTCTCCCGACACCCGACGTTGCTGGATGAGCCGGTGCGTTCCGCGTGCCTCGACCCGGTCGAGTGGAGCGCCGTCCTCGGTGACATGGTCGGGCTGAGTCTGGCCAGGCGCAACGGGCACCGGCTGGTTGTCCACCGGCTCGTCCAGGCCGCGGTGCGCTCCGGCCTGACACCCGAGCGGCGTCAGGCCGCACAGCACACCCTGTGCGATCTGCTCCTGGCCGCACTGCCAGCGGACGTCGAGAGCGGCCCGTCCCGGTGGCCGGCCTGGCAGGTGAACCTTCCGCACGTCATCACGGTCGCCGGGGCCGCACCCCCGTCCGCGAGCGTCGCCACGCTCGTGAACCTCGCGGCCCGATATCTCCGGACGATCGGTGACCCGATCTCAGCGCTGCCCATGGCCGAGCAGGCCCGCACGGTCGCCGAGGCGGTGCACGGTGCGGACGATGCCGCGTTCGGTTCCGCCCTGATGACACTGGCACGGATCCACCGTGACATGGGCCGACCCACCTTCGCCCTGCCGCTCGCCCAGCGGACGCTGGCGATCTACGAGACGCAGCTGGGCCGGGACCATGCCGACCTGGGTGGTGTGCTGAAGGTGCTCGCGTGGGTGTTGGACGACCTCGGCCGTCCAGCCGAGGCGCTTCCGTTCGCTGAGCGCGCGTTGGCGATCGACGAGACGGCGGTCGGGCCGAGTCACCCGTACGTGGGCGGGGCCCTGAACATCCTCGCCCGGGTCAATCGCGAACTCGGCCGGCACGCCGAGGCCGTCGAGCAGGCGGAACGGGCTCTGCGCATCTACGAGAGCGGCTACGGCCACGATCACCCGTACGTCGGTGTCGTCATGACGATATTGGCGCGGCTGCACGACGACCTCGGTGAGCCCGCCCGTGGTCTGCCGTTGGCGGCCCGTGCGGTACACATCCACGAGACGGCGTACGGCCCCGACCACCCGGATGTCGGCTGCGCCCTCACCGCGCTCGCCCGTCTGCACTGCCAACTGGGTCAGGCGACCATCGCCCGCGGCCTGGCCCAGCGCGCGCTGACCATCCTCGAAACTCGCCGAGGGCCGGATCACCAGGAGACCGTCGACGCCCGCCAGGCGCTTCTCCTCGCCGGTAGCTGAACACCCGACTTCCGGAGGCGATCTCGGCGGACACCGTCCCCGTGATCCCGGTGTCGAGTTGCGTGGACATTCCGGCGATGACCGGATCAATGCCGCGAACTTTCGGCCGAACATCGCAAACTTTCGATATATCGATGCGAAGGCATGGACAGGCAGATCGAAACAACTTAATGTCTCGACCCATCAACCCGGTGTTTCCGCATCGTCACTCGTCGGCGTCGAGGACGTTTCGGAGCCGGGCCGACGGCCATCACCACCCCAACGCTTCACGCCGGCCGTCGGACACTCCTCTCCCCTGGAGGAACGATGGGCACACGGCTGCTGCGCCGATTCCGCAGTCCTGTCCTGGGTGCGCTCGCACTCGTCCTCGCCGCCGGCTTCTGGGCCGACCCGGCCGGCGCCGCCCCCGAGCAGGAACCGGGCGTCACGCTGCGCGTCTTCGACGTGCAGGTGCCGCTCTCCGAGATCTGCACACTCAAGCCCGCGCAGACCCCGAACGTGGACAAGCTCATGTCCACGATCAACTGGACGTCGACCGCCGACTTCGGCTTCGACAACTACTTCGTCTCGCAGGTGCTCGGCAACATCACCACCACCCAGGCCGGCAGCTACACGTTCCGGCTGAGCAGCGACGACGGGTCGAAACTGTCGATCGACAACACGGTGGTCATCAACCACGACGGCCTGCACGGCGCCACCCCGCCCAAGGAGGGCACGGTCACCCTCACCGCCGGGCTGCACCCGCTGCGCATCGACCACTTCGAGCGCGACGGCGGGCAGCAGATCACCCTGGAGTGGAAGACCCCGGGCTCGTCGTCCTTCGTGGTCGTGCCGAACTCGGCGCTGAGCACCGACGCCGGAGTGGTCCGGGTGACCGCACCGGGCCGCAAGGAGTGCGAGGGGGTAACCGACTCCCCCGGCGACGGCCTGCCGCTGACGAGCGTGCACCCCGGCTACACGCTGACCAACCTGCGGCCCAGCGGTTTCCAGCCGAAGGTGACCGGGATGGACTGGCTGGTTGACGGCCGGCTGGTCATCTCCACGTGGGGCGGCAGCGACCAGTCCGGCACCTCCCAGGACGGTGAGGTCTGGATCATGGGCAACACCGGCGGCACGTCCGGGCCGGGCAATGTGACCACCAAGAAGATCGCCGGCGGCCTCAAGGAGCCGATGGGGCTCAAGGTCGTCGACGGGGTCGTCTACGTGTCGGAGAAGCAGCGGCTGACCCGGCTGGTGGACACCACAGGCGACGAGGTGGCCGACCAGCTCCAGACGGTTGCCACCTGGTCGTACGGCGGCAACTTCCACGAGTTCGCGTTCGGCCTGCTCTACCAGGACGGGTTCTTCTACCTGAACCTGTCGGTCTCGATCAACTCCGGCGGCGCGACCACCAACCCGCAGCCGGCCGTGAACCGGGGCACCACCCTCAAGGTCAACAAGGACACCGGCGCGGTCAGCTACGTGGCCGGCGGGCTGCGGACCCCGCACGGCATCGGCTGGGGCCCGGAGGGCGGCATCTTCGTCACCGACAACCAGGGCGGTTGGCTGCCCTCGTCCAAGCTGGTGCACATCAAGCAGGGCCGGTTCTTCAACCACTACATGAACCCGGCCGGCCCGTTCGACGCCAACCCGGTCACCCCGCCGGTGCTCTGGATGCCACAGAACGAGATCGCCAACTCGCCCAGCACCCCGCTCTACCTGACCAGCGGCCGGTACGCCGGCCAGTTCGTCATCGGCGACGTGACCTACGGCGGCCTGCAGAGGGCCAACGTGGAGAAGGTCAACGGCGAGTACCAGGGCGCCCTGTTCCGGCTCACCCAGGGCTTGGAGGCGGGCGTCTCCGAGGTCAACGTCGGCCCGGACGGCGCCATCTACGTCGGCGGGCTCGGCGCGGGCGGCAACTGGGGACAGACCGGCAAGCTGTCGTACGGCCTGCAGAAGCTGACCCCGAACAGCACCAGCACCTTCGAGATGCTGGCCATGCGGGCCACCACCGCCGGGTTCGAGGTGGAGTACACCCAGCCGGTCTCCGCCGAGACCGCCGCCAACCTGGCCACGCACTACAAGATCAAGCAATGGCGGTACCAGCCGACGTCCAGCTACGGCGGCCCGAAGATCGACGAGGAGACGCTGAGCGTCAGCTCGGCGACCCTCTCGGCGGACGGAAAGAAGGTCACCCTGGCGGTGAACGGGCGCAAGGCCGGTCACGTGGTCCACCTGCGCTCGCCTCGTCCGTTCACCTCGACCAGCGGGCAGTCACTGTGGAGCACCGAGGCCTGGTACACGCTCAACGCCATCCCGGGCGTCACCCCGCCGCCGACCGGCGGGACCAACCTGGCGCTCAACAAGACGGCCACCGCGGACAGCTCCTGCTCGGCGACCGAGGGCCCGGCCAAGGCCGTCAACGGCAGCGTCGCCGGCGGCAACGGCGACAAGTGGTGCTCGAAGGGCACCACCAGGTTCCTCCAGGTCGACCTGGGGGCCAGCTACGCGGTGAACCGGGTGGTGGTCAAGCATGCCGGCGCCGGCGGTGAGAACACCGCCTGGAACACCCGGGACTTCACGGTCGCCTCCAGCCCCGACGGCACGACCTGGACCACCCGGGCCACGGTGGCCGGCAACACGGCGAGCACCACCACGCACGACGTCGCCGCGCCCGGCACCCGCTACGTGCGGTTGGCCATCACCGCGCCGACCAGCACCACTGATCCGGCCGCGCGCATCTACGAGCTGGAGGTCTACGGCGCCGCCGGCGGCGGGGGCAGCATCAACGGCGTCGGCGGCAAGTGCCTGGACGTGGACAACGCGGGCACCGCCGACGGCACCAGGGTGCAGTTGTGGACCTGCAACGGCACCGGCGCGCAGTCGTGGAGCCGGGTCGGCGACACGTACCGGGCCCTGGGCAAGTGCCTGGACGTCGACAACGGCGGCACCGCCGACGGCACGAAGGTGCAGTTGTGGACCTGCAACGGCACCGGTTCGCAGGTGTGGCAGCCGCAGTCCGACGGGTCGATCCGTAACCCGCAGTCGGGCAAGGTGCTGGAGGCCGCCGGCGCCGGCACCGCCGACGGCACCCAGATCCAGATCGGCACGTACGCGGGCGGCGCACACCAGAAGTGGGTGATCACCGGCGGGTAGCGATCCCAGGCTGCGCGGGGCGTGGTCGGGCCGGCAACGGTCAGGCCGCGCCCCGCGCAGCCCGGCTCACGTCGCCGGCGACCAGGGCGTCCTGCGCCAGCGCGGCGGCCAGGACGCCGGTCACCACGACGACGAAGCCCCGCTCGGCACCGGCCGGCGCCGCCGCCACCCCGACCGCCAGCGCGGCGACTGCGGCCAGCGCCATCAGCAGGCGCCCGCCGCCCTCCAGACGCGGGGCGGCGGGTGTGCCGTGGCGGCTCCACCGTCGGGCCGCGAGCATGGTGGTGAGCACGCCGAGCGCCCCGGCCGTACCGAAGATCGACCTGCGAAGCCCCGCGCGTCCAGAACGGCCGGGACGACGGCCAGGTCAGGGTCCCTGCGGCAGCGGCTGGGCCAGCTCCTTCAGGTCCGCCGGGAGCTGGGACAGGGCGTCCTCGAACTCCCGGTGCCCCACCACCCGGTGCATCGTCTGGAGCACGGCCCGGGCGCCACGCTCGGCGGTGGGTCGGTCGGTCCCGGCGCGGTCGGCCACCCGCCGCAGGAACTCGTCGTAGCCGAACGCCTCGGGCGCCTCGGCGACCTTGACCAGCAGTGGGCTCAACTCGGCGGCCAGGTGGGGGGCCAGCGCCGCCGCCTCGCCGCCGCTCAGCCGCTCGGTGAGGGTGCGCAGAACCGCCTCGGTCAGCGGTCGCGCCTGCTCGGGCGGGACGCCCGCCCGCGCCGCAACCTTGTCGACGAACGTCAGCTCGGCCATGCCCCCCGCCCTTCGTTCCGGAGTCGCGTGGCTACCCGCGCCCACCGGTGGCAAACCCGACGCCGGTCACGGTGCGTCCGCGCGGGACGGGTGTCCGGTTTCCGAACCGCCTTACCGACCCCCGAGCGGAGAGCGGGCCGACGCCGCGCGGGTTCTGGTGGTTGTTCGGCGCGGCCACGGCACCGTCTCGTACCGTGGGTCGGACGGGGAATTCGGCTGCCCGATGGCGGCCCGGGCCGCAGGAGGAGCAGATGGCGGTCGACCTGCCTGAGGTGATCGACCGGTACTTCCGGGCCGTCGGTGACGGAGACCTGGAGGGCTTCGTCGCCTGCTTCGCGGACACCGCGACCGTGGCCGACGAGGACCGGCTGCACGAGGGACGGGCCGCGATCCGCTCCTGGCGGCAGCGGACGATGGAGGCCTACTCGTACACCGCGGAGCCGGTCGCGGTCACACCGCAGCCGGGCAACTCGTACCAGGTCCGCACGCGCGTGTCGGGCGACTTCCCCGGCAGCCCGATCGAGCTGCGGTACCGGTTCACGCTGCGCGACAACCTGATCGGCGCCCTCGACATCCGCCCGTAGCGACCGATTGCGCGGGCTGCCCCGGGCCGCCGGGGATGGCCGTCGGTTCGGGACGGCACGCCGCCGATCGCCGCCGAACGGAGGACACGACCGGCGGGCGATCAGATGACATGATGTGCCGACAACGGTTGAGCCGACGAGGAAGGTTGCTGCTGCCAGATGCCGCACTTCGAGGCCCGGACGTCCACGGCACCCGGCCGGATCGTGGTCACGCTGTCCGGGGAGTGCGACCTGGCCACCCGGGACGAGCTGACCACCGTGCTGTCCGCGGCGGTCCGGGGCGCGCCCGTGGTCGTGGTCGACGTGGGCGGGTTGCGCTTCCTCGACTCCACCGGTCTGCACAGCCTGGTGACCGCCCACCAGGCCGCCCGCGCGGCCGGTCGGCGGATGTACGCGGTCAACGCCAGCGGGCCGGTCGCCGCCGTCCTGGACATCACCGGCGTCGGCGACCTGCTGCGCCCACCCAGCGACGACTCGCGGCGGGTGGGCTGATGACGGCCGACCGTCGGGAGACCAGCACCGTGGCCGGGCAGTCCGCGTCCGCCCATGTCACGGAGGCGATGGCGTACCAGGTGGCAACCGACCTGCGAGCGCTGCGCGCGTTCGTCTGCACCGCGGCCCTGGCTCGGGGCCTGCCGCCACACCGCGTCGAGCTGCTGACGCTGGCGGTCAGTGAGCTGGCCACCAACACGTTGCAGCACACCACCGGCGGCGGCCGGGTGCGGCTGTGGGCCGAGGCGGATCAGTTGGTCTGCGACGTCATCGACCGGGGGCCGGTGCCGGCGTTCGGCCGGGACATGCCGCCCGCCGACGCGCTACGGGGTCGCGGGCTGGCGATCGTGGAGCAGGTCTGCGACGACGTCGCCGTGCTGTCCGGGCCGGAGGAGACCGTGGTCCGGATCCGGTTGGGCCTCTGAGCCGGGCGGCTCAGGCCAGCACACGTACGGCCAGGGCGCAGGTGTCGTCGTCCGGGCTGGGGTGGTGCAGCAGGTCACGCAGCCGCCCGAGGGGCCGCTCCGCCGGCGCGGCGGAGAACGCCGACAGCATCCCGCACACCTGATCCAGCCGGTCCTCCACCGGTTCGCGCCGTTCGATCAGCCCGTCGGTGTAGAAGAGCACCAGGTCGCCCGGACGCAGGCGCGGGGTGAGCACCGGGTACACCGTGTCGTCGTCGGCGCCCAGCAGCAGGCCCGGCGGCCGGTCCAGCGGACGGGTCTCGCCGTCGCGGGACAACAGCGGCGCCAGGTGCCCGGCGCGTCCCCAGCGGAGCACCCGGGTCGACGGGTCGTAGACCGCGACCACCGCGGTCCCGGTGATCGCGAGCTGACCGCAGAGCCGGTTGAGGTGCCCGAGCAGCACCGCCGGGTCCCGGATGCCGGTCGACAGCCAGGCCACCAGCCCGAAGCGCAGATGGGCCATCCCGCTGGCGGCGTCCAGCCCGTGACCGGCCACGTCACCGACCGCGAGCACGACCTGCCCGTCCGGCAGGGTCTGCGCGTGGTACCAGTCCCCGCCCACCCGCACCGCGCTCTCCGCCGGGAGGTAGTTGACCATGGCCTCCAGACCGGCCAGCGGGAACGGCTCGCGGGGCACCGGCTGGATCAGGGTCTGCAACTGCCCGGCCAGCCGGTGCTCGGCCAGCGCCGTCATCTCCCGGGTTTTCAGCTGGTCGCTGAGCTGCTCGATGGCGGTCCGCGAGTCGACCCGGGCCGTCACGTCCTGCACCACGGCGTGGATCTTCAACGGTGCGCCGTCCGCGTCCCGAGAGACGTCGGAGAGGACCCGCAGGTACTTCACCGAACCCGCCGTCTGGAACCGGACCGTCACGTCCGAGGAGGCTCCACTGTCCAGCGTCTGCCAGGCCGCCTCGCGCAGCATGTAGTCGTCGGGGAGCAGGGCGGCGGCCTGTTCGGCTCGCGACAGCGGGCCCAGCGCAGGGTCGCGCTCGAAGATCCGGTACATCCCGGGTGACCACTGGCTGACCCCGCTGGCCAGGTCGTACTCCGCCCAGCCGAGGTTGCCCAGCAACTCGGTGCGATCCAGCCGGCGCCGGTCCTCGTCGAGCCGCTGCCAGGAGACCAGCAGGCCGCCGAGCACCCGGTGCACGTGCACGTCGAACAGCGAGTCGGCGACGACGCCGGTGCGCTTCTCCACGTACCGGAAGTCGGCCAGCCGACCGGACGACCCGGTGGCCAGCACGTCGAGGTAGAGCCGCCAGAGCGGGCCGTCGACCATGCTCGGGTACAGCTCGGTGAGCCGCGCGCCCACCCGCTCGACCCCCCGGCCGTAGATGTCGTGGCCCTGGCCGCTGGTGGCCGCGATCCGGAAGTCCACGACCGGCCCACCGTCGTCCGGCACCGGCAGCAGCCACGAGCAGCCGGCCGGACCGACCGCCAGGAGCTCCCGCACGACCGCCTCGACCGGCCGCGCCGCCTCGGCGGCGTGTCCACGACGGCCGGTCCGGTCTGTCATGCCCGCAGCCTAGCCGCCGGCCGGCCGCCGGCCCACCGCCGCCGCGTCGACGCGACGCGCGCCCGCCACCGGGTACGACCGGCCGGCGGCCGATCCGCACCCGTCCGGGGCGCGCTGGCTGCCACAATGCGGACAGCCCGGTGGACGGTGCCGCCGGGGCGACCCCGATCAGGAGGACGCACCATGCCGGACAGCGAACGCGAGGCGGAACTGCTCGATGCCGAGCGCGCCCTGCAGGCCGCGCAGCGGGCCAGCGATGTGGCGGCCCTCGACCAGTTGCTCGTCGACGAGCTGATCGCCATCGGCCCGGAGGGCGGCAGGTACACCAAACGGGAGGACCTGGCCGCGCACCGGGACCGCATCTCGGTCATCGAGGAACTCGTCGAGGAGGAGCTGGACCTGCTCGTCGCCGGGTCGACCGGCGTGACGTTCTTTCTCGGCCGGGTGGCCGGATTGTTCAACGGCACGCCGTTCGCGGCACGCCTGCGGTACACCCGGACCTGGATCCACGACGACGCCCACGGCTGGCGGGTGCTCGCCGCGCACATCAGCCCGGTGTGACGGGCCGCGTGCGCGACAGGCTCAGGTCGTGGACTCCAACTCGTCGAACGCCAGGCTCCACCACGACTCCGGATCGGCGAACGCCGCCGGGTCGACCTCCCGCACGCCGGCGCGGATCTGCACGGCGCGGGCCGCCCGCTCCCGGCCGCCCGGGTCGGTGGCGATGAGCTGGCCCAGCCGGTAGAGGAACTCCACGAACGCGGCGAAGCTGCTGTTGACGGTCTCCAGGTTGGGTGTCTGGAGGTCCAGCAGCAGCACCGCGCCGGTCGCCGCCTCCAGGCAGAACAGCAGCAAGGGATCCTCGGGGGAACTGCCCAGCACGATGTACGCGCCGGGCGCCTCGTCGCCCACCTCGATGCGCAGGGTGGAGAAGAGTTCCACATCGGGCGCGGTCACGTCGACCGTGAACAGGATCGGCACCTCGACCGGCAGGGCCCCGTACGGCGGAAACACCTCCGGCCCCAGCGGGCCGAGGATCGTCTCGAAGCGCTGGTCCGGGAAGTAGATGACGCCCCGCTCGCCCCAGAGCGCGACCAGCTCCTCGCGGGTGACGGTCACCGCCCGTCCCTCGCGTCGTCGTCGGACTCTTCGTCGTCGTCCTCGTCGAGCAGGCCCTGCTGGTCGAGGAAGGCGAACCACTGGTCGTCGGCGGGGGTCAGGTCGGCGTACCCCGGGCCGAGCAGGTAGTAGTGCACGAAGGAATCCAGGTCGGGGGCGAGCTCCTCGAAGGCGTCCGACATGAACCACTCGGTGCCGGTGGGCGGGAAGTACCAGATCGCGCCGGTGCCCCGGTCCATGAAGATCGGCTCGTCGCTGCGGGTGCCGATCACCAGCCAGCCCGCCCGGTCCTCCGGAATGGCGGAGAAGTCCGGCGCGTAGTCCAGGTGGTACTGGATGCCGGCGAGGGTGGACGTGGACGCCAGCTCGATCCGGCCGGCGCGCAGCCCGTCGGCCACCAACAGGAGATCCCGCAGGTCGGCCGGGAGGTCCGCCGGCACGGCGTCGGTGGCGGCGCCGTCGCCGAACTGGGCGTACCCCAGGCTCGCCGGCTCGTCCTCGGCCAGGTCGGCCCGCAGCTCCTCGATGAGCTGGTGCAGCTCGGGGGTCAATCCACCACCTCTATTCGGATCGGGGTCCCGTCCGGCAAGGTCTGGATCTGCCCCCAGATCTGCGAACCGATGTCCGTGTTGGTTCTACCATGCAGCAGCTTGAGGTTGTCGACGGTGTCCGGCCCGCCGAGCTGGAGTTCCCAGACGTGGTCCGGGTGGTAGCTGCTGAGCCGCTCGCTGAGCCGGTTGGCCAGATCCTTGTCGTGCGGCCAGTACTTGTCCCAGATCTTCTGCCGGATCCGCGCCTTGTACCCGTCCGTGAGGCTGGTGTCGCGCGCGACCGGGTTGGTGGCCTTGTAGAGCTTGCCCTCGTCGCTGAGCTTCTTCAGCGCGGCCATCTTGCGGCGGAACTGCGAGGTGGCGTGGAAGTCCTTGCGCTGGACCCGGATGACCTTCGTCGGCAGGCTGTGATCCGGTCCGGTGACCCGGACGATCGGCTTCTCCAGCTTCTCGACCGCCTTGCGGACGATCTTGCCGGCGGCCGGCTTCGCGGCGGCGCCGCGCCCCTTCCTCGGCTTGCTAGGCATCGAGCAGCTGGCCGATCACCTGTTCGATCAGCAGACCGACGATCTCCCGGGTGATCATCTGGAAGATCGGGATCTCGGCCAGCGAGGCCCCGAAGGTGGCGACCGCGGTGACGATCGCCTGCGCCACCTGGAACGCGAGGATGGCCAGCTGCACGATCATCTGGATCTTCAGGGCCAGGACGATCACCGCGCAGATGATCAGGCCGGCGCCGAGGATGACGGCCGCCTGCGCGGCGTCGCGCAGCACCAGCGGGCCGTGCTGCTCGCCGGTCCACCAGCCCTGGAACGCCTGCACCGCCGGCCCTACGTTCTGCGACCAGACCTGTGCCGCGCCGGCGTCCGCCTCGCCGGCCGTGGCGCCGATCCGGCCGGCGAAGTCGATCCACGCCTGGCCCATCTCGAAGAGCTTCTCCTCGTCGCCCTCCGGCCAGGTGTAGCCGATCCAGCCCAGGGCGGTGACCAGTTCACCGGGTAGCTGCAACCCCATCCCGCTACCCCAGTCCGCCGGCCAGCGAGCGCATGGTGCCCGCGCCGTCCTCGTCGACCCGGTCGTACGCGTCGGCCATGGTGCCCAGATCACCGCCGGCCGAGCCGATCTCCTCCGCCGCCATCCCCAGGCAGTCGAAGACGTACGCGGCGACCTCGGTGTAGGCGACCCCGATCAGCGAGCCGATGTCGTCGGCGCCCCACGGCTCGCCGTAACCGGTCATCTGCGCCTCGAAGCCGTCCAGCTCGCCCAGGAAGCGGCCCGCGAGATCGGCGACGGTCGTGCCGGCGTCGCGCAGCGTCTGCGGCTCCACCTCGAACCCGTTGCCGCTCATCGCGGGCCGCCCCGGGCCAGCCGGTCCTGTGCCTCGGTCAGCGCCGCCAGGAACGACCCGAGTCGCGGCACCGCCGTGTCGCGGACCTCCGCCAACTGCTCGCGCAGCTGCGACAGGTCACCGGCCTGCGGCGGCGTCGTGGCGCCCCGCATCGCGTCGATCGCCGCGTTGACGGCCGTGGTGATGTGCTCGGTCAGCTCCTCGGAGCCGAGGCGCATCAGCCGGGGCTCCACCCAGAGCGAGCGCAGCCGACCGTCCGGGCCCAGCTCGGCACGAACCTGACCGTCCGCGGCCTCGCCGGCCGGCGGCTCGGCCGGCTCCCCGTCCGCGTCGGCCGCCGGTGCGCTGACCGCCCCCAACGCCTGCATTGTCGCGTCCAACATGCGCGTGAAGTCGCCGCTGACCGGATCTGCCGCCATGTGCCCTCCCCAAGGCCGAACGGGCCGAGCCTAACCGACAGGCACGACCGCTTCACCCCGCCCGGCCCCGCCGCCGTCACGACTCGCATCGTCTCTGCACTGTGGACGGCATGCCGGCCGCACGGTACGTGGTGGCCGCTACGACGCGGGTGTCCGCTGCGCGGTGGCGTCGACCGGGCCGACGCGCAGCACGCCGTCGTTGAGCGGCGTGCAGCGGATGCCGCCGGTGGTGCGCAGCGCCTTCCAGGCTCCGGGGCCGACCGTGACGTCCATCCAGGCGCAGGGGCGGGCGGCCCGGTTGACCCGCAGGCGGACCGGGCCGTCTCCGGAGTCCAGCACCAGCACCTTGCCGATCAGTTCGTCCACGGCGATGCCGGCGGTGAGGACGTTGCGGCGGACCTCCGCCAGGCCGATGCCGGGCGGCAGTGACTCCTGGGCGATCACCGTCACGCTCGCGTCGCGGTGTGCCGGCTGGCCGAAGTACCGGTCGCCGACGATGCCGAGGCCGGCCCGGATCCGCACCACGTCGACCAGCTCACCGGGCGGGGCCGGCGCCGGGCCGTCGGCGGGCCGGCCCAGGAAGCGGTGCACGGGCGAGGCCAGCAACTCGACGATCTGCGGCATGGCAGCGATTCTACGAACCGAAGGGCCCCCTCCGGGCCGGCTCGGCCGACCGGCCGGTACCGACGGTGATCCACTCCGGCGGGTCTGGCGCCCGTGACGGTGGGGACGGCGGCACTCGTGCCGCCGTCCCCACCACGACCGGGTCAGGCCGGCGTGCCGGTGACCGTCATGCCGCGCAGCCGACCCACGTTGTCGAACGAGCCGAAGCCCACCCGCCCGGAGCCGAACGTCGTGTCCTTCGCGGTCATCAGCGGGTCCCGTCGCCCGTCGACGTAGACCGCGATCTCGCCGGTGGCCGGCAGGTGCACGACCCGCACGCGGTGCCAGTCGGCATCGGTGATCGCCGGGTTGGCGCCGCGCGACCGACCGTTCCACTGGTGGTCGATGCGTTCCCGGTCCGCGTTGTTGACCTTGAAGATGCCGTTGTGCGGATAGATCGTGTTGTCGGTGGAGAGGTGGGCGTAGTAGAACTCGGTGTCCGAGCGCCAGCCGAAGACGATGATCACGTCCCGGTTGGTGACCTCCACCGGCGTGTCCAGCCGTACCCGTGCCTCGACCTCGACCGAGGACCAGGCCGGCCCGGCGGTCAGCACTGCGTACTCGAACGGCCGGCGCGGGCCCGGCCGGCTGACCCCGGCCTCGGCCAGGATCACCTGGTCGTGGGTGAACTGCCACTTGGCCGGCGTCACCGGCGCCCAGTTCGACGCCCCGGCGGTGCGGCGCAGGGTGGTGTGCCCGACGTCGCCGCTGGCGAAGACGCGGGTGCCGGTGACCTTCCAGATCTTTCCGTTGGCCTTGGCGAGCACGTAGAGCTCGCCGGCGGCGTCGGTGCCGAAGCGCAGGTCGACGCGGTTCGGGTCGCCGGGCGCGCCGGGCCCGGACAGGTCCCGCATCCGGACCGGGCTGCCCTCGGCGTTGAACAGGGCGAGCTGGTGGATCGGGGCCAGGCCACGACCTCGGCGCATCTCGTTCGCCTCGGTGTAGAGCACCCGGCCGTCGACCAGGTCACCGAAGACGTACTTGCCGCGCAGCGCGGGCACCGCGCGTCCCCGGTAGACGAACCCGCCGGCCACCGCGACGCCGACGTCCGAGGTGCAGTTCCAGTCCGCGGCCGGATCGTGGTCGTACGCGGCGACGGGGTACGTGTATCCGTACCGGTCGTCGTCGGCCGGCAGCGGGTACAGCCGGTCACAGGGGTTGGTGGCCGCCTTGTCGAACACGAAGGAGCCCTCGCGCTCGCTCCAGCCGAAGTTGTCGCCGGCGCGGACCTCGTAGATCGCCTCGATGGCGTGCTCACCGATGTGCCCGAGGTACATCCGACCGGTCGCCCGGTCCCAGCTGAAGCGGTGCGGGTCGCGGAAGCCCAGGGCGTAGATCTCGCCGAGCGCGCCGGCCCGGCCGACGAACGGGTTCGTGGCGGGAATGCCGTACCGACCGTTGGCGGAGGTGGTGCCACGCGGGTCGATGCGCAGCAGCTTGCCGTGCGGCATGCCCAGGTTCTGCGGGTCGGTGTTGCGCACGCCCAGACCGCCGTCACCGACCGCCAGGTACAGCAGGCCGTAGTCGGCGTCGTGGCGCTTCGCGGTGGGATTGAAGTTGATCTCCTGGATGCCGTGCACCTGGCCGCCGAAGCCGATGCGCAGCACCTCCCGCCGGGTGCCGGCGAAGGTGTTGGCGCTCGGGTCGGTCGCCGTCCACTCGGTGATGACACCGTGGTAGATCGTGCCGGCCTGGGCGTAGTCCGGCGGGGTGGTCGCCGCCGACGCCAGCTCGGTGTGGATGGTGTAGAACCGGCCGTTGGTGCCGAACTCCGGGTGGAAGGCGACGTAGCCGAAGCCCTGGCCCAACCCGCGACCGGAGAAGAACTGCGGCGCGAAGGTCGCCGCCACGTCGAGGTAGACGTGCGGCACGCCGCCCTCGACGAGGTAGAGGCTGCCGTTCAGATCGGGCACCGCGCGTCGGCCAGAGCCGTCGGGCAGCTCCATGATGGTGTTGATCCGGGCGGTACGCATGAGCCGCTGGTCGGTCGGGGCCGGGTTCGGCTGCGACTGCGGGAAGCTGGCGTACTCGCTGAGGACCAGCCCGAGCCGGGACTGGATCGGCATCTCGGGGACCGGGTCGTAGACCGCGCCGGCGGCCCGGGCGGGCGTCGCGAGCACGGTGGACAGGATCAGCACGACGGCGGTGAGGCCGGCCGTCAGCACGGATCCGCGGATCCTGCGGGCGCTGTCGTGGAGGATGAGCACGCGTGTCTCCTTCTCGGTGGGACGGTGCCGAGGGTGGTCAGCGGGCCAGGTGGCGGTACTGCCTCCGCACGTCGCTCGCGGAGACCACGCTGTCGAGGAACATCAGGCCGTCCATGCGGCAGTCACACGGGTTGCGCTCCAGCGTGTCCTGCGGGAAGCTTCCGCCGATCTTGATGCCGCGGGGGTCGGAGGCCGTGGTGACGTGCGGGCCGGGACCCGACACGAGCCACGGGTCGTCGGTACGGGTGTAGAAGCCCTCCACCGGTTCGCCGTTGCGGTACAGGGCGAGGGCGCCGGTGCCGAAGTCGAAGGTGGCGGCGAGGTGCACCCACTCCCCTGCCGGCAGCAGGTCACGCCAGTCCTGGCTCGCCGCGAACGTCTGCGAGTTGCCGCCGTCGAGACGCCGGCCGAGCGCGACCAGGCGCAGCTCCCCGTTGACGTCGATCAGCTCCAGCAACGCCCGGACGCCGTGACCGTCGGAGTCGCCGGTCAGCACCCCGGCCAGCCCGATGGCGTTGTACCGGTCGTTCGGGTCGGCGGTGGTGGAGTTGGGCAGCGGGCTGTCCATCTCCAGCTTGAACCAGCCCATCACGGTGGTGCCCGCGGTGGCGCTGAAGGCGCGCAGGGTGCGCACCCCGCTGGCCGACCAGGTGCCCGCCTTCCAGTCGTCGTTGCCGTTCAGCGCCGGGTCGACCTGCCGCGTCTGCAGCGCATGGCCGCTGCCCCGGTAGGCGTGGTCCCGTACGCGCATGGCGGCGCCGCCGTTGACCAGCTCGATCTCGGTGCCGGAGCGGCCCTGGTCGCGCTCCAGCGCGGGGTCGCCCGGCACCGGGTGGTCGAAGTCGTAGGCGGCGACCAGGTGCGCTCGCAGGGCGGGGTGGACGTCGGACGGATGGTCACGGCTCGCCTGTGCCGGAGGCGCCCCCGCGCCGGTCAGTGCGCCGATCGCCAGCAGGGAAATGGTGGCGACGGCGGCTCGTCTGGCCCTGGACATCGCGTTCACCTCATTTCGCGGCACGCCGGTGCCGTCTACGTAAGCGCTTACGTAAGCGCTTACGTACCCTAGGCTTCGATCAGCGCGACAGGCAAGAGATCGCGTGACATGGATATTCCCGGGGAGTTGCCGATGCCCAGGGCTGGCCAGCGGCCGCGCCTCGTCGACGTGGCCGAACGTGCCGACGTCTCGCTGGCGACCGCGTCCCGGGCCCTCGCCGGCCGCGACGGGGTCAGCGCCGAGGTGGCCGACCGGGTCCGGCAGGTCGCCCGCGAGCTGGGGTACGTCGCCAACCCGTACGCCCGCACCCTCGCCAGCGGCGCCAGCTCCACGGTGGGCCTGATCGTCCACCAGGTCGACGACCCCTACTTCTCCGAGATCGCCGGCGGCGTCATCCAACTCGCCGCCGAGCAGGGGCTGCTGGTGCAGATCTGCCAGTCCGGCCGGGACCCGGACTACGAGCTGCAACAGCTGCGCCACCTCATCGCCCAGCGGGTCGGCATCATCCTGATCAGCGGTTCCGGGTACGACGACCCCCGGGTGGAGGCCGAAGCCCGGGCCGAGCTGGCGGCCTTCCAGGACCACGGGGGCCGGGTCGCCGCGATCGGGCGGCACGCCCTCGGCGTCGACGCCGTCCTGCCGGACAACGAGGCGGGCGGCAACGCGCTCGCCCACCACCTGATAGATCTCGGCCACCGGCGGATCACGGTCGCCGCGGGCAGCGTCGGTCTCACCACGGTCGCCGACCGGCTCGCCGGCGTCTCCTCGGCGCTGCGGCAGCGCGGGCTGCCGCCCACCGACCTCGCCGTCGTGCACGGCGACTTCACCCGGGGCGGCGGCCGGGCGGTCACCGAGCAGATCCTGAACGAACACCCGGAGACGACCGCGATCATCGCGCTCAACGACGCGATGGCCATGGGCGTGCTGTCGACGCTGCGGGCCCGCCGCATCCCGGTGCCCGAACGGATGTCGGTCGTCGGCTTCGACGACGTCTCCGTGGCTGCCGACCTCGCGCCCAGCCTCACCACCATCCGACTGCCGATGACCGAGATGGGCCGGACGGCACTCAGCCTCGCGCTCAAGCCCCGCTCGACGCGTCCCCGGCGCCGCTCCACCGGGCACCTGCTGGTCGTCCGTGACTCGACCGGCCCGGTGCCGGCGGTCTGACCCGGCGGGGCCCGACAGGTCGGATTCGGCGGCGACCAGTCACCGCTTCTGGCACCGTCGAGGGGTCCGCCCAGCCGTGGTTGAGGAGATGTCATGACCGGGACCGCTGTGCGCCACCGGACGGTCGAGGTCGACGGCATCAGGATCTTCTACCGCGAGGCCGGCGCCGCCGACGCGCCGGTGGTGCTGCTGCCGCACGGCTACCCGTCGTCGTCGTTCCAGTTCCGCCATCTGCTGCCCGCGCTGGCCGACCGGTGGCGGGCTGTCGCGCCGGACTACCCCGGGTTCGGCTACAGCGACACACCCGATCCCGGGCGGTTCGCGTACACGTTCGACGCGCACGCCGACCTGCTCCGGCGGTTCACCGAGACGCTGGGGCTGACCCGCTACGTGATCTACCTTCACGACTACGGCAGCCAGTTCGGGCTGCGCCTGGCGATGGCCGCGCCGGAGCGGGTCGTCGGTCTCATCGTTCAGAACGGCGACATCTACCCCGACCAGCACGGGCCCAAGTACGAGCCGCTCAAACGGTTCTGGCGCGATCCGACCGACGAGGGCCGGGCCCAACTGGCCGCCGCGATCAACGAGGACGGTTTCCGGCGCGAGTTCCTGGGTGAGTTGCCGGAACGGCTGGCCGACCGGGTGAGCCCGGACCTGTGGCGACTCTCCGGGGCGCTGGTCGCGGATCCACGACGGCGCGACGTCTGGCTCCGCCTCCTCGCCGACCAGGGCAGCACCGTCGCTTGGTTCCCGCGGCAGCAGGAGTACCTGCGTACCCACCGGCCGCCCACCCTGATCGTCTGGGGGCCGCACGACGGCTACATGCCGGCCGGCGCGGCCCACGCCTACCTGCGGGATCTGCCCGAGGCCGACCTGCACCTGCTCGACGGCGGCCACTGGCTGCTCGAGACGCACCTCGACGAGGTGGTCCGGCTGGTCCGCGACTTCCTCGCCCGTGTCCAGCCCTGAACGACGCCGGACCACCGACCCGCGTCGGCCCCGGGATCGGTCCGGACGCTCACGGTGACGGCACAGCCGCGCGGAGGATCCGTTCCGGCACAGCAGGTGGGCGCCGTTCGTCCACAGTGGCAAACGAGCGGTCGTCACGGGTGGGTACCGGTGCTCATTCCCGTACCGCGCCGGACGGGGGATGATCCCCGGATGACATCGACGAGGGGTACGCGCGCACTGCTCGGGGCTCTGTTCCTGGCGGTGGCCACGGTCGGGGTGTGGTTGCTCTGGCTGGGCTGGGACACCGAGTACACCATCGACCCGGAGACGGGTTCGTCCAGCGGGCCGTACGAGCCGTGGCAGGTGATCGGCTGCGTGCTGACCCTCGCGCTGCTCGCCGCCCTCGCCGCCCGGCGGCTGAGCCCGTGGTTGGTGGCGCCGGTGATGACGGTGGCCTTCACGGCGGCCTGGTCGTGGCGGGCAGCGACGAGCGACGACAGCGGGCTGTGGGCGGTCGGGGCGGTCCTCGTGCTCATCGGGATGGCGATCGGCAGCACGGCGGTGAGCCTCGGCGTTCACCTGATTGGCCGCCGCCGGGCCGGGCGCGCCGGCTAGACCGGAACGCCCGACCGCGCCGGCGGCCGGTCAGCGGGCCTGGGCGGGCGCCGGCGACCCGGCGAAGGGGATGTCGACGTGTTCCGCCGCGCCCGGGTCGCCGTCGGGGTGCCGCCACAGCCCGCGGTCGCGCAGGATCGGCAGCACACCCTCACCGAACCAGTACGCCTCCTCCAGGTGCGGATGGCCGGAGAGGATGAACTCGTCGATACCGAGGGCGTGGTATTCGGCGATCCGGTCGGCGACCTCGGTGTGGCTGCCGACGAGGGCGGTGCCCGCCCCGCCACGGACCAGCCCGAACCCGGCCCAGAGGTTCGGCGAGACCTCCAGGCCGTCGCGGGATCCGCCGTGCAGGTCGAGCATCCGGCGCTGTCCCTCCGACTCGCTGCGCCGCAGCCCGTCCTGCACCGCCCGGATGTCGGCGTCGGCGATGCCGTCGAGCAGGCGGCGCGCCTGCGCCCAGGCCTGCTCGGCGGTGTCCCGGGCGATCACGTGCAGCCGGATGCCGAAGCGCAGCTCGCGCCCGGCGCCGGCGGCCAGCGCGCGGACCCGGTCCAGCTTGCCGGCGACCTGGCCAGGTGGCTCGCCCCAGGTGAGGTAGACGTCGCTGTGCCGCACGGCCACCGGCAGGGCGGCGCTGGACGAGCCGCCGAAGTAGACCTGCGGGACGGGGTCGGGCAGCCGGTGCAGCCGGGCCTGCTGGACGCGGACGTGGGCGCCCGAGTGGTCGACCGTCTCGCCCCGCCACAGGGCACGCACCACGTGCAGGAACTCGTCGGCCCGCGCGTACCGGGCGTCCTTGTCCAGGAAGTCGCCGTACGCCCGCTGCTCCTGCGACTCACCGCCGGTGACCACGTTGAGCAGCAGCCGGCCCCGGGACAGCCGCTGGAAGGTCGAGGCCATCTGGGCGGCCAGCGTGGGTGACAGCAACCCGGGTCGGAAGGCGACCAGGAACTTGAGACGTTCGGTGACCTCGGCGAGCATCGCCGTGCTCAGCCAGGCGTCCTCGCACCAGGCACCGGTCGGGGTGAGTGCGCCGACGAAGCCGAGCTGCTCGGCGGTGCGGGCGATCTGCCCCAGGTAGGCCACGCTGGCGGGGCGGGCGCCCCCGGCCACGCCGGCCGGTACGCCGTGTCCGCCGCCGACGATGTCCCGGCTGTCGCCGTAGGTGGGCAGGAACCAGTGGAAGGTGAGGGTCATCGCGGCTCTTTCCTCCAGTGCGGTGGAGCGGATGCGGCGGCGCAGGCGGCGGGCGGTGCGCCTCCTGAGGGGTGGGACGATCCCGCCGACAGCCTACCCATAAAACCTATCGGCTTAGTAGGCTACTGCCCACGCCGTCCACGCCGGTCGATGCGTCCGGACCCGCATGCCATCCCAAGGAGCCGCCATGCGTACCCCTCGACGAGCCCTCCCGCGCACCGCCGCCGCCTGCTGAGGGCCGCGCTCGCCACCGTGGCGTTGCTCGCCTCGGCCGGCGTGAGCGCCTGTGGAGGGTCCGCCGACGCCGGAGACAGCGCGGGCGCGCTGCGGATCGGCTACCAGCGCTTCGGCGGTCTCAGCCTGGTCAAGGCACGCGGGGCCACACCCGGCAGTTCAACGTCGACCGGCTCTGGGCCGGCGTGCTCGTCGCGGCGGGCCTGGTCACGCTGATCCGGGCCTAGACCGGTTCGACCGCCCATCATGGACGGACGGGAGCTGTGTTCTCATTGGCCATGATCACTCCGACTCCCCTCATGCGCCTGGTTGCCGGCGTCTGGGGGTTCAAGACCCTCGCGGTCGGCGTTGAACTCGGCCTGTTCACCCGGCTCGCCGGCGGTCGAACGATGACCGTCGAGCAGGCGGCAGCCGAGTTCGGGCTGGCCGACCGCCCGGCGGACCTGCTGCTGGCCGCGAGCGCCTCGCTCGGGTTGCTGGAGAAGGCCGGCGACGGCTACCGCAACTCGCCGCTGGCCGAGCAGTTCCTGGTCGAGGGCGGCCCGTACTACTTCGGAGCCCAGGTCCGCTACTCCGACCTGCGCACGTACCTGCCCTGGCACCGCATCGGGGAGGCCCTGCGCACCGACCGGCCGCTGACCTGGGACCCGCAGGCCCAGCAGTCGATGTTCGACACCACCGACCCGGAGATGCTGGCGCAGTTCTGGGACGCCATGTACTCCACGTCCAGCTTCACCGCCGGTGCGCTGGCCGACGCGTACGACTTCTCGGCCCACCGCCGGCTGCTCGACGTGGGCGGCGGGGCCGGCGCGTTCCCGATCGAGTTCTGCCGCCGCCTGCCGGAGCTGCGGGCGACCGTCCTGGACCTGCCGCACGTCTGCGCACGGGCCGAGGAGCGGATCGCGGAGGCCGGTCTGACCGGGCGGATCGGCACGGTGGCCGGCGACTTCCTCGCGGACCCGGCGCTGCCGGGCGGGCACGACGTCATCCTGCTCAGCATGATCCTGCATGACTGGGACGAGCCGACGAACCGGGGGCTGCTGGCCCGGTGCCACACGGCGCTGCCGCCCGGCGGGGCGGTCGTCGTCTGCGAGCTGCTGCTCAACGATGAGCGCACCGGGCCGCCGGAGGCGGCGCTGATGGGCATGAACATGCTGGTCGAGACCGAGGGGGGCCGGAACTACTCCGGCGCCGAGTACACCGCCTGGCTCACCGATGCCGGCTTCGTCGACGTGCGCACGGTGCCGTTCGACGCGCCCGGCGCCAACGGCGCGGTGGTGGCCCGACGGGCCTGACCGTCGACGCCACCCGACCCACGCGAGCCCGTCGGGTCCGCGCGGGTCGGGTGTGGCGGCGACGCCGCCGCGCTGGCGTCCGGTCGGAGGCCGGTCCGGGTCAGGCCCGAGCCTTGGCCGGTTGCTTGATGAAGTCCATGATCGCCTTGTTGATGTCGTCGGCGTGCGTCCACGGGATACCGTGCGGCGCACCCTTCAGGGTGATGAGGTTCGCGGTCGGCATCATGGGCGCGAGCCGCTGACCGGTCACCGGGAAGGGCAACACGTTGTCCTTGTCGCCCTGCATGATCAGAACGGGCACGTCGATCTTGGGCAGGTCGGGCCGGAAGTCCTCCTGCCAGGCGTCCACGGAGTCGTGGGTGGCCTTGGCGGAGCCCAGCGCACCGATCTGCCAGTGTGCCCGGTACGCCTCGTCGCTGACCAGCTTGCCCTTGTTCTCGCTGTAGTTGAAGAACGCGTCGCAGAACTGGGTGAGGTAGGCGAAGCGGTCCTTGATGATCGCCTGCTGGAAACCCTTGAAGAGGCTCGTGTCGACGCCCTCCGGATTGTCCTTGGCCTTGGCCAGCATCGGTTGCAGCGGGCTGATCAGCACCGCCCTGCTCACTCGCTGCGAGCCGTAGTTGCCCAGGTAGCGGACGACCTCACCGGTGCCCATCGAGTGGCCCACCAGCGTGACGTTGCTCAGGTCCAGTTCGGTCATCAGGACGTCGAGGTCCGCGGCGAAGGTGTTGTAGTCGTACCCGAACGCCGGCTGGGCGGAGTTGCCGAAACCGCGCCGGTCGTAGGTGATCGTCCGGTATCCGGCGTTGAGCAGCGCGGTGGTCTCCTTCTCCCAGGTCGCGCCGTTGAACGGGAAGCCGTGGATCAGCACGACCGGCTGACCGGAACCGTGGTCCTCGTAGTACAGGTCGATGGGAGCGGAGTTCTCCGTCCCAACGGTGATGAAAGGCATGTCGGCTCTCCTGCTCAGGTGCGGGCTGTCGGACGACAGCGCTTTCCCGCCCGGTCGCCGGATATGCCGGTCGCCGCAGAGCCGCCCCACCGGCCCCACGGGCCCCACCACCCCATCGACATTTATCGACCCCGTTGTTAGGGTCGGCGGTAGGAAAGTTTCGCCGTACGGGAGGTGGGCATGCCTCGACGGATCCACACGGGGGTCACCGCGCTGGCCATCGGAGCGGCCACGGTCGCCCTGGGCGCCGCGCCGGCCCACGCCGACCCGGTGGTGCCCCGGCACGCCATCGTGGTCTGCCAGAGCGCCAGCTTCTACGCCAACTACGACTCCGCCGGCGGCCCCACCGGCCTGAAGCGCACCCTCGAATACGGCAACAAGATCGGCCACACGCCGGGCGCGCACCCGGTCTACAACGGGTGGGCGGCCTCGTTCGACTTCGGCCCGAACGACTGGGGCTACCTGCGGGCCGAGTGCATCGGCGGGTACGACTCATGGTGACCCGACGACGCACCCGGACGATCGCCGGCCTGCTCGCCGGAGTCGTCGCCGCGACACTCGCCCTGCCGGCGCCCGCCCAGGCCGCCAACGGCACCATCGGCCAGCGCGAGACGGTGTGCGCGAGCGACCTGTTCGTCCGCACCCAGCCCAACGGGGCGTGGATGGGCACCCTCTACCAGGGCCAGACCTTCCTCGTCGAGGGTCCGCGCAGCGGCGGCTACATCTACGGCTTCGCCTACGGGCACATCAACCGGCGCGGCTGGGTGCAGGACGGCTGGTTCTGCTGACCGCCCGCCGGGTGTGCCGCGACACGGCCGGACAGGGGTGCCCCGACCCGGCCGTGCCGGCCTAGCCTCGGAGCGTGAGTCTTCCGCCCCGGCTGCGGGCCGTCAGCGACCTGCACATCGGCTATCCGGAGAACCGCTCGTTCGTACGGGAACTGCGCCCCGGCAACGACGGCGATTGGCTGCTCGTCGCCGGTGACGTGGCCGAGCGCTTCGCCGACATCGAGTGGGCGCTCGGGCTGCTCAGCAGCCGATTCGCCCGGGTGGTCTGGGCGCCGGGCAACCACGAACTGTGGACACCGCCCGATGACCCGGTGCGGCTGCGCGGCGAGGAACGCTACCGCGAGCTGGTGCGGCTGTGCCGGCGGCTGGGGGTCGTCACCCCGGAGGATCCGTACCCCGTGTGGGACGGCGAGGGTGGCCCAGCCACGATCGCCTCGCTCTTCGTGCTGTACGACTACACGTTCCGGGTGCCCGAGGCCAGCACCAAGCAGCAGTCGCTGGACCTGGCGTACGAGGCCGGGGTGGTGTGCACGGACGAGGCCCTGCTGCACCCCGATCCCTACCCGAGCCGTGAGGCGTGGTGCGAGGCCCGGGTCGCCGAGACCGAGCGCCGGCTGGCCGAGCGCGACCCGACCCTGCCGACCGTGCTGGTCAACCACTATCCGCTGGTGCGCGAACCCACCGACATCCTGTGGTATCCGCAGTTCGCCCAGTGGTGCGGCACCGTCCGCACCCGGGACTGGCACCTGCGCTTCGGTGCGGCCACCGTGGTCTACGGGCACCTGCACATCCCGCGCACGACCTTCTACGACGGGGTCCGGTTCGAGGAGGTCTCCCTGGGCTACCCGCGCGAGTGGCGACGGCGCGGGCCGGTGCCGGACCCGGTGCGCACCATCCACCCGGCGGACGACCTGCGCCGAATGCAGCAGACGGCGGGCTGACACCGTCCCGACCGGGGCGGCGACCGTTCCTGTCCGGTGGCCGCCCCGCTCGCGGTCAGCTCGCGTACGCCTCCAGCGCCGCCAGTTGCCCCGCCGGCCAGCCGGTGTTGCCGGTGACGGTGACGCGCAGGTAGCGCGTCTGCGCCGCGGTGAAGGTGAGCGTCACCTGGTTGCCGGTGGCCGGGTTGAAGGTGCGCCCCGCCGATCCGACGAGCGTGCCGAAGCTGCCCCCGTCGGTGCTGCCCTGCACGGAGAGGGTCTGCGTCCGGGTGCCCCAGGCCGACGACGGCGGCAGCTTCAGTACCACCCGACCGACCGTGCGCGTCGCGCCCAGGTCGACCTGGACCCACTGCGGGAACGCGTTGTTGGCGCTCTCCCAGTAGCTGTTCGCGTCGCCGTCGACGACGTTGCCCGACCCGTAGCTCTGGACGTGACTGCTCTCGCTGGTGGACCGACCCCGGGCGAGGTCCGCGTTGGCCGGGGCGTCCGTGGTGGCGGTGACCGCGTTGGACGCGCTGGAGGTGTTGCCGGCGGCGTCGCGGGCGGTGACCGTGAAGGTGTACGCGGTGGACGGGCTGAGCCCGCTGACGGTCGCTGTAGTGCCCGTGACGGTGGCGACGACATTGCCGCCCTGGCGTACCTGGTAGCCGGTCACGCCGGTGTCGTCGGTGGAGGCCGTCCACGCCAGGGACATGCTTGTCGACGTCTTGCCGGTCACGGTGAGGCCGCTCGGCGCGGTCGGCGGGTTGTCCGGGACGGTGCTTCCCGCGTACACCTCGACCTGGGCGAGTTGCGCGGCCGGCCAGCCGGTGTTGCCGCCGATGCTGAGACGGACGTAGCGGGCCGTGGTGGTCGGCAGCGTGCGGGTGACGGTGTTGCCGGTGGCCGGGTCGAAGGTGAACCCGGCGGCCGCGCTGATGGTGCTGAAGCTGCCGCCGTCGACGCTGCCCTGCACGGTGATGGTCTGGGTACGCGCGCCCCAGCCGGCGGGTAGCCGCAGGACGAGTCGATTGACCTGGTGGCTGGCGCCGAGGTCGACCTGCCACCACTGGGGGAATGCGCCGTTGGCGCTCTCCCAGTAGCTGCCGACGTTCGAGTCCACGGCGTTGCCCGATGGGAATCCGCCGCCCTGGCTGCTGGCCGAGGTGGGTCGGCCGGCGGCCAGGTTGCCGCCGGTCGGGGGCGGAGTGCCGGTCGTTGGTGGCGTGGGACGGACCGGGGTGAGCGCGAGCTGACCCTTGAGCATCCGGCCGCCGTCGGCGGTGATCCGCAGGTAGTAGTCGGAGGAGCAGGCCACGCCGTCCTCGTCCAGGGCCCGGATGTTCGCGCCGGCCGGGGTGGTGGCCTGGGTCTCGGACGTCTTGGCAATCTGGTTGCCCTCGTTGTACTCGTCGAACATGGACACGTACAGGCCCTGGGAGCCGAGCCGGACCATGTTGTAGATGTGTCGCCAGTAGAAGTCGCCGTGTTTGCGGTGCCCTCCGGCGAGGTCGCCGGGCATCACACAGGGCAGGTAGTCGATGCCGCGCGCCGCACAGTCGGCCATGTCGCCGACGTTGACGTTGTTGTAGTACGAGTCCAGCTCCTCCACCGTCCTGGCCCGGTAGACCATCCACGGCGAGATCGCGTTGTACGCGTGGTAGACGTCGAGGAAGCCGGGGCGGGAGTCCTCGATGCCCTGCCGCCACCAGGTGGGCACGCCACCGATGACGTAGCAGCCCTGCGCCTTGAACCAGTTGATGACCTCCAGGCAGGGCCCCGGGGTGAAGGGCCGGCTGGGCTCACTGAAGCCGAAACCCCAGATGCAGACGACCGGCTTGCCGTTCTGCCGGGCGTACGCGGAGGACGCGACGTGCGCCGACATCTTCGTCGTCCAGTCGGTCTTGATCTCCGACTGGAAGCTCAACCAGTCGGTGACGTCGTACATGATGTAGAACTTGCGGCCGTAACGCTCGGCGGCGGAGCGCACCTTCTGTGCCATCGCGTCGCGGGTCGGGCCCTCGTCGCCCATCGGGTTGAACCGTTGCAGAGCGGCCGTGTCGCAGCCGTACTCCTGCATCCAGCGGAAGTGGGTGTCCACCGTCTGCTGGTCGTACGAGGAGAAGAGGGTGGCCGGCGAGCCGTTGCCGAGGTTGGGGTAGGCGGTGGGGTACGTGTGCGTGTACTCCCGCGTGTCCGGCCAGGACACGATGGTGGTGTTGCTGGGTGAGGGCGGCTGGAACCGGTCGCGGCTCCAGTGCCACCAGCCACCGATGGGCGCCGAGTCGCCAGGGCAGCTGAACCAGCCCTGGTAGCCGACCGTCACCTTGCCGACCACGTCCCCTGGGGGACTCGCGGCGTGCGCCGGGCCGGCGGCGGTGGTGAGCAGCTCGGTGGTGGTGGAGGCGGCGGCGAGGGCGGACCCCGCCAGCACCGATGTGACGAACCTGCGGCGGGACACCGCCATGACGACCACTCCTTCGGGACGGAAGGCATTGACGGTCATCGTGGCAGCAGTGAATGCCACCCCGCAAGAGTTAGACTGATCGATGAAATATTCGGCCAGCGAGTCGGAAGTAGACGATCGCCCCCGTCCCCCGGACCGGGGGGCGGGGGCGGCGCCGGATCAGGCGGCGAAGTTGCGGAACAGCAGGGACGCCAGGGCGAGCGCCAGGGCCAGGTTGAACACGGTGGCACTGGCGAACACCGCGACGGGCCGCCAGCCGGCCTCCCGGAGCGACGCGACCCGGACCTCCAGACCGATGCTCACGAACGCCAGGATGAGGAACCAGACGCGCAGGTCGTTGACGATCGCGATGGTGGCCTTGCCGTCCGCGCCCGCCGCGTCCAGGTACCAGGTGGCGATGACCGAGGCGGCGACGAACCCCAGGACGAACTTGGGGAACCGCCGCCACAGCTCCCCGAGGCCCGGCCGGGCCGCGCCGGGCTGCCGCTCCACCCGCAGCGTGAAGTACGCGGTGAGGGCGACCGCCACCACACCCATGAGGGCGTTCTGGGTGACCTTGACGATGCTGGCGATCTGGAGCGCCTCCTCACCGGCGAGCGCTCCCGCCGCGGTGACCGCCGCGGTGGTGTCGATGTTGCCGCCGATCCAGGCGCCGGCCACCGCGTCGGACAGCCCGAACACGTCGGCGAGCCAGGGCAGGATGAAGATGGACGGCAGCGCGAAGACGATGACCAGGCTGGCCGTGTAGGCCAACTGCTCGCGACGCGCCCGGACGGCGCCGGCGGCGGCGATCGCCGCGCTGACGCCGCAGATCGACACCGCCGAGGCGAGCAACGCCCGCAGTTTGTCGTCGAGGCCGAACCGGCCCGCCAGCCACCAGGTGAACAGGAACACCCCGCTGATCAGCAGGATCGCCTGGGCGATCGCCGGCCCGGCGGCGCTGGCGATGACGGCCAGGTTGATCGACGCCCCGAGCAGCACCAGACCGGTCTTGATGAAGAACTCGGTCCGGAACGCGGCGGCGATCCGGTCCCGCCACCCGAGCAGCGTGACGGCGACGTTGCCGAGCAGCCCGAGCAGGATCGCGTAGACGGGGTACTCGATCGCCGCCCCGATGTCCTCGACGCCGGTGCCCTCGGCCCACTCGGGGACGTTCTGCTCCAGGTAGCGGGTGAGCGCGGCGAGCACCACCACGACCACCAGGCCGAGCGCCGTCCAGGCCCAGAACGTGCCGTCGCGCGCCGCGCCGGCGGGCTCGACGGTCGACGGGGGCTCGTTGTCCGGTGCGGTCCCGGCGGGCACGTCGCTCACACGGGTCTCGTCGTCCGTGCGGGCGTCGTCGACGGTGCCGCTCGCGTCGATGGTGCGGGGCTCGTCGCCCGTGCGCGTCGCGTCGGTGGCCATCAGGGCACCAACCCGGCGGGGATGGCCCCGAGCAGGACCAGGCCGAGCAGGATCAGCCCGAGGATGGTCGCCACCCAGTCCTCGTTGAACGCGAGCCGGGAGTCCCCGGCTGTTGGCGGTGTGGACGGTGACGGATCGGTGCTCATGACATACCTCCGAGGGGGGAAGGACCGATCCGGGCGTGGCGGGATCGGGTGGGCCGAGACGTGGACGCGCGAGGGCCGCGACGAGCGGGCGTCTGGCGCGAGGACACCGGTTGGGCTACGGGCCGCGGCGAGGCGCGGCGGGCCGAGCGGGTGCGCGGGCGGCGAGAGCGTTCAGGCGGTCGCCGGCGAGCCGGGACAGAGCCCGGAGGCGACCCGCATCAGGTCCACGACCCGACGGGAGGTGAGGAACGGACCGACCGGCATTGGCCCATTTTCCTATCGGATGGATAGGAATTCAAGACCGTGGGCGCGGAATCTCCGTGCCTGGGGATACGACAACGGGGACCGGAGCCGCGTCGGCTCCGGTCCCCGAACGGTACGCCCGAGATCCCTACGGAGTCGGGTACTGCGTGACGTATACCGGCGCGCCGACCTTGGTCATGTCGGCCGCCTCGCCCACGCCGTTGACCACGTGGTCGATCGTGCCGGCGCTGAGGTTGACGGTCATGATGTGGTGCAGCCGCACGCCCGGGGTGACCGGGACCTCGAAGCCGTTCTCGGTGTGGATCGACGGGTTGTTCTGGTTGAAGACGTAGACCCCGCCGCCGTACAGGGTGTGGTGCCGCACCCGGTCACCGACCTTGTAGCCGGCCCAGCCCTCGACGCCGCCGTGCATCCAGTCGGCCTGCGTCGGCGGGTCGTACGGCAGCTCGTTCTGGTAGAGGATCGTCGTGCCGTGCTCGCCGTTCCAGACCGTGTTGTACCGCTGGAAGTGCTCGACGAACAGGCCGGTGGCGGTCACGTGGTCGCCGTTGATGACGGCGCCGTAGCGACCCGTGTTGGTCCGCCAGCGGTCCGTGTCGCCGTTGACGCCCTCGGTGAAGCCCTCGACGCCGTGATCGCCGCGCCACACCCAGGTGTGGTCGATGAGCACGTTGTCGCTGTTGACCTCCAGCGCGGTGTCCGTCCGGCCGATGTGCGGGCCACCCACCCGGAAGTACACGTCGGACAGCGTGGTCGGGTTGGCCGGCGTGCTGACGTTGCGGCCGTGCTGCCGGCCCACCCGCAGCAGGACCGGCGACTCGACCCGCCCGGCGTCGACCGTGACGCCGGCGACGACCACACCCGGGACGCCGGCGACGTCCAGCGGGATCGCGCCGTTCACGGCGGTGAGCGTGGCGTGCCCGATGCCGAGCACCACCGTGTCGGCACGCCGGACCTCGATGCTGCGCGCGATGTCGTACGTGCCCGGGGTCAGCAGCAGGTGCTTGCCGCGCGCGAGCTGGCTGTTGATGACGTGCACCGGGTCGGACGGCTTGGCGATGAAGAAGTCGCGGATCGGGATCGTGCGCCCGGGCGTCATGCCGTCGGCCCAGGAGACGCCCCGGCTGTCGCGCTGCGCGGAGGGCACCCGCACGTTGTAGCGACCCTTGCCGTCGACGAAGAGGTACGGCTTCTCGCGGCTCAGCGGGGTGGTCTCCAGCGTCGTGTAGGGCGGGGCCGGGAAGGCGGCGTCGTCCGGTGCGCCCTCGACCCCCGCGAAGACCTGGTTCCACACCGCGTTGGACCAGCTGGCGACCTCGCTGTTGCGGGTCAGCCACTGCTGCTGGGACCCGTTGGTGGTCGCCGGCAGCCGCGAGTCGGCGATGAAGCCGCCGCTGGCGTACTGCGGGCCGGCGGTGCAGTAGTCCATCAGCGACAACCCGCCGCCGCTGACGTTCAGGCGGCGCATGGACACCGCCTGGGACACCGCCCAGAAGTTCGCCGAGGACCGGCAGCCGTCCTGACCTGCCGCGTTGATGGTGAGCGAGAGGTTGGACAGGGTGCGCCAGAAGTTGACCAGCGCGAGGCAGTTGCCGGCGCCACCGTCCGCCAGGCAGCGGTTGTACACCTCGATCTTCCCGTTGACGGTGACGTCGGTGGGTGAGGCGCCCAGGCCGGACACCTCGGTGTAGTAGCCGACCTTGGCCTGCAACGGCTGCTCGGCCGTGCCGTACGTGCCCGGCTTGAACAGGTAGGCGTGCCGTGCGGTGCCCATCTCGTTGTCGACCTGGCGGGCGTGCGCGGCGTCCAGGGTCTGCTGGATCTCACTGACCGGCATGCCGGGGTCGAAGATCGTGACGTTGGGGCCGAAGTCCGGGTCACCGTGCGTCGGCCGACCGGCGGTGGCGGCCGTGCTGCTCGCCGTGACCGCGGTGGTCAGCACGAGCGCGAGGAGGAGGGTGCGACCGGTTCTCCGGCGTACCCGTCGGGGCTGGGTTGTCATGCGGTTCGTCCTCTCCGCTGGCCGGAGACTGCTCCCGGCACAGCTGGGGCGGTGAGAGCGCTCTCTGATCCCTCCGGCCGAAGGTCGGGCCGGGACGAAGGGGTTGGCATGTTTCTACCTGGTAAATCGGCCGCACGCTATGACCGCGGACCGCGAAGTTCGGCCCGGGCGGGTGAGAATGGACGATGACGGTGGCGATGCGGGGAGGCGCTGATTCGGATCGACTCGTTGCCCGCGTACAACGAACGGGCCGGCATCGTCGCCACGGTCCGTTCGCTGGTGGCCAACGACCACCGGGACATCGAGGTGATCGTGGTCGACGACGCTTCGACCGACGGCACGGCCAACCTCGTCGACTCACTGGGCCTCGACGGCGTCCGGGTGATCCGCAAGCCCAACGGCGGCAAGGCCAGCGCCCTCAACACCGGGCTCCTGTACGCCTCGCACGAGATCATCGTGACCGTCGACGCGGACACCGTCTTCGAACCGGATGCCATCCGACGGCTGATCGAGCCGTTCAACGACGGCTACGGCGACCAAGTAGTGAGCCCACCACGACGTCCACCATGTGGGGGATTCACGCCGGCTTGGCGTGACATGTTCCATTAGCTCTCGTTGCCCCCATTGTCAACGATCCACAACACGGGGGATTTACATGAGCAAGACCTCTGCGTCGCGCAGACGAGTTGGTATTCGCACGCGGCTGGGCGCTCTCGCGTTGCTGGCCGGCGCCCTGCTGCTCACGGCCGGCTCGCCGGCTGTTGCCGCGCCGGACCCGCAGGTGCACCCGAAGCTGGAGCTGACCAAGACCGGAACCCCGGCCACCGGTCTGCAGGCCGGCGACAAGGTCACCTACACCTACACGGTGACGAACCAGAGCACCGGCACCCACGACCCGATCACCAACATCACCGTCACCGACGACACGGTCACTGGCATCACCTGCAAGGACACCAAACAGCCGGACATCGATATGGAGCATGGTCTTGAGCTCGCGCCGGGAGAAAGCGCCACCTGCACCGGCACGTACACGGTCACCAGGGCGGACGTCAAGGCCGGCAAGGTGGTCAACACCGCCACAGCGACCGGGCTGTTCCACAGGGAGAAGGTAACGTCCAACGAGGCCGAATTCACCGTCACCACCAAGGCCAAGCGGGTGCAGGCCAGCCTGTCGATCGACAAGAAGGCCCGCGTCGAGTCGGACTGCCGCAACAAGTGCGAGAAGGACGGCTTCGCCTCCAAGGGTGACAAGATCTTCTACACCTACCGGGTGACCAACACCGGCACAGAGACCATCAAGAACGTCGCCGTCGACGACAAGACCGCCGGGCCGGTGGCCTGCAAGAACACTTGGCTGGCCCCGGGCACGAGCACGGACTGCCACGCCGTCCACCCCCACGTGGTGACGTGGGCGGACGTCAAGGCCGGCAAGGTGGTCAACACCGCCAGAGCGACCGGCACCTTCTACGACAAGAAGATCGTCTCCGACCCTGCCACCGTCACCGTCTGCATTCGGGACGGCAAGTTCGACCACCGGCACGACGGCAAGGACGACAAGGACGACAAGGAGCTGCCGGTCACCGGCGACAACACCACCAACATCCTGTCCCTAGGTGGTGGCCTGCTGGCCGCCGGTGGTCTCCTGCTCGGGGCCAGCCGGCGGCGCCGCATGGTGCGCATCCAGGCCTGATCGGAGGGGCGGAAGACTCCGGGCACCGCATGCGGTGCCCGGAGTCTGTCATTTCTGACGTGCTACTCAGGAGCTCGCGGTACCAGTCGACTTCGCGACTGTGCTGGTCCTAGCTAAACCTCGTCCAGAAACTCGTCGATCATCGGGGCCAGCCAGTCGGCACGCTGCGGGATGGTGGTGTGGGTCGTTCCGGGCAGAATGGCCAGCCGGCACGCCGGCAGACCGGTCAGGTCGCCGGGCACCGCGCCGCCGAGCAGCCGGAACATCCGTACCGCGTGCTCGGGCTGGACGATGTCCGCGTCGGCCAGCACGATCATGGTGGGCGCGGCCAGTGCGGCGATCTGCTCGGGGGTCCACCGCGGCAGGTTCGCGTCCAGCACCTTCATCTTGGTGACCAGGTTGGCCCAGCCCGCCGGGTCCGGCGCCGTCCGCAGGTACTCCTCGTGGAACTCCGAGCCGTGCAGGTGCTCCGGTCGCAGATCCTGGATCCCGTCGAGCAGCCCGGGATGCAGACCCGCGTCGTCGAAGCTCACCGAGGCGAGCACCAGCCGGCCGACCCGGTCGGCATGGTCGGTGCCCAGACGCAGCGCCACCGCCGCGCCCATGCTCCAGCCGTACACGTCCGCCCGTGCGACGCCGAGCCGGTCGAGCAGCTCGACCACGTCCGCGGCGAAGTGCTCCACGGTGAACGGACGGTCGAGATCGGGAGTGTGACCGTGCGCCTGCAACTCGACCGCGATCACCCGCCGGGTCTTCGCCAGCAGCGGCAGGATCGTGCCGAACGAGGTGCCGATGCCGGAGAGCGCGCCGTGGATCAGCACCAGCGGGCGGCCCCCGCCACTGCCGTGCTCTTCGTGGTGGATGTCCATGACCACACGGTGCGCCGGGACGCTTACGGTCGGCTTCAGGTCGCCTTACCGGCGTTAGGATGACCGCCGTGCAGTTCGGGGTGCTCGGACCGCTCGCCGTCACCACGGACGCCGGCGAGCCGGTGGTGGTGCCCGGCACCAAGGTACGGGCGCTGCTGGCCGACCTGCTGACCAACCGCAACCAGGTGGTCTCGGCCGACCGCCTCATCGACGACCTGTGGGGCGAGGACGCACCCGCCAATCCCGCCGGCGCCCTCCAGGTGCGGGTGTCGCAGTTGCGCAAGGCGCTCAACGACGCCGAGCCGGGCGCCCGCGAGATGATCGAGTCCAGGCCGCCCGGGTACCTGCTGCGTACCGATGCGATCGACGCCGACCGGTTCGCCGAGCTGGCCCGGACCACCGACGTCGAGCGGCTGACCGAGGCCCTCGCGTTGTGGCGCGGCGAGGCGTACGCCGACGTGGCCGACGCGGAGTTCGCGCGGGCCGAGGCGACCCGGCTCGCCGAGCAGCGCCTCACGGTGCACGAGCGGCTGGCCGAGGCTCGGGTGGCCCGGGGCGAGCACGACCTGGTCGCCGCCGACCTGGCGGAGCTGGTCGCCCGGCACCCGCTGCGCGAGGGCCTGCGGGCGGTGCAGCTACGGGCCCTGTACGCGGCCGGTCGCCAGTCCGAGGCGCTGGACAGCTACGCCGAGCTGCGCGACCGGCTCGCCGACGAGCTGGGCCTCGACCCCGGGCCGGAGCTGGTCGCCCTGCACCGCAGGATCCTCGAACAGGACGCCGGCCTGAGCGCGCCACCGAAGGCCGCGATCATCCGCAACAGCCTGCCGGCGCAGCTGGACGAGCTGGTCGGGCGGGCCGAGGCGCTGTCCGAGCTGCGGGCCCTGCTGCCGCGGCAGCGGCTGGTCACGTTGGTCGGGCCGGGCGGCGTCGGCAAGACCCGGCTGGCCACCGAGACGGCCCGCGCCCAGTCCCTGCCGGACGGTGTCCACCTGATCGAGCTGGCGCCGATGCCCGCCGGCGACCCGCGCGTCGCCGAGCAGGTGCTCGGCGCGCTGGACACCCGCGAGACCGCCGGTTCGAGCCTGTCCCCCGCCGACCGGCTCACCGCGGCGCTGCGACACCGACAGCTGCTGCTCGTGCTGGACAACTGCGAACACGTGATCGAGCCGGTCGCCGAGCTGGTGGCCCGGCTGCTGCGGGACGCGCCCGGGGTGAGCGTGCTGGCCACCAGCCGGGAGCCGCTCGGCCTGAGCGGGGAACTGCTCTGGGAGGTACCCCCGCTGTCGGTGCCGGAGGACGGTGACGTGGACGCGGTCCGGCGCTCGGCGGCGGCCCGGTTGTTCGCCGCCCGCGCCGCCGCGCAGCAGCGCGGTTTCCGCCTCGACGACCGGACCGCTCCCGCGGTGGCCCAGCTCTGCCGCCGCCTCGACGGCCTGCCGCTGGCGCTGGAGTTGGCCGCGACCCGGGTCCGCGCGCTCGGGGTACAAGGCGTGGTGGACCGGCTGGACGACCGGTTCCGGCTGCTCAGCACGCAGCAGCGGGGCGTGCCGCCACGGCAGCGGACGCTGACCGCGGTGATCGGCTGGAGCTGGGACCTGCTCGACGAGGCCGACCGGGTGGTGCTCGCCCAACTCGCGATGTTCAGTGACGGCTGCACCCCGGAGGCCGCCGAGCGGGTCTGCGAGACCGATCTGGACGCGCTGGCCCGGCTGGTGGACCGGTCGCTGGTGGTGCTGGACGATTCCGGTGTCGTGCCGCGCTACCGGCTGCTCGAATCGGTCGCCGCGTTCTGCCTGGACCGCCTGACCGACGCCGACGAGGTCCGCGCACGGCACGCCGCGTACTACACGGAACTGGCCGAACGCGCCGATCCGCACCTGCGCGGCGCCGACCAGCAGCGGTGGCTGGCGGTGCTCGACGCGGAGACGGCGAACCTGCGGTCGGCGCTGGTCCACGGCGGTGGGCTGCGACTGGCGATCGCGTTGAGCTGGTACTGGTATCTGCGCGGCCGGCTCACCGAGGCACGCCGGGCGCTGGCGGTGCCCGGTGACCCGGTGCAGGAGGTTCGCGCGGCGGCCTGGCGGGTGGGGTTCGCGCTGCTGCAGGGCTACCCGATCGAGCCGGCCGGCGTCCGCGCCGCGCTGGCCGACGAGCCGGACGGGCGGGCCGCCTGGTTCGCGGCCAACGCGGTGATCGAACACAGCGACCTGGCCCTGGCGTCGGAGCTGCTACCCGCCGCTGCCGCCGACCCGTGGACCGAGGCCGCGGTGCTCAGCTCCCGAGCCAAGATCGCACATGCGATGGGTGACCAGGCCACGTTGGAGAGCGCCGCGACCCGCAGCGCCGCGCTGTTCGCCGACATCGGCGACCGGTGGGGCCGGCTTCAGGCGACCGAGTGGGTGGGTGGGCTGGCTGACATGCGCGGTGAGCACGAGCGCGCCGCCACCCTGCACCGGGAGGGGCTGCGCTGGGCCGAGGAGCTGGCGCTGTGGCCGCAGGTGTGCAGCGAGCTGTCGTGGCTGGCCTGGCTCGCGGTGCAGACCCGCGACTACGCGCAGGGCCGTGAGCTGGCCGAGCGCGCGTACCAGCTGGCGGTGGAGCAGCGCGCGCCCAGTGCGCTGGTCTTCGCGGAGATGAGCCTCGGGCTGGCCGCCCGCCGCGACGGCAAGCTCGACCTGGCCGTCACCCACCTCACCCACCTCGCCGAGCAGGGACGCGACGAGACTCAGCCCGCGCTGTACCTGCCCCTGATCCTGGTCGAGCTGGGCCACGCGGTCGAGCAGGGCGGCGACCCGGACGCGGCGCTGGCCCTGCACGTCGAGGCCTTCGACGCCGCCGAGGCGATCGCCTCCCCCCGCGACGCGGTCAGCACCCTGGAGGGGATGGCCTCGGCCGTACGCTCACCGGAGGTCGCCGCCCGGCTGCTGGGCGCGGCCGCCGCCGCTCGGCTCGCTGCGCAGGCCCCGGCCGCCCCCGCCGAACGCGACGAGATCGACCGGGTGGCTGACCGTGTGCGGGCCGCGCTCGGGCGGGAACGCTTCGACGCGTTCATCGCCGAGGGCGCGAAGCTGAGCCCGGGCGAGGCCCGGGCTCAGCTGTGATCGGTGGTCAGGCGGTCGTCTTCGGCCGGTACGACGCGATGATCACGCCGCTCTTGTGCACCCGCGTGTCGACCAGGTCGAACGTCGCCTTGAAGTCCGTCAGCGGCACCGTCAGGCTGGGGGCGCCCTCCAGCACGGGGTGGATCCAGAACCGCACCTCGTCCACCAGCCCCGCCTGGATCAGCTGCGCGGTGACCGAGCCGAAGCCGTACTGGATGATGTTCCTGCCCTCCTGAGCCTTGAGCTTGGTGACCTCCTCGACCAGGTCGCCCTGGAGCACCTCCGTGTTGTTCCAGGTGGGGTTGGTGAGGGTGGTCGAGGCGACGTACTTCTTGACGTTGTTGAAGTACGCGGCGCCGGTGCTCGGGTCGCTCTCGTCCATGCTCGGCCAGGCGACGGACATGCCGTCGTAGGTGGCCCGGCCCATCAGCATCGCGTCCGCGGCGTCGGTCTGCTCGCCGGCGAGGCTGGCGGCCTCCTCGTCGAAGTACGGGGAGGTCCACATGGGGTTCTCGATGACGCCGTCGAGGGTGATGTAGGTCGAGTTGATGAGCTTGCGCATCGGAATCTCCTGGGTGTCGGTCGTGCTCTCCGTGACACCCAGAACTCTGCCGACTCGCGCTTACGATTCCCTTCAGGTGCCCTTACCCGCGTCCATGACCTGTCGGTCAGGCCGGCGGCTCAGGGTCGGTCAGCGGAATCGGCAGCGCCTGCGCGGCCGCCGTGCCGCCGCCGATGGAGTGCGCCGGCGCGGGGCGATCGCCGGTCCGGCTGTGCAGCCGCCCGCGCCCCGCCGGGCCGGCGCGCCGGGTCACCTCGCAGGTCACCATCCGCACCGGCGGTGCAGGCGCGGTGAAGCGGCCGACACCCCAGCGCACCCAGATCGGGATGCGGCCGGCCTCCGCCTCGGCCCGCAGCTTCTGCACCGTCCGCGCCCGGTCGGTGTGGTCGACCTCCACTACCACCGGCGGGCCGTCGGGGCGGGCGCACGCCACGTCGAGGACGGAGTGCCGCTGCTCCAGCGGCGGTGGCAGCGGCAGGACGCTGGGAGCGCGCCGGTAGACCCGCCAGCCCTGGGCCTCGGCCCACCGCACCACCGAATCGATCACCCGCGCCGTGACCTCGTCGGTGTCGAGGTCGACGAAGGTCAGGTCGTCCAGCCAGCGGCCCAGGTCGGCGGCCAGCCGCTCGCCCTCCGCCGTGACCTCCACCGGCGCAGGATAACGCCTCCGCTGGCGGTGGCCGCGACCGCGGCGCGGCGCCGGGTGGGCCCCTGTGCTCGGGGACGTACGGGGTCGTCCGTCCCGGCCGGGTCTGGTGGCGCTGGCGCTCGCGCGGCAGAATCGAGCGGCATGATCAGAGGCGCTCATCGGCGCGGTGCGGCATGACGGACCCGACCGGCGTTCCGATCCCCGACCCGGACGTCCGGATCGTGCCCGCCAACGAGGCGTCGTGGGACGACCTCCAAGCCGTCCTCGGCACCGCCGACGCGGGTCGCTGCCAGTGCCAGTGGTTCAAGGTCGCGGGCTGGCTGTGGCGAGCCTCCACCCCGGAGGAACGGATCGCCTCGTTCCGGGAGCAGACCGCCTGCGGCGAGCCGGACGCCCCGGGCACCAGCGGACTCGTCGCGTACCTCGACGAGCAGCCGGTGGGCTGGGTCGCGGTCGAGCCGAGGACGGCGTACCCGAAGCTACGCAACCAACGGGTCCCCTGGCTCGGCCGCGACGAGGACCGGGACGACGACGGCGTCTGGGCCGTGACGTGCCTGGTGGTCCGCAAGGGCTACCGGGGTCGGGGCCTCACCTACCCCCTCGCCCGCGCCGCGGTCGACTTCACCCGGGAACGCGGCGCGCGGTCGCTGGAGGCGTACCCGATGCTCGCCGAGGCGGGCAGGCAGATCACCTGGGGCGAGGCGCACGTCGGCGTCCGGCAGATCTTCGAGGAAGCCGGGTTCACCGAGGTCAGCCACCCCACGCTGCGGCGGGTGGTCATGCGGATCGACTTCGCGAGTGAGCCAGCTTCACCAGCGTGATCGACACAGTATCGATCGCCGACTATTTCCGGCAAGGTGGGGCGGCCGGAGTCCCGCTGGCCGGGAGGTCAGCGCCGCCGCCACCCCCAGCGACGTGAGCCGGCCACCTCACCCGACGCCGCCTTCTCCCGGGCCACCATCTCGGCCGCCACGCGCAGGTGCTGGGCCGGCTGCGCGGCGGCCGGCCCCAGCAGCTCCACCAGTCGATTGCCGAGCCCCAGCACCATTGCGGCGCGGTCGAAGTCCCGGATCAGCGCCAGGCACTGTGCGTACACCCCGTAGGTGTTGGCCATCTCCCACAGGCTCAGCGGACGCAGCGGATCGAGCAGTCCCTGGCGCAACTCGCAGGCCCGGGACGCGGCCAGCGCCGCCTCCCGGATGCTGTCGTCGGCGCCCGGCCGCGTGACGGACCGGTGCAGCAGCGCGACGGCCTGGTTGTGGTACGCGGTGCCCATCGCCTCCCGGGTCCGGGGCCCGGCGGACGGCGGCGACACGACGGTGCGCAGACCCACGGCGACGGCCCGCTCCACCAGCTCCATCCGGGTGGCGGGCTGACCGGCGGCGAACGCGACCTCCGCCAGGTCCACCAGTGCGGTGATCAGCTCCGCGAGCGCCTCGTCCCGCTCCGGACCGGCCACCTCGCCACCCTCGGCCACCACCGCGTCATGCACCCGCTCGAAGACGGTGACCGCCTCACCGCCGGGCGCCATCCCGTCGGCGGCCCTGCCGCGCGCCGACAGCAGCATCCCGCGCCGCCACAGCGCCCGCGCCAACTGCTGCTGATCGCGGCGGTTCGCCCGGCCCGAGCCCAGCACCGCATGCCGGTACGCGTCGATCACCCGCACCCAGAGCCGGTCCGCCTCGGCCCAGGTGTCCTGCCGCGACGAGTGCTCCCGCGCCCGCTCGAACAGCCGTTCCCGCTCGTCCGGTCCCATCGTCCGCACCGCCCTCCGTGCTGGCCACCCCCGACACCGCCGACCTACGGCAGTGAACGTCATCGATTCTATGGTGGTCGCCTCACAGAACCGCCGGACGGCTCATTGCACACCCAGCGCGGCATCGCCGCCGGCGGGCACGCCCCGCGCGGCACGCGGACCGGGGCCGGCCCCGCTCGGCCGGCCCCGGGTGGTCAGGCCGCCGCGCGTACCCGGTAGGCCAGGTGGGTGACCCCGTCGCCCTCGACGACGCTGATCGGCCCGTCCAGCTGAAGCGGCGCGATCGTCACATCGGCGAAGAGCGGGATGCCGTCTCCGAGCAGGACCGGAACGAGGTCGACGTGCACCTCGTCGAGCAGACCGGCCTGGACGACCTGGGTCGCGATCGTGCCGCCGTTGACGCCGACCTCCTTGTCACCGGCGAGCGCCTTCGCCCGGTCGATGGCGCTCTCGATGCCGTCGGTGACGAAGACGAACGAGTCGTTCTCCGGCTCCCAACCGTCCGGCACGTGGTGCGTGACCACCACGACAGGCACATCCATCGGATGCCGGCCGCCCCACCCGTTGGTCATGTCGAAGAGCCGCCGGCCGACGACCAGCGCGCCGGTCCGCTCGTTGAGATCGCGCAGGTGCCGGGCGCTCGCGGCGGAGGTCCGCAGGGTCATCCCGGGATCGGCCGTCGGCGTCTCGACGTCGCCGTTGGCGTACCACTGGAAGAGGTACTCGAAGCCACCGTGGGACGCGTCCGCGATGTAGCCGTCCAACGACATCGTCGCCCCGGTCGTCACCTTCGTCATCGATCCACTCCCTGCCCGCCGGTGGGGCCGGCGTGTCCGGCCCTCACCCCGTGGTCGAAGCCGGCGGCACCGTCCTCGACACGTCCGCCACGATTCGTGGCTCGGTCCCTCCGGTTTGCTGACGCGAGGTTCAGCGGATCTCCGCGGCGACGGCGGCAGCGGCAGCGGTCGCCCCGGCGTCGTTGAGGTGCAGGTGGTCCCCGTGGTCGTACGCGGGACGCAGGGCGTCCGGGTCGGCCGGATCGGCCAGGATCCGGTCGAGGTCGACGACGGCGTCGTACTCGCCACCGGTCCGGATCCAGTGGTTCAGCTCGTCCCGGACCGCCTCCTTCTCCGGAGAGTCATAGCCCGTCGCGTGCCGGACCGGCGGCATCGTGGCGCCGATGACGGTGACCCCGCGGGCCCGAGCGGCCCGGATCAGCGCCCGATGGCCGTCGACGAGTTGGCCGACCGTCACCACGGGCGAGGCGCCACAGCCGAAGTCAGGGTAGCCACCGGCACCGATGTCGTTGATGCCGATCAGGACGACCGCCGCGCGTACGCCGGGCTGCCCGAGCACGTCATGCCGGAACCGGCTGACGCCACGTTCGCCGTAGCAGGGCGAGTCGGCGAGCAGCTTGTTGCCGCTGATCCCGGCGTTCACCACGGCGAGCGGGCGACCGGCGGCGACCAGATGTTCGGCCAACTGGTCGGGGTAGCGGTTGTCGGCGCCGGGCGTGGAGCCGTAGCCGTCGGTGTGCGAGTCGCCGAACGTCACCACCGTCCCCCGGGTGCGTGGTGAGCCTGCCACGTCGACACCGGTCAGGTGGTACCAGGACTGGCTGGTCTCGCCGGCGAACGCGGCGGAGCGGTGATCGAAGCGGTGGTCGCCCGAGGCGCGGTAGGTGGTGGTGAGCCCGCTCTGGTGGAAGGTCGCCGGTCCGCTGGGCCCGGCGAAGTAGAGCGTGACGGACAGCGCGTCGAGCGCCCGTACCGGCAGGAACAGCGGGTCCGACGTGCTTTCCGTGCCGGCCGCCAGGGTGGTCGACAGCCGGTGGTGGAACGTGAGCGGACGCAGGGTTCCGGGCTGTACGGCCGCCCCGGACGTCGGTCGGCCGACCGTGGCGCCGGCCAGCCGCAACGGTTGACTGCCATACCGGTTGGACAGCCGGATCCGCACCAGCGAGCCGGCGGCGCTGACCCGGACCACCTGTCGTACGGACTGGTTGGTGAAGCCCGGGATGGACCAGTTCGGGCCGTCCCAGTCGTTGCCCGGCACCGGATGGTGGTGAGCTGCCGACCAGGCCGCCACCCAGCCGGCGGGCGCGTCGCGCTGGGTGGTCGCGGCGCTCGCCGGGATGGCCGGCGCCAGCACGAACAGGGCGGTGAGTGCGGCGAGGATGCGGCCTGCCGACAATGACATGGGATTGTCCCTTCGGGAGCTGCCGAGCTTCCGTCGGCAGACGGTCCGTCCGGCCGCTAATTTTGCGGCGGCCGCCATGTGGTTCACCCTGCGCCACCGGCCTTACCGTTTCTTTACGGTGATCTGCCCACCGGCGGCCGGAACACCGCGGACGACCGCCCAGGGGTCGTGCACCGTCCCTCACGATGCAGGTCAAAGGTCGTATCCTGGCGGCCATGCGGTTCGGGGTGCTTGGCCCGTTGACGGTGTGGACCACGGACGGCACCGTGGTCGCCGTCCCCGGGCTGAAGGTGCGGGCCCTGCTCGCCGCGTTGCTGCTGCACGAGGGGCAGCCGGTGCCTGCGGATCGGCTCATCGACTACCTGTGGGGCGACGCAGCGCCGGGGAACGCCCCCGGCGCGCTGTCCGCCAAGGTCTCGCAGCTGCGCCGGGTGCTCGCGGATGCCGAGCCCGGCAGCCGGGAGCTGGTGCGATCACCGCCGCCCGGCTACCGGATCCTGGTGGATCGTGACCAGGTGGACGCTGGCCGCTTCAACCAGCTCGTGTCGCAGGCTCGCGGCGAGCAGGACGTCCGGGCGAAAGCCGCGCTGTTCTCGGCGGCACTGGAGCTGTGGCGAGGGCCGGCCTTCTCCGACTTCCGCGACGAGCCGTTCGCCCGTGTTGCGGCGGCCGGCCTGGAGGAGCAGCGACTCGTTGCCATGGAGGAGTGCCTCGAAGCCCGACTGGCGCTGGGAGAGCACGCGGTGGCCGCTGGCGAGCTCGGCGACCTGCTGGCCCGGCAGCCCCTGCGGGAACGGGCCCGCGCGCTGCACATGCTCGCCCTGTATCGGGCCGGGCGGCAGTTCGAGGCGTTGAGCAGCTACGACGAGCTGCGCGTTCTGCTCCGCGAGGAGCTCGGGCTGGATCCCGGCCCGGAGTTGGCCGCGTTGCACCGGGCCGTCCTCGCCCACGATCCGCAGCTGGTCGCACCGTCCGTTCCGGCCGGCCCGCTCACCCTGGCGACGCCGCCGGCCGCCGCGCGGACGAACCTGCCGGCCGCGCTGACCGAACTGGTCGGCCGCGAGGACGCGGTCGACGAACTGACGACGGCCCTGGAGCACAACCGGTTGGTCACTCTCACCGGCATCGGCGGGGTCGGCAAGACGCGGCTCGCGGTGGAGGTCGCCCGGACCCGGGCGCCCGCTCACCCGGACGGTACGACGCTGGTCGAGCTGGCGGGCCTCGACCGGTCCGATGTGCCGCAGACAGTGGGCGCGCTGGCCGAGTTGGTGCTGGCCGTGCTGGACGTGCGGGACGCCGCCGAACAGGGCGGAGCGGTCGTGCCGGTCGACCGGCTCACCCAAGTGCTGGCCGGTCGACGGCTCCTGCTGGTCCTGGACAACTGCGAGCACCTGGTGGAGCCGGTCGCGGAGCTGACCGCCGTGCTGCTGCGGGCTGCGCCGGGGCTGCACGTGCTGGTGACCAGCCGAGAACCCCTCGGCCTCGCCGGGGAGGTGGTCTGGGCCGTCCCACCGCTGCCGATGCCGGATCCCGCCGGGGGGACCGACCTGGCGACCCTCGAGCGGTCGGCCGCGGTCCGGCTCTTCGTCGCCCGGGCGGCCGCGGCGGAGCGTGGCTTCGTGCTCAGTGCCGAGAACGCGCTGGCCGTCGCCACCGTGTGTCGTCGGCTGGACGGGATCCCGCTGGCGCTGGAACTGGCCGCGACCCAGGTCCGCGGGCTGGGCGTGACCGGACTGGTCGCCGGGCTCGACGACAGGTTCCGGCTGCTGGCTGCCCGGCACCGCGGCGTACCACCTCGGCAGCGGACCCTGCTGGCGATGCTCGACTGGAGCTGGCAGTTGCTCTCCGAGCCGGAACGGGTGGTGTTGCGGCGGCTGGCCGCGTACGCCGACGGCGGTCGGATCGAGGCGGTGCAGGCGGTCTGCGCGCCCGACGCCGTGCCCGCCGCGAGCGTCGCGGACCTGCTGGCCCGTCTCGTCGACCGGTCGTTGGTAGTCGTCGCGCCACGCGACGGCACGCCGCAGTATCGGCTGCTGGAATCCGTCGCCGCCTTCGGCCTGCGCCAGATGCACGCCGCCGGCGAGCTGCACCAGATCCGCGAGCGGGCCTACCGCTACCACACCGATCTGGCCGAGCAGGCCCACGAGCAGCTGCGGGGCCCGGGCCAACGCCGGTGGCTGCTGCGACTCGACGCGGAATCCGCCAATCTGCGCGCGGCGCTGGACGCGGCGGTGCGGCAGCACGATGGCGAGCTCGCGCTGCGTCTGGCCAACGCGCTGAGCTGGTACTGGTTCCTGCGGGGCCGGTTCGTCGAAGCCCGGCGGTGGCTCGGCGCCGCGCTGGGCTGTCCGCCCGCCGGCGCCACCGCCGCCCGTGCCCGGGCCACCGCCTGGCACCTGGGCTTCGCTCTCCTCTCGGGCGACACCGCGGACTGGCCGGCGCGCCACCGCGCGGTCATTGAGCGGTACGAGGAGATCGACGACCCGCACGACCGCGCGCGGGCCGAGTGGTTCCTCGCCTACTCGGAGATCGACCTCGGCGAGGTGGCCGCCACCGGCGCCCTGCTCGACCGGGTCCTGGCCGACCTTCGACTGCTGGGCGACGAATGGGGGGTGGCCGCGACCCTGAGCCTGCGGGCCAAGCACGCCCACACCCGGGGAGATGCGGTGGCGGTGGCGCGCGACGGGGCAGAGAGCGCGGCCATGTTCCGTCGGCTCGGCGATCGGTGGGGGCTGCTGCAGGCCACGGAGTGGCTCGGCGCCCAGGCGGGCATGGCCGGTGACTACGAGCGGGCGAGCCAGCTGTACCAGGAAGGGCTGCGCATCGCGGAGGATTTGCGCCTCTGGTTCGAGGTGTCCGGCCAGCTCTGCTGGCTCGGCTGGGTGGCGCTCCAGCAGGGCGACTATCCCACGGCGCGACAGCTCTGCGGTCGTGGGCTACGGCTGGCCACCGAGCAGGGCTCTCCGCTCGGCATCGTCTTCGCGGAGCTGTGTCTCGCCGCCGCGGCGCGGCGGGACGGCAGCCTCGACACCGCCGAAGCCCATCTTCGGAATCTGCTGAACGCCGCCGAACGGCAGCAGGACGGGCCCGGGCAGCCGCTGTACCTGACCGGGGTCCTGGTCGAGCTGGGGTACGTGGCCGAGCTGCGCGGCGACCCGACGAAGGCGCTGGGCTTGCACCTGCGGGCCGCCGCTGTCGCGCGGGAACTCGGTGCCGACCAGGACCTGGCGCAGGTCCTGGTCGGCCTGGCCGCCGCTGGTGGCGACCGCCCTCGGGACGCCGCCCGGCTGCTCGGCGCGGCTGCGTCGGCGCGTGAGGCAGCCGCGATGCCGCTGACTCCGGCCGATCAGCCGGACGTCGACCGGGCAACCGACATGGCGAGAGCCCTGCTGGGTGACGACGATTTCGCCATGGCCTACGAGCAGGGGCGGCGACTGTCGCCCGAGGAGGTCCGTCGCCTCGTGCACCGGTCGGGGCCGGCGGTTCTACGCCGCTAGGCCTTCGCAGTGCCGGTGTTCGCCGGTCAGTGGGCCTTCATGACCTCGACCAGCTGGTCCAGAGCCGCTCCCCAGCCCTCGTGGAAGCCCATCTCCTCGTGCGACTTCTTCGCCGACGCGTCTGCGTGGATCGCGATGGCGGTGTACCTCGTGCCGTCGCCGTCCGGCTCGATCCTGACGACCGCGGTGAACGGGAAGCCGTCCTCGGAGACCTGCGGGCGGAAACCGGGGCCCAGGCCGGAGGTGAAGACCAGGGTCGTGGGCTCCTCGGCCACCAGGATGCAGCCGCTGCTCGGGTACTCCTCGCCCTCGGGCGAACGCATGGTGGTGTCGAACCGACCCCCGGGCTGCAGGTCGATCTCACAGGCGGTGGTCGACCAGGGCTTCGGTGCGAACCATCGCATGATCAGCTCGGGCGTGGTCCAGGCACGCCAGACCAGCTCGGGCGCCACGTCGACGGTGCGCTCCAGGACGAGGTCGAGCTCCGGGTTGGCGGTGTAGGTGGTCATCGCTGCTGCTCCTTCAGGTCGTAGAGAAGTGCGTCGAGTTGGTCGAGGCGCCGGGTCCATCGCGCGCGCTGCGCGGCGAGCCAGGTGTCGAGGTGTTCGAGCGGCTGGGGCGCGAGCCGGTAGGTGCGCACCCGCCCCTTCTTCTCCGACGTCACCAGACCACTGCGCTCGAGAACGTTCAGGTGCTGGGTGAACGACGGCAGTGCCATGTCGAATGGGCGAGCCAGGTCGCTCGTGGTGGCCGGCCCCTGGCTGAGCCGCTCGACGACCTGGCGACGGGTGGGGTCGGACAGCGCGTGGAACACGCCGTCCAGAGTGGCGGCGGCGGGGCCGCTCTCCTCCCCCACATGCTTAGGCATGTGCCTAACTATGCCGGCGCCCATCACTTAGGTCAAGCCCTAACCGATGGCTGAGGCGAAAACCTCGCCCGGTGGGCGACCCGGCACCGTCAACATCGAAGATCACCACGGGTGTCCGGCCCGTGACGCCTCCGAGTATGAGCAGGGCAGGCGTGCTGCCACCCGCCCGACGGACGTAGCGTGGGGCGCATGCGAACCACCACGCTGGGCAGTGCGGGCCCCGAGGTCGGCGTCATCGGACTCGGATGCATGGGCATGAGCCACGGATACGACATCACCGGCCCCCGGGACGACGACACCTCGGTCTCGGTGATCCGGGAGGCGCTGGACCTGGGGGCGACCCTGATCGACACGTCGGACGTGTACGGGCCGTACACCAACGAGGAACTGGTCGGCCGGGCGCTGGCCGGCGGCCACCGGGAGCGGGCCGTCCTGGCGACCAAGGTCGGGCTGGTGGTCACCTCCCCGACCGGCGGCCCCGGCAACTCGCCGACCATCGGCAGGAACGGACGCCCGGAGCACATCCGGGCGGCGATCGACGACAGCCTGCGCCGGCTCGGCACCGACCACGTCGACCTCTACCAGCTGCACCGGGTCGACCCCGAGGTGCCCATCGAGGAGTCCTGGGGTGCGATGGCGGAGGTCGTGGCGGCGGGTAAGGCACGGCAGCTCGGTCTGTCCGAGGTGACGGTGGCCCAGATCGCACGGGCCCAGGCGGTGCACCCGGTGGCGTCGGTGCAGTCCGAGCTGTCACTGTGGACCCGCGACCCGCTGACCGAGGTGCTGCCGTACTGCGCCGAGCAGGGCATCGCCTTCCTGCCGTTCTCGCCGCTGGGTCGGGGCTTCCTCGCCGGCCGGTTCACCTCGTTCGACGATCTGCCCGCCGACGACTTCCGGCGCGGCCTTCCGCGCTTCCAGCAGGAGGCGCTGCGCGCCAACCTCGCCATCGTCGGCCGGGTCCGCGAGATCGCCGACCGGGCCGGCGTCAGCCCCGCGCAGGTCGCGCTGGCCTGGGTGGTGGCACAGGGCCGCCAGGTCATTCCCATCCCCGGCACCAAGACCCCCCGGTACCTGGTGGACAACTGCGCGGCGGGTGACGTGCGGCTCAGCGCCGAGGACCTGGCCGACCTGGACGCTCTGCCCGCGCCCGAGGGTGGCCGTTACTGAGGTTCGACGCGCCGTCGCACCCGGCCCGGCGAGACCGGCACCGGTCGGTCAGCCGGGCCGGCGCACGGTGGCCGGCGGGCCGAACCGGACGCCGACGCCGGGGGAATACAGCACGCTGACCGGCGGCCCGGTCGGTGCCGGCAGCCCGGCGGCGGCGACCAGCTCGTCGTCCAGGTGCAGCAGTTCGGCACGGTGCAGCGGCCAGCGCGGGTGCCAGTTCGGCAGGTGCAGCGTGCGGCCGTACGCCCGGGTGTGCAGCCCCCAGCGGGCCGTGACGAAATGCTCCAGCGGGGTCGGGTCGGCGATCCGCTCCCCCACCCGGACCACCATCCGGCTCGTCGTACCGGCCGGGCCGGGCCAACGGCGGCGGCACCGGTAGGTGAGCCGGTCGCCGTCGCGGTCCAACCGCATCGACGACCACAGGTATGGCAACCGCAGCGTCACCTGGGCGACCAGCACCGGCACCAGCCGGGACGCGTCGAGCGACCGGAACACGACCGCGCGCCGGCCGGTGTCGTCGACCGAGTAGAGCCGCACGTTGGTCTCCCAGAAGGTGCCGAAGTACGGCACCCCCGGCCCGCGGCCGAAGCCCAGCCCGACCATCCGGAAACCGATCAGGCCGACGTAACTGACTCCGTCGAGGGTGTCCGGACGGGTGCCGGCGGGCAGCAGCGGCGCGACGAGGTCCGGTGCGACGGGCCAGTGCAGGAAGGTGAGATCCTGCCAGCGCTGCCGGAGCATCGCCCAGGGGAACCCCTGCCGGGGCGCGCAGTCGACCGGTTCGGTGTCCACGTCCTCATCCTGCCCCGGCTCAGGCGTGTGGGCCGACCTCCACCGTGCCGATGGTCAGCGACGGGTTTCCTTCCAGGACCTGACCGACCCGCTCCACCTGCTCCTCCAGTGCCCGCCGCCGACCGGCGCCGAGGGCCCGCAACGGCTCGACCGTCACGTGCACCGTCCGGCCGGAGCGGCGGTGGTGCCACACCCCGGCGACCGTCCCGTCGACCAGCAGCACCGGATAGTTGCCGGCCTGTCCCCGGGACAGCGCCCGGTCGGCGGCGGCCCCGGGGAAGAGCAGCTCGCGCGGGTGGCAGCCGACCGTGTACGCGTCGAAGTAGGGCAGCAAACGCACCCCCGACGGCCCGTCGTCCGGGAAGTCGGTGTCGCCGGCCGCGACCCACGCCCGCCTGCCGGCGACCGTGACCCCTGTCAGGTCCAGCGACTTGAACAGCTCCGCCGCCCACGGCGCGGGTACCGACAGCCACCGGGCGAAGTGCGCCGGGGTGGCCGGCCCGTACGCGTACAGGTAGCGCCGGACGAGTTCGGCCAGCGCGGCCCTGCCGTCCATCGGCGCGAACCCGGGCAGCCAGCGGGCCGGGCTGGTGTAGGTGGTGGAGCGGCCCCGGTTCGGGCCGAAGCAGATCACGCCGCCCCGGGTGGCGGCCGCCATCGCGGCGATCCAGCGCGGCCATTTGTCCTGGAACGCGTCCATGACCCGATCGCCGGCCCACGACCCGGTGCGGGCGACGACCTGCTCGGTCAACTCGGCGGTGGTCAGCTCGACGTCGGCGAGCGCCTCCGCGATGGCGGCGAGGACCTGCTCGCTCTGCTCGGGGGTCAACAGGTCACGGCCCTGGTCGTGGGGCGCGACCGGCAGCGCGGACAGCGCGCCGGTCCACATCGGCAGGTCGGCGGCCGCGAGCAGGTGCACCGTGCCGCGCGGCCCACGGCTCTTGACCACGGTGCGGTCCGTCCACAGTGCCTCGCGCACCGCGGTACGGGTGGCGCCCGGGACCCGCAGCCCGACGGACAGTTCGGCGGCGGAGGCGACCTGGGCGTGCGCGCCGCACATCGTGGACACCGCGGCGGCGACCGCGTCGGCCTCCGGCGCCGAACCCGTCGCGGGCGGCGCCGAGAGCCCGTGCCGATCCAGGCGTCGGGCGCACACCTGCCCCCAGCTCAGGTTGGTCACCGCAGGCTCCCGAAGAAGGCGCGGATGTCGGCCGCGTGCGCCATCGGCTCGTCCATCGCCACGAAGTGACTGCCCGGGTTGCCCTCCGGCCAGTGGACGATGGTGTTGTCCCGCTCGGCGAGGCGCCGCATCAGCGCGGACCCGCCGCCGTACACGCCGGACGGCACCCGCCGCTGCCCCTTCGGCCAGGCGAAACCGCCGTCGTCGGCGATCGTGAGGCGCTCGTACATGGGCCACGAGGACGAGCCCGACGTGCCGGTGAACCAGTAGAGGCTCACGTTGGTGAGCAGGTGGTCCCGGTCGATGGCCTGCTCCGGCGTCGGCACCGTCATGGTGAACTCCTTGAACTTGTGCGTCATCCAGGCCAGCAGCCCGACCGGTGAGTCGTTCCAGGCGTACGAGAGGGTCATCGGCGCGGCCCGCAGCAGCGCGTGATGGTCCACGCCACCGCTCATCCACTGCTGCATCTGCTCCCACTCGGCGCGTTCCGCCTCGGTCATGTCCGGCACGTCGGCGGCGGTCGGGAAGCCGAACCCTCCGTCGATGTGCACGCCGACCACCTGCTCGGGCGCCACGGTCGCCACCTCCGGCGCGATGTACGCACCGAGGTCGCCGCCCTGGGTGCCGTACCGGTCGTAGCCGAGGCGACGCATCAGCTCGGCCCACATCCGGGCGACCCGGTTGACCGTGAACCCGGCCGGTGGCGCCTGCGAGAAACCGTAGCCGGGCACCGACGGCACCACCACGTGAAACGCCTGCCCGGGGTCCCCGCCGTGGGCGCGCGGGTCGGTCAGCGGCCCGATCAGCTCGGTGAACTCGACCACGGAGTTCGGCCAGCCGTGCGTGAGCAGCAACGGCAGCGCGTCCGGCTCCGGCGAGCGTACGTGCAGCAGGTGCACGTCCAGCCCGTCGATCTCGGTGACGAACTGGGGAAACTCGTTCAGCCGCGCCTCGTGCACCCGCCAGTCGTAGCCGGTCGCCCAGTGGTCGGCCATCTCGCGCAGGTAGTCCACCGGTACCCCGCGGGTCCAGTCGGCGCCGGGCAACGAGCGGGGCCACCGGGTGCGGGAGAGCCGGTCCCGCAGGTCGTCGAGGTCCGATCGCGGGATGTCGATGCGAAATGGCGTCATGCCGGCCACGCTACGACCGAAATAGGTCAGCTTCTGGCACACATCACTGGCATTCTGGGACCCGTGTCCGACACCCCCGCCCGGCTGCTGAACCTGCTGTCGCTGCTGCAGACCCCGCGCGAGTGGCCCGGCAGCGAACTTGCCACCCGGCTCGGCGTGAGCCTGCGCACCGTCCGCCGCGACGTGGAACGGCTGCGCGACCTCGGCTACCCCGTCCAGGCGACTATGGGCGCGATCGGCGGATACCGCCTGGTGGCCGGCAAGGCGATGCCACCGCTGCTGCTCGACGACGAGGAGGCCGTGGCGATCGCGGTGGGTCTGCGTACCGCCGCCGGTCACGCGGTGGCCGGCATCGAGGAGGCCTCGGTACGCGCGCTGGCGAAGCTCGAACAGGTGCTGCCGTCCCGGCTGCGCCACCGGGTCGGCGCGCTGGGCGCCGCCACCGAACCGCTGCTCACCTGGGGCCGGCCGACGGTCGACCCGGAGCACCTGACCACGCTGGCCGCCGCCGTCACGAACCGCGACCAGCTGCGGTTCACCTACCGCCGGCGCGACGGCGCGGCCGGCGAGCGGCTGGTCGAGCCGCACAAGCTGGTCTCCGCGGGCCGCCGCTGGTACCTGGTGGGTTACGACAACGATCGCGGCGACTGGCGGATCTTCCGGGTGGACCGGATCAGCGAGCAGCGGTCCGTCCGCACCCGTCTCCCACCCCGGCCGCTGCCGGCCACCGACGCCGCGGCGTTCGTGACGGAGAAGCTGCTCGAACTCACGCCGGTCTACCGGGCGGTGGTGACCCTGCACGCACCGATCGAGCGGGTGACCGGCCCGCTCGGCGGCACCCCGGTCGACCTGGAGCCGATCGACGCCACCTCCTGCCGGTTGCGCAGTCACGCCGACACCCTGGACTGGCTGGCGTGGCGCCTGCTGACCCTCGGCTGCGACGTCGAGGTGCACGAGCCGCCGGAGCTGATCGCGTACCTCCGGGAGATCGGCGGCCGGGCCACCCGGGCGGCCGGCCCCGGGTAGGTCGGTCCGAATGGTTCGCCCAGCCGGCCACCACCCCCACCCCTGCGCTGACACGAGACGCCGCCGCGCTCGACGCCGTGCGGGCGTCGAACGCGGCGGCGGGTGACTCAGTGGATGACGACGGGCGCCTTGGCCAGCTCGCCCTGCTCGTCGATCGGCTGCACCGGCTGGCGCCGGCGCGGCAGCAGGGCCGCCGGGATGAAGGTGAGCACCACCAGCGCGAACGCGACCCAGAACGTGGTGGCGAACGACTTCGCGGCGAAGTCGAGCCCGCGCTCGATGAGCGACGGGTCCACCGGCATCTGCTGGAGCAGCTCCGGCCGCTGCTGGGAGGCGATGGCTAGCCCGGCCTCGGTGACCGGCTTGCCACTCGGGTCGGTCAGACCGGGGATCGGCCGGGAGCCGTTCAACTCGTTGGTGAGGATCACCGACATCACCGCCGCGCCCACCGACCCGCCGATCTGCTGGAGGATGTTGACCAGCGTCGAGCCGCGCGCGACGTCGTTGGCCTGCAACGTCCGCAGCGCGGAGGTCATGATCGGCATCATCGTGCCGCCCATGCCCAGACCCATCACGAACAGCGAGCCACCGAGCAGCCAGTACGAGGTCTGCGGGTCGACCTGGGTGAAGCTGAAGAACCCGACGACGATGAGCGCCAGCGCGAACGGGACGGTGCGACCGATCGGCACCCGGTCGGCCAGCATGCCGGCGATCGGCATGGTCATCATCGCGCCGATGCCCTGCGGGGCCATCAGCAGACCGGCGGTCAACGTCGACTCGCCCCGCACCTGGAGGAAGTAGCTCGGGAACAGCAGCCCGGCGCCCATGAACGCGATGATGAAGACGAACAGCGTCACCGAGGCGATGGTCAGGTTGCGGTTGCTGAACAGCCGCAGGTCGAGCAGCGGGTGCCGAGGCTTGAACGAGTAGAGCACGAACGCCACCACCAGCCCCGCGCCGACCAGCATGGGCGCCCACACCTTGGTCTCGGCGAAGGTGCCCGCCTCCGGCAGCGACGAGACGCCGTAGAGGAACAGCGCGAGCCCCGGCGAGAGCATCAGTATGCCGACGAAGTCGAACGACTCGGACGGCTCGGGTGCGTCCTTCGGAAGCGCCATCTGCGCGTAGACCAGCGCGACGACGCCGATCGGCAGGTTGATCAGGAAGATCCAGTGCCAGCTCGCGGTGTCGATCAGCCAGCCGCCGAGGATCGGGCCGCCGATCGGGCCGAGCAGCATCGGGATGCCGAGGACGGCCATCAACCGGCCGATCCGGTGCGGGCCGGCCGCCCGGGTCATGATGGTCATGCCCAGCGGCATGAGCATGCCGCCACCGAGACCCTGCAGGACGCGGTAACCGACCAGCTCGCCGATCGTGTCGGCGGTGGCGCAGAGACCCGACCCGATGGTGAACAGGGCCAGCGCCACCATGTAGAGGCGTTTGGTGCCGAACCGGTCCGCCGCCCACCCGCTGAGCGGGATCACCGTGGCCAGCGCGAGGGTGTAGGCGGTCATCGTCCAGGCGACGCGGGCGTAGGAGGCGTCGAACTCGTTCTGGAATTTGGGCAGCGCGACGCTGACCACCGTCACGTCGAGGATCGACATGATCGCGCCAAGGACGACGACGCCCGCCACCTTGAGCACCGCGGCGTCGAGTTTGTCCGATGTCGCGACAGATTGCTGGGTCACAAACTCTCCTGAAGTCGGTTGAACCGGCGTTTGGTGGGCGGTGGCGGCGGTGCCGCGCCTACCGGGCGCGGGACGCGGCGTGCCGAGGCGACGACGCGCGCAGGCAGACTATCCGTGGGATGTGACGGTTCGCCGCCGGATTTCGTGACCGCCCGGCCGCGCATCCGAACGGCCCTGCGATTACAACCGGTCGTCTGGGTGTCGATCAGAAAGGTGGGTCGACCACACCGCTGACACCGTTGACTGGGCGGTTCCCGCGTGGAGGCGCGGCGAGTCACATGGCGGAGGGTCCACCCCCGATCGCGCCCTTTGCTCTGCTTAACCTGACGCAACGCTGAGGGGCCCGCAGTGTTGCGTGGGTGTAAGCAGAGCAAAGGGCGCACAGGGAGGCGCCGGGCCCGGAGGTTGCACACGGAGGCGCGAAGCCGCGCGCCACGGGCCACGAGCCGCGAGCCGCGCGCCACGGGCCATGAGCCGCGCGCCGCGGGGCAGTGGCGCTCGAGCGACCGCGTCAGGCGGTGGTCACCGGCACCGCGGCGGTCAGCGCCCAGTCGTGCCCGATGTCGGCGGCCGCGCGCAGCAGCAGCGGCAGGTGCCTGTCGAGCAGCGTCTCCAGCGACGTCTCCGCGGCGTGCACGGTCACGTTGATCGCGGCGATGACCCGACCGTCGCCGTCGCGGACGCCGGTGGCGACGGACCGGATACCCGGAGCGAGGTCCTGGTCGGCGAGCGCCCAGCCCTTCGCCCGGACCTCGCGCAGCACAGTGTCGAGCTCGCCCGGCGAGGGCTGCCAGCGGGGCGTGATGCCGGACCGGCTGGGCTCGGCGAGGACGGTCTCCAGCGTGTCCGGTGGGAGGGCCGCGAGCAGCACCTTGCCCATCGACGTCGCGGGGGCCGGGAAACGGGTGCCGATGGTCACGGCGAGCGTGACGATCTTCGGGACGGCGACACGGGCGACGTAGACGATGTCGCTGCCGTCGAGCTGGGCCATCGAGGTCGACTCGTTGGTCTGGGCGACGAGCTTCTCCATGTGCGGGCGGGCCACGTCCCACATGTTCAACGCGTTGACGTACGCCATCCCCAGTTCGAGGACGCGCGGGGTCAGGGCGTGGCCGCGGCCGACCGCGCGGACGTAGCCCAGCGACTCGAGCGTGATGAGGATGCGCCGGACCGTGGGCCGGGCCAGACCGGTGGCGGCGGCGATCTCGCTGAGCGTCATCGACGGGCAGGCAGGACGGAAGGAGCGCAGGACGTCGAGACCACGGGCGAGAGCCTCGATGAAGTCGGGTCCGGCGCCCCTTCCGCTGTCACTCATGTCCTAATGCTTCCACTGCGCCGAGCCGGCGTCCCACTCGGTGTACTGGTACGGGTTCTCCAGGATGGCGGTCTCGGGGACGTCCGGGTTCATGCCCCGCTGCCACGCCTCCTCCCCCATGGTCTCGCGGAGGTGGTCGATCGTGGCCGTCACCCGGGCCCGCGCGGCGGCGAGGTCGACGTCGACGAGACGGCCGTCCCGCTTGACGACCCGGCCGGCCACCAGCACGGTGTGCACGTCGCCGCGCTGGGCCTGGAAGACGACGTGACCGTGCGGGTTGAGGATCGGGAACATCACCGGCGAGGCGTCGTTCTTGATCAGGACGACGTCGGCCTGCCGGCCGGGGGTCAGGGCGCCGATGGTGGAGTCCATGCCGAGGGCGCGGGCACCGCCCCGGGTGGCCCACTCGACGACCTGCTCGGCGCGCAGGTGGCAGTGGGTGATGGTGTCCTGCTTGGCGTGCGCCTCCAGGTGCTCGCGGGAGCGGTCGGCGCCGAGCGTGGTCCGCATCGCCGAGAAGAGGTCACCACTCCACCACACGCTGGTGTCCATGGAGAGCGACACCGGGATGTCGTGGTGGCGCAGCTGCCAGGTGGGCGGGTAGCCCTGCCCGGCGCTCTGCTCGCTCTCGGTGGAGACGGAGACGGAGCCGCCGGTGGCGGCGATCCGGTTGTACGAGTCGTGGGTGAGCGTCGCCGCGTGCACGTAGACGGTCGAGGGGTTCATGAAGCCGTGCTCGTGCATCAGGCGGATGCCGTCGTCGTTGGTGGCGCCCCACACGCCGGCGTGGGTGGTCACCGCGGCGCCGAGCTCCCGGGCCACCTCGAAGGCGGCCCGCTCGGGGAAGGCGGGATCGCCGGTGACGTCGAACGCCATCTGGAAGCCGGCCAGCCTGCCCCCGTCGATCCGGCGGCGGTGGAAGTCACGGAACTCCGGCGAGGTGGCCCACTCCCACGGGCCCTGCTGGATGTTGCCGTAGGCGAGCACGAACCGTCCGTCGACCGCTTCGAGGGCGTCGACGGCCGCGTCGGCGTGGTCGGGCGTCTGGAGGCCGTGCGACCAGTCGACCGTGGTGGTGACGCCCGCGTCGATCGCCTCGATCGCGGCGAGCAGGTTGCCGGCGTACACGTCCTCGGGCCGGAACAGCTTGCCGGATTCCAGGTAGTACCAGACGAAGTACTGGGTCAGCGTCCAGTCGGCCCCGTACCCCCGCATGGCCGTCTGCCACATGTGCCGGTGGGTGTCGACCATGCCCGGCATGAGGATGCCGCCGGCAGCGTCGATCTCCAGGGCGTCGTCGGGGGCGGTGAGGCCGACGCCGACCTCCGCGATCCGGTCGCCGATGACCAGCACGTCGGCGCCGGGCAGGACCGTGTGTGCGTCGTCCATGGTGAGAACCAGGCCGTTACGGAAGATCACCGGCCGGGAGGTTGCGCTCATCGCCACCCATTCCTTTCCGGGTACGAGGGGTCCGGACTGTTGTCCGCTCTACGGCCAGCCCGAGTGGCGCCAGTGTGGCCCCGGTCACGAGTCGTGTCAAGAAGGCGTTTCCGCAGGATGAATCGACCGTTGACAGGTACCCCCGACTGACGCAAGCTGTCTGGGCGGACATGTGTCCGCAGAACGGGCGGAAACATGGTGCAGCAATCGACGGGGCCACTGGCCGGCCTGCTCGTCGCGGACTTCTCCCGGATCCTCGCCGGGCCGTACGCCACGATGCTCCTGGCGGACCTGGGCGCCCAGGTGATCAAGGTGGAGAGCCCCGGTGGCGACGACACCCGCACCTGGATGCCACCCACCCGCGACGGGGTCTCGACGTACTACCTCGGCATCAACCGCAACAAGCGGTCGGTCGCCCTCGACCTGAAGAAGCCGGACGACCTGGCGGCCGCGCAGGAACTCGCCCGCCGCGCCGACGTGCTGATCGAGAACTTCCGGCCCGGCGGCCTGGCCCGCTTCGGCCTCGACTACGACACAGTTGCCGCCGGCAACGAGAAGGTCGTGTACGCGAGCATCAGCGGTTTCGGCACCGGCGTCGGAGCGGACTTTCCCGGCTACGACCTGATGGTGCAGGCGATCTCGGGCCTGATGAGTCTCACCGGCGACCCGGACGGCCCGCCGTACCGGGCCGGCATCTCCGTGTTCGACGTGATGGCCGGGCTGCACGCGAGCATCGGCATCCTCGCCGCGCTGCACCACCGGGGCGCGACTGGCAAGGGTCAGCACGTCGAGGTCAACCTGCTCAGCTCCGCGCTGTCCGGCCTGGTCAACCACTCCAGCGGCTACGTCGCCGGCGGCACCGTCCCGTTCCGGATGGGCAACGCGCACCCCAGCCTCTTCCCGTACGAGCCGCTGCCCACCGCGGACGGCGAGCTGATCGTCATCGCCGGCAACGACGGGCAGTTCCGCAAGCTCTGCCAGGTGCTCGACCTGCCGGACCTGCCCGACGACCCGCGCTTCGGGCGCAACCAGGACCGCACCGCCAACCGCGAGCAGCTGCGGCCCCTGCTCGTCGAACGGCTCGCCAAGCGGACCAAGGACGAGTGGTTCCGTGAGCTGCTCGCCGCGGGCGTCCCCTGCGCACCGATCAACACGATCGACGGCGGCGTCGCGCTCGCCCAGGAGCTGGGGCTCGACCCGGTGGTCGCCGTCGGCGACGTGCCCGGGGTCCGCAACCCCATCACCTTCTCCGACACCCCCGCCCGGTACGAGCTGCCGCCGCCCGGGCTCGACGAACACGGTGAGGAGATCCGCGCGTGGCTGAGGACCTGAGCTTTCCGACCGGGATCGGCACGTCCGACCCGACCACCATCTCGCTGTTGGGGCAGGATCTGGCCGCCGATCTGATGGGCCAGGTCGGCTTCGGCGAGCTGGCGTACTGGCTGGTCGCCGGGCGGCGCCCCACCCCGGGCGAGGTACGGGTCTTCGAGGCGGTGCTGGTGGCGCTCGCCGACCACGGCTTCACCCCGACGGCGATCGCGGCCCGGCTCACCTACCTGTCGGCGCCGGAGTCGCTGCAGGGCGCGCTCGCCGCCGGCCTGCTCGGCGGCGGCTCCCGCTTCCTCGGCGTCACCGAGGACTGTGGACGCTTCCTCGCCGACACGCTCGCCCAGGCCGGTGAGGTGAGCGACTACGACGCCGTGGCGCTCGACGCCGTCACCCGAGCCAGGCAGGAGCGCCGGCTGGTCCCCGGGCTCGGGCATCCCGTGCACAAGGAGCAGGATCCGCGCACCCCCGTCCTGATCCGGATCGCCACCGAGGAGGGTCTGCACGGCCCACACCTGCGACTGTTCGAGGCGATCGGACGAGTGCACCCGCAGGTGCTCGGCCGTACCCTGCCGCTCAACGGCGCCGGGGTCTGCGGCGCGGCGCTCGCCGACCTCGGGCTCCCCGTCGAGATGCTGCGCGGTTTCGCCCTGCTGGCCCGTGCGGCGGGGCTGCTCGGGCACCTCGCCGAGGAGCGACGCCGGCCGCTTGGCATGGACATCTACCGCGCCGTCGACCGCAACGCCCGCTACGAACCCTGACCCCTCGTCTGCAGCGAAAGGAGCGGAATGGCCACCGTCGTCGCGGTCATCGCCTCCACCCACCACCCCTTCTACTACCGGGCCAGCACCGCCACCGGCGAGGACCGGCCACCGTTCGCCGACGAGTGGACGAGCAAGATCCTGGCCTTCCGCGAGACGTTGACCCGGGCCCGGCCCGACGTGCTGGTGATGGTCGGCTCGGACCACTTCCACCAGCTCTGGCTGGACAACATGCCGCAGTTCCTGGTCGGCAAGGCGCCCAGCTACGACGCGAACTGGTACAACGAGGAGCGCGAGTTCGGCCTGCCCCGGATGCTGCTCAGGGGCCAGGAGGACCTGTCCGGGCACATCCTGCGGGCGGGTCTCGACGCCGGCTTCGACCTCGCGTTCAGCAACGAGCTGCGGATCGACCACAGCATCACCTGCCCGATCATCACGCTGCGGCCCGAGGCCGACCTGCCGATCGTGCCGATCTACACGAACATCTTCGCGCCGCCCCTGCCGCAGCCGAAGCGCTTCGTCCAGCTCGGCGCCGCGATCCGGGAGATCGTCGAGTCGTGGCCGTCGCACCTGCGGGTGGCCGTCATCGGCACCGGCCACCTCTCGCTGGAGCTGGGCGGGCCCCGGCAGTTCGGCCCGCACGGCCCGGACCCGGAGTTCGACCAACGGGCGGTCGAGTGGATCGCGAACGGGGACCTCGACGGGTGCCTGCGCGAGGTCACCCTGGACAGCCTGCACTCCCCCGGCAACGCCACCCACGGCTTCATGGACTTCATGCTCATGATGGGTGTGGCCGGGGCCGGCGTGAAGGCTGACTACGTCGACACCCTCGATCTGTTCCACACCATGGAGGCCTACTTCACCTGGTACCCGAACGGAGCGCCGGCGGCATGAGCAAGTACCTGCTGAACAAGTTCCTCTACACCGTCGACCGGGACCCGGAGCTGGTCGAGCGCTACCGGAGCGAGCCGCGTGAGCTGGTCGCCTGGTGGGAGGCCGAACGCGCCAACGCCGTCCTCAACTGCCACGGCGGGGAGGCGAGCACCTGGCTGCGCTTCGACGACGTCGAGCGGGAGGCGCTGGCCACCCGGGACCACGTGAAGCTGTTCGAGCTGGGCGCGCACCCGTTTCTGACCCTGACCCTCTTCATCGCGGTCTTCGAGCGGGACAACACCGAGCCGCTGGAGTACCAGAAGTCCTACGGCGCACGGCTGGCCCATTTCGCGATGCCCTACCCGGACATCGCGACGTGATCCGCGCGGCCCTGCTCACCGCCTGCGGCACCCCACCGACGATCGTCGAGCGGCCGGCCCCCGTACCGGCCGACGGCGAGCTGGCGATCACCGTGGAGGCGGTGCCGATCACCCCGCTGGACGTGCTCTGCGCCACCGGCACCAGCTACTTCGGCACGCCGGCGACCCCGTACGTGCCGGGCGTGCAGGGCGTCGGCCGGCTCGCCGACGGCAGCCCGGTGTGGTTCGGCACGTCGGCCGGGATGCGGTCCGGGGTCGACGGCAGCATGGCGACCACCGTCGCGGTGCCCGGCGCCGACGTGGTGGCGCTGCCGCCCGACGTACCCCTGACCCTGCTCGCCGCCCTGGGCCTCTCGGCGGTCGCCGCGCACGCGGCCCTGACACACGCCGGCGACCTGACGGCCGGTGAGCAGGTCATCGTGCTCGGGGCCGGTGGGGTGGTCGGTCAGGCGGCCGTTCAGCTGGCCCTGCTCGGCGGGGCGCGCCGGGTGATCGCCGTGGCCCGCTCCGCCTCGGCGCGGGCCCGCGCCGAGGAGCTCGGCGCCGCGGTCGCCGTCCCGCTGCTCCCGGAGGACGACGTCGCGTCGATGGCCGAACGGCTGCGCGACGCCGCCGAGGGTCCGGTCGACCTCGTCCTCGATCCGGTCTTCGGTGTCCCGGCCGCGGCGGCGCTGCGGGTGCTGCGCCCGGGTGGTCGCCTGGTCAACCTGGGCAGCGCCGCAGGCGCGACCGCGCCGATCGAGTCCGCGGTGCTGCGCAGCGGGTCGCTGCGGATGATCGGCTACACCAACAACGGGTTGTCGACCGACCAGCGAGCGGCGTCGCTGGCCGTGGTGGCCGAGCACGCGGCAGGCGGTCGGGTCACCGTCGACCACGAGATCGTGCCGTTCGCCTCGGTCGCGGACGCCTGGTCGCGCCAGGACACCGGCACGGCCGCCGGTCGCATCGTCCTGGCGCTGTGAGCGGCTCCGACCCCAGCCAGGGATCGTCAGTCCCTGGATGAACCGCACCTGGTTGGGGCGCCGCGCCGGTGCCACGGTCGGTCCATGACACCTGCCACCTACACCGTCACCGGTCACTGGATCGGTGGCGAGATCATCGCCGGCTCGGCCGGCGCCCTCACCGTCGTGAACCCGGCGACCGGCGACGTGGTCGCCGAGACCCCGGCCGGCACCGCGGCCGACGTCGACCGGGCCGTCGCCGCCGCGCGGGCGGCCTTCCCCGGGTGGGCGGCCACCACCCCGTCGCGGCGGTCGGACGTGCTGCGCCGCCTCGGCGCGGGCCTCGCCGCCCGGCAGGAGGAGATCGCCGCGGCGATCACCGCCGAGATGGGCTCCCCGATCGGCATGTCCCGGACCGCCCAGGTCGGTTTCCCGGCCGCGGTGATCGGGTCCGTCGCCGGCCTCGCCGACGACTTCGCCTGGACCGAGGAGGTCGGCAACTCGCTGATCGTCCGTGAGGCGATCGGCGTGGTCGGTGCGATCACGCCGTGGAACTTCCCGCTGCAACAGATCGTCTCCAAGCTGGCGCCGGCGCTGCTCGCCGGGAACACGATGGTCTTCAAGCCGTCCGAGAACGCCCCGCTGACCGCGCGGATCCTCGCCGAGGTCGCCGCCGAGGCGGGCGTACCGGCGGGCGTGTTCAACGTGGTGTACGGCACCGGTCCGGTCGTCGGCGAGGCCATGTCGGCCCACCCGGACATCGACATGATCTCGTTCACCGGCTCCACCCGGGCCGGGCAGCGGATCGGAGCGGTGGCCGCGGCGACCGTCAAGCGGGTCGCGCTGGAGCTGGGCGGCAAGGGCGCCAACATCATCCTCGACGACGCCGACCTGCCGACGGCGGTCACCACGGGCGTCATGATGGCGTTCGCCAACGGCGGCCAGGTCTGCGGGGCGTGGCCGCGGATGCTGGTGCCGGCCACCCGGCAGGACGAGGTGGTGGCGCTGGCCGTCGAGGCGGCGAAGCAGTACACCGTCGGCGACCCGACCGACGAGGCGACCCGGCTGGGGCCGCTGGCCTCGGAGGCCCACCGGCAGAAGGTCGTCGGGTACATCGAGCGGGGCGTCGCCGACGGCGCCCGGCTCGTGTTCGGTGGCCCGAGCCGGCCGGAGGGTCTGACCAACGGCGCCTACGTCCGGCCGACGATCTTCGCCGACGTCGACCCGAACTCGGCGATCGCCCAGGAGGAGATCTTCGGCCCGGTGCTGACGATCATCCCCTACACCGACGAGGACGAGGCCGTGGCCATCGCCAACGGCACGCTGTACGGCCTCACCAGCGGCGTCTTCGGCGAGCCGGAGCACGCGCTGGCGGTCGCCCGGCGGCTGCGGGTGGGTCAGGTCGACGTGAACGCCGGTCACTGGAACCCGCTGGCGCCGTTCGGCGGCTACAAGCGGTCGGGCAACGGCCGCGAGTTCGGCCGCTTCGGCCTGGAGGAGTTCCTGGAGACCAAGTCCATCCAGCGCTGACCGCCCCCGGACGGCCCCGGCCCACGCCGTCGGGCCGGGGCCGTCGCGGTCGGGCCGGGCCGTCGGGCCGGGGGGCGTCGCCGTCGGGCCGGGCCGTCGGGCCGGGGGCGTCGCCGTCGAGCGGGGGCGTCCGGTCCCGCCCACACCGCGCCCTTTGCTCTGCTTCAACCGGCGCACCACCTGGTGTCCGGATAGCGGACGTCTGGTGTTGCGTGGGGTGAAGCAGAGCAAAGGGCGCGGTTGCAGGTACAGCCCCCGCCCCCCGCCCCCACGCCCGCCAGCGTCCGGACGCCGGAGCGGAACAGCGCGCCCGTGCCCACCTGTTGCAATGCACGTGCCGGTTGACCGCCGGCACCCACCGATCGAGGAGTCAGCGTGGACCGCGCCCAACTCGCCAGCTTCCTGCGCACCCGACGCGAGGCGCTCCAGCCCGAGGACGTGGGTCTCCCCCGGGGTCAGCGTCGGCGGACCGGAGGGCTGCGACGCGAGGAGGTCGCCGCGTTGAGCGGGATGTCCACCGACTACTACAGCCGGCTGGAGCAGCAACGAGGCCCGCACCCCTCCGAGCAGATGCTCGCCGCCCTGGCCCGTGGCCTGCGACTCTCCCTGGCCGAGCGAGACCACCTGTTCCAGCTCGCCGGTCACGCCGTCCCGCACCGTACGGTCCGGGCCGACCACGTCAACCCGGGCATGATGCGGATCCTCGACCGACTGCAGGACACCCCCGCCCAGGTGGTGAACCACCTCGGCGAGACACTGGCGCAGACCGCGCCGGCGATCGCGCTGCTCGGCGACGAGACCCGGCACACCGGGCTGGCGCGCAGCCTGCACCACCGCTGGTTCACCGACCCGCAGACGCGGCACCTGCACCCGACGGAGGACCACCAGACGCAGAGCCGTCTCCTCGTGGCGCACCTGCACGCGGCGTACACCCGCGACGGCCGGGGCTCGCGCGCGGCGGCCATCGTCGACGCCCTGCTGGCCGCGAGCCCGGAGTTCGCGCAGCTGTGGCGCGAGCACCCGGTGCCGGGCGGCTACTGCCCTCCGAAGCACTTCGTGCACCCCGAGGTGGGGCCGCTGGAGCTGCACTGCCAGACCCTGGTCGATCCCGACCAGTCCCAGACGTTGCTGGTCTTCACCGCCGTGCCCGGGTCGGAGAGCGACGAGAAGCTGCGGCTGCTCTCGGTCATCGGCGCCCAGCGCGTCTGACCTCGATCAGCTCTTCAGGAACGCGAGCGAAGAGCTGGGGGTCCCGGACGGTCCTCCTCCGATGCTAGGTGCGACGGTCGGGCGGGACGGCCGCATCGCCAGAATGCCGCTCCCATCGACGCTGGGGGTAGCGGGCCGGACTGACGCCCAGGTGACGCCGGAAGTGGCGGGTCAGATGAGCCTGGTCGAAGAACCCGGCCGCGGCGGCGACCTCGGCGGGACGCTGCCCCTCCAGGAGCAGGCGACGCGCGAGCTCGACCCGGCGACCGGTCAGGTACGAGTGCGGCGGCAGCCCGTGCACGTGCGTGAACGTCCGGACCAGATGGGTCGGGTGGGCGTGCAGCAGCTCGGCGGCCTCCCGCAGGGTGACGCCCTCGACGGTGCGGGCGTCCAGCAGCTCACGCAGTCGGACGGCGAGGCCGCGTGCGGCCGGCTCGATGCTGGTCGGGATGCGCTCACCGAGCTGCCGGCGGAGCCGTTCCAGGATGAACGTGAGCCGGCTGTCGGCCTCGAGCATGTCCCCCCGTTGGGCGAGTACCTGGTGCAGGTGGTGGATCCGCTGCCGCAGTTGCGGATCGGCCAGGCTCGGCCGGTCGACCGCCCGCCCTGTCAGCTCCGCACCGAGCGTCGAGGTGTCGAGGTACAGGACCCGCTTGCGGAAGCCGTGCGGTGTGGCGGAGCGGCCGTCGTGCGGCACGTGCGGCGGCAGCAGGGTGACCGACGTCCTCAGCACGCCGTGGCGGTGCCGGTCGAGGTCGAATCGGACCGCACCGTCGTCGACGATCAGCAGCGTCCACACGTCGTGGGTGTGCCGTGGGTACGCGTGATCCACGAAATGGGCGTGGAAGACCTCGGCGACCCCGGCTACCGCGGGTCGCCACGCGCTGACGTGTGAGCCCGCCGGCCGGGTGGCCACGCTAAGAACGTACAAGACCGGTCGGTGCCGGGTCGGGCAGGTTCGACGGCATGACCGAACCGATCCGCTTCAACACCAAGATTGCCGTGCTGCTCCGCAACGACCTGGCGGGCTGGCAACGGCTGAACGTCACCGCCTTCCTGGTCAGTGGCGTCGCGCACGCCGAGCCGGAGTTGCTGGGCGAGGAGTACCGCGACGCGGACGGCACCACGTACCTGCCGATGTTCCGCCAGCCGGTCCTGGTCTTCGCCGGCGATCGGGGCACGCTCGCCGGCGCGCACTCGCGCGCGCTCACCCGCGGGCTGCGCCTCGCGGTCTTCACGTCCGAGCTGTTCGCCACCGGGAACGACCGGGACAACCGCGCCGCCGTGCGAGCGGCCGGTCGGGAGAAGCTCGACCTGGTGGGGTTGGCGCTGCACGCCCCCCGCAACGTGGTGGACAAGGTCCTCAAGGGCGCCAGCATGCATCCCTGACCGGTCGGCCCGACCACCCGGCACGGGACAGTGCACTGGCTGTTCACGCGACGTTCCGGTGGGGGTTCCACTGTGGCGGGCGGCGGACGTTTGCATCGGCCTGGCGGTACTGACCGCTCACACGATGCTGGAGGCAATGTGGGTACCACGTCCATACGTGTCCGGGCCGTCACGTCCGCGGCGGCCGCGCTCTCACTGCTCACGGCGGTGCCGGCGCTCGGCGCTCCGACACACCCGACCCCGGGGCAGCCCGCCACGGGTGCGATCTGCGCACCGGACGCGTCGCTGCTCGGCTTCTCCGACGACCTCGACAAGGCCACCTTCCGGGGCACCCAGGTCGCCGGCCTGTCCGCGCTGGCGCTCACCCGTCCGTCGCGCGCCCTGGCGCTGGTGGACAACATCGGCACCAGCCCCGCCCGCGTGTACGAGCTGGGGTTGGAGACCGGCCGTCGCGGCGTCGACGTGGACGTCCGCGACGTCACCGTCCTCACCCGGCCGGACGGCACGCCGTACACCGGGGCGGACTTCGACGGTGAGGGCCTCGTCGCCGAGCGCGGCGGCGCCAGCGTGCTCGCCAGCTCGGAGCGGGAGCCGTCCATCCGGCGGTTCCGGCTCTCCGACGGCCGCGAGATCGCGTCGTTGCCGGTGCCGGCCCAGTTCCAGGTAGCGCCGGCCGGCGAGGCCGAGGTCAACCAGACCTTCGAGGCGCTGACCAGCACCGCGGACCACCGGATCCTCTACGCCGGGATGGAGGGGCCGCTCGCCGCGGACGGCCGCGACGCCCAGGGTCGGGGCCTGCAGCGGGTTCTCCGGTACGAGGGTCGGGAGGGCGGCACATACACCCCGACCGCCCAGTACGCCTACCGCACCGACGCCAACCTCGGTCTGGTCGAGCTGGTGGCGCTCGGCGACAACCAGCTGCTCGCCGTCGAGCGGGGCTTCACCACCGGGCTGGGCAACACGGTCCGGGTGTACCGGGTCTTCGCGACCGGCGCACCGGACGTCTCCACCGTGCCGTCCCTGTCGACGGTCACCGACCCGCGCTCGTGGCTCGGCAAGGAACTGCTGGTCGACGTCGCCGACTGCCCGCCGTCCGGCGCGACCTCCAAGCAGCCGCAGCCCAACCCGCTGCTGGACAACATCGAGGGCGCCGCGCTCGGCGGCCCGCTGCCCGGCGGTCGCCGCCCGCTGTACCTCATCTCCGACGACAACGGCAGCGCCACGCAGACCACCCGCGTGTACGCGCTGTCGGTGAAGCTGCGGCCGGAGGTGAGCCTCCAGCAGCGGGCGCTGCTGTCGGCGACCGCCTACCAGCCCGGGCCGGTCTCCGGTACGCAACTCGCGCCCACGCCGGTCAACGGGATCACGCCGCCCTTCCCGGGCCAGCCCATCCCCGGATTCTCCGCGGTGATCCCGGCCCGGGCCGGTGACCGCTCCGGCGAGCGGCTGCTCGCCATGCCGGACAACGGCTTCGGCGCGAAGACCAACTCGGCCGACTTCCTGCTGCGGGCGTACGAGATCGAGCCGAACTACCGCACCCACGGCGTACGGATCCAGGGGCACATCAGCTTCCGCGACCCGGATCGCAAGGTGCCCTTCCCGATCGTCAACGGCGACACCCGGGACCGGCTGCTGACCGGCGCGGACTTCGACATCGAGTCGCTGGCCCGCGACGCGCGGGGCGACCTGTGGATCGGCGACGAGTTCGGACCGTACCTGATCCGGACCGACCGGACCGGAAAGGTGCTCCAGGCCCCGATCCCGCTGCCGGACGGGACCAGATCACCGCAGTCGCCGGACCTCGCGCCGGGCGAAACCCCGACCCTGCGGGCCAGCAACGGCTTCGAGGCGATGGCCGCCAGCACGGACGGCTGGACCCTCTACCCGATCCTGGAGGGCGCGAAGACCGCCGACCCCGACCAGCGACGCCGGGTCGTCTACGAGTTCGACGTACGCGCCAACCGCTACACCGGCCGCACCTGGTCGTTCCGGGTCGACGACCCGTCCCTGCTGGTCGGCGACGCCGCGGTGCTCGACGGCCGACGGCTGCTGCTGATCGAGCGGGACAACGGCATGGGCCAGCAGCCGCTGGTGAAGCGCCTGGTCGTGGCCGACCTCGACGAGGTGGGCAGCGACGGCTACCTGACCCGGCGTACGGCGGTCGACCTGATGCGGATCGCCGACCCGAAGGGGGTCTCCACCCCGGCCCGTCCGGGCGAGTACGGCGTGGGACCGCGCTTCTCGTTTCCGCTCCAGTCGGTCGAGTCGGTGCTGCCGCTCGGCGGTGACCGGGTGCTCGTCGCCAACGACAACAACTTCCCGGGCAACGACGGGCGCATCCCGGGGCGCGCGGACGACACCGAGCTGATCGTCATCGACGTACCCGGCCTGCGGTAGCCCGCGGACGCACGACGGCTCCCGGCGCACCCGCGCCGGGAGCCGTCGCCGGTTCCAGAACTGTCCGCTGTGCGGACAGCCAGTCGGAGATCGGCGGACACGCTCTCCAGCACACCGCCGGCTGAACGCCTCCAGGGCCAGCACCGCCCAGAGCACGCCGGAGTCCTTGCCGTCTCCGCTTACGTCAGCGGCCCCTCCACACGCAGGCGACGCCGCCGGGCCGACTGCGCACAGCCCCCGGGCCGAGCCCTCGTCCGCATGCCGGACAACGAGGAAATCCGCGTAACAGTCACGTCAAAAGCTGCCCCTTGACAGGCCCATGAAGAGGCTCCATCGTTACGCCAACGTTCTTGCGGGTCGCCATACGGACAGTCGTCCGGGACTCGAAGCGCGCAGCGTTCGACCGCTCCACCCCCACCAGACCCTCACCGCGGGACGGCGCGCGTCGCCGTCACCTGAAGAGGAGACACCACCATGACCGAGACACTGAAGGAACCAACCGAGCCCCCGTCCACCGGAACGACAACGGGCCTGACCCGGGCGTCGATCGCCGTCGGCTTCGCGGTGCTGTGCGCCTCGTACATGCTCAACGCGATGGACCGGCAGATCTTCTACCCGCTGCTGCCCGAGATCCGCGCTGAGTTCGGCTTCTCCCTGGATCAGGGCGGGCTGCTGGCGACGGGCTTCACGCTCGGCCTCGCCCTGGCCGGGCTCCCCGCCGGGTACCTGGTCGACCGCGTCTCCCGTAAGACCATCATCCTGATCAGCGTCCTGGTCTACTCGATCGGGACGCTGGCGATTCCGGTCGCCTCCGGCTTCGTCGACATGAGCGTGTTCCGCCTGATCTCCGGCGTCGGCGAGGGCGTACAGGCCACCGCGCTCTACGCCGTCATCGGCGCGTTCTTCTTCCACCGCCGGGCAGTCGCCGCCGGCGTGGTGGGCGTCGCGTTCGGCGCCGGCATCTTCCTGGGACCCCTGATCGGAACCAGGCTCGCCACCGGTTGGGACACCTGGCGGGCGCCGTTCTTCGTCTTCGCCGCCGCCGGCCTCGTGATGTGCCTGCTCATCGCACTGATCGTCAACAAGCGACTGACCGAGGCCGTCACGGGCGCCAACGCAGGGCCGCAGGGCAGCTTCGACCACGTGCCCGCGAGCCCGTACAACCGCAACACCCTGGGCCTGGGCATCGCCTGCGCGGTGTCCGGGCTGGTGTTCTACGGCTTCCTCGGCCTGTACCCCACGTTCCTGCGCGAGCAGCTCGAGTTCAGCCCGCAGCAGGCGGCACTGGCCGTGTCCATCTCGGGCTTCGGGGCGATGATGGCCCTGCCGGCCGGCTGGCTGGGCGACCGGGTCAACCAGCGCTACCTGCTCGCCTTCGCATTCGTCGCCACCTCCGCCACCGCGTACGTCACCTACCAGGTCGCCACCTCGGCGCCGGCCCAGTACGTGCTCGCCTTCCTGATGGGCGCCTTCGCCAGCGGCTTCCTCTTCACCAACTGCACGACCGCCATGCAGCGAGCCGTCCGACCCGAGCACGTCGGGCGGGGCGCGGGCCTCTTCATGCTCTCCTACTACGTGGCGGCGGCCTTCTCCGGTCTGCTCTTCGCGCGGCTGGTCGCCGGGCTCGGCTGGGACGGCGCCGGACTGTGGCAGCTGACCGTCCTGCCGGTCGTCGGCATCGCCGGGCTCGGGCTGGTCGACACGTCGAAGATGGTCCTGCGCCGGCCCGCGAACAGCTGACCCTCGGGCGGCGGGGAGGCATTGATATCGATGGACGTCCCTGTAATGATTAACAGACTTTACAGTTGGACCCGTCGGAAGGACCTGACATGGCGAGACGATTGGCCGGAGCCGCCCCCCGCCGGCACCTCATCCGGTTGACCGCCGCGCTCGCCGCGGCCCTGCTCGCCGTACCGACGAGCCTGGTGCTCGGCGCGCCCGCCGCGACGGCCGCCGCCCCGGTCAGCTTCACCCACCCCGGGGTGCTGGTCAGCCGGGTCCAGCTCGACTTCGTCCGCGGCCGGGTGCAGGCCGGCGCCCAGCCGTGGGCGTCGGCCTACAGCCAGATGATGAGCAGCCGGTACGCCTCCCTGACGCGCAACCCCGCTCCCCGCCCGGTCGTCGAGTGTGGCTCCTACTCCAATCCGAACAACGGCTGCACCGACGAGCGTGAGGACGCGATCGCCGCGTACACCCAGGCGCTCGCCTGGTCCCTCACCGGGGACGCCCGGCACGCGCAGAAGGCGATCCAGATCATGGACGCCTGGTCGGCCACGATCACCGCGCACACCGGCAGCAACGCGCCGTTGCAGACCGGGTGGGCGGCGTCGGTCTGGCCCCGCGCCGCCGAGATCATCAGGTACACGTACACGAGTTGGCCCAACGCCAACCGGTTCGCCACCATGCTGCGCACCGTCTACCTGCCAATGGTCCGTAACGGCTCCAGCAGCAACGGCAACTGGGAACTGACCATGATGGAGGCGACGCTCGGCATCGCGGTCTTCCTGGAGGACCGGGCCGCCTACGACGCGGCGGTCGCCCGCTTCCTCAACCGGACCCGGGCCTTCGTCTACCTGCCCAGCGACGGAGCGCTGCCGTACACCGTGCCCGGCAGCGGCCTGGACACCCGCGGCGAGATCATCGGCTACTGGCACGGCCAGTCCACCTTCGTCGCCGGCCTCGCCCAGGAGACCTGCCGCGACTTCACCCACACCGGGTACGGGATCTCCGCCATCTCGCATGTCGCGGAGACCTCCCGTATCCAGGGACAGGACCTGTACCCGCAGGTCGGTGAGCGGCTGCGGCACGCGCTCGGCTTTCATTCGCGCTACCAGCTCGGCGAGGCGCCGCCCTCCTGGCTCTGCGGCGGCAGCCTCACCCGGGGCCTCGGCCCGATCACCGAGGTCGGCTTCAACGCGATGAGCAACCGGCTGGGCAACGCCATGACCAACACGCAGACCCTCACGCTGCAACAGCGCCCCGCCGGCAGCAACAACCTCTTCGTGGCCTGGGAGACGCTGACCCACGCCAACAACCCCAACTGACCGTGCCGCCGCGGGTCGACGCCGAGGTCCCGGCGTCGACCCGCGGCGGTGCTCAGCCGTCGATCCCCAACGCCGTCACCGGGCTGACCCGGGACGCCCGCCGGGCCGGCAGCACGCCGGCCAGCGCCGTCAGCACGACCAGCGCCGCGAAGAGCCCGACCAACGGCAGCACCGGCAGGGCCAGCGGGGCGTTGACCCCGAGGGCCTGCACCGCCAACCAGGCGTACGGGACGCCGAGCAGCAGACCGATCGTCGCACCGATCACCCCGTACAGGCCGGATTCGGCGGTCAGCATGGCACGCAGGCCGGGCCGGGACAGGCCGACCGCGCGGAGCAGCCCGGACTCGCGCTCCCGCTCGACCACCGACAGCGCGGTCGTGGACCCCACGCCGACCACCGCGATCAGCACGGTCAGGCTGACCAGGCCGACCGCGATCCACAGCAACGTGTCCAGCAGAGCGTCGTTGCGGTCCCGCTCGTCGGCGAGCACCGCCAGACCCACCCCGTCGCTCCCGCCGATCGCCTGCCGCAGCGCCCGCACCCCGGCGGTACGGCCGTCCTCGCCCGGCCGCGCCGCGTCGGCCAGCAGACCGCTGTACCCCTTCGGTGCACCGAGCCGGTCGAGGTCCGCGCGGTCGGTCAGGATGCCCGCGTGCAGGGGGCCGTGGTCGGGCAGGACGGCGGCCACGCGTACGTCGACCGTCTTCCCGGCACGGGCGAGCCGCGCGGTGTCCCCGGCCCGCAGTCCGGTCTCCCGGGCGACCCAGCCGCCGAGCACGATCCGGCCGGGGCCACGGTCGGCCAGCCTGCCCTGCGTCACGTCGAGATCCTCGGTGGTCGGCAGGGCCGGCAGGTCGAGGTCACTCGTCGGGTACCCGGACTCGGCGCTGCCCAGCCGGTCGGTGCCGCGCAGCAGCGTGACGTCGTCGATCCGCCGGTACGGGGCCATCCGTGCCAGCGCGCCGCGCGCCGCCTCGGCCCGCGTCACGACGGCGTCCGGCAGCAGCGAACCGTTGCTGGCGGTGACCTCGAAGTCGGCCGGCGCGGAGAGCGCCATCTCCCGGTCGGACAGGACCCGCATCGACGCGCCGCCGATGACCACCGCAGAGATCAGGGTCACGCCGAGCGCGACCACGACGGAGACCGCGGCGGCCCGGCGGGGCGCCCCGCCGATCCCGCCGACCGCCAGCCGCCCGAGCGGCGCGAACTGGCGCAGCGGCCAACCCAGCACGGCCAGCACCGGACGCACCAGCAGCGGCCCGAGTGCCACCAGCGCGAAGAACGCCAGCGTGCCGGACCCGACGAGCAGGAGCATGCCCGGCCTCGGGTCGTAGGACTCCTGCTCCGGCGTCGGCAACCGGCTGAACGTCGCGGCGCCCGCCAGCGCCGCGCCGACGACCAGCAGCAGCCCGGCGACCAGGCGTGCCACCCCGATGCCACGCCGGCCGGCGGTGGTGCTCGCCGCCCGCAGCGCCTCCAGCGGGGAGACCCGGGCGGCGGAGAACGCCGGCGCCAGGACCGCCAGCACGGTGAGGACGACGGCGCCGACCACCACCGCGACCGCCGCCGCCAGTGGCAGGCCCGGCGACGAGACGGCCTTTCCGGAGGCGCGCAGGATCGCCGGGAGGGCGTACCCGGCGGCGAGAGCGGCGGCCACCCCGACGACGCCGGCGACCAGGCCGGTCAGCGCTCCCTCGGCGGTCAGCGCGCTCACCAGCGTTCCCCGATTCGCGCCGACCGCCCGCAGCAGGGCGAGCTGCCGCATCCGCTGGGCGAAGACGATCCGGAACGTCGAGGTGACCACCAGCGCCGCGGCGGCGACCGCCACCGCGACGAACAGGCCGACCAGGACGAACAGCCTCCCCACCTGGTCCGCCGCCGCGTCGGCCTCCTCCTGGCGGACCTCGGCGCCGGTCCGCACCTGCGGGTCGGCCGGCAGCACGCCGGCTATCCCCTGCCGGACCGTGTCCGCCGACGCGCCGGGAGCCAGCCGCAGGTCGATCTGGCTGACCGTGCGCAGGCCGGCCCACGCGCTCACCACCGCGTCCGGGGCGTAGCCGTCGTAACCGGCGTCGTCGGCCGTGGCGACCACCCCGGTGATGGTGAGCGGGCTGGGCCCGGTCCGCTCGCCGCCGAACCCGCTGGTCACGGTGCCGACGGTGAGCCCCAGCCGTTCCACGGTGCGCGGGGTGACCGCCACCTCCCCCGGGGCGTCCGGGTAGCTCCCCTCGACCAGCCGCGTCGTGGAGAGCGGGCCGGTGCCGGGGTCGGCCCGCAGGTTGAGGTACGACTCACCGAGGCTCACGCCGATCTCCGTCCGCCCCACCACCTCGGCGACACCGGGTACGGCGCGCAGGCGCGACAGGGCCGCCACGGCGGGCGGCTGGTCCGGGCTGCCGATCACCAGGTCGGTGGCGGCCGGCGTACCGCTGAGGTTGTCCCTCGTGGTCCGTTCGGTGATCTGCTGCGCCAGCACGGTGCCGAAGACGACGAACGACACGACCAGGACGGCCAGGCCGGTCAGGATCAGCCGGCCGGGGCGTCGGGCCGCGGCGCTCACCTGGGTACGCAGTGCCGCCGCCCTCATGCGCCGGCCGCCAGATCGCGCAGCGCGTCGGTGACCGAGCCCTGGTTCGGCTTGTCGATCTCGCCGGCGACCCGGCCGTCGGCGAGCAGCACCACCCGGTCGGCGTACGCGGCGGCGATCGGGTCGTGGGTGACCATGACGACGGTCTGGCCGAGGTCACGGACCGAGTCGCGCAGGATGGCGAGCACCTCCGCGCCCGAACGCGAGTCGAGGTTGCCGGTCGGCTCGTCGGCGAAGACCACCTCGGGCCGCGCCACCAGCGCCCGGGCCAGCGCGACCCGCTGCTGCTGGCCGCCGGAGAGCTCGCTGGGCCGGTGCGCGAGCCGCTGGCCGAGCCCGAGCACGTCGACCAGGTGCGCGAGGAGTTCCCCGTCGGGCTGCCGGCCGGCGAGATCCAGCGGGAGGGTGATGTTCTGCGCGGCGGTGAGCTGCGGCAGCAGGTTGAACGACTGGAAGACGAACCCGATCCGTTCCCGGCGGACCCGGGTCAGGGTCCGGTCCGACCGGCCCGTCAGCTCCGTCCCGCCGAGCACGACCCGGCCGGAGGTGGCCGTGTCCAGGCCGGCGAGGCAGTGCATCAGGGTCGACTTGCCCGACCCGGACGACCCCATGATCGCGGTGAACTCGGCGCGGCCGAAGTCGACCGACACCCCGTCCAGGGCCCGTACCGCGGTGTCGCCGTTGCCGTACACCTTGACCAGGTCGACCGCGGCGACGGCGGCGCGGCTCGTCTCCGGTGCGGCGGGGACGTGCGTTCTCATGGTTCCTCCAGCGATGTTCTTCCGACCCGGGAAGCCTCGCCGTCACCGGCCGGCGGGCGCATCGGTCCGGGGCCGGGTATGGCCGGCGGCGGGTCTGCCTTTCGGCCGATCCGCCGACATCACCGGCGTGGCTACTCTGGGTCACGATGAACGCGCCAGCACTTCGACTTCTGTGGGTACGCCTGGCCCAGGCCGCCGGCCTGCTGGCGCTGGGCCTGTTCACGCTCTTCGACCTGCGGTTCAGCACGTCGACCGGGCTGAGCCCGGCCGCGCTGCTTCTCCTCCTGCTGCGGGTGGGGCTAACGGTGGGGACGGTGCCGCTCTGGCTGCCGATGCACCGGGAGAATTCCCGGCGGTTGCCGGTGGCGGCGCTCGTCCTGGCCACCGCCTCACTCACCGTCACCCTCGGGATCCGGGTCGTCGCCAACAACGGCTACCTTCTCGGTGGCAGCTGGGGGCTCGCCGAGTCGGCCGGGCTGCTGGCCGTGGTCTTCGTGGTGAGCCGGTGGGGCGCGGCCCGGCTCGCGCCGTGGGCGGCCGTGGCCACCGGGCTCGCCGCCGCCCTGCTGCCGCTGCGGGCCGGCACCGACAACGTGCTCGTGATCTTCGGGTTGCTCCAGGCGCTCGCCGCGGTGGGCGCCGCCGCGGGTGGCGTCTACCTGCGCGTCGTCGCCGCCCGACGGGACCGGACGATCGCGCTGGTCCGGGCCGAGCAGCGCGCCGAGTTCGCCCGTGACCTGCACGACTTCATCGCCCACCACGTGACCGGCATCGTGGTGCAGGCGCAGGGGGCCCGGTTCGTCGCCGAGCAGGACCCGCAGCGGGTGATCGCCGCCCTGGAGCAAATTGAGCGGGCCGGCGCCGAGACGATGGCCGCGATGCGGCGGATGGTCGGCGTCCTGCGCAACCCGGACGCCCCGCCGGACGCGCCGCTGGCCCCGCTGGCCGGCGTGGCGGATCTGGCACCGCTGCTCGAGGGCCTCAACGGCACGACGCGGGCGCAGGCCCGGCTGCACGTGGACGGCGACCTGGACGGGCTGCCGGTGGAGGTGTCGACCTCGGCGTACCGGGTCGTGATGGAGGGGTTGACCAACAGTCGACAGCACGCCCCGGACGCTCGGTTCGTCGACGTGGCCGTGCGCCGTACCCCGGACTGGTTGGTGGTCCGGGTGGTCGACGACGGCGCGAGTCCGCCCACTCCGCCGGCCCAGGGGCACGGCTTCGGCTTGATCGGCCTCACCGAGCGGGTACGCGCCCTCGGCGGCACGATCACCGCCGGGCCCGGCGTCGCCGGCGGCTGGGTACTCGACGCGGCGCTGCCCCTGCACCCGGCGGTGGTCCGGTGATCCGCGTGCTCATCGCCGACGACCAGGCGATGGTCCGGACCGGCTTCGGCATGATCATCGAGGCGCAGGCGGACATGGAGGTCGTCGGCGAGGCCGCCGACGGAGTGACCGCGGTCGAGCTGGCCCGGGCCCTGCGACCGGACGTGGTGCTGCTGGACATCCGGATGCCCCGCCTGGACGGCCTGGAGGCACTGCGGCTGCTCGCCGGGCCGGGCGTCGCCGACCCGATGAGGGTCGTGGTGGTCACCACCTTCGACCTCGACGAGTACGTGCACACCGCGCTCTCCAACGGCGCCTGCGGCTTTCTGCTCAAGGACTCCGGCCCGGCGCTGCTTGTGGAGGCGGTCCGCGCGGCCGTCTCCGGCGACGCGTTGATCAGCCCGTCCATCACGGTACGGCTGCTGGAACACCTCAGCCCGCCCGCCCCGGCGCACGACGACGCCGGCCTGTCCCCGCGTGAACTCGACGTCGTCAAGCTCGTCGCCCGGGGTCTGACCAACGCCGAGATCGCCAGCCGGCTCTTCATCGCCGTCGGCACGGTCAAGACCCACCTGGCCAGCGTGCAGATGAAACTCCCGGCCCGGAACCGGGTCGAGATCGCCGCCTGGGCCTGGGAACGCCGCCTCGTCGGCTAGGGCGGGGAAACCGGCGTCAACCGGCACATCGTCCACCGCCGCGGACGGTCAGGTCTGCACACCGGTAGGGGCCTCGACCGGTCACCGTGTCCACTCGGGTCTGGCGCGGGTGCCGACATCTTGCGACGCTGTCGGTTGTGTATGACTACGACCTGGTCGTGCTGGGCTCCGGACCCAGTGGTCAGAAGGCGGCGATCGCGGCCGCCAAGCTGGGCAGGCGGGTCGGCATCGTGGACCGCCGCGACATGATCGGTGGGGTGTGCATCAACACCGGCACCGTCCCCTCCAAGACGCTGCGCGAGGCCGTGCTCTATCTGACCGGGCTGAGCCAGCGGGACCTCTACGGCAGCAGCTACCGGGTCAAGGAGGAGATCACGGTCAGCGACCTGGCCGCCCGGACCCAGCACGTCATCACCCGGCAGACGGACGTCATCCGCAACCAGCTCGCCCGCAACCGGGTCGCGATGATCACCGGCACGGGCCGGTTCGCGGACGCGCACACGATCTGGGTCGACGGCGGCTCCGGGCGCGAGTCGCGGGTGACCTTCGACAAAATCATCATCGCGGCGGGCACCCGCCCGGCCCGGCCGGACAGCGTCGACTTCGACGATCGCACCATTGTGGACTCTGACGGGGTCATCAACCTCCAGGCCGTGCCCCGCAGCATGGTCGTGGTCGGCGCCGGTGTGATCGGCATGGAGTACGCGTCCATGTTCGCCGCGCTCGGCACCAAGGTGACCGTGGTGGAACGCCGCGACCGGATGCTCGACTTCTGTGACGAGGAGATCGTCGAGTCGCTCAAGTACCACCTGCGCGACCTGTCGGTGGCGTTCCGCTTCGGCGAGGAGGTCGCCGCCGTCGAGAAGCACCAGACGGCGGCGCTGTGCATCCTGAAGAGCGGCAAGAAGATCGTCGCGGACACCGTCATGTACTCGGCCGGCCGGCAGGGCCAGACCGACGACCTGGCGCTGGAGGCGGCCGGCCTGGAGGCCGACCGGCGCGGCCGGATCGCGGTTGACGCCAACTACCGCACGCCGGTGGCCAACATCTACGCGGTCGGTGACGTGATCGGCTTCCCGGCGCTCGCGTCCACGTCCATGGAGCAGGGCCGGCTGGCCGCGCAGCACGCCTGCGGCGAGCCCATCCGCGAGATGCACGGCCTCCAGCCGATCGGCATCTACACGATCCCGGAGATCAGCTTCGTCGGGCAGACCGAGGCGCAGCTGACCGACACCTCGACGCCGTTCGAGGTGGGCATCGCGCGCTACCGGGAACTGGCCCGCGGCCAGATCGTGGGTGACTCGTACGGGATGCTGAAGCTGCTCGTCTCCCCCGACGACGGCCGGCTGCTCGGCGTGCACGTGTTCGGCACGGCCGCCACCGAGATCGTCCACATCGGGCAGGCGGTGATCGGCTGCGGCGGCACGATCGACTACCTGGTCGACGCGGTGTTCAACTACCCGACGCTGGCCGAGGCGTACAAGGTGGCTGCCCTGGACGCGTCCAACAAGATCCGGAACATCACCCGCATCGACGGCTAGCAGGTCGAACCCGGCGGGCGCGCTGGTTGTGGCGTTCGACGTATCTCCATATAGTGCTGCTGCAACCGGTTTCGGACCGACAGGAACGGATCGAGGAGCATGGGCAACGGCCGACTGACGGCCCGGGAGATCGCCCGCCTGGCCGGCGTGTCCGTCGCGACGGTCTCGCGCGTGTCCAACGGCACCGGCCAGGTGTCGGAGGAGACCCGCCGTCGCGTGTTGCGGGCTATCGAGGAGCACGGGTACCGGCCACACCACCTCGGCCAGGCCCTGGCCGCCCGTCGCCACGGGGCCGTGGGGCTGGTCTTCCCGGGGCTGTCCGGGCCGTACTTCTCCGAGCTGATCCAGGGCTTCGAGTCCGAGGCGGTCACCTCCCGGACCAGCGTGCACATTCTCTGCACCCACCTGCGCGCCGACTCGGACACCGAGGTGATCGAGATGGCGCACCGGGTGGACGGGCTGGCCGTGCTCGGTGGCACGCTCTCCGACGAGACCCTCCAGGAGCTGTCCGGCATGCTCCCGATCGTGGTCCTGGCCGGTGGTGGGCCTCCCGGCGTGCCGGCCGTACGGGTGGAGAACACCGACTCGACGGCCGCCCTCACCCGGCACCTGCTGACCGACCACGCGTTGCGTCGCCTCGACTTCGTCGGCAACCCGAGCGGGTCGCCCGACGTGAGCGAACGCTGGGCCGGCTTCCGCGAGGCGCACCGGCAACTCGGCCTGCCGCTGCCCCGGGCACCGATCCGGGTCGGCCTGCAGCAGCCCGACGGTGTCTTCGCCGCCGAGCAGCTGCTCCGCCGGAGCATCCGCCCGCAGGGCATCGTCTGCGCCAACGACGAGACCGCGCTCGGTGTGCTCGTCGGCGCGTCCAACCACGGGCTCCGGGTGCCGGAGGATCTGGTGATCACCGGCTTCGACGACACCCCGATGGCGGCCCTCGTCACGCCGGCGCTGACGACCGTACGACAGCCGGTGCGCGAGCTGGCCGCGCAGACCGCGCGGCTGCTCATGCGGGTGGCGGCGGGGGACGCCGACCGCAACGGGTCGACGCTGGTGCTGCCGACCGAACTGGTCGTCCGCCGCAGCTGCGGCTGCGCGGCGACCACCACACCAGGCTCCACGACGACCGGTCGCCCTTCCGCGGCCGGCCTCCGCCACAGCCGCTAGCACCGAGCGGCGCGGTACCCGAAAAAGTCGCAGGTCTCCGGGCGCAACCGTCACAGAAACCGGTTACAGTGCTCGGACCGGACCACACGACACACCTGGAGGTGCCCCGGTGACGAGCGCAAGCGACCACCAGCCGGCAGACGCCCGATCCGACTGGGAGGCCCGCATCGCGCTGCGCAGCGATGAGGAGGGCACAACGACCGGCACCCCGCGGCTCGCCCCACCCGGTGACCTGGTGGCCACCGCCGGAGTCGGCCACGTTCGACTGTCCTGGTCGCCGGTCCCCGGCGCCGTCGGCTACCTGGTGCACCGCGCACCGCTGCGCGACGGCGTACCCGCCGGTGACCTCACCCCGATCGACCACCTGGGCGGCGACGTCCTCTCGGTGCCCGACACCTGGTACGTCGACACCACCGGCGAGGCCGGCCAGCCGTACGCCTACGCGGTGGCCGCGGTACCCGAGGTCACCGTCACCGGCCCGCTCAGCGCCCCGGTCGACGCCGCCGCGCTGCCGGCCGACGGCACCACCCCGACCGTCACGATGCGGGTCGACGCCTCCGACGCGGGCGTGCCGCTGCACCGGCCGTGGCAGCCGATGATCGGCAGCGAGCGGCTGTCCCAGCTGCTCTGCACGGACACCTCCGGCGGTCGGGAGATCGGCCGGGAGCTGCTCGCCGCGCTGCGCCGTATCCGCGACGAGGTCGGCGTGGAGACCGTCCGCGCGCACGCGATCCTCCACGACGACCTGGCGGTCTACCGTGAGGTCGACGGCGAGCCGGTGTACGACTTCACCAGCGTCGACCGGGTCTACGACCTGATCCTCTCCATCGGCCTGCGCCCGGTCGTCGAGATCGGCTTCATGCCCCGCGACCTCGCCAGCGACCCGGAGCGCACGGTCTTCCAGTACCGCGGCGTCATCTCCCCGCCGAAGGACTGGCAGCGCTGGGCCGACCTGGTCCGGGCGCTCGTCGCGCACCTGCTGGAGCGCTACGGCGACACGGTGCTGACCTGGGACTTCGAGGTGTGGAACGAGGCCAACCTGGAGGTGTTCTGGTCCGGCACCCGCGACGAGTGGATGCGGCTCTACGACGTCACCGCCAAGGCGGTCAAGGACGTCGATGCGCGGATTCCCGTCGGCGGGCCGTCGTCGGCCGCGGCAGGTTGGGTGGACGCGCTGCTGGAGCACGCCAACCGCTCGGGCGCCCCGGTCGACTTCGTCTCCACCCACACCTACGGCAGCCCGCCGCTGGACCTGCGCCCGACCCTGCACCGCCTGGGCTTCCCGGACGCGCGGATCCTGTGGACCGAGTGGGGCGTCACCCCCACCCACTTCCACCCGGTCAACGACGGCACCTCGGCGGCGACCTTCCTGCTCAGCGGCATGCGCTCGGCCGCCCGCCGGGTCGACGCGCTCTCCTACTGGGTCGCCAGCGACCACTTCGAGGAGCTGGGCCGCCCACCCCGACTGCTGCACGGCGGCTTCGGTCTGATCACCGTCGGCGGCATCGCCAAGCCCCGCTACCACGCCCTGCGGATGCTCGCTCAGCTCGGCGACACCGAACTGAGCGTCCGGGCCTCCGGAGACGGTGCGGACGGGCTGGTGCAGAGCTGGGCCGGTCGACGCGCCGACGGAAGCGTCGCCGTGCTGGTCTGGGCCTCCACCCTCGACCAGTCCAAGCGCGACGGGGACCGGGCACTGGCCCGGCAGATCCGGCTGGCCGTCGATGGCGCCGCCGGCCGTACGGTCACGGTGACCCGCCTCGACCGGGAGCACGGCGACGTCACCACGCTGGCCGAACGGCTCGGCGTCGGCGACTGGCCGACCGAGCAGCAGTGGGAGGCGTTGCGCGCCGCCGACTCGCTGCCGACCGAGAAGATCGAAGCGCGGGTCCGGGGCGGAGCCGCGGTGGTGGAGCTGCACCTGCCGCAGCCGGGGGCCGTCCTGATCGAGGTCGCCGGGAGCTGAGCGGTGACCACCCCCGCCGAGACGCCGGCAGGCCGCGGATCGGACGGCCCTCGGGTCCGGGCCGGTCGCGGTCAGGTGAGCGTCGACTGGGACCGGGTGCCCGACGCCGTCGGCTACCTGGTGCACCGGGCCGACGGCGACGGCCCGTACCGGGTGATCGACCATCGCGGCGGCGACCTGCTGGCGGTGCCCGGTCCGCCGTACGCCGACACCACCGTCGGGCCCGGGCGGACCGTGCGGTACGCGGTGCGCCCGGTGCGCGACGCGGACCGGCCCGGCGACGGCCCGCTCGGGCCGCCGTCGGCGCCGGTCGCGGCCTCGGCCGACGGTGACGGCCTGGTCGAGGTGAGCGTCGACGTCGCCCGCCCGACCGGGCCGGTGCACCGCCCGTGGCGGGACACGATCGGCTCCGAGCACCTGAGCATGCTGCTCAGCACCGAGCAGGTCGGCGGCGAGCAGATGGGCGCCGGGCTCGCCGCCGCGCTCGGCCGGGTGCACCGCGAGCTGGGCGTCGAGCGGGTCCGGGCGCACGGCATCCTCGGCGACGACCTCGGCGTCTACCGCGAGGTGGACGGCGAGCCGGTGCACGACTTCGCCGGCATCGACGCCGTGCTGGACGCGCTGGCCCCGACCGGGCTGCGGCCGGTGCTGGAGCTGTCGTTCACCCCCCGCGCGCTGGCCCGTGACCCGTCGCGGGTGGTGACCGGCGCCGGCGTGTCCAGTCCACCCCGGGACTGGGACCGCTGGGCGGCTTTGGTCGGGGATCTGGTGCGGCATCTGCGGTCCCGGGTGGGCGACGCCGAGTTGCGCCGCTGGGCGGTCGAGGTGTGGAACGAGCCGGACCTGGACTGCTTCTGGACCGGCAGCCGCGAGGACTACCTGCGGATGTACGACGTGACGGCCCACGCCGTGCGGACGGCCTGCCCCGGCCTGCCCGTCGGCGGGCCGGCGACCGCGGCGACGAGGTGGATCGAGCCGTTCCTCGACCACGTCGACGCCTCCGGCGCACCGCTGGACTTCCTCTCCACCCACGTCTACGGCAGTCCGCCGCTGGACCTGCGCCCGGCGCTGGCCCGGCACGGCCGGACCGGCACACCACTGCTCTGGACCGAATGGGGTCCCTCCCCCACCCACTTCGCGCCGGTCAACGATTCGGTCCTCTCGGCGACCTTCGTGGCCACCGGCATGCGGGAGGCGGCCGGCCGAGTGGCCGCGCTCGCCTGCTGGGTGGCCAGCGACCACTTCGAGGAGCTGGGCCGGCCACCCGCGCTGCTGCACGGTGGGTTCGGGCTGCTGTCGGTGGGTGGCCTGGCCAAGCCGCGGTTCTGGGCACTGTGGATGCTGGAACGACTCGCGCCGGAACAGCTCGACGTCCGGCTCGACGGCGACGGGGCGGGCACGCTGGTCCGGGCCTGGCCGTCGGTCGACCCGCGGACCGGGCGGGTCGCGGTGGTGCTCTGGAACGGCACCCTGGACCAGGGCGTGCTCGACCGGCCCGACCAGCGCGACCGGCTGCACCGGTCGGTCCGGCTGCGGCTGGACGGGTTGCCGCACGCCGCGTACGAGCTGCGGCACCGACGGCTCGACGAGCACACCTCCAACCTGCGCGCCACCGCTCACCGCGTCGGAGTCGACGGGTGGCCGACCGACGAGCAGTGGGCCGCGCTGCGGGCCGCCGACCACCTCGCCGACGCGACCCCGCCGGTGACCGTCACGCCGGATCGCGGCACCGTCGCGCTGCCGGTCGCCCTGCCCATGCCGTCGATGTCCCTGCTGGAGCTGACACCGCGATGACCCGGACCGGGCCCTGGTGGCGCGAGGCCGTCACCTACGAGGTCTACCTGCGCTCCTTCACCGACGCCGACGGCGACGGCCTCGGTGACCTGGCCGGCGCACGCTCCAGGTTGCCCTACCTGGCCGATCTCGGCGTCGACGCGGTCTGGCTGACCCCGTTCTATCCGAGCCCGGACCACGACGCCGGCTACGACGTGTCCGACCATCGCGACGTGGACCCGCGCCTGGGCACCCTCGCCGAGCTGGACGGGCTGATCGCCGACGCGCACCGCCTCGGCCTCCGGGTGGTGGTCGACCTGGTGCTCAACCACGTCGCCAGCGCCCATCCCTGGTTCGTCGCGGCCCGTGCGGCCGGCCCGGGATCGCCGGAGCGGGACCGGTTCCACGTCCGGCCCGGCCGCGGCGTCGCCGGGGAGCTGCCGCCGAACGGCTGGCGCTCCATCTTCGGCGGCACGGCCTGGGCGCCGTTCGGCGACGGCGAGTGGTACCTGCACCTGTTCGACATCGAGCAACCCGACCTGCGCCACGAGCATCCCGAGGTGGCCGCGGACGCCGCCGAGACGCTGCGGTTCTGGCTGGACCGGGGGGTCGACGGGGTGCGCTTCGACGCCGCCGGCTCACTGGTGAAGGACCCGACCTATCCGGAGCTGCCCGACGGCTGGCGGGCCGGCGACCCGTCGCCGTTCAGCGACCGCGACGAGGTGCACGAGATCTACCGGCGGTGGGCACGGCAGCTCGCCGCCAACCCGGGCGACCGGCTCGGCGTCGCCGAGACCTGGGGCGGGCCGGAGGTGATCGAGCCGTACCTGCGCCCGGGCGAGTTGGGGCAGGCCTTCGCCATGGACCCGCTCTACTGGCCGCTGCGCCCGCAACCCTGGCGGGCCGGTGTGGACGCGCTGCTCGCCGCCACCACCCGGCACGGCCGCCTGCCGGCCTGGGTGCACGGCAGCCACGACGTGAGCCGGGCCGCACAGCGGTGGGGCCACGACGGCGCCCGAGCCGTGCTGCTGCTGATGCTCGCGCTGCCCGGCGCGGTGTACCTCTACGCCGGTGACGAACTGGGCCTGCCCGAGGTGGCCCTGGCCGACGACGAGATCCGCGACCCGGTGTTCCGCCGCTCCGCTGGCGCCGACCGGGGCCGCGACGGCGCCCGGGTGCCGCTGCCCTGGACCGAGCAACCGGCGCCGTACGGCTTCGGGCCGGCCGGTTCGACGCCGTGGCTGCCGCAACCGGCCGGCTGGGGTGGCTTCTCGGTGGCCCGGCAGGCCGACGACCCGACCTCGGCGCTCGCGCTGACCCGGGCGGCGCTGCCGCTGCGCGGCACCTGCTGGCGCGGCCGGCCGGCGGAGGTGTCCTGGCTGGACGCCCCCGCCGACTGCCTCGCCTTCCGGCGCGGCCCCGACGGCCCGACCTGCCTGGTCAACCTGGGCGACACGCCGGTCGACTGGCGACCGTACGGCCGGCGGGTGGTGCTCGCCAGCGCCCCGGTGGACGGCACGTCGCTGCCCGGCCGCTCGACCGTCTGGCTGCGCTGACCCGGCCCGCGCGTCGCTAGGGGCGGGCGGTCGGGGCGAAGGGGTTGGGGATCGAGTCGAGCAGCAGCCTGGTGTAGTCGTCCCGGGCCGCCCCGATCACCTCCCGCGTCGGGCCGCATTCCACCATCACCCCCTGGTTGAGCACCAGCACCTCGTCGGCCAGCAGCCGGGCGCTGAGCAGGTCGTGGGTGATGTAGAGCATCGCGAGGCGGCGGTTGCGGACCAGCTCACCGAGCAGCTCCAGGATCTCGGCGCGGATCGAGACGTCCAGCATGGAGATCGGCTCGTCGGCGATGAGCACCTGCGGGTCGGGGGCGAGGGCCCGTGCGGTCACCACCCGCTGGCGCTGCCCGCCGGAGAGCTGGTGCGGCAGTTTGTCGAGGAACTGCCCGGCCGGGGCGAGCCCCACGCTCTCCAGCAGTTGCGCCGAGCGCTCCCGGATCGCGGCGCCACGCAGCCCGGCAAAGTTGACCAGCGGGCGGGACAGGGCGTACGCGACCGTCCGGGTCGGGTTGAGCGCGCTGAACGGGTCCTGGAAGACCATCTGCACGTGCCGGCGGTAGTCGACCAGGGCCCGCCCGCGCAGCCGGTCCACCCGCACCGTCCGGCCGGGGTCGCCGTCGAAGCGCACCTCGCCGGAGCTGGGGCGTTCCACCCCGGTGATCAGGCGGGCGATCGTCGACTTGCCACTGCCGCTCTGGCCGACCAGGGCGGTGACCCGGCCCGGGTGCAGGGTGAACGACACGTCGCGAACCGCGTCGACCGTGCGGGTACGCAGCCCGCGTCTGCTGGTGTAGCACTTGCCGACCCGGTCGACGGAGAGGACCGCCTCGGCCGCCACCTCCGGTGCGCCGCTCAGGGCGCCGGTGGCCGGGAAGTGGCTGCCGATCGTGGCGGCGGCGTCCGCCGCGCCGAGACGTACCACCGGCAGCCGGTCCTCCTGGGCGACCAGGCAGCGGACCAGCCCGCCGTGCTCGGGCAGCAGCTCGGGATGGGTCTCCCGGCAGGCGTCCTCGGCGTGGGGGCAGCGTGGGGTGAACAGGCAGCCGCGGTGCGGCCGGGACAGGTCCGGCGGTCGGCCCGGGATGTAGGTGACCTGCACGTCGGGCAGCCGCGGGTCGGCGTACGAGCCGAGCAGGCCGCGCGTGTACGGGTGTCGGGGTTCGTGCAGCATGCCGGCCGCCGAGCGGTTCTCCACGATCTCGCCGCCGTACATCACCATGACCCGGTCGGCCATCTCCAGCACCGTGCCGAGGTCGTGGCTGATGAACAGCACCGCGAAGCCCAGCTCGCGCCGCAGCTCGGCCAGCCGGGTGAGGATGCTGCGCTGCACCACCACGTCCAGCCCGGTGGTCGGCTCGTCCAGCAGCACCAGTTTGGGGCGCAGGGCCAGCGCGAGGGCCAGCGCCACCCGCTGCTTCATGCCGCCGGAGAGTTCGTGCGGGTACGCCCGGAGCACCTGCGGGTCCAGTGAGACCAGCTCGAGCAGTTCGGTCGCCCGCGCGGTGACGTCGCCGGGGATCTTGTGGGCGGCGAAGGTGTCGGCGAACTGCGCCTGGACCCGGATGACCGGGTTGAGCGAGTTCATGCTGCTCTGGAAGACCGTGGACAGGTTGGTCCAGCGCAGGGTCCGCAGCTCGTCCTCGCCGGCGGTGGTCAGGTCGACGCCGTCGAAGGTGACCCGGCCGCCGCTGATCCGGGCCGGCGGGGAGAGCAGCCGCAGGACGGCGTTGCCCAGCGTCGACTTGCCGCAACCGGACTCCCCCAGCAACCCGACGAACTCGCCCTCGGCGATGTCGAACGAGACGTCGTGCACGGCCCGGTTGGCCGGCAGGTCGCGCGGCGTGTAGGTGACGGAGAGGTTCTCCACCTCGAGCAGGGCCATCTCAATCCTCCCGGAGGTGGGGGTTGCTCAGCGCGTCGATGCCGAAATTGATCAGGGTGAACGAGGTGATCAGCAGCGACAGCGCGAGGCCGGGCGCGATCAGCCAGGCCCACTGGCCGGTGAGCAGAGCCCCACCGAGGCTGGCCTGGTTGAGCATGGTGCCCCAGCTGACCGTCTGCGGATCGCCCAGCCCGAGGAAGGCCAGGCCCGCCTCGCCACCGATCGCGCCGAGCGCCGCCCCCATGAAGCCGACCACGATCAGCGAGGTCATGTTGGGCACGATCTCGCGGGCGATGATCCGGGCCGTGCCGTCCCCGGCGAACCGGGCCGCCGTGATGTAGTCACGGGTCCGCAGCGTGATGATCTGCGACCGCTTGATCCGCGCGCCGTACGCCCAACCGGTCACGCTGATCACGGCGATGATCAGCCACAGTCCACGGACCGGCGCGTACGCGGCCAGCGTCACCATCAGCGGCAACGCGGGCACCACCAGGCCGAGGTTGATCAGGAAGGAGAGCACCTCGTCGACCCAGCCCTGGAGGTAGCCGGCGGTCAGCCCGATGACCAGCCCGATCAGGGTGGAGAGCAGCCCGGCGGCGAGCCCGACGATCAGCGAGGTGCGGGCGCCGACGATCAGCTGCGAGAAGACGTCCTCGCCCTGCGCGGTGGTGCCGAGCCAGTGCGCACCCGTGGGCCCGAGCGAGGTCGGGAACGCGTCGTCGCGCGGGTCGTACGGAGCGATCAGCGGGGCGAAGAGCGCGACCAGCACGAAGCCGCCCAGCATCAGCAGACCGGCCCGACACTTGCCGTTGCGCCACAGGATGACGAACCAGCCGGGCAGCCGGCTGCGCCGGGACAGCTCGGTGGCGCTCGCCTGGAGGGCCTCGGTGTCGGCCCCCGGGGCCGGCACGGCGGGAGCGGGTGTGCTCATGACAGCTCCTCGGTGCGCTCGATCATGCCGTGTCCGCCTTTCGCACCCGGGGGTCGAGGAACCCGTACAGCAGGTCGGCGAGGAAGTTCGCCACCAGCACCCCGACCGTGGTGAACAGGAAGATCGCCTGCATCAGCGGGTAGTCCCGGCTGGACACCGACTCCAGCAGCAGCCGGCCCATGCCGGGATAGTTGAAGACCGTCTCGACGAGGACGGTGCCGCCGAGGACGCTGCCCAGCGCGATGGCGAAGCCGGTGACGTTGGGCAGGATGGCGATCCGCGCCCCGTAGGTGAGCGCGATGCGCCGGCGGGGCAGGCCGCGGGCGACGGCGAGGCGGGCGTGGTCCTCGCCGAGGCTCTGCACCATGTTGTTGCGCATCCCGATGATCCAGCCGATCGGGCCGGTGATCAGCAGCGCGACGGCGGGCAGCACGCTGTGCTGGAAGGCGTCGGAGATGAAGATCCAGCTCCAACCGGGACTGCTGCCCCCGCCGTAGCCGCCCCGCTCGGGGAACCAGCGCAGGGTGATCGCGAAGACGTAGATGAGCAGCAGGGCGAGCCAGAAGAAGGGCAGCGTGCCGACGAACGTCGACCCGAGGGTGATGACCGAGTCGACCCGGCTGTTGCGGCGGTACGCGGCCCAGGCGCCCAGCAACGTGCCGACGATGAACGAGATGATCTGGGTGACCCCGACCAGGATCACCGTCCACGGGAGCGCCTGGCCGATCATGTGGGTGACGCTGTAGGGGAAGTAGGTGTACGACACCCCGAAGTCACCGTGCACGATCGCGCCCAGGTACTGCACGTACTGCTCGAAGAGGTTGCCGTCCGGGGTGCCCAGCATGATCCGGATGGCCTGGAGCTGGGCCGGGTCGATGCTCTCGCTCTGCCCGGCCAGCCGCGACACGATCGCCTCGGCGGGGTCGCCGGGTTGCAGCCGGGGGATCAGGAAGTTGAGCGTCACGGCGGCCCACAGGGTGCCGATGAAGAACAGGAAGCGTCTGGCGAAGTAGGCCACCGGGGCCATCCCTTCCGGGGGACGGGTCGGGGGGGGGGGCGGCGCCGCCCCCCCCCCCCCCCACAGCAAATCAGACAGGACGCGGGGCGAAGCG
>NZ_JBFAQO010000004.1:0-116289 GCF_040678715.1 Micromonospora sp. NPDC049301 | reverse complement strand
AGGTCGGCCACGGGGCCCTTCCCGCGGGGGGGCGGGGGGGGCGGGGGGGCGGGGCGGCGCCGGCCGGCCATCGGCTACTTGGCGGGGGTCCCGGCGGGTTGCAGGTGGGTGATGATGAGCAGGTTGTCGCTGGGCGCGGCGTACGGGTTCTGCTCGTTCGGCCAGCCGGTCGCCTTCGCGGTGCGGTACTGGAACCACTTGGCCCCGTACCAGAGCGGGATCACCGGCACCTGCTCGGTCATGACCGTGGTCAGGTCGGCGACGGCCGTCTTCTGGGCCGCCTCGTCGGTGGCGGTCCGCAGGGTGGCGATCAACTGGTCGGTGCGCGGGTCGTTCCAGCGGACGAAGTTGCTGACCGCCTTCTTGCCGATCGGCGCGGACTGGTCGCTGGCCAGCGGCTCCTGGAAGTTGCGGAACATGTTGCAACTGCCGCCGTGCACGCCGAGCAGGGCGTCGTAGTTGCCGATCGCCCGGTCGTTCTCGTACGCCTCGGGGGTGGGCGTCTCGGCCCGGACGGTGAAGCCGAGCGCGTTCAGGTTGGCCACGATGATCCGCTGGGCCTGGACCCAGTCGGTCCAGGAGCCCGGCACCCGGAAGCTGAAGGCGATGGGCTTGCCGTCCTTGCCGACGCGCTTGCCGGCGCCGTTCTTCGGGTAGCCGGCGGCGGTCAGGTCGGCGTCGGCCTTGGCCGGGTCGTAGCTGGCCACGCCCTGGTTGGGCAGGTCCTTCGGCAGCCAGCCGGCCTGCCCCGGCACCACGAGGCCGGTCTGGCTGGCCGGCTTGACGTAGCCGAGCTGCGCCTTGTCGACGATCTCCTGCCGGTTGAACGCGGGCACCAGGGCCTTGCGGAACGCGGTGTCGTTGAACGGCGCCTTGGTCAGGTTGAGGTAGACGCTGATCGAGCCGCCGGAGGGGAACCAGTACTTGTTGTGCTCCGGGTCCCGGTCGACGTACGCCTTCTTGATGTCCGGCACGAACATGGCGTTGGTGTCGTACTCGCCGCGGCTGAGCTTGAGCTGGTCGATCTGACCGCCGCCGTCGGCCTTGTGGAACCGCAGCTCGTCGACCTTGACCTTGTCGGCCTGCCAGTAGTCGGCGTTGCGGCCGAGCGTGAGCTGCTGCGGGTTGAAGGCCTTGACCGTGAACGGGCCGGTGCCGACGGGCTTCTCGGCGTTGGTGAAGGTGACCGGGTCACCCACGGCGGACCAGACGTGCTTCGGCACGATCTTGATCTCGCCGAACAGGGTGAACGCCGCCGCGCCGGGCTGGGTGAACCGCATCGTCACGGTCTGCGGGTCGGTCGTCTCGACCGCGCTGAGGTAGCGCCAGATCCCCTTGGTGTCCAGCGCCTTGTGCTGCTTGAGCATGTCGTAGGTGAACGTGACGTCCTCGGCGCTGAACGGCTTGCCGTCGTTCCACGTCACCCCGTCGCGCAGCTTCCAGACCAGCGTCTGCGGATCGGTCCACGTCCACTGTGTCGCGAGCCAGGGCTTGGCCTGGCAGCCGTAGCTGTCGTAGGCGATCAGCTGCTCGAAGACGTACTCGGTGGCGCCGAGACGGGTGGCGTCGAGGTAGGGGTTGTAGTTGGCCTGCGGGTTGCTGCCACCGCCGAAGTCGCCGTAGTCGAGGAACGCGATGCGACCGTCGGTGCCGGGGCCGGATGCCGACTCCGTACCGGTGCAACCGGTTACCGCCAGTGCCAACGCCGCCGCCAGCGCGGCAGTCCGGACGAGCTTGGATCTCTTCACTTGCCGGTACCTCCAGTGGGGGTCGCGGTCGAGCAGCCACAACTGCGGCGCACGACGAGCTCGGTGGGGAGGACGATGCTGTCCGGCGCGGGGGCGCCGGGACCGTCGGCGGCGCGCAGGAGCAGCCGGGCGGCTTCGGCCGCCAGCTCCCGCACCGGCTGCCGGACGGTGGTGAGTGGAGGGGAGACGAGCGCGGCCATGGGCGCGTCGTCGAATCCGGTGATGACCAGGTCCTGCGGCACACGCAGGCCCCGGCCGAGGGCGCCGACGAGAGCGCCGAGCGCGACCTCGTCGTTGGCGCAGACGATCGCCTCCGGAGGCCGGCGGTCACGCAGCAGCTCCTCGGCGGCGAGCACTCCGTCCGGTTGTTGCATGCTCACCCGGACCGGTTCGGTGGGCGGGGTGAGCCCCAGCTCCCGGTGGGCGGCGAGGAAGCCGGCCCAGCGCTGGCTCACGTCGGGTGACCCCTCCGGGGTGCCCACGAAGGCCAGGTCGCGCAGGCCGTGCTCGGCGAGCAGGTGTCTGGTCAGGCCACCCATCGCCGCGCAGTTGTCCACACCCACGGACGGGACCGCGTCGCGCCCGGGCCCGGCCAGGACGACCACCGGGACCAGGTCGGCGAGCTGGAGCAGCACGGCCTCCGAGATGGTGCCGCCCATGACCGCGATGCCGTCGACCCGCCGGGCCATCTCCAGCACCTGGGCGTCGGCGTCCTCCCGCAGGTGGGTGCAGAGGATGTGCACGCTGGCCCGGGCCGGCACCGCCTCGGACTCGAAGCCCTGGATGAGCTCGCTGAAGTAGGGGCCGGACAGGCCCGGGAAGACCAGCCCGAGCGCGCCGTGCCGGCGGGCGGCGAGCGCCCGGCCCAGATGGTCGGGTCGGTAGCCGTGCAGCTCGATCGCGTCGAGGACCCGTTGCCGCAGGTCAGCCGACACCTGGCCGGTGCCGTTGGAGACCCGGGAGACCGTGGCCACGGACACTCCGGCCAGGCGGGCGATCTCCCGAACCGTGATCCGACTGTTGCCCATGGTCCCCTCGATCCGTAACGTGCGGTTAACAGAAACCGGTTTCAGGCACCATAAGCAGGCTCGTGGCAGATCACAAGAGCACAGCCCGAGATGCCCGCCGAGAGGATGAGACAGGTCTTATGTCCGAAGTGTTGCTCCAGAACCGCAGGATCGTCATCGACGGTCGGCCCCGCCTGCTGCTCGCCGGGGAGGTGCACTACTTCCGGCTGTCCAGAGCGGACTGGGCCGACCGCCTCGACCGGCTCCGCGAGTGCGGCGCCGACACGGTGGCCACGTACGTGCCGTGGCTCTGGCACGAGCTGCCGGACGGCACCGTGGACCTCACGGGGCGTACCCACGAGCAGCGGGACCTGGCCGGCTTCCTGGACCTGGCCCACGAACGCGGACTGCACGCGGTCGTCCGGCCCGGGCCGTTCATCATGGCCGAGGTCAAGAACGAGGGCATCCCCTACCGGGTGTACGACGAGCACCCGCACCTGCTGCCGACCACCTGGGACGGCGCACCGATCACGACCCGCACCATCGACTACCTCGCCCCGGAGTTCCTCGCCGCCGCCGACGGCTGGTACGCCGAGGTGATGCCGGTGATCGCCGAGCGGCTGGCCGGTCGGGGTGGGCCGGTGATCGCCGTCCAGCTGGACAACGAGATCGGCATGCTCTCCTGGGTCACCAACTCCCCCGACCTCACCGACCTGCTGTGTGAGGACCTGCGACGTTGGGCGATCGACCGGTACGGCAAGGACGCCGCCGCCGACCGGCTCGGCGCTGACGCGGGCGACCCGGCTGCCTGGGCGGCGGCGCTGCGCACCCCGACCGAACAGCGGTCCCTGGCGGTGCACGACGACCTGGGCCGCTACATGCGCGACCGGTACCGCCGCTACGTGGCCGAGCTGCGCGCCAGCGCCGAGCGACACGGAGTGCGCGACGTGCCGTTCCTGATCAACGTGCACGGCACCGGAGGCGGACGCGGCCGGACCTTCCCGATCGGCATCAGCCAGCTCTTCGAGTCCTACCGGGGTCAGCCGCAGGTGACCTCCGGCTCCGACTACTACCTCGGCGACCTGACCGTCACGAACGTCGCCGACCTGTACGTCGGCAACGCGTTCCTGGCCGCCGTGCACGACGCCGACCAGCCGCTGACCTCGCTCGAGTTCGAGGCCGGCAACGGTGACTACGGCGAGGACCTGTCGACGCTCTACCCGCCGGAGGCGGTCGAGCTGAAGACCCGGCTCTGTGTGGCACAGGGCAACCGCCTGCTCAACCTCTACCTCTTCGCGGGCGGACACAACCCGCCGCTGGCCCAGCCGGTGGGCGACGGCAACGACCGGATCGCCTTCACCGGCGAGCGGCACGGATTCGCCGCGCCGGTCGGCCCGGAGGGGCTGCTCAACCCGACCTTCGACGCGGCGAAACGCGCGCTGCACGCGGTACGCGGCGTCGCCGACCTGCTCGCCGACTCCGACGAGGAAAACGACGGGCTGGCGCTCGGCTTCGTCCCCGACCACTACCTCACCGAGTACCACCACCCGGCCTCGCCGTCCCGAGCCGAGCAGGTCGCCGACCTCGAACGGTTCCGGGGCATGGGCCCGCGCGACGTGCTGGCCCGGGCGCTGCTGCTGGCCGGTTTCTCCTTCCCGGCGCTGGATCTGCAGTCGCCCGGCCCCACCACCGGTGTGATCGCCCTGGCCAGCGCCGCGACGCTGGGGCGGGACGTGCAGCAACGACTGGTCGCGCACCTGCACGCCGGCGGCGGGCTGCTGCTGCACGGGGTGCTGCCGGAGCGCGATCACGACGGCACCCCCTGCACGCTGCTCGCCGACGCGCTGGGGCTCCGGGCCACCGGACGGGTCGAGGGCGGGCCGCACTACTTCCCGTCCATCGTCGGGCACGACTGGGCGTCCGGCCGGCCCGAGGTGCGGGTCGGCTACGCGCAGCACCTCGCCGGTACCGACGCCGAGCCGATCCTCACCGAGGTCGGCTCCGGCGAGCCGTGCGCCGTCGAGGTCCGGCACGGCGCCGGCCGGGCCGTGGTGGTCGCCGCCGACGTGCCCTGCGACCTCGACTTCTGGCGCGGTGCCCTGCGCCGGCTGGGCGTACGGCCCCGACTCGACCCCCGGGCGGACGCGCCCGGCCTGGTGGCGACCTCCACCGTCGACCCGGCCGGGCAACGGCTGCTGCACCTGGTCAACGTCGCGCCGTCGGCCGTGACGGTCACGCTGGGCTGGCACGGCACACCGGTGCTGGGCGGCCGTCGGCTCCGGGTGCCCGCCCGCACCGGCCTGATCCTGCCGTACGGGATCCGGGTCGGCGACGCGACGCTGGTGGAGACGACCTGCGAGCTGGTCCGTGCCGACGACGACGCGGTGCTGCTGCGCCCCACCCAGGGCGACGACGTGGTGGTGCTGGCCACCGAACGGCCGGTCACCACGAGCCGGGGCACGGTCGCGGCGGCGGACGGCCGGGTGACGGTGCGCCTGCCCGGCGGGCCGACCGACGAGCCGGTGCGGATCGGCCTCGGCTGACCGCCTCGGGACGGCTGCGGAGGGGCCGAGGCGCCCGCCGCGGCCGTACCCGTTCACCCGTTGGCGGGATGTCCCGTCCACATCGTCGGGTGCCAGAATCCCCCCATGCGACGCGCCATCGTCGGGCGGGACGAGGTGTTCGACCGGGCCTGGCAGCTGCTGAGCCGACCGGGCCCGGTGCTGCTGGAAGGGCCCCCCGGCATCGGCAAGACCAAGCTGTGGCGGGCCCTGGTCGCACAGGCGGCACAGGCCGGGTGGCTGGTGCTGAGCTGCGCGCCCACCGAGGCCGAGTCCGAGCTTCCGTACGCGGCCCTGGCCGACCTGCTCCGCCCGCTCGCCGACCGGGTCGCCACGCTGCCTCCGCCCCAGCGGGTCGCCGCCGAGGTGGTGCTCCTCTCCGGCGACGCCCACGAGGCGGTCGACGTACGGGTGGTCGGGGCGGCCACCCGGTCGCTGCTGGAGGCCGCCGCGGCGGCGGACACCCACCCGACGGTGCTCCTCGCGGTCGACGACGCGCCCTGGCTGGACCGGCCCAGCGAACGCGCGTTGCGGTACGCGCTGCGCCGGGTGACCGGCCTGGCCACCCTGGTCAGCCGGCGGCGTGACCAGGGCACACCCGACGACGTACCGCTCGGTCTCGACGAGGGCCAGGGCGGCGGCCCGGTCGGCCGGGTCGAGGTGCCTCCACTGGACGTCGGCGCGCTGCACCACGTCCTGCGCGGGCAGCTCGGCGTCACGCTCAGCCGGCCGATGCTGGTCCGGGTGGTCCGGGAGGCGGAGGGCAATCCGCTGCTGGCCATCGAGGTGGTCCGCGCGGTGCAACGCCTGCCCCGCCAGCCCGCACCCGGCGACGACCTGCCGGTGGCCGCGTCCATGCACCACCTTCTCGCGGACGTCCTCGCCGGTCTGCCTCTGGCCGGTCGTACGGCGGTGCGGCTGGCCGCGCTGCTGACCGTGCCCACCCTGGCCGACCTGGCGGCGGCGGGGGTGTCGAGCGCCGCGCTGGACGCGCCCGAGGAGGCCGGGCTGATCGTGGTGACGCCGAGCGGCGTGCGGTTCACCCACCCGGTGTACGCGGCGGCCGTCCGGGCCGGCATCCCGCCGGGGGTCCGCCGCCGGCTGCACCGCCAGCTCGCCGACCTGCTCGCCGATCCGGACGAGCGGGCCCGACACCTCGCGCTCTGCGTGACGGACCCGGACCCGGTGGTCGCGGACACCCTCGCCGCCGCCGCGGCACGCTGGCACAGCCGGGGCGCACCCGAACTCGCCGCGGAGTTGCACGACCGCGCAAGCCAGCTCACCCCGGTCGATGACCCGGTCCGCCTGGGCCAGCGGCGACTCGCGGCGGCTCGCTGCCGGTTCGACAGCGGCGACTTCCCCGCAGCCCGGCAGGCGGCGGACGCCGTCGCGGCCGAGTTCACCGGCGAGGTACGGGCCGAGTCGCTGCTGCTGCGCGCCATCCTCGCCTGGACCGGCGGTGAAGCCAGCCGGGTGGCGGTGGACAACGGCACCCGGGCGCTGGCGGCGGCCCCACCCGGCTCGGCCCTGGCCGGCCGCATCCATGCCCACCTAGCCGTCTTCGAGGACCACACCGAGTCGGCCCGGGAGCACGCCGAGGCCGCCGCCGCGCTGCTGGACGGACGCGACGGCGACCACGACCTGCTCGCCGCCGCCCTGGTCCTGCTCTTCTTCCAGGAGGTACGGCTCGGGCGGCCGCCGCGTACCGACCTGCTGGACCGGGCCCTCACGCTGGAGGGCGACGAACCGGCGTGGCTGGCGAGCACGGTGCCCGCGATCTGGTGGAAGTCGATCGACGACGCGGAGCGGGCCCGGCAGCGGCTGCACCGGATGCTGAGCCGGGCCGAGGCCCGGGGCGACGAGCCGCTGCAACACGAGCTGCTGTCCCACCTCGGTGAGGCCGAGTTGCTGGCCGGGCGGTGGGACGACGCCGAACGGCACATCACCGCGGCCCGGGAGCTGGGTGACCAGCTCGGCACGGGCCTGGTCGGTGAGACCTGGCTGGCCGCGCTGCTCGACGCGCACCGGGGTCGGCTGGCCGACGCGACCCGGGTGGCCGAGTCCGGCCTGCGGCTCGCCGACGACCTGGACGACGACTGGTGCCGACGGATCCACCAGCAGTTGGCCGGGTTCGTGGCGCTCTCGGCGGGCCGGATGGCGGAGGCGGCCGCCGCCTACACCGACCTGGCGGCGACGATCGACGCGAATGGGCTGGTGGAGCCGCTGGCCATGCGGTTCGAGCCGGACTGGATCGAGGCGTGCGTCGGTACGGGCGACCTCGACCTGGCGGCGACCGTGCTGGACCGGCTGACCGCCCGACACCGTCGGTTGCCGCGTCCGTGGACGATGCTGGGCTCCGCCCGGGCCCGCGCGCTGCTGGACAGCGCCACCGGGGTCGACGCTGGCGCGGCGCTCGACGCGCTCACGGCCGCACGGGACGCCGTACCGCCCGATGTGCTGCCGCTGGACCGCGCCCGCTGCCTGTTCGTGGCCGGGATCGTGCACCGGCGGGCCCGCCGCAAGCTGCCGGCCCGGCAGGCGTTGGAGGCGGCGGTCGCGGAGTTCACCGCGATCGGCGCGGCCGCGTTCGCGGACCGCGCGCGGGCCGAGTTGGCCCGCGTCGGTGGCCGCCCGCCGACGCCCCGGCACCTCACCGCCACCGAGGAGCGGGTGGCCCAGCTCGCGGCGCGCGGGCGGACCAACCGGGCCATCGCCGACGAACTGTTCGTCAGCCCGAAGACCGTCGAGGCGAACCTCGCTCGGGTCTACCGCAAGCTCGGCATCTCCACCCGCGCGGAGCTGGGTGCCGCGATGACCAGGGCCGACGCGCAAGCATAGGGAAACGCCCGATTCCTCGCCGCCCGCCGGAACCTAGCCTCGATGTCATGGCCGGCTACCTGTTCGCACTGGAGCAGTACGACCGCTCCCCCGGCGCGGACGAGGAGATGCCGGCCTTCGGCACCCCGGGCTGCCGGCTGGTCGCGGCCGTCCGGTTGCCGACCGACGACGTCGTGATCGCGCTGGTCGAGGGCCCGGACGCGGAGGTGGTGGCCGCGGCCGCCGCAGCCGCGGCATGGAGGGTCGACCGGCTGATCCCGGCCCGGTGGATCCATCCACCGCGAAACGGCCCCGACAACCCGGATCTGACGAAGGAAGCATGACTGTGCGCCGTCTGATCGCACCCGTGTGGTGTTCCCTGCTGCTGCTGCTCCCCCTGGTCGCCTGCGGCCCCGACGACACCGGCGGCGCCGACCCGGCCGCCGGGGCCGGCGTCGAGGTGGACGCCGGCGGCGACCTGCCCGACGTGCCCCGGCCGGAGTGCCCCTTCACCGCCGCGGAGGTCTCCGAGATCGTCGGCCAGCCGATGGAGGACCAGGGCACCTGCCTGTTCGGCGACGGCCGGGGCGTCGCCGCGCTCACCGTCACCACCGCCTCCCCGATCGCCGGTGAAGCCACCTACGACTACCAGCGCCAGCAGGCGACGGCCGCGTACCGAGAGGTGAAGGACGTCGACAAGGGCCGCAAGGCGTACCTCGCCGTCAAGGACATCGGGGGCGAGGCCGTCGTGATCAGTGACAAGGGCAGCTTCACCGTGATCCTGAGCAGCTTCGAGCGCATCGGTGCCAGCTCCGGCGGATACGAGCCGACGCTGCGCAAGGTGCTCGACGCCCTCCCGCTGTGATGCCGAACCCACGACCGGAAGTGGAGCCACGATGACCCACCTCGCAACCGGCCGGCGGCGACGCGGCCAGATCCTCGCCGCCGCGGCCGCGGTGCTGACGCTCACCGCCGTCGGCGGCTGCGGTACGGACGACGGCCCGGCCGCCCCGGTGGCCGGTGCCGGGCCGAGCGTCGCGGCCACCGGGCAGGGCGACCCGTCGGCCGCCGCGTCGGCTGAGGAGTCGCCTGCCGCGCCGGCCGTCGACGCCTGCGCCCTGGTCACCAAGACCGAGGCCGAGAAGCTGGCCGGCACCCCACTGGAGGACCCGCTGGAGAAGGCGGCGGCGGACCGGGACACCTGCACCTACACCGGCCCGGTCACCGGCCCGACGGCGCAGGTGGAGGTGTACGTCGGCGACGGCGCGAAGAAGTTCCTCGACATCGACCGCGAACTCGGGCACAAGCTGACCCCGATCAGCGGGGCGGGCGACGAGGCGTACGCCGAGGACGGGACGGTCTTCGTCAGCAAGGCCGGCGTGTGGGCCTGCGTCCGGCTGGTGCGCAGCGAGGACCCGGCGACGTACCGCTCGGCCCTGGAAGCCGTGGCCCGTACGGCCGCCGGCCGGCTCTGAGCCGGCCGAGGAGGACGGACATGGTGGCAGCCCGATCCCGGCGTCGCCGAGCGGTGGCGGTGCTGCTCGGGGTGACCCTGTCGCTGCTCGCGGCCTGCGATCGGCATGCGGCGGACCCGACGCCACCCGGTCCGCCCGGCGGCGGCGCGGACCAGCGGTACGGGGCGGCGCCCGCGCCCGACGAGAAGGTGACCTACCAGCCGGACGTGGTGTTCGTTGGCGGCGGTGGCGGGTCGGTGCGCGGGCTCTCCGAGGACGCGCTCACCTGGCGCATCGACCCCGGCGCCAGCGGCGCCGACCGGCTCGCCCCGGGGAAGGTCATGTTCCTCACCGGACGGGCGGTCGGCAGGGTGCTCGACGTCCGCCGCGAGGGGGACGACCTGGCGGTGACGCTGGGGCCGGTGGACATCACCGAGGTGATCCGCGACGGCACCTTCGCCACCGACCGCCCGGTCTCCCTGGAGAGTCCGACCCGCTACGACGCGGGCACGCCGTTCTGGGCCGAGTACGACGTCGAGGCCGGGGCCGGTGGCGGCGGATCGACGACACCGGTCGCCGGCGTGCCGTCCGCCGCGACCGCGGCGATGGTGGCGACCGGGGGCCGGCCCGCGTCGGCCACCCGGTCGCGGCGAGCGGCCGGCACGCGTCCGGACGGGACGGTACGACCGGCGGGCACACGAGGGGTCGCCGGGTTCGCGGTCACCCCGATCTGTTGTTCGGGCGGGGTCGGCGCGCGGTTCAGCTACGACGGCGGCGGGATCCGCATCGCCGGCACGGTGACCCTGCTGATGAAGAGCCCGTCAGCCCGGTTCCACCTGGAGCTGCGGGGTGGGGCGATCCGCCGGGCGGAGCTGCGGATCGACGGCATGGCCGGGCTGCGCATCGAGATCGCGGGTGCGACCGACCAGGGGCAGAACGTCAACAAGCGCCTCCCGATCCCGCTGGACTTCAGCGTGCCCGTCGGCGAGCTCCTCGGCGTTCCGTTCTCCGTCACCGCCAATCAGCTCATCGGCGTGCAGACGGCATTCAGCGCCAGGGACGGCAACATCAAGGCGGCCGGCGAGTGGTCGCTGGGCGGCTCACTAGGGTTCGGCTACGCCGACGGCGCCTTCGGCGTCACGAAGCCGTGGAACCTCACCGTCCGCAACAGCATCACCGACTCCATCTACGGCCCGTCGGTCGGCGTCAGTGGGATCATCGTCCACTATCAGGCCGCCTTCCGGGCCGGCCTGGGTGCGTTCGGGTTCACCGCCGGCCTGTACGCCACGGTCACCGCCACGGTGGGGTTGACCGTCGGCTCCGCCCTGGGCGCGCCGGTCGCGCTGTGCCGCAGCACCCAGCTCGGCCTGTTCCTGGAGTACGGCGTCGGCTACCGCATCCCCGCCGGCCTGGTGAAGGTGGTCAACGCCTTCCTGGAGCTGATCAACGCGGGTTCCATCGAGGAGAAGGCGGGCATCGGTCGGGTGGACAACGTGTTCAACAAGCTGGACATCCAGCCCGACGTCAAGATCTGCCGGGCCTGACGGCCCCGGCCGGAGCGCTGAGCAGCGCCTGACCGACGGGGGCCGGCCGGCACCGGGCGGCCGGTGTGGAGGATTCGGGGCATCCTCCACACCGGCCGATGGGGCGTCAGCCCGCGGCGCAGGCCGGGGTCAGGCCGCCGGCGGTGCCGGTGGCCTGGAATCCGAACTCGGTGGACTGGCCGGCGCCGACCCGACCGTTGTAGGCCACGTTCGTCCAGCGTGTCGTGCCGCTGTCACCGCTGCGGTTGACGTTCCAGGCGTTGGTGACCGTCGCGCCGGACGGCAACGGGAGCGTCACCGTCCAGGAGTTGATGGCCGACGACCCGGCCGTCACCTTCACCGTCGCCACGAAGCCACCCGTCCACTGGTTCACCGCGACCGTCGCGGTGCAGCCACCCGGCCCGGGCGGCGGGGTGGTCGGCGGAGGGGTGGTGGGCGGCGGGGTGGTGGGCGGCGGAGTCGAGCCGTTGTTCAGCGCGGCGAGGACCGCGTCGTACGCCGGCTTCTTGGCGCCGCCGCTGGTGAACAGCAGCGGGGTCTGCGAGGCCCGCCACGAGTCGCTGTCCCGGATGCCCCAGACGGTGATGCCGTTGCAGCGGGCCACGGCCAGACAGTCCTGCACGACGTTGCGGTACGTGGTGGCCGAGGCCCCCTCGATGTCCAACTCGGTGATCTGCACGTCCACGCCCAGCGCCGCGAAGCTGGACAGCGTGGTGCGGTAGTTGCTCGGGTACGGCGAGCCGCTGTTGAAGTGCGACTGGAACCCGACGCAGTCGATCGGCACGCCACGCTGCTTGAAGTCCCGCACCATCGTGTACACGGCCTGGGTCTTGGCGTGCGACCAGTCGTCGGTGTTGTAGTCGTTGTAGCAGAGCTTTGCGCCGGGGTCCGCCGCCCGGGCGGCCCGGAACGCGGCCTCGATCCAGTCGTTGCCGGTGCGCTGGAGGTTGGAGTCGCGGCGCGCGCCGGAGCCGCCGTCGGCGAACGCCTCGTTTACCACGTCCCATGCCACCACCTGACCCCGGAAGTGGGTCGCCACCTGGGTGACGTGGTTGAGCATCGCCTGGCGCAGCGCGGTGCCACTCATGTTCTGCATCCAGCCCGGCTGCTGGGAGTGCCAGGCCAGGGTGTGACCCCGCACCTGCATCCCGCGGCTGCGCGCGTGGTTGACGATCTGGTCCGCCGCGCCGTAGCTGAACTGGCCCTGCTGCGGCTCGGTGGCGTCGATCTTCATCTCGTTCTCGGGCGTCACCGAGTTGAACTCGCGGTTCAGGATCGTGGTGTAGGCGCTGTCGCTCAACTTGTTGGCGGCCACCGCGGCGCCGAAGTACCGGCCCTGCTCGGCGGCGGACGCACCGAGCGTGGTGCCGGCGGTGGCGGGCGCCGCCAGGACCGTCGCCATGCCGGCGGCGAGGGCGCCCGCGCCGGCCACGGAGAGGGCGGCTCTCGACGCCACCCTCCACTTCGCGTTTCTCATCGTGCAACTCCTTCTGGTGGTGGTGTCGGGGAGTCAGGAGACCGAGCAGGCGACACCGTTCAGCGCGAACGACGGGGGCTCGCCGGCGCCGCCCTCATGGGTGGCCTGGAAGCCGATGTCGACCGACGCGTTCGGGGCGATGGCGGCGTTGTAGGAGACGTTGCGGGCGGTCACGGCACCGCTCGCGGGGCTGAACTGCGCGTTCCAGCCGTTGGTGATGCGCTGGCCGGTGGGCAGCGTGAAGGTCAGGGCCCACCCGTTCAGCGCGGTCGCGCCGGTGTTGGTGATGGTGACGCTCGCGGTGAGACCGGTGTTCCAGGCGCTGACCGCGTACCCGATCCGGCAGCCACCGCCGGTCGGCGGCGGGGTCGTCGGGGGCGGAGTGGTCGGCGGCGGGGTCGTCGGCGGCGGCGTGGTGGGCGGGGTGGTGTCCAGCCCGAAGAAGCGGATCACCTGCGCGGCGTCGACCGGCAGGTTGTGCGAGACGCCCTGCATGCTGATCGCCTCGACCGGGGCCGTCGGGCCACTGCTGCCGTAGCGGGTGCGGGTGTAGCCCGACTGCGGCGAGTCGGTGTACGTCGGGGTCTGGCTCAGCCCGTGCACGTTGGTCCACTGCTTGACCTGCTCCCCGAAGTTCGGGTAGCGCAGCGTCTCATCGTTGGTGCCGTGCCAGATCTGCATCCTCGGGCGACGACCGGTGTAGCCGGGGTAGGCCTCCCGGACCAGGTCGCCCCACTGCTGCGGCGTCCTGATGAGCTGGCCGTTCGCGCACTGGCTGTTCCACTCGGAGCTTCCCCCGGTGGCGAAGCAGCCGAACGGCACCCCGGCGAAGGACGCGCCGGCCGCGAACACGTCCGGATAGTCGCCCAGCAGGACGTTCGTCATCATGGCGCCGGACGAGGTGCCGGTGGCGAAGATCCGTGCGGGGTCGGCGGCGTACCGCTGCCGCACGTAGTCGACCATCGACATGAGCCCGACCGGGTCGCTGCCGCCGCCACGGCGCAGGGCCTGCGGAGAGGCCACGTCCCAGCACAGGCTGCTACGGGTCACCGACGGGTAGATCACGATGAACCCGTACCGGTCGGCCAGCGACGCGTACTGCGTGCCGGAGTGGAACGCCGGGCCCGATCCGGTGCAGTAGTGCAGGGCGAGCAGGATCGCCGGCCGGGACGCCACCCGGTCCGGGACGTACAGGTGCATCTGGAGATTGGCGGGGTTGGCGCCGAAGCCGGTCACCTGTGTCAGCGTCGCCGCCGACGCGGGCACGGCGAGGGTCAACGTGGCGGCGGCCAGCGTCACGGCCGCCATGGCGACGCCGAGCAGTCTTGTCCTGAGTGTCATCGTTCGCGATTCCTCGGGAAAATGGCGCATGGAAGGGGAGTAAGTCGAGGACTGCCCTTCGCCCGACCCTGACCGCGGCTCGCGTGACCCTGCCAGCTTCAATCGAGGCGCCTCGATTGTCAAGGCTTCCGGAAGCCTTTCGGCGGCCTGGATCGGGCTGTGACCTGGCATCGACGCACGCCGACGGAACCAGCCGCGGAATCGCTCGGGTGCCGCGTTATCGGGACGCTTCCGGAAGCTGCCGGAGTCAGTAGATGCGACGCCCGTGCGCGTCCGGCACCCCGGACTTGCGGAAGAAGTAGGTGTTGATCTGGTCCCGCCACTCGGTGGCGCTGCGCACCTGCTCGTCGAGGCGCCGCTCGACCCGCTCGTACACGGCCGGGTCGATCAAACCCTTCAGCGTCCGCCACCGCCCCCGCATCGCCTCCACCTCCTCGACGCCCGCGAAGTGGGCGTCGTAGATGTGCTGGATGACCGTGGAGCCGCTGTGCAGGACGTGCCCGTACGGGACGTGGTGGAAGAAGAGCAGCAGTTCGTCCGGGCACCGCTCGGGCGACTCGTACACGTGGGCCCAGTACGGCGGGTACTGACCGGCGAAGCCGGTGCCCGACGCGCGGCTGCGGTCCACGCCGACGCCGTCGCGATCGGCGAAGTGGTACGTGCCCCACCGGGTGTACTCGTACCCGTCCACGTCGGGTCCGTAGTGGTCACCGGGATGGACCATGAAGCCGACACCCAGCGGGGCGGTGTACCGCTCGTAGGTGCGCCAGGAGCCGTCCATGACGTCGTGCAGCGTCCGCCCGACCAGCTTCGGGTCGGCGATCGCCGAGGGCGGGAAGGTCAGCGCGATCCACTCGTCGAGGACCGCCCGGGGATCCAGCCGGGGATCCCAGGCGAGCCGGCCGACGGTGTACAGATTGGCCTGCGCCAGCGGGTGCCCGGTCCAGAAGACGTCGTCGCCCACGTTCGCGACGGCGACCAGGCCACCACCCGACCCCGCCTCCCCCGCGGCCACGTCGGCGACCGTCCGCCCGCCCGGCCCCCACGGCGCGAACCGCAGCACCTCGCTCCACCACGGGCCGAGGTGGCACACGTGTCGCTGCTGGCCGGTGTACTCCTGGGTGACCTGCAACTCCACCGCCAGCCGGGTGGCCGGCATCGCGGCGAGCACCGGGGAGACCGGCTCGCGTACCTGGAAGTCCACCGGACCGAACTTCACCTGGAGGACCACGTTGGCGGCGAACCGCCCGTCGAGCGGGACGAAGTGGTCGTACGCGGCCCGTGCCCGGTCGGTGGACCGGTCCCGCCAGTCCTGGTGATGGTTGTAGACGAACGCCCGCCAGTGCACCACTCCCCCGTGCGGGGCGAGGGCCCCGGCGAGCAGGTTCGCCCCGTCGGCGTGGTCGCGCCCGTAGGTGAACGGGCCCGGTTGCCCCTCGGAGTCGGCCTTCACCACGTAGCCGCCGAAGTCCGGGATGCGCTCGTACACCTGCCGGGTCTTCGCGGACCACCAGGCCCGCACCGCCTCGTCCACCGGGTCGGCGGTCGGCAGGCCGCCGAGGACCACCGGCGCGGCGAAGGTGACCGACAGGTGCACCCGGATGCCGTACGGGCGCAGCACGTCCGCGATGTCGGCCACGTCGCCGAGCCGGTCGGTGAGCAGCCGCGCCTCCGTCCGGCCGACGTTGACGTTGTTCACCGATATCGCGTTGATCCCGCAGGCCGCCAGCAGGCGGGCGTACTCCCGGACCCGGGCCAGGTCGCCGCGCGGCCGGCCGTCCCGCCAGAAGATCGAGCCGCCGGCGTAGCCCCGTTCCACCTGGCCCATGACCGGGTGCACGGCCACGTTGTCCCAGTGGTTCAGCATCCGGCGGCGCAACGCGGGCCGGTGCCGCTCGGGTGGACGGGTCGACTCGAAGGCCGCCGGACCGAGCCGGACCAGGTGGAACAGCCCGTACAGCAGGCCGGCGGGCGCGTCGGCCAGCACGGCGGTCACCTCGCCCGCCCGCGCCAGCAGGAACCCCTCGTCACCGAGCACCGCGCCGCTGCCGGCCGCCACCAGCGCCGCCTCCCCCGCCGCCCGTGCCGACTCCGCCGACGGGCTGGGCAGCTCGTCGGCGCCGCGGAGCGCGAGCACCAGGTCGACGGCCACGTCCCAGGACGGGGAATGCCACACCCGCCCGCCGTACCGCGCGCAGGCGCGGGCGACCTCGTCGAGGACGGTGTCGACGATCGACCCGTCGCCGTGCACGAGCACGCGGCGCGCGCCCAGCGCCCGGAACGCCTCCGGCGGCAGCCAGGCGGGGTGCGCCCGCGTCTCCTCGGCGCTCACCGGTTCTCCCGCAGCACCACGACCCCGTACGCCGGCAGCCGCAGCGGCTGCCCGGTCTCCGCCCGGTCACCGGTGAGCAGGTCGAGACCGCCGGTCCGGGCGGTCACCTCGACCTGCTCGGCGCGGTGGTTGAGCAGGAACAGCAGCCGCGTCCCGTCCGGCGCGACCCGGACGGCGGACTCCAGGTCCGGCACGTGCGGGTAGGGCCCGAACAGGTCGTGCCGGGCCAACACCTGCCGGACCACCCAGGACACCCCGGCCTGGTCCAGCCCGGCGCCGACGTACCAGCCGTGCCCGTCGCCGTGGACGTTGCGGGTCACCGCCGGGGTGCCGGCGTAGAAGTCGGCCTGGTAGGTGCCGAGCACCTCCGCGCCCTGCGGGATGACCAGCTCGAAGAGCAGCCGCGCCTCGACGTCGAGCCGGTCGGCGCCGGCGCCGAGGCGGACGGGGTTGACCACCTCCGGGCCGCGGGCGTCCCACTCGTCGACCCGGATCCCCATGAGCTGCCCGAGCGGGCCGGGCACGTCCAGCAGGAAGGCCTGGTCGTTCTCGTCCACCCGTCCCGACAGGTACGTGGTCAGCACCGAGCCGCCGCGCGCGGCCACCGCCTCCAGACGCTCCGGCAGGTCCCCCTTGAGCATGTGCAGGGCCGGTGCGACGACCACGTCGTAGCCGGACAGGTCGGCGGTCACCGCGACCACGTCCAGGTCGACCCCGGCGTCCCAGAGCGCCCGGTGGTACGCCAGCACGACCTGCTGGTAGCGGACCAGCCGGGACGGGCCGTCGGAGATCTCCAGCGCCCACCAGCTGTCCCAGTCGAACAGCAGCGCCACCCGGGCCGGGGTCCGCGCGCCCAGCGAGGACGGGCCGAGGCGTTGCAGCTCCGCCCCCAGCTCGGCCACCTCCCGGAAGACCCGGGTGTCGGAGCGCCCGGCGTGGCCGATGACGGCGCCGTGGTACTTCTCGCTGGCCCCACGGGAGGCGCGCAGCTGGAAGAACAGCACCGCGTCGGCGCCGTGCGCCACCGCCTGCCAGCTCCACAGCCGCATCAGGCCCGGCCGTTTCAGGGGGTTGACGTCGCGGCAGGCGGTGACGCTCGGGGTCTGTTCCATCAGCCAGAACGGCTGGCCGTCCTTGAGCCCGCGCATCAGGTCGTGGGTCAGCGCCATCCGGGCCGCCGACTCGTCGTCCGGCGGGTAGTTGTCCCAGGAGGCGAAGTCCAGGTGCGGGGCCCAGCGGTGGTAGTCGATCGGCCGGTACATGCCCATGAAGTTGGTGGTCACCGGCAGGTCCGGGCTGGACTCGCGGATGGCGGCCTTCTCGTCGGAGAAGTTGCTCTGCATGGCGTCGGAGGAGAACCGCAGGTAGTCCAGGGTGATGCCCTGGAAGGCGGTGTGGTCCGGCCCGCGCCAGTGCTCGGTCAGCGCCGACGGCGGCTCGATCTGCTCCCAGTCGCTGAAGGTGTGCGACCAGAAGGTGGTATACCAGGCGGCGTTCAGCGCGTCGAGGGTGCCGTAGCGGTGGCGCAGCCAGTCGCGGAACCCGGCCGCGCAGAGCGCGCAGTAGCAGGCGCCGCCGTACTCGTTGCCGACGTGCCAGGCGACGACCGCCGGGTCGTCGGCGTAGCGGCGCGCGACCCGGCGGGCGAGTTCGGTGGAGAGCCGACGGAACACCGGCGAGCTGGGGCACGAGTTGTGCCGTTGCCCGAAACGGTGCCTGCGGCCCTCGAAGTCGGTCCGGGTCACCTCCGGGTAAGCCCGCGCGAGCCAGGGCGGGTGGGCGCCCGTGCCGGTCGCCAGGCAGATGCCACGCCCCTCCGCGCCGGCCCGCGCCACGATCCGGTCCAGCAGCGAGAAGTCGTACACGTCCTCGGCCGGCTGCGTGAGCGCCCAGTCGAAGACGCCCACCGTGACCAGGTCGATCCGCGCCGCGTCGAAGAGCCGGTAGTCCTGCTTCCACACGTCCTCGGGCCACTGTTCCGGGTTGTAGTCGCCACCGAAGGGCACCTTCGCGGTGCGGGGCAGGCTCATGCGGTGAACTCCTTCCGGATCAGGTGGATCATCGGGTCGGCGGTGCGCAGGAACGCCAGGACCAGGACCGAGCCGAGCATCACGAGCACCGCCTCGGAGAAGACCGCCGTGATCCCGGCCGCTGCGGCCAGCAGCAGTGCGTTGCCGACGGTGACACCGGGGGTACGCACGAGGAAGTGCACGGCCAGCCGGAGCACGTCCCGGGTGCGGAAGTCGAACAGCGAGGTGATCACCAGCGCGTTGGCGGCGCAGAGGGTCACCCCCACGGCGACCAGGACCAGCGGCACCGACCACCAACCGGGGACGGCGGCCGCGCCGAGGTGGGCGAGGTTCACCGCGAGCACGGTCAGCCACAGCAGCGTCGGCACCCAGACCCGCAGCGCGCCCGGCAGGTTGGCCCGGTAGCCCCGCCGAAACACGGCGGCGGGCCGCAGGTCCGTCACGTCGGGGCGCTGGTGGCGCAGGGCGTACAGAGCGGCGCAGACCGCCGGGCCGACCGGCACCAGGAGCGCCGCGGCCAGCGGCAGATTGCTCGGGTCACGGCGCAGCAGGAGCAGCGGGAGCAGGCCGGGCAGGGTGGTGAGCAGGAACAGCAGCTCGACCGCGAGCAGGGTGTAGACGCGGGCGGCGGCGCGCGACAGTGGCCCGTCGCCGAACTGTCGCCAGGTGTGCGCGGCATTGCTCACGGCTGCTCCCTCAGGTCGACTCCGGCCGGCAGGCCGAGCAGGCGGTCGTCGTCCCACCACGGTGGGGTCTCGTCCACCACCGGGCTCAGCTCCAGAAGGGTGACCTCGTGCCGGGCGAGGGTGAGGTCCACCTCGACCCGCCCGGCGGCGACCGGCAGGGCACGGTGGGTACGGGCCGGCTCGGCGGCCTCCCGCAGGGCGTCGAGCTGGCGGGCCCGGGGTGAGCGGGGACGCCCCATCTCGCCCCAGGCCGCCCACGCGTTGCCCGCCTCCTCGCTCACCGACGAACGGAGCAGGAACGCCGACGTCGTACCGGGCTGGCCGAGCGGGATCGACAGGGCCAGCGGGTGCCGGTCGGGCACCGGTGACCGGCCGGTGACGTCCACCGGGGCCCAGGCCAGCACGGCGACCCGGCCGTCGGGGTGCCGGGTGACCAGGTGGTCGTCGCCGCGCGCCAGCACCTCGCCGCCGAGGCGCGCCATGAAGGCGTACAGGTGGTAGGTGGGTTTCTTGATCTGCCGGTGGGTGAGCAGCCCGAAGCCGCCGTGGAACAGCGCGGTCGGCACCCCCACCTCCTCGAACATGTCGCTGAAGGTCCAGTACGAGAAGGAATCGACCAGGTCGCCGCCGGCGGCCAGCACCGGCGCGAGGTACGCGGCGTGGAACGCCGTGTCGTGGATCGGGTTGTCCGGCCGGTAGGAGGAGTTGAACTCGGTGATGTGCACCGGCAGCTCCGCCAGCGCGGTGCCGGCCAGGTGCCGGCGCGGTGCGGCGAACTGGGTCAGCAGCTCGGCCGCCGGGGCGAGGGTCTGGTGGGTGCCGAACGGCACGTGCCGGGCCGGCCCCGAGGTGTACGCGTGGCGGCTGACGAAGTCGACCGGCACCTGGCGGTCGGTGACGAACTCGGCGAAGGGCACCAGCCACTCGTCCGCCCCGGGTGAGATCGCCGGGCCGCCGACCTGCAACGACGCGTCGACCTCCTTGACCGCGTGCGCGCTCACCTCGTACAGGCGGTGGTACGCGTCCCGGTCGGCGCCCTGCCAGAACGGCACCAGGTTCGGCTCGTTCCACACCTCGATCGGCCAGCCGCGGACCTCGTCGAGACCGTAGCGGTCGACCAGGTGGGCGATCGTGGCGCGGACCAGGTCCGCCCACTCGGTGAAGGACCGGGGCGGCGTGACGTTGCCCCGCCACCAGAACACCGTCTGGTCGCCGGACGCCAGGCCCGAGGGCATGAACCCCAACTCGACGAACGGCCGGACACCGAGGTCGAGATAGGCGTCGACGACCTGGTCGACGTACGTGAACGAGTGGTGCACCCGGCGCTCGCCCGCGTGGTCGTACGGGCGGTGCACGCCGATTCCGTCGCTGAGCAGCCCGTGCCCGCGGATGTGCCGGAAACCGATGTCGCGTTGGATGAGGGCCAGCGAGTCCTGGTAGTCGCGGCGCAGGGCCAACTCGAAGCGGCCGGTGCCGACGCAGCGCCGCCAGGCGTCGGTGAGGCGGCCGGTGGGCTGGTCGGGAGCGGTGATGCGCATTGCTGTCCTCTGGTCGTCCTACCCGGGGCCGGGCGGGTCGGGTTCGCCGCGCCGGCCGGGGCCGGAGGGTCCGGTCGGGCCGCGGATGCACCGCCCGACCGGACCTCCCGCTGATCAGCCGTTGTTCTTCTGGAACCGTTCGTACGCCTTGTTGACCAGGTCGATGTACTGCTCGGAGTTCTTGGCCTTCAGCTCGGCCACGTACGCGTCCCACTCGGTGAGGGGCCGCTGCCCGAGGGCGAACTTCAGCGTGTTCTGGGAGACGAAGTCCTTCAGCGGGGTCTCCCAGAGCGACACCTGCTCGCGTTCCTCATCGGTGAACGGGTAGGGCGGGGCCACCAGCCTCGGCGTGCGGGCGTCCATCACCTTCTGGAACTCCAGCTCCTCCGGGGAGAAGAAGCCACGGACCAGGTCGGGGGTGCCGCCGTAGGCGAAGACGCCGTTGTAGAAGCCGAATTCCTTCTGCAGGTGCTTCGTGCCCTTCGGGTTGAGCCCGAGGACGTCGACGTCGGCGGTGACGGAACGCTTGCCGGCCGCGTCCTTGGTGAAGGTCGTGCCCTCGACGCCCCACCGGGCGAACTCCTGGCCCGCGTCGGAATACCACAACCAGTCGACGAACTGCATCATGGCCACGAAGTTCTTGCTCTCCCGCGCCTTCGAGGAGATCATGATCCCGTTCTCCAGCCGGGGCGCGGGATTGATCTCACCGGCCGGGCCGACCGGCAGCGGGATCTTGGTCATCTTCGCGTTCGGTAGGGTCTTGGCCAGGTCGGGCCGGTGGTTGTTGACCAGGGTCTGCGCGTTGCCGGTGACCACGAAGGACTTCCCGTTGGCGAGCTTCTGCCGTGCCTGGTCGTCGGTCTGGGTGAAGCTCTCCGGGTCGAGCAGGCCCTCCGCGACGAGCTTGTGCAGGTACGTGAGCATCTGCTTGTACTGCTCGGACGCGCCGGTGTAGTTGAACTTTCTCGCCGCCGGGTCCCAGGTGGCGTGCTGGTAGTCCCACCCCGCCTGGGTGCCGTACGAGGCGCCGAGGATGTTCAGCAGCGCGCCGGTCGGCGTGGGCTTGCTGAAGAGGTCGGAGTACGGGTAGACGTTCGGGTACTTCGCCTTCATCGCCTTGAGCACGGTGTACAGCTCGTCCCAGGTCTTCGGGACCGACAGGTTCAGCTCCGCGAGAATGTCGGAGCGCACCAGCACCGTGTAGTCCTGCGTGGGCTTCTCGTGGAGCCCGGGCAGCAGGTAGAACTTACCGTCGGACTGCCGCAGGTTGTCGATCTCCGGCTTGAGGTTCCACTTCGCGATCTTGTCCTTGAAGTTGGGCATCAGATCGAGGTAGTCGCTCACCGGCAGGATCGCCCCGGAGGAGACGAAGGCGTTCTCCTGCGGGTGGTACGTCTTCGGGATGATCAGTGGGGCGTCACCGGCGCCGATCAGCAGGCTGCGTTTCTGCTCGTAGTCGCTCAGCGGAACGGCGACCGGCTCGATGGTGACGTTGGTCCGCTTGGTGAGCTCGGACCAGAACAGCCAGTCCTCCTTGAGCGGGTAGAACGTGTGGTTGTTGTAGAGCGTGGAGAAGGACAGCGCCTCGGTGGCCTTGAACTGGTCGCCGACGCCGTAGGTGGCCATCGCGCCGGCCCGGTTCTCCGAGAGGTCCGTCGACTCGGACGGATCCTCGGAACAGGCGGTGACAAGGCTGAGCGCGAGCAGGCCCGCGGCGACTGACGCCACGGGGCGCCACGTCTTGTGGAGCATGGCTCGTCCTTTCGGTCGTGGATGAGGGGGCGGTCGGAGCGAGTTGGTGGCGTCATCCCTTGACCGCGCCGAGCATCACGCCGCGGACGAAGTACCGCTGGACGAAGGGGTAGACCGCCAGGATGGGCAGGGTGGTGAGCACGATCGTCACGGCCTGGAGGGTGGCCGCCGCCTGGACCTTGTCGGCGTCTGCGGCGGCCGACTCGGCGCTGGTGGCGCCCGCGATGAGGTTGCGCAGGTACACGGTGACCGGGAGCAGATCCTGCCGGTCGAAGTAGAGGAACGCGGTGAACCACGAGTTCCAGAAGGAGACCGCGTAGAAGAGCACCATCGTGGCGATGATCGCCTTCGACAACGGGAGCACGATCCGCAGCAGGATGCCGTACGTGTTCAGCCCGTCGACCGCCGCCGCCTCCTCCAGCTCTGTCGGCAGGCTCTCGAAGAACGCCTTCATGACCAGCAGGTTGAACACGCTGATGGCGTTGGGGAGCACCACGGCCCAGATGGTGTTCTTCATCCCCAGACTGGTGACCAGCACGTAGTTGGGGATCAGACCGCCGGAGAAGAACATGGTGAACAGCGCGACCCCGACGAGGACGCCCCGCCCCTTCAGCTGCGGCTTCGACAGCACGTACGCGTAACACGTGGTCAGCACGATCGAGATGAGCGTGGCCACCACCGTGTACACCACCGTGTTGCGGTAGTTCGTCCAGAACATCGCGTCGGACATCACCAGCTTGTACGCGGTCACGTCGAACCCGCGCGGGACGAGGCTCACCTTCCCGGCGATGATGTACGCCTCGTCGCTGAGCGAGCGGGCCACGATGTTGAGGAACGGGTACAGCGTCACGACCACGACGCCGATCAGGACGATCGTGTTGACGATCCGGAAGACCCGGTAGCCCCGGCTGTCCACCGGCCCGCGGGTCTTCGGGGCGTCGCTCTTCGTGCCGAGGGTCACCACAGGCTCGTGCCCACCGTGCGACGGGAGATGAGGTTCGCCGACAGGACCAGGACCAGCCCGATCACCGCCTCGAAGAGACCGATGGCAGCGGCGTAGCTGAAGTTGCTGGACTGGAAGCCCATCCGGAACAGGTAGGTGGAGATCACGTCCGCGGTCGGGTACGTCAGCGGGTTGTAGAGCAGCAGGATCTTCTCGAACCCGACCGCCATGAAGCTGCCGATGTTGAGGATGAGCAGGGTCACCATCGTCGGCCGGATCCCGGGCAACGTCACGTGCCAGGTCTGCCGCAGCCGGCTGGCGCCGTCGATCCGGGCGGCCTCGTACAGGTCCTCGTCGATGGTGGTGAGGGCGGCGAGGTAGAGGATCGTGCCCCAGCCGACGGTCTGCCAGACCTCGGACGAGACGTAGATGGTGCGGAACCACCCCGGTTGTTGCAGGAACGCCACCGCGTCGCCGCCGAACAGCCGGACGATCTGGTTGGCCGTGCCGTCGACCGAGGTCAACTGCATGACCATCGCCGCCACGATCACGATCGACAGGAAGTGCGGCAGGTAGGACACGGACTGGACGAACCGCTTGAACCGGCGGGCGCGTACCTCGTTGAGCAGCAGCGCCAGCACGATCGGCAACGGGAAGCAGAACAGCAGGGTCAACGCCCCGAGCACCAGGGTGTTCGTGAACACTTCCCAGAAGGTCGGGTCGGTGAAGAACATCCGGAAGTACCGCAGGCCGACCCAGTACTCACCGAAGATGCTGCCGCCCGGCTTGAACCGCCGGAACGCGATGATGTTCCCGATCATCGGCAGATACCGGAAGACCAGGAAGAACAGCAGCGGCAGCACGGCCAGCGAGTAGAGCTGCCAGTCCCGGCGCAGCGCCTGTCGCCAGGTGCGGCGACGGCGCGGCGCGAGCGGGGCGCGGATGGTGGTCTCCGCCGGCGCGACGTCGCGGGACGACACGCGGCTGTCGACCGACACCGGACCTCTCATGCCCAGACCCCTTCAGCTCGGGCCACATCCGCGTCCGCGCGGGGACCGGTTGCATGGCGAGCGGTACACGATCCGAAACTTTCCGGAAACCTGCGTAACCTTTTCGGCAACCTAAGTCCGCCATCGATGTGTGTCAAGGGTCTCAACTCGACCCCCGTCATTCACTTCCTGCGCTCAGTGCCGGCTGGCGGGAGCACCCGATCGTGTTAAGGTCTCCCGAAACTTTCGGATGTTGCAGAGGCTGCGATGACGGAGCACCGCCCGCTCGACCCACCCGCCTCCACCACCATCGCGACGATCGCCAACGACGTCGGCGTGTCCGTCGCCACCGTCTCCAAGGTCCTCAACGGACGCACGGATGTCGCCCCCGGCACCAGAGCGCGCGTCGAGGCGAGCCTCGACCGCCACCGGTACCAGCGCCGGGGCCGGAAGCCGCCGTCCGGCGACGGCCGTATCGACCTCGTGTTCCACGAGTTCGACGCCGGATGGGCCATGGAGATCCTGCGCGGTGTCGAGGCGGTGACCAGCGACGCGGGCATCCGGCTCGCCGTCTCCCAGCTCGACGGCGCGCACCGTCCGCCGGCACGGTGGCTGGACGCGCTGCTCACCGACCGACCGCTGGGCCTGCTGTTCGTCCTCTGTCACCTGGCCGAGGCTCAGCAGCAGCAGCTACGGCGCCTGGGGATCCCGTTCGTCGTCGTCGACACCGACAGCGCCACCTCGGCGTCGGTGCCCACCGTCGGGTCGAGCAACTGGAACGGCGGCCTGCTCGCCACCCGGCACCTGCTGGAGCTGGGGCACCGGCGGATCGCGGTCATCTCCGGGCCACCCGACGTGCTCTGCAGCCGGGCCCGGGCGGCCGGCTTCCAGTCCGCTCACGACGAGGCCGGGGTCGCGGTCGACCGCGAGCTGGTCCGCTACGGCAGCTTCTCCGCGACCGCCGGGCACGACCACGGTCTGCGGCTGCTGCGCCGTCCGGACCGTCCGACCGCGATCTTCGCCGGCTCGGACATCCAGGCCATGGGAGTGCTGCGTGCCGCCCGGCAGTGCGGCCTGCGGGTGCCCGAGGACCTGTCGGTGATCGGGTACGACAACCTGCCGGTCGCCGCCTGGACGGACCCCGCCCTGACCACGATCAACCAGCCGTTGCACGACATGGCCGGCATCGCCACCCAGATGCTGCTCGGGCTGGCGCGGGGCGTCGAGCCGGCGACCAGCCGGATCGACCTGGTGACCGAGCTGGTCGTCCGCGAGAGCACCGCACCCCCCGCCCACCCGCGCTGACGTCATGCGAGGACCCGTGCCCCACCCCGACCCCACCCTCGAGCAGCTCCAGCGGTACGCGCCCACCGTCGTCGAACCCGACGACTTCGACCGGTTCTGGCGCGACACCCTCGCCGAGGCGGCCGACCGGCCGGTGCTCGTCGAGGTCCGGTCGGAACCCACCGACCTGCGGCTGGTCGACACCTGGGACGTGACGTACGCCGGCTTCGACGGCGACCCGGTGCGGGCCTGGTACACCCGCCCTTCGGGGGTCCGGACGCCACTGCCGATCGTGGTCGAGTACGCCGGCTACGGGCGTGGCCGCGGCCTGCCACACGAGCGGCTGACCTGGCCGGTGGCCGGGTACGCGCACCTGCTGATGGACAACCGGGGCCAGGCGGGGCAGTACGGCGCCGGCGACACCCCGGATCGGCACGGCGCTCCGGGCGGCCCCTGGCCGGCGACCTGGGGAATCCTGGACCCGCGCGACTACCACTACCGGCGCCTCATCACCGACGCGGTCCGGGCCGTCGACGCGGCCCGGGCCCTTCCGGGGGTCGACGCGAGCCGGGTCGCCGTGGCCGGCAACAGCCAGGGCGGCGGCCTCGCCCTCGCGGTGGCCGGCCTCGTCGGTGACCTCGCGGCGGTGGTGGCCACGGCGCCGTTCCTCTGCGACGTCCAACGGGCCATCGGGCTGACCGAGGCCTCGCCGTACGGCGAGATCGCCCGGTACCTGGCGGTGCACCGCGAGGCCGAGGAGGCGGTCCGGCGCACGCTGTCCTATGTCGACGCGGTGACCTTCGCCCGGCGGGCGACGGCCCCGGCGCACTTCGGGATCGGCCTGCGCGACACCGTCTGCCCGCCGAGCACCGGCTTCGCCGCCTACAACCACTACGGTTCGGCGACAGGCCGACCGCTCCCGCCCGAGCGGGAGATGCACGTCTACCCGTTCAACGGGCACGAGGGCGGGGAGGCTGTCCACGTCCGGCGCCAGCTGCGCTGGCTCGGCGCGGTGCTCGGCCGGGACTGACCTGCGCGGGCGTGCCCGACGGACACGTTCAGCTCAGCAGGCGGTCCATCGCACCGCGGTCACCGTGCCGGCACTGTTGCGGAAGCCCACGATGGTCCCGTCGTCGGCGATCGCCCGGCTGGCCACGGTCAGCCGGTCACCACCGCCCGGCAACTGGCGGGAGGTGGCACCACGAACCACGCGGTCGCCACCGACGGCCACCCCGCCCGCGTTGACGTCCTCCAGCACGTACACCTGCCGGTCCAGCTCGGTGTACGCGCCGGTGCGCAGGTTCCAGCGGACCGCGAGCTGGTCACCATCGCTCAGGTCGGCCCGGCCCACCGCCCAGCGACCCTCGGCCGCGACGACCTGGGTGGACCGGGCGCCGGGCACGGTCAGCTCGGAGTACCGGCCGTCCGGGTGCCGAGCCCAGCCCGTGTAGTACTCCGGGCCGGAAGCGGTGCCCACGATGCTGCCATCGCGGGTGACGCCCAGCGCCAGCGCTCCGGGCGGGGCGTCCAGCTCCTCGACGGTTCCCGGCCGGGACGCCGGCCACCGCAGCGCGACGAATCCTCCGGTCGCGTCGTCGTAGCGGTATCCGACCACGTCACCAGCGGTGTTGATCGCCGAGACGTAGACCTGCTCCCACGGGGTCGGCAGGAGAGTGAAGACGCCGTCCCGGTAGCTCCACGGCTGGGTCCGACCGTCGGCGTTCCCGTTGCCGATCACCACGCCGCGGGCGTTGACGTCGACGACACCGTCGCCGTTCGGCCAGGGCACGGTCCTCAGTCGGCCCCGGTCCCAGATCAGCAGGAACGCCTCTGTCGGGCTCTCGTCGAACACCCGTAGCGCTCCGCCGGCGACGTACCGACCGGTGGGGTCGATGGCGTACGCCTCCGTGCGGTACATGTTCGGCGGCTGCGGCAGCGTCTGGATGGTGCACGAGGGCGCTGGTGGACGGGGGAAAGCGGTGGCGGGCGACGCGGCGACGACAGCCGCGGTGGCCAGCAGGCCGACGGTGGCGCCGGCCGCCAGCGTACGTCGAGCGAGACGATGCATCGGGGATCCTCCCCAGTGGTGGCCGGGACAGCGGATGCGCTCGATGCTTCCACGGCCGCGCAAGCGTCGGGTCGCGCTAGAAGGCGTTGACACCGGTGAGCGCGCGCCCGATGAGGAGCTGCTGGATCTGGCTGGTGCCCTCGTAGAGGGTGGCGACCCGGGCGTCACGGAGGTACTTGCCGACCGGGTACTCGTCGATGTAGCCGTATCCCCCGAACACCTGGACCGCGTTGTTGGCGGCCCGGACGGCGGCCTCGCTCGCGAAGAGCTTGGCCATCGACGCCTCGGTCGCGAACGGCTGACCGCGGTCGATCAGGTCGGCGACCTGCCACACCAGGAGCCGGGCCGCCGCGGTGTCCACCGCGATGGCGGCGAGCAGCTGCTGGACGAGCTGGTGCCCGGCGATCGGCTTGCCGAACTGGGTGCGCTGCCCGGCGTAGCCGACCGCGGCGTCCAGGCAGCCCTGGGCGATGCCGACGCAGCCTGCGGCGACCGACATCCGGCCCTTGGCGAGGGTGGCCAGCGCCAGCCGGAAGCCGGTGCCCTCGGAGCCGAGGCGTGCCGCGTCGGGCACCCGTACCTCGTCGAAGCGCAGCTCGCCGGTGGCCTGCCCGCGCAGGCCGAGCTTGCCGTGGATCTCCCGTCGGGTCAGCCCCGGGCTCCCGCTGGGCACCAGGAACGCGGTGATGCCACGGTGCCCGGGGCCACCGGTGCGGGCGAAGACCAGCGCGACGTCGGCGGTGGTGCCGTTGGTGATGAACGTCTTCGTGCCGGTGAGCACCCAGTCGGCGCCGTCGCGCACCGCGCGGGTGCGCAGCGCGGCGGCGTCGGAGCCGCTGTCCGGCTCGGTCAGCGCGAAGCAGCCCAGTGCGGCGCCGGAACAGAGCCGGGGCAGCCACTCGGCCCGCTGCGCGGCCGATCCGTGTGCGGCGATGGACTTGGCGACCAGGCCGAGCGAGACCGACACGATGCCCCGCACCGCCGAATCTCCCCGGCCCAGCTCCTCCAGAACCAGGCAGTACGCGAGGTGGTCACCGCCGGAGCCGCCGTCGGCCTCGGCGATGGTCAGCCCCAGGAAGCCGAGGTCGCCGAGCATTCCGACGACGGCCGGGTCGACCCACTCGCGCCGGTCCCAGGCTGCCGCGTGCGGCACCAGCTCCCGGTCGACGAACTCGGCCGCGAGTTGGCGGACCGCCGCCTGCTCGGCGGTGAGGGTGAGCTCCATGACGCTTAAACTAGCGGTGATAGTTTTCGTCGTCCAGAGCGGGCGGTGACCGGCCGACGCTCACCGCTCCGACGTCAGCCCAACCTGCCGGTCGGCGGCGAACGCGCGGGCCAGCTCGGTGCGGGAACGGATGCCGAGCCGGTGGAACACGTTGCGCAGGTGGTGGTCGACCGTGCGGGTGGACAGGAACATCCGGGCGGCGATCTCCCGGTTGGTGGCCCCCTCCGCGACCAGTTGGGCGATCCGTAGTTGCTGCCCGGTCAGCAGCCGTGCGGCGGGCAGGTCCGGCGGGCCGACCGACTCCCCGGCCGCGCGCAGCTCCGCGGTGGCCTGCTCGGCCCAGCAGCTCGCCCCGAGCAGGGTGAACGTCTCGCGGGCCTGGTGCAGGTGCGCGCGGGCGTCACGCGGGCGCCTCCTGCGGCGCAGCTCCTGACCGAAGAGCAGCTCCGTGCGGGCCCGCTCGAACGTGCCGGCCTCGGTCGGGTGCAGCCGCAGCGCGGTGTGGAACTCCCGCTCCGCCTCGGCGCTGCCCCGCGGCGCGAGCAGCGCGTGGCACCGGGCGGAGAGGGCCCGGCGCAACGGGCTCGCGGTGCTGCTGGCCCACCGGTCGAACACCGCGAGCGCGGCCGTCGCCGCCGGTCGGTGCGCCAGGTGGGCCGCCGCCTCCACCAGGTACGGAGTGGCCATCACCTGAACGAGGACCTGACCCCGGCCGGTGCCGAGCCGGGCCAGCGACGCCAGTCGGGCTGCCGCCTCGGCGTGCCGCCCGTCGACCAGGTCGAGCACCGCCAGCGCCCAGCCGGCGAGCGCGTGTGGTCGGCTGCCCGGCGTCGGCGCCTCGCCGATCTCCCGGATCCGCCGCAGGCTGGTGTCCCGGTCGGCCCGGACGGCGGCCAGCACGGCGAGCATGCCCAGGTGGACGTTGGCGCAGTTGACCTGACCGGCGGCGCGGGCCACCCGCAGCCCGTCGCGGGAGGTCTCCGCGGCCGCCTCGTGCCAGCCCAGCCAGTACTCGGCGACCGCCCGCAGCTCCAGCGCCCGGGACAGCATGGACAGCTCGCCCCGGGCCCGGGCCAACCCGACGGCGCGCTCGGCGAGCCGGTGCGCCGCGCCGTCCACGGCGACCACCAGACCGGCCGCCGCCGCGCAGGTGAGCGCGGTCGGGGTCAGCGCCGGCCCGGTCAGCCGGCCACCCAGCACGACGGCGCGGCGCAGCGCGGGGCCGGCCCGCTCATGGTCGCCCCGCAGGGTGGCCGCCACCCCGGCGACCAGGAAGCTCATCAGCTCGATCGCCGGTGGGTCGTTCGGCCGCCGCAACGCCCACGCCCGACGACCGACCTCGGCGTACCGGTACTGGTCGCCGGCGAAGCAGACGGCCTCGCCGGCCCGGACCAACGCGGCCAGCGCGAGGGCGCGGTCGGTGCCGGCCACCGCCCCGGCCGCGCTGAGCAGGGTTGCCGACGCGACCGAGGCGTTGTCACAGCGCAGCTCCAGCTCGCCGCGCAGGAGGTCGGCGCGGCCGGTGACGGTCCGGTCCGCCGGGACGGCGCGGAGGCGGTCGAGCAGCAGCCGGGCCTGACCGGGTCGGCCCGCGGCCCAGGCGTACCGGGCGGCGGCCAGCAGGCGGGCGGAGACGTGGGCCGGGTGGTCACTGAGTTCGGCGGCCCGACGCAGCGCCGCGGAGGCGCTGCCCCAACCGCCCTCCCCACCGGCCGCCGCCTGTTCCAGCTCGTCGGCGAGAGCCGGGTCGGTACCCGCCGTCGCGGCGGCGAGATGCATCGCCCGGCGCAGCCGCTGCCCGTCCGAGTCGAGCACGCTGGCGAGGAGCCGGTGGGCCGCGCGGCGCTCCGCGAGTGGCGCGCTGGCCGCGACCATCGCTCGGGCCAGCGGCTGGGGGAACGTGACGCCGTGCGGCTCGACGCGGATCAGGCCCGCGACCTCCGCCGGGGCGAGCGCCTCGACGGCGGTGCCGGCGGCCGCCGCCGCCCGGATCAGGGTGGACGGCTCCCCGTCCTCGTCCAGCGCGGCGAGCAGCAGCATCCGTCGGGTTTCCGGTGGCAACGGGTCCAGCCGGGCCCGGTAGGCCCGACCCAGGGCGCCGTCCGCCGGTGGCGCGGTGGGCAGCGGCTCCTCGCCCCGCCCCTGCCCGGGGGTGAGCGCGTCGGCGAGGTCCACCAGGGCCTGCGGGTTGCCGCCCCCGACCACCGCGAGCGTGGCCGCGACGGGCGGGGCGGGGCGCTCGGGCAGCCGGTCGGTGAGGAGGGCGACGCTCTCCCGCTCGTCAAGTGGCCGGAGCCGGTGCGCCGGTATCCCGTCCACCGTCGCGGTGACGTCCGCGGTGAGCAGGACGGCGACCGGCACCTGCCGCAGCCTGCGGGCCACGCAGGCAAGCACCCGCGCGGTCGGCGGATCCCCCCGGTCGACGTCGTCCATGGTGGCGAGCAGTGGGCGGTCCCGGGAAGCGGCCGCGAGCAGCCCGAGTACGGCCATCGACAGGGCCAGCTGCCGGTCGGTCGGGCAGCCCTCGCCGTCCAGCACGCGCCGCAGCAGGTGCCACTGCTGCTCGGGCAGGGCGGTGGCCCGGTCGAGCACCGGATCGAGCAGGCGTTGCAGGCCGGCGTACGGCAGCGCGGACTCCTCGGCCACCCCGGTCGCGGCGAGCACGGTGCAGGTCGTGGCGTACCGGTGGGCGTAGCCGACCAGCGCGGAGCGGCCCGATCCCGGCTCTCCGCGCAGCAGCAGGGCACCACCGGCGTCGGTCACCCCGTCGAGCAGGCTCCGGACGGCCCGGCACTCGTCATCCCGGCCGCGCAGCACGGTTATTTGCACTCGTGATGCAGTAACCATGCATTCAGTGTCACCTATCGGTAACCGGATGGAAAGAGGGTGGTCGACAGCCGGCGTCAGCCGGCCGCCACCTGGGCCAGCAGGGCGTCCACCGTGCGGGCCATCACCGCGCGGGCCTGGTCCACGCCCAGCCCCAGTCCGTCGCGCAGCATCGACCAGGCCGGCCACATGCTGGCCGCCACCAGCGCGTTGAGCAGCTGCTCCCGGCCCTGCCCGGCCTGCGTCAGCTCGGCGGCGAAGAGCTGCTCGACCTCGTCCCGGACGCGGTCGATGTGCTTGAGACGGTTGCGGTGCAGCTGGTCGGAGACCGGCTCGCGCATCTGCGCGGCCCGCGCCGACGGCGCGATGAGCTGGAGCAGCCGGGCCCGTTGCCGGCAGTACGCGTCGATCCGCTTCGCCAGCGGCAGCCCCGGCGAGATCGGCCGGTAGGCGGCGTCCTGCTGGCGCAGCACCTCCGCGCCGCTCGCCTCGAAGAGCGTCTCCATGTCCTTGAAGTTGGTCCACAGCGTCCGCAGCGAGATGCCGGCCCGCTCGGCGATGCGCTCCCCGGTCGGCCGGAGGTCACCCTCGGAGATGAGCGCGAGGTGCGCCTCGACGATGGCCACACGGGTGCGCTCGGCACGGGCGGTCCGCCCGTCGACCCGGCCCGGGACCTCGACCCCGTCCATCCGCCCCCGCCCCTTCACCGCCATGGCCTCTCCCGACGCACCGCCGAGTCTAGACAGGCGATGATCGACGACACCCCGGCCGTCGTCATCCGGCCCGGCCGGTCAGCGTGACGCCGCCGTCGCAGACGAGGGTCTGCCCGGTGATCCAGGCGGCGTCGGCGGAGGCGAGGAAGGCGACCGCGCCGGCCACGTCCTGGGGCAGGCCGAGCCGCCCGAGCGGGTACCGCGCGGCGACCTCGTCCTCCCGGCCCTCGTACAGCGCGGCGGCGAAGCGGGTCTTGACCACTCCGGGGGCGACCGCGTTGACCCGGACGGTCGGCCCCAGCTCCACGGCGAGGCTGGCGGTGAGGTGGTTGAGCGCGGCCTTGCTCACGCCGTAGAAGGCGATGCCCGGCGACGGGCCGAGGCCGGCGATCGACGACACGTTGACCACGCAGCCACCCCGGTCGGCCATGCCGGCGGCACAGACCTCCTGCACCCAGCCGAGCGCGGCGACCAGGTTGACGTCGAGGATCTTGCGCGCCGCCGCCAGGTCCAGCCCGAGCAGCGGGCCGTGCACCGGGTTGATGCCGGTGTTGTTGACCAGGAGGTCCACCGGCCCGAACGCCGCTCCGACCTGGCGCACCGCCGCGGCGCGGTGCGCGGCGTCGTCGGCCCGGCCGGGCACCGCCACGGCGTACGCCGGGCCGCCGAGGGCGGCCACCGCATCGGCCAGCGCCTCGGGACGCCGGGCGGTCAGACCCACCCGCGCGCCCTCGGCCACCAGCCGCTGGGCGATGGCCAGACCGATTCCCCGACTCGCACCGGTGACGATGGCGACCCGACCCGCGAGCCGACCTGAATCTGCATTCACAGTGCAGATAGTAGGACCACCGATCGGTGTCGGTCAACGCCCCACCGCCGCGCCGGCCCTCGGGCCGCCCGCACTCGCGCGACAGCGGCCGGCGGCCGATCAGGGGCGGTCACGCCAGCGGGCAGCGGTACGACCGGGCGTGGTCACGGCGGTGCGCCGCGCGGCCACGCCCGGTCGACCGCCGGGTGTACGGGTCGTCAGGAGACGGTCGGCACCCCGTTCGCCGGAGGCGCCACCGGCGTGGCCGCGTACTCGTTGACCGGCCCGTCCGCCTCGTCGGTCTCGTACGCCGGCCCGAAGTAGCTCTGCACTCCCCCGCTCACCCGGGTGAGGCGCTGCCCGCCGTAACCGGAGTGGTCGGTCGCGGAGAAGCGCAGCGGCACCAGCCCCGGGCCCTGGAAGCCGCCCTTCTGCACCGCCTCGAGCACCTTCTCCCGGGTGAGGTCCTTGCCCGCGGCCAGCAGCGCCTGCACGAACAGGTAGCCGACCGACATGCCGTAGACGGTGTTGCCGTCGAACGGCGCGTCCCCGTTGTGCGACTTGTTGATCCTCGTGAAGAGCTGGATCCACGGGTTCGTGGTGTCGTTCTGCATCGGCAGGTAGTTGGTGCCGACCATGCCCTCCAGCAGCGGGGCGGCGGCGCCGAGCTGCTTGGCCAGCGTCGGGTGGTCGGCGCCGACGTTGGAGACCAGCCACTGTGGCTTGAAGCCCAGCCGCGCGGCCGTGCCGATGCTGAGCGCGGTGAAGCCCGGCACGGTGGCGAGCACGACCACCTGGCAACCGGCCGCCTTGAACGCGCCGATCTGCGGCGCCACGTTCGTGTTGCTGGTGACGTACGTCTGCTTGACCGCCACCGCCGACGCGCCGAGCACCTTCTCGACGCCGACGAGGCTGTCCCGGCCGAAGTCGTCGTCCTGGCCGAGGAAGCAGAGCTTCTGGCCGGCCAGGTTCGCCTTGGCGTGGTTGGCGAGGATCTTGCCCTCGATGGTGTAGTCCGGGTTGAAGCCGAACGTACCGGGATACTTGTCGGGCTGGTCCCAGCTGCGGCTGCCGGAGGCGACGAACAGGTCGGGCACCCGGTTGCTCTTCAGGAAGTCGAGCACGCCGGTGTGCGTCGGCGTGCCGAGGCCGTTGAGGATGGCGAAGACCTTGTCCTGGAGGACGAGCTGACGCACCACCTGCTGGGTGTTCGCCGGGTTGTAGCCGTCGTCCATGATCTTGTAGGTGATCTTCCGACCGTGCACGCCGCCGTTGGCGTTGACATAGTCGAAGTACGCCTTCGTCGCCGGGGCGATCTTCGAGTAGCCGGCCGAGGCCGGTCCGGTGAGCGGCATGTGGGTGCCGACGACGATCTCGGTGGCGGTGACGCCCGGCACCGATCCCCCGCCGGGACCGGAGCCGTCGTCGCCGCCGCAACCGGCGGCGGTGATCAGCAGGGCGATGGTGCTGGCGATCGCGAGACCGCGTCGTGCCGTACGGCGCATCGGAAACACCGACCTTTCTCGGTCCGGTTCTCAATCGAACTTCTCTGGTGGTGGGGCGCCCGGCCGAAGCCGGACAGGGGACAGCTCAGGACCGCCGGGCCCGCCACCGGGCCAGCAGGGCCCGGCCGAGGCGTGACAGCAGACCCTGCACGCCGCCGGGCGCGGCGATCATGACGACGACCAGCGTGATTCCGAAGATCGCCAGCGGGAGGTTGCCCTCCATCCGCTGCGCCACCGCGGGCGAGAGGGTGAGCAGCTCGGTCACGGAGTGGGTGAGATCGGGCAGGGCGACCAGCAGGACGGCCCCCCACAGGGCGCCGGCGAGACGACCCAGACCGCCGATCACCACGGCCATCAACAGGAAGAGCGACAGCGTCAGCGAGAACGCCCCGGGCGAGACGCTCTGCGCCAGCACCGCGAACAACGCGCCGCCGAGACCGGCGGTGGCGGCACTGACCACGAACGCGAGGACCTGGGTACGGGCCACGTGGATCCCGGCGAGGCGTGCGGCCACCTCGTCGTCGCGGACCGCCCGGAAGGTGCGCCCGTACCGGCTGCGGATCAGGTTGGCCAGCAGCAGCAGGGCGAGCAGGGTGGCGGCGCCGGCGAGCCAGAGCTGCCACCGCTCATAGGGGAAGTAGGGGCCGAGCGACACCGGCGGCGGCTCCACCGGCACCGACAACCCCTGCTCACCGTTGAAGACACCGTCGAAGGTGACGGCCAGCGCCGGCACGACGACGGCCACGGCGAGGGTGACCCCGGCCAGGTAGGGGCCGCGTAGCCGGGCCGCGGCGACGCCGACCACCGCGCCGACCGCGACCGTGCTCAGGATCGCCGCGCCGAGCGAGACCGGCAACAGCCAACCACCGGTCATCCCCCGGTCGGCGAACGCGTTCTGGCAGAGGGCCACGGTGTACGCGCCGGTCGCCATCAACGCGCCGTGCCCGAGCGACAGTTGGCCGTTGAGCCCGGTGAGGACGGTCAGCCCGGCGGTGGCGCAGAGGTAGGCGGCCACGGTGGCGAGCTGGAAGTTGCGGAACGGCTCGACGGCGTAGCTGACCGCGACCAGCAGCAGCCCGGCGGCGAGCGCGAAGGTGAGGTGACGCAGCAGGGTGGAGCCGCGTCGCCGGTCGACCGGACGCTCGGCGTCCGCCGGCCGGTGCGTCTGCGGCGGGGCCGCCCGGGTCGCGCTCACACCCGCCTCGCCGCGACCGGGGCGAACAGCCCACCGGGCCGGACCAGCAGCACCGCCAGCAGCAGGACCAGCACCGCCAGCGGGGTGAGATCGCTGCCGGCGTAACCGCTGACGTAGGAGAGCAGCAGACCCACCACGAGCCCGCCGACGACAGCCCCCGGTGGACTGTCCAGCCCGCCGACCACCGCCGCGGTGAACGCCGAGACGAAGACCAGGTCCATCGCGTGCGGGTGCAGGCCGAGTTCGGTGGGGATGACCAGCATGGCGGCCAGCGCGCCCACGCCGGAGGCCAGCGCCCAGCCGAGGGTCAGCATGCCGCCGACGTTGACCCCGAGCAGGCGGGACACCTCCGGGGCGAAGGCCGCCGCGCGCATCCGCAGCCCGACCGGGGTCCGGGCGAACATCCAGGCCAGGCCGCTCACCACCACCCCGATCGCCGCGAAGACGAACAGGTCGTACGGCGAGAGCACGGCCACCCCGCCCACGCTGAGCGCGGACCGGCTGAACGGCGCCTCGGCGGGCCGGAACTCACTGCCGTACACCATGCCCAGGACGGCCTGGATCAGCAGCACCAGCCCGAGCGCGACGATCACCGGGTTGAGCGGCGACGTGTGGTCCACGAAGCGCATCACGGCGCGGTCCACCAGCGCACCGAGCAGCAGCCCGGCGACGATCGCGACCACGAAGCCGAGCCAGTACGAGCCGGTCTGCGCGGACACGGTGTAGGCGACGTACGCGGCGGCGACGGCCATCGCCCCCTGGGCGAAGTTGACGACCCGCGCCGCCCGCCAGATGAGCACCAGGGCCAGCGCGAACGCGGCGTACACCGCGCCCCGGGACAGGCCGTCGACGGTGAGGAAGACGAAGCGGTCCAACAGTCCTCCCTCCTGGGGACGAGGTGGTGGTCAGAAACCGAGGTACGCGTGCCGGAGGTCGACGTCGTCGCGGAGCGTGGCGGCCGGGGCGGCGGTCACCACCCGGCCGAGGGACATCACCACGCCCTGGTCGGCGACGGCGAGAGCGCTGCGCACGTTCTGCTCGACCAGCAGCACGGTCAGGCCGGTCTGGTCGCGCAGCTGGCGGAGCAGGGCCATGGTCCGGGCGACCACCCGCGGCGCCAGGCCGAGCGACGGCTCGTCGAGCAGCAGCAGGCGGGGCCGGCCGACCAACGCCCGCCCGAGCGCCAGCATCTGCCGCTCGCCACCGGACAGCTGGTGGCCAAGGTGCCGGCGGCGCCGAGCCAGCGGCTCGAAGAGCTGGTAGACCTCGTCGAGGGCGCGACCGGCGTCGGCCCGGTCGCGGCGCCACAACCCGCCGAGCCGCAGGTTCTCGTCGACGGTGAGCTCGTTGATGACGCCGCGCCCCTCCGGCACGTGCGCCATGCCGCGCCGGACGAACTGCTCCACGGGCGTGCCGCGCAGGTCCTCCCCGGCGAGGACGACCTGGCCGGCGGCCGGACGGATCATGCCGGAGAGCGCCCGCAGCAGGGTGGTCTTCCCGGCGCCGTTCGCGCCGACGACCGCAGCGATGGTGCCGGCCGGGACGGTGAGGTCGACGGCCTGGAGCACGGGCGCCGCACCGTAGCCGGCCACCAGCCCGCGCACCACGAGCAGGTCGGGCGCGCTCACGCGGCGCCACCTTTCGTTCGCGACTGCGGGGCTCGCAAACCCGGCTCACTCCTCGCGCTCACCGAGCCACCATTCGTTCGCGACTGCGGGGCTCGCAAACCCGGCTCACTCCTCGCGCTCACCGAGCCACCGTTCGTTCGCGACTGCGGGGCTCGCAAACCCGGCTCACTCCTCGCGCTCACGCGGCACCGGCTTCGTCGACTGCCGCGCCGAGATAGGCGTCGGTGACCGCCGGGTCGTCGCGGATCTCGTCCGGCGTGCCGGCGGCGATCACCCGACCGAAGTCCAGCACCACGATCTCGTCGCAGACGGCCATCACCAGGTCCATGTGGTGCTCGACCAGCAGCACCGCGCAGGGGTCGTCGTCCCGCCGGGGCAGCTGCCGGACCAGCTCCGCCAGCTCGCTGATGTCGTCGGCGCCGAGGCCACCGGCGGGTTCGTCGAGCAGCAGCAGCCGGGGCCGGGCGGCGAGCGCGCGGGCCAGGGCGACCCGCTGGCGTACGGCGAAGGGCAGCGTGGTCGGCGCGGCGTCGGCGTGCCCGGCGATGCCCAGGTCGTCGAGGATGCCCAGCGCGTGCCGACGCAGCCGGCGCTCGTCCCGGTCGCTGGCCGGCAACCCGAGCAGCGCCGGGACGAAGCCCGCACGGGCGGTGTGCGAGGCGCCGGTCATCACGTTCTCCAGCACGGTCAGCCCGGCGAAGAGCCCGGTGCCCTGCAGGGTGCGGGCGATGCCGAGCCGGGTCAGCCGGTGCGGGCGTGGCCGCAGCGACCGGCCGTCGAGGGTGAGCGAACCCGTCTCCGGCGTGACGAAGCCGCAGATCACGTTGAACAGCGTGGTCTTGCCCGCGCCGTTGGGCCCGATCACGCCCACCACCCGGTTGGGTGGCACCCGCAGCGAGACGTCGTCGAGGGCGGTGAGGCCGCCGAAACGTACGCCGATGTGGTGCAGTTCGAGACCGCGCTCCATCACCCATCCCTCTGTCGTGGCGGGTGTTATTTACACTCGCAGTGTACGTTTCTCGGGTACCGCGTCAAGACCTTCGATGCCCCTTCCGCCCGCAGGCGGACGGGGCGGCCGCCAGCGGCGACCGCCCCGGGATCCCGCTCAGGAACTGGGGCAGGTGTTGCGGTACTCCTCGATCTGCGAGCCGCTCGGGCCGGGGCAGAGGAACTGCTCGTAGCGGGTGTCGTCGTCGACGAACCGCTTCAGCCAGGCCACCATCTGCCGCGCGGTCGGCGTGTTCACCGTCTGCGGGAAGAAGTGGCTCGCGCCGTTCAACTCCAGGTACGCCTTCTCGGCGGACGCCGGAATGCTGGTGTAGAACGGCACCGAGTGCGACGAGACCGGCGCCACGGTGTCGCTCTCACCACCGATGATCAGTGTGGGCACCCGGAGCTCCGACCAGCTCTTGTCGGTGTTCCACGGTGCGAGTGGCACCGCGGCCTGCAACGACGGCCGCGCCGAGGCCGCCTCCAGGCTCCCGCCGCCACCCATCGAGTGGCCGGCCACCGCGAGTCGACTGCCGTCGATCCGGCTGCGCACCGAGCTGCGCTCGACCAGGTAGTCCAACGCGGCGAGCAGTTGCCGGCCTCGGCTGTCCGGCTGGTCCAGCCGGCTGTTGGTCTCGATGCCGATCACCACGAAACCGTGCGAGGCGATCCGCGGCCCGAGCCAGCTGATGCTGGACCAGGCGGCGGTGTAGCCCGGCGAGATCGCGATGGCGCCGAAGGTGCCCTCGCTGGTGCTGGTCGGGTAGTAGATGACGCCACCGCCGAAGCCGGTGACGCTGAGCGAGGACACGTTCTGCGAGGACGTGGCGAACGGGCCGCGGCTCGCCTCCAGGATCGCGGTGGTCGGGGCGGGACCGCGCTCGTACGGGTTCGCCGCCTGAGCGGCGCCGGAGGGACCGGCCAGGATGCCGCCGGCGACCAGGGCGGCGGCCAGCACGAGCCGGGCGGCTCGGCCAGCCTTGGTACGGGGACGGGTGGTGGTTGGTGACGACACGTCGGGCACTCCCTAGAGTCGAGGGATATCGACGTGCGTCAGTTTTGGCGTGCCCACCCGGTCACCGCATCGGTGAAATCACCAGTCCCGGCCGTCGGCCCGCCAACAAGCCCGACGCGACCACCACGACGCGGTGTGCACCTTTCGGCGCCTCGCCCCGGTGACCGGGGTGCGGGCATTCGCCGCGTTTTGACCCTCTGACCAGGGGTAGAGGGTCGAGAACCTGCTCGCAAACGCTCCATGGAGAGGTTCACCCAGTGGATTCCAGCAAGCCCGCCGAGGCGGTCAAGAACGCCGTGAAGACAGCCTCAGAGAAGATCGCCGACATCCTGACGCCGGACGTTCCTGGCGCACCGGGCAGCGCGCCGCCGACCGTCGAGGAGCCGACGACGCCGCACGATCCGCTTCCGCCGAAGAGGGAGCAGGGAGCACCGCAGACCCGTACGCCGACCGGCGCGGAGACCGGCGCGCCGACGACCGCGAACGGTCAGCAGGGCGCCTTCCTCACCACCGCACAGGGAGCGCGGCTCCGCGACACCGACCACTCACTCAAAGCCGGACCCCGCGGGCCGGTCCTGCTCCAGGATCACCACCTGCGCGAGAAGATCACGCACTTCGACCACGAGCGCATTCCTGAGCGCGTGGTGCACGCCCGCGGTGCCGGCGCGCACGGGGTGTTCACCGCCTACGGCACCGCGGAAGGGGTCACGAGGGCGGGCTTCCTGAAGAAGGGACGGGAGACCGAGGTCTTCGTCCGGTTCTCCACGGTCCTCGGCTCCCGGGGTTCCGCCGACACGGTTCGCGACACCCGCGGCTTCGCGACGAAGTTCTACACCGACGAGGGCACCTTCGACCTGGTCGGCAACAACATGCCGGTCTTCTTCATCCAGGACGCCATCAAGTTCCCCGACATCATCCACGCCGCCAAGCCGCACCCGGACCGGGAGATCCCGCAGGCACAGAGCGCGCACGACACCTTCTGGGACTTCGTCTCGCTGCACACCGAGGCGCAGCACCACGCGCTCTGGAACATGTCCGACCGGGGCATCCCGCGGTCGTACCGGACGATGGAGGGCTTCGGCGTCCACACCTTCCGCCTCGTCAACGAGGCCGGTGCGACGGCGCTGGCCAAGTTCCACTGGAAGCCCAAGCTCGGCGTGCACTCCCTGACCTGGGAGGAGGCACAGATGCTGAGCGGCATGGACCCGGACTTCCACCGCCGGGATCTCTACGACGCGATCGAGGCCGGCGCGTTCCCCGAGTGGGAGCTCGGCATCCAGGTCTTCCCCGACACGCCCGAGGAGACCTTCGCCGGCATCGATCTGCTGGACGCGACGAAGATCGTGCCGGAGGAGCTGGCGGCGGTGCAGCCCGTCGGCAAGCTGACGCTCAACCGGACGCCGACGAACTTCTTCGCGGAGACCGAGCAGGTCGCCTTCCACCTCGGCCACCTGCCGCCGGGCATCGACGTCACGAACGACCCGCTGCTCCAGGGCCGGCTGTTCTCGTACGTAGACACGCAGCTCACCCGGCTGGGCGGGCCGAACTTCTCCCAGATCCCGATCAATCGCCCGCACGCCGCGGTCAACGACATGCTTCGCGACGGCTTCCACCAGCACGCCGTCCACGCGGGGGTCGCGCCGTACCGGCCGAACTCGCTCGACGGCGGCAACCCCTTCCCGGCGGGCGACGAGGAACACGCGTTCCTCGACGTGCCGGTGACGGTCGCGGAGGCGCCGAAGGTCCGCGCGAACCCCGTCTCGTTCGACGACCACTTCAGCCAGGCCCGCCTGTTCTGGCTGAGCATGTCGCCGGTCGAGAAGGAGCACATCATCCGCGCCTACACCTTCGAGCTCGGCAAGTGCTACCACCAGGCGATCAAGGAACGCCAGCTCCAGTGCCTCGCCAACATCGACCCGGTGCTGTGCGCGCAGGTCGCCACCGGTCTGGGCCTGCCCGCACCGGCGCCGACCGTGCCGCTCGCCGACGTCACGCCCAGCCCCGCGTTGTCGCAGGTCGGCAGGGAATGGCCGGCCGACGGCCGGACGGTCGGGATCGTCGTCGACCCCGACACCGACCTCGACGGCGTCGACCAGGTACGCGAAGCCGTCTTCGAGGCCGGGATGGTGCCGCTCCTCATCGCCCCGCACGGCGGCATGGTGGGTCACCTGCCCGTGCAGCGCACCTTCGCCACCGGTCGATCTGTCGAGTTCGACGCGCTCCTGCTGGCCGGCGCACCGGCGCCCGCCCCGGACGCCATTCCCGCTCGCGACGAGAAGGCGGGTACGACGAACCGGGCCTCGGTGGATCCCCGCGTGCTGCTGCTCGTCCAAGAGTGCTGGCGGCACGCCAAGGCGGTCGGCGCCTGGAACGGCGGCGTCAGCGTGCTGGAGCAGGCAGGCGTGGCCGGCACTCCCGGCGTCGTCTCGGCCGGCTCCGGAGCCGAGGCCCTGACCTCGGTGCAGCAGTTGATGGCCGCACACCGGGTGTGGGAACGGTTCCCCGCCTCGGTCGCCTGACACGACCGGCCGCTGACGAGGGCTGCTCTCCGGTTCGCCCGGAGATCAGCCCTCGTCGGCGCGGTTCACCAGGCGGTGTCGTGCGCGAGCATGCAATTCCTGTCGCGCCTCATCGGTCAAACCAGGCGGTGGAACGATTTCCTTGATTGCCACGTCCCGCTGGAGCATCCGATCGCGTGCTTCCACACTCGACCCATTCCGCCCTGCCCCGGGAGTTCCAGGGCTTCATACCGATCAGTAACAAGGAGGGGCAACATCTGCCGCACTCGGAGAGTGCTACCTGGCCGGCCGCGACAACAGTTTTCGACGGGCGACGCCGCCCATTGTGCGACCCGAAACTGCCACTCTCCGGTCTTTCCGGCGCTGTGCGGCTGCCGCTGAGCGCACCGGGAATCCGGCCCGAATTCGCCTTCCGTGCACAGTGGCCGCTCCTGCCGCCACGACCCGGTCAGCCGATGTCGGCCAACCGCGGCAGCACCTCGTCGCCGAGCCGTCGGGCGAACTCCACCGGGTGCCGGTCCGGCGTCACCTGCACCTCGGTGACCCCGAGCGCGGCGTACCCGGTCACCTCGGCGAGGAACGCGTCGACGTCGGTCAGCGGTGACCGGTGGGCGACCACCGTCTTCTCGATGGTGTCGTAGTCCCGGCCCTCGGCGGCGCAGTGCTCGCGCAACACGTCCAACTTGCGCGCCACCTCGCCCGACCCGGCGGCCGTGCCGAACAGGTTGCAGGCGTCGGCGTACCGGGCGACCAGGAGCAGGGTCTTCTTCTCACCGCCGCCGCCGATCATGATGGGCGGGTGCGGACGGCTCAACGGCTGCGGCGAGTTGATCGTCTCGGCGAGCTGGTAGTGCCGGCCGGTGAACGGCCCGTTGTCGTCACTCCACATCTGCCGGACGATGCCGAGCGTCTCCTCCAGCCGCTCGAACCGCTCGGCCATCGGCACGACGGGGACGCCGAGCCCGCGCTGCTCCCGCTCGTACCAGGACGCGCCGATACCGAGCCGGGCCCGGCCGCCGGAGAGCACGTCGAGGGTCGTCACCGTCTTGGCGAGCAGCCCCGGGTACCGGTACATCACGCCGGTGACCAGCACGCCCAGCGTCATCCGCTGTGTCTTCGCCGCGACGAAACCCAGCGTGGTGTACGCCTCCAGCATCGGCTCCTCGGCCGGGGCCACCGCCTCCATCTGGAAGAAGTGGTCCATCACCGTGAACGACGCGACGCCGGCCTGCTCGGCGGTGGTCGCCGCCTCGGCCAGGGTCGGTGCGATCGCCGCCGGCTCGGCCGGGGTCGAGTAACTCCAGTAGTGCAGTCCGAGCTTCATTCCTCGCCACCTCCGCACCGAGCCTAGTGGCCCTCCGCGGCAACGGCCCGGCGATCGACGAGGCCGCGAGCCCGGGTCCGCGTGATCGCGGCGGACCGTTCCCGCCGACATCCATTACGGGTTCATGACACTGCGCGGATCACGCGGGGATATCCGACTGACACCTTCGGTCGGGTGATCCCACAGCCGACATCCACCGACGCCCGGCCCGCCGAGCACGAGCTCGACGTGACGCGCGTCCGGTTCCGACACCGGAGGCAACGGACACCGTCCGGCTCCACCCCGGCACGGCCACACCGGGCGCAGTGGGCCGACGCCGCGAAGGGCGCGTGCATCATCCTGGTCGTCCTGTGGCACGTCGTCGTCAAGGACTACCTGCAGATCGACTGGCACGTCGGCGTACCGGTGCCGGGCCTGTGGGGAACGGTGGGTGAGCAGTTCCTGCCGCTGCGGATGCCGCTGTTCTTCACCATCTCCGGTGTCTTCGCGGCGAATGCCGTCCAGCGGCCCTGGCGGGTCGTGGCCCGCAGCCGGATCGCCGGGTTCCTCTACCTGTACGCCGTCTGGCTGCTGATCCACACCGTGGTCCTCGCCGCGGCCCCGGACCTCCCGACCGACCGGGCCACGTCCGTCCTCTCCCTGCTGGAACAGCTCACCATCACGCCGTCCAACCTCTGGTACCTGTACGCCCTGGCGCTCTACTTCGCGCTCGCCAAGGCCGTCCGCAGGGCTCCCCGCGTGCTGGTCCTGGTGCCCGCCGCGGCGCTGTCCGCCGTCGCGGCGGCCGGCCTGGTCGACACGCCGGGCAACCGCGCCGGCCTCTACCAGAACCTGATCTTCTTTCTCGCCGGCCTGTACCTGCGGCCCCAGATCGAACGGTGGGCGGCCACCGCCACCGGACGCCGGCTCGCGCTGACCTCGGGCGCGTACGTCCTCGTCCTCACCGCGATGGCGGCGGCCGGCGCGCAGCGGTGGTTCGGCGTGTGGCCCGTGGTCTCCGTGGTGGCGGTCGCGTTCGGCATCACCGCCGCCGCCCGGCTGGCCCGGCGGCCCGCCCCCACCGACCGGCTCGCCACGCTCGGCCGCGGCACGCTGCCCGTCTACGTCATCCACATGCCGGTGCTGGCGGTGCTGCACCGGCTGCTGCTCGGGCCGGTCTCCGGGCTGGACGGGGTCGGCCAGGCCCTGCTCGTGCTCGGCTACCCGATCCTGCTGACCGGGCTCGTGATCGGCATGAGCCTGGCCATCCACCGCGGGCTCCTGGCGCTGCACGCACGCTGGTTGTTCACCCTTCCCGGTCCCCGCCGGGTGGAGGCGGCCCGATGAGCGCGTTGGCCGAGGCGGTGGTCGACCTCGGTGCGATCGCCGGCAACGTGCGGACCGTCGCGTCGGTCGCCGGCACCCCGCTGATGGCCGTGGTGAAGGCGGACGGGTTCGGCCACGGCGCCGTGCCGGTCGCACGGGCCGCGCTGCGTGCCGGCGCCGACTGGCTGGGGGTGACCTCGGCGTCCGAGGCACTGGCCCTGCGCGGGGCGGGCATCACCGCACCCACGCTGAGCTGGTTGCACCGCCCCGACGACGACTTCCACGAGTTGATCGTCGCGGGCGTCGACATCGGCGTGTCGACCACGCCCCACCTGCACGCGATCGCCGACGCCGCCCACCGGCTCGGCCTGCCCGCGACCGTGCAGCTCAAGGCGGACACCGGGCTGTCCCGCAACGGGGCGGCCGGGGACGACTGGCCCGAGCTGGTCGGCTGGGCCCGCAAGTACGAGGTGGAGGGCGGGGTCCGGGTGCGCGGGGTGTGGTCGCACCTGGCCGACGCCGACGTGCCGGGCAGCCCCGCGCTGGCACCGCAGGTGGCGATGTTCGAGGGGGCGCTGCGGGTGGCCCGGTCCGCCGGACTCGACCCCGACCTGGTGCACCTGGCCAACTCGGCTGCCGCGCTGGCGGCACCCGGGACCCGCTACGACCTCTGCCGGATCGGGCTCGCGCTGTACGGCGTCGACCCGTTCGGCGGGACCGGGTCCGGCGCGTTCGGCCTGCGCGCCGCGATGACGCTGCGCACGACCGTGGTCAACGTGAAGCGGGTACCGGCCGGCACCGGCGTCTCCTACGGACCCGGGTACGTGACCGGCGCGCCGACCACCCTGGCCCTGCTGCCGCTCGGCTACGCCGACGGCCTGACCCGGGCGGCCGAGGGCCGCGCCGAGGTGTCGCTCGGCGGTCGGCGTTGCCCGGTCGTCGGCCGCATCGCCATGGATCAGTGCGTGGTCGACGCGGGCGACCTTCCCGTGGCGATCGGCGACCCGGTCGTGGTGTTCGGCCCCGCCGGGGCCGACCGCGCCCAGCCGACGGTCGCCGAGTGGGCGCGGTGGGCCGGCACCAACCCGCACGAGATCTTGACCGGTGTCGGGGCCCGCGTGGCCCGCGACCACCTCCACGAAAGGGCGGACGAGTCATGACGACCCGACTGGCAGTGCTGTACGGCGGGCAGAGCGGCGAGCACGAGGTGTCCCGCCGTTCGGCGGCGAGCATCCTCGCGGGCCTCGACCGGGAGAGGTACCAGGTCACCGAGGTGCTCATCGGTCGCGACGGCGGGTGGCACGTCGACGGCCGGCCGATGCCACTTCCCCTGGCGCTGCGCGTGTTGCGCGCCCAGGACGTGGTGTTCCCGGCCCTGCACGGTCCGTACGGGGAGGACGGCACGATCGCGTCGCTGCTGGAATGGCTCGGCGTGCCGTACGTCGGCAACGGCGTCTTCGCCAGCGCGGCCGGCATGGACAAGGGCGTCACCAAGCGGCTGCTCGCCGCGGAGGGCCTGCGGGTCAGCCCCGGGGTGACCCTGCGACCCGACGAGGATCTGTCCCCGGCCGACCGGCAACGACTGGGCCTGCCGGTGTTCGTCAAGCCCGCCCGGGCCGGCTCCAGCCTGGGCGTGGTCAAGGTGACCGACTGGGCGCTGCTTCCCGCCGCGCTGCGGGAGGCCCGCGAGGTCGACCCGAAGGTGCTGGTCGAGCAGGGGGCGCGCGGACGGGAGATCGACGTGGCCGTCCTCCAGCATCCCGACGGGCGCGTGCAGGCCGGTCCGCCCCTGGAGATCAGGGTGACCGGCGCCGGCTTCTTCGACTACGACGCGAAGTACGACGGCGGCGCCGTCTTCCAGATCCCCGCCCCGCTCGACCCGGCCACCACCGAGGTGCTCCAGGACCGCGCGATCCGCGCCTTCCACGCCCTCGACTGCCGCGGGCTGCTGCGGGTCGACTTCTTCCTGCCCACGCAGGGGTCCGCCGAGCCCATCGTGAACGAGGTGAACACCTTCCCCGGATTCACCACCGCGTCGCAGTTCCCCCAGATCTGGCAGCAGGCGGGGATCGGTTTCGCCGCCCTGCTCGACATCCTCATCTCCGGCGCGCTGGCCGACCAGGGTCGGGTCCGCTCCGGCGGGTTGCCCCGACCGGCACGGGCGGTCGACCTGGTGTGAGGGCCGTCGCCCCGGTCATTTGACCGGACAGGACCGGGGCGGCCGGGCACCGTCCGGCCCGGCGATGGTGACCGGGGCGAAGCCGTCTCCCCCGCCGGTGAGCGCGATCGCTTCGGCCACGGTGCAGATGATCTGGTCGGCCGCGGCGGCGGACAGCGGCAGCACCGCCCCCGTCATCGTGACGGTGAGGCCGGATCCGTCGGCCGTCGCCGTCACCGGGGAGGCCGCGACGAGGCCGGCGGGCACCTCGCTGACGAGGCCCTGGCGCCGCTCCGATTCGTCCGGACCCGCCGCCAGCGCGTCGAGTGTCTGCTCGGGCGAGACGATGTTCCCCTTGGTCTCGCGGATGACCAGCGCGAGTCGTCCGTCCGAGAGCAGGTAGAGGCCGGCACCCACGGCCGGGCCTGTCGTCGCGGAGCGGCCGGTGATGACGCCGCTGGGCCGGACCCCGCAGCCCGTCGCGAGCAGCGTGAGCAGGAGCACGCCGGCGAGCAACGCCCGAGCCGACCGGCGGCCGGTCACCGTGGGCCCCCGGCGTCCGGCGTGCCGGTGGCCATCCGGGGCAGCCGGAGTGTGAACACGGCACCGCCGGCTGGATCGTTGCCCGCGAGGAGACTTCCGGTCTGCCCGGCGTGCCGGTGCAGGCGCGCGTTCTCCCACGCGATGGCGAGGCCGAGCCCACTGCCCTCCGAGCGGGTCCGGGCGGTGTCCGCCTTGTAGAAGCGCTCGAAGACGTGCGGCAGCACCTCCGGGTCCAGCCCGGGCCCCTGGTCGCGGACCTCGATGGTGATCCAGTCCGGGTCGGCGCGCAGGCGTACGGACACCGGCTCGGCGCCGTGCCGGAACGCGTTGCCGACCAGGTTGGCGACGATGACGTCCAACCGGCGGGGATCCAGCCGGGCGGAGATCCCGGGCGGCAGGTCCGCCCGCACCCGGTTCACCCAGCCCCGAACCCGCAGGGTCGCGGTCACCGCCGCGGCCACGTCGACGGTGTCGAGGCCGAGCCGCGCCGTGCCGGAGTCGAATCTGCTGACCTCGATGAGATCGTTGACGAGTCGGGTGAGGCTCTGCGTCTCCTGACTGACGAGCCGGGCGGCCTGGCCGGCATCGCCGGGCAGCCGGTCCGCCTCCTCGTCCAGCACGTCGGTGACCGCCGTCATCGCGGCCAGCGGCGTACGGAGTTCGTGCGACACGTCGGCCACGAAGCGTCGCGCGTCGGCCTCCATCCGCCGCAGCTCACCGACCTGCCGCTCCAGTGTCCCCGCCGTGTCGTTGAAGGTCCGTGCCACGTCGGCCAGTTCGTCGGCGCCCCGGACCGTCAGCCGCGTGGTCAGGTCGCCCTCGCCGAGCCGGCGCGCGGCCCGGCCCAGCTCACGGACCGGCCGCAACACGCCCCGGGCGGCCAGCAGGGCCAGCAGGACCGCAAGGACCAGGGAGAGCCCGCCGGTCAGCCACGCCAGGGTGGCGAGCCGGTCGATGCTCTGCTGCTCGGGGGCGAGGCTGCGCACCGAGTAGACCTCGAGGCCGGACGGCACGGGGGTGCCGTCGGGTCGGTCGATCATCAGCTGGGTACCGATCAGCAGCACGGGTTCCCCGTCGCGCGAGACGCGTTGCCAGGCGATGACGCCGTTGCCGACCGCCTCCCGCAGCTCCGGGGTGACGGGTTCGGGCACCTGCGCCCCCTGTGCCCGCATGTCGCGGTAGAGGATCACCGCGTATCCCTCCCGGTCGGAGAGACGCTGGGCCAACCGGTCGAGGTCGTCCTGGGACGGCGGGAGCCGGCGTACCGGGTAGATCGTCGTGAGCTGATCGGTCAGCGAGGCCACCGCCGCGTCCTGCGCCTGCTGGAGGATGACCGTCCGGGCCTGGAAGTAGCTTCCGCTGGCCACCACGGCGGTGGTGGCCACTCCCAGCAACGCGAAGGCCAGCAGCAGCCGGACCCGCAGGCCCACCGCGCGGCCTCCGGCCCAGCGCAAGGGTGTCACAGCGGCCCGAACCGGTACCCGAAGCCGCGGACGGTCTGGATGAAGACCGGCGCCGACGAGTCGTCCTCGATCTTGGCGCGCAGCCGCTGCACGCAGGCGTCCACGAGCCGCGAGTCGCCCAGGTAACCGTGCTCCCACACGGCCTCCAGCAGTTGCTGGCGGCTCAGCACCTGACCCGGTGTCTGCGCGAGTTCGAGCAGCAGGCGCAGCTCCGTCGGTGCGAGGCCGACCGGTAGCCCACCCTTGCTGACCACCAGGGCAGCCCGGTCGATGGTGAGGGCGCCGTGCTGTTCGAGGCCGGGCCGCTCGCCGCCGGTGCGCCGCGACTCGCCACCGGTCCGCCGCAGCACCGCCCGGATGCGCGCCTCGAGCACCCGTGCCTGCACGGGCTTGACCACGTAGTCGTCGGCGCCGGCCTCCAGGCCCGCCACCACGTCCATGTCGTCGTTGCGGGCGGTGAGCATGATGATCGGCAGGTCGCCGAGCTGCCGGATCCGGCGACAGACCTCGAACCCGTCCATCCCGGGCAGCATGAGATCGAGGACCACAACGTCGGCCGAGGCCGCTCGCAACCGTTCCAACCCCTGCTCACCGGTTGCGACGGCATCGACCGCGTGGCCCTGTCGGGTGAGGGCCAGCTGCAACCCGTCGCGCACCGTCTGGTGATCTTCGATCAGCAGGACCTGGGACATGTCGCCAAGTATCCCATCATGAATAGATTTAGCTTTCGATCGATGTCCGAGGCGTCGGGTATCAACCCCACGCCGCCCCGCCGTCCCGGCTGTCCGTCGCCGGATGCGGCTGCTTGTGGTGCCGCAGACGGGTCGGGACGTCGAAATCCGCTGTCCGTACCAGGAACACCACCGCGCCCACCGCCAGCATCGTCGACCCGGTCGCCGCCACGATGGCGACCAGCAGCCCGCCCTGCACCGACGCCGCCAGACCGGGCACCACCACCAGAAGCGCCCAGAGCAGCACGGCCAGCGCCAGAGCCCCCTCGACCAGCCGGCGCCACGTGGTGTTGGCGCCGCCCCGACCGGCGTCGCCGCGCCGATTCGCCAGCGGTGCCGCCGCCAGGCAGAACAGCGCCACAGCCAGCAGGACGCCGCCGAGCGCGTCGCTGAACCGGTGCCAACCGGCGACCATGGTGGCCGAGGCGATCACGGAGACGCCGGCGGCACCCGGCACCGCCAGCCAGCGTCGTGCCCACCCCGGCAGGACCAGCATGAACGCCAGCAGCAGGGCCGTCGCGGCCGCGACGTGACCACTGGGGAAGCTGTTGTGGGTGCTGGAACTCTGGATCTGGAGATCCGGTCGGGCAAGCGCCGACTTCACCGCGCCGGCGACCAGCACCGCGCAGAGGACCATGCCGACGCCCACCAGTCCCGCCAGCAGCCGCCGGCAGAGCAGCCCCACCACCAGCACCGCGCCGAGCAGGGCGGCCAGCAACGTCGGGCTGCCGAAGGTGGCCAGCACGGTTCTGGCCGGACCCACCAGGACGGTCTGCTGCTCGTAGCCCCCACCCCGCTCGGCGCGCGGCAGGAGCAGTCCGTCCAGCCACTGACCGGGGTAGGTCCGCACGAAGACGACGTAGGTGAGGCACAGGGCGAGCAGGTGGCCCAGTGCCGCGCCGAGCAGCAGTCGGCCCAGCGGCGCGGCCACGCGCAGGGGTGGCAGCGGTCGCGCCGGCTGCGCGCCGGCTGCCGACCGCCCGATGTGGTACGACGATCCGAGGGACATACCGGCCATGGTGGGCGCGTCACGTCCGGACACCGTCCGCGGATTGTCTTCGTTGTGTCACAGTTTCCGCCCCGGCTGCGAAGAACGGATGGACCGGTGTCGGCGCACCGGGCAACCGGCGGCTGACGCAACGCGTCGATGACCACAAATTCCCCAGCAAACCCGGCCAAGTCCCCGCGAATGGCTTACGGGAAGCGTGAAGGGTCATTCATATGCTTGCATGCAACTATGTTTTACCCTGCCGAGACGCAATACCACTAAGGTCAGGACGCCGATCAATCAATGTTTCGGTCGGCAGCGCGAAAACCATCCGGAGTGAGCTGGGGAACCGGAAGGGGTTGGGGAAATGCAGGGGATTCCGGTCGCCTCCCTCGTCATCGGCATCGCGTCCTCGCCGGCCGAACGCAGACAGCTGGCCCGGCTGCTCGGCGGGAGTGACGCCTTCCTGATCGTCTCGAATGTCGACCAGGCGCGGGAGTTTCTCGGGGTGGTCGACGTGCCGCCCGCCGACACGGTGGTTCCCACCGCCCCGAGCGTGATCGCCGATGCGGCGCAGAGTTCGCAGACGTCACCACCACCCGATCTGGCCGTCGATTCCGACCGCCGGGTGCTGCGTTGGCGTGATCGGGAGATCGACCTGACCCGGCTGGAGCATGACGTCCTGCTCTGCCTGGTCGGCGCACCCGGTCAGGTCTGGACCTACGAGCGACTGCACCTCGAGGTGTGGGGCAACCGGCACCTCGGCCGCGGGTCGGACATGCACTCCGTGGTCCGCCGGGTACGCCGCAAACTCGCCTGGTTGAACGCGGCGGCGACGATCCACTCCGTCCGCGGCGTGGGCTTCCGGCTCGCCCCGGTCTGACCGCCGACGACCAGGGTCCGGCCCGCCTGGTCAGCAACCAGGCGGGCCGGATCTGTCAGGTACCGGTCAGAAGGTCAGCACCGAATGGGCGACAACCCGAAGTTCTCCACCGTGGGCGTGGTGGTGTTGATCTTCGTCTGACGGGTCTGCGGCTTCCAGCCGTCCTTGGCGACGATCATCGTGAGCGGGTTGTTCCGACGGTCCACCCAGTAGGCGTACCTGCCCTCGGTGTCGGTGGCGAAGGTCCACGACATCGCCCACGAGTCGACCTGGACCACCGCGCCGGCGATCGGCGAGGTCGCGCCCTGGCAGCTCGTCCCGGTCACCGTGCCCATGAGCTTGCCCCACGTCTTCGGAGGCGTCGCGGTCATGGTCACCTCAACCGGCGCCACCGTGTACGGCGTGTTCTCCTTGATGCCGACCGAGCCGGAGTACGTACCCGGCTGGTCCACGTTCGCCGTCATCCCGACGGTGACCGTGACCTTCGCGCCCGGCGCCAGGGTGACCGCCGACTTGTCGATCGTCATCCAGCTGACATCGGCAGCCGCCTCGGCGCAACCCTCGAACCCGGGCAGCGCCTCGCTGTCCGGTGCCGCGTTGAAGCTGCCGGACGATCCGCCGATCTTGTAGAAGCCGCACGCCGCGCCACCGCGGTACCGCGCGGTGTTGGCGTTCGGCAGGTTGGACCACGAGCTGGTGGCCGGGTCGTAGGCGAAGCCGGCGTTGCTGATGGCCCCACCCTGCGAACCACCGACGACGAGGAGCTTGCCGCTGGCGACAGCGAACGAGCTGGCCCAGTTGTCGGCCGGCGCATCGGCGATGGCGGTCCAGGTGTTGGCACCCGGGTCGAAGGCGTAGCTGGCCTTCTGCGCGGCGGCCCCGTCGTTGCCGCCGGTGCAGTAGACCGTGCCGTCGATCCCGCCGCAGGAGGCGAAGGCCACCGACTTCGGGTAGTTGGCCATCGTCTCCCAGGTGTTGGTGCCCGGGTCGTACCGGACGACGCTGTTCGACATCGGCGTACAGGCGGCCGTGGTGCAGCCACCGATGGCGTACAGCTTGCCGTCGACGACCGCCTGCCCGGCGGCGGCTCGCGGCGCCGGGTTGTCGGCCAGCTCGGTCCAGGTGTTCGCCGCCGGGTCGTACGACCAGGTGGCGGCGTCCGGACCGCCGTCCGCCCAGCCGCCGGTCGCGATGATCTTCCCGTCGACGACGCCCACGGCCAGGGCGTTGCGGGCGCCGGGAAGGTCGGCGATCGGCGTCCAGGTCTGGGCAACCGCGTCGTAGGCGTAGTTCTTCGTGGTCGAACTCGACCCGTCGCCACCACCGATCGAGTAGACCTTGCCGTCCAGGGTCACCACCCGGTTGTCCATGATGTTGGTCGGGTAGTCGGTGATGTCCGTCCACGGGGCGGCCTGCGGGCCGACCGCGGCGGGGGTCGCCGTGGCAGCCTTGCCGGACGCCTTCGCGGCGAACGACGTCGGAACGGTCAGCCGCTGCTCCGGTGCGCCGGTGGCGCCGAGCACCTGCTGCCGGGTCACCGTGGACCCGTCGGCCCGGAGGAGTTCGAACCCGTTGTCGCGCTCACTGAACTCGACGTCGACCGGCGCCCCACCGGTGTTGGTCACCGTGAACGTCTTGCTGGCCTTGCCGGTGGGCATCTGCACGGTGGCGCTCAGCTGGGTCGGCGTCACCGACAGCCGGCCGGCCGCGAGCTGGAAGTTCGCGGTCGTCGCCCAGTCGGCCTCCACGTCGACCTGCTTGCTCTGGCTGACGTAGTTGCCGGCCTTCGCGGTGAACTTGTGCGTGCCGGTCAGCGTCGAGTAGAGCCAGTAGAAACCGTCGGCCAGCCCCGGGTCGTCCGGGGTCGCCACGGTGACGGCCTTCTCGGCGGGCCGGTCGTCGCTGGTGACGGTCGCGCCGTTGACGTAGCTGTTGTCGTTCTTGTCGCGGACGTTGCCGACGACCAGGCCGCCATCGACCGGCACGCAGGTGACCTGGCTGCCGATCAGGACGTTGTCGACCTCCCACCACCACTCGTACGAGGCGTCGTAGTAGTGGAACCGCACCTGGACCTGCGCCTTGCCGGCCGCCTGCGGGATCGGGATCTCGGTGACCTTCGGCCCCCGGACGTCGGTCTCCTGCCGGAGCACGTTCGTCCAGGTGGCACCGCCGTCGATGCTGAGATCGACGTCGCCGGTGTCGTCGGCCAGCTGGTTGAAGTCCTGGTTGAACCGGATGACCGGGGCCGTGACACTGGTCAGGTTGACCACCGGGCTGACCAGGGAGGTGTCCTGGCTTCCACCGGCACCGTACGCGTCGCTGTCGATCATCGCGAAGTTGCCGCTGCCGCCGGTCAGGTTGCCCCGGTTGCCGTCGTCGGTGAACTTCCAGACCTGACCGTTGCCCTTGTTGTCCACCACCGACCAGCCGGCCGGGACGGTCGTGCCGTCGAAGGTCTCGTACTCACCGTCGGAGCCGAACGTGTAACCCGGCGCCGTCGTGCAGGTGGTGGTGTCCACCGGCACCGCGACGTTGGCGGTGACGTTGCCCGCCCCGACCACGACCTCCTTGGTGACGCTCTGGTAGCCCGGGTACTGCGACTCGTACTTCAGGGTGTAGGTCTGCCCGGCCGGCAGCTTGATGCTGTAGCGGCCGTTCGCCGGCGTGGTGTAGTCGTACACGCCGGACACACCCGTCACGGTGACCTTGGCGTACAAGGGCCAGCCGTGTCCGGAGCCGTCGGTGACCGCACCGGTGACGTTGACGCTCGGCACCGCCGTCAACGCGACGTTGAGCGTGGTGGTCGCGCCGTCGGTGACGGTCGCCGGCTTCGTCGTGCTGCCGTAACCGAATGCCGCCACGGCGACCTGGTAGGCACCGATCGGCAGGGTCGTCGAGTACTTCCCGTCGGGGCCGGTGGTCACCTCGCGCCCGGTCGGGCCGGTGAGGGTCAGGGTCGCACCGGCGATCGGGGCGCCGGTGGCCGCGTCGGTGACCGTGCCGGCCAGGGTGCCGGTGTCGCCGGTCGGGGCGGCGTTGAGCAGCGCGAGGGCGTCCAACCGGCCCTCGCCGTAGACGTTGTTGTCCGCCGGGGAGCCGCCGCACTGGTCGTCGGCCTTGTCGATCGCGGCGCGGTTGAGCAGCGCACGGGTCGCGTCGATCTCACCGACCAGCGACGGGGCCGCCGAGTACAGCAGCGCGATCGCACCCGCGAGGTGCGGGGCGGCCATCGACGTGCCGTTGAAGCTGGCGTAGGAGTTGCCCGGGATGCTCGACCGGACGTTCACGCCCGGTGCCGAGATGTTGGGCTTGATCTCGCCGTTCTGCCCGGCGCCCCGGCCCGAGAAGCCGGCGATGTTGTTGTTGATGTCGTACGCACCGGTGGAGTAGTTGCTGACCAGGCTGCCCGGTGAGCCACTGCTCTGGCATGCCGACCCGCTGTTGCCGTTGGACCAGACCCCGAAGATCCCGGACGCGGCCCAGGCCAACGTCACGTCCTCCATGAAGGGCTCGTTGGACGGGTTCTGGCTGCCCCACGAGTTGTTGATGATGTTCGGCCGCTTACTGGCGTCCGGGTTCTGGCCGTTGAGGTCCGTCGGCTCGAGCATCCACTGCCCGGAGGTGATCAGAGCCTCGTCGCTGGGGCAGCAACCGTTTGCCGCGATCCACGTGACCCCGGGGGCGACACCGATCTGGTTCGCGCCGTCGGAGCCGGCCATGGTGCCCATCGTGTGCGTACCGTGGCCGTTGGTGTCACAGGGTGCGGTCGCGCAGGTCCCGGCGGCGTTGAACCAGTTGTAGTTGTGGTCGAACGTGCCGTCGCCGTTGTTGCCCCGGTAGGAGCCGACCAGCGCGGGGTGGTCGAACTGGACCCCGGTGTCGATGTTCGCGATGGTGATGCCCTCGCCGGTGACGCCGTACTGGGACCAGACGTCGTCGGCGTTGATGTTCGCGATGCCCCACTCGAGGGCGTTCACGGTCTTCTCGTCGGTGCCCTTGGTGACCTCGGGCACCTTGTACGTGACCGGCGCGTAGAGACCCTCGACCTCAGCGTGGGCGGCGAACTTCTGCGCCATCTGCAGCGAGCCGCTGCTCACCTTGATGGCGTTGGTCGCCCAGAAGGTCTGGTACTTCGCGCCCGCGCCGTCGAGTTCGGCCCGGACCTTGCCCTGGCTCTCGGCGGCGGACTTGCGGAGCGCGTCGGCGACCGCCGTGCCACGCTTCGACCAGTCCTTGATGGCACTGGCCTTGCTCAGGTCCGCCCGGTCCTTGAACCGGATCCAGAAGTCCCCTTCGCTCTTGGCCTGGAGCTGCTTCGCCAGTTCCGGTCGGATCTTGTCCCCCGCAGCGGCGCCGGCCCCCGTCGCGCCGGGCGCCGCCTGCGCGCCCGAGCTGATACTCGCCAGACATGTCGCGGCGAGGATCATCGCCGCACCAGCGCTCACCAATGATCTGGCTGTGCGCCTCCATTGTGGACGTCTGAACATCGGTGCTGCCTCCCTCAGAACGACCCAGGGTGAAAATGGGCCATGGTGAGGGTGCGGAAGATTCGTCCCGATGGTACGAACGGACGAACCCCTTCATGCCTCCCCATGCACCGCGCGGGTCACGCCGGTTGCCCGAGTGGACACTATGATCTAGAAGAAAGGACGATCAAGAACTTGCCGTGAGCAACTTGTCGCTAACGGTTGCCAGGCTGGCGGCACGCTTGCCAAACACTGTCAGGACCATGACGAGAGTTGGGCAGAATGATGCCCATGGATCCCGGGTGGGTGCTGTGGCCGAGGACGACGAAGCGGGGTTGGACGGGCCCGATGCGGTTGACGAGCCGTTCCCACTGCTGATCGCGGTGACCTCGTCGCCGACCGAGCGGATCCGGCTCGCGGAGCGCCTCGAGGGCATCGCGCCGCTGCTGCTGGTGGCCGACCTCGACGAGCTGCGTCGACTGATCCCGGCTCCACAGCAGCCGGCCGGGACGCCGCCCCAGCCGACGCCCGCGCCCGCGACGGATTCCGCCCTGGTCATCGACTCGACCCGGTCCACCGCCCGCTGCGAGGACCGCGAGATCGACCTGACCCGGCTGGAGCACGACCTGCTGATCTGCCTGACGACCGAGCCGATCCGGGTCTGGAGCTACGCCGAGCTGCACCGGTCGGTCTGGCGCGACGAAGGGCGCGAGCGCAAGGCGGACGTGCAGTCGTTGGTGAAGCGGCTGCGACGCAAGCTGCACGACCTCGGCACCGTCGCCACGATCGAGGCGGTGCGCGGCGTGGGATTGCGGCTGACCGACCGCCAGGACCCACGGATCGGGCGGGCCTGACCCGGCTGCCTGATGTGGGCAGCGCCCCCGGTGGCCCACCGGCCGACGAGCGGTCAGATCAGCCCGGCACGGGCCCACAGCAGACGTCCGGGCCCGGCCACCAGGCCCACGCCCGCCAGGTGGGTGTGCACCCGCTCCGCCGACCAGCGCAGGGTGGCACGCCAGTGCGGGTTGGCCCGGGCGGCGGCCCGGCCGACCGCTGGCGGGATGCCCACCGCCGCGTACGCGTCCGGATGGACCAGGCGGTTGGCGATCGTGTTGGCGGCGCGACCGATCAGCAGCCGGGCGTACGCCATGCCCAGCGGGCCGGACGCCGCGACCTGGTGCGCCAGCTCCTCGCGGGCGAACCGGACGTGTCGCGCCTCCTCCACCACGTGGATGCGCGAGACCATCCGGATGAGCGGCTGGAGCGACTCGTCGGCCATGATCTCGCGCTGGAACGCGTCGAGGATCTCCTCGGCGATGAGGATCGCGGCGTACATCCGGGGGCCGCTGGCGGTGGCCTTGAGGAAGCGCCCGAGCAGGTGGTCGCCCGGGCTGGCCCGGTAGACCGGACAGCCCATCGCCTCGATCAGCCGACCGAACATGATGGAGTGTCGGCACTCGTCGGCGACCTCGGTCAGCGCGTACTGGGCGTGCCGGCTGGTCGGGTCGGCGTCGTAGTACTCCCGGATCAGCATCTGCATGAGGATCGTCTCGAACCACAGCCCGGCGCTGGCCGCGCTGGCCACCTCGTGCTTGGTGAGCTCGACGCGCTGCTCCTCGGTGAGCCGGGCCCAGATCGGGGTGCCGTAGAGGCTGCTGCGGTGCGGCGGGAGCCAGTAGGCGCCCGGGACGGGCGGCGCGTCCCAGTCGATTTCGACGACGGGGTCGTAGCTGGTGCGTAGCGAGGACGTGAGCAGTCGCTCGGCGACCGCCGCCCGCTCGGATTCCGCCGATCCCGCGTCCATGGCTCCTCCATATTGACGTGACGTCGGGTAACTGTTACGAGTAGTAGCATGCAATCGCCGCTCAAGGATGTCAATGGATCCGGTCCGGCGGCCCCGGCCCCTGAGGAGGGCCGGAAGGCGAAGGGCAACGGCCGCCGGGACCGGTGGGCCGACCATCGTGAGCAACGACGGCGCGACCTGGTCGGGGCCGCCGTCCAGGCGTTGCTGCGGTACGGGCCGGACGTCGACATGGACCAGGTGGCCGCCACCGCGGGCGTCAGCAAACCGGTCCTCTACCGCTACTTCGCCGACAAATCGCAGCTCTGGGTCGCCGTCAGCGAGGTGGTCGCGGCCCGGATCATCGACACCGTGGCGCCCGCGGTCGAACAGGTCCGCGAGGAACGTGGCCTGGTGCAGGCGACGATCGACGCGTACCTCGGTGTGATCGAGGCGCAGCCCACGCTCTACCGGTTCCTGATGCACCAGTCCGGTCATCCGGGCATCCACCAGGTGGTCGCCGGGACCAGCCAGCAGGTCGCCGCCGGGCTGGCCCGGGTGATCGGCGACCGGCTGCGCGCGCTGGGCCTGGACGCCGGCCCCGCCGAGCCGTGGGCGTACGGCCTGGTGGGCTTCGTGCAGGCGGTCGGCGACTGGTGGACCACGCACGGCCAGCCGATCACCCGGGCCGCCCTCACCGACTACCTCACCGCCCTGCTGTGGAGCGGAATCGAGGGGGTACGGGCCAGCGCCGACCTGCCGCACGAGCTGACCCGCGCCCACGAACGGATCGCGCCATGAGCTATCACGGCGCCGCGAGTGTCGCGGGCACCGCTGTCCGGGTGCACCTCAGTGGGCGGTGGGAGCCCGTCGACGGCCGATACCACTGGGCTGGGCGGATCGAGCCCGACCCGCAGGTGGCCCGCCTGCTGCGCTCCGGCCAACGCGACGTCGAGCTGCGCATCGCGGACCGGACCCGGCCCGCCCGGCTGGCCGAGGTCGACCCGTGGGGTGGCGTACGGATCACCGGCGTGGGCGACCCGCCCTGGCCCGAGCCTCTGGAGGAGTGATGGAGATCGACGTCGGTGGAGGGGTGGTCATGGCAGTTCACTTTCGTCGTGCGGGCAGCGGCGAGCCGCTCGTGCTCATCCACGGCATCGGTCACCGCCATCAGGCGTGGGAGCCGGTGTTCGACCGACTCGCCGCCCACCATGAGGTGATCGCGCTCGACCTGCCCGGCTTCGGGAACTCCCCGGTGCCCGAGGCCGGCATGCCCGTCGACATGGCCGCGACCGTCGCCGGGATACTGCCGGTCCTGGCCGAGTGGGGGCTGGACCGCCCGCACGTGGCCGGCTACAGCCTCGGTGGGGCGATCAGCCTGGAGCTCGCCGCCACCGGGGCGGTCGCCTCGGCCACCGCCTTCTCCCCCGCCGGGTTCTTCACCCCGGCCGAGCGCCGGCGGGCACTGACCATCCTGAGGATGTTGCGGGTCAACTCGTACCTGCCCACCCCGATCATGCGGGCCGCGCTGCGCTCGGCGTACCTGCGGGCGATGTGCTTCGCGCCGCTGGTGGCCCGCCCCCGGCTGCTGGACGCCGACCGCGCCCTGGGCGACGCGCTCGCCCTGCGGCGCGGGCTCGGCTTCAGCGCCGTGGCCCGGGCCGCCCGCGACTACCGCTTCGACGGCCTGCGGCTGGCCGACGCGACGGTGCCGGTGACCATCGGCTGGGGTGACTGCGACCGCGTCTTCGGCGTCCACCAGGCCGAGCGCGCCCGGGCCGGCCTGCCGGCGGCTCGGGTGGTGACGCTTCCCGGTTGCGGGCACGTGCCGATGAGCGACGATCCGGACCTGGTCGCCGCGCTCATCCTGGAGACCACGGGGGCGGCGCCCCGCACCGACCGACCGGACCGGGTGGGTCGGGAACATCACTTCACAGAATAAAAACTTGCAGGGTACGCAAACTCCGCCCTAATCTCGCCCGCGTGACCGACTCCGACCAGGCCGCCACCGGGCGCCGGGACCGCAAGAAGCGGCAGACGCGAGCCGCGCTGACCGCCGCCGCGCTACGCCTGGTCGCCGAGCGCGGCCTGGAGCACGTCACGGTGGAGGAGATCAGCGAGGCCGCGGACGTCTCCTCGCGCACCTTCTTCAACTACTTCACCTGCAAGGACGAGGCGCTCACCGACGACCCGGCACTCGACGGGACGCCGGTGGTGGCGCGGCTGGCCGCCGCCCCGCCGCAGGTGCCGGCGTTGCAGGCCGTCCGGCTCGCCCTCGACGAGGCGATCGACACGATGCAGGCCGACCGGGAGTTGTGGCGGCTGCGGCTGGCGGTCATCGCCCAGAATCCCGCGCTGCTGCCCCGGCTGATGGCCGGGAACATCGAGACCGAGGCGGCCATGGTCGCGGCTCTCGCCGCCCGGCTCGGCGTCGAACCCGACCACGGCCACCCGGCGCTGGTCACCGCCGTGGCCGGTGCCACCTTCCGCACCGCGATGCTGCGCTGGGCCGCCGACGACAGCCGGCCGCTGCGCGACTTCGTCGACGAGGCGTTCGCCGCGGTCGCGGCCGGCCTGCCGGATCCCTCCTGACCACACCAGTCCCGCCCCGGTGCACCGGTCTCCGGGGTCAGCCACTCCGATTCAACCCTGACAAGGGAGCGTCAATGACCACCACCGCCCCGCCGCCCACCGAGGCTGCCGACGTCGGCACGCGCATGTCGCGTCGGGAGGTTCTCCAGGCCCTCTCCGGCCTGATGGTCGGCATGTTCGTGTCCATCCTCGCCTCCACGGTGGTGGCGAACGCTCTGCCGCGGATCATCGCCGATCTGAACGGCAGCCAGACCGTCTACACCTGGATCGTCACCAGCGAACTGCTCGCCATGACGGCGACGGTGCCGCTCTGGGGCAAGATGGCCGACCTCTACAGCAAGAAGCTGCTGATCCAGCTGTCGCTGGGGCTGTTCGTGGTGGGTTCGCTGATCGCGGGCTTCACGCCGAACGTCGAGGTGCTGCTGGTGAGCCGGGTCGTGCAGGGCATCGGCGCCGGCGGCATGACGGCGCTGGCCACCATCGTCATGGCGGCGATGATCCCGCCGCGCGAGCTGGGCCGCTACGCCGGCATCTTCGGCGCGGTCTTCGGTGTCGGCACCATCGCCGGTCCGCTGATCGGCGGCCTGCTCGTCGACACGTCCTGGCTGGGCTGGCGGTGGTGCTTCCTGATCGGCGTCCCGTTCACCATCCTGTCCATCGTCCTGCTGCAGCGCACCCTGCACCTCCCGGTCGTCCGCCGCAAGTTCAAGATCGACTGGCTTGGTGCCGTGCTCATCACCGCGGGCGTCTGCACCCTGCTGGTCTGGTCGTCCCTGGCCGGGAACAAGTTCGCCTGGGCCTCGGGCTGGACGGCCGTGATGGTCCTCGGCGGTCTGGTCCTGCTGGCGCTGGCCGTTCTCGTCGAGTCGCGGGCGGCGGAGCCGATCGTCCCGCTGGACATCTTCCGCAACCGCACGGTCTCGCTGGCCACCGCCGCCAGCGTGCTGGTCGGCGTCGCGATGTTCGGTGGCACCGTCTTCCTGTCCCAGTACTTCCAGATCTCGCTGGGCAAGTCGCCGACCGTCGCGGGGCTGATGAGCCTTCCGATGATCTTCGGTCTGCTCGTCTCGTCGACGGTGGCCGGCCAGCTCATCACGAAGTTCGGCCGGTGGAAGGCGTACCTGGTGGCGGGCGCCGCCGTGATGACCGTCGGGATGCTGCTCCTGGGCACCATCGACGCCGGCACCAGCGTCGTCGTCCTGTCGATCTACATGGCCGTGCTGGGTGTCGGCGTCGGCATGCTCATGCAGAACCTCGTGCTCGCCGCGCAGAACGACGTGCCCGCCCACGAGCTCGGCGCCGCCACCTCCGTGCTGACGTTCTTCCGCAGCATGGGCGGCGCCATCGGGGTCAGTGCCCTCGGCGCGGTCCTGGCCAACCGGGTGACCACGCTGACGACCGAGCGACTCGGCCCGGCGGCGGCCGGCGGCGGCTCGGCCGAGGTGCCGGACCTGTCCACCCTGCCCGAGCCGGTGCTGCGCATCGTGCAGGACGTGTACGGCACCGCCACCGCCGACCTGTTCCTGATCGGCGCACCGATCGCACTGGTCGCGCTGATCGTCGTGCTGTTCATCAAGGAAAAGCCGCTGCACACCCTCAGCGGGGACGAACGACGCGCCCAGGAGGAAGCGGCCGCACAGGCCGCGACTCACTGAGCTGTACGACAGCAGTCGGGGGCGGGCCGGTCGGCCCGCCCCCGTTCCGCGTCCGCACCGCTGCACCGGCCGGGGCAACCCCTGCCACCTTCACCTTTGCTCTGCTTCAACCCACGCAACGGTTTCGGGCGGTGAGTGTTGCGTCGGTTGAAGCAGAGCAAAGGGTGCCAGCTGAGCACTGGCTCCTCCGCAGGCGAGCGGCGGGCCGATGACGTGGTCGCGTTTTGCCGTAACGACGAGCCGCGAACCGGTTGGCACGTAACGTGGGGTACAGCCGATCAACGGCTGACGCCGGACCTGCGTCAAGCCGCCGCTGTGGCGACGAGAGCCACTCGGCCGACTGCCGGGAGTCCGGTGCAAGGCTTCGGACAGCTCTGCGCCGCCTCCGGCCCACTCAGCCGCAGGAGGTGCGGACGACCATGCTGTCGGTATTCGATCCTCGGCACACCGTCGCTCCCCCGGGATACAGCCGCTGGCTCATCCCGACCGCGGCGCTGGCCGTGCACGTCTGCATCGGCCAGGTCTACGCGACAAGCGTCTACAAGAACTCCCTCATCGCGCATTTCGACACCAGCCAGACCGCGATCGGGGCGATCTTCAGCATCGCCATCGTCATGCTCGGCTCGTCCGCCGCCGTGGGCGGCCGGTGGGTGGAGCGAAACGGACCGCGCCGGGCGATGTTCGTCTCCGCCTGTTTCTGGGCCACCGGGTTCCTGGTCGGTGCGCTCGGTATCGCGACCCACCAGCTCTGGCTCCTCTACCTCGGGTACGGCGTCATCGGCGGTATCGGCCTCGGTATCGGCTACATCTCGCCCGTCTCCACGCTGATCAAGTGGTTCCCGGACCGGCCCGGCCTCGCCACCGGGCTGGCCATCATGGGTTTCGGCGGCGGCGCCCTGGTCGCCGGCCCGCTCGCGCGCCAACTGCTCTCGCTCTACGACCCCGACTACAACCCCGCCAACCCCGCCGCGGTGGCGTCCGGGCATGCCCTGGTGGCGCTCTTCGTCACGTTCGCCATCGGGTACTTCGTGATCATGATGTTCGGGCCGTTCAACGTGCGCGTCCCCGCGCCGGACTGGCGGCCCGCAGGGTTCGACCCCGCGCGCGTCGCCGCCAAGCCACTGGTGACAAAGGCGAGCGTGTCCGCGTCGAACGCCGTGCGCACCCGTTCGTTCTGGTTGCTGTGGATCGTGCTGTTCTGCAACGTCACCGCGGGCATCGGCATCCTGGAACAGGCCAGCCCGATGATCCAGGACTTCTTCCGGGACAACGGGGTCAGCGCCGTCTCGGTGTCGGCGGCGGCCGGTTTCGTGGGAGTGCTGTCGCTGTTCAACATGGCCGGGCGGTTCGTCTGGTCGACGACCTCCGACCTCATCGGCCGCAAGCCCATCTACATGGTCTACCTCGGGGTCGGCATGGTGCTCTACGCACTGCTCGCCATCGCCGGTCACGCCGCCACGGCGGTCTTCGTGCTGATCGCCGCCGCGATCATCTCGTTCTACGGCGGCGGCTTCGCCACTGCCCCCGCCTACCTGCGGGACCTGTTCGGCACCTTCCAGGTCGGCGCCATCCACGGCCGGCTGCTGACCGCGTGGTCCGCGGCGGGCGTCGCCGGCCCGTTGATCGTCAACGGGATCCTCGACACGCAGGGCAAGCCCGGCACGCTCACCGCGTCGGCGTACCGGCCCGCGCTGTTCACCATGGTCGGCGTCCTCGCCATCGGGTTCATCGCCAACCTGCTGGTCCGTGCCGTGCCGGACCGGTTCCACGAGCCGGACCGGGGACCGACGTCTCCCGTGGCGCGCGCCACCGTCACCGAGCCGGTCGCCCTCGGCCCGGACAGCCAACCCCCGGTGCCGAAGCAGGTCGGCAACCAGACGGGGCGGCTCTGGCTGTCGTGGCTGCTGGTCGCGGTGCTGCTCGGGTACGGCATCGTCCAGACCGCCATCACCGCCGCGAAGCTGTTCACCGGCTGAGGTTATCGGCGCCCGCGGGCCGCGGAGCTAGCCGACGGCGGCCGAGCCGTGCTGGTCGAGCCGCTCCCGTTGCGGCAGAACGGTGTACCTCGGATCGCTTGCCGACGCCCTGCCCGCCTCGAAGACGCCGAACCGGGTGGCGACGGACGATGCCACGAGGGCCGCGCCGGAGATCGCCGACAGGATCCTGCTGCGCCGGCTGACGAGTGCGGCCGCGGTGCCCACGGCCAGGAGCGCGCGTCCCGCCCGGACCAGTCGGCCGCTGCGTCCGTGCCCGTAGGGCTCGCCGGTCAGGCCCAGGCGCTCCAAGTGGCGACCGCCGGCGAGTTCGATGGTCGCGGCGGCCAGGGCGAGCCGGCGCAGCGGGGCGGTCTCCGTAGGCGGCGCCGCGATCAGGCCGACCCCGGACGCGGCGGCGAGCGCGCTGCCGGCGAAGACGAACGGCAACGACGGGTACGCGTCGTGCCAGGAGGGCACGGCGGTGTCGGCGAGCAGCACCCCGGTGTACGTGGCCAGCGCCGGCGCGGTGGCGGCGGCGGCCAGTCCGGCGACGTTGCCGATGGGCGGCGCCAGCCGGCGGGCGAGGCCGAGCGCACCGTGCTGCGGGAGCAGCGGCGCCAGCTCGGCGACCGCGGCCACGCCGGCCAGCGGCCCGAACACGGTGAGGATCCAGGTGCCGACCGACATCGGCGAGGTCAGCTTGGCGACCCGGAGCATGTGGTGGAACCGGTCCGGGCGCCCGAGGTCGTGCACCAGCAGGTAGGTGCTGGCGGCGACACCGCCGAGGGCGGTCCAGCGGCCCACCGTACGCAGCCGGGGCCGCCCGGTCAGTTGGGCGCCCGCGCCGATCAGGGCACTGCCGGCGGCGAGGCCGCCGGTGAACAGGTAGCCGGCGATGTCGTGCTTCCACACCGGCGGCTTGAGGATCGGCCGGCCGTAGTAGGAGCTGAAGTCGGCCGGCGGCACGGCGAGCTGCTCGCCGCCGTGGCCGCGCCCTCGACCGGGCTGGCGGTCGCGCTGCCCCTTGGCCCGGCCGAGGCGGGCCTGGAACTCCCGGAACCGGGCGCCGGTCGGCTCGGGTGGTGTGGTGTCCGTCATGGCCGCCTGCCGAGGAACGCGACCGTCGTGGCGGCGGCCATGACCAGCGCGGCCAGGCCGGCGCGTTTCCACATGGCCGGCAGGTCGCGGGTGGTCACGACCGGGTCCGGCGGCAGGCCGTACACCTCGGGTTCGTCCAGCAACAGGAAGAACGCCCCGTCACCACCCACCCCGTCGTTCGGGTCGTGCCCGTACAGCCGCGCATCCGGCACGCCCTGCTCGTGCAGGGTCGCCACCCGAGCGGCGGCCCGCTCCCGCAACTCGTCCAGGGCCCCGTACTGGATCGACTCCGTCGGGCACGCCTGCGCACACGCCGGGGTCATGCCCGCGCCGAGCCGGTCGTAGCAGAGCGTGCACTTCCACGCCCGACCGTCCTCCTTGCGCTGGTCGATCACCCCGTACGGGCACGCCGAGATGCAGTAGCCGCAGCCATTGCAGATGTCCTCCTGCACCACCACCGAGCCGAACTCGGTCCGGAACAGCGAACCCGTCGGGCACACATCCAGACACGCCGCGTGGGTGCAGTGCTTGCACACATCCGACATCATCAGCCAGCGAAAGTCGGTGCGCCCCTCCGCGCCGGTGCCCCGGCCCGGCGGCTGCGCACCCGGCATCCCGAGGAACTCCGGCCCACCCGACATCCGAGCGGCCGCTGCCGGCGAGCCGGGCGCCAGGCCCGGAACCGTCCCGGTGTCGGTGCCGGTACGCGCGCCGGCCGCCGCCGTGATCGGGCTGACCGGCGGCCCGTCCGGTTCCTGCTCGAACGCCGGTGTCGCCCAGCCGGCCGGGCGGGGTTGCTCGATGAACGCGACGTGCCGCCACGAGTTCGCGGTCAGCGCGCCGGTGTTGTCGTACGACATGCCCAGCAGGTCCAGGCCGGAGCCGGGGACGTCGTTCCATTCCTTGCAGGCGACCTCGCACGCCTTGCAGCCGATGCAGACGCTGGTGTCGGTGAAGAAGCCCATCCGCGGCGGGGCGTCCACGTAGCCGGCGTCGGGCGCCGGGTCGACGGGACCGTACAGGCTGTTGACGTGGGGCATCGGTCAGACCTCCGGGTCGCGGCCGCTGTCGGCGGCGTCGGTCGTGACCTGCGGTGGATAGTGCGGGCCGAGATCCCCCGACCGACGTCGGTAGTCGACGAGGAGGTCCAGCAGCTCCTGTCCTCGCGGGCGTCGGCCGGGTCGGACGTCGCACGTGCCGACCTTGCTCTCCTGAATGAGGACGTTGGGGTCGAGGCTGATCCCGAACAGGTCGTTGGCCGACTCGCCGGTGACGAGGCCCTCGAAGCCGAAGTGGTACGGCAGCCAGAGCTGGTGGATGATCCGGTCCTCCACCCGCAGGGGGGTGAGCCGGTCGGTCACCAGGACGCGCGCCTCGATGGCCGCGCGGGTGGTGACCACGTGTGCCCAGCCCAGGTGGTCCAGGCCGCGTTCGACAGCCAGCTCCGGGGACACCTCGACGAACATCTCCGGCTGCAGCTCGGCCAGGGGGCGGACCATGCGGCTCATTCCACCCGCCGTGTGGTGTTCGGTGAGCCGGCTGACCGTGAAGACGTACGGGAAGACCTGACTGTACGGCTCCGGTGGGCTCGGGTTGAGCGTGTTGATCGGGTGCGTGTACACCTTGCGGGTCGGGTTGGCCTGCTGCCGGTAGAGCGGGTTGCGCACCGGCGACTCGACCGGCTCGTAGTGGGTGGGCATCGGCCCGTCCAGAACGCCGCTCGGCGCGTACAGCCAGCCCTTACCGTCGCCCTGCATGATGAAGGGGTCGTCGCCGGCGATGCCCTGCGGGCCGGACGCGCCGGGCGGCGGCCGGTACGACGGCGGTTTGGTCTTCTCGAAGTCCGGCACGTCGTAGCCGGTCCACTCACCCTTCTCCGGGTCCCACCAGACGTACTTCTTGCGCTCACTCCACGGTCGACCCTCCGGGTCCGCCGACGCGCGGTTGTAGAGGATGCGCCGGTTCGCCGGCCACGCCCACCCCCACTCGGCGGCCACCCAGTCCTGCTCGTGGCGGGGCTTGCGCCGGGCCGCCTGGTTCACGCCGTCGGCGTACACCCCGGTGTAGATCCAGCAGCCGCCGGCGGTGGAGCCGTCGTCCTTCATCTCGGTGAACGTCGACAGTGGCCGACCGCTGGCCACCTCGTAACCGTTGATCTCGTACAGCACCGCCTCCGCGCTCGGCTCCGCGTGCGGCCCGTGCGTCGGGTAGTGCCAGTTCAGGTCGAGCAGCGCCCGGTCGCGCGGCAGGGTCGACGTGGCCAGCCGTTCCCGGACGATGCGGCCCAGGTGGTAGAAGAACCACAACTCGGAACGGGCATCGCCCGGCGGTTCGACGGCCTTCTCGCGCCACTGCAACAGCCGCTGCGTCTGCGTGAAGCTGCCCTCCTTCTCCACGTGCGAGGCTGCTGGCAGGAAGAACACCTCGGTACGGCACTCCTCGGGCACGATCTCGCCGGTCTCGATCTCCGGCGAGTGCTCCCAGAACGTCGCGCTCTCGATCATGAAGAGGTCCCGGACCACCAACCAGTCCAGGTTGGCCATGCCCAGCCGCTGGGCCCGGCCGTGCGCGGAACCCACCGCCGGGTTCTGCCCGAGCAGGAAGTACCCCTTGACCTTCCCGTCGATCATGTTCAGCACCTGCTGGTACGTCCCGTGGTCGCCGGTCATCCGGGGCATGTGGCCGTAGCAGTAGTCGTTGTCGGCGGTGGCCGCGTCACCCCAGTACGCCTTGAGCAGGTTCACCGCGTAGGCGCGGGCGTCGCCCCAGAAGCCCTTCTGCCCCGGGTGGCGGATGCTGTCGACCCACTCGTCGAACGTGGGGTGGTCGGCGTGGTGCGGCATCGGCAGGTAACCCGGCAGCAGGTTGAACAGCGTCGGAATGTCCGTCGAGCCCTGAATGCTGGCGTGCCCGCGCAACGCCATCACCCCGCCACCCGGGCGACCCATGTTGCCCAGGAGCAGCTGGATGATCGCACCGGTGCGGATGTACTGCACACCCACGCTGTGCTGCGTCCAGCCCACCGAATAGATCAGCATCCCGGTGCGCTCCCGCCCGGAATTCGCCGTCCACGCCTCGGCCAGCTCCAGGAACCTCTCCTGCGGGATGCCGCAGACCCGCTCCACCATCTCCGGGGTGTAGCGGGCGAAGTGCCGCTTGAGGATCTGGTAGACGCAGTGCGGGTGCTGCAACGTCTCGTCCCGCTTGGTCTGACCGGCCACCGGTGCGCCGTGCGACTCGTGCTCCAGCCCGGCCGCGGTTTCCCGCTGGGTCTCCGTGTCCCGGGTCGGGATGTTCTGCGACTGCCCCTCGTACCGCCAGCTGGTCTGGTCGTAGCTGGCGTTGTCCTCCTGGAAGCCGGAGAAGACCCCGTGCAGATCCTCGGTGTCGCGGAAGTCCTCGGTCAGGATCGTCGCGGCGTTGGTGTAGGCGACCACGTATTCGCGGAAGTCCAGCTCGTTCTCCAGGATGTAGCGGACCACCCCACCGAGCAGGGCGATGTCGGTGCCCGCCCGGATCGGCAGGTAGCTGTCGGCCAGCGCACTGGTGCGGGTGAACCGCGGGTCGACGTGGAAGACCTTCGCGCCGCGCCGCTTGGCCTCCATCACCCACTGGAAGCCCACCGGATGCGCCTCGGCCATGTTCGAACCCTGAATCACGATGACGTCAGAGTGGGCGATGTCCTGCTGGAAGTCGGTGGCACCGCCACGACCGAAACTGGCCCCCAGACCGGGGACGGTGGCGGAGTGTCAAATACGGGCCTGATTCTCGATCTGCAGCGCCCCCATCGCGGTGAACAACTTCTTGATGAGGTAGTTCTCCTCGTTGTCCAGCGTCGCCCCACCCAGACTGGAGAAACCCAACGTCCGGTTGAGCGGCCGACCCTCGCCGTCGACGTCCTCCCACGTCTCGTCGCGGGCCGCCAACACCCGATCGGCGATCATGTTCATCGCCGTGTCGAGGTCGAGGTCCTCCCACTGCGTGGAGTACGGACGGCGGTAGCGCACCTTCGTCTGCCGCAGGGGGCTGGTCACCAGGCTCTTGCTGGCAGCGCCCTTCGGGCAGAGCCGCCCCCGCGAGATCGGACTGTCCGGATCGCCCTCGATCTGGCTGACCTGCCCGTCCTCGACGTACACCCGTTGGCCGCAGCCGACGGCGCAGTAGGGGCAGACGGACCGGGCCACCGAGTCGGCGGTGTCGGTGCGGGCGGTGAGCGACATGGAGCGGGCGGACTTGGCCGCCGCACCCCGACCGAGCGGGTCGGTGCCGGTGAGCTGACGGTAGAGCGGCCAGCTTTCGACCCAGCGGCGCACCCCCATCGCTGCACCTTTCCGACGAAAGCGACTAAATGTGAACAGCCTGACACTAGACGAGTCGCGGGTCGGCCCGCAGCGGATCCCGCAGCAAGGACCGTCCCGAGAGGGTCAGTTCCCTGAACCAGGCCGGCCGTGCGGACGCCCGTGGCTCGGCCAGGGGTGGAGCGGAAATCCGTCGTGGTGCGGCGGCATAGCAGCTCTTCCTCTCGGACGTACTCGTCAGGGTCCGGCCCACGCCGGGGGGCCTGCCTCTCGTGCAGCCTCTCGTGCAGCCTTTGCTCTGCTTACGCCCACGCAACGGGCACTGTCCGGATAGCGGACACCGACTGTTGCGCGGGTTGAAGCAGAGCAAAGGGGCGTGGAGCGAGGTGTCCAGGTGCCGGCACCGCGATCCGAATTCCGCTTGCCGGTCCCGGGGTCCGCGCCTACCGTCGTGGGGCACCTCCCGGTGCGCAGGTAACGGCTACTTCCTCTCCAAAAGGGGAGACGTGGGTTCGAATCCCACCGCCACTTCCGGTGGCGTCGACCAGCGGCCCAGGTCACCTTGGCCCGCAAGGGCCGGTTGCCGTCACCGCTTCGATCTCGGGAGGCGCGCTAACGCCGCACGCCCGGTGCGACGGACACGGCTACTTCTGGCAAAGGCCCTGCAAGGGCTCGCGGTTCGAACCCGCGGACGCCGCGTCCACCTCTGATCTCGGGCGTGCGGCGTGAGCTACTTCCACCCGCTCAACAAGATCGCAAACTCCGTTGCTCGGCCGGCTCCACCGCCACTACGGTCATGACCGCACTTATCGATCTCGGGAAGCGCGACCACGCCGCACACCCGGTGCGCAGGCAACGGTTACTTCAGGGTTCCGCAGCTGGGGGTTCGAATCCCCCGACACCTTCGGGTGGATAGTTCAACGGACAGAACGGCGGACTAGTCCGTGGCCGATTCTGATCTCGGGTGTGCGGTGTGGTGGCGCCTTCCCGGCCGACTGACGTGGGGGACGTCATGGCCAAGTTCAACATCAGGCTGCGCAAGAGACGACACCAGCCGGTGACCGCCGAGGGCGCACCCGGCTTCACCCGTGAGCCGCGCATCGAACTGTTCCTGCTCGGTGTGTCCAACATGGTCGGCGAGGACACCTTCTACGAGGGCGCCACGGACCGGGACGCACGCTTCCGGGACCTGGTCGCCGCCGTGGCCGTGTCCGACCCCGACTGGTTCGCCCGCTTCGTACCGTGGCTGCGGTCCGGCGCGATGATGCGCTCGGCGTCCGTGGTGGCGGCCGTGGAGGGTGCGCGCGCCCAGGTCGCCGCGACGATTCCGGGTTCGCGGGCGATCGTCGGTGCCGCGTTGCAGCGTGCGGACGAGCCGGGTGAGGCTCTGGCGTACTGGCTGGGTCGCTATGGCCGGGCGCTGCCCAAGCCGGTGAAGCGGGGCATCGCCGACGCGGCGGTCCGGCTGTACACCGAGCGGAGTCTGCTCAAGTACGACTCCGTCGGCAGCGCGGTGCGGTTCGGTGACGTCGTCGACCTGACCCACCCCGGCGCAAAGGACGAGCGGCAGAGTGACCTGTTCCGGCACGCGCTGGATCGGCGGCACCGCCGGGACAACCCGCTGCCGGCGTCGCTCCGGATGCTGGCGGCGCGGGACGCGCTCATGGCGATGCCGGTCGAGCAGCGCAGGGAGGTCACCGATCCCGCGGTGCTGGGCGCGGCTGGCATGACGTGGGAGGCCCTGGCCGGCTGGCGGCAGACCGCGATGGACGCCGCGGCGTGGGAGTCCGTCATCCCGACCATGGGATACCTGGCGCTGCTGCGCAACCTGCGCAACTTCGACCAGGCCGGAGTCAGCGACTCCGTCGCGGAGACCGTTGCGGCCAAGCTCTCCGACCCGGGCGAGGTCGCCACCTCACGGGCACTGCCGATGCGCTTCCTGTCGGCGTACAACGCGGCGCCCAGCCTGCGGTGGGCGTACCCGCTGGAGAGGGCGTTGCAGCACGCCCTGGCGAACGTGCCCAGCCTGGCCGGGCGGACCCTGATCCTGATCGACACGTCCGGCTCGATGCAGAGCCCGTTCAGCAAGGACGGCGCGCTGCGCTGCTGGGACGGCGCCACGGTGTTCGGTCTCGCGCTGGCCGCTCGGGCGCAGGCGGCCACGGTGGTGTCCTTCTCCAATGCCAGCCGGGTGTTCCCCGCGGTGGCGGGCGAGTCGGTCCTGGCGGCGGTGCGCCGGTTCAAGGACGGTGGCTACTTCTACGGCATGGGAACCGACACCGAGAAGGCGGTACGCGAGCACTACGACCGGCACGACCGGGTGGTCATCCTCACCGATGAGCAGGCCCACTGGCACGGCGCGGTGGACGTCACGGCCGCGGTGCCCGCCGAGGTGCCGGTGTACACCTGGAACCTGGCCGGCTACCGGGTCGGGCACACCCCGACCGCCGGCAACCGGCACACCTTCGGTGGTCTGTCCGACGCCGCGTTCGCGATGATCCCGCTGATCGAGGCCGGGGTCCGCGACCAGTGGCCCTTCTGATCCCGCTGCGAGGCTGAACCTGCCTCGCGGCGGGGTCGGCCGCCCGCCCGCCGCATCGACCGTTCAGCGGCGGGTGCGGCCTCGGCGCACTGCCCAGATTCCACCGACGATTGCCGCCGCCGTCGGCAGGAGACAGCAGAGGGTCAGGACGGACAGGTGCCACGGCTTGATCGCTCCCACGGGTAGAAGAGTAGGCACCGTTGGCCACCAGCGCTGCCCCGGCACCTCGGCCGGAGCTCGCCTACGATCTGGCCCCATGCGTCGAGTCGCACCGCTACTGGCATTCGTGCTCCTGTTGGCCCTGTCCGCCTGCACCTCGGAGCCGGAGGACACCGGCCGCAGCACGTTGACCGTCTTCCTGGACAACGACGTGACGGCAACGACGAAGGGCACGGTGGAGCAGCGACTACGATCGATGCCCAGCGTTGCGGACGTGGCCCTCGAGAGCCGGGAGCAGGCGTACGAGACCTTGAAGGAGTCGCTGAAGGACAACCCGGACCTGCTGGCGGACCTGAGGCCGGAGATTCTGCCGGAGTCGTTCCGGGCGACAGTCACCGATGCCTCGATCGCCGAGGCGGTGGAGTTGGTGATGGCGGGGGTCGACGGCGTCGACGACGTCGCGCTCAGGACCGCACAGGTCGACCCGCTGCCGGAGCGCATCGGGGTCATCGTCCGGCTCAAGTCGACGGTGACCGACGAGCAGCGGGCCACTGTTGAGAAGGCCGTCCGGGAACTACCGCACGCGGAGTCGGTCGAGTTCGAGGAGCGCGACGCCGCGTACGAGCGTCTGCGCAGGCAGTCCCGGGGCAAGGGCGACCTGGCCACGCAGCTCGGTCCGCAGATGACGCTCGCGTCGGTACGGTTCCAGGTGCCCCTGGAGCCGACGGGACCGGGACTGGCCGGGCTCATGAAGCTCGACGGGGTCGACGTGGTGCGACTGGTCCCGGTGGCGATGGTGTAGGCGCTCCCTGCGCGCCGGACCGGAGCAGCTGGTCTGGTGGATCATGCCTTGGGGCACGTTGCTGGCTGGTTCGTCGGGCTTCCTGTAGGTCAGTTCGCGTCGGGCAGCCACGGCCCGAGAACGGTGGGATCGGCCACCGCGCCGCGCACCCGCTCACGCTCCTGAGCGGTCAGCGGAAGCTTCTGCAGCCGGCTCCCCCAGTCGGGCACGCGCTCCGGCTCATCGAGCGACAGCGACAGCTCGATCAACCCGGCGAGCGCCAACCCCTGCTCGACCGCCGGCGCGTCGTCGCCGTGTCGGCGCAACCCCGAGTTGAGCGCCCGGAACGCCTGCCGGTCGTCCATCTTGAACTCGCGCAGGACCCGCGCGTTGTCGAGCACTCGGGCCAACCCCTGCAACTCCTTCGACCCGCCGTACTCCACGTCCACCGGCTCGTCGCGCTGAATGAAGATGATCGTGTTGCCGGAGGGGTCGACGACGCTGAACCGCGACGCCCCGGCGCGGTAGCGGGTCATCCGCGGCAGGCCCTTGACGAGCACCTTGCCGTAGGCACGGCGCATCGCCTCGGTGAACGCCGCGTGGTACGCCGCGACCGCGTCGACCATCACCAGGCAGCCGCCGGTGTTCTCCGCCGACGGGTCCAGGCCGCTCGGCGCACGGTCGTAGTGCAGAGCGAACCCGCTCCACTGAAAGGCCAGGTAGACGTACGGTTTCGTCTGCTCGTAGGTCACCTCGAACCCCAGAGCACGCCAGAACGCCAGGGTCTCCTCCGGCGACACACAGTGCAGCAGCGGCACCGTGGTCTCGTTCGGCTGGACACGGTCCTCGTTCGTCGTCATCGCCACTCCGGTCCGCTCGACAGGCCGGCCATTGTGCCAGCGCCGGCGAGGAGCCACGACCGGGTTTCGCCTCCTACCCAGGGAGGAGGCGCGCTCCGACCGTCGGCCGCAACCGGGGCTCGCGGTCGGACGCGATCGGCGGGCGTGGTCGGGAGCATCTACAGACATGACTATCGCGCTGCGCCGGGCGGCACACTGGCACCGCCCACTCATGGTCTTCGTCTACGCGATGGCGGTGCTCACCGTTATCGCGGAAGTCGGCATCCTCGTCGACTCGCGCGTCCTCACCGGATCGCCGATCTGGCTCAAGCCGTTCAAGTTCGCCGTGTCCTTCGTGGTGTACGGCACGACCCTCGCCTGGATGCTCTCCCTGCTGCCGCGGCGCAGTCGGATCGCGGAGTGGGCCGCCACGGTCGTCGTCGCGATGGCGGTGATCGAGATGGTGGTGATCGTCGGGCAGGTGCTCCGCGGTACGACCAGCCACTACAACGGAACCAGCCCACTGAACGCCGCCCTCTTCGCGGTGATGGGCGCGGCGATCATGGTGCTGTTCGTCGCGCACCTCGTCATCGGGATCGTGGTGCTGATCCGGCGGATCCCCGACCGGGTCGCCGCCCGCGCGGTCGGGTGGGGGCTCGGCCTGTCGTTGCTGGGCATGCTCGCGGCGGTGCCGATGGTGCTGCCCATGCAGGAGCCGGGAATCGACGGGATCTCCGGGGCGCACGCCGTCGGCGTACTCGATGGCGGACCAGGGCTGCCGGTGGTCGGGTGGAGCACCACCGGTGGAGACCTGCGGATCGGGCACTTCGTGGGGCTGCACGCCCTCCAGGCGCTGCCCATCCTGGCGATCCTGCTGACCCGGTTCCTCGGGACACGGCTGGACGAGCGCACCCGGGCACGACTGGTGGTCGTCGCCGGCGGGGCGTACGGCGTACTCACCGTGTTGTTGACCTGGCAGGCGCTGCGGGGACAGCCGCTGCTGCGCCCGGACGCGCTCACGCTGGCCGCCGTCGCGGCCCTGGCGGTCGCTACCGCGACCGCCACCGGCCTGGTGCTGGCTCGCCGCCGCAACCCGGAACTGGCGCTCGCCGCATGACCGCGACGCTGTTCACCCTGACGTTCGCGGTGGCCGCGCCGTTCTGGGCGCTGATGATCCTGCTGCCGCACTGGTCGTGGACCGCCCGGATCATCTCCTCGCCGTTGATCGTGCTGCCGGTCGTGGCGATCTACGCGCTGCTGGTGATCCCGGCGTTCGGCGACGTGCTCCCGGCCGTGACGTCGCCGACCCTGGGCGGGGTGCGCGACCTGCTCGGCACCTCCGACGGCGCGGCGGCGGGGTGGGCGCACATGATCGCGTTCGACCTGTTCGTCGGGCGGTGGGCGTGGCTGGACAGCCGGGAACGGGGGGTACCGGCGCTGGTCATGGCTCCGGTGCTGGTGCTGACCATCCTGCTCGGACCGCTCGGGCTGGCCGCCTACCTCGGGGTTCGAGCCCGGTGGCCGCGGCCGACGGTCGCTCGTGCCCCCGAGCCGCAGCGCCTAGGCTGACCCCCGTGGGGTGGGCGGGACGGCTGTTCGACGCGCGAGACACGCTCGTGCGGATGGCGCTGCTCGACCTCAGCGGCCTGGGATATCTGGTGTTCGGCCCCCATGCTGGCCGCCCGCCGACGGCCACGCAGTGGGTCCTCGCGGTGGTCGCGTTCACCCTCGGGCTGGTGTTCCACCGTCGGCCGCTGGTCAACCTGGTGCTGCAGGCCGGGCTGCTGGCGATCGCGATCCCCCTGGTCGACGACCTCACGATCAACCAGGTCGGTGCCAGCTGGGCCCTGCTCGAGGTGACCATGCGGGCGCGCCGAGCACGGACGATCTGGCTGGCCACCGGGCTGCTCGCCGTGGTCGACCTGACCGACTCGATCGGTGATCCACTCGGCCGGTTCGCCTCGGGCGTCTTCGGATTGACCCTGGAGGTCGGCGTACCTCTGCTGCTCGGTCTGCTCATCCGGAGCAACCGGGAGCTGGGTCGGCAGGCCGTGGAGCGGGCGGCGGCGGAGCAGCGCCGGCACGAGTCGGAGAGCCGTGCCGCCCGCGCGGACGAACGCAGCGCCATCGCCCGCGAGCTGCACGACGTCGTCGCGCACCACGTGGCGTCGATGGTGCTGCGGGTCGGCGTGGCCAGGCACGTGCTCACGGACCTGGACCCCCGGGTCGGCGAGGTGTTCGACGACGTGCACGGCACGGGGACCGCCGCGCTGGCGGAGCTGCGCCGGCTGGTCGAGGTCCTGCGCAACCCCGACGGGGTACGCGGTGACGCCGCGCTGACCGCGATCGAGCCGTCGGCGCTCCCGGCGGCACTCGGTGCGACGGTCGACCGGGCCCGCCAGTCGGGCATCACCGTGGAGGCCGACATCGACCCGACGGTCGGTTCACTCGACGCGGTTCGCGGCCTGGCCGTGCTGCGACTGACCCAGGAGGCCCTGACGAACGTGGCCAAGCACGCCGGGACGTCCGCGCTGGCGCACCTCGTGGTCGCCGTTCGGGACGGAGCCGTCCACTGGGAGGTCTCGGACAACGGGCGCGGCGCGGTGCCGGCGGCGGTGCCGTCCGGAGGCGGTCACGGCATCACCGGCATGCGCGAGCGCGTCGAGGTCCTCGGCGGCCGGCTGGAGGCAGGTCCGACGGGTACGGGATGGCGGGTGCGCACGGTTCTCCCGGCCGTGGCCAGCAGGTCCGGCTCCGCGCCGACGGCCGACGTCACCGCGCCGCCGGCCCCCCGCGACCGCGCGGCCTCGACCGCGCCGGAGCTGGGATGATCCGCGTCCTGCTGGTCGACGACCAGCACCTCATCCGCGCGGGCCTGCGGATGCTCTGCGACGCCCAGCCCGACGTCGACGTGGTGGGCGAGGCCGACAACGGTCGCGAGGCCATCTCGCTCGCCGCGCGGCTCCTCCCCGACGTCGTCGTCATGGATCTGCGCATGCCCGGCGTGGACGGGATCACCGCGACCAGCCGGATCCTCGCCGAGCGCCCGGCCACCCGGATCCTGGTGCTGACCACCTTCGGGGATGACGACCACCTCTATCCCGCCCTGACCGCCGGCGCCTGCGGGTTCCTGCTCAAGGACGCGCCACCCGCCGAGCTGCTGGACGGCATCCGCCGGGCCGCCGGGGGTGACAGCCCGTTCAGCCCGGAGGTGCTGCAACGCCTGGTGCAGCGCGCGGTGCACGCCCGCGCCGAGACGCCACGGCCGGTGCAGGGGCTGACCGCCCGTGAGCAGGACGTCCTGAGCCTGGTCGCCGAGGGCCTGTCCAACACTGAGATCGCCGACCGGCTGCACATCGGGGTCACCACGGTCAAGACGCACATCACCAACCTGATGACCAAGACCGACAGCCCCAACCGGGTCCGCCTGGCCCTGTTCGCGCGCGGCGCCTGAGCTGCGCGCGTCCGGTGCCCGGGTGGAGGGCTAGGACCGCATCCGCGCGGACACGGCGATGACGAGCACGAGCGGCACGATCAGCAAACCCGGCGCGACCACCGGCAGGTGCAGGGCGACCAGCGCGCCGACCGCGGCGCCGGTCATCAGGGCGAGCAGCACCTGTGCCTTGGGCCGTAGGCTGCCCCACGGGCTGCGCGCGGCGACGCCGGCGATCAGGCTGGTCAGGGTGCCGGTCAGGTACGTGGAGGACAGGCCCGGCACGCCGAAGCGTTGGATGGCGCTGCTCTGCACGCCCAGCGCCGCGGCGGACAGCAGCAGCAGCGCGAGGTCGACGTGCTCGTCGTGGTGGGGAAGGTTGACCTCCCAGACGATGAGGAAGACGACGAACACCAGGAGTTCCAGCACGAGCGCCCAGGTGACCCGCCGTGGCCAGACGGGATCGTCGGGCTGGGCCGAGCCGACGAGGCGGGCGCCCGCGAGGACGCCGACGATGAAGCTGACGATGGCGCAGCCCGAGGTCAGTGCCAGCTCGGCGTCACCTCGACCCGCGGAGAGGCCGAGCAGGACCATGTTGCCGGTCATGACGCTGGAGAAGGCTCCGCCGAGGGAGAGGAAGCCGATGGCGTCGGCGCTCCCGGTTAGGAAGGTGAGCACGACGACGAGGGCGTGCCGGCGCCGCAGGAGGCGCTGCCGTCCCGGCGCGGTGGTGGAGGGGCTGATGACGTGGGGCACTGTGCTCGACACTGTCGGCTGACCTCCAAAGATTGTTCTTCGTATACACTTTGCCCTGGACGATTCACGGAGAGGCGATCCAGGTGGCTGAAGATCTGCGGGACAAGCTCGGCGCGCAACACCTGCCGCTACGCGATCAGGTCCTCACCGCCCTGCGGACAGCCATCATCGACGGCGACTACCTGCCCGGCGAGCGGCTGACCGAGGACCGGCTGGCCGAGGACTTCGGCGTCTCCCGCAACCCCGTCCGGGAGGCGCTGCGCGTCGCCGAGGCGGAGGGCTTCGTCGTGATCCTCCCCCGCAGGGGTGCGGTCGTCGCCTCGCCGAGCAGCGGCACCATCTCCGACATGTTCGTCGTCCGCGAGCGCCTGGAGGCCCTGGCCGCCCGGCTGGCGGCGGAGCGGGCGACCGCGGCGGACGTGGCCGCCCTGCGCGTGCTGCTGGAGCAGGGCCGCGAGGCGACGGACCGGCAGGACCTGCGCCGGGTCGCCGAGTTGAACAGCGCCCTGCACCTGCGGATCCTCCAGATCAGCGGAAATCCCTGGCTGTCGTCGATCGCCAAGGCGCTGTACCTCCATGTCCAGTGGGTCTTCCGGCTCGGGGCCGCGGAACGCGCACCACACTCGTGGGCCGAGCACATCCAGTTGGTCGACGCCATCGAGTCAGGTGACGGGGACCGCGCCGAGCGGGCCGCACTCGCCCACCTCGACGCGGCGTCCGCGGCGGCGTACGAGAACGCCGAGGGCGGCTACGGCAGCCGTCAACGCCCGCACGCGTAGCCCTGCATGCCCCGCGGGTTCGCGCCGGCGGCGAGCACGCCGGTGGCCGGGTCACGGGTCACCGCACACAGCCGGCCGAGGCTCCACGCGTCGGAGAGCCGCACCTCGTGCCCGTACGCCCGCAGGGCCGCCAGCGTGTCCTCGTCGTACCGGTCCTCCACCACGAGGACGCCCGGCTCCATCTCGCGCGGGTAGAACGACCCCGGCAGGCTGAGGGTGTGCCACGCGGGCGCGTCGATGGCCTCCTGGAGGGACTGGCCGCCGGCGAGGTGGCGGAGCAGGAACGGCAGCTGCCACTGGTCCTGCTGGTCACCGCCGGGTGTGCCGCACGCCAGCACCGGTTCCCCGTCGCGGTGCACCATGGTGGGGCTCAGCGTGGTGCGCGGTCGCCGCCCGGGAGCGAGCGACGAGGCGAGGCCCTCCTCCAGCCAGAACATCTGCAACCGGCTGCCCAGCGGGAAGCCGAGGTCCGGAATGGTGGGCGAACTCTGCAACCAGCCGCCACTCGGCGTAGCGGAGATCATGTTGCCCCAGCGGTCGACCACGTCGACGTGGCAGGTGTCGCCGCGGGTCACCCCGTCCGACTGCACGGTCGGCTCCCCCGTCGTCGGATCCGTCGGGTCGGCACGACGTGCGGCGCCGGGTCGGACGTGGGCCGCGAGGTGGGGTTCCGCCCCGTCGGGACGGCCCGGGCGCAGCTCGGTCGACGCCCGCTCGCCGATCAGGGCGGCCCGCTCCCGCGCGTACTCCCGGGAGAGCAGCGCCTTGGCGGGTACGTCGCCGTCGCCGTACCAGGCCTCCCGGTCGGCGAAGGCGAGCTTGAGCGCTTCGACCTGGGCGTGGATGCCGGCCGCGGTCGACGGGTCGTAGGCGCCGGGGTCGTCGAGCGCGTCGAGGACGGACAGCGCCTCCAGCAGCACCGGGCCTTGGCCCCAGAAGCCGGTCTTCGCCACCGAGTAGCCGTGCCAGTCGAGGGTGACCGGTTCCTCCCAGGTCGCCGAGTAGGCGGCCAGGTCGGCGCCGGTGACCAGCCCGGCGTGCGGGCTCCCGCTGGAGTCCTGGAACGGCTCTCTGCTGAACCGGTCGATCGCCTCGGCGACGAACCCCGTACTCCAGGCCCGCCGCGCGGCCTCGATCTGCGCCTCCCGGTCGGCGCCAGCCGCCTGCCCGGCCTGCACCAGCCTCTCCAGCGTGCGCGCGTAGGTCGGGTTGGCGAACAACTCCCCCGCCGCCGGGGGCCGGCCGTCGCGCAGCCAGAGCTGGGCGGAGGTGGGCCAGTGCTCCTCGAAGAGCGACCGCACGGCCGCCACGGTGTCCCCGACCCTGCCCACCAGCGGGTGGCCGGCGCCGGCGTAGCCGATCGCCGGCGCCAGCACCTCGTCGAGCGAGAGCGTGCCGTGGTCGCGCAGCAGGAGGAGCCAGGCGTCCACGGCCCCGGGGACGGCCGCCGCGAGCGGGCCGGACCCGGGGATGAGGTCCATCCCGAGGGACCGGAAGTGCGCGATGGTGGCACCGGCCGGCGCCGGCCCCTGCCCGCACAGCACCTTCGGGGTCGGGTCCTGGGCGGTCGCCACGATGGCCGGCACCTCGCCGCCGGGCCCGTTGAGGTGCGGTTCGACGACGTGCAGGACGAACCCGGCGGTGACGGCGGCGTCGAAGGCGTTGCCGCCGCGTTCGAGGATCCCCATGGCCGCCTGGCTGGCGAGCCAGTGCGTCGAGGACACCATGCCGAAGGTTCCCTGGATCGTCGGTCTGGTGGTGAACGTCATGACAACACCTCACTCGTGTCTGCGGTCCGGACGTCGGGGCCGCTGCCGTCCGGTTGGACCAGGTGGCACGCGGCCATGCCGTCGCCGATCGCCACCTGCGCCGGCACCTCCGTCGCGCACCGGTCGAACGCGAGCGGGCACCGGGTGCGGAACCGGCAGCCGGACGGCGGGTCGAGCGCGGACGGCAGGTCGTCGCCGAGCAGCACCGGCTGACGCTGCCGTTGACGGACCGGGTCGGCCACCGGTGCGGCCGACAGCAGCGCCTGGGTGTACGGGTGGGCGGGCCGGGCGAAGATCCGCTCGCGGGAGCCCTTCTCGACGAGCTGACCGAGGTACATGACGGCGATGTCGTCCGCCAGGTACTCGACCGCCGACAGGTCGTGGGTGATGAAGAGGCAGGCGAACCCGATGTCGCGTTGCAGGTCGGCGAGGAGGTTGAGCACCGACGCCTGCACCGAGACGTCGAGCGCGCTCGTCGGCTCGTCGGCGATGAGCAACCGGGGCTCGGAGATCAGGGCCCGGGCGATGCTCACCCGCTGGCGTTGCCCGCCGGAGAGCTCATGGGGGTACCGGCGGGCCACCTCGGCGCGCAGACCCACCCGTTCCAGTTCCGTGGCGACCCGGGCCTCCCGGTCGCGCCGTGGCATCCGCTTCCCGGAGAGCCGCAACGGCTCCGCCACGACCTCACCCACCAGCATTCGCGGGTCCAGTGACGCGGCCGGGTCCTGGAAGACGATCGACACCTCGCTGCGGTGCGGGCGCAGCTGTCGCCGGGACAGGTGCGTGACGTCCGTGCCGGCGATCCGGACCACGCCCGCGGTCGGTTCCACGAGCCGCACGACGCAGCGGCCCACTGTCGACTTTCCGGAGCCGCTCTCCCCCACCAGGGCCGTGACCCGGCCCCTCGGAATCGTGAGGGAGACCCCGTCCACGGCGCGTACCGGGCCGAAGTGCATCACCAGGTCCTCGATCACCAGGGCGTCCGGCTGGGCCGTCATCGGTTCGCCTCCTCGGGGTGGGATCGCGGCGACGGGCACGGGTGCCAGCATGCCGCGAGGTGGTCGGTGCCGCCGGCTGCCACCACCTCCAGGGGCGGTGCCGACTCACGGCACCGGGCGTCCGCCGCCGGGCACCGGTCCGCGAACGTGCACGCGTCCGGCTGGGTCGACAGGACGGGCACCAGACCGGGGATCTCCTGCAGACGGTCGGTGCCCGCGTGCCTGCCCGGCGTCGGCGACGCCGACAGGAGCCCCGCCGTGTACCGGTGGTACGGGTGCGCGAACAGGTCGGTGACCGCTGCCCGCTCCACGACCCGCCCGGCGTACATGACGACGACGCGGTCCGCGATGTCGGCGATCACGCCGAGGTCGTGCGTGATGATGAGGATGCTCGTGCCGAGCCTGTCGCGCAGGTCCCGGAGCACCTGGAGGATGCCGGCCTGGACGGTGACGTCCAGCGCGGTGGTCGGCTCGTCGGCCACCAGCACCTTCGGGCCGCAGGCCACCGCCATCGCGATCATGACGCGCTGGCGCATGCCACCGGAGAGCTGGTGCGGGTAGTTGTCGACGCGCTTGGCGGCGGACGGGATCCCGACGAGCGTCAGCAGTTCGACGGCGCGGGCCCGGGCGGCTCGCCGGGACATCCGTTCGTGGATCTGGAGCACCTCCCCGATCTGCCGCCCGACGGTGAGCACGGGATTGAGAGACGTCATCGGCTCCTGGAAGATGTACGCGATCTCCTTGCCGCGTACGCGGCGAAGCGCCGACTCGCGGGTGCCGACCAGCTCGGTGCCGTTGAGCCGCACCGAGCCGGTGATCCGGGCGCTGCCGGGGAGCAGGCCCGCGATGCTCATCGCGGTGACGCTCTTCCCGCAGCCCGACTCGCCCACCATCCCGACGATCTCCCCGGGTGCGAGGTCCAGGCTGACCGCGTCGACCGCCGAGACGGTCCCGGTCTCGGTCGGGAACGACACCGAGAGGTCGCGGACCGCGAGGACGGGTGTGTCGAGCGTGGCGGCGCTTCCCGCCCGTTCGGCCGTGGTCATCGCCGGTCTCCCTTCGGGTCGAGGGCGTCCCGGAGGGCGTCGCCGAAGACGTTGAAGGCGAGCGCCAGCCCCATGATCACGACACCGGGGAGGACCGCCGCCCACGGGGCTCGGGCGGCGAACTGCTGGGCGGTGGCCAGCATGGTGCCCAGGCTGGGGGCCGGGGGCTGGATGCCGAGGCCGAGGAACGACAGCACCGCCTCGCCCAGGATCGCGGCCGGGATCGCGACCGTCGCCTGGACGAGGATCACCGATGTGGCGTTCGGCAGGATGTGCCGGGCGAGCACCCACAGGTCGCTGGCGCCGTCCACGACGGCGGCGGCGACGAAGTCGAGCGACTTGAGCCGCAGCGTGTCCGAGCGCACCACCCGGATCACCCCGGGGATCTGGGCGATGCCGATGGCCACGGCGGCGTTGCCGAGGCTGGCCCCGCGGATGGCCGCCAACCCGACCGCCATGATCAGGAACGGGAACGCGAGCAGCAGGTCGGTGAAGCGTGAGATCACGGCGTCCCAGGCCCGGAAGTAGCCGGCGGCGAGCCCGAGCGGGACACCGATGACCAGGGAGGTGGCCACCGCCAGCAGTCCCACCTGGAGCGACGCCCGCGCCCCGAGCATGATCCGGGACAGGACGTCCCGACCGAGGTCGTCGGTGCCGAGCAGGTGACCGGGGCTGCCGGGCGGTGCGAACGTGCGGGCGAAGTCGGTCTGGTCGACGGAGTACGGCGCGATCCACGGCGAGAGCAGCGCGATGCCGGCCGCCAGCGCGAGCACGACGAAGCTCACGACGGCGAGCGGGTTGCGTCGCAACCGCCGCAGGACGCGGGTGCGCCGCGTGATGCTGGCGGCACCGGTCTCCGCCATCGGAACGGTGAGGACGGTCATGCCGGATCTCCCGTCACCCGGATTCGTGGGTCGATGACCGAGTAGAGCAGGTCCACGAAGAAGTTGATCACGATGTACGCCGTGGCCGTGAGCAGGACGACGGCCTGGATCACCGGGTAGTCCCGCTGGAACACGGCGTCGATGGTCATCTTGCCGAAGCCCGGGAGCCCGAAGATCTGCTCGGTGACGACCGCGCCCGAGATCAGACCCCCGAGCTGGAGACCCACGACGGTCACCACCACGATGAGACTGTTCCGCAGCGCGTGCTGGGTGATGACGGCGCGCGGCCGCAGGCCCTTCGCCTTCGCCGTCCGCACGTAGTCGGAGGACAGCGAATCCAGCATCGCCGAACGGGTCTGCCGCATGATGATGGCGGCGAGACCCGTCCCGAGGATCACGGCCGGCAGGACGATGTGGTGCAGGTTGTCCATCGGGTCCTCGAGGAACGGCACGAAGCCGGAGGCCGGGAACAGCCCGGTGGCCACGGACAGGTAGAGGATCGCGAGCAGCCCGAGCCAGAAGTGCGGCACCGACAGGCCGATCAGGGCCAGGCCGTTGGCCACCCACTCCGCCGGGCGCCCGCGGCGTACGGCGGCGAGCACCCCGGCGCCGACGCCGAGCGCCGTGGCGATGAGGATCGCCAGGATCGACAGTTCGGCGGTCACCGGCAGGGCCGTCGTGAGCATCGACGAGACCGGCGTACCGGTGCGGATCGACACCCCGAAGTCGCCCTGCACCATGCGTTCCACGTACTGCGCGAACTGCAGTGGCAGCGGCTGGTCGAGCCCGTAGTGCCGACGGATGGCCTCCAGCGCCTCCGGGGACCGGTCCTCGCCGGCCAGCGCGAGGGCCGGGTCACCGGGGAGCGCCCGTACGCCGAAGAACACCACGATCGTCGACAACAGCAGGGTCAGCGCCGACTGCCAGGCGCGGGTGAGGAGATACCGGGCCACGGCGACCTACTTGGTGAAACCGGCGAAGGCCGCGCGGATCACGCCGTCCGGGAAGACCTGCAGGCCCTGGATCTGCTTGCTGACGGCGGTCAGGTTCCGCTGCCGGTAGAGGTAGACCAGCGCGTCGTCCTGCTGGAGCAGGGTGACCGCCTGCCCGTACAGCTTCTTGCGCTCCTCGATGTCACCGGACTGGCGGGCCTGGGTGAGCAGGGTGTCGAGCTGCGGGTTGCTGTAGCCGGCGACGTTCTGGCTCGCGCCGGTGCCGACGAAGTTGGTGATGTTGGCGTCCGGGTCGATCCGCCCGCTCCAGCCGAGTTGCAGCAACTCGAAGTTGCCGCGGTCCTGCTCGTCGAGGAGGGACGAGTACTCCACCGGGTTGATCTTCAGATCGAATCCGCCGTCCTTGAGCATGGACTGGAGCGCCTGTGCGAGCCGCAGCGTGTCGGGAGTGTTCGACGCGAGCATCGTCACGGTGTACGGCGTCTGCACGCCCGCCTCGGCGAGGAGCTGCTTGGCCTTCGCGGGGTCGTGCGCCGGGCAGGTCTGCGCTTCCGGGGACGAGAACGGGCTCGCGGGCGAGATGGGTGAGCAGGCGGCGGTGTGAATGCCGTTGAAGACGGCGTCGACCAGCGCCTTGCGGTCGATGGCGTGCTCGAAGGCCTGCCGGACCTTGGCGTTCTGCGCGAGGGGGCGGTTGATCGGCTTGGGCGCGGTGCCGATCCCGTCGACGTTGCCGATGTTGATCGTGAGGCCCTGGTAGCCGAGGGACTGCGACTGGAGGACGGAGACCGCGGAGTCCTGTCGCAGGGAGTCGACGTCCTGGGTGGAGATGCTGTCGGCGACCTGGGCGTCGCCGGAGCGCAGGTTGGCCGCGCGGATGCTGGCGTCGCTGAGGATGCGCCACGAGATGGCGTCGAGGTGGACCTTGCCGGCCTCGTAGTAGTTCGGGTCCTTCACGACGTCGATGGAGTTCTGCGGCACCCGCTTGGCGAACTTGAAGGGGCCGACGCAGACCGGCGCCGAGGCGAAGTCGTCGCCGAGACTCTGCAACGCCTTGGCGCTCATGATCATGCCGGCGCGGTCGGCGAGGGCGCCGAGCAGGGGCGCGAACGGCTGCTTGAGCCGGAGGACGACGGTCTGCGCGTCCGGGGTGTCGACGCCGTCGATGGGACCGAGTTCGCTCTTGCGCGCCGACCGGGCGTTGGTCAGGTGTCGCTGGATGGTGGCCTTCACCGCTGCGGAGTCGAACGGCGTCCCGTCCGCGAAGCGCGCGCCCTGGCGCAGCGGGATGGTCACCGTCCGGCCGTCGCTGCTCGTCGTGGGCAGGGCGGTCGCCAGCTGCGGTACGACCTGCGCCTGCTCGTTCACGTCGTAGAGCTTCTGGCACATCGCCTGGAAGACGTAGCGGGAGTAGAGGCTGCGCGAGAGCGTCGGGTCGAGCGCGTCGGGCTCCGCCGAGAGGGCGATGACGAGCTTGCCGCCCTGCTTCACGGCAGCGGGGTCTGCCGGCGTACCGAAGGAATCCTGGCCTGCCGACTGGTTGTCGCCGGACTGGTTGCCGCCTCCGCTGTCCGATACCGGTGAGCAGGCAACGACCGCGCAGGCAACAGCGACCGCGGCCATCGCGGCCCGGAGTGGACGGCGCCGGAACAGGCTCGTTTCGCTGGCGGAGAGGTTCGTCATGGAGAGCTCCTCGAGTGGGCGATGCCGGGGAGCGTATGTTGTATACGATGACCGACGCAAGACCTCCCTGTATGGCCGAACCGGGTCAGCCGGCGGGTCGCGCCCGCGTCGGGCCGGCCCGGAGCAGACTGAGCAGGACGACCAGCGCGAGCACCGCCACCACCGCACTGAAGACCTCGCCGGCGGGACGCAGGCCGACGACCTGGATCAGCAGCCCCACCCCCACCGCCGGCAGGCCGAGCATGGTGAACAGGATGGCGAAGAACGTCGACACCGCCTCGGCCCGGCGCTGCGGAGCGGTCTTCATGGTGATCGTCGCGATGCCGTCGCCGACCGCCACGCCCGCCGCGACGCCGTTGATCGTCGCGCTGACGAGCAGGGTCGCCAGCGCCGCCATCCACATGCTGAACGCGAGCAGGCCGGACGCCACGATCAGCCCGGCGCAGGCGCAGGCCAGCGCGGTACGTGAGGACAGCACGCGGGTCAGGAGCTGGCCGAACGCGGCACCCGTGAACGCCAGGAAGACCACCAGCGCGGCCAGGGTGTGCGAGGTCTCGTGCAGGACCATGCCGAGGAAGAGTCCGCTCACCGCCGTGAGCACGCCGAGGGCGGCGAAACCGGCGCCGGCGGTGACCGCGGAGCGGAGGAACTCGCCGCGGATGTGCTGCGGTATGTACAGCCGTTGAATCCGCACGGTCACCGGGGAACGCTGCGCCACCGTCTCCGGCACACCCACCATCGCGACGATCGCGATGACCGCCAGGACCAGCACGATCGCCCAGGGCAGCCGCAACGGTTCCGGCGCCACGTCCGACACGATCCCAGCCAGCAGGGTGCCGACGGCGAGGCCACCCAGGTTGGCGAAGATCGCCACCGTGGCGGCCCGCCTCGGATGCCGTGGATCCTGGATGAGCTCCGCCAGCGCCGCGGTCGCCGCTCCGATGACCAGTGCGGCGGAGAGGCCGGCGAGCAGTCGGCCCACGACGATCATCGCCAGGTCCACGGCGGCCAGGAACACCGCGTCGGCGGCGAGCGAGAGGACCAGCGCGGTGAGGATGACCGGCCGGCGGCCGATCTGGTCCGAGAGCCGGCCGAAGACCAGCAGACCGACGACCACGCCGAGCGCGTACACCGCGTAGACAACGGTCACGGTCAACGACGAGAAGCCGAACTCCGCCTCGTAGAGCGGATAGAGCGGGGTCGGCACGGTCGTTCCCACCAGCGTGATCCAGAAGGCGTAGGCGACCCGCACCGCGCCCGAGGTGGAACCGGATCGGGTCGCTGCGCCATCGGCGTTGGACATGATCGGTCCCTCCGGGCTCGGACCCCTGCTGCGGGCCGTCGCCGCCCGCGCCCGCCCGTCGCGGCACCCACCCTCCGTGCAGCATCGGACGTGGCCCTCGGCCGAGGTGCGGTAACGGCCCTAAACGCCCTCATCAGGTGGCGCAGGGCTCACGGCAGGCGGGGTCGGCCGTACAGGGCGGCCCGCAGCGTCGGCCCGAAGACGCGCCGGACATCGGCCGGTGACAGCCCACCGATCGAACGGATCGGGTTCAGGTACCGCGTGAAGATCAGCCCGCCCAGCACGCCGACCGCCGCGGTGGCGCGTTGCGTCGCGTCGGGCCCGCCGAGAAATTCAGCGATGCGGAGGCGCAGCTCACCGTCCAGGTAGTCGCGCAGGGCGCGCATCGTGTCGTCGTCCTGCACGGCCATCCGGTTCTCGGCGGGCACGGTGGCGTCCCACAGGCCGGTGACCGAGTCGAGCAGCCGGTCGGCCAGGCCGGCCTGGTCACCCCGCAGAGCCTGGTCGAGAGCGGTGGGATCGACGCACAGCAGGGTCAGCGACTGGCTGAAGAGGCCCTGCTTGGAGCCGAAATGGTAGCTGATGAGCGCCGAGTCGACGCCCGCCGCGGCGGCGATCGCCCGCACCGTCGTGCCCGGATAACCGTGCTTCAGGAACAGCTCGCGGGCGACCTCGGCGATGCGGGCCTTGGTATCGGGATTGCCTCGAGGTCGACCCCGAGTTTTATTCAACACCGTTGGATAATGCTCCTCCGCAGTGGCACGGTCAACGCCATCAACCCCGCAACAAGGAGCGAGCACATGCGCACTGTCGTCTTCGGCGCCACCGGCCCCACCGGCCGCCAGATCACCGAGCAGGCCCTGGCCGCGGGCCACGAGGTCGTGGCGGTCACCCGCCGCCCGCGCAACCTTCAGCCCCGCCTCGGGCTCACCGTGGTCGGCGCCGACGTCGCGGACCCGGACGCCGTCCACCGGGCCGTCGCCGGCGGCGATGCCGTCCTGTCCAGCCTGGGTGTCCCGCTCACCCCGAAGCCGATCACCGTGTACTCGCGGGGCAATGCGAACATCGTGGCCGCAATGCATCGCCACGGAGTGAAGCGCCTTGTCACGGTCAGCTCCAGCGTCATGGATCCCACCTGGCGACCGACCGGCGAGTTCCTCTTCAACAACGTGCTGGATCCGCTGTTCAACCGCAGGGTGGGCCGCACCGCGCACGAGGACATGCGTCGCATGGAGTCCCTCGTACGCGACAGCGACCTCGACTGGACCATCGCCCGGCCGTCCGGGCTGTTCGACCACCCGTCCGCCACGCGCTACCAGGTGGCGGAGAACGTCGCGGACGGCCTGTTCACGGCACGTGCGGATCTGGCGGCGAGCATGGTGGCGCAGTTGACCGACGACCGGTTCGTCCGGCGGGCCATGGCGGTGATCACCACCGAGGTCCGGCCGAGTATCGCGGGCCTGATCTGGCGCGAGGCCGTCATGCGGAAGAAGTGACGCGCCAGCCCGCCCCCCTGGTGGTCGCCGGTCTGTCTGCTCCCTGCCGTGGACGCGGCCGGGCCCCGTCGGTGTTGTGGGCGCGATACCTGTGAGTCATAAATATGACTTTGAGGTATAACGCTCCTTGACAACCTCGCCGGGGGCTCATCGCGGCCCGTTTCGGATGCCACGGGGCTGATCAACTCTGCCAGCGCCGCGGGCGTCGCCGCGCTCGGGAACGGCAGAGTCGGCCGGGCCGCGGTGGGAAGCGGCCGGGGCGCCGTTTCCCACCGAAACCTCCTAGTTGCCGGCCGAGTTGTACGCCTGAGCCGTCACCTCGACCTGGCGGGCGAGGCCCGACCGCGCGGGCCAGGAGATCCGCACCTGACGCGTCTCTCCCGGCAGGAGCCAGAAGTAGTTGTCGTCGTAGCGGGCGGGCAGCACCCGGTCACCGTGCTCGTCGCGCACGGCCAGCCGGACCAGCGCGGCGACCGCGCGACCCTGGTTGCGGACCGTCGTGGTGACGGTGCACCGGCCGTCGACGACGCGGACGACGCCGGTCGACGTCGACAGTCGGGCCGTTGGCAGGTCGTTGAGCGCCCGCATCTGCTCGGCCTCGTCGTACCGCCAGTAGGTATTCTCCGCGAGCAGCCGGTCGCGGTTGTCGCGCAGCTCCAGCCGCACCAGGTGCAGCCCGCCACCGTCCGGCGTGGCGAGCGGGAAGACCGCCGACGTCGACGAGCGGGCGACGTCCACCCGCTGACGCTGGGGCGTGCCCAGCGACCGCCCGTTCAGGTCGTAGCGCCGGGCGGTGACGGTGGCGCCGCTGACCGCTGCGGTGGTGTGGTTGACCACCCGCACCTGCCAGGTGCCGGGGTCGGCCTGGACGTGCAGCGGCTCGCAGCCCTTGCGGGCACCGTAGTAGGCGCCGTTCACGTCGAGGTCGTAGTCGTAGGTCTGCCACACCGTGCTGTGCCAGGCGGGGTGCGACATCCACAGCAGCAGGCCGGTGGCGTCCTGCCACAGGTTGGCGTTCCACGCCTCGAACATCGCCCGGTGGCTCTCGTAGTTGACGAACTGCGCGCGGCTGGCGAACTCGTCCAGCGAGCCGGACTCGCCGAGCCGCGCGTCGATCGCCGCCTGGTAGGTGCCGACACGCTGGTTCCCGATGGTCGACCAGTCGTGGTAGTTCCAGACCTCGCCGGCCGGCCACTCCGGCGCGTCGCCGACGAGGTTGCGCATGCTCTCGACGACCGGGATCACCGGCATGCCGATCTCCGTGTGGAAGCCGAAGGCACCGGTGTCGTACGTGTTCCGGTTGTTGTACGTCCCCGGCTCCACCCAGTGGTACGGGCCGTGGCCGCTGACGATGCCGCCGGCGGAGTTGGGGATGTAGAGGATCTCCGGGTCCTCGGTGGCCGCCGCGTGCTTGAGCCCGGCGTCGACGATCGGCGGCGGGTCGCCCTCGTTGGCGCCGCACCAGATCACGATGCTGGGGTGGTGGCGGAACCGCCGGATGGTGTCGGCGGCGATGTCCACGTAGCCGGGCGGGTTGGGCAGGAACTGGCCGGCCTGCCAGAAGTCGTTCCACACCAGGATGCCCTGCTCGTCGCAGGCCTGGTACAGCTCCTCGCGGTTGCTGCTGCCCAGCCAGTTGCGGATCATCGTGAAGTTCATGTCGCGGTGCATCTCGACCGTGTCGGCCAGCCGGTCGGGCAGCACCCGGCGCAGCAGCTCATCCCAGCCCCAGTTGCCGCCCCGGGCGAACACCGGCACACCGTTCACGCTGATCTTGAGCTGGACGACGGCGTTGCTGACCGACGTGACGTCGGTCCACCGCTGCCCGTCGTCCGAGACCTGGATGACGAAGTCGCGGGCGTACGCCTGCTCCCAGACGATGGTGACCTGGTCGAAGCTGACCGGCCCACCCAGGTCGACCTGGATCCACTGGTTGTCCTCGAACGTCGAGGACCACCGCGTACGCGGGTTGCCGTCGACGGCCCGCTCCGGGCCGTTCGAGTCGCCGTCGACGGACGACGCGGTGGCGGTGCGGCCCAGGGCCAGGTCGACGTCCGGCTCGGCCTGCCGCTGCACGGAAAGCGTCCACATGGACACGCCCCACGACGTCACCCGTGCGCCGGCCTGGATGCGCAGGTGCTGGGCGGTCTGGGTCGGGAAGGTCTCGACCTGAGTGGCGCGGCTGCCGAGCGGGGTCTCGTTGCTGACGGACTTCACGTCGGTCCAGGCATCCCCGTCAGCGGAGACCTGGACGCGGTAGTCGAGGGCGTACGCCTGCTCCCACAGGATGGTGACCCGGTCGAAGTCGGCCGCCGCGCCCAGGTCGACCGCGATCCACTGGTTGTCCTCGGACTTCGACGCCCAGCGGGTCGCCCGGTCCCCGTCGACGACGTTGCCGGCCACGTTGGTGTCGTTCTCCGCCGACGACGCGGTCGCGTCCCGGTGCAGGGCGAGGTCCGGGCCTGCGCCGTCGGCCACCGACAGCGAGAACATCGAGATGCCCCACCCGGTGGCACGCTGGCCGGCCTGGATGCGGACGTGCCGCGCGTGCTGCCGGTCGAACGTGACGGTCTGCGTGGCGGCGCCGTCGACGAACTCCAGCGGAGGCGCGGCGGGCGGCGAGATCTGGATCGGCTGGTGCCAGTCGTAGCCGAACTGGCGGATGCCGAAGCGGAGCTGGCGCCGGTCGCTGACCGACCGGCGGACGGTGGCGGTGAGCTTCAGGTCGTACAGGTGGGGTTCGCCGTAGCCGTTGGGCCACCAGAGCCGGGGGTTGCGCAGCCGCAGCGCGCCGAAGCGGTCCGGCGCGAAGGTGACGGTGCTGGTCCCGCCCGCGGGCACGGTCACCGTGGACTCGACGCGTACCTTGTCGAACTCGGCCCGCACGGTGACGGTGGTGGCGGTGTCGGCCGCGTTGCGCACCGGGACCTTGATGCTCACCTCGGCGGTGCCGGTGTCCGGCAGGTCCGGCAGGGTGGTCGTGACGTGCGGATCGCCGACGACCACGGCGCCGGTGCTGCGCAGCCGGACGTGGTCCCAGAGGCCGGTGACCCGGTCGCGGACGGCGGGCATCCAGTCCCATCCCGACACGGCCAGGTAGGTCGGCGCGTCCAGGTAGTGGTGGGCCGACTGGAGGAAGGTCCGGCCGTCGGTGCCCTTGTCGCCGGGCGTGCCCGGGTGCGGCATCGGGGTGACCCGGACGGCGAGGACGTGCTCGCCGCGGTGACCGGCCAGGGCGTCGGTGATGTCGAGGGCCGCCCGCGCGAACGGGTGCGCGACGCTGCCGACCTGCACGCCGTTGACCCACGCGGTGGCCTCGTGGTTGATCCCGTCGAACTCGAGCCAGATCCGGCGACCGGCCGAGGTGTCGAGGTCGCGGGGCAGCCGCAGCGCGCGCCGGTACCACCAGGTGTGCCGGGACAGCGCCTCCGGGATGCGCATGTTGTTGAATCCGGCGACGGGGTCGGGCAGGTGACCCTGCTCGACCAGGGTCCCGAGCACGGTGCCGGGCACGGTCGCCGGCAACCAGGACCGGACGTCGACGCCGCCGGTGGAGAGGACGGCGCCGTCGGCGGTGCCCGCGAAGTCGTCCATCGTCAGCGACCAGCCGGACTCCAGCGGCACCGTGCCGTCGGCGGCCACCTTCAGCTCGGGCGCCGCGCCGGTGTTGCCGCCCTCCCAGCTGGTCCAGCCCGCGGCCTTCGGCCGGCCCGCCAGTGGGATGCCGTAGACCTGGAAGCCGTTGAGGCCCACCGGGTTGCCGTTCGAGCGCCTGGTGGCCGTCATCCGGATCCAGCGCGCGGTCACCGGCTCCGGCAGCTTGATGGCCTGGACACCGCCCTGACCCTCGGTGGTCTCGTACACCGACCGCCAGTCCCGGCCGTCGGCGGAGACCTCGATCCGGTACGCCGTCGCGGCGCTGGACAGGATCTCGTCGCCGTCGGTGTCGGTGTAGTTGCCGTCGAACGGCCCGTCGGCGAGCGTGGCCTCGAAGACCAGGGTGACGGCCTCGATGCGGCACGGCGCCTGGAGGTCCACCGAAATCCACTGCGGATCGCCGTTCGCGGCCCGCCAACCGCTGCCCCGCACGCCGACCTGCGGCAGACCGTCCACGGCGAACGTGCCGGGCGTCGGCGCGTAGTCCGTCGAGGAGACCGCCACCGGGCGGTACCGGGCGAGGTCGGTGGCCGCCGGCGTCGCGGGCGTGGCAGGCGCGGCGGACGCGAGGGCGTCCGGCAGCACTGCGGTCACACCGACCGACGCGAGCAGCGTGGCGCCGGCGGAGAGGAACGTACGCCGCGACATGGGCGATGGCTCGGACATCTTGCCTCCAGACGTGACAACGTTGTCGCCTTAGACAACGTTGTCAGATCGTGGTCGCATGTTTCAGGAGAGTCAAGACCTCGCGTGCGCCGTGATTCCACGAACACGTTCCGCGCTCGGAACCGTGACGCCGCTGCTGCTCGGCGTTCAGCTCGCCGATCCGCCCTCGTCGCGGCGCCCGCGATCCCGGCGGTGGTACTCGGGGCGAAGCTTCGCGCTCGCGAACGCCGACTTCACCGCCGCCGAGAGCGCCGCGATGTCGTACGCGCCATGGTGGCGCCGGCCGTTGATGAAGAAGGTCGGGGTGCCGGTGACGCCGCTGAGGTCGGCGGAGTCGACGTCCTCGGCGATCCGGTCGACGCCACTGCGCTTGACCATGTGCTCCCGGAACCGGTCGAGGTCCAGGCCGAGCTGTTCGGCGTAGCCGAGCACATCGGTGGGACTGAGCGCGTCCTGGTGGGTGAGGAGCAGGTCGTGCATCTCCCAGAACGCGCCCTGCTCCCCCGCGGCCTCCGCTGCCTCGGCGGCGAGTTGGGCATGCGGGTGGACGTCGGTGAGTGGCAGGTGCCGCCAGACGTACCGGACGTTGGCGAAGTCTGCCAGCAGTTCCCGGACCACCGGCTCGGCCTGCCCGCAGTAGGGGCACTCGAAGTCGCCGTACTCCACGACCGTCACCGGCGCGTCGAGCGACCCGCGCATGTGGTCGCGCTCCGAGTCCACGGGAAGCCTCAGGTCGACGATCCCCTCGGCGACGCCGAGCAACGCGCGCGCACGCCGCGCCGGCGAGAGCCGGGCGACGGAGCTGAACACCAGCCAGGTGACGACGGACGCACCAACCGTGGCGACAAGGATGCCGAGCTTCGCCTCATCCAGCGCCGGGCCGCTCAGGGCATGGGTGGCGATCAGGAGGGCGACGGTGAACCCGATCCCGGAGACCGTGCCGACGCCCGCGACGGCGCCCCAACCGACCGGCGGCCGGAGCCGGTTGCCGCTCAGACGGGCCACCAGCCACGAGGTGGCCACGATCCCGGCCGGCTTGCCGACAACGTACGCCGCCACGACGCCGAGCGTGACCGGTGAGGCCACGGCCCTGGACAGAAGCTCGCCGTCGATCACGATCCCGACGTTCGCCAGCGCGAAGAGCGGCACGATCACATAGCTCGCCCACGGGTGGTAGAGGGACTGCAGCCGCTCGTTCGGTGACAGCGCCGAGGTGAGGCCGGCCCGGGCCATACGGGCAAGCTGCGGGGTGGGCTGTTCCCGGAAGAGGCGGAACTGGTCGCTCGCCCACTGCAGTTCGTTGCGACCGGGGTCGTAGGCGTAGGTCAGCAGCCCCATCACCAGGCCCACCACGACCGGGTCGACACCGGACTCCGAAACCGCGAGCCAGGCCGCCACCCCCAGCAGCGCGTAGACCGGCCCGAACCGGACGCCGCAGCCCCGGACGAGCAGGACGACGGCGAAGATTCCCGCCGCGACGATCAGCGCCGTTGACGAAGGATGTTTCGGATAGGCGATCGCCAGCACCGCGATCGCGACCAGGTCGTCGATGACGGAGACCGTCAGCAGGAAGCCCCGCAACCGGTCCGAGAAGCGCGGCCCGAACACGGCCAGCGCGCCGAGCGCGAGCGCCGTGTCCGTGGCCATCACCGCACCCCAGCCCGCGGCGGTGGTGCGCCCGGCGTTGAACGCGAGGTAGATCGCGATCGGCAGCAGCATTCCTCCGAGCCCGGCCAGCATCGGCAACGCAAGCCGACGCCGCTCCCGCAACTCGCCGATGTCGAACTCGCGGCGCAGTTCCAGCCCGGCGACCAGGAAGAAGAACGTCATGAGCCCGCTGTTGACCCAGGTACGCACGTCGTGTGACACGTGCCAGTCGCCGAGTTGGACGGACAGGGAGGTGCTCCAGACCGACTCGTACGACGACGGGTGGAGGTTGGCCCACAGGAGCGCCAGCACGGCAGCGACCAGCACCACCCGTGCCCCGCCGGTCTCGGTCTGCAGGAACGAGCGCAGCGGAGCGTTGAACCGCCCGGCCCAGGTGGTCCGGGCGGACCATCCCCGGTGCGCGTTGTCGCTCGTCACGTGGGCAATCTTCCTGGACGTGATCGCCACCTGGTTCGGATTCGGGCACAAGGCGGCCGGCCGATCCGGGACCGGGCTGTCCATGATCACGCGTCCGCTGCACCGCTACCGGAATCCTGCCGCTGTGGACATGAGGAACGACGGTGGACCGACCACTCGGGAATCGTTCGCTCCACAGATGAGCCGGCCGAGGAGCGCAACACCCGACCGGCGGAGAGGGCCCCGGCCGTACGACGGCGTGCTAGCCGCGCGCCCACTCCGGCGGTGGCACCACGGCGAGCTGCGGTTCCCCGGAGATCGGCTCGAGCGCGTGCACGACCCGGAGGTCTCCGTCGGCAGCGGCGTCCTCATCGGTCATGACTCGTCCGCTGCTTCCGTCGGCACTGACCAGGAGCCAACGGTCGGGATAGATGCTGCCGTCGTCGACCAGGGCCCGCACCCCGAAGGTACGGGCCAGGCTGACGGCGAGATCCCGCTCGTTCCGCCCGGTGGCGTCGGCGAGTTCGGTGTCACCGGTGAGAATCCAGCCGAATCCCTCGTCCTCGTCGGGCGGGGTGAACATGGCTACCGGACGTGGATCGTCCGCCGCCCGGTCCTCTACCCGACCGACGTAGACGGCGTCGGGGGCGATGCCGTAATCCTGCTGCAGGTGCCGGCGCAGCGCGTCCGCGGACAATTCTTCCTCGAAGTGGATCTGGTAAAGCACGTCTACCCCCGGTAGCTCTTGTGATGGCGAAACACGTCGAGGGCCCGCGCCTGCGCGGCCTCGGTCAGGAACGGGTTTCGGGCCATGGCCGCCTTGGCTGCCGGTCCGCCTCGGCACCGAACGCGATCCACGCCTGACCCAGCTCGAAGAGCCGTTCCTCGTCGCTCTCCGGCCACAGATAGCCGAGTTCGTTCAGCAGTCCAGAGAGCTCGCCAGGGATCTGAATGCCCATCGCATCAGACCAGCCGTTCGAAGAGAGCAGCGTTACGCGCCTCGACCTCGTCGTACGCCGCACCCATGCCGGCGAGCCCGTCGCCGAAGCCGGCGAAGGCCGCGACCACCGACATGACCGACTGCTCCGCGATCTGCTGGGCCGCGTGGTAGGACGCGCCGATTAGTCCACCCACGTCGTCACCGCCGAAGATGTCACCCATGCCGCCTGCAGTCGCCTGCAACCGCTGCCACTGCTGCTCAAGCCGCTCACCTGCCCGCTGCACGCCGCCCGCCGCCTGCCGTAACTGCTCCGGGTCGACATCCAATGGCCTCACCGGCGTGGTTCCCGCAGCAGGGCAACGACGTCTTGGAGTGCCTCGTTCATCTGGGCCATCTGCCGCAGCGAGCGATCTTGTACCTCCTGAAGCCCTCCCGCCAGGCTGTCGAGCTCCACGGTCGGTAGCTCAGGCCGCTGACTGCCGAGGTCGTCGAGCGCCGCGTTGACCGCCGCCCTGATGTGCTCCGTCAGATCCTGCGCCGGCAGCCGCATCAGCCTTGGGTCAACCACCAGCTCGTCGACGCGGCCGCCGCGAACCTCGGCCCGAACCAGGCCATCGAGCGCTTCGCCGTGGCCGACGGGCTGCTCCTCGTCGTCAATCACAGCCTCACCGCGTGCGCGGGATCGCGCCGACTCCAGTGCCTGTCGCGTCTCGCTGAGCAGAGCATCCAGACCGGTCAAATGAGCATTGTTCGGCACAGCACCGCAAGATACCAGCCGAGCACCATCCGTGATGACCCGCCGAAGCCGCGTATGACTGCCGGCCTGGCTCAGTGCGCGGCTCGTGCGGGTAGGGTCCAGTCACGGTCGACGAAAGGCAGATCAACCATGGCAATTCCCCACCTGACGGCCGCCGACGGCACCACGCTGCCGGCGATCGGGCTCGGCACCTACCGCCTGAACGGCTCGGCGGGTGTCGACGCGATCGGTCAGGCGATCCGGGTGGGTTACCGGTTGCTCGACTCCGCGGTGAACTACGAGAACGAGGGCGCGGTGGGTCGGGCAGCCCGTTCGGCGGGCGACGTGCGGGACGAGCTGGTCGTCACCTCGAAGCTGCCGGGACGGCACCACCGCTACGACGAGGCGCTGACCACCATCGAGGAGAGCGTGTTCCGCACCGGCCTCGACCGGGTCGACCTGTACCTGATCCACTGGCCGAACCCCAGGGTCGACCTGTACGTGCAGGCGTGGCGGGCACTGATCGAGGCCCGCGAGCGTGGTCTGGTCAGGCACATCGGCCTCTCCAACTTCCTGCCCGAGCACATCGACCGACTGGTGGCCGAGACCGGGGTCGTTCCGGTGGTCAACCAGATCGAGGTGCATCCGTACTTCCCGCAGCAGGAGGCGATCGACTACCACCGGGAGCACGGGATCCTCGTGCAGGGCTGGAGCCCGCTCGGCCGTGGCAACGACCTGCAGCAGCACCCCGTCGTCGCGGAGATCGCGACCGCGCACGGCGTCAGCCCGGCGCAGGCCATCCTCGCCTGGCACGTGGCCCGCCAGGTGATCCCGCTGCCCAAGGCCGCCTCCCCGCAGCGGCAGGTCGAGAACCTGGACGTCTTCGGCGTCAAGCTCACCGACGCGGAGGTCGAGGCCATCACCGCGCTGGGCCGCCCGGACGGGCGCCTCGCGGACCAGGACCCGGCGGTGTACGAGGAGTTCTGACCGGCCCGGGAATACGGAGCGTGATGTCCGCGCGAGGGGACGCCGTGACGAGCGTTATGACTCTGAGGTATAGATATACCTGAGAGTCATAACGCTCACCAGTACGTCCACCGCCGACCAGAGAGAGCGGCCGGAGCGTGTCGGTCAGAGCTGGCCGAGCACCGCGAACGGGTCGGCGCCGGGGCCGCTGTCCACGGCGACGATCCGGCGCCGCAGGGTGAACGTCCCACCCGGGGCGAGGGTCACCTGACGCTGGCTCATCACCCAGTTGTAGGCGGCGTACGCGACGAAGCCGGCGTCCTCGTAGAGCAGGCCGTAGGTCTGCCGGTCCGAGCCGGTCATGCCGATCCACGGCGCGGCCGGCGGGTAGTCGGCCGGGGTGCTGCTGGTGATGGTGCCGTGGCCGGGGATTCCGCTGCGCTGGCCGGCGCCGTCGTGGTCGAGCGCGTCGCCGGTCCAGAAGGTACGCGACGCCGTGCCGACGTTGGTGAAGACGCTCTCCGCCAGCACCCACGGTTCGTTCGGCCGGATGGCGTACGTCGTGACCACCTGGAGGTCGGCGACGGCCGTGCTGACGCCGGTGGCGCGGACGGTCGCCAGCGGGCCGGTCGCGGAGAGCACCTCGACGACGCTGGAGCGGACGGTTCGCTGCTGCCAGGCGTTGCTGCCGCGGGGCTGCGTCGCCGAGGCGTACGGCAGGTTGATCCAGTCGAGTTGGTCGAGGCGGCCGACCGCGGCCAGGTCCAGGGGCTTGCCGACGGTGACCCCGGACAGTTGCGGGTCGTCGGTGCCGGCCGAGACGGCCAGGGTCACCAGGTCGTTGCTGAGCACCAGGTCGGACGCCTTCGCCTCGGCCTGCGGCCCGGGGATGACGCGGCCGGCGCCGGCCCTGGTCGCCGCCCGGGTCAGCCGCAGGTCCAGCTTCGTCGGCGCGCCCTGGACGACCGTCGCCGGTCGGGTCACCGGCTCGTAGCCGACCCCGTTGACGGCCACGGTGTAGCTGCCGGGCGGCGCGAAGGCCAGAACCTCGCCCGACGGGTCGGTGGTGCTCTCCACGAGTCGGCTGCCGTCGGCCCGGAGCACGGTCACCTGCACGTTCGGCAGGGCTGCGCCGGTGGCCGCGTCGGCGACCCGCCCGACGATGCCGTCGCCGGCGTCGATCCGGTACGCGCCCGGCACGCCGTCGCGCACCTCGAACGCCGCGATCGTGTACGCGGGTGAGAGGGCGTCCCGCGCGTCCAGCACGATGCGCAGGTCGGCACGCCAGCGCCGCTCGGTGACGTCGCAGATCACGTAGCCGCGGTAGCTGCCGTTGTAGAACCGGACGTGCGGGTTGGCCGCGAGACCGGCCCGCACGTCGGCGTCCCACCCGGCGCCGGAGGAGATCGACGTGCCGACGAACTCGGTGGCGATCGTCTTCGCGGCGGGGTCGGTGAAGTCGGTCTTCAGGTCGTTCACCCAGTGGGTGTGCCAGTCTCCGCCGAGGACGACGGGGTTCGGGACCCGGTGCGTGGCGATGAAGTCGAGGATGCGGGAGCGGGCCGGCGGGTATCCGTCCCACTGGTCGAGGTTCACGATCTGCCCCGGCCCCAGGTCGTAGTCGAAGGCCGCCATGATGGTCTGCTGGGCGATGACGTTCCAGCGCGCCTTCGACCGGCGCAGCCCGTCGAGCAGCCAGCGTTCCTGCTCGGGGCCGGTCATGGTGCGGGTCGGGTCGAAGACCTCGCCGGTCGGCTCCTTGCGCCCGTCGCCGAGTGCCTGGTCGCTGCGGTACTGCCGGGTGTCGAGCACGCTGAACTGGGCCAGCCGGCCGAAGTCGACCCTCCGGTACATGAGCATGTCCGGCCCGGTCGGGCGCTGCTCGGGCCGCAGCGGAAGGTGCTCGTAGTACGCCTGGTAGCCGTTGGCGCGGCGCTCCAGGAAGGGCCGGCCGTCGCCCGCCCCGGACGGGACCGCGCCGGCGTAGTTGTTCTGCACCTCGTGGTCGTCCCACGTCATGATGAACGGGAACCGGGCGTGCGCGGCCCGCAGGTCGGGCGAGGTCTTGTAGAGCGCGTGCAGCCGACGGAACTCGGTCAGGCTGCCGTTGGTGGTCTCGTAGATGTAGTCGCCCAGGTGCACGACGAAGTCGAGTTCCTGCTCGGCGAGGTCGCGGTAGGCGGGGTACGGACCGCCCGCCCAGGACTGGCAGGAGACGAACGCGAACCGCATGTGGTCGGCCTTCGCGCCGGGCGGCGGCATGGTTCGGGTACGACCGGTGCGGCTGGTCACGCCGTCGGCGACGAAGCGGTACCAGTACCAGCGGTCGGGGGCCAGGTCGTCCACGAGCACGTGCACGGTGTGCGCGGTCGTCGGCGTGGCCGTCACCTCGCCGGAACGGACGACGTGGCGGAACTCCTGGTCCCGCGCCACCTCCCAGCGGACCGGGACGGGCTCCGCCGGCATGCCCCCGTCCGCGGCGTTGAGCGGGTCGCGTGTCAGCCGTGTCCACAGCACGACGCTGCTGTGGTCCGGCTCGCCGGAGGCGACGCCGAGAGCGAACGGCGCCGGGTCCAGCTCGTCGGCGTACGCCGCGGGGAGTTCGGCGACCAGTTGGCTCACCGCGATCACGCCGGCGGTACCGCCCGCGATGGTCAGGAACCGTCGACGGCTGATGGTGGATGGGTCGGGCACTGACACACCTGCCTTGATCGAGACGAAGATCGTCCCGACAGCCTCGACAGTCCGTCCGCCTGACTACTGAAGATCATGTGAAGGGCGTGGGTACGGCGGGTGGCAAGATCCCGCCCGACGTCCGGGGGCGGGGGTCGAAAGACGAATGCCGTCCTTCGACCCCGCGACCGGCTAGACGAGCCCGCCGAGGGACGGGTCGCTGATGCTGTCCTTGCCGTTCTCGACGTGGCCGGCGCAGCGGTACGCGAAGCCGGCGTCACCCGCGACGGTGACGGTCAGGTCGTACCAGCCGTGCGTACGCGACAACGTCCACTGTGCACGCTCCGACTCGCCGGGGCGCAGCGACAGCTTGACCGGACGGGAGTTGTACCCGTCCCGGACGGTCACCTCGACCCGCTTCGACCCACGGTTCGTGAGCGTGAGGCCCAGCTTGTAGTCGCGCTCGTCGTAGGAGGGGGTGATGTCGAGGTCCGACCGGCCGCCGGTGAACCGGCGGAAGAACCCGTTCGGCCCGTGGACCGACAGGTCGTGGTCGGACCCGACCTCCCAGGTGTCCGTCAGGTGCTTGCCCGGCTCCACGGTGTAGCTGCGCGGCGCGTCCGCGCTGCCGGCCTCGCGTACCTGGAAGACCGCGCCGGCGCCGCCGGTGTTGCGGAAGTCGATCCGGAACGAGCCGTCGGCGGCACGGCCGTCGGCGTGCAGGGTGTACGGGATCGCCCGCGCCGGGCGCACCCCGCGCTCCTGCTTCGGCAGCCGCTGGTCGACCGGCGGAACCGGCATCTCGTCGGGGTGCCGCACCAGGTCCTCGGGCTTGAAGTCGTCGGTGTCGGGCAGGGTGACCTGGCGCGACCGGTTCGGGTGCCGGAAGTCGAAGGCCGTGGTCAGGTCACCGACGACGGCGCGCCGCCACGGGGTGATGTTCGACTCGATCAGGTCCGTGCGGCCGTGCCCGAACCGCGTCTCCAGGAACTTGATGAGCGAGGTGTGGTCGAACACCTGCGAGTTGACATAGCCGCCGCGCGTCCACGGCGAGACGATGATCATGGGCACCCGGATGCCGAGGCCGTACGGGCCGGCCGGGTGGTCGCCGTCGCCGGGGAAGATCTCGTTGGTGGTCGGCACGGTCGACTGGCCGTGGGCGCGCGTCTGCGGGGGCGTCGGCGGGACCACGTGGTCGAAGAAGCCGCCCTCCTCGTCGTACGTGATGAAGAGCGCCATCTTGCTCCACACCTCGGGGTTCGAGGCGAGGATGTCGATGACCTGCGAGATGTACCAGGAGCCGTAGGCCGGCTCCCAGTTCGGGTGCTCCGTGTAGGCCTCGGGCGCGGTGATCCAGGAGACCTGCGGCAGGCGTCCAGCCTCGACGTCGGCCCGGAAGTCGGCGAGCAGGGCCTCGGGGTTGCGGCCCTGGGTCCGGACCTCGGTGCCGGTCTTGGCCCGGTCCGCCAGGGGCGTTCCCGGCTGCGCGTTCTGGTACTGGTGGAAGTAGAGCAGCGAGTTGTCGCCGTAGTTGCCGATGTACGGGTCGTTGGTCCAGCCCCAAAAGCCGGCGGCGTTGAGGCCGGTGCCGATGTCCTGGTAGATCTTCCAGGAGATGCCGTTGCGCTCCAGCCGCTCCGGGTACGTCGACCAGTCGTAGCCCGCCTCCGCGTTGGTGATGACCGGGCCGCCGGCCTTGCCGTCGTTGCCGACCCAGCCGCTCCACATGTGGTAGCGGTTGGGGTCCGTCGGCCCCATCAGCGAGCAGTGGTAGCTGTCGCAGACCGTGAAGGCGTCGGCGAGCGCGAAGTGGTACGGCAGGTCCTGGCGGGTGTGGTACGTCATCGCGGTGACGCCCTTGTTCGGCACCCACTGGTCGAACCGACCGTCGTTCCAGGCGGCGTGCCCGTCGTTCCAGCCGTGCGGCGGGTCCGGCAGGAAGGTCTGGCCGAGGTCCTTCACCTCGGGCCGGAACGGCAGCAGCTCGTCGGCCCCGTCGGGCTGGTGCCACACGTCCTTACCGGACGGCAGTGTCGCCGGATGTGGGTCTCCGAAGCCGCGCACACCCCGCATGGTGCCGAAGTAGTGGTCGAAGGAGCGGTTCTCCTGCATCAGGATGATGACGTGCTCGACGTCGTTGATCGAGCCCGTCTTGTTGTTCGCCGGGATGGCGAGCGCCTTGCTGAGGTCCAGCGGAAGCGCCGCGCCGATCGCCGGGACGCCCATCGCCTTGAGAAACGTACGCCGATCCACCATGCCCATAGCTCACCCTTTGTGCGGTGTATCCGAGTAACTGGCGATCGGACGCTACCGACGGCGGGTGGACGGCAGATGACCATGATCCGTTGGTCTCGCGACCTCTCGGCAACCGGCGTCGTGCCCCGTGAGAGCCGCGTTACAGGTGATCTGCCGGCATGCTGGGTGCACCCCGACGTACCGTGAGATCGTGCCGACGAAAGACGTACTCACCAAGGCTGACCTCGCCGAACTTCGCCGCTCGGCGCTCGGGACGGCCAATCCGCTCGGTGTCGCCGCCGAGATCGCCGAGGCTGTGGAGCAGGACCGGCTGGAAGATCCGGACGACGCCGGGGACGCGCTGACCCTGGCCGCCGAGATCGCCGAGATCCGCGCGAGGCCGGATGCGGCGCTCCGGTACGCGGAGCGGGCCCTGGAGGTGTACCCGTCCGGGGACGACCCCCGGGCCGGTTTCGCCCGCGCCCTGCGGGCCCGGGCCCTGTTCCAGGCCGCCGGCCGGGAGGACGAGGCGATGGCGGAGCTGACCGCCCTCCGCCCGTTCCTGCTCGTCCAGCCCGACGCCCCGGCCTACGTGAGCGCGGCGCTGGACGCCGGTGGTCGTTCGGCGATCGCCGAGCGCTGGCTGAGTGAGGCGGTCGACACCCTGCTCGGCGAGCGCGCCACCGCCGCCGGGGCGTCGGCGCAGGCCATCACCGCCGTCGAGCCTCCGGTCGAGGTCGGCCCGCCGGAATCACCCGGTGTCCTGTTCTTCCTGCTGCAACAGCGGCATCGCGTACGCCGGGATCTCAACCTGCCGCACGACCGGCACGACGATCTGGCGGACCGGCTGGAGACCCAGCTCGTCCGTCGGGCGGCGCAGCGCGAGGGCGGTGAGCCGGACCTGCTCTTCTGGCCCCGGGCCGAGTTCGACCGCCTGCTCGCCGAACACCCCGCCCTGACCGAGGCGTACGGGCCGGACTGGGACGCGCACCGGGCCCGGCTGGAGAAGAAGCTGGTCGGCCTGGCGAACGCCGGCGGGACCGGTCTGGCCGTGCTCACCGCGACGGTGGCCGGCCTGGTCGCCCATGCCGACCGACGCAACGGCGATCTGGCCGACCCGCAGATCCGGGCGGGCTACGCGGGCGAACTGGCGGCTCGACCCGGCGCGCGGATTCCCTGGCCACCGGAGCGCAACGACGCCTGCTGGTGCGGCTCGGGCCTCAAGTACAAGAAGGACTGCCTGCCGCGCTCCCGTAGCTGAGCACCGCGCGCCGCCGACTCTAGGGCGGAGCACTGAGCGGAATCAATACTTGAAGAAGTTAAATATTCGCCTTAGATTGCGTCCATGTTTCCTGGGCGCGACACCGGTGCGCCGGCCGGACCACCGGCGGCGACGGCGGTGTTCACGGCGGTACTGACCGAGGGGCCGGCCAGTCGGGTCGCACTCGCGCGTCGACTCGGGCTCTCCTCCGCCGCCGTCACCAAGGCCGCCCGCCCCCTCATCGACCTGGGCTACCTGCACGAACTGGCCGCCACCGAACGCACCGGACCGGGCGCCGGACGCCCGGCCAGCCCACTGGCGGTCCGGGCCGAACGGGAGTTCTTCATCGGGGTGAAGATCACCGCCGACGAGCTGATCGGCGTCGTCTGCGACCTCCGCGCGCAGGTGCGGGCCACCGCCCGCCGGCCGCTGAACGACCCCGACGTCGACGCCGTGCTCGGCGAGGTCGGCCGGCTCGCCGACGACCTGCTGAACGCCTTCCCCGGTGACCGGGCCCGGATCAGCCGGCTCGGGCTCGCCCTCTCCGGCGACATCGACCGCACCACCGGCCTGGTCCGGTACTCACCGTTCCTGCACTGGCGCAACGTCCCGCTGGGCCCGCTCGCCGCGCGCCGCACCGGTCTCACGGTCACGGTCGAGAACGACGTCAAGGCGCTGACCGCCGCCGAACACTGGTTCGGCGAGGGGGTCGGCGCCGAGTCGTTCGCCCTGGTCACCGTGGGCACCGGCATCGGTTGCGGCCTGGTCGTCAACGGGCGACTGGTGTCCGGCTCGAACGGCGTGGCGGGCGAGATCGGCCACATCGCCGTCGACGCCGCCGGCCCGGACTGCCACTGCGGTGGTCGCGGCTGCGTCGAGTCGATCGCCGGCACGGACGCCATCGTGTGGCAGGCCCGCGACCGCACCGGCCGCCCCGACCTCACCATCGACGAGGCCGTGGCACTGGCACGCGGCGGCCACGAGCAGGTGCGGGCCGTCTTCACCCGCGCCGGCAACGCCATCGGCTGCGGCATCGCGGCCGTCGCGAACCTGGTCGGCCCCACCCGGATCGTCGTGTCCGGCGAGGGCCTGGCCGCGTACGACCTGTTCGACAGCCACATCCGCACGAGCTTCGAGCGGCAGGCGTTCGGCGCCGCCGCGCGGTGTCCCCTCTCCATCCGTCCGCTGCCGTTCGAGGAATGGGCCCGCGGAGCAGCGGCGGTCAGCATCCAATCGCTCGTTCTGCCCTGACCAACGGCGTCAACCCGGCCCTCGGCCGTCCATAGCGCTCGACTCGACCCACCCTGCCCCCAGGAGGTTGACCATGCAGTCACCGTCCACACCACGTAGAGAGCCACAGGTACCCGCCGGCCGGCGGCGACGCCGACCCGGCGCACCCCTCGTCGCCGCAGCGGTGGCCGTGCTCCTCGGCGCGGGTGCCGTCCCGGCCCAGGCCGCACCGGCGGAGTCGCCCGGTTCGAACGACGTCGCGACGGCCGCCGTCGCCGAGCGCCCCTTCATGGGCTGGACCAGTTGGAGCATGCAGTCCTCCAGGTACCCGGGCCTGAACCCCGACGGCGACTACAGCTACCTCACCGAGGCGAACGTCCTGAAGCAGGCCGACGCCCTCGCCGCCAAGCTGAAGCCGTACGGCTACGAGTACGTCAACATCGACGCCGGCTGGTGGCGCGACAACGCGTGGGTGCCGAAGTTCGACCAGTACGCCCGGCAGGCGGCCGACCCGGTGCGCTTCCCCCGCGGCATGAAGCCCGTCGCCGACCACATCCACGCCCAGGGCCTCAAGGCCGGCATCTACCTGCCCGTCGGTCTGGAGAAGGAGGCGTACGCCAACGGCGCGGCGCCGATCTGGAACGCCGCCGGCTGCACCACCGCCGACATCGTCTACCCGGACCTGCGCACCACCAACGGCTGGGACAGCGCCTACAAGCTGAACTTCGACAACCCCTGCGCGCAGAGGTACATCGACTCCCAGGCGCAGATGTTCGCCGACTGGGGATACGACTTCCTCAAGCTCGACGGCGTCGGCCCGGGCTCGTTCAAGTCCGGTGACAACTACAACAACGTCGCCGACGTGGCCGCCTGGCAGAAGGCCATCGCGACCGCCGGCCGCCCGATCCACCTCGAACTGTCCTGGTCGCTGGACATCAACCACGCGGCCGACTGGAAGCGGTACTCCAACGGCTGGCGGATCGACACCGACGTCGAGTGCTACTGCAACACCCTGGTCACCTGGGAGAACTCGGTCGACGACCGGTTCGACGACGCGCCGGCCTGGAGCCGCAAGGCCGGCCCCGGCGGCTGGAACGACCTCGACTCGCTCAACGTGGGCAACGGCGAGATGGACGGCCTCACCCGGGCCGAGCGGCAGACGTACGCGACCCTGTGGGCCATCTCGAAGTCGCCGCTGTACAGCGGCGACGACCTCACCCGTCTCGACGACTACGGGCTGTCCCTGCTGACCAACCGCGAGGTCATCGCCATCGACCAGAACGGCGGCGTGCCCGCCCGGCCGGTCACTCCGGCCGGCGACCAGCAGGTCTGGGGCGCGAAGAACCCCGACGGCAGCTACACCGTCGCGCTGTTCAACCTCGGTGACGCCCCGGCCTCCGTCACCGCCCACTGGGCGGCCTTCGGGTTCACCGGCAACGCGTCGGTCCGTGACGTGTGGAACAGCAGGAACCTCGGGACGCAGAAGAACAAGATCACCGCGGCGTTGCCGGCACACGGCTCCCGCCTGTTCACCGTCCGGCCCGGCGGCACCACGGTGGTCCCCACCAGCTACGAGGCGGAGTCCCCGGCCAACACCCTGAGCGGCAACGCCTCCGTCCACGGCTGTGACGCCTGCTCCGGCGGCAAGAAGGTGGGCAACCTCTACGTCGGCGGCAAGGTGCAGTTCAACGACGTCACGGTCCAGAAGGATGGCCTCTACACCGTCACCGTCGCCTACGTCAGCGGCGACGCCCGCTCGGTGAACGTCGCCTCCAACAGCGGCAACGGCACCTACCTGAAGTTCCCGTCCACCGGCGACTGGGGCACGGTCGAGACCGTCAGCGTGCAGTTGGCCCTGAAGGCCGGCGCCAACACCATCACGTTCGACAGCGGCACCTGGTACTCCCCCGACATCGACAAGATCGACGTGCCGAAGACCCTCTGACGTGCCCGGCGCGGCCCGACGCAGCAGCCGGGCCGCGCACCTTCTCCGCGCCGCCCCCACAGCTCGCCCAGGTTGGAGAACCCGACATGGATATCCGGAACACCGAACCGCGCGACATCCACCCGAGCCGCCGCGGCTTCCTCGCGTTGGCCGCCGCCACCGGCGCGGCCACCGCCCTCGGTGGCCTGCCCGCCTTCGCCGCCTCGGCGGCACCCCGACGTCCCACCACGTCGCCGATGCTCGCCACGGACATCGCCGCAAAGAACCAGCTCTGGTGGCAGGCGCCCGGCTCCGCCAACTCCATGATCGAGCAGGGCCTGCCGGTCGGGAACGGCCGCCTCGGCGCGCTCGCGAGCAACGACCCGTCCCGGGAACTGCTCACGATCACCGATGCCACGCTCTGGACCGGTGGCCGCAACGACACGCTGGAAGGTGACGGCCAGTTCCCCTACGGCCGTGCGGACTTCGGCTCGCTGACCATGCTGGCCACGCTCACCGTCGACATCCCCGGGCACGACCTCGGCGCCGTCGACAACTACCGCCGTACCCTCGACCTGGCGCAGGGCCTGGTCAGCGCCGCGTACGACATCGCCGGCGTCGGCTACCGGAGAGAGATATTCGCCAGCCGCCCCGACGACGTCATCGTCCTGCACTTCTCGCAGCAGGGCCGCGGCACGTACAACGGCACGGTCTCTCTGGCCGGCACCCACGGCGAGTCCACCACCGCGAACGGCGCGGGCCGGTACGCGTCGTTCGGCGCCTCTTTCGCCAACGGGCTGCGCTACGGCGCCGCCGTCACCGCGTACAGCAGCACGGGGAAGGTGGCGGTCAACGGCACGTCGATCTCCTTCACCGGCTGCCGGGAGCTCACCGTCGTCGTCAGCGGCGGCACCAACTACGCGGCGGACGCCGCCGCCGGGTTCCGCAACCCGTCCGTGGACCCCGAGCGCCTCGCCCGGACCAAGGTCCTCGCGGCGGCCCGCGAATCCGCTCGCGACCTGCTGCACACCCACGTCGCCGACTTCCGTCCGGCGTTCGAGCAGTTCGCCATCAACCTCGGCACGTCGTCAACCACCCAGCGCGAACTGGACACCTGGGAACGGGCGCAGGCGCGCTGGCGGGACAACGTCCCCGACCCGGAGCTCGAGGCCGCGTACCTGCAGTTCGGCCGCTACCTGATGATCTCCGGGTCGCGGGGCAGCCTGCCGATCGGCCTGCAGGGCCCGTGGCTGGACGGCAACGACCCGGACTGGATGGGTGACTACCACACCGACGTCAACATCCAGATGTGCTACTGGCTGGCCGACCGGGCGGGCCTCACCGACACCTTCGACGCGTACGCGGACTACTGCGTCGCGCAGTTGCCAGTCTGGACCGAGGTCACCCAGCGGCTCTTCAACACCTCGACCAACAGGTTCCGCAACTCCAGCGGCAAGATCGCCGGATGGGCCGTCGCCTACTCCACCAACCCGTACGGCGGCAGCGGCTGGTGGTGGCACCCGAGCGGCAACGCGTGGCTCTGCCAGAACCTGTTCGAGCATTACGAGTACACCCAGGACCGCGCCTACCTGGCGAAGGTCTACCCGGTCATCAAGGGTGCCGTGGAGTTCTGGGAGAGCCGGCTGATCACCACGACCGTCACCGACGCGTCCGGGGCGTCGCGCGAGTTCCTGGTCGCCGACCGCGACTGGTCGGCCGAGCACGGTCCGCAGGACACCAAGGGCAACACCTACTCGCAGGAGTTGGTGTGGAACCTCTTCGAGAACTACCACACCGCGACCCAGGTGCTCGGCCGGGACACCGGCTACGCCCGGACCATCGACGAACTCCGCAAGCGCCTCTACCTGCCCGAGGTCAGCCCCACCTCCGGCTGGCTACAGGAGTGGATGTCACCCGACAACCTCGGCGAGACCACCCACCGGCACCTCTCCCCCCTGATCGGCCTCTTTCCCGGTGACCGGATCCGCCCGGACGAGTCCACCCCGAAGGAGATCGTCGCCGGGGCGACGGCCCTGCTCACCGCGCGCGGCATGAACAGCTTCGGCTGGGCCAACGCGTGGCGGAGCCTGTGCTGGGCGCGGCTCAAGGACGCGGAGAAGGCGTATCAGCTCATCGTCAACAACCTGCGGCCGTCGACGAACGGCAGCAACGGCACCGCGATGAACCTCTTCGACATCTACGAGACGAACCCCGGCCGCGGCATCTTCCAGATCGACGCCAACCTCGGCACCCCCGCCGCGGTCGTCGAGATGCTGGTCTACTCCCGGCCGGGCCACGTCGAGCTGCTGCCCGCGCTGCCCGCCGCGTGGGCGGCCTCCGGTTCGGTGGCCGGCGTGGGCGTACGAGGAGGCTTCACCGTCGATCTCAGCTGGCGCGACGGCGCGGTCACCCAGGCGCGGCTGACGAGCGTCGGCGGTCGCAGCACCACCCTGGTCGTCGGCGGCACCGAACGCCGGCTCACCCTGAAGCCCGGTGAGTCCGTCACGGTGCGGGGCCTCTGATGCCGGCCCGGTACGGCCACCCCCGCCGCGTGTCGGCGATCATTCTGGCCGCGCTGGTCACGGCGGTCTGCGTACCCCTGGCGGCCCCGGCCGCGCAGGCCTGGCCGTCGGCCGAGGCGCGGGCGCAGCGCGACGCGGCGGCCGCCCCGGCGGGTCGGGATCGGCACTTCGCGGTCACCTGGGCCGCCAGCGCCGACCGGCAGGGCGCCGGGCCCGCCGACCGCAGCTACCGACTGGTGGTACGCACCAGCGTCGGTGGAAGTGCCCTGCGCATCCGCCTGAGCAACGCCTTCGGCGACCACCCGGTCACCTTCGCCAACGCCTACGCCGGGTTGCAGCGGCAGGGCGCCGAGCTGATCCGGGGCAGCAACCGGCGCCTCACGTTCGGCGGGCAGCCCTCGGTCACCGTTCCGGCCGGCGAGACGATCCTCAGCGACCCGCTGCCCGGGAAGCTGGCCGCCCAGAGCAACCTGGTCGTCAGCCTGTACGTCACCGGCGCCCAGGGCCCGACGACCGGTCACGGCATGGCCATGCAGACGTCCTACGCGACCGCCGGCGACCACGCCGCCGAGGAGACGGCGACGAACTGGACCGACCCGATCGGCTCCTGGTACTGGTTGGACGCCGTCAGCGTGGAGACGTCCACGGCGATCAGCTCGGTGGTGGCCCTCGGCGACTCCATCACCGACGGGTGGGCCTCCACCTCCGACGTCAACCGTCGCTGGCCCGACTACCTGTCCCGACGGCTCCAGGCCGCGCCGGACAGCCCGGTGAAGGGCGTGGCCAACGAGGGCATCTCGGGCAACAAGGTGCTCGCCGACGGCGCGGGGCAGGCGGCGCTGCGCCGGCTGGACCGTGACGTGCTCTCCCATCCCGGGGTCAGCACGGTGGTGGTGCTGGAGGGCATCAACGACCTCAAGGCGCACAGCGGCGTCACGGTCGACGACCTGGTGGCCGGCTACCGCGACCTGGCCGACCGGATCCACGCGGCCGGCAAGTGCGTCGTCGGCGCCACGGTCATGCCGTACAAGGGCTGGTCCGAGTACGACGCCGACGGTGAGGCGGTGCGTCAGGGCGTCAACGACTGGATCCGCAACGCCGGGGCGTTCGACGCCGTCGTCGACCTGGACCGGATCACGCGCAGCCCGTACGACCCGCAGGCGCTCCTGCCGTTCTTCGACGGCGGAGACCACCTGCATCCGAACGACAAGGGCATGCAGGCGATGGCCGACGCCGTCGACCTGTCGGCGCTGCGCTGCGACCGCTGAGCACACCGCATCCGGCCGGCCACGGTGGTGGCCGGCCGGATGTGCCGTTGTCGTCGCACCCTGCCCGTCGCCGCTGGCCGTCCGAGCGCTCGTGGATCGGGGGCTGACACACCGGGCGGGTACCGATAGCGTCGCTTCCGGAACGATCAGAGGCCCGACCGCCACCACCGGAGGAGACGCCAGTGTTCGAGGAGTTCATGGGCATCCCCGCCCACCCTCTCGTGCTGCACGCCGCGGTCGTGTTCGTGCCGCTGCTGGCCCTCCTGGCGGTCGCGTACGCGCTCGTCGCGCCGGTCCGGCCGCACACCCGCTGGGTCCTGGCGCTGCTCGCCGTGGGCGCGCCGGTCTCCGCGCTGTTGGCGAAGCTCTCCGGTGACGCCTTCTTCGAGCGCATGCGCTCGGCCAACCGGGTCACCCCCGAGTTCCTCCCCAAGCTGGAGGCGCACCAGGAGTTCGGCGACATCACGCTCTGGGTCACCATCGGGCTGGCGGTCGTGACGCTGGCACTGGTCTGGTTCGTCCCGCCGCGCACCGCCGAGGCGGGCGCGACCGGTGGCAGCGGCCGGGCGCTGACCCTGTCGTTGCAGGTGCTGTCGGTGGTGGCCGCGGGCGTCGCCGTGTACTACGTGGTCCGCACCGGCGACTCCGGTGCGAAGGCGGTCTGGACGGGTCAGTGACCTGGCCGGGCCGGGCAGCGACCGAGCGTCAGCGTCCGCTGGCCCGGTCGACGCCCCGATGCACCCGCGCGGTGCGGTCGATCAGCTCGCGTAGCGCGCTCTCGTCGACGCTGTCGAGCCGCTTCAGGTAGAGGCAGCCCTTTCCGGTGCGGTGTGGGCCGAGCCGTTCCAGAATCTGGCCGTAACGATCCTCGAAACCGCCCACCAGGTAGACGACGAGGTGTGGTCTGCGCGGTGAGAAACCCACCAGTGGCGCGTCGCCGGAACGCCCGCTGTCGTAGGTGTAGTGGTAGCTGCCGAAGCCGACGATGCTCGGCCCCCACATCACCGCCGGCTCGCCGGTCACCTCGCCCATGAGCGCGCGGAGCCGCCCCGCGTCGGCCCGCCTACGCTCATCGGGAACCGCGGCCAGGAAATCGTCCACGCTGACCTCGGTCGGGACCGTCACCGGCTCTTTCGATGTCGCCATGACGGGATGCTCGCACGCCGGTACGACGAGACACCGCCACGCGGCTCGCCCACCTCCTCGCGCGCCCGGCGGGAGAGGGCGACGAGCCAGCCCGAGATGATCACCGCTCCGACGGCGAAGCCGAGGTCGCCGAGGGTGAGCGAGCTCAGGGCGTGGCGGCGCAGGTCGAACCCGCTGCGGGTGAACGCCTGCCCGAACGACAGGGCGGGGAAGAGGACTCCGACGACGAACGAGGCACGGCCGGATCGACTGTGGACGCGACCCGACCTGAAGGGATCGACGGGACGCCAACCCGGACCTAGCATGAGCTGAATGGATCTTCGGGATCCAGCTCGGCCGACCCCCGGCAACCAGCCCGACCGAAGGGAAACGCGCGTGCGTCGACCCCCCTTGGCACTACTCGGCGTCGGTGTGTCCGGCGCACTGCTGTTGAGCGCAGCCCCTGCCGCGGCGGCGACCCCGCCCGCGGCACCCACGCCGACCGGCATCGTGGTCAGTGACGGCATGACCCAGCCGGTGTTCTCACTCGCCGACGCGATCGAGGAGCGGGTGTTCGTCCAGACCCCCGTGGACACCGACCACGACGGCCGCCTCGACCGGGTGGCGATCGACATCTCCCGGCCCCGGGAGACCGCCACCCAGGGCTTCAAGGTGCCGGTCATCTTCGAGCACAGCCCGTACCGCAAGGGCACCTGGGGCGACGTGCCGTACCCGAGCGTGCTGGTCGACGACCTGCCGCAGAACGGTCTGACCGACCGTTCCGGGCTGCGGGCGCGCGACGCGGCAGCCCAGCGGGCCCAGGCGAAGGCCAACCTGCCCGGCTCGCTGGACGACTACTACGTACCGCGGGGGTACGCGGTGGTGCTTGGTCAGAGCGTCGGCACCGGCGACTCGGACGGCTGCCCGACCAGCGGCGACCAGGCCGAGACGCTCGGCACCAAGGCGGTCATCGACTGGCTGAACGGCCGGGCGAAGGGGTACGACGCGAACGGCGCCCCGGTCACCGCCGGCTGGACCACCGGCGCGGTCGGCATGACCGGCGTCTCCTACAACGGGACGCTGCCCAACCAGGTGGCCACCACCGGGGTCAAGGGCCTCAAGACCATCGTGCCGGTCTCCGCGATTAGCAGCTGGTACGACTACTACCGGGCCAACGGCCTGGTCGTGGCCCCCGGGACGTTCCAGGGTGAGGACACCGACATCCTGGCCCAGTACACCGCTGGGCAGGCACGGGCCGAGGGGCAGTGCGCCGACGAGATCGCGAAGATCACCGAGGAGCAGGACCGGGTCACCGGCGACTACTCGACGTTCTGGCAGGACCGCGACTACCTCGACGCCCGGGACGTGCGGGCCAGCGTCTTCGTCGTGCACGGCCTCAACGACTGGAACGTGAAGACCGAGCACTTCGCCGGTTGGTGGGACGAGCTCGCCAAGCGCGACGTGCCGCGCAAGATCTGGCTGCACCAGGGCGGGCACGGCGGCCCGGGCAGCAGCGCGTCGGTGACCCTGCCCGACGGGCGGACGTGGACGTACAAGCAGACCGAGAACCGCTGGTTCGACTTCTGGCTGTGGAACGTCCGCAACGGGATCATGGACGAGCCGACCGCCGTGCTCCAGCGGGAGGACCGGGCCTACACCACGTACGCCAACTGGCCCGACCCCGCGGCCCGTACCGTCGGCGTGAACCTCGCCGCCACCGACGCGACCGCCCCGGGTGCGCTCACCTCCGGCAAGCCGCCGAAGGCCCGGGTCGAGCAGGGCTTCGTCGACGAGGGCCGGACCATCCACCCGGACACCCTGGTCGCCAACCCGGACACCGCCAGCCCCAACCGACTCGCCTACCGCTCCCCCGTGCTGACCCAGAACGTCCGTATCTCCGGACGCCCGGAGATGCGGCTGCGGATGGCGATCGACAACAAGCCGGACGCGAACCTCACCGCGTACCTGGTCGACTACGGCCCGGCCGGCTCGACCGCCGCGCCGACCGTGGTGACCCGGGGCTGGATGGACCCGCAGAACCGCAAGGGTCCGGCCCGCACCGAGCCGGTGAAGCAGGGCAAGCTGTACGACTACCGGTGGACCCTGGAGCCGAAGGACTACATCTTCCCGGCGGGCCACCGGATCGGGGTGGTCGTCTTCTCCAGCGACCAGGAGTACACGCTGCTGCCGCTGGGCGGCACCGAGCTGCGGGTCGCGCCGAACGACAGCGAGCTGCGGCTGCCCGTGGTCGGGGGTCGGGCCGTACTCGGGTTCTGAACCGGTTTTCCCGAACGGGTGGGGCAGTCCGACGCGTCGGGCTGCCCCATCCGCCTTTCGTCCGGCGTTTGGCGGGCCGGGGCGCGGGAAGACGTCGCCGATCGGGCCGGGCGGCCCGCCGACACCTGTCGCCCGCCAGTGCCGGCGACGCCGGCGTTACCCGAGAAGGAGTGACGATGAGCCCACGCAGGACGATCACCCCGGCGCGCAGGTCGGCCGGGCCGGCCAAGGCCACCGAGGCGAAGAAGATGCCGCCGAGCCGGAAGGTCGCGGCGAAGAAGGTCGCCACCGCCACGAAGCGGGCCGCCGGCGCGACCGCGGCCAAGGCGGCCGGGGAGAAGCCCACACCGACCACGCCCCGCGTCGCGCGGAAGAAGGACACGTCCGCCACCACGGCCACGCCCACCCGCAGGCCGACGGCGAAGGCGGCCACCGCCAAGAACGCTCCGCCGAAGAAGGCGCCCGCGACGAAGGCCGCCGCCAAGAAGGCACCCGCGAAGAAGGCCGCGGCGACCCGGGCCCGCACCACGTCCGCCACCAGGGCGCCGGCCAAGAAGGCGAGCACCATGGAGTCGTTCGGCAACCGGCGTACGGCCCGGAAGGCCTGATACCGCTCAGCGTCGGTCAGGCGGGCGGGTCGGGGCAGCAGACGGTGAGCGCGCCGGGCACCGAACGCACCTTGAGCTTCCGTACAGCGGTACGCGCGCCACCGTCGAGCTCGTACATCCGCGGGTTGGCGAAGCGAACCCGCACCCGGCGGCCCCGGGTGATCCGGACGAAGGGCGAGTCCGTCGAGCGGCCCGCGGCCATCCGGCCGAGGGTGCGGGCCCAGTCGATCGCCCCGCTCGCGGTCGACACACCCACCTCCAGGCAGCCGTCGTCCGGCCGGGCGTCGTCGAAGGCCGGGATGCCACCGGTGATCGTGCCGACGTTGCCGAAGAGCACGCAGCTGGCCTCGCCGTCGAACCAGGTGACCCCGTCCACCCGGATGCGCGTGTGCACCAGCTCCCCCCGAACGTGCCGCAACCCCGTCCAGACGTACGCCAGCCGGCCGAGCCGGCCCTTGAGGTCCCGATCGGCCGCGCGGATCAGTTCACCGTCGAACCCGGCGCCGGCCATCACCGCGAAATGCTCGCCGTTGAGACGGCCCAGGTCCAGCCGGCGTCGTCGGCCGTGCAGTCCGATGCGCACCGCCTCCTGGAGATCCTCCGGGATGCCGAGGTTGGCGGCGAAGAGGTTCGCGGTGCCGGCGGGCAGGATGGCCATCGGGGTCCCCGAGTTGGCGAGGGTGTCCGCGCAGCGCTGCACCATGCCGTCCCCACCCCACACGAACACCAGCCCGGCGCCCTTCTTCAGCGCCTTGCGGACCTTCTTCGGCGCCTTGCGGCTCTTCGGCACGTCGTACCAGAGCAGGTCGTCGACCCCAGCGCTGGCGAGGGTCGCCCGCAGCTCGTCGAGGCCGCCACCGAGACTCTTGCGGCGGTGGGCGACCACCGCGACCGTGCCCAGCCGGGCGGCGGCCACGGGCGTGCCGGGAGGTGCGGCGGAGGGTGCGGCGCTCGTGCTCATGGCCGCTGGTGTTACCCAACCGGCCGATTCGCTACGCCCCGGGGCACCGCCCCGGGGCTGGCCGCCTGACTGAAGTCGCTGTGCGGAAATCGGTCACGGGCGGCAGCAGCACCAGAAAGCCCTATACCTCAGAGGCATACTTATGCCTCTGAGGTATAGCGCTCTGAGGTATATCCGGCTTCGGCCAACTGGTCGACCGCCGGCGGACGGCTGCCGGCGGCCGTCCGCCTACTGACGGGCGAGTCGCGTGGCGTGATGCGGATCTGCTGACCCGTGACAGACCGTCCAGGGACGCGAGTGGCCCGATGTCCGGTTCACGGACGGCCACAGTGGGTGTGGTGTCCGGTTTCGGCGCCGGTGTGGGGTGGGCGGGGCCACCGTCAGCGTGGAATCGGGGGCCGGCCGGGGTCGTTATACCTGGCAGATCACCGCGGCTTGACCGGCGCGGTGCGGCAGCCCCGGGGAACACCCCGCGGGCCGCCACGTTACATCCCCGGGAC
>NZ_JBFAQO010000003.1:146571-691140 GCF_040678715.1 Micromonospora sp. NPDC049301 | reverse complement strand
GGCACGAACTCCATCAACGACATCACCCCCGTGCTGAACAAGGAAACCGGTAAGAGCGACGCCTACCACTCCGTCGAGATCAGCTCCCCGAGCGCGAACCGCAAGCAGACCCACAAGCTGCGCGCCGACGTCGTGCGCACCATCGACGACGGCCGGGCCGTGGTCGCGAACATCGCCGGCACCACCACCGACACCGACGGTGGGGTGCACTCCTTCGAGGGCGGGCACTACATCAGCGTCGTGGGCTACCGCGACGGCGGCAAGGTGGTGAAGATCGCCGACTCCGCCGACCCGAACACCGCCTCCTACGAGGTCACCGTCGGGCACCTCGCCGACTGGATCGCCACCCGCGGCTACGCCACCAGCTGAGGCCGCACCGACAGAGTCCAGAAGGGCCGGACCCCACAGGGGTCCGGCCCTTCTGCGGTCGTCATTCCCACCAACTGCGGCACGTATTGACAACCGTCGACTTCGGGGTGAGGCTGGGGATGTGAGAGCGCTCTCTCGCACCCGGGCTCAACAGACCACCACCAGTCTGGCCAGGGCAAACTCCGATGTCTTCGGCGGCGGCGCCGGAGCTGTCCCTGACCCGTCCCCCCCGACAGGAGTCACGAGATGGACAGGGCCGCACCCCTCTCCGGTATCCACCGCCGGCTGCGCCTCGCCACGGCGATCGGCGCCCTGCTGGTGCTACTCGGCACGTACATGGTTTCCACCACGGGCCGGGCCGACGCCGCCCCGGGCGTCAACGTCATCCGGGTCGCGGAGTTCCCCGCCGACTGCACGTACAGCCACCGGCTGCCGGACGACCCCATCGTCTTCCCCGGGCTGCCCGGGGCCTCGCACATGCACAGCTTCTTCGGCAGCACGGTGACGAACGCCCACACCACGCTGCCCGACCTGGTCAACTCCCCGACCACCTGCAACCCGCGCACGGACGTCTCGTCGTACTGGGTGCCGACCCTGTACAACAACAACGTGCCGGTCGAGCCGGCCATCTCCACGTTCTACTACCTGGGTGAGGGCGTACGCGCCGACGTCGTCGCGGCCACCCAGCCCATCCCGCAGGGACTGCGGATCGTGGCGGGCAACGCCAAGGCGACCGGGCCGAACGAGAGCATCGCCCGTTGGTCCTGCCTGCACGCGGGGCAGGTGCCGCCGTCGAAGAACTTCGTCACCTGCCCGGCCGGGACGATGCTGGAGTCGTACCTGGACTTCCCGCAGTGCTGGAACGGCCGCGACCTGGATTCGCCCGACCACAAGAGCCACATGGCGTACCCGGTGAACCAGGCGTGCCCGGCGACGCACCCCGTGCACGTGCCGAAGCTGCGGCAGGTGCTGCGGTACCCGGTCAACGGCAACCCGGCGCAGTTCCGGCTGGCCTCCGGTCCGGGCTACACCATGCACGGCGACTTCTTCAACGCCTGGCCAGTGGCGGAGATGGCACGCCGCGTCCAGGACTGCATCCGTCCCGTCATCAAGTGTGGGCACGACGGCCGTCCGATCTGAGGCGACACGTTCAACCCGAGGGCGGGCCCGATCACGCGGGCCCGCCCACCCGGGCGGAAAGGAGGACGGATGCGGGCCCTCGTCGCCGCGCCGCCCACTCTGCTCATTGCCGTTCTGCTCGTCGCCGGCTGCGCTGGCGGGTCACCGAACGCCGCCGGCACCACCGCGCCGTCCGCGACGGCCCCGACGGCGGTCGCACCGCCGAGCGCGGTGCCAGCCACGGGTACGGCCGGACCGTTCAGTCCGACCGACATCGCGTGGCTCCAGCTGACGGTGGCGATGGCCGAACGGGTGCTGCCGGTGCTCGACCTGGTGCCGGCGCGGACCACCGACCCGGCGTGGCGGCGACTGGCCGCCCAGGTGGAGGCCACCCACCGCGCCGACCTGGACCGGTCTCGCCGGTTGCTGGCCGAGGCCGGTGCGCCGGCCACCAACCCGCACGAGGGCCACGACATGCCGGGCATGGTCACGGCCGAGGAGTTGGCGGCGCTGCGGGCGGCCGACGGGAAGCCGTTCGATCGGCTGGTCGCCCAGCACCTGCGCGCGCACCTGGAGCAGGCGGTCCGGATCGCCGCCGCGGAGCAGCGGGGCGGCGTCCAGCCGGCGACCACCGCGTTGGCCGCCGCCGTGGTCCGGGGCGGCACCGCCAACCTCGCGCGGCTCGACCGGCTCGACGCCCCGCGAGCCGCCGGGCGGCGGGCGGGTCAGGCGGCGTAGCGGGCGGCCAGGTCCACGGTGCGCTGGGCGGCGGCGACCATCGCCCGGTCGGCGAAGCGGCCGTCGGGCAGCACCACGGTCCCCGAATCCCGTCGGTGCGCGTCGGCCACGGCGGCCAGCAGCTCCGCGGCACGGGCCACCTCCGGATCGGCCGGCCGGAACGCCTCGACGATCACCGGCAACTGGCGCGGGTGGATCGCCGCACGACCGAGGAAGCCGAGCCGCCGACCGACCGCACAGGAGGCGGCCAGACCGGCGGCGTCGGCGACGTCGGCGTACACCGACATCGCCGGCGGGACCAGGCCGGCGGCGCGGGCCGCCACCACCACCCGGCCGCGCGCCCACAGCAGGCCGTCGTCGTCGCTCACCCCGAGGTCCGAGCGGAGGTCGGCCTCGCCGAGCCCGATCGAGGCCACCGCCGGGTGGGCGGACGCGATCGGGTACGCGGCCTCCAGCCCGAGCGCCGACTCGATGAGCGGGTGCAGCGGCACGTCCACCCGGTCGGCGAGCGCCCCCACCGTCGCGGCCGACTCCACCTTCGGCAGCCGCAGCCCGGCCAGCCCCGGCCGACCAACCACCGCGGCCAGGTCGGCGTCGACGTCCGGACCGGTCAGCTCGTTGACCCGGACCTGCACCGGCACCGGGTGCGCGTCGGCGAGGAACTCGGCGACCGCCCCCCGGGCGTACGCCTTGCGTCCGGCGACGACGGCGTCCTCCAGGTCGAGGATGACCGCGTCGGCGCCCGAGGCGACCGCCTTGGCGAACCGGTCCGGGCGGTCGCCGGGCACGTAGAGCCAGCTGAGCAGCATCAGAGGACTCCCCGCTCGCGCAGCGCGGCCAGCTCCTCGGCGCTCAGGCCGAGCGCGCCGAAGACCGCGTCGGTGTCCTGGCCGTGCCGCCGGCCGGCGTGCCGGATCTCCCCGGGGGTGTCGACGAGCCGGAACGGCACGTTCTGCATCCGCACCGCGCCCAACTCCTCGTCCGGCACGGTGCGCACGGTGCCCAGCGCGGCGTACTGCGGGTCGGCGAGGATGTCCCGTACGTCGTAGACCGGCGCGACCGCGGCCTGCGCCTCCTCGAACGCGGCCACCACCTCGTCGCGGTCCCGCTTCGCCACCCAGGCGCTCACGGCCGCGTCCAACTCGTCGGCGTGCGCGGCCCGGCCGCTGCCGGTGGCGAACCACGGCTCGTCGATCAGCTCGGGTCGGCCGACCAGCCGCAGCACCCGCTCGGCGATGCTCTGGGCACTGGTGGAGACGGCCACCCAGCGCCCGTCCGCGCACCGGTACGTGTTGCGCGGGGCGTTGTTGTTCGACCGGTTGCCCAGCCGGGGCTGGATGTAGCCGAGCTGGTCGTACCAGGTGACCTGCGGGCCGAGCATCGCCATGATCGGCTCGATGATGGCGAGGTCGACCACCTGCCCGGCGCCGGTGGCGTCCCGGGCCCGCAGGGCCAGCATCACCGCGTACGCGGCGGCGAGCGCGGTCACCGAGTCGGCCAGCCCGAACGGCGGCAGGGTCGGTGGGCCGTCCGGTTCCCCGGTGGCCGCGGCGAAGCCGCTCATCGCCTCGGCGAGGGTGCCGAAGCCGGGCCGGCGGGCGTACGGGCCGACCTGCCCGAACCCGCTGATCCGGGCGATCACCAGCCGGGGGTTGACGGCGTGCAGCTCGGCCGGGCCGAGCCCCCACCGCTCCAGCGTGCCCGGGCGGAAGTTCTCCACCAGCACGTCGGCGTCGGCGAGCAGCCGGCGCAGCAGCGCGGCGCCGTCCGGATCGGAGAGGTTGAGGGTGACCGTCCGCTTGTTGCGGCCGAGCACCTTCCACCACAGCCCGACGCCGTCGCGGGCCGGGCCGTGCCCCCGCGACGGGTCCGGCTTGGTCGGGTGCTCCACCTTGACCACGTCGGCGCCGAAGTCACCGAGGAACGCGGCGGCGAGCGGCCCGGCGAAGAGGGTGGCCAGGTCGACGACCTTGATCCCGTCCAGCGGCGCGGTCACCGGGCCTCCTCCGGGTCGGGCAGCAGGTCCGCCGCGCAGCGGAAGCCGACCTGGTCGGATCGGGTGAGCCCGGCGCCGGTCAGCAGCAGCTTCACCGAGACGTCCGCCGGCTGCGGGCCGCCGTCGAGGTACCAGTCGGAGCCGTCCGCCCGGTGGCCCGCGCCGCCCTTGACGATGACGAAACGGGTACGCCCGTCGGAGTGCTCGCTCTCGGTCAGGTTCCACACCAGCGGTTCCCGGCGGACGAGCAGTCCCGCCTCGGCGGCCACCTGCCACTCGTCCTCGGTGGGCAGCCGCAGCCCGGCCCACGTCGCGTACGCCCGGGCGTCGGCCAGCTCCACACCGGTCACCGGGGCGTTGGCCGGGCCCTGCCCCGCGGTGAACCGCTCGGGGCGCACCGGCCGGTAGCCGGTGGCCCGCAGGAAGTCGGCGTACTCCCCGTGGGTGACCTCGTGGGTGGCGATGGCGAACCGACCGAGCCGGACGTTGCGCCGCAGCGTCCCGGTGTGGTGCAACCGGGGCGGCAGCGGCTTCCACTCGTCGACGTAGGGCGCCTCGCCGTACAGCCCGGTCTCCCGTACCCGGTGCCGGACCACCAGGTCCCGGCGGCCGGCCCCGATGGCTGCCATCCCCGGTGGCAGCTGCGGCCGGGGCGCCCACGGGGTCCGGGCGCGCACCGCGGCGCGGGCCGGGAAGGACGGGTCGCCGGTGGGTGGCTCGTACCGCTGGACGGCGGCGTCGGTCACCACCACGGCGGCGATGGCGCCGGCCGGCAGCGGGCCGCCCACCGCCAGCCGGCCGTCGGCGGTCTCGGTGATGCTCAGCTCGGCGCCGGTGACCAGGTCGACGAAGCGTCGGCCGGCCCGGGTGTCGGTGACCAGCCACGGTCCGTCGTGGTCCGCGCCCCGGTTCACCACCGTCCACAGTGGCTCGTCGTCGTGCGTCCAGCGTGACGCGTACACCTGGCCCGTGCCGGGATGGTCGGCGAGCGGGACCCAGTCCTCGGCGCGCAACCACGCGGCGTGGCTGGTCTGCACCCGCCGCATCGCCCGCAGCACCGCCCGGTCCCGGTCGTTCCAGCCGACCCAGACGCCGAAGACGCTCTCCCACACCAGCACCCCGACGCCGTTGAGCCAGGCGGAGTGCAACTCGTCGAGATGGTCGCGGTGCCAGCGGCGGGTGTGGTGCAGCACGTGCCGCCGCTCGAACCATTTCGCCCGCAGCACGCCGGGGACCTCGGAGTCGGCGAACCACTGCGCCCAGGACATCGCGTGGTCGGCGATCCGTGCCAGCGGGACGCGGCTCTCGCCTTCGAGGACCATGCCGGGACGGACGGCGTCCAGCGCCGCGCGCAGCTCGCCGGCGCCCTCCTTGAGGGTGTCCAGGAAGACCCCGTCGACGCCGAGCTTGCCGGCCAGGGCCGCCACCTCCTCGGCGTCACTGCCCGGCTCGCGGCGCGTCCCGGTGTCCCACGGGTTGTAGTCGATGAAGACCCGCACCCCGCGTTCCTGGAACGCCCGCACCACCTCGGGCAGCTCCGGCACGTCCCGGTACCAGTCGAACTGGTTGCGGTCGTCCAGGCCGATGACCGGGTACGCGTGCCAGAGCACCACCCCGTCGAAGCCTCCGAAGTCCCGCCCGGCCGCGTCGAGGAACTCGTCGACGGTGAAGACGCCGCGCTCGTGGTCGTAGAGCGCCTCGTCCCACAGCCACGCGAGGCAGACGTTGAAGCAGTCGCCGGCGATCTCGTCGTAGTGCGCGCCGGTGTAGCCGAGCCGTGCCCGGGCGTCGGCCCGCCAGCGGGTGAGCTGCTCCCGCCACGCCGGCCAGTCGGCCGGGTCGGCGGGTGCGGCGAAGATCTTCGCCTCGTCCAGCGTGGTCAGGTCCGTGTGCCCGCCGAGCGGCACCTCCGTCGGCCGGTCGATGGGGCGCGGGACGTACGGGTTGAAGCTCACGGGGCACCTCGGTATGTCGCGTCGTAGAGGGCGTCGATGGCGGCCCGCTCGGGCAGCGCGGTGGAGGCGCCGGGCCGCTGGGCGCAGGCCGCGCCGGCGGCGCACGCCCAGCGCAGGCTCTCCGTGACGGTGTCGTCGCTGATGGCGCCGGCCCGCTCGGCCCAGCCCACGGCGAACGCGCCGGTGAAGGCGTCTCCGGCGGCGGTGGTGTCCACGGCGTCGATGCGCGGGGCCGGGACCTCCAGGCGCAGACCGTCCCGGTCGGCGTACGCGGCACCGCGCGCGCCGAGGGTCAGCACCGCCCGGGGCACCAGCTCCAGCAGGGCGTCCAGCAGCGCCGGCGGGTCGTCGGAGAAGACCCCGGCCACGACGGCCGCCTCGTGTTCGTTGACCACCAGCACGTCGACCAGGTCGAGCAGCTCGGTCGGCAGCACCGCGGCCGGCGCGGCGTTCAACACGACGGTGGTGCCCTCCGCCCGCGCCCAGTCCGCCGCCCGCAGGACCGCGGCCAACGGCACCTCCAGCTGAAGGAGCAGCACGTCCGCCGCGGCGATTGTCGCCCGGTCGTCGGCGTCCAGCTCGGTCAACGTGCCGTTGGCGCCGGGCGCGACCACGATGAAGTTCTCCGCGCCCCGGTCGACGGCGATCAACGCGACGCCGGAGGGACCGGCGACGGTCCGCAGGCCGCGAACGTCCACGCCCGCGCCGACCAGGCTCGCCCGCATCTGCGCACCGAACCCGTCGTCGCCGACCGCGCCCACGAAGTCGCAGGCGGCACCGGCCCGGGCGGCGGCCACCGCCTGGTTGGCGCCCTTGCCACCGGGCACGGTCCGGAAGTTCTCGCCGAGCACCGTCTCGCCGGGGCGGGGCAGCCGCGACGCCGTCACCACCAGGTCGAGGTTGCTGCTGCCCACCACCGCCACGCGCGCGCTCATGCCGTGCTCCTTTCCGTCCGCCGGTTCACGACCCGCTCCCCGGCCGGGCCAGGGCCCGGGTCCGCTCGGCCAGCTCGTCGAAGCCGATGCCGTCGAAACCGGCGATGCTGCTGGCCAGCCGGTTGCGCAGCGGGGCGATCCACCGCGCCGGCAGCCCGGACGCCCCGGTGAGCGCCCCGGTCACCGCACCGACCGTCGCGCCGGTGGAGTCGGTGTCCCAGCCGCCGCTGACCACCGCGGTGATCGACCGCTCCAGATCGCCGCGGCCGTACGCCAGCGCGGCGGCCACCAGCGCGGCGTTGTTGCGCACGTGCACCCAGTGCAGGTGACCGTGGCGGGCGTACAGCTCGTCGACCACGCGTTCCCAGTCGTCGGTGCCCGCGCCGAGAGCGCGCGCCTCGCGGACCGTGGTCGCGAACCGGCTGCGCGGCGGCAGCACCGCGTCCGCCGCGTCCAGCACCTCGTCCACCGTGGAGGCGACCGGCGCGGCGGCGGCCAGCGCGGCTGCCCAGAGCGCGCCGTGCACGCCACCCCGGACGTGGCTGACGGTGGCGTCCCGGAAGGCCAGCTCGGCGGCCCGGTCCGGCCGGCCGGGGTTGACCCAGCCGTACACGTCGGTGCGGATCTGCGCGCCGATCCACTCCCGGAACGGGTTGTGCCGGCGGGCGCTCTGCGGTGGTGCGAGCCCGAGCAGCAGGTTCCGGTACGCCACCCGCTCGGCGGTGAAGACCCGCCCGCCGGGCAGCCAGTCCAGCCACGCCTGCGCCACGTCGGCGCTCGTGAAGTCACGACCGTGCGTCTCCAGCACCCGCAGGGCCAGCAGCGCGTAGTTCAGGTCGTCGTCCTCGGGCATGCCGTCGATGTTCTCGGCGAGGCTGGTCGGCGCGCTGCGCCGGTTCCACGGCCAGCGGGTGGCGACGTCGGCCGGCAGCCCCTTCGCGGTGAACCAGTCGCTCAGCGGCCACCGGCCGGTCGCGGTGAGGATGTCGCGGATCCCCTCCCGGGGGATCTTCTCCACCGGCTTGCCGAGCAGGCAGCCGGCCGCCCGGCCGAGCCACGCGCCGTGCAGCCGGTCGTGCGTCACCTCGGTCGGCAGCGACCAAATCGTCGGCCATCCGGCCCGGATCGCGGCCAGGTCGTCCGGCTCGTCGTCGGTGGCGACGGCGGGCAGCGCGTCGGCGGCATCCAGCAGCTCCGCCGCGAGCGCCCGCAGCGCCGGAGAGGCCGGGATCGGCGACGCCCCGCTGACCGGCGGGGTCAGGTCCCCGCCGGCCTCCGTCCACCGCCGGGCGAGGGCCGCGACGTCGCGGCCCTCGTCCCGACTGGCCGCCAGCTCGTGGGGCAGCAGGTCCTCCGGCTGGACCCAGGTGATCCTCACCGGGTCGGCTCCCCCGCCGAACCGGCGCCACCGGCCAACCCGGCGAAGCGCTCCGCGCGCCGCGTGAACCGGGCCTGGTCGCGCTCGAAGACCTCGCCTGCCACGGCCGCGAGGACGCGGGCCGGCTCCACCAGGTCCGTCCTGGAGGCGGTGGCGACCACCTCCGACCACTCCGCGGGCACCGCGGCGGCGCCGCCGAGCGCCCCGGCGATGGCAGCCGCCATGGTCGCCGTCGAGTCGGCGTCCCGGCCGTAGTTGACGGCGCCGAGCACCGCCGGGCGGAACTCGCCGCCGGCCACCACGAGCATGCCGATGGCCACCGGCAGCTCCTCGATGGCGTGCAGCCGGCTGGGCCGCCGCGCGCCGAGGCCGGGGTTGCGGTACTCCTCCCCCACCGTGTCGTAGGGGGCGACCGCGGCGCGCAGCGCCGGGATCGCCTGCTTCCAGTCGTGGTGGCCGCGGGCCTCCTTGACGACCGCGTCGATGGCCGCCCGGGTGCCGTCGCGGGCCAGGTCCAGGGCCGCGGTGACGACATCCTCGACGCCCGCGCCGGGGGTCGCCGCGGCGGCGACCGCCGCCGCGAAGACGGCGGCGGCCTCCCGCCCGTAGCTGTGCTGGTGCGCTCCGGCGATCTCCACCGCCTCGGCGTACGCCCCGGCCGGATCACCGGCGTTGACGATGCCGACCGGGGCCATGTACATGGCCGCACCACAGTTGACGATGTTGCCGACCCCGGCCTCGCGCGGATCCGCGTGGGCGTGGTGCAGGCGGGTGACCAGCCACCGCTCGGCGGCCGCGAGCCGGTGGAAGGTCACCCCCTCCCGCTCCAGGTCGGGGATGTAGACCACCCGCTCGATCAGGTCGGGGACCAGCAGCTCCACCACGTCGTACGCGTCGAGGTGGTCGCGTTTGGCCGCGTAGGCGCGGACCAGGGCGTGGGTCATCAACGTGTCGTCGGTGATGTGCCCGTCGCCCTTGTGGTACGGCGCGAGCGGTCGCGCGGTGGCCCAGTCGGCGTGGTACGGGGGCACGATGCCCTCGACCCAGCCGCCGAACCGCGCACGGATCTGCTCCGGTAGTGCCGTCTCGGTGGCGCCGCCGAGGGCGTCTCCGACCGCGGCGCCGACCAGGCAGCCGACCGATGTGTCGAGCAAGAGTGACATGTCTACCTCAGAACCTGCTTGCCACCGTCGACCAGCTGCGTACCGAGCTGATCGAGGGTGATCTTGTTGGCGAAGTACTGCTGGAGGGCCGGGGTGGCGTACTTGGTCTTCCACTCCGGGTAGCCGTCGGCCTGCTGGAACGGGGCGACGGTCAGGTCCGCGGCGCTGTCCGCGGCGACGTCCCAGCCCTGCTTGCCGGCGGTGAGCTTGACCAGCTCCTCGTTGGCCTGCTTGCCGGTCGGAACCAGCCAGTCACCCTTGGCCAGCGCGGCCATGTTGGTCGGGTTCAGGAAGTACTCGATGAACTGCGCGGCCTGCTTCTTGTGCTTGCTGTCCTCGGAGACCGACAGCGTCTGCGGGTTGGCTGCCTGCTTGGTGGAGAGTCCCTTGACCGGCGGCAGGGTGACCCACTCGAAGCCGGCCGGCGCCTGCTCGACCATCTGCTGACGCAGCGACACCGAGCCGGGCAGCATGGCGTACTTGCCGCCGAAGAAGCCGGGGAGGGTGTCCGCGCCGCTCATGCCGAGCGCCTCCGGGGACGCCGACTTCGCGGTGTAGATCATGTCGTGGATCCGCTTCGGGACCTCCTTCTCCGCGTCACCGACCCGGACCTCGGTGCGCCCGCCGTCGGTGTAGAAGAACTTCCCGTCGTAGTTGAGCGCCAGGTTGAGCACCCGGTTGGTCGGCGACTTCAGCGCCCACGCCACGCCGTACTGGCCGGGCTTGGTGAGCTTCTGCGCGTTGGCCTGGAACTCGTCCCAGGTCCAGCCACCGTCGGCCGGCGGCACCGTGACGCCGGCGGCGTCGAGCAGCTTCTTGTTGGCGATGACGACCTGCGACTCCAGCAGGAACGGCACACCGGCGACCTTGCCGTCGAAGGTGGCGGTGTCCCAGACTCCCTGGTCGATCTGGCCCTTCAGGTCGCCGGAGACGAGCCCGGAGAGGTCGGCCAGGTAGCCCTGCTTGCTGAACTCGCCGATCGAGGACGCCTCGTAGTGCACGATGTCCGGTGCGTCGCCGCCCTCGAAGGAGGTCAGCAGCTGGTCGTGCACCGAGTTCCAGTCACCCTGGACGTACTCGACCTGGATGTCGGGGTGCTCGGCGTTCCACTTGGCGACAAGGTCCTTGTTGACCTGCAGCGACTCCTTCTGCCAGGCGAGGCTGAGGAAGCGCAGTTTGACCGGGCCGGACGCGGCCTCGTCGCCGCCGCCGTCACCGCAGGCGGCGAGCGCGCCGAGGCCGACGACCGCGACCGCGGTGGCCGCGGCCAGTCGACGGAATCGGGTACGGAGCATGGGGGTACCTCCTTGGTGGTGGATGGGGGACGGTTCAGCCCTTGACCGCGCCGGCGAGCGACCCGGACGAGAGCCGGCGTTGCATGAACGCGAAGAAGATCAGGCTGGGCAGCGTGGCCAGCAGCGAACCGGCGGCCAGCGGCCCGAGTCGGGCGGTGCCCTCGATGCCGACGAACCGGGCCAGCGCCACCGGCAGGGTGGCCAGTTCCGGGGTCTTGATCAGCACGAGCGCGAAGAAGAACTCGTTCCAGGCGGAGATGAAGGAGAAGAGCGCGGTCGCGACCAGGCCCGGCGCGAGCAGCGGGAAGACCACCCGGCGCAGGACCTGCACCCGGCTCGCCCCGTCCACCGAGGCGGCCTCCTCCAGCTCCCGGGGGATGTTGCGGACGAAGCCCTGCAGCATCCACAGCGCGAACGGCAGCGCCCAGACCACGTAGATCAGCACCAGCCCGGCGTGCGTGTTGGCCAGGCCGACCTGCCGCAGCACCAGGAAGATCGGGATGATCAGCAGCACGAACGGGAAGAGCTGGGACAGCAGCACCCAGCCCAGCGCCGCGGTGCCGATCCGGGAGCGGAACCGGGCCAGCGCGTACGAAGCCGGCATGGCGACCAGCACGGTCAGCACCGCCGAGGCGAGCGAGACCTGGAGGCTGTTCAGCGCCGCCCGGCCCAGCTCCTGCTCGGTGAAGGCCTGGACGAAGTTCTGCACGGTCGGGTTGCTCGGGATCAGCGTGGGGTGCAGCCGCACCAGCTCGCGGGGCGGCTTGAACGCCGTCGAGACCAGCCAGACCAGCGGGAACCCGAGGAAGATCAGGTAGCCGGTGAGCGCCAGGTACTGCAATGCCCGCCCGGTACGGCTCGGCTTTCCGAACATGTCAGTTCGCCTCCCTCAGCCGGCGTCGGAGATAGACGGCGAGCAGCGCGATGATGAGCACGACCATCACGTTGCCGAGCGCGGCGGCGTAGCCGTAGTTGCCGTAGCGGAACGCCTCCTCGTAGGCGAAGAGCATCGGCAGCATGGTCTTGCCGCCCGGCCCGCCCGCGGTCAGCACGTAGACCAGGCCGAACGAGTTGAAGTTCCAGATGAAGTCCAGCGACGTGATCGCGACGATCACCGGGGCCAGGGCGGGCAGCGTGACGTGCCGGAACCGGTGCCACGTGCTGGCACCGTCCACGGCGGCCGCCTCGTGCAGCTCGCGGCCCACCCCCTGCAGGCCGGCGAGCAGGACGACGGTGGTCTGCGGCATGCCGGCCCACACCCCGACCAGGATCACGGCGGGCAGCGCGGTGCTGAAGTCGCCGAGCCAGTTGGTCCGCAGCCCGTCGGCGCCGATCCGGTGGAAGAACTCGTTGAGCAGGCCGGCGTCCGGGTGGTAGACGAGCTTCCAGAGGATGCCGACCACGACCGGCGGCATCGCCCACGGCACTACGGCGAGCACCCGGGCCAGGCCCCGGAAGCGCAGCTGCTGGTTGAGCAGCAGCGCCAGCCCGAGGGCCAGCAGGAACTGGAGCACGGTCACCCCGAACGCCCAGAGCAGCCCGATCTTGAACGAGTTCCAGAACAGCTCGTCGCCGAGGAGTTCGCGGTAGTTGGCCAGGCCGGTGAAGGACACCTCGACGTTGCGCCCGGCCCGGGCGTCGGTGAAGCCGAGGTAGATGCCGCGCAGCAGGGGGAACACCGACAGCACCAGGATCGGCAGCAGCGACGGCAGCAGCAGCAGGTAGATGGCGGTCCGGTCGGAACGGAACCGGCTCGGCCGGCGGGCCGGCCCGGCCCGTTCGACGTCCGGCCGCTCGGCCAGCGTGGTCATGAGGTCACCCCTTCGCTGGTCGGGTGGGTGGTCGGTGGGTCGCCCGGGCGGGGGGCCGGCAGCGCCGCGCCACTGGACGCGCGGACGGCGAGGCTCGGCGGCACCTGCTCGCGCCGCGGCGGCAGGTTCGGGTCGGCGATGCGTTGCAGGAGCAGCTCGGCGGCCCGGCGACCGCGTTCGGCCGAGCCGAGCGAGACGCTGGAGAGCTGGGGGAACATCATCCGGGCCAGCTCGGTGTCGTCCATGCCGACGACGGCGACGTCCTGCGGCACCCGACGCCCGGCGGCGAGCAGGGCGTGCAGCGCCCCGACCGCGATCAGGTCGTTGGCGCAGACCAGGGCGTCCGGGTCGGTGCGGGCGAGCAGCCGCTCGGTGGCGGCGCGGCCGGCGGCGTACTGGAAGTCGCCGACCTCGATCAGGTCCTCGTCGAGCGGGATGTCGTGTCGCGCCAGGGCGGCCCGGAAGCCGGCGTCACGCGCGGCGCCCGGGACGGTGTCGAGCGGACCGTTGACGAAGCCGATCCGGCGCCGGCCGCTGGCGACGAGGTGGTCCACGGCCAGCGCCACACCGTGGCGGGAGTCGGTACGCACGTTGTCCACGGCGGCGTCCGCGCCGAGCTGACCGACCACCACCACCGGCACCGGGCTGTCCACCAGCGCGGTCAGATGGTCGGCGGTGACCCGGATCGGCGAGACGATCATCCCGTCCACGTAGCGGTTGGCCAGCCGGCGCAGCAGGGCGGTCTCGTTGTCGATCCGCCCGCCGGTGGCGTGCACCAGCAGCTGGCGCCCGGAGGAGGCGACCACGGCCTCGATGGCGCGCATCATCTCCACGTAGACCGGGTTGCCGATGTCCTCGACGGCGAGCGCGACCAGGCCGGTGCGCTGCGACTGCAGCGACCGGGCGATCGCGTTGGGCACGTAGCCGACCTCGGCCGCCGCGGCGCGTACCTTGCGGACCGTCTCCGGGCTGCCGCCGATCCCGTTGAGCACCCGCGAGGCGGACGCGATGGAGACACCGGCCCGGGCGGCGACCGTGTGCACCGTGGGCCGGCCGTCAGCCGGTTCCTGTAAACGTTTACGACCCACGTTCGGCACCTCCACCCCTTAGCTGTAAACGTTTCCGGGAGTCTGCGCCGCGCACGGCGGAGAGGTCAAGGGCTCGTTACGAAAACGTTTCCAACAGTGGACGTCCCGGACGCGCCTCGTTGATGCGTCATCCCGCCCGGCGCGTCCTGACGCACGCCTCTTGATCAACGCCGTGCGGACCGCCGGCGGTGAGGGTGATCTCCCGGCCCGGCCAGGGGGATCTGCGTCGCCGGTGGTGGCCGGCTAGCTCACCGCGAGCAGCCGGCGTCAGGTCCCGCCCATGCTCGACGAGCTGTTGTCCGACGAGTTTCCCGGCCGGGATGTGTATCGGCCCGCCAGTCGGCCCGCCCGCGCACGACGCCCCAGCGCGCTGATGATCGTGAGCAGCAGCGCGGCGAAGAGCAGGATTCCCCCGCCCAGCAGAGCCGAGATCGTCCCGAACGACATGCTCGACGATCCCTCTGCGGCCACGACCCGCGCAGCTAAAGGAGATCCTGACACGATCGGGCGGTGCGGGCACCCGCCCGCAGGGAGTCGATGGTGAGGTCGAGGGCGGCCTCGAGATGATCGGTCCTGCCGGTGGAGAGCAGCAGCAGCACGCCGCCCTGAATGCCGGCCAGCAGCGCGGCGGCGGGTACCAGTCCTGGGTGGTGAGCCCCGGTCTCGGCATCGGGGACAAGCCGACCGGGTACGCCCCACCGGTGTTCAACGGCGCCACCCAGCCCGCCAACTGACCGCGCACCGCAAGGGCCTTCGCGGCATCGCCGCGAAGGCCCTTGCGCGCCCGCCGGCTCCCCGCCGCCACCCGCCGTCGGGCCCAGCCGGATGCGACCAGCGGGTGGCGGCGGTCCGGTGACGCCGGGATCAGTGGTGGTGCAGGGCCGCGGCCAGCTCGCGGCGCGACCCGTGGCGCCAGGGCGTACCCGATCGGCTAACCCCGATGGTCGGCGGAGACCGCCGGACCGGGCGGGACCGGCGACGTCCCGGCTGCCGGTGCGAAGACGACCCGCGAGCGCAGCTGCCGGAACCCCGTCCGTTCCAGCTCCGCCAGCACCGCCACCCGGTGCGCGTCCACGTCGGCGATCACCTCCCGGGCGCCGCCGGCCGCCAGCACCCGGACGGCCTCGGCCAGCAACTCACCCCGGACGGCCTCGTCGAGCACCCCGAGGTAGGCGATGAGTGGGTAGCAGGCGTCCCCGGCTGGTCCGACCAGCCCGACCGGCTCAGCGTCCTCCAGCGCGACTCGCCAGTCCCCCGCCGGACCGCCGAGCCAGGCGAGGGGGTCGGTGGCCAGGTCGACGCCGCTGACCAACCGCGCTATCTCCACGCCGGTCAGCACGTCCGGCTCGGTGATCCGGGCGACCAGGGCGTTGATCTCCGTTGGGTCGGCGGCCGGGCGGAAGGTGTACCGCCCGGAGAAGGCGGGCAACGGGGTGCCCGTCCAGGAGCATCTCACCCGCTCCCCCCGCTCGACGAGGCCGGCGAGCCGGGCCGCCGCCATGGGCGCCTCCATCACGGCCAGCACCTCCGGCCGGCGCCGCCAGTGCGCCGGCATGGCGGCGAAGTACAGGCCGGGACCGCCGAGTGCCTCGTGGGCGGCGCGCAGCAGCGCGGCGCCCACCTCCGGTTCGGCGTCCAGGTCGAACCGCTCCAACCAGGGAGCGCCGACGGCACCCGGCGGGAGGAGCCAGGCGGCCCGCCCGACCACCCGGCCGTCCCAGAGGGCGACCCAGGTGGTCTCGGGTCGGTAGCCGCCCCCGGCGATCCCGTCGGCGTAGCCGACCTTGCGCAGTTGGGGCAGCGGATCGGGCATGGAGTCGAACAGGTGTTCCTCGCCCGCGACGAGCGGACGGATGACCAGGTTGGTCATGGGTTGATCCTCCGGAAAGCGAGCGCCCCGGGTCAGATCCGCGTAAACGCCGGGGCGCGGAGGGGGCGCAGAACATCGGACATTGTTCTGACCTCCTCCCGGCTCGACGGCGTGCCCGAAAACCTACTCGAGGCGCTCGCCGGCCCGCAAGACCGCGCCCGGTTGCGGTCGGGGGTGGCCCGGGCGCCGGTCACAGCGGCGGATTGGGTCAGCTGCCGGCCAGGGCCGCCGGTCACGGGCACGCCGAGGTGGGCGAGGAGCGCGACGACCTGGTGATCGAGTTCGATGCCCACCCGCGCGATGTGGGCGTTGCCGAAGGAGGCGAAGGCGTGACTCGGCTGCTCGATGCGAAAGCACGTGCCGCCGCCGTCGTCGCTGGTGATCACCGTGCGCGACGGCGCGAACAACATGACCGCCGGATCGTGCCGGAACATGCGCTCGGCGGTGCTGTGGTTGCCCATCAGGTACTCGACGTCGTAGGGCGGCACGGCCTCTTCGTACCGCCGGCGGAACTCCGCGAAGGGGCAATCGACCGGGACGTCCAGCCGCCGAGCCTGGTAGCGGTGCTCGGTGACCTGCCCGCCGTCATCGCCCCAGCGCCTCCTCGCCGACCGCTCCAACCTCGTCCGTGTTGAGGTACTTCATCCCGGCCTTCAGCGGTCCTGGCGATTATGGCGAATAGTCGGACGGCAGCGACGGCCGTGGACGCGCATGCCGCCGACGGCGCCGTCCTGGCGTATCGACGGCGTGAAAACAGGCGCGTCGGCCGTCTGGAGCGCGTGAAGATCCTTGTCCGCGGCCGAGGGTGTGGGGTGTGCTGGACGACGTCGGGGTGAAGGACCACCCCGAGCGAGGTGAGAAGGACGACGGTGGCGAGGTCCAAGCGGCGCATCCCGGCGGGCGTGTACGAGCCCGTCCCTGGCGTACGGACGCTCGGTGCGGCCCAGACAGCGCCCGAGCCTCCGCGGCCTCCGGGGTGCATACGCCCGTAGCCCGGTCGCTCTCACCGCGCCGCGCGACGGGCCCGGGTCGGTTCGACCCGGCCCGTCGCGCCCCCACCGGCGGTACGCCGGATCATGCGCGGCGTCACGCCCCGATGGCAGCCTCCGGAGTGTGTGACCGCTGGCGTGCCGTGGCTGCCCCCTGTCGCCCTCGGGCGTCAGCGGTGCATGTGCAGGCGGATCGTGGTGGCGCCCGGCACGGTGTGGACGCGCACGAGGTCGCAGAGTTGGTTGACCAGGAGGAGCCCTCGGCTGCCGGTCTGCTGCGGCGGCACGGGAATCCGGCCGGCGAGCGGGTTCGTGATGTGCCCGGTATCGGTGAGCTGGCAGATCACCCGCGTGTCGTCGGTCCAGACCGCGAGGGTGCCACCGGCGGCGGTGTGCCGGACCGTGTTGGCGGCCAGTTCGCTGACCGCCAGGGTGAGGTCGGAGACCCGGTCCGGGGACAGGCCGGCGGCGGTGGCCTCGGCGGTCACCACCCGGCGGATGAGCGAGAGGGCGTGCAGGTCAATGGTGATGGTCGTCGCCTGGGCGGGCGGGTCCTGCAAGGGCAGGTTGAACCCCGCGGCCACCGCGACCGGGTCCGTGTAGTGCGGGCTCTCCCGCACCACACCGTCCAGGTGGAGGGTGGGATGGGTGCGGTGGGCGTCGTCGAGCCAGCGTCGGTCGAGGCGGCTGGTGTCGTACGGGCAGAGGATGGTGGCCGGCCGGCCGACGAACGCCGCGTTGATCAGGGCCTCGTGCTGGGCGCACGCGGGATACTCGGTCGCGGTGCGGCCGGCCCAGATCGGTTCACCGATGATGCGTACCCGCCTGCCGGCGTGCGCGGCGGCGAAGGCGAGCAGGACACCCGGGATGATCCGCCCGGGGTTGCGCCCGGCCACGCTCATGTCGTGCAGCTGGACCCTGCCCGCGTCGGCGCCGAGCGCGGTCCGGATGTGGTCGAGGTTGTCCCCGGGGACGGCGACCATGACCGGCTCGTCGGCGGTGAGACCGGCCCGGATGAACGGCACCGTGCCGGCCAGGTACTCGTCCTGGTCCGCGTAGAAGAGAGCGGGGTGCGCGAAACTATCGGACCTGGTGGCGACGGAGATACTCAAGCTGCGGCCTCCGAGGTGCGTGATCCGGCCACCGCGTCGGCCCCGGCAGGATCAGCCCGGGGACCTGCGTGGCACCGGTCAGCTGCAGTGTACGGGTGACAGCTCGGGAACGGTCCGTCAGTGTCGCTCACGGGATACGTCGGTTGGCCGAGTGGATGGCGAGCAGAGCGATGTCGTCGGTGGTCTGTTCGGCGGCGAGCGTGGTCATGACCCGGGCGCAGACCGTCTCGGCGGGGCCGGCTTCAACGGCTGCGCAGAGCCGCCCGATGCCGACGTCGATGACCTCGCCACGGCGTTCGACGAGCCCGTCGGTGTAGCAGATCAGCAGCGCGTCGGGGGGAAACGCCACCTCGGTGCACCGGCGGGCCGGCTGGCGAGGGCCGACACCCAAGGGAAGATCAACGGGAATGGTCAGCGTGGCGGCCGGTTGTCCCGGTGCGGCCAGGACGGGTTGCAGGTGCCCGGCGAGGGACACCCGGATCGCCGTACGGTCCGGGGAGATCATGGCGTAGAGGACCGTGGCGAGGTTCCCGGTCTCGAAGTGGTGGACCTTACGATCGAGCAGCGTCAGCGCGGTGGCCGGATCGTCGCAGACCAGAGCGTAGGCGCGCAGAGCGCTGCGGAGACGCCCCATGACGACCGCCGACTGCAGCCCGTGGCCGGACACGTCGCCGATGACGACACCCAGCCAACCGGAGGGCAGGGTGAACACGTCGTACCAGTCGCCGCCGACGCCGGCGTCGTGACCGGGTACGTAACGGGCGGCCATGTCCACACCCGGCGCGTCGGGCAGGTGGGTGGGCAGCAGGCTGCGCTGCAGCGCCAGGGCGGCGCTGCGGTCGAGGCCACTCGCCCGGGTCCGGCTGGCGAGGCTCGCCCGGTCGGCGGCGAGTTGCAGCAGTTGCACATCGTCGTCAGTGAACCGGTGCGTCCGCAGGCAGCCGACATGCAGTACGCCGATCAGCTCGCCGCCGGCGAGCATCGGCACACCCAACAACGAGCGCACTCCCCGGCCGAACAGATCCGGGTCGTCGGCGGCTGTGACGTTCTCCACGACGACGGGCTGCTTCTCCCCGGCGATCCGGCCGGCGAAGCCGCGGCCGACGGGGATCCGGGCACCCTCCCGGACCGCGTCGCTCAGCCCCTTCGTCGCGGTGGCCACCAACTGCTGGGCGTGCAGGTCCAGCAGCAGGACGGCCGCGGTGTCGACACCCAGCACCTCTCCGACACGATCGACCAGCTCTTCCAGAAGGTCCTTGACGTCAAGCTGGGACAGCGCGGCGTCGGTGACCGCCTCGATACGACGAAGCCGCTCGTCGCTCCCGCTGCCCTGCACGTCAATCACGTGCAGGAGCCTAACCCCTCCCCGACCAGGAACCGACAATCAGATGGCCGCTGCCCTGGAAACCTTCCACTCCCCGTCCACCGGGACCAGGGTGAGCACCACCCGGTTCTGGTCGACCTTCTCGCCTGCGGTGTTCACGTTGCGCCGGTACTGGTTGACGTAGACGAGCAACTCGACCCGTTCGGCGGTCGCGGTCACCACGCCCGTCGCGGACACCTCGGCCGCCACGACCGCCTGCTGGGTGGTCGCGGTCTGTTTCAACGCCGCCGTGGTCTGCTCGTACTCCGTGCCGAACTGCCCGGTGGCGAAGGTGCGGCCGTTGGCGACGCTGTCGTCGAACGTGCGGTAGTCGTAGGAGAAGATGGCCTTGGCGGCGGCGGGCGCGGTGGCCAGCGCCTGGCGTACGGCGTCGTCCCGCCGCTCGGCGCGGTGGTCGCCCCACCAGCCGGCGCCGGCGACGGCGGCCGCGAGGACGATCGCGACGACCAGGGCCGGGACGAGCCGGATCCGGGTGGAACGCAGCCGGGGAACGCGCGGCCGTCGCGGGAATCGGACCAGGGTGCGCACGTGTCTTTCCTCTCTCATCCGACGAACTGCAGACGCGACACGAGCCACCGCCCGGATGCCGTGTCGTGGACGATGTCCAGCTGGATCCGGTAGTGCGACGGCCGCCCCTCGGGTGCCTTGACGTTCTTGACGGTGGCGTCGACGGCGACCAGTACGACCGCTCGACGGCGATCTCCGGAGACCAGCCCGGCCCGCAGCACCGTTCCACGCGAGTCGACCTTGTTCTCCACGACCGCGGCGCGGACCTGCGACTGACCCCGGGTGAACTCGTCCTTGAAGTCGCCGGTGGCTCCGGCGGTGATCCGCTGGATGTCCCGGTCGACGCTGGCCGCGCTGACCGAGACGAAGTTGACGCTGGCCTGTTTGGCGGCGGCGAGGGCCTGCTGCCGGGCCTGGGCCGTCGCCCGGTCGACGTACCAGCGGTGTCCCGTCACGCCGCCGGCCGCGACCGTCGCGGCGAGCACGGCCACGAGCAGGATGACCAGCGACCGTCGCCGGGTGGCCGACGTGGCCCGCTCGCCCGTGCGGCGGGCACCCGAGGCGTCCTCCGGCGAGCTGTCCGCGCTCGCCGGATCGTCTCCGCTCGCCGGGTCAGCCGCATCCGCCGGGTCCTCGACCGGCTCCTGGTCGAGCCGCTTCAGCAGCTCCTCGATCGGCTCGACCGGTCGGGGAACCTGGCGGGGCACGATCCGGCGCTGCGACGCGCGGCCAGGTACCCCGGGCTTCGCCCCCTTGATGACTTTCAGCGTGTGGTCCCTCCGGGCCCGCATCTGCGCCTCCTTCTTCGCGTCGCTCACGGCGTCACCCCGGCCAGCAGCAACTGCTTCCACGACTGGTCCCCGGCCGTCCGGGACTGGCCCCCGGTGCCGCCGAACTGCAACGGCCGGCCGTCCGAGCCGAGGACCAGGCCGGTCGCCGGGTCGTACCCGCCGGGCTCGGCCCCGCCGGTCGGGGCGCCGCCGGACGCCCCCGGGTCGGGAGCCGGTTCCCGGCCGCCCGGTCGGGGGGCGTTGGCGGCGCCGCGCACGCTGGCGCCGGCCGCCCGCTCCCCCGCGTCGCAGGTGGTTCGGCCACCCCCGTACACGCAGGACGGCGGATCGTCGACGTTGAGGACCAGGCCGAGGTGGGCGGTGCCGTCGCCCGGGGTGACGGTGAAGCTGCCGGCGACGGCGATCGGGTACACCACCAGCAGTTGCTCGATGCCGGGCAACCGCCGGGCGGCGATGCCGTTGACAGTCACCAGGTTGCCGAGCAGCGTGCCGACCGTCGGTTCCAGCCCCCGCAGCAACGCGACCAGTTCCCGGCCGGCGGGCGGCCCTGCCGCGAGCAGCCGCCGCAGGTCGGGGTCGGCGTCGCGGACGGTGGCCGCCAGCTGGGCCAGGCCCGCCGCCCACCGGCGCAGCGCCTGCGCCGACTCCGCCTGGGTGGTGAGCACGGTTCGTCCGTCGTCGATCAGCGCGAGTGTCTCCGGCAGGCGGGTGGTCGCATCGGTCAGCAGCGCGTCCCCGTCGTCCAGGATCCGCGCCAGGGCCAGCTCGTTGCCCTCGAACGCGGCGCCGAGTTCGGTGATCAGGACGCTGAGATCCTCCGGCCCGACGGAGCGCACCAGGGCGTCGAGGTTGCTCAGCAGGACCTCCGGCGCGAGCGGGACACCGGTCCGCTCGACCGGGATCACCGCGCCGTCGGTGAGGTACGGCCCGCTGTCGCGCTCCGGACGCAGGTCCACGTACTGCTCGCCGACGGCGGAGCGGTGCGCCACCACGGCCCGCAGGTCGTCGGGTACCCGGACGTCGCGCTGCATCCGCAGGTCGGCCCGGACCCCGTCACCGCGTAGGGCGACCGCGGCGACCCGGCCGACGGGCACGCCGCGGTAGGTGACCGGGGCGTTGGGGAAGATGCCGCCAGCGCGGGCGAGGTCCAGGTGGACGACGTAGCTTCCGCCGAGCAGTCGGTCGCCCAGCCCGACGTAGCGCACGCCGACGTAGCTGACGCCGAGCACGCTCACCAGCAGGAACGCCAGCACCTGGACCTTCGCGGTACGTCCGATCATGGCTGCAACCCCCCGGACAGCAGGTTCGGCAGGGTGCCGATCTGTCCGATCACCGCGCCGGTCAGCGGCAGGACGCACTGTGCCGTCAGGACCGTGCCGGCGGGCAGTTCGGTCCCGACGGGAAAGACCGTGCCCGGTGGCACGAGGCCCTTCGGCAGGATCAGCCCGCCGATGGGCACCGTCGAGCCGGGCTTGAGCAGGACGCAGCCCTCCGGCAGCTGACAGTCCTTCGGCGGCGTCCAGGTCGGGGGGAAGTTGAGCGGGTCGGGCAGGCACTTCAGGATCGGCAGGTCGGGCAGCGGGCGGGACCCGCCGCCGGGCCGCGGCACGGTCGGTGTGGCGCCACCGGCCGCCGGTGCCCCGCGGGGGTTGGCGCCCTTTGCCGGCGTGCGCGGACGGGCGGGCGTGGCGGGGGCAGCGGCGACCAGGTTCGCCAGGATCGACGCCGAGTCGAGGTCGGCGGTGATGGAGAGGTTGACGAAGTCGCCGACGATCGCGCCGGTGACATTGGGTGGGAACGGGAACGACAGCATGAAGTCCAGCGACTTCGGCAGGTCGTCCCCGGCACGTGTCAGCTGCTCCAGGATCGGTTGCAGCGCCCGTACGTCGGCCAGCGTGTCGTCGCGGCTCCGGTTGACCACCCGGGTGCCGACGTCGCCCAACCGGTCCAGTGCGGCCAGCGCCCGGGTCAGTTGGGCGCGCTGCCCGGCCAGCACGGTCAGGCCCGGGGCGAGGGAGTCCACGGCCTCGCCGAGCACCTGCTTCTGACGATCCAGCCGGCCGCTGAGCCGGTCCAGGGCGTCGAGGGCGCGGACCAGGTCGGCCTTCTGCTTGTCCAGCCCGCCGATGAACGTGTCCAGCTGCTCCAGCGCGTCCCGGACGCCGGGCTCCCGTCCGTCCAGGGCGGCGCCGAGCTCCTGGTTGATGGTCCTCAGCTGCGCCAGGCCACCGCCGTTGAGCAGCAGCCCGAGCGCGGCGAGGACCTCCTCCACCTCGGCACCGCGAGCGGTCCGCGACAGCGGGATGAGGTCACCGTCGGCGAGCCGACCGGAGGAGGCGCCGGTGGGTGGCGGCGCGACCGTCACGTACTTCTCGCCCAGCAGGCTGCTCTGCCGTACCGCGGCCGTCGCGTTGGACGGCAGGCGTACGTCCGCGCCGAGGCGCAGGGTGACCCGGGCGGTCCAGCCGGCCAGGGAGATCTTCTCCACGCTGCCGACCGTCACGTCGTCGACCTTCACGGCGGCCTGTGGCACCAGGTCGAGCACGTCGCTGAACTCGGCGGTGACGGCGTACCCGTCGCCCTTCGGGGCGCCGCCGGGCAGCGGCAGGTCGGCGAGGTCGGGCAGGCCGCACCCGGACGGCAGCATCACCACCACGATCGCGCACGCCAGGGTCCGCAGGATGCGGGCGCTCATGACACACCGCGCAGGATGCCGCCGAGGGTGGGGTCGCTGGTGATGCCGGGGCCGCCCGGCGCCTGGTCGGGGATCGGCGCACCGGGGGAACTGAGGGGAGGTTTCCCCGGTGAGGACCCGCCGGTCGCCGGGGCGCCGGGCGGCAGCTTGAGGAGCTTGCGGAGCTGGTCGGTCATGGGCAGCCCGCGCGAGTGCAGGGTCTGCGCGAGTGCCCGGCACTTGGCGGGCACCTTTGCCGCGGGCAGCTGGTCGGTGATCAGCGAGCAGGCGAACCCGGCGGGGTCGTAGGGACCCATCACGTTGTCCCGGGTGTCCAGGGTGCCCGACCGCGGGTTGTACGCCAGGTTGAGGTTGCCCAGGGCGAGCGGGGCGACGTCGAGGATGTCGATGACGGCCTGTTGCTGGCGGACCAGGATGCCGGTGATGTCCGCCAGCGCGGCGACGTTGGAGGTCAACGCGTCGCGGTTCTGCCGCACGAACGTGGTCACGTCGGCCAGCGCGGTGGAGAGGTTGCGCAGCGCGGCGGCCAGTTCGTCGCGCTCCCCGGCCAGTTGCTGGGCGACGTCGGCCAACTGCTGGTTGAAGGCGCGCACCTCACGGTCGCTGCGGGCCAGCGCGGTGGTGAAGCGCTGGAGGTTGACGACCGACCCGAAGAGGTCCTGCCGCCCGTCGGAGAGGGTGGCCAGTGCCCGGGACAGGCCGTCGAGGGTGTCATGCAGGTGCTGGCCGTTGCCCTCCAGGTTGGCGCGGCCGGTGGCGACCAGGTCGGACAGGGCGCCGTCGCGGTTGGCGCCCTCCGGGCCGAGGGTGCGGTTGAAGTCGTCGAGCGCCTGGTAGATGTCGTCGATCTCCATCGGGGCGGCGGTCCGTTCCAGCGGTATCTCGGCGCCGTCGGCGAGCGCGGCGCCGCCGGCGTAGGCGGGAGTGAGCTGGATGTAGCGGTCGCTGACCACGCTGGGCGGGACGATGAGCGCCTGGGCGTCGGCGGGAACGGCGATCCCCGGGTCGTAGGACATGGTCACCTCGACGGTGCGGCCCTGCGGGCTCACCTCGACCACCTCACCGACGCGGACGCCCAGCACCCGCACGTCCGATCCGGGGTACACGCCGACGGCGCGGGTGAAGTGGGCGACGACCCGCCGTGGGGGTTTGCCGTCCCGGAGAACGACCACGCCGGCGGCGACGGCCACCAGCAGGACGGTGGTGACGGCGACCGGCCGGCGCCACCGCTGGATGGGACCGGGCATCAGCGGCCTCCCGTGGGCTGGTACGGCTGGAGCAGACCGGAGACGTACGAGTCGAACCAGCGCCCGTTTCCCACCACGTTGGCGAACGCGGTGACGAAGGGGCCCATCCGCTGGATGGTCTTCTCCAGGTCGTCCCGGTTGCGTTGCAGGATGGCGACGACCTCCCGCAGCTTGTGCAGCGCGGGAGCGAGCTGGGCGCGGTTGTCGGTGACCAGGCCGGACAGCTGGGTGGCGAGGTCGTCGGTGCCGACGAGCAGCTTGTGGATGGCGTCCCGACGCCGGCTCACCTCGCTCAGCAGCGCCTCGCCGTCGGTGACCAGTGCGCGGAACTCGTCGTCCCGAGTGGCGAGCACGGCGGTCACCTGCCGGGCGCGGTCGAGCAGCGCCCGCAGTTCGGCGTCGCGTCCGGCAACGGTCCGGGAGAGCCGGGAGAGGCCGACCAGGGAGGCGTCGACGCTCGCGGGGGTGTCGGCGAAGGTCTCGGACAGGGTGGTGAAGGCGGCGGCCAACTGGTCGGTGTCGACCTTGTCGAGGGTGTCGGCGAGCCCGGTGACCGCCTGCACCACGTCGAACGGCGCCGCGGTGCGGGCGAGGGGGATCTGCCCGCCCTCGCGCAACCGACCCGGCCCGGCCGGCGAGAGGGCCAGGTACTTCTGGCCGAGCACCGTCTTGATCCTGATCGTGGCGCCGGTGTCGGTGCCCAGCCGGACGCTGTCGTCGTCCACCCGGAACCCGACCCGCACGTACGCCGCGCCGTCGCGGGCGAGTTCCACGGCGGTCACCTTGCCGACCCGCACCCCGGCGACCCGCACCTCGTTGCCGGTGACGAGGCCGCTGGCGTCGTGGAAGGCCGCCTCGTAGCCGCGTCCGGTGAGGTCGGCCAGCCGGTCGAGCTGGAAGGCGCCCAGCAGCACGGCGACGATCAGCGCCAGCCCGAGCGTGCCGACGACCACCGGGTTGCGTTCCCGAAACGGTGTCACTGGCTGCCTCCGGCGCATCGGGCGGCCGGGGCGCTGAAGGTGGGCAGGTCGAGCGGTGCCCGGCCCGACACCGCCACGTTGCCGTCGAAGTCGCAGAGGTAGAAGTTGAACCACGAGCCGTAGGACGCGACGCGGGTCAGGGACTCGTACCGCTCCGGCAGCCGCCCGAGGGTGCTGTCGATGACGGCCGCGTTGCGGTTGAGGGTGCCGGAGAGCTCGTCCAGGGCGCGCACGTCCGCGGCGAGCGGTGGTCGTACGTCGCGCAGCAGCGAGGACGTGGCGGTGGTCAGCTCACCGATGCTGACCAGCGACTCGCCGATGGCCGTGCGGTCGGCGGACAGCCCGGAGACGAACTGCTGGAGCTGGCTGATGCTCTGGTCCAGGTTCTGGTCCCGGTCGGCCAGCGTGCCCAGGACGCCGTTGAGGTTGGTGATGACCCGCCCGATGACGGCGTCCCGGTCGGCGAGGGTGTTGGTCAGCGACGCGGTGCGTTGCAGCAGGCTGCTGACCGTGCCGCCCTCGCCCTGGAGCACCTGGATGATCTCGTAGGCGAGCTTGTTGACGTCCTCGGGCCTGAGCGCCGTGAACAGGGGCCGGAAGCCGTTGAACAACACTGTGAGGTCCAGGGCCGGTGTCGTCTGGCCGAGCGGGATCAGGCCGTCGGGCCGCAGTGGACGCCCCTCCCCCGGCCCCTCGCTCAGCGCCACGTACCGCTGGCCCACCAGGTTGCGGTAGCGGACCTTGGCGCGGACGCTGGTGGCCACCGGAACGTCGGAGGTGACCGTGAAGGCCACCTCGGCGAGCGTGTCGTCGACGACCGTGATGCCGCGGACCCGACCGACCTGCACACCGGCGACGCGGACGTCGTCGCCGGGGAGCAGGCCGGTGACGTCGGTGAACCGGGCCCGGTAGGTGACCCCGCCCGGTGGGAAGGCACCGAGGGTCTGCGCGAGCAGGGCCGTCAGCAGCAGGGTCACCGCGGCGAAGACCACCAGCTTCAGCAGGGGCGCCATGGTCCTGTTGCTCATCGCGCGTTCACCACCCCTCCTCTCAGCAGCGGCCCCCAGAGCAGGACCGCGATGTCGGGGACCTCCGCGGGCAGGATGCCGGTGACGGCACCGACCAGCGGCTTGACCAGCGCGCGCTCCTCGCCGGTGGCGGCCCGGCCCATTGCCGGGGAACCGGCGGCGGGCACGGCCGCCGCCACGCCGACCGGCAAGGGGGTACGCGGGCGAGCGCCGCTGTGGTCGTAACCGTCGACGACCGGCACGTTGGGCGCCGGTTGCCCCGGCTGGGGCAGGCCTCGGCACTGCGGCCCGTCGTGCGCGCCGTAGACGGGCTCGTCGCGGCCCTTCTCGTACTTGCCGCCGTCGCGGGTGACCTCCAGGGTGACGTGCATCCGCCCGCCGGCGAAGACCTTCTCGACCTGGGGTTGCAGGGCGACCAGGCCGCTCATCAGGCACGGGTACTCGGGGGCGTACGTGGCGAGCAGTTCGAGCACCGGGCGGCTCACCTGGCCGAGTTCGATGATCTGGTCGCCGTGCCGGTCGAGGAAGCCGCGGGTGGCGTCGGCGGTGTCGGTGGTGTCGGCGAGGAACGCCGCCAGCTGTGCGCGTTGGTCGGTGACGGTGCGGGCGGTGACGGTGACGTCCCGCAGCAGGGCGAGCAGGTCGGGCAGGGCGGCGTCGTAGCTGTCGAGCACGACGGCGAGCTTGCGGACGTCCTCGGCGATGGCCGGCATCGCCGGGTTCAACTGCCGCAGGTACGCACCGAGCCGCTCGATGTTCGCGCCGAGCTGTTCGCCGCGCCCGTCGAGGGCGGTCGCGATCGCGCCCAGCGTCGCGGCGAGCTGTTCGGGCCGCACCGCCTGGAGCAGCGGCAGCGCCTCGTCGAGGACGCGTTCCAGCTCGACGGCGGTGTGGCTGCGGTCCTGGGGGATGACCGCGCCGTCACGGATCGGTACGCCGGTGCCGCCGGCCGGCACCAGCTCGACGTACCGCTCGCCGAAGAGCGTCTTGGGCAGCAGCCGCGCGCTGACGTCGCCGGGTATCAGCGGCGTGGTGGCCGGGTCGAGGGCGAGCCGGATGGTCGCGCCGGCGCCCGTGCTGTCGACCGAGCGAACGTCGCCGACGACGACCCCGCGGACCTTGACGTCGGCGCCGGGGCTGAGCTGCAGGCCGGACCGGCCGGCCTCCAGCGTGACCCAGGTGACCGGCGTGAACGCCTTGCGGTACTGCAGCACGGAGGCGGTCAACGCAGCGGTCAGCACGGCGATGAACACGATGCCGAGGATGCGATGTCTCATGGTCACCCCGCGATCCGGACGGTGGTGGTGGCGCCCCAGATGGCCAGCGACAGGAAGAAGTCGACGATGTTGACGGCGACGATGGCGAGCCGCACGGCCCGTCCGACCGCGACGCCGACGCCGGCGGGCCCACCGGTGGCGGTGTAGCCGTAGTAGCAGTGCACCAGCACCACGATCACGCTGAACACCAGCACCTTGCCGAAGGACCAGAGCACGTCCTCCGGCGGCAGGAACAGGTGGAAGTAGTAGTCGTACGTGCCGGCGGACTGTCCGAAGTAGAAGACGGCGATGGTGCGGGTGGCCAGGTAGCTGGCCAGCAGCCCCACCACGTACAGCGGGATGACCGCGACGAACCCGGCGATCATGCGGGTGGTGACCAGGAACGGCAGCGAGGGGATCCCCATCACCTCGAGGGCGTCCACCTCCTCGGAGATCCGCATCGCCCCGAGCTGGGCGGTGAACCCGCAGCCCACGGTGGCCGACAGGGCCAGCGCCGCGACCAGCGGGGAGATCTCCCGGGTGTTGAAGTACGCCGAGACGAAACCGGTGAACGCGCTGCTGCCGAGCTGGTTGAGCGCCTGGTAGCCCTGGAGGCCGACCTCGGTGCCGGTGAAGAAGGTCAGGAAGCAGATGACACCGACGGTGCCGCCCAGCACGGCGAGCGCGCCGGAGCCGAAGCTCACCTCCGCCAGCAGGCGGATCACCTCGCGCTTGTAGCGGCGTACGGTGCGCGGCGCCCAGGCGAACGCCCGCAGGTAGAAGGCGAGCTGTCCGCCCAGGTCGTCGAGGTGTCGCAGCGCCGGCACGTCAGCTTCCCTTCTGCGGTACGACCTGGAAGTACACGGCCGTGACGATGAAGTTCAGCGCGAACAGCAGCATGAAGGTGATCACCACGCTCTGGTTGACCGCGTCGCCGACCCCCTTCGGGCCGCCCTTGGCGGTCATCCCCTTGTACGAGGCGACCAGCGCGGCGGCGGCGCCGAACAGCAGCGCCTTGACCTCGCCCACCAGCAGGTCCGGCAGTTGCCCCAGGGCCTGGAAGCTGGCCAGGTACGCGCCGGGTGTGCCGCCCTGCAGGACCACGTTGAACAGGTAGCCGCCGGTCACCCCGACCACGCTGACCAGGCCGTTGAGCAGCACGGCGACCAGCATCGAGGCGAGCACGCGGGGCACCACGAGACGATGGATGGGGTCGATGCCCAGCACCTGCATCGCGTCGAGTTCCTCGCGGATCTTCCGGGAGCCGAGATCGGCGCAGATCGCCGAGCCTCCCGCGCCGGCGATGATCAGCGCGGTGACGATCGGCCCCGCCTCGCGGACCACCGCGAGCACCGACGCCGCGCCGGTGAACGACTGCGCGCCGAGCTGGCGGACCAGCGAGCCGAGCTGCAACGCGATGACCGCTCCGAAGGGGATGGAGACGAGCGCGGCGGGCAGGATGGACACCGAGCTGATGAACCAGGCCTGCTGGACGAACTCGCGGACCTGCACCGGTCGCCGGCCGAGGCCGCGCAGGGTGTCCAGGCAGAACGCGAAGAACTCGCCGGTGTGGCGTACGGCGGTGACGGGTCCGCTCACCGGGGTCACCTCCGCCCGTTCCCGGCCGGCGCCCAGTCGGCCAGCCCGGCGAACGAGCCGGGTGGCGGCGTGACGCCGTGCTCCCGGCACCACTGCCCCGGGGGCCGCTCGGCGGCGCGGGGCTGTCCGTCCGACGGCGGCAGCTGCAGCGGGATGGGTGGCAGCGGTGGCAGCTCCACGCCCGCGTCCGCCTCGGCCCGCAACTCCTCGGCGTCCTTCTCCTCGGCCATGCCGATCGGTCCGACGCGCTGGGCGTTGAGGAACTGCCGCACCACCGGCTCCGTGCTGGACAGCAGCAACTCCCGCGACCCGAACATGGCCAGGTGCCCGTGGTAGATCAGGCCGATGTTGTCCGGCACGGTGCGCGCGGTGTTGATGTCGTGCGTGACGATCAGGAAGGTCGCCCCGGTCCGCTGGTTGAGGTCGATGATCAGCTGGTTCAGGTACGCGGTGCGCACCGGGTCCAGCCCGGAGTCGGGCTCGTCGAAGAGGACGATGCGGGGATCGAGCACGAGCGCGCGGGCCAGGCCGGCTCGTTTGCGCATCCCGCCGGAGATCTCCCCCGGCAGTTTCCGTTCGGCGCCGATCAGGCCGACCATGTCCAGCTTCTCGCTGACGACCTCGCGGATCTGGGACTCGGACTTGCGGGTGTGCTCCCGCAGCGGGAAGGCGACGTTGTCGTAGATCGTCATCGAGCCGAACAGCGCGCCGTCCTGGAACAGCACCCCGAACAGCTTGCGCACCTCGTACAACTCCCGCTCGGAGAGCCGAGGCAGGTCTCTGCCCTCGATCCAGATCGACCCGGCGTCCGGGCGGAGCAGCCCCACCAGTGTCTTGAGGAACACCGACTTGCCGGTGCCGGACGGACCCAGCAGCACGGATATCTCGCCGGCCGGCAGGGTCAGGCTGACGTCCGACCAGACCGGCTGGCCACCGAAGGACTTGGTCAGCCCCTGCACCGCCACCTCGACGCCCATCCACCCCCCTCTCGGCTCCTACCTGTGACATCGCGGTGATCCCGGCGGGCGTAACAACTTCTTTGGGCTACCTCGTCGGCACGCACCGTGAACTAGGCAAAGTGGCGCGCGTCTCGATAGCGTGCGGTTAACCCGCCGGTAACGAAGGTGCCTCGCGTCCCCCATGACCACAGCGATCGAGCCAGAGCTCGTCCACCTGGCCGCCAACGGCGACCGGGCGGCGGTCGCTGCCCTGCTCACCGGTGTGCGGCCGGGGCTGGTCCGCTACTGCCGGGCCCGGCTGGGACGCGTCGGCGGGGCGTACACCACCGCCGACGACGTCGCTCAGGAGGTCTGCCTGGCGGTGTTGAAGGCCCTTCCCGGCTACCGCGACCAGGGCCGGCCGTTCTCCGCGTTCGTCTTCGCCATCGCGGCGAACAAGGTGGCCGACGCCCAGCGCGCGGCGGTCCGCGGCGCCGCCGTCACCGACGCCGACCTGGAGCAGGAGGACACCACACCCGGGCCGGAGCAGCAGGCCGTCGCCACCGATCTGGCCCGACGACTCGCGGTGCTGCTGCACCGCCTCCCCGATCTTCAGCGGGAGATCATCACCCTGCGCGTGGCGGTCGGTCTCACCGCCGAGGAAGTGGGCTCGATCCTCGGCATGTCGGCGCCCGCCGTACGGGTGGCCCAGTCCCGCGCCCTGGCCCGGCTCCGTACCCTTGCCGGCGACGGACTTGACGAGGTGGCGGCATGAGCGAGCCCCGGCCGGACGGCGGCGAGGACATGGACCTCGCCGCGATCCACCGCGACGACCTGCTCCTCGACGCGCTCGGCCGCGACGAGCAGGAGGCCGACGCCGACGGCCTCACGGCGATGCTGGCCGCCTGGCGTGCCGACCTCACCACCGACGAGCCGGCCACCGTGGTCGACGGCCCGGTCCACGTCGTCCCGCCACCGTCCGCCAGTCGGGCCCGCACGCTCCGGGCCGGCGCCCCCGCCGCCCCCGTTCCCGGCCCGACCCGGTGGCAGCCGTCCGCGCGGCGAGCCCTGGGGATGGCCGCCGCCGTGCTCGCCGTGCTCATGCTGGCGACCGGGCTGGGAGTCGCCAGCCACGACGCCGGGCCGACCAGTCCTCTGTGGTCGCTGACCAAGGTGCTCCATCCCGAGCGGGCGGAGGTGCTCGGCGTCGAACACACCACCGCCCGTGCCCGCGCGGCCGTCGCGGAGGGACGGTACGACGAGGCCCGGGAGCTGATCGACCAGGCCCAGCGGGACCTGGGCCGGGTCACCGATCCGGCCGACGCCGCCCGCCTGCGCGCCGACATCGACGCCGTCCTGCGGGACCTGGCCGCGCACCGGTGCCCCGACTGGCCGCACTGCGCCACCGTGCCGATGGTTCCGACGCCGTCGCCCGCGGTGTCGACCGCCGCCGCCCCCGGGCTCTCCGGCGCACCGTCGCCGGCCAGGCCGTCGCCGACGCCACCGCAACCGGCGCCGACCCACCGACCGACCTCCACCGCCACCCCGTCGCTGCCCCGACTTCCGTTGCCGTCGGTGCCGCTCCCGTCGGTACTGCCGTCGCTACCCGCGCTGCCCCTGCCGACCGATCTGCTCGGCTGACCGATCCAGGGCACAGAAGAGCGTCGCTGCTGCACGTTTCCGACATCATGGCCAAATGGCGGCAGCACTCTCCCATTCCACGCGGCGATGCACTTTTGTGAACAAAACACCGTCTCGCGGAAAAGACACAGAGACGAGTCGTCGCGGACGCTAATGGCGCAGACAACCGGGCCCGAACGCGATGACTCGACGTGCTTTCGCCAATCCGACCGGCCCCGGCCCCGCTGACGATTACGTTCGTTACGTGACCGACTTTCGGTTTGCCGCCGTGACACTGAGCGCCATGCTGGTTCTGCCCGCTGTGGCGGTGACGCCACCGGCGCGGGCGACAGCCGCGCCATCCGTGCCGTGCCCCGCCGTGAAGCCGCCGACTCCACCGCCGGCCATACCGTCCCCGCCACCGGTCGACGCCGCCGACCGGGCGGTCGGGGGGCAGGAGCTGGCGACGGCCGGCCTGGCGATTCCGGTGGGTGCGCCGATGGCGCCGGCAGTGACCGCGACCTCTTGGCTCGTGGCGGACCTCAACAGTGGCGAGGTGCTGGGCGGATGCGGCCCCCACGAGCGCCGGACGCCGGCAAGCGTCCAGAAGCTGCTGCTGGCGGCGTCCCTGATGCCCCGCCTGGATCCGACCCGGATGGTCGAGGTGACCAGTGCGGATCTGCGTGACCTGGACCCGGCCAGCTCGCTGATGGGAGTGGTCGCGGGTGGCCGTTACTCCGTCGAGAGCCTGTGGCTGGGGTTGCTGCTCCGGTCGGGGAACGATGCGGCGAACGTGCTCGCTCGGGTGGGCGGCGGCAGCGCGGGCAGACCGGGCGGGGTCGAGGCGATGAACGACGAGGCACGTCGGCTGGGCGCGAACCAGACCCACGCGGCGACGCCCTCGGGCCTGGACGGTCCGGGCCAGTACACCAGCGCGTACGACCTCGCGCTGATCGCACGGGCCACCTTCGCCAGGGAGGACTTCCGGCGGTACGTGGCCACGACGGTGGCGCAGATACCGGCGGGGCCGGGAAACCCGGCATTCGCCATCACTCACGACAACACGCTGCTCGGCCACTATCCCGGGACGCTCGGGGGGAAGACGGGCTTCACCGACCTGGCTCGGCAGACGTACGTCGGTGTGGCCGAACGCGACGGTCGACGGCTCGCGGTGACCCTGCTCGGGGCGGAGACCGCGCCGCTGGGGAGCCTGGGAGAGGCGGCAGCGCTGCTCAACTGGGGCTTCGCCCTGCCTCGCGACGCGTCCGTCGGCCGCCTCGTGGAACCCGACGAGAAGAAGCACGACAGCCCGGTCGTCCCCGTCAAGGGCGCGCGTCCGGCCCCGGCTGCGGAATCCTCGATCTCGGTGTCCACCGGGCTGGGGCTCAGCGCCGTCGTCGTGCTGGCCGTCCTGCTCATGGCGACGCCGTGGCGGCGCAGAGCCGCACGGGAAGCCGGCCGACAGTAGCCGGTCGCGCTCACACGTTGTGGCGGTCGTCCGTCGGCAGGTGTGGCGGCTCCGGGGGCTCCGGGGCCTGGGCGGGCTGACCGAGCTGCGCGACACGGGTCGGGTCGAGGACCCGGGAGAGGAACGAGCGCGTGCGCTCGTGCTGCGGCGCACCGAGCACCTCCTGCGGAGGCCCCTGCTCGACCACCACGCCGCCGTCCATGAACACGACCCGGTCGGCGACGTCCCGCGCGAACGCCATCTCGTGGGTGACCACCATCATCGTCATGCCGTCCTCGGCCAGCTTGCGCATCACGGTGAGCACGTCGCCGACCAGTTCCGGGTCGAGGGCGGAGGTCGGCTCGTCGAAGAGCATCAGCTTGGGCTCCATCGACAGCGATCGGGCGATCGCCGCCCGCTGCTGCTGCCCGCCGGAGAGCTGCGCCGGGAAGGCCTCGGCCTTGTCGGTCAGGCCGACCCGCTCGAGGTTGTCCCGCGCGATCCGCTCGGCCTCGCCTCGGCCGCGGCGCAGCACCCGACGTTGGGCGATGGTGAGGTTGTCCAGCACGGTCAGGTGCGGGAAGAGGTTGAACGACTGGAAGACCATGCCGATGCCACGGCGTACGGAGTCGATCTCGACGTCCGGGTCGGTCATCTCGACACCGTTCACCCAGATCTTGCCGGCGGTCGGCTCCTCCAGCAGGTTGACGCAGCGCAGCAGCGTCGACTTGCCGGACCCGGACGGCCCGATGACGCAGACCACCTCGCCGTGGCCGACCTCGAAGTCGATGCCCTTGAGCACTTCGAGCGGCCCGAACGACTTGTGCAGGTCACGGATCTCGACGGCGGGCCGGGGTTGGGTGGTCGTCATGTGGGTCACCGGGCCTTGGCGTAGCGGAGTTCGAGGCGTCGTACCACCTGGGACAGCGGCAGGGTGATGACCAGGTAGGCGAGGCCGGCCACCAGCAGCGGCGTGGCGTTGACCCGGTCGTTCAGCGTGTCCCGGCCGAACTTGGTGACCTCGATGGTCTGCGCCGTCACGCCGAGCACGTAGGCCAGCGACGAGTCCTTGGTGAGCAGGATGAGTTCGTTCGTCAGCGGCGGGATCACGATCCGGAACGCCTGCGGGATGACGATGGTGCGCATCGCCGTGAAGTGCGACATGCCGAGGGTGCGTGCCGCCTCCATCTGCCCCTTCGGCACGGCCTGGATGCCGGCCCGGATGGTCTCGGCCATGTACGCCGCGGCGGTCAGGCCGAGACCGATCGCGATCGACCCGAACACGCCCCCGGGGATCTCCCGCTCGGGGAAGGCGATCGGAATGCCGTACCCGACGAGGAAGAGCACCAGCAGCGCGGGCAGACCCCGGAACAGCTCGATGTACGCCGTCGCCACCCAGCGGTACGGAGCCACCCGGGACAGCCGCATCAGCGCGAGGATCGTGCCGAACACGAGCCCGAAGGCGAAGGCCCCCAGCGTGTAGAGGATCGTGTTGCGCAGCGCGACGGTGATGATCGTCGGGAACATCGACTCGATGATGTCGACGCGGAAGAACGCCGCTCGCAGCCGGCCCCAGTCCGCGGCGTAGACCGCCACGGCGATGACGGCGATGAAGGCCAGGTACTGGAGCCAGAGGGACAGCCGCTCTCGCTGGCGGCGCCGCAGCTTCACGTTCGCTCCTCGCGTTCCCAGGGGGTGCCTACGCGGAGGGCGCGCGAGTCGCGCGCCCTCCTGCCATGAGCTTCGATCACGCGCTCGGCCGCTTGCCGATCCACTTCTCGTAGATCGTGTCGTACGTGCCGTCCTGCTTGGCCTTGCTCAGCGCCTCGTTGACCTTCTTGAGCAGTTCCGGGTTGCCGTCCTTCTTCACCGAGAACCCGTACTGCTCGCCGGTGTCGAACTCGGCCGCGACCGCGAAGCCGCCCGGGTTCTCCTTGAGGTACTCGGTCCAGACCGGCAGGTCGTTGATGGCCGCCTCGACCTGCCCGTTGGCGAGAGCCTGCTGAAGGGCGGCGAGGTCCTCGAACTCGACGAGCTGGAGGCCCTTCTCCTTCTCGAACTTGCGGGCGTAGTCACGGCCGGTGGTCGCCGCCTGGACGCCGAGCTTCTTGCCCTTGAGGTCGTCCAGCGACTTGTAGGGCTTGCCGGTCTTGACCAGCATCGCCTGAGTGGCGTCGAAGTAGGGATCGGAGAAGTTCATGACCTTCTGCCGTTCCTCGGTGATCGTCATGCCGGCGGCGGCAGCGTCGCACTTGCCCGTGTTCAGGTCCTGGCCGGACTTGATGCCCTCGAACGGGGTGTCGACGATCGTCTGCTCGACGCCCAGGTCCTTGGCGACCAGGTCCATGAGGTCGACGTCGAACCCGACGACCTTGCCGCTGGCGTCCTTCGACTGGAAGGGCGGGTACGGCAGGTGGGTGCAGACGGTCAGCTTGCCCGCCTGGACCAGCTTGACCCCGCTCGCCTGGGTCTCGCCCTCGTCCTTCTTGGCACATCCCGCGCTGAGCGACAGGGCGGCGATCGCCGCGACGAGGCCGGCCCTGCGGGCTGCGCTGTGAAACCTCACGGCTGTGTCCCTCCAGTTCGGCTCCCGTGCGGGGCGGGCAGCCGGGGTTGGTGCGAAGACGGTGTGAGAGGCGACGCTACCTGATCGGAAAAGCCGCACCTAGGTCACGTCGAGTCGTTGTGATCAGTGCGGCACGCGTCACGGTCGGTACACCCGACAACCGGTCCCTAAACGGGACGGCGGGTACGGAATCTGCCACCGACCGTGGCCGTTCAGCTCGGGACGATGACCACGTGCAGGTGCCGGGGGCCGTGGACGCCCTCGACCCGGTTGAGTTCGATGTCGCTGGTGGCGGACGGGCCGCTGATCCAGGTGAGCGGGCGCTCCGGGCCCAGGCGGGCCAGGGCGTCCGGCACGCCGGCGACGACCTGGTCGGTACGCAGCACGCAGACGTGCACGTCGGGCAGGAGCGTGACGACCCGTCGCCCCTGGGCCGGGCCCGCGTCGAGGACGACCGTCCCGGTCTCGGCCACGGCGACCGCCGCCGCGGTGACCACCCCGTCGGCGGCGGCGATCTGGTCCCTCGGCAGGTCGTCGTCGGTCAGCACCTCGACGGAGTCGGGCAGCCAGTGCCGGGGCAGCCCCGGCGGGACCACGACACGTCGGCCGCCGAGAACGGCGTCGACCACCTGGGCCACCTCGCCGTCGGAGCACCGGTGCACGGTGGCCCGGTAGTCGGTGAGCCGGTCCACCAGGACGTCGAGGTCCACGGCGCCGCCGGCCGGCCGGTAGTGCCGCCCGACCTCGGCGGGGGTGGTCGGGGACGGGCCGAGAGCGGCACGCAGACGGCCGAGGATCAACTCGCGGGAGGTCATCGTTGCGCCCACCATTCGCGGAAGGTCTGCTGCGGCGGCTGCGGCAGGTCGCGGCCGATGGTCCAGCCGGACAGCGGCGGAGGAAGGCCGCCACCTCGCCGGCCGGCGAAGCGGCTCACCCGCGAGGCCCGCTGCGCGGCCTCGTACAACGGCAGATGGTCCATGGTGTACGCGGCGGCGGCCATGGTGACCGCCTCTACGCTCGGGAGGCGATGCTCGCTGCGGTACGCCGCCACGTGCTGGCCGCGCAGGTGCACCAGGATCGACGGGATGTCGATCATCACCGGGCAGGCGTCGAAGCACGCGCCGCAGAGCGAGGAGGCGTAGGGCAGGGACGCGTTGTCCTCCACGCCGGTCAGCTGCGGGGAGAGCACGGCGCCGATCGGCCCGGGGTAGACGGAGCCGTACGCGTGCCCGCCGGTCCGCTCGTAGACGGGGCAGACGTTGAGACAGGCGGAGCAGCGGATGCAGTGCAGCGCCTGACGGCCGACCTCGTCGGCGAGCACCGCGCTGCGGCCGTTGTCCAGCAGCACGAGGTGGAAGGCCTGCGGCCCGTCGCCGGGCGTCACACCGGTCCACATCGAGGTGTACGGGTTCATCCGCTCCCCGGTGGAGGCCCGGGGCAGCAGTTGCAGGAACACCTCCAGGTCGGTCCAGGTGGGGACGACCTTCTCGATGCCCATCACCGTGATCAGGGTGTCCGGCAGGGTGAGGCACATCCGGCCGTTGCCCTCCGACTCGACCACCGCGAGGGTGCCGGTCTCGGCCACCGCGAAGTTCGCCCCGGAGACGGCCACCCGGGTGCTGAGGAACGTGCGGCGCAGGTGGCGGCGGGCCGCCGCCGCCAGGATCGCCGGCTCGTCGGTCAGCGCCGGGTCGACGCCGGGCATCTCGCGCAGGAAGATCTCCCGGATCTCCGCCCGGTTGCGGTGGATCGCGGGTACCAGGATGTGGCTGGGCTTGTCCCGCCCGAGCTGGACGATCAGCTCGGCGAGGTCGGTCTCCACCGGTTCGATGCCGGCCGCCTCCAGCGCCTCGTTGAGGCCGATCTCCTGGGTGGCCATCGACTTGACCTTCATGACCCGGTCACTGCCGGTGGCCCGGACCAGGTCGGTGACGATCCGGTTGGCCTCGACGGCGTCGGCGGCCCAGTGCACGGTGCCGCCGGCGGCGGTGACCGCCGCCTCCAGTTGTCGCAGCAGCTCGGGCAGGCGGGCCATCACGTCGGTCTTGATGGCCCGGCCGGCCTCGCGCAGCTTCTGCCAGTCGGGGACCTCGCCGATCACCGCCGCCGACTTCGCGCGGATGGTGGACGTGGCGTGGCCGAGGTTGCGGCGCAGTTGGGCGTCGGCGAGGCTGCGCCGGGCCGCGACCGGGAAGGGCTCGTCGCCGCGCAGGTGCCCGACACCGCGCGGCGCGGTCGCCGGCATGCCGAGGAACGTCTCCGTCATGCCGTCACCCCGCCCCGCAGCGCCCGCTCCGTCGCGTTGCCTGCGGCCTCGGTGCTGGCCAGGATCTCCGCGAGGTGCACGGTCCGAACGCCGACCCGGAGCCGGGACAGGCCACCGCCGATGTGCATCAGGCAGGAGGCGTCCCCGGCGGTGCAGACATCGGCACGGGTGGACAGCACGTGGCGCATCTTGTCGGCCAGCATCGCCGTCGACGTGTCCGCGTTCTTCACCGCGAACGTGCCGCCGAAGCCGCAGCACTGCTCGGCCTGCGGCAGCTCCACCAGGTCCAGGCCGCGGACCTCGCGCAGCAGCCGCAGCGGCTTGTCCCCCACCCGGATCATCCGCAGCGAGTGGCAGGTCGGGTGGTACGTCACGCGGTGCGGATAGAACGCGCCCACGTCGGTCACGCCGAGCACGTCGACGAGCAGTTCCGACAGCTCGTACGTGCGCCCGGCGACCTCCTCGGCCCGACTGGCCAGCCGCTCGTCGCCAGCGGCCCGCGCCACCGTGGCGTGCTGGTGGCGTACCGAACCGACGCACGAGCCGGACGGGGCCACCACCACGTCGTACGGCGCGAAGGTGCGCACGTGCCGGCGCACCAGCCGCAGCGCGTCGTCCGGATAGCCGGTGTTGATGTGCATCTGCCCGCAGCAGGTCTGGTCCCGCGGAAAGACGACCTCGTGACCGAGCCGTTCCAGCAACCGCACCGTCGCCTTGGCCGCCTCGGGGAACAGGGTGTCGGCCAGACAGGTGACGAACAGGGCTATTCGCATACTCAGTCCTCCCATCCGAGGCGCCGGGCGGCGGCCCGCCAGGCCGTCCCGGTGACGCGTGGCTCGTACCGCACGATCTGTTGCGTCTCGCGCAGCACGGTCCGCAGCGCCGCCAGGTCGCCGCCGACGACGCCGAGGGCGCGGGCCTGTACCAGAACATTACCCAGCGCCGTGGCCTCGACCGGCCCCGCGAGCACGGGCAGGCCGCACGCATCGGCGGTGAGCTGGCACAACAGGTCGTTGCGCGCGCCCCCGCCGACGACGTGCACGGCGTCGATGTGCCGGTCGGCGAGCAGTTGCGCCTGGTGGACGGCGCGCCGGTGCGCCAGCGCGAGGCTGTCGAGGACGCACCGGACCGTGGCCGCCGGGGTGGCCGGCACCGGCTCTCCGCTGCGGCGGCAGGCGTCGGCGATGCGCGTGGGCATGTCGCCGGGTGGCAGGAACGTGGGATCGTCCAGGTCCACGACGGACCGGTAGGCCGGTTCCCCGGCCGCCTCTCCCAGCAGGGCGGGCAGGTCGGCGCGGTTCCAGGCGCGCAGCGACTCCTGCAGCGGCCACAAGCCCATCACGTTGCGCAGGTAGCGGATCGTGCCGTCGACACCGGACTCGTTGGTGAAGTTGGCGCGCCGGCTCGCCTCGCTGAGCACCGGGGCGTCCAGCTCGACCCCGACCAGGGACCAGGTGCCGCAGGAGATGTAGGCGAAGTGCCGTCCCTCCGCCGGCACACCCACCACCGCGGACGCGGTGTCGTGTGACCCCACCGCCACGACGGCGGGTTCGCCGGGCAGGCCCAGCGCGGGCAGGACCGGGCCGATCCGCGTGCCCGGCTCCCGCAGTGGCGGGAACAGCTCGCCGCGGATCCCCGCGTCGACCATCAGGTCGGTCGCCCAGGCGCGGCGACGAAGGTCGTACAGCTGGGTGGTGGAGGCGTTGGTGACCTCCGCGCCGATCTCTCCGGTCAGCCAGTACGCGATGAGGTCCGGAATCAGCAGCAGGCGGTGCGCCATGTCGAGCTGTGGCGTACCGGCGGCGGCGACGAGCTGGTAGAGGGTGTTGAACGGCAGGTGCTGCAACCCGGTCGTGGCGTACAGCCGGTCCTGGCCCAGCCGCTTCGCCACCCGGTCACCGACACCATCGGTGCGCCCGTCCCGGTAGTGCACCGGGTTGCCGAGCAGCGCGCCGGTCGCGTCGAGCAGCCCGTAGTCGACGGCCCAGGTGTCGATTCCGATGCTGGCGACGGGGCCGGCGGCGCGCAGGCCGTCGAGGACGCCCCGGTACAGCGCCAGGACGTCCCAGTGCAACGTGCCGGCCACCGGCACCGGGTCGTTGCGGAACCGGTGCGCCTCCGCCAGCTCCAGCCGCCCCGGCCCGACGCGGGCGACCATCACCCGGCCGCTGGAGGCGCCCAGGTCCACGGCGGCGAGGTGCACCGGCCCGCTCACCACATCGTCCTCATTCCCGTCCGAGGGTGGTCAGCGGAGGAAGGCCGCGGCGACGCCGGCGTCCACCGGGACGTGCAGGCCCGTCGTGTGCGACAGCTCCCCGTCGGTGAGCACGAAGACCGCGTTGGCGACGTGCTCCGGCAACACCTCGCGCTTGAGCAGCGTGCGCTGGGCGTAGAACTCACCGAGCTTCTCCTCCGGCACGCCGTAGACGGCGGCCCGCTGGGCGCCCCAACCGCCGGCGAAGATGCCCGAGCCGCGGACCACCCCGTCCGGGTTGACGCCGTTGACCCGGATGCCGTGGCCGCCCAGTTCGGCGGCGAGCAGCCGGACCTGGTGCGCCTGGTCGGCCTTGGCCGCGCCGTAGGCCACGTTGTTCGGGCCGGCGAACAGCGAGTTCTTGCTGGAGATGTAGACGATGTCCCCGCCCATCCCCTGGGCCAGCAGCACCCGGGCGGCCTCCCGGGAGACGAGGAAGGAGCCCTTGGCCATCACGTCGTGCTGGATGTCCCAGTCGGCCTCGGTCGTGTCCAGCAGCGACTTGGACAGCGACAGCCCGGCGTTGTTCACCACCAGGTCCACCCCGCCGAAGGCGAGCACCGCGTCACGCAGGGCCCCCGCGACGGCTTGCTCGTCACTGACGTCGGCGGCGACGGGGACCGCCACGTCGGTGGTACCGAGTTCCGCGGCGACGGCGGCGGCCGCCTCCGCGTCACGGTCGGCGACCACGACGCAGGCCCCCTCCGCGGCGAGCCGGTGGGCGATCGCCCGACCGATGCCGGAGCCACCACCGGTGACGAACGCGATCCGGGTGGCGAGGGGTTTCGGCTTCGGCATGCGCTGGAGCTTCGCCTCCTCCAGGGCCCAGTACTCGATCCGGAACTTCTCGGCCTCGTCGATCGGCGCGTACCGTGACACGGATTCCGCGCCGCGCATGACGTTGATGGCGTTGACGTAGAACTCGCCCGCCACCCGGGCGGTCTGCTTGTTGGCCCCGAAGCTGAACATGCCCACGCCGGGCACCAGGACCACGGCCGGATCGGCGCCGCGCATGGCCGGGCTGTCCGGGCCGGCGTGCCGCTCGTAGTAGGCGCGGTAGTCGTCGCGGTACGAGGTGTGCAGCTCCTTGAGCCGGGCGATCACGTCCTCGATCGGGGCGGTGGGCGGGAGGTCGAGCACCATCGGGCGGACCTTGGTGCGCAGGAAGTGGTCCGGGCAGGAGGTGCCGAGGGCCGCCAGCGCGGGGTGCTTCTCCCGCGCGACGAAGTCGAGCACCACGTCGCTGTCGGTGAAGTGGCCGACCTGCGGCCGGTCGGTGGACGCGAGGCCCCGCAGCACCGGGAACAGCTCCGCCGCCCGACGCCGTCGCTCGTCGGTTGGCAGCGGCTCGTAGCCGTCGACGACCGGGCCGAGCGGCTCGGCCCGACCCCGCTCGTCGAGGAACGTCTGCGCCGTGCGGATGATCTCCAGGGAGTTGCGTTCGCACTCGTCGCTGGTCGCGCCCCAGGCGGTGATACCGTGCCCGCCGAGGATCACGCCGATCGCCTGCGGGTTGGCCCGCGCAACCGCGGCGATGTCCAGGCCGAGCTGGAAGCCCGGCCGCCGCCACGGGACCCACCGCACCCGGTCGCCGAAGATCTCCTTGGTCAGCTCCGGCCCGTCGGCGGCGGCGGCGATGGCGATGCCGGCGTCGGGGTGCAGGTGGTCGACGTGCGCCGCGTCGACCAGGCCGTGCATCGCGGTGTCGATGGACGGCGCGGCACCGCCACGGCCGTGCAGGCAGTAGTCGAACGCGCCGACCATCTCGTCCTCGCGCTCGATGCCGGGGTAGACGTCGACGAGGGCGCGGAGCCGGTCCAGCCGCAGCGCGGCCAGACCGGTCGCGGTGAGGGTGCCCAGGTCACCACCGGAGCCCTTGACCCACAACAGGTCGACGGGCCCGCCGGTGACCGGATCGGTGTCCTCGCCCTTGGCGGAGGTGTTGCCCCCGGCGTAGTTCGTGGTCGTCGGGTCGGCACCGAGCCGGTTGCTGCGCGCGATCAGCGCCTGAACCTCGGGTTGCATCGTCCTCACGTCCCCAGTCTGCGTTTCCGTGGTGATGGTCAGGCGCCCCAGCCGGCCTGCTGGCCGTCGGCGCGTTCGGCGCGGATCTTGTCGAAGTAGCCGGAGCGGGCGTACGCGGCCATCGGGTCCGGGTCCAGGCCCAGGTCCGCGCGCAGCTCGGCGAGCAGCGGCCGGACGTCGGTGTTGTACGCGTCCATCAGCACGGCGTTCGCGCCCAGCACGTCACCGGCCCGCTGCGCGGCGGCCAGCGCGTCCGGATCGACGAGCAGCGCCTTCGCCGTGGCCTCCTGCACGTTGAGCACCGAACGGATGATGGCCGGGATCTTCGGCTCGATGTTGTGGCACTGGTCGAGCATGAAGGCGATGCCGGCCTCCGGCGCCAACGCGTCGGCCCGGACGATCTCGTGCATGATCCGGAACAGCTGGAACGGGTCCGCGGAGCCGACCATCAGGTCATCGTCGGCGTAGAAGCGGGAGTTGAAGTCGAACGCGCCGAGCTTCCCGACGCGCAGCAGGAACGCCACGATGAACTCGATGTTCGTACCCGGCGCGTGGTGCCCGGTGTCGATGACCACCTGCGCCTTCGGGCCCAACTCCAGGCAGTGCGCGTACGCGGTGCCCCAGTCCGGCACGTCGGTCGCGTAGAAGGCCGGCTCGAACAGCTTGTACTCCAGCAGCAGCCGTTGGCCGTCGCCGAGCCGGTCGTAGGTCTCCCGCAGCGCCGTCGCGAGCCGGTCCTGCCGGGCGCGAAGGTCGTCCTGGCCCGGGTAGTTGATCCCGTCGGAGAACCAGAGCTTCAGATCCCGGGAGCCGGTGCGGTCCATGATGTCCACACACTCGAGCAGGTGGTCGATCGCCTTGCGCCGCACACCCGGATCCGGGTTGGTGACACTGCCCAGCTTGTAGTCGTTGTCCTGGAAGACATTGGCGTTGATCGCCCCCAGGCCGACCCCGTGGTCGGTCGCGTACGCGGCCAGATCGGCGTAGTCGTCGACGCGGTCCCACGGGATGTGCAGGGCCACCGTCGGCGCGACGCCGGTGAGCCGGTGCACGACCGCCGCATCGGCGACCTTCTCGTACGGATTGCGCGGCACGCCCTCCTGCGGGAACACCTTGAACCGGGTTCCGGAATTGGCGTACGCCCAGGACGGGGTCTCGATGCGCTGGGCGCGCAGGGCGTGCGTGACCCGCTCGAGGGTCTGCGCGTCGGGCTGCGTCATGGTGTTTCTCCCGTCTGTGCGGCGAGCCGCGTCTCAGGCTCTGCGGTGAGCTGCGCCTCAAGGTTGAAGACCTCGTCCAGCGGCCGGATGGCCAGATCGGCGGCGCCCTGGTCGAGGCCGACGAAGTAGGGCGCCATCTCCGCCTGCCAGCGGGCGTTGACGTCGCGGGACTGCATGGCGGCCTGGGCCGCCGCGAGGTCGTCGGTGACCAGGTAACCCACGAGCAGGCCGTCCTCGCGCAGGAAGAGCGAGTAGTCGCGCCAGCCGCTCTCGGCCAGGGCGGTGAGCATCTCCGGCCAGACCCGCGTGTGGCGGGCACGGTACTCGTCGAGTCGGTCGGGGTGGACCTGGAGGGTGAAGCAGACGCGGGGCATGGTTCTCCTGTCGGCTCCCCCGCCCGGGGCGGCGCGCCGGTGCGCCGCCCCGGACGGAAGGGCGGTCAGAACTGGAACTGGTCGATGTTGTTCTTGTCGAAGACGGTGGGCGGTCCGAGGACGACCACCCCGTCCTTGCCGACGGTGAACTCGCCGAGCTTGCCGGCCTTGAACTTGTCGCCCTCGGCGCCGGTGATCTGGCCGGAGGCCAGTGCCGCGCCGGCGTACGCCGCGAGGTAGCCCAGGTCGGCCGGGCTCCACAGGGCGAACGCGTCGACGGTGCCGTCCTTGACGTACTGGCGCATCTGGTTCGGGGTGCCCAGACCGGTCAGCTTGACCTTGCCCTTGTACTGCGACCCGCTCAGGTACCGCCCGGCGGCGGCGACGCCGACCGTGGTCGGGGAGATGATGCCCTTGAGGTTCGGGTACGACTGGAGCAGACCCTGGGTCTCCTGGAAGGACTTCTGGTCGTCGTCGTTGCCGTACGCCACGGTGACCAGCTTGATCTTGCTGTACTCGGGCTTCTTCAGCTCGTCCTTCATGAGGGCGATCCAGGCGTTCTGGTTGGTCGCGTTGGCGGTCGCGGAGAGGATCGCGATCTCGCCCTCGCCACCGATCTGCTGGGAGATCAGCTTGACCTGGTTCTCCGCGATGCCCTCGGCGGTCACCTGGTTGACGAAGATCTGGCGGCACTCCGGCTTGGTGTCGGAGTCGAAGGTGACGATCTTCGCGCCGGCCGCCTTCGCCTGGTTCAGCGCCCCGCAGATGGCGTTGGGGTCGTTGGCCGACGTGACGATCACGTCCATGCCCTGCTGGGACAGGGTGTTGATGTAGCTGACCTGGGACGAGGCGCTGGCCTCGGAGGGGCCGACCTCCTTGAACTCACCCTTGATCTCGGTGACCGCGTCCTTGCCGCCGTTGTCCGAGACGGTGAAGTACGGGTTGTTCAGCTGCTTCGGCAGGAAGGCGATCTTGAGTCCTTCCTTGATGGCGGCGTCGGGGTTGGCGCCGCCACTGGCCTGGGTGCCGCCCCCGGCGTCGTTGCCGGAGTTGTCCCGGGTGGTGCCGCCGCACGCGGCGGCGCTGAGCAGCAGTGCGGCGAGCGTGAGGCTGGTGGCCCCGACGCGGAGGCCTCTGCGGTATGCGGACATCGTCATCCTTCCGGGGGTGGTTGGTGAGTGGGGGACGTCACGAAGCGACGGGGCGCCGCTGTCGTCGACGGTGCAGCCGGGCGCGGATGTCCGCGACGGCGTTGGGCAGTACCACGGATGCGATGAGCAGGGTGCCGGTGACGATCGTCAGCGCGTTGGCGTCGACGTCGGCGAGTTGCAGCGCGTTGCGCAGGACACCGAGGAGCAGGACGCCGGCCAGCACACCGAGCAGGGCACCCCGACCGCCGAAGATCGAGACACCACCGAGCAGCACGGCGGTGACGACGGTCAGCTCCAGGCCGGTGGCGTTGTCGCCGCGGGCGCTGGCGTAGCGCAGGGTCCAGAAGATGCCGACCAGTCCGCAGACGGCGCCGGAGACCACGAAGAGCCAGAACTTCGTCCGGGCCACCGAGACGCCGGTGAACGTGGCGGCCTGGTCGTTGTTGCCCATGGCGTAGAGCGCCCGACCGGCCGGGGTGGCGTGCAGCACGACTCCGAAGACCAGTGCGAGCAGCAGGAGCGGGACCACCACGACCGGGATGGACGTGCCGGGGATGTTCCGCACCACGGCGGCGGTCCAGTCGGCCGGGAAGTCCGCGACCGCCTGGTCGCCGAGCACGACGAAGGACAGCCCGCGGTAGAGGGCGAGCGTCCCGATGGTGACGGCCAGCGACGGCAGGCCGAAGCCGGTGACGAACAGGCCGTTCACCGCCCCGAGTACGGCGCCGAGCAGCACCACGAGGACGCAGATCAGCTCCAGGGACAGTCCGCTGGAGAGCCAGAGCTGCCCCATCAGGGTGCTGCACAGGCCGACCATGCTGGCCACCGAGAGGTCGATCTCGCCGGTGATGACGATCAGGGTCATCGGCAGCGCGATGAGCGCCAGCGGCACCAGGTCGAGCAGCAGGAACTGGGCGTTGCGGCCGGTGGCGAAGTTCTCCACGGTCAGCCCGGCGACCAGCACGGCCACCACGAGGGCGCCGACGATCACCGCGTCCCAGGAGCCGAGCAGCCCGCGCAGGGTGGCGAGGCGGCCCGCACCGGGCTCGGCCTCGACGGCGGGCGGTGCGGCGTACAGGCTGTCATGCGCCATGCGCGCTTCTCCCTCGGAGCCGGGCCGCCACCCGCAGGGCCAGGAGCCGGTCCAGCCCGATGGCGGCGAGGATGAGTGCGCCGACCACGGCCTGCTGCCAGAACGGGTCGATGCGCAGGACAGCGAGCGAGCTGCCGATCGTGGTCAGCAGCACCGCGCCGAGCGCCGCGCCGTAGGCGCTGCCGCTGCCGCCGAAGATCGCCACCCCGCCGACCACGGCGGCGGCGACGACCTGGAGTTCCAGGCCGGTGCCGGCGGCCGCGTCGAGAGTGCCGAACCGGGCCGCGTACAGCACGCCGGCGAGACCGGCGAGCGCGCCGTTGGCAACGAACACGGCGAACACCCGCCGGCCCACCGGGATGCCGGAGAGCCGGGCGGCGGCCGGCTCCGAGCCGATCGCGTAGAGCTCCCGGCCGCTGCGGTAGGAGCGCAGGTAGAAGCCGACGACGGCGACGACGACCAGCGCGACGAGGAACAGCACGGGTACGCCGAGCACCGTCTGGTTGCCCAGCCGCAGGAACGAGGAGGGCATGTCGGCGGCGTTGATCTGCCGTCCGGACGCCCAGTAGTAGTCGACGCCGCGGAAGGCGTAGAGGGTGCCGAGGGTGATGACCAGGGCGGGCACCCGGGCCACGGCGATCAGGCCACCGTTGACCACGCCGCAGAGCGCGCCCAGCGCGACACCCAGGACGAGGGCCACGGGCCACGGGGTGCCGGGCGCGGAGAGGAACAGCGAGCCGGTGGCGAACGCGACCAGGCCCAGGATCGAGCCGACGGAGAGGTCGACGTTGCGGGTGACGATGACCAGGGTCTGGCCGACCGCGAGGATCACCAGGATCGCGCAGCCCAGCAGCAGGTCCTTGACGCTCTGGCCGCTCAGGAACCGGTCGTTGCGCACGGTGGTCACCAGGACCAGCAGTCCGAGCGCGATCAGCAGACTCAGTTCGCGTACGGCGAGCAGCCGCTCGGTGAGGCCGTGGCGCCGCCGGTCGGGCTCGGTCGGTGCGTTCCCGGTGGCCCGCTCGGGCGCGCCGGTGTCGGTGCGGCTCATGCGGTCACTCCTTGACCGGTGGCGGCGTACATGATGGAGGTTTCGTCCGCCTCGGCCCGGGGCAGCTCGCGGACCAGTCGCCCCTCGTGCATGACCAGCACCCGGTCGGCCATGCCGAGCACCTCGGGCAGTTCGCTGCTGATCATGAGGATGGCCAGGCCCTCGCCGGCCAGCTCCGAGAGCAGCCGGTGCACCTCGGCCTTGGTGCCGACGTCGATGCCCCGGGTCGGTTCGTCGATGATCAGGATCCGTGGGTCGGTGGCCAGCCACTTGGCGAGCACGACCTTCTGCTGGTTGCCGCCGGAGAGGGTCGCCACCGGGGCGCCGAGCCGGGACGCCTTCACCTGCAACCTGCGCGTCCAGTTGCGGGCCTCGGCGCGCTCGGCGCCGCCGAGCAGGAGACCCAGCCGGCTCAGCGCCCGACGGCGGGCCAGCGTCGCGTTGCGTTCCACCGACAGCTCCATGACCAGGCCCTGCTGCCGCCGGTCCTCGGGGACCAGCGCCATGCCGGCGGCGATCGCCCGACCCGGCTTTCCCGCCGGGACAGCTCGCCCGGCCACCAGCACCTCCCCCGTGTCGTAGCGGTCGACGCCGAAGACGGCGCGGGCGACCTCGCTGCGGCCGGCGCCGACCAGCCCGGCGAGCGCGACGATCTCCCCGCCCCGGACGGAGAACGACACGTCGGTGAAGACGCCGGCCCGGGTGAGCCCACGGACCTCGAGCAGGGTGTCCCGCAGCTCGGCGGTCTGCTTGGGGTAGAGCGAGGAGACGTCCCGGCCGACCATGCGCCGCACCACCTCGTCGACGGTGAGGTCGGCGGCGCGGTCGCTGGAGACCCAGCCGCCGTCGCGCAGTACGGTGACGCGGTGGCACAGGTCGAACACCTCGTTGAACCGGTGCGAGATGAACAGCACGGCGGCTCCGCGTTCGCACAGCGACCGGGCGACCGCGAAGAGCCGTTCGACCTCCACACCGGAGAGTGCGGCGGTGGGCTCGTCCATGACCAGGACGCGGGCGTCGAAGGAGATGGCCTTGGCGATCTCGACGAGCTGCTGGTCGGCGATGGAGAGCCCCCGGGCGGGGCGGGTCGGGTCGATGCGGACCCCGAGCCGTTCGAACAGCCGCTCGGCGTCGCGGTGCATCGCCGCGCTGTCGATGCGGCGCAGGCCGCGAAGCGGTTGCCGGCCCATGAAGATGTTCTCCGCCACGGACAGATCCGGGAAGAGCGTCGGCTCCTGGTAGATGACGGCGATGCCGGCGGCCCGGGCGTCGGCGGGGCCGCGCAGCCGCAGCGGCTGCCCGTCCAGGGCCATCTCGCCGGAGTCCGGCGGGTGCGCGCCGGCCAGGATCTTCACCAGGGTGGACTTGCCCGCCCCGTTCTCACCGACCAGGGCGTGGGCCTCACCGGCGTGCAGCGCCAGGTGCACCCCACGCAGCGCGGCGACGGCCCCGAAGGACTTCGTCACGCCGTCGAGTACCAGCAGCGGAGCGCCGTCCGTGCCTGGTGCGTCGGCGGTCATCCGATCCCCTCCTGAATCGTTTCATGAGTCGTGCATGGACCGTAGGGGGAGGCGTTCGAGAGCGTCAAGAGTTTCACCGCGATTTCTTCCCTGTTGCTGATGCGGGCTCCGCGCCGGCTCCGACCCCCGCCGCCGGTCGACGACCCGACGCGCGAGGCCGCCGGCCGGCTGGATGAAACGTTTTACCCGCTATACACTGCGTGGCGACCCGGTCCCAGCCGTCCGCCGCGAGAGGCTCTCCCCGGGGGATCAGTGACCGCGACGCCCGGGCCGGGCTCGGGGCCGTACCACCGCACGGAGCGTCGAGGGAGTCATGGCAACGGCGAACATCAAGGAGGTCGCCCGGCACGCCGGCGTCTCCCTCGGCACGGTGAGCAACGTGCTCAACCGGCCCGACACGGTCGCCCCCGCCACCCGCCAGCGGGTGCTCGACGCCATCAGCACGCTCGGCTACGTCCGTAACGACTCCGCGCGCCAACTGCGTGCCGGGCACAGCCGCACCGTCGCCATCGTCGTCCTGGACGTGGCGAACCCGTTCTTCACCGACGTCGTCCGCGGCGCCGAGCAGGTGGTCGAGGAAGCCGGCGCCATGCTGGTCGTCTGCAACAGCGGCGAGGACAGCGCGAGAGAGCGCCGCCACCTGGAGCTGCTGGAGGAGCAGCGGGTCCGCGGCGTGCTCATCACACCGGTCGGCCACGGCCCCCAGCCCAACCTGGACAAGCTCATCGACCGGGGCATCCCGGTGGTGCTGGTGGACCGGGGCACGGGCCGGGCGAACCGGTGCTCGGTGGCGGTCGACGACGTCCTCGGCGGCCGGCTGGCCATGGACCACCTGCTGGACCAGGGCCACCACCGCATCGCCTACCTCGGTGGCCCGCTCTCCATCGCCCAGGTCGCCGACCGGCACGCCGGCGCCGCCGCCGCGATCGAGGAGCGCGGCAACGGCGCCGAACTCCGGGTGGCGGTGACCACCAACCTGACCGTCGCCGCCGGCCGGCGCGCCGCCGGGGAGTTGCTCGCGCTGCCGGCCCGGCAGCGCCCCACCGCCGTCTTCTGCGCCAACGACCTCATCGCGCTCGGTGTGCTCCAGGAGTTGACCGCGCGCGGCCTGCGGGTGCCGGCCGACGTGGCGATCGTCGGCTACGACGACATCGAGTTCGCCGACGCGGCGGCGGTGCCGTTGTCGTCGGTGCGCCAGCCCCGCGACCAGCTCGGCCGCACCGCGGCGCAGCTGCTGCTGGAGGAGGCCGAGCCCGGCGACGCGCACCGGCACCGGCACGTGGTCTTCCAGCCGGAGCTCGTCGTGCGCCGCTCCAGCGACCACCCCCGGCGCACCCGGCGCTGACCGCCCGCACCGCACCGGTGAGCTGGCGCGGCTGTCGCCCGGTGGCCAGACCGGCAGGGCTGGCCGTCCTTTGCTCTGCTTCAACGGACGCGACGACGCGGCACCGCCGGTGTTGCGCCGATTGAAGCAGAGCAAAGGACGTTTGATGGCAGCCCGGGCATGCGACGCCGAGGCCATTCGGTCTGGCGCCGGCGGAGCGGCGAACCTGGTCAGGCCGCCGGGACGGGCGTCGCCCAGACATCGGCGATCGACGGGTCGTAGCCGTCACCGGTGTCCCGGAACCGCACCCGCACCAGCCCGTCGCGGGTCGCGTCCGGCAGGTCGACCACGAACTGGTAGCTGACCGTGCCGGCCCCGCCCGCCGTGCGCCGCCACGAGCGGGTGTGCGCCACCACCCCGTCCACGACCACCTCGTAGTCCTTCAGCTGCGGCCCGTCGTACGTCTCGATCGCGCGCAGCACGAACGGCTCGCCGGGCGCGACCGCGAGGTCGAACTCGAACCAGCCCCCGGGGCGGGTCGTGTCGGTGTACCGGCGGGTCAGCCCGGCCTCGCTGCTGGTGGCCGAATAGGTCGAGGCCGCCAGGCGGTGCGCCTGCTCGGACGCCGCGGCACCGAGGTCGACGTGGTCGTACGCGCCCGACGGTGGGTTGTCGAACCGGACCGGGACGGCGAGCGTGCGCCGTTCGGCCGCCGTGTCGCCGGTGGCCACCGTGATCTCCACCGGCCCCTGCGTCACCGAAACCGGCGCGGTGAGGACGCTCGACACCGTGGCCTCCGCACCGGGGTCGAGGCCGTACGCGGTGGTGGCCGGCGCCACCCGCCACCCGTCCGGCGCGGTGACGGTCAGCCGCCCCGTCACCCGTACGCCGGCCCGGTTGCGCAGCACCGTCCCGACGGTCGTCGTGGCGCCCGGGGCGACGTCGGCCGGCGCCGGGACCGCCGACACGATCTGCACCGCCGGCGCGACGGCGACCGTTCCCGCGACGGGCAGTGTCGCGCTGCCACCCCGGTGACGGTAGCTGGCGGAGCCGTCGACGGCCCCGCTCACCGGCGCCTGGCCGGCGGGAATCCGTAGGTCGTAGCGGTGGCTGACGGTACGCCCCGGCGCGACCGTACCGGCCCGCTGCCCGACCGGGGTCACCGTCCAGCCGTCGGGTGCCCGCAGGTCCGAGGTCACGCCGGTCAGTGGGTCCGGCCCACCGTTGGTCACCGTGACGGTGGCGCGTACGACCTCGCCGGGCAGCCGCTCCCCCACCGGCAGGTCGAGTTTCACCACGGCGCCGACCAGGATCGACGAGGCCGCGGAGAGCCGCTGGTCGACCGTGGTGAGCAGCGCGGTGAACCGGTCCGCGTGGGCCTGGTCGAGACGACCGGCGGCCACCTGGGTCCGCAGCCACCGGGTCGTGTCGGCCGCGTCCGCCAGGGCCCGGTGCACGTCACCGGCGGCGGAACGGGAGTTGCCCGCCAGGTACGCCGTCCGCGCGGCCGTCGTCTCCGTGCCCAGTCGGCCGAACCGGCCGCGCAGGTACTCGGCCACCGGCCGGCCCACCGCACCGGCGAGCTCGTCGGTCAGCGTCACCAGCTCGCGTACGGTGTCGCTCGCGTCGCCCAGGTCGCCGAGCACCCGGTCGATGGCGAACGAGTAGGAACCGGACCCGATCTCGTAGACGGCGACCGCGCCGTCCATCCGGACGAACCGCACGCCGTCGGCCTGCTCCGCCGGTCGGCCGCCCTCGGTGACCGCGTTCCGCCCCGGTGCCGGCAGGCGTACGGTCGCCGTGGTGTTCGCCGGCAGGGTGAGCCGCAGCCGCATGTCGCCGCGCGCGTCCAGGGCCCAGTCGCTGCCGATCGACCCGTAGGCCGAACGGTACGACGCCCTGGCCGAGGTGAGGCCGCCACCCGGCTGGGGGGCGAACGTGAGGTGCGCGTACCCCGGGTTGCCGTTGTCGGGTTGGATGCCGGCCACGGTCCGGTACATCCAGTCGCCGACCGCGCCGTAGGCGTAGTGGTTGAAGGAGTTCATCGACACGTCGCCGAAGCTGCCGTCCGGCATGATCGAGTTCCAGCGCTCCCAGATCGTGGTCGCGCCCTTGGCGATCTCGTAACCCCAGGACGGGTAGGTGTCGTTGAGCAGCAGCCGGTAGGCGACGTCCAGGTGCCCGGTGTCACTGAGCGCGGGCAGCAGGTCCGGGGTGCCGAGGAAACCGGTGGAGAGGTGCCAGTCGTGCCGCCGTACGTTGTCGACCAGCCGGTCTGCGGCCTTGGCCCGCAACGCCTCCGGCAGCAGGTCCATGCCGATGGCCAGCACGTACCCGGTCTGGCTGTCGCCCTGCACGGTGCCGTCGGCGGAGACGTACGCGTCGACGAACGCCTGCGCGATGTCCCGGGACAGCGCCCCGTAGCGGGCCGCGTCCGCGTCCCGCCCGATGGCAGCGGCCAGCTCCCCGAGCAGGCGGACGCTGTACCCGTAGTACGCCGTGCCGACGACACCGGCGGGTGTCGGGTCGTCGAGGTTGAGCCAGTCGAGGTACGGGCCGGCGTTGGCACGCAGGTGGCCCGAGCTGGTGCTCTCCAGCCAGGACGCGTACCGCACCATCGACGCGTAGTGCTCCTCGATCACCCGGGTGTCGCCGTAGCGTTGCCAGAGCGCGTACGGCACGGTGATCCCGGCGTCGGCCCATCCGGTCGCGCCGTCCCCGCAGCAGGCGCGCGGCGCGACGTCGGGGTAGGCGCCGTTGGCCGACTGCGCGTCCCGCAGGTCCTGCAACCACTTGGTGAGGAACGTCAGGCTGTCCATGTTGAACGTCGCGGTGTTGGCGAAGACGTTGATGTCGCCGGTCCAGCCAAGCCGCTCGTCCCGGGCCGGGGTGTCGGTCGGGATGGACAGGAAGTTGCCGCGCTGCCCCCAGGTGATGTTGCTGTGCAGTTGGTTGACCATCGCGTTGGAGGTCTCGAACTCGCTGGTCAGGTCCCCGTCGGTGTGCATGACCAGGCCGGTGACCGTGGACAGGTCGGGGGTGCCCGGATAACCGGTCAGCTCAACGTAGCGGAAGCCGTGGAAGGTGAACGTGGGCTGATAGACCTCGGCCCCGCCGCCGCGCAGCGTGTAGTGGTCGGTGGCCCGGGCCGTACGCAGGTTGGCGGTGTAGGCCGTGCCGTCCGGGTTGAGCACCTCGGCGTGCCGGATGCGGACCGTGGTACCGGCCGGCCCGTTGACCTTCAGCCGTAGCTTGCCCACCATGTTCTGGCCGAGGTCGACGATCCAGGTGCCGGGGGTGGGTTGGGTCAGCGCCTTGGCCCGCAGCTCCTGGGTGACCCGCACCGGCGGGTCGACCTGGGCGACGATCCGGTCGGTGGCGTCGACGTCGTCGACGGTGGCCGGCGACCAGCCGGAGTCGTCGAACCCGGGCCGGTCCCAGTCGGCCGGGAGCCGGCGCGCGTCGTAGGTCTCGCCGTGGATCAGGTCGCTCTGCCGGAACGGCCCGGCCGTGGCGCGCCACGAGCCGTCGGTGCCGATCGTCTCGCTGCGCCCATCGGTGTAGTCGATCATCAGCTGGGCGCTGAGGTGCGGCCGGGAGCCGTAGTTGTCGGTGCCGAACCAGGCGATGCTGCCCGCGTACCAGCCGTCGCCGAGCAGGGCGCCGAGGGCGTTGTCGCCCGCGCGGAGCTGGGCGGTCACGTCGTACGCCTGGTACTGCACCCGCTTGTCGTAGTCCGTCCAGCCGGGCGCCAGCTCGTGGTCGCCGACCCGCTGGCCGTTGAGGGACAGCTGGTAGACGCCGAGGGCGGTGGCGTAGATCCGGGCTCGCGCGACCGTACCGTCGACGCGGAAGCCCCGGCGCAGCAGCGGGTTCGCGTCCAGCGCGGTGAGCATGGCCTCGGTGTCGCCGGTGACCCGCAGGCCGCCCGCGGTGGCCGTGCCCGCCCCGAACGGATTCTCACCGTCGGTGAGCGGGGCCGCGAAGAGGGTGTCGCTGCCGCTGGTCACCGAGAAGTCGGAGAAGACACCGGTCTCCACCCCGTTGGTGCGCAGGCCGACCGAGCCGGCCCGGTGCGCGGTGCTGCGGGTGACGTCGACCTGGGTGCCGTCGACCCAGGTCGTGATGGTGTCGCCGGCCGCCGTGATCCGCAGCGTGTGCGGCGTGGTCAGCTTGTCGGCCGGTACGACCCCGCCGAGCGGCACCTCCTTGAGCAGCGTCCAGGCGCCGTCGACGCGGACGTGTGGGCGCAGTTTGGCGCTGCCGCCGGTGATGGAGAACTGCCACATGTACGAGTTCGCCGCGCCACGGGCACGCAGGAAGATCCCGGCCGCGTCGCGTTCCAGCCGTACCGTCGTCTGGACGGTGTAGTCGGTCCAGGTCTCGGTGGGCGACGGCATGCCGATCCAGTCGGCCCCCCAGCCGTCGCCGCCGCGTACGCCGGTCTCCCAGGATGCCGGCGCGCTCCACCCGGAGTCACGGCCGGTGGTGTCCCAGACCCGGACCTGCCAGGCGTACCGGGTGCGGGGGCGCAGTTGCGGGCCGGCGTACGGGACGAGGGTGCTCTGTCGCGACCGGACCCGGCCGCTGTCCCAGACGTCCGCGTCGTGCAGCCGGTCCGCGCTGGTGGCCACGCGCACCTGGTACGACTCCTGGAGCACGCCCCGGGTGGTGGCCTCGATGCGCCAGCCGAGGCGGGGCTTCGCCACGTCCAGCCCGATCGGCTCGGTGGCCCGTTCGGTGGTCAGTCCGGTCACCGTCAGCGCGGGGGCGGCCGGCGCGGCGGCCGCGGCCGGGCCCGGCACCACCGTCGGCGTCAGGCCGAGCAGCAGCACGAGAAGCGCGGAGGGTGCGGCGCGGCGCCGCGTCATGCGCATCATTTCCTGATCCTCATCCTTCCGGTGGTGGTGACGGGCCGATGGACGGCCCCGAGCGGATCGTCAGCGGGGCTGGGCGGCCGCACCGGCGACCGGGTGGAAGCTGGACCGTCCGGAGCCGACCTGGAAGATGGCGCGGCCGTCCTCGATCCCGATGAAGGTGGCCCTGCTCGGGCCGGCGGCCCGGTAGGACTTCCCGGGGATGACCGGCAGGGCGACCCGGGCGGTGACGTTGACCGGCACGTCGAGGTCGACGCGGAGGCCGGCCCCGGTACGGCGCCAGTCGAGGCGGACCGGTCCGCGCTGGGTGGGCACCGTGCCGCTCGCCCGGTCGAGCCCGGCGGCGGGCGGGACGACGTCGACCACGGCGGCCCCCGGGCTGGCGGTGCGGACGCCGAGCAGGGTCTCCTGCACGTCGACCACGGCCTGCGCGCCCCAACCGTGCGACTGGCTGAAGTTGCTGCCGGGGTCGAGGGTCCAGGCCTCCCAGGTGAAGGTGCCGCCCTGGGCGAGGATGTTCGCCCAGCCCAGGTCGTCGGGGTTGGTGAGCAGTCGCAGCACCGCCTCGGGCCGGCCGGCGTCGGCGAGCGCCCGCAGCAGCCAGTGGGCGGTCATCGGCCCCTGCTTCATGCCCATCGACGCGACGTGGTCGGCCAGCGCGGGCAGGTCGGCCCGCGGGGGCAGCCCGTGCGCGATGGCGTACGACGTGGCGTGCTGCCCGGCGTGACCGCTGCGCTCGCCGGTGGCCGACAGCCCGTCGACGTAGCTGCCGTCGGCGGCGCGCAGTGTGGCGTTGACCGCGTCGGTGAGGTCGGCGGCCCGTCCGTCGTACGCGGTGACCTCGGCGGCGGGCCGGCCGAGCGCCTCGGCCATCCGGGCGGTGGTCCGCAGCACGTCGACGCTCTGGGCGTTGATGGTGGTCCGGGCCGCGGTGGTCATGTCGTAGCCGAAGCGGCCGGGCTCGGGCCAGTCGATGATGCCGTAGCGGTAGGCGCCGCTGCCGCCGGTCAGGTCGGTGACCAGGCCGGCGGTGGGGCCGGTGGCCGGGATGTGGCGCAGCACGTACTCGGCGGTGTCCCGGATGGCCGGGTATGCCTCGGCCAGCAGCTCCCGGTCGCCGGTCTCGGTCCAGTAGCGCCACACCCAGTCGACGAACATCAGCGAGTAGTCGGGGATGTCCCGCTTGCCGTCGCCGTTGGGGTAGACGGCGTTGTAGCGGCCACGGTCGCCCTCGGCGGTCCAGTAGCGGGCGGCCGAGCGGAGGAACTCGCGGATGGCCTGCTGGGTGGCGTCGCGCTCGCCGAAGGCGGACATCGTGGCGTACGAGATGTTCGCGGCGTCGCCGAGGAACTGGCCCTTCTCCCGGGTGGGGGTGTCGACGAACGCCTCCTGGACGGAGTAGATCGCGGACCGCTTCATCATCGTCCACACCGCGTCGAGGGTGGCGTTCGAGCTGGTGAAGCTCGCCTCCCGGCCGGACGGGACGTCGGTGTGCACCACGACGGCGTAGATGTCGCGCGCCGAGATCTGCTCGCCGGCGCCGGGGATCTCCAGGTAGCGGAACCCGAGGTGGGTGAAGGCGTGGAACTCCTGCGGCCCGTCCTTCTGCAGGTACGGGAAGCTCATGGTGGTGCCCTGCGACTGGAGGGTGGACGTGTCGACCCGGCCGGTGTCGGTGAGGGTGTAGCCGGCCCGCAGGTCGACCGCGCGCCCGGCGACGCCGGCGTCGAACCGGACGACCGGGCGGGCGGGGATGACCACGCCGAAGTCGGCGACGACCGTGCCGTCGGCGGCGGTGCGCACCGCGACCGGTTCGACGGAGGTCTCGACCAGCCGGGTCTCCTGCCCGATCAGGTGCGGGGACGACGCGGTCGGGTGCGCGCCGAGCACCTCGGCGGCGGTGAATCCGGCCGCGCTGTCGTCGTAGCCGGGACGCGTCCAGCCGGCGACCTCGGCGCGGGCGTCCTGCCGCTCGACCCGGTCGCCCTCGCCGTTGCGGCGCTCGGCGTTCGCGACGAACCGGGTGTCCCGGGCGACGCGCCAGGAACCGTCCGTGCCGTACACCTCCCGGGTGCCGTCGGCGTGCTCGACGACCAGCTTCACCAGCAGGCCACGGGCACCGGCGGGGCGGCCCTGACCGCTGCCGTACCAGTGGTAGCGCACGCCGATGACCAGCGGCGCACCGGCTTTCACCAGCCGGGTGACGTCGGCGGCCTGGTAGTAGTCCTCCCCCGGGTAGCCGAAGGAGGTGCCCCGGTCTGCGCGGGCGCCGTTGAGGTAGAGCTCGTAGGTGTGGTCGGCGGCGGTGTAGGCGCGGGCCCGGACCACGCGGCTGGCGTTGGGGCGTACCTCGGTGCGGGCCAGCGTGTAGTCGTCGGCCTCGGTGGTGGCGCGCCGGATCCAGCTGGCGCCCTCCCACTGGGTGTCGGCGATGCCGGTCTCGAAGGCGCCGGTGGCGGGCGGGGACTGCCGGCCGGTGCCGTCCCAGGTGCGGACCGTCCACTCGTACGCCGTGCCCGCGCGCAGGGCCGGCCCGCCGTACGGCACGTAGGACTGCTGGTCGGAGGCGACCTTGCCGGAGTCCCAGACCTGCTCGCCGCCGGTCGCGGTGACGGTGATCCGGTAGGCGGTCTGCGTCTCGCCGGGGTCGGCGTCGCGGGGCAGCCAGCCGAACCGTGGGACGCCCTCGACGTTGAGTGGGCGACTCCGGTCGCCGACGGTCAGTGCGGCCGGCGCTTCCGGCGCGTGCCCCCGCGCGGCCAGCGCCGGCGGCGCCCCGCTGAGGACCACCGCGACGACGGTCGTCGCTGCCACGAGCACCGCTGCCCGGCGCCGTCGGGCAGCCGGCCGGATTCCGAGAGTACGACCAGTCACGCGGGCCTCCGCTCTATGAATCGTTTCAGGCAGGCTACGCGTTCATTGTGGCCAAGTGAAGACGTTCACCGTGGTGGATCCGACCGCGCGCCTGGTTCCGTCCGACCCGGCCGTGGAAACTGTTATCCCGGTGCGGCCCGCCCGTCTCCTGATGGGAGGCGTTGGTGGTGGGACCCAGCACGGTCTTCCACGGGGTAGCGGTACGACCACACAAGGGAGTGAAACGATGCGCGGAACCGGTCGAGGTGGAGTCGACACCGACCTGGTGGTCGCCGCCCGCAACGGCGATCCGCGGGCGCTCGACGCCCTGGTGGCCGCGTCGCTCCCCCTCGTCTACAACGTGGTCGGCCGGGCGCTGCGGGGGCACGCCGACGTCGACGACGTGGTCCAGGAGACGCTGCTCCGCGTCGTCCGGCACCTGCCCGACCTGCGCGATCCGGCGGCGTACCGGTCCTGGCTGATCGCCATCACCGTGCGGCAGGTACGCGACCGCGAACAGCAGCGCCGGGCCGCGCTGACCCACACCGCCGACCTCGACAGCGCCTACGGGGTGCCCGACCCGGCCGCGGACTTCGCCGGGATCACGATCCTCCGGCTCGGCCTGACCGACCAGCGTCGTGAGGTGGCCGAGGCGACCCGCTGGCTCGACGACGACGACCAGACGTTGCTCTCCCTCTGGTGGCTGGAGGCCACCGGGAACCTCGACCGGGCCGACCTCGCCTCGGCGCTCGGGCTGAGCGAGGGCCACGCGGCGGTACGGATCCAGCGCATGAAGGAACAGCTGGAGGTGTCCCGGAGCGTGGTCCGCGCGCTGCACGCCACCGCCGCCTGCCCCGCCCTGCGCGACGTGACCCGGACGTGGGACGGCCGCCCGAGCCCGCTGTGGCGCAAGCGCCTGGCCCGCCACGTACGCGAATGCGGCGCCTGCGGCTCCTGGGCCCGCGACCTGCTCCCGGTCGACCGCCTGCTCGCCGGGCTTCCGCTGCTGCCGATCCCACCCGGAACGGCCGAGACCCTCGCGGCCGGCAGTACCGCCCTGCCCACACCGGTTGAACCCCTGGCCGGCACGGCACCGCGGGGCACCGACGCGCCGCGCAACCTCCTCTCGTTCGGCTCGAAGGGCGTGCTGGGGCCGGTCTCCGCGGCCGCCGCGGTCGCCGCACTGGTGATCGGGGCGATCGTCGTGGCCCAACCGACCGGATCGACCCCCGCCCCCGCGGCGGCCCCGGCGGTCGCGGCGCTGCCGTCCATCACCCCACCGGCCAGCACGCCCGCCGCGACCACACCAGCGGCCACCAATTCCCCGGCGGTGACCCCGAAGCCGAAGCCGACGACGGCTCGCCCGGCCGCCCCGGCGGCCGCGGTGACCTCGAAGAAGAAGGGCGTCGGTGTCTGGACCTTCGACGGCGTCAGCGAGGCACTGGCCAACTCCACGGCGAGTTGGTACTACACCTGGAACGTGGGCCACCCAGGTGTCACCAGCCCGAAGGGCGGCGAGTTCGTCCCGATGATCTGGGGGACGAAGAGCGTCACCGCCAGCAACCTGCAACAGGCGAAGAAGAACGGCCGCTACCTGCTCGGCTTCAACGAGCCGGACATGGGCGGTCAGGCGAACATGAGCGTGGAGCAGGCGCTGGACCTGTGGCCGCAGCTGGAGTCGACCGGCCTCCCGCTGGGCAGCCCCGCCGTGGCCTGGGGCGGGGACCGACCGGGCGAGTGGCTCGACCGCTTCATGACCGGCGCGAAGGAGCGCGGCTACCGGGTCGACTTCATCGCCCTGCACTGGTACGGCGGCGACTTCACGACCGCCAACGCGGTCAACCAGCTCAAGTCGTACCTCCAGGCGGTCCACGACCGCTACAGGCTGCCGATCTGGCTCACCGAGTTCGCTCTGATCGACTTCTCCGACGGCGTCCGCTTCCCGAGCCAGGCCCAGCAGGCCGCGTTTCTCACCGCGGCGACCCGGATGCTCGGCGGGCTGAGCTGGCTGCACCGGTACGCCTGGTTCGGCCTGCCCGCCTCGGACAAGGACCAGACCGGGCTCTTCCGTACCGGCAGCACGGCGACCGCCGTCGGCCGCGCCTACCAGGCCGCGCGCTGACCTGGACTACAGCAGATCCACGTGGTCCCGCCATGAGTGCTGGGGCTCGTAACCCAGCACCCGTCGCGCCTTGTCGATGCTGAGCAGCGTCTCGTGCTCACCGAGCTCCTTGCGGATCTCGACACCCGGGTAGACCTCGGCCATCAGGCTGGCGCTGGACCTGCTCATGACCGTGTCGGCGTTGGCGATGATGAAGACCTCGGCGCCCGGCTGGTCGTGGGCAAGAGCACGCTCGACCGCCTGGGCGCCGTCGCGGGCGTCGATGTAGCCCCACAGGTTCCACCGGCGCAGCGCCGGGTCCGCGTCGAAGGAGGGGAACGGCGCGTAGTCCTCGACGTCCATCACGTTGGAGAACCGCAGACCCACCATCACCAGCTCCGGGTCCCACCGGCAGAAGTGCCGGGCCATCTCCTCCTCGAGCGCCTTGTTCAGCGAGTACGTCGACTCCGGTCGCGGCGCGTACTCCTCGTCGACCGGCGCGTACGGCGGCGGGGTGTCGAACGGCAACCCCAGCACCGTCTCACTCGACGCCCACACCACCCGCTTGATCCCGGCCGCCCGGGCCGCCGCGAAGACGTTGTACGTCGCCGCCGAGTTGTTCGCGAACGTGGTCGCGTTCGACATCAGCCCGGGGGCCGGGACCGCCGCCAGATGCACGATCGCCTCGACGCCACCGGCGTGCTCGTCGGCGCCACCGGTGACCGCCTCCACCACCTGCCCGTAGTCGGTGAGGTCGACGAGGAGGAACTCGCCGTCGACGTCGCGGGGATCGCGTCCGCCAGCGCGGTCCACGGCCAGGACGTCGACGCCGATGGCACGCAGGTGCGCGACCACGGCGCGACCGAGCTTGCCGGTGGCACCGGTGACGACGACGCGCTTGGGCAGTGCGGGATCGGTCATGCCGACATCTTCTCCGGCGAGCCACGATGCCCCGCACGCGGGTGCGGCCCGATTCCCTCCGGCAGCGACACAACACGGAGACCTCGGCCGTGTGACAGGCCCGTCAGGTGACTGTCGAACTCGCAGGGCAGCAGGCAATGCCCAGTCCGCCCGCCAGGTTCAGCGTGGTCGACTCAGCCACTCCCACGCGCGGCGAAGGCCCACCTGCGCCGGGTCGTCACCCGCGCCCTCGACCTCTCTGGCCGGCGTGTCCTCGCCCGGCTCGTGCATCTCGGCACCGGGCACCGACAGCACGACCCCCCGCTCGTACAGGTCGGCGATCTGCTCCCGGTAGGCGAAGCGGTGGGAACCGTACGGCTTCGGCGGGGCCACGATCACGCCGTGGAAGATGTCGGAGCGTTCGTCGGCGAGCACGTGCTCGACCACGCCGACGGGCGCCGACTCGACGTCGTAGACCCGGGTGCCGACGGCGAGCGCAAGGTACGAGACCTTCGCGCCGAGATCCTCCACGGCGTTCACGGTACCCGCCGCCTGATCACCATGGGCCCGATCACTCGTAGTCGACGCGGACGCCAGGACGGTGCGCGGCCGGTCACCCCGGACACCACCATGCCGGTCACGCCGTACGCAGCCAGCCGAGGGTCTTCATCGTGGAGAGGCTGGTCGCCTTGAGACCAGCGTCGGAAACGGTCCAGAGCACTCCGTCGACCACCAGTGACCGGCGGATCGGTGTCAGACCCTCGGAACGCCCCGTGCCCAGCGTGTGGTCGACCGTGCCGACCTCGGTGAACCCGCCGTCGTCGGCCCGCAGAGCCACAGCCACGTTGCTCGGCCGGCCCGTGCCGTAGACGGCCAGTGGCACCACGACCAGACGTTCGGCGGGCCAGTAGAGGAACGCATGCGGGTCGAACTCCGCCTCGGAGTGCCCCTGCTTGACGTGATACTGGGCGATCCGGGTCGGCTTGGCCGGAGAGGAGACATCGAAGAGCGAGAGTTGGCTGCCCTGGACCCGGCCCTGGTCGGACGCCTCCTGCCCGACACCGAGCAGCCGTCCTTCGCCGGCCGGGTGCAGGTACGCCGAATAGCCGTTGATCTTCAGTTCGCCGCTCACCTTCGGCGCCCCCGGATCACGCAGATCGACGGTGTAGAGCGGGTCGGTCTGCCGGAAGGTGACCACGTACCCGGTGCCGCCGACGAACCGTACCGCGTAGATCCGCTCCCCCTTGCCCAGGCCGGTGACCCTGCCGACCTGGGTCAGCGCCGTGCCGTCGGCGCGCAGGACGTACACGCTGGACGTCGAGTTCGGCCTGTCGCCCCAGGTACGGCCACTGGTGGTGGCCACTCTCAGGTGACCGTCCCACTCGGACATGGCGTACTGGTTGATGAGCCAGCCCGGTACGGACGCGGCGGCGACGTACCGCGGAGCGCCGGCGCCCGAGATGTCGAACTGGTAGATCTCGGTGGTCTCGTCCCTGGGATCGGGTGCGATGTTCCGCGCGGTCAGCATCGGCAGCACCCGCCAGCGCTGATCGTTGGCGACGTACAGCCGGGGTCCGTTGCTGTAGACGGTGTCGCCGTCGGCGATCACGGTGACCGGCTCGCCGGCACCGAGCGTGGCCGCACCGAGGTCGAAGCTGAGCACGGTGACCAGCGACGTGCCGGAGTAGACGGCCGGCCGGCTCACCCGTTCGCAGCCGACCCGTCCGGCGCTGGTTCGCCCACCGGAGGTGACCTCGTACCGGGGCAGCCAGTCGTCGACGGTGGCGTTGTCGATGATCTCGCGGTTGGCGGTGGTGCGCTGCTCGTCGGTGGCCCGTTCCCGATGCGGGAAGTTCAGCCGGGGCGCGGAGCGGACCACGACCCGGACCGTCGTGCCGACCTGGCGGGCGTCCACCAGATCGCCGTCGATCCGGTACTCGCCAATGATCTTCGGCGCGCCGGACAGGTCGACCATGATCAGCCGGGGGCCGACGATGCCGTCCGGCATCGGGGCGTCCGCGACGCGCCCGCCTCCCTCGGGGAAGGCCGGTTTCCCCCTCCCGGCCCACCCGTCGCGGCGCAGCACCAGCGCCCGGTCACCGTGCAGCAGCAGGTCGTCTTCGCCTCCGCCGACCTGATCGGCACCCGGTGCCAGCTCCAGCTCTCCGGTCATCCGGCGGGTGGCCGGGTCGATGACGTACAGCTTGCCGTGCTGCACGGTGACGATCCGCTTGCCGTCGGTCTTGACCAGGTCCGGTTCATCGGCCCCGGCCTCGTGCGTGTTGGTGCCCGAGTAGCCGGGGGCGGCAGCTGTGGACGCCGCGTCCGCCGCCCCCGCTGCGGCGGGAACCCCAGCCCGTTCGGCGCGGCCGAAGGTACGGATGTCCCCGTTCGGCCCGAACCCCCACGGCCCGACGTACGCCCTGGCAGCCGTCTTCAACTGCCGCAGCGCCTCCGGGCAGGAGTCGAACGCGACGAGCCGGAACCCGCCGGCCGGCACGTGCCGGTCACGTGGCGGCACGGGGGCCGGCGCCGCCGTACAGCCCGTGAGCAGCGCCAGGCCGGCGACCAGGGCCAGTGCCAACACGCGGGCTGGAGTCATGACTCGGGGGACGCCGATGGCGGCGGTTGGATGGGGTACGTGGGCGCTGCTACCCGTCATGCCCCCTACGACGTGGCTGCCCCGGGCTGGGTTCCCAGCATGCAGACCCCGCGCCGAGTAGTCGACCGGGGGTGCGGGTGACGACACCTTGTCGCCAAGGACTGAATGATGGTTCAATCCTTGGCATGGCGTACCGAAGCACCGAGCGGGTGAAGGCTCGGCTGAGCGCCTCCCGGGAACGGATCATCGCCGCGGCACTGGGAATCATGGCCGAGCACGGGTACGCCGGCTGCTCGGTCGCCGCCGTGGCCGAGCGGGCCGGCGTGGCGACCGGCAGCTTCTACCGGCACTTCCCGACCAAGGCCGACCTGTTCGCCGAGGTGTTCCGCACGGCCTCCCAGCGCGAGGTGGACGCGGTCGCGCGCGCCGCAGCGCTGGAGACCTCCACCGCCGAGCAGATGGCCGCCGTCGTCGAGACCTTCTCCGGCCGCGCCCTGCAGTCCCCACGGTTGGCGTATGCCCTGCTCGCCGAGCCGGTCGACCCGGCGGTCGACGCCGAGCGGCTCGTCTTCCGCCGTGCGTACGCCGAACTGATCGCCGGGTACGTCGCGGCCGGTGTGGCGAGCGGTGAACTACCCCCGCAAGATCCGGAGCTGACCGCGACCGCGCTGGTCGGCGCCCTGGCCGAGGCCATGGTCGGTCCGCTGGCCGCCGGGGTCGCCGGCCCGGAGACCATCCCCGCCCTGATCACCTTCATCCACCGCGCGCTGGGAGTATCGCCGTGACGACACACGAGGTCTTCAACCAGGTTCCCCCGCTCGCTGGCTACGACGCGGCGGACGACCCGGCACTGCTCGACGGGCTCGAGCGGGAGGGCGCCGGCTGGGCCGCCGCCGAGCTGCACGAGCTCGGCCGCCTGGGCGGCAGCGAGCAGGCCATCGAGTACGGGCGGCTGGCCAACGAGCATCCGCCGGTCCTCCGCACCCACGACCGCTACGGCCATCGGATCGACGAGGTGGAGTTCCACCCCGCCTGGCACGAGCTGATGCGCACCGCGGTCACGCACGGCCTGCACGCCGCACCGTGGGCGGACGCCCGATCGGGCGCACACGTGGCCCGGGCCGCCAAGTTCTACACGTGGCGGCCCGACGCCGGCCACGGCTGCCCGATCTCGATGACCTACGCAGCAGTCCCGGCGCTGCGGCACAACCCGGAGCTGGCCGCGCGGTACGAGCCGCTGCTCACCGCCACGACGTACGACTTCGGGCTGCGTCCGCCGCTGGCCAAGCAGGGGCTGCTGGCGGGCATGTCGATGACGGAGAAGCAGGGAGGCTCGGACGTGCGCGCCAACACCACCACCGCCCGCCCTGAGCCGGACGGAACCTACCGGCTCGTCGGGCACAAGTGGTTCACGTCGGCGCCGATGTGCGACATCTTCCTCACCCTCGCCCAGGCACCGGGCGGAATCACCTGCTTCCTCGTCCCGCGTGTCCTTCCCGACGGCACCCGCAACCCGATGCGGCTGATGCGCCTGAAGGACAAGCTCGGCAACCGGTCCAACGCCTCGGCGGAGGTGGAATACGAGCAGGCGGTCGCCTGGCGCCTCGGAGACGAGGGCCGTGGCGTGCGCACGATCATCGACATGGTCAACCTGACCCGCCTCGACTGCGTCATCGGCGCGGCGGCCGGGATGCGCCAAGGCGTGATCACCGCCGCCCACCACGCCACCCACCGGCAGACCTTTGGCCGGTACCTCATCGACCAGCCACTGATGCGCAACGTGCTCGCCGACCTCGCGGTGGAGTCCGAGGCCGCCACCGTCCTCATGATGCGCCTCGCCGGAGCGACCGACCGATCCGCGCGCGGCGACGCCAGCGAGACCGCGTTCAAACGGCTCGCCCTCGCCGTCGGCAAGTACTGGGTCTGCAAGCGCTGGCCGGCACACGCCGCCGAGGCCCTCGAATGCCTGGGCGGCAACGGCTACGTCGAGGAGTCGGGCATGCCGCGGCTGTTCCGCGAGTCGCCGCTGAACTCGATCTGGGAGGGCTCCGGCAACGTCGCCGCCCTGGACGTCCTGCGTGTTCTCGTCAAGGAACCCCAGGTCATGGAGGCGTTCCAGGCCGAGGTGAGCGCCGCTGCCGGCGCCGATGCACGGCTCGACGCCGCGGTCCGCCAGGTGCGGGCCGACCTGTCCGACCTCGACGACCTCGAACTGCGGGCGCGGCGCGTCGTCGAACGGCTCGCCCTGGTGCTGCAGGGCTCGCTGCTGGTGCGGCACGGCCACCCCGCCGTCGCCGACGCCTTCTGCGCGTCCCGGCTCGGCGGCGATCACGGCCAGGCGTACGGCACCCTACCGACCGGCGTCGACTTCGCCGCAATCATCTCCCGCGCCACCCCGAAGGTGAGCTGACCTGACGGCCTGCTGCGGAGGAAGGCGCCGTCGTCAATTCGTCAGCTGTTCTGTGGGAAGCCGAGGTTCACGCCGCCGTGGGACGGATCGAGCCACCTGCTGGTGACCACCTTGGCCCTGGTGAAAAAGTGCACGCCGTGCGGCCCGTACGCGTGCGAGTCACCGAACAGTGAGTCCTTCCAACCCCCGAACGAGTAGTACGAGACCGGAACCGGGATCGGCACGTTGACGCCGACCATGCCGATCTCGATTTCATTCTGGTACCGCCGCGCGGCGCCGCCGTCGTTGGTGAAGATGGCGGTGCCGTTCCCGTACGGGTTGGCGTTCACCACGTCGACCGCTTCGTCGTAGCTGGGGACCCGGACCACCGAAAGCACCGGACCGAAGATCTCGTCCGTGTAGATGGACATGTCCACGTCGACGTGGTCGAAGAGGGTCGGCCCCAGCCAGAAGCCGGCGTCGTCACCGTCGATCGAATGACCGCGCCCGTCGACCACCAGCTTCGCGCCAGCGGACCGGCCGGCGTCCAGATATGACCGCACCCTGTCGCGGTGCGCCCCGGTGACCAACGGTCCCATCTCGCAGCCCGGGCGGCGACCGTCGCCGACATGCAGTCCGGCGATCCGCTCGCTGATCTTGCCGACCAGCTCATCGCCGACCGGATCCACCGCCACGACGACGGAGATCGCCATGCAGCGCTCACCGGCCGAGCCGAAACCGGCCGAGACGGCGGCGTCCGCGGCGAGGTCGAGGTCGGCGTCAGGCAGCACGACCATGTGGTTCTTCGCGCCGCCGAGCGCCTGCACCCGCTTGCCGTTACGCGTTCCGGTTTCGTAGACGTACCGGGCGATCGGCGTCGACCCGACGAACGAGACCGCCTTGACCTCCGGATGCTCGAGGATCCGGTCGACCGCCTCCTTGTCGCCGTGCACGACGTTGAACACGCCATCCGGCAGCCCGGCCTCGGCGAAGAGCTCCGCCAGGAAGTTCGCCGCGGAGGGGTCCTTCTCGCTCGGCTTCAGCACCACGGTGTTGCCGCAGGCGATGGCGTTGGGCACGAACCACAGCGGCACCATCGCCGGGAAGTTGAACGGGGAGATCACCCCGACCACGCCGAGCGGCTGCTGGATCGAGTACACGTCCACCTTGCTCGAGGCGTTCTCGCTGAACCCGCCCTTGAGTAACTGCGGGATGCCGCAGGCGAACTCCACCGCCTCCAGCGCACGCTGTATCTCGCCCGCCGCGTCGGAGAGCACCTTCCCGTGTTCGGCGGTAATGATCTCGGCGAGGTCGGACTTGCGGGCGTTGAGCAGTTCGCGGAACGCGAACATCACGTTCGCGCGTTGGGCGAGGGAGGCGTTGCGCCACCGGGAGAAGGCTTCGCGGGCGGCGGTGACCGCCTCGTCGACGTCCGAGGCGCTTGCGAAGTCGACGTGCCCGCCGACCTGCCCCGTCGCGGGGTCGTACACGTCACCCGTGCGCTGGGCGATGCCGGTCCATGCCTTGCCGCCGATCCAGTGCGTGATCCTCATGCCGACACCGCCTCGATCGCCTCGGCGAGGATGCCCAGCGCCTCGTCGGCCTCGTCCTCGGTGAGCGTCATCGGCGGCGCCAGCCGGATCACGTTGCCGTGCAGGCCGCCCTTGCCGACCAGCAGTCCGCGACTGCGCGCTTCCTCCAGCAGGGCGGTTGCGGCCGCGGGGTTGGGTTCGCCGGCCGGGCCGACGAGCTCGAGGGCGAGCATCAGACCCTTTCCGCGTACGTCGCCGACCACCGGATGCGTCGCGGCGACCGAGCGAAGGCCATGGATCAGGCGGTTTCCCAGCTTCGCGGCGTTCGCCTGCAGGTCGTGGTCGAGGAGGTAGTTGAGGGTGGCGAGGGCCCCCGCGGTGGAGATCGGGTTGCCGCCGAAGGTGGAGATCGAGTTGGCCTGCAGGCAGTCCATGAGTTCCGCGCGCGCGACGACACCGCCGATCGCCAGACCATTGCCGAGTCCTTTGGCGAAGGTCATCGCGTCCGGCACGACGTCGTGCGCCTGGATGCCCCAGAAGTGCTCGCCGGTACGGCCCCAACCGGTCTGGACCTCGTCGGAGACGAGCAGGATGCCGTACTCGTCGAGCACCTTCTTGAACTCGCGGAACAGACCGTCGGGCGGGGAGGCGAAACCGCCCACGCCCTGGATCGGCTCGACGATCATGCACGCCACGTCGCCGGCGGTCGCGGTCTCGATCACCTCGCGCAGGTCGGCGACGCACGCCTTGACGTAATCGGCGTCCGACAGGTCCTTGAAGGGGCTGCGGTACCGGTAGCCACCGTGCACCCAGCTCACCCTGATCGGGCTGAGCTCACTGGCCGACCAGCCGCGGATGCCGGTGATCGCGACGGTGGCGAACGCGCGCCCGTGGTACGAGTTGCGCAGGGCGAGCACCTGCCCGCTGCGCCGGTACTGCGTGGCGAGCATCAACGCGGTCTCGTTGGCCTCCGTACCCGAGTTCGTGAAGAACACCTTCGCGTCCGGGATCCCGGACAGGTGCGCGATCTTCTCGGCGAGCGCGACCTGCGACTCGATCAGGTACAGCGTCGAGGAGTGCAGCACGCCGGTGTCGAGCTGCGAGCGGACCGCGTCGCTGATCTCGGCCACGTCGTAGCCGACCGAGTTGGTGAGAATGCCGCCGAAGAAGTCGAGGTACGTGCGGCCCTCACGATCGGTCACCCGGCGACCGTGCGCGCTGGCGATCTCGATCGGCTCCTCGTAGTAGAGGGCCAGCCACTTCGGCAGCACGGACCGGTGTCGATGCAGCAACTCCCGATGCGCCATCGCGTCCTCCGTATCTCGTACCTCAGCCGAGTGTCCCGAGACTTCGGTGGTCGCCGCCACCGACAACCTGTACGGGTCGGCATCGATGGCGCTACGTTGTGTGCAACCGCGCAGGGGAGGCGGCATGTACCCGACGGTCGCAGAAGCGGTGGCACTGCCTGTGATCCGGCGCGGTCGGCCACGCGTCGTCGCGGGGTCCGCCGGCATGCAGCGGCCCGTCCGCTGGGTTCATGCGGCGGAGGTCGCCGACATCGCTCATCTGCTGCGCGGCGGCGAGCTCGTGCTGACCACCGGCATCGCGCTGCCGGACGAGGCAACGGCACTGACGGCGTACGTGGACGACCTGGCCGCGGTCGGCGCGGCGGGGCTCGTGGTGGAGTTGGTCCGGCGCTGGAGCGACCACGTGCCCGACGCGCTGGTGGCGGCTGCGGAACGACACAGGCTTCCATTGATCACGCTGGCGCGGGAGACCCAGTTCGTGTCCGTCACGGAGGCGGTCGTGGCGTTGATCGTGGACGCGCAGCTCGCCGAGCTGCGGGCGGCTGAGCAGGTGCACGAGACGTTCACCGCGCTCACGGTCGCCGGGGCGGAGCCGGCCGAGGTGTTGCGCGAGGTCGCGAGGATCTCCGGGCTGCCGGTCGTCCTGGAGACGCTGGGGCACGACGTGCTCGCGTACGACGCGGCCGGGCAGGACCCGATCGAGCTGCTGACCGACTGGGGGCAGCGATCCCGGGCCGTGGCGGCGTCCCAACGGACCGCCTACGACGAGGAGGCCGGCTGGCTGATCACCGCAGTCGGCGCGCAGGGCGCCGACTGGGGACGGCTCGTTCTGCTCTCGCCAGCCCCTCCCCCGCACCGTCACGTGGTGGTCGCGGAGCGGGCCGCGTCGGCCCTGGCGGTGCACCGGCTCGTGGCGCGGGATCGGGAGAGCCTGGAGCGGCAGACGCACCGGATGTTGCTCGCGCAACTGCTCGGCCAGGCCCTGCCTCCTCCTGATCTGACCACCCGGGCGGCCGCGTTGGGCGTTGCGCTGGACCGCCGGAAACTGGTCGGGGTGGCGATCCGACCGGGAAGCATCACCCCGCGCGCCCCCGCACTGGCCACGCAGGAGGTGTTGCGGGACCTCGCGGAGGCCACCGCGTTGGCCGCGCGACGGGTGAGTGTGCCGGCGTTGGTGGGCGTCGTGGACGACACCAGCGTGCGCGCGTTGTTGTCGTTGCCAGCGCAGGCGGAGGTCGATGCGATCCTGCGGCGGTTGGCCAGAGAAGTTCACCGCTCGGCGGCCGGTGCCGTGGTGGTGGCCGTCGGCACGACGGTGTCGCAGGTGTCCGACGTGCGGCGCAGTCTCGGCGAGGCCGCACACGTCGCCGGTGCCGCGCTACGCTCCCCCGGCGCCCAGGTCTACCACCGGCTGGACGACGTGCGACTGCGGGGCCTGCTGCACCTGCTGCGCGAGGACGAGCGTGTCCGGGCCTTCGCTCACCGGGAGCTCGGGCCCCTGTTGGCGCGCGATGACAGCCAGGGCAGCCGGCTCATGGAGCTGCTGCGCTGCTTCTGCGAGCAGGGCGGGAACAAGTCGGCGGCGGCCGGCGCCGCGCACCTGTCACGTACGGCCTACTACCAGCAGCTGTCGCGGATCGCCCAGGTGCTCGGGGTGTCGCTGGAGGACCCGGAGTCGATGTTGTCGTTGTACGTGGCGCTGCTGGTGCACGAACTCGACGACGCGTGACGGGTCACCGGTCCGGCGGACGGCCCGAATCCATCCACCGTGGCGGTTGACAGCTCCGTACGGGCACGCCTGTGGACAGAGTGTGCCCCGATCATGGCAAGCGTGGACACTTTGCCGCTGCCCGTGGCGGGTCCGGGACACCCACCATTCCGAGATAAAGATCGTGCTGATCCGCCCCCACCCGCAGCAAGCGCCGGTTGGACGGCCGCTGTTGCGGCAGCGTGACAGGGAGGTGACCGATGGCCGTTGAACCCCTGCCCCCCGCCGAGACCACCGCGGTCGAGCCGGGCACACAGATCACCCATCCGGATGGCCGAGTCGAGCTGCGTGATTTCTCCACGATCGCCGACAGCCCGTACTTCAACGAAGAACTCGCCCCGGTGCCCATCGAGAAGCGCACCTGGACGACGTACAACTTCGCGGCGCTGTGGATCGGCATGGCGCACAACATCCCCACCTACCTGCTCGCCGCCGGGCTCATCCAGCTCGGCATGAACTGGGTGCAGGCGTTCCTCACGATCACACTGGGCAATCTGCTCGTCCTGATCCCGATGCTGTTGAACAGCCACGCGGGCACGAAGTACGGGATCCCGTTCCCGGTCTTCGCCCGCGCGTTCTACGGAGTCCGCGGCGCGAACCTCCCGGCCCTGCTCCGCGCCTTCATCGCCTGCGGCTGGTTCGGCATCCAGACCTGGATCGGCGGCGAGGCGATCTACGCGATCGCCGGCAAGCTGCTCGGCTCCTGGTGGGTCGACGCGGCGACGGTCATGGACTACCCGTGGACGCTGTGGGCCTCGTTCTTCCTGTTCTGGGCGATCGAGATGGCGATCATCTGGCGGGGCATGGACACCCTGCGGCGCTTCGAGAACTGGGCCGCACCGTTCGTCATCGTGGTCGCCGTCGCCCTGCTGATCTGGGTGCTGGTCGAGGCCGGCGGGCTCGGCCCGATCCTGTCCGAGCCGTCGAAGCTGGGCTGGGGCGCCGACTTCTGGAAGCTGTTCGCGCCGTCACTGATGGGGATGATCGCCTTCTGGGCGACGCTGTCGCTGAACATCCCCGACTTCACCCGGTTCGGCGGCAGTCAGCGGCAGCAGGCGTACGGCCAGATCCTCGGCCTGCCGACCACGATGTCGTTCTTCGCCATCCTGTCGATCATGATCACCTCGGGCACGGCCGTGATCTACGGTGAGGCGATCTGGGACCCCATCCAGCTCGCGGCCAAGTTCGAGAACCCGCTTGTCGTCGCGCTCGGCCTGTTCACCGTCGTGGTCGCCACGCTGTCGGTGAACGTCGCGGCGAACACGGTCAGCCCGGCGTACGACTTCTCCAACGCCGCGCCCCGACTGGTGAGCTTCCGGACCGGGGGCCTGATCACCGGCGTGCTCGGCATCCTGATCCAGCCGTGGCGCCTGGTGCAGGACCCCAACATCTACATCTTCGTCTGGCTCGGGTTCTACGGCGGCCTGCTCGGCGCGGTCGCCGGCGTCCTCATCGCCGGGTACTGGATCCGCCACCGCACCAGCCTTCAACTGCCGGCCCTGTACCGCCCCGAGGGCAGGTACTGGTTCTCCGGCGGGTGGAACTGGGCCGCCATCGTCGCCACCGTCGTCGGTGCGGTCCTCGCGGTGGGTGGCGCCTACTCCGCACCCGGCAAGGGGCCGTTCCCGTCCGACGGGCTCATCCCGTTCCTCAAGCCGCTCTACGACTACAGCTGGGTGGTCGGTCTGATCGCCGGGTTCCTCGTCTACCTGGCGCTTTCGATGCCGCGCACCGCGTACGCGAAGGGGGAAAAATGAGCACCATCATCCGAGCCGGGCTGGTGCAGCAGAAGTGGACCGGCGACAAGGAGTCGATGATCGCCAACGCGGTCGAGGCCATCCGCAGCGCCGCCTCGCAGGGCGCACAGGTGGTCTGCCTGCAGGAGTTGTTCTACGGCCCGTACTTCTGCCAGATCCAGGACGCGGACTACTACTCGTACACCGAGGCCATCCCGGACGGGCCGACGACCGCGCTGATGCGCGAGGTCGCCGAGCAGCACGGCGTGGTGCTGATCGTGCCGATGTACGAGCAGGAGCAGCCCGGTGTCTACTACAACACCGCCGCGGTGATCGACGCCGACGGCACCTACCTCGGCAAGCACCGCAAGAACCACATTCCGCAGGTGAAGGGGTTCTGGGAGAAGTTCTACTTCCGGCCGGGAAACCTCGGCTATCCGGTGTTCGACACCGCCGTGGGGCGCATCGGCGTCTACATCTGCTACGAGCGGCACTTCCCCGAGGGCTGGCGGGCACTCGGCCTGGCCGGTGCGAAGATCGTTTTCAACCCGTCGGCGACCAGCCGTGGGCTGTCGGAGTACCTGTGGCGGCTGGAGCAGCCCGCGGCCGCGGTCGCCAACGAGTACTACGTCGGCGCGATCAACCGGGTCGGCGTGGAACCGTTGGGTGACAACGACTTCTACGGCCAGTCGTACTTCGTGGACCCGCGCGGGCAACTGGTCGGCGACGCGGCGTCGGACAGCGAGGCGGAGGTCGTCGTCCGCGACCTGGACATGGACAAGCTGGCCGAGGTCCGTGACCTGTGGGCCTTCTACCGCGACCGCCGTCCCGACACGTATGAATCGCTGGTGAAGCCGTGAGCATCGTCATCCGCAACGGAACAGTCGTCAACGCCACCGGGGCGTACCCGGCGGACGTGCTGGTCGAGGGCGAGCGGATAGCGGCGCTCGCCGCGCCCGACTCGGGTCTGGCCGAGCAGTGGGCGTCCGGTGCCGAGCGCGTGATCGACGCCGCCGGGAAGTACGTGGTGCCGGGCGGGATCGACGGTCACACCCACATGGAGATGCCGTTCGGCGGCACGTTCTCGGCGGACAATTTCGAGACCGGGACGATCGCGGCAGCCTGGGGCGGCACGACGACCATCGTCGACTTCGCCGTGCAGGGCAAGGGCACGTCCGTGCTGTCCGCGCTGGACAAGTGGCACAGCAAGGCCGACGGCAACTGCGCGATCGACTACGGGTTCCACATGATCATCTCCGACGTCAACGACACGTCTCTGAAGGAGATGGAGGCCTGCATCGACGCGGGCGTCAACACGTTCAAGATGTTCATGGCCTATCCGGGGGTCTTCTACGCCACGGACGGGGAGATCCTGCGGGCGATGCAGAAGGCTCGGGACACCGGGTCGATGGTCATGATGCACGCGGAGAACGGCATCGCCATCGACCAGCTCGTCGCGCAGGCGCTGGCCAACGGTCAGACGGACCCGGTGCAGCACGGCCTGACCCGGCCGCCCGAGCTGGAGGGCGAGGCGACCTCACGGGCGATCGCGCTGGCCAAGGTCACCGGCTCGCCGCTGTACATCGTGCACCTCTCCGCCGCGCACGCCCTGGACGCGGTCACCCAGGCGCGTGACACCGGGCAGAACGTGTTCGCCGAGACCTGCCCGCAGTACCTGTTCCTGTCGCTGGAGGATCTGGCCAGGCCCGACTTCGAGGGCGCGAAGTACGTCGCCTCTCCCCCGCTGCGCCCCAAGGAGCACCAGGCGGAACTGTGGCGGGGCCTGCGCACCAACGACCTGTCGCTGGTGTCCACCGACCACTGCCCCTTCTGCTTCAAGGACCAGAAGGAGCTGGGCCGGGGAGACTTCTCCAAGATCCCGAACGGGATGCCCGGCGTCGAGCACCGGATGGACCTGCTCTATCAGGGCGTCGTGAAAGGCGAGATCACCCTGCCGCGCTGGGTGGAGATCAGCTCGACCACGCCCGCCAGGATGTTCGGGCTCTACCCGCGTAAGGGCGTCATCGCGCCGGGCGCCGACGCGGACATCACGGTGTACGACCCGACGGCCCAGCAGACCATCTCGGCCAGCACACACCACATGAACGTGGACTATTCCGCGTACGAGGGCATGGAGCTGACCGGAAAGGTCTCCACCGTGCTGTCCCGTGGTCGAGTCGTGGTCGACGACAACGCCTTTCACGGCGCGGCCGGGCACGGCAGGTTCCTGAAGCGCGATCTCAGTCAGTACCTGGTCTAGAAGGAGGAGCCGTGGACTTCGGTGTCGTACTCCAGACCGACCCGCCAGCTCGCGACGTCGTGGCCGGCCTCACCGCCGCCGAGGACAACGGGTTCCGCTACGGGTGGACGTTCGACTCCTGCGTGCTGTGGCAGGAGCCGTTCGTCATCTACTCGCAGGTCCTCGCCGCAACCAAGCACCTGATCGTCGGGCCGATGGTGACCAACCCGAGCACCCGCGACTGGTCGGTCACCGCGTCGCTCTTCGCCACGCTCAACGACATGTTCGGCAACCGCACGGTGTGCGGGATCGGTCGCGGCGACTCGGCCCGGCGGGTCATCGGGCAGCCGCCGGCGAGCCTGGCCACGCTGAAAGAAGCGATGCACGTGATCAAAGAGCTGGCCGAAGGCAACGAGGTCGAACACCACGGTACGCCGGTGCGCATCCCGTGGGTGCGTGACGGCAGGCTGGAGATCTGGATGGCCGCCTACGGCCCGAAGGCGCTGCGGCTGGTCGGCGAGCAGGCCGACGGCTTCATCCTGCAGACGGCCGATCCCGACATCGCCCGCTGGACGATCGGCTCGGTACGCGATGCGGCCACCGCAGCAGGTCGAGACCCCGACTCGATCACCATGTGCGTGGCCGCGCCGGCTTACGTGGGCACCAACCTCGCGCACCAACGGGATCAGCTGCGCTGGTTCGGCGGCATGGTCGGCAACCACGTCGCCGACCTGGTCGCCCGCTACGGCGACTCCGGGGTCGTGCCGAAGGCGCTCACCGACTACATCAGGGGGCGCGCAGGCTACGACTACGCACACCACGGCCGCGCCGGCAATCCGTCCACCGACTTCGTGCCCGATGAGATCGTCGACCGGTTCTGCCTCGTCGGCCCCGAGTCAGCCCATGTCGACCGGCTGCAGGAGCTCAAGGAGATCGGGGTGCACAACTTCGCCCTCTACCTCATGCACGACGACAAGGAGAAGACCCTCTCCTCGTACGGCAAGAACGTCATCACGCAGGTCTGATCCGGCTGGGGCGGTCCACGTGGCCGCCGGAGCGGTCTGGGGACTTCCCTCCACGCGCCCCACCAGGTGTGTCATGTCCGCCCATCCCCGGTCGGCGCCTCTTCCGCCGGCTCCGGCGGCGTCGGGCCGTCCACCCGTTCCCGCTCCCGGCGGTCCCGCCGTTTCTCGACGAGGGCTGCGAGCAGCAGCGACCCGACGGCCGCCGCCCGGCCCCAACGGCGCAGGGCGGCGCGGATCGGCCCGGGCGGTGGCGCCGGCGGCGGTCCGGGCACCACCACCCGGTCGACCCCCGGGTACGCGAGCCGGGAGGCCGAGATCGCCTCCTCCTCCGAGCGCAGGGCCCGGTTCCCGCCGATGACGAGGTGCCGGGCCTCGTCGCGGTAACGCCAACGCCACAGGTCGCCCTCCGGCCACAGCTCGATCCGCTCCCCCGGCCTGTCCAGGGCGGGTGTTTCCGGTTCACCCTCGCCCTCGGGCGGGTGAGGCGAGCGGTGGGCGGCCCGCCGCAGGTCCGCGCGGGTGAGTTCGCCGACGCCGGCTGCGCCGCCGCGGTGCAGCGCCCGCGCGGTCAGGAAGGCGAGCGCCCCGGCCAGGATCGGCAGGACGAGCACCAGCACCTGGAACACCGACAGCAGGTCGTAGATCGGCACCCGCAGCAGGCGGGCGATGATGTCGTCGCCGGCCGCCACCGTGAGTACCGCGTAGAAGGTCAGCGCGGCCACACCGATGCCCATCCGGACGGGATGGTCGCGGGGCCGGTCGAGCAGGTGGTGCTGCCGGCGATCGCCGGTCAGCAGCCGTTCGACGAACGGCCACGCGTAGAGGACGAGGAAGGTCAACCCGCCGAGCACCACGCCGGGGAAGAACGGCGCGGGCACCAGATGCCCGGCGACGCGGAACTCCAGCGGCGGGAACAGCCGCAGGGCCCCATCACCCCAGGCGACGTACCAGTCGGGCTGGGCCGGCGCGGTGGACTGGGCCGGTTCGAAGGGGCCGTAGAGCCAGACCGGGTTGATCTGGATCAGGCCGCCGAGGGCGAACAGTACCGCCAGCACCCAGGCGAACAGGGCGAGCGTGCGCAGGGTGTAGCTCGGCCACAGCCGGGAGCCGACGACGTTGTGCTCGGTCCGCCCCGGACCGGGGAACTGGCTGTGCTTCTGCCGCACCAGGATGCCCATGTGCAGCGACACGAGGGCGACGAGGACGGCCGGCACCAGCAGCACGTGGGCGACGAACATCCGAGGGATCATCTCGTCGGAGGGGAACTCCCCGCCCAGGGCCAGGGAAACCAGCCACGCCCCGACCAGGGGGATCGACTCCACCACCGAGGTGATGATCCGCAGGCCCATCCCGGAGAGCAGGTCGTCGGGCAGGGAGTAGCCGGTGAAGCCGTTGGCCAGGGCGAGGGTCAGCATGGTCACGCCGATCAGCCAGTTGAGCTCGCGGGGTTTGCGGAACGCCCCGGTGAAGAAGATCCGCGCCAGGTGCAGCACGATGGCCGCGACGAAGACCAGCGCGGCCCAGTGGTGGGTCTGCCGGATCAGCAGGCCGGCCCGCACGTCCCAGCTGAGCCGCACCGTCGAGGCGTACGCCGCGGAGGTGGTGGCGCCGTCCAACGGGGCGTACGCACCGCGGTAGACCCGGTCGGTGGAGCTGGCGTCGAAGAAGAAGGTCAGGTAGACGCCGGTGAGGATCAGCGCGATGAACGAGTAGAGCGCGATCTCGCCGAGCATGAACGACCAGTGGTCGGGAAAGACCTTCACCAGCGCCCGGCGGGTGATCGGCGAGAGCCGTAGCCGGTCGTCCAGCGCCCGGGCCAGCCGGTCGGTGATCATGGTGAGCTCCAGAAGCCCGCACCGGGCGGCACGGTGAAGTCACCGGTCGCGCGGAGGAAGCCGTCCGGTCCGACCTCGATCGGCAGCCCTGGAAGCGCCCGGGCCGCCGGACCGGCCACCGGCCGGGCATCTGCCAGCAGGTCGAAGGAGGACTGATGGCAGGGACAGAGCACCTGCCCGGTGCCCTTGAGGTAGATCCGGACCGGGCACCCTGCGTGCGTGCAGAGCAGCGAGTAGACGACCAGCCCGTTCAGGTGACCGGCGGAGGGCGGGCGGGAGAAGCGTTCCGGATCAAGGCGGACCGCGAAAGCGGGGCCGTCCCCGGTGTCGAGGTGGCCCTCGGGAAAGATCCCGACCGCGGTGCCGGCGGGCACGTCCTGCAGCCGCAGTGGCCGTCCGTCCGCGGTGACCAGCCGCACGCCGGGTTCCCATGGGGTGTCTCTGCGTGCCTGCAGCGGGTGGGCCCGACCGGAGGGCAGCAGGGAGCGCAGCGGGAACAGCGCGGCGGCGCCGAGCGCGCTCAGCGCGAGCCCGAGCGCGGCGAGCAGGCCCCGCCGCCGCACCGGGCTGTCCGGCGCGGCGAGCACCGCGGCGGTCATCGCCTGCTCGGTCGGAGGCGGCGCGAAGCCCTCGTGCTCCTCGACGTACCCGTCGACCGGCACGAGCCGCCGGCCCCAGATGGCGAGGCCCACGGCCAGCCCGGCGAAGGCCACCGCGAGACAGACCCCCTCCCAGCGGGTGTCGCCGCCCACCGCGTACGTCACCGCGAAGCCCACCGCCCCGGCGGCGCTGACCAGAAACGCGACGACGGTCCGGCGACTGGCCGCCCGCTCGCTCGCCGAGGGACGCCGCGCGCTCACTCCCCCGCCCTCCTGCCCAGCCACCGCGCGGCTGCCACCAGCAGACCCAGGACGGCCACCCAGGCGACCACTCCCTCGGCCAGCGGGCCGAGCCGACCGAGGGGGTTGCCGCCCCGGTCCAGCCGCTCACCGCGGAGCCGCTGCACGTACGCGGTGAGGTCGTTGACCTGCTGGTCGTCGAGCACCTGGCTGGGAAAGACCGGCATCAGCCCGGGGCCGACCCGGACCGCCTCGGCGACCTGCGTCGCTGTGGCGTCGTACAGCGGCGGGGCGGTCCAACCGTCGGTCAGCGCGGTGCCCGCGCCGGTGGCCCCATGACAGGGTGCGCAGTTGGCGGCGAAGATCTCCTGACCGGAGGCCAGGTTGCCCGGGGCGACCCGGGGTATCTGCGGACCACCCCCGCCGAAGCTGCCGACGTGGCTCACCAGTGCGCGGATGTCGTCGGCCGAGAACACCGGTTCCGCGCGCCGGGCCTGCTGCTCCTCCCGCGACAGCGGCATCCGTCCGGTGGAGACCTGGAAGTCGACCGAGGCGGGGCCGACGCCGATCAGCGACGGACCCCGCTGCGTGCCCCGCCCCTGCTCACCGTGGCAACTCGCGCACTGCTGCAGGTAGAGCTCGGTGCCCCGGTCCGCCGGGTTCGACGACGGCGCGGACGCGGCCGGGGTCGCCGCCCCGGGGGTCGGCTCGGGGGCGAGCGCCACCGGACCGGCGGCGAGCACCAGCACGGCTCCGACCGCGAGCATCCGGCGGGGATGCAGGGTGAGCCGCCGGACCGCGGCTCGTGAGTGCCGCATCGGTCAGTCCAGCGTGTAGAGGTAGGCGGCGATGTCCTGGGCGTCAATGGCACTGATACCGAGGTTCGGCATGGCGGTCCCGGGCTCCACGGCCTGGGGATCGGCGATCCAGCGCCGGAGGTTGTCGGCGTTGTTGGGCAGTTGACCGGCGATGTAGGAGCGGGCGCCGAACCGAGTCAGGGGCGGGCCGACCAGGCCGTCGGCGCGGTTGATGCCGGGAATGGTGTGGCACGACCCGCAGCCGTGCTGGGCGATCAGCTCCGCGCCGCGGTCGGGCCGTCCGTTGCGCGACCCCGGTGGTGGCGGTGGGGCCGTCGAGGCGCAGGCGGTAACCGCGACCATCGGCAGGATCATGAGGGCCGCACCGAGTGCCCAGAGCCGGCGGGGCAGCATCATGGCACCATCCCTTCCGCTTCAGCTGTGGTCGCCATCGGGCGGGCCCCTCCGGGTGGCGGCCCCCCGCGCAGGCCGTCGGGCCGGTCGCGGTCCATCCGCAGCAGCCAGCCCAGGAACACGGTCAGCGCCACGACCAGCACGGCCAGGTCCATCGGCGCCCACATCAACAGGCCGGCGAGTTGCTGGTCGGCCAGCGGGTCGGCGCCGAACACCCGCCGCGGATAGATCGGTTGCGGGGCGAAGGTGAGCACGGCGCCGAGGGCCGAGGCGGGCAGCATGGTGCCGGCCAGCAGCAGCACCGTCACCGGGGCGGGGGCGCGGTGCCGTGGCGAGCCGAGCACCGGCGCCCAGAACAGCCAGGCCGTGGCCAGGAAGCACAGATGCTCGGTGGCGTGCACAGCGGGACGGTCGACCGCGGCCGCGTACGGCCCGGGCAGGTGCCAGAACCAGAGCACGACGGTCTGCCCGCCACCGGCCAGCAGGGCGTACGTGCCCGGGTGGCGCAGCCGGCGTATCGGCGGCGCCACCCGGCAGCGGGCGAGCAGCCGGCGCAGCGGGAGCGGCACGGCCATGCTCAGCGGCAGCCCCGCCGCGCCGGCCGCGAGCAACGGCCCGGCCACCAGCAGGAGCAGCATGTGCTGAGCCATGTGCCCGGCCAAGGAGGACTCCGCCATCTCGTGCGCCGGCCCGTGCTCAGTGCCGAGCACCACCAGCAGTCCGGCGCCGAACGCGGCCACCCGCCGGCGGGGGATCACGTGCCCCGCGCCGCGGCGCGACCACAGCTCCTGGACGCCCCGCCCGTAGCCGGCTGCCAGTAGGCAGACCGTGACGACGACGAGCATCGCCAGCAGGCTCTCGGCCGGCGGGCTCTGGCCGGGCCCGTGTGCCTGGTGGACGCTCAGAGCTGACATGGCGGCAGCACCAGCACGGCGACCCCGCCGAGCACGATGATCGTCAGGAACAGCAGGTTGACCCAGACGCCCACCACGGCGAGCATCCGGGACCGGCCGTACGCCCGGTCCTGGGTGCCCGTGGCCTGCGCGCGGGCGGTGCGTCGCCACGCCAGGGCGGCGACCGCCAGCGAGCCCGCGGTGACCAGGGCCGGGACGATCACCGCGAGCCCGACGACCCGCCCGAGCGGCATGGCGAGGACGCGGTCGGAGCCGGCGGCGCAGGCGAGTTCGTCGAGGCCCCAGGCGGCGAGCACGTGTACGGCCCAAGCGACGCCGCCGCCGAGGACGCCGTACCAGAGCAGCACCCCGCCGGTCAGACGGGCCCGTGGCCCGGGTGGTGTGGTGGTCATAGTCGTGGGGAGAGGTAGATGGTGAACAGGATGGCGACCCACACCGCGTCGACGAAGTGCCAGTAGATGGCGGTGTTGCGGACCCGCTCGCGCCGGTGGGCGTCGATGGTGGCGCCGCTCAGGGCGGCGGCGAGCAGCCAGCCGATCATGGTCAGGCCGACCAGGACGTGCAGCCCGTGGAAACCGGTGATCAGGTAGAACAGCGACCCGTACACGTCGGTGGTCAGGGTGAAGTGCCGGAGCTTCTCGGCGTACTCGGTGGCCTGCAGGGTCAGGAAGGTCAGCCCGAGCACCATGGTGGCGCCCAGGCCGCACCGCAGCTGCCACCGCCGGCCGTGCCGGCTGCCGTGTTCGGCCCACACCATGGGCAGGCTGCTGGGCAGCAGCACGGCGGTCATGATCAACGGCTTGAGCAGTTCCGGGGCCCCGATGGCGCCCGGCGGCCACTGGGGGCCGTACTGGAAGCGGAGGTAGAAGTAGCTGCCGAGCAGGCAGGCGAAGAGGGTGGCCTCGGTGGCCACGAACATCACCATGCCCCACCAGCCGGTCGATCGGCCGGCTGGCAGCTCGGTGCTCAGCGCCTCGGCGCCGGTGGCCGCCATGATCCCGCCCCGATCCGTCATGGTGTCGCCACTCCGCTCGTCCGGCTCGGTCCAGCTGGCCAGAGCCAGACCGCGATCGTCGCGGCCACCACCACCGCGGCGACGGCCGCCACCGGGTACCAGGCGACGAGCAGAGCGGCGAAGAGGACCAGCAACGCGGCGGCGAGCATGAGGGGCTTGAGCGTTGACTCCGGCATCGGCACCGGGCGTTCGACGCGGGCGTCCAGTTCGCTGGTGAGCAGTGTGTTGCGTCCCTCGCTGAGGATGCGGTCCACGGTCGCCCCCTCGCCGGTCGACTCGGCGGTCCGTTCGTCCCACACCGGGTGCAGGCTGTGCACCCGAGGCAGGACGGGGAAGTTGTACGGCTCGGGCGGTGACGTGGTGGCCCATTCCAGGGTGTCGGCGCGCCAGGGGTCCGGCGGGGCGGGCCGACCCCGGCGGACGGCGTGCACCACGCCGACGAGCACGAGCAGCAGTCCGAGAGCGAGCACGTAGGAGCCGATGGTGCTGACCAGGTTCCATCCGCCCCAGCCCGGCTCGCTGGCGTAGGTGTAGACCCGGCGGGGCATCCCAAACAGACCGTAGAGGTGCATGGGGAAGAAGGTGATGTGCATGCCCGCGAAGACCAGCCAGAACGCCCAGCGCCCCAGCCCTTCGTGGTACATCCGCCCGGTGATCTTGGGCAGCCAGTAGTAGATGCCGGCGAGCATCGGGAAGACCGCGCCGCCGATCAGCACGTAGTGGAAGTGCGCCACCACGAAGTAGGTGTCGGTGACCTGCTGGTCGAACGCGGTCAGGGCGAACATCGTGCCGGTGACGCCGCCGAGCACGAAGGTCACGATGAAGCCGACGACGAACAGGAGCGGCACCCGGATGACCAGCCGGCCGAGCAGCATGGTGGCCAGCCAGGCGAAGATCTGCAGCCCGGACGGAATGGTGATGATCGTGCTGGCCGCGCTGAAGAAGCTGTACGACAGTTGCGGCAGCCCGGTGGCGAACATGTGGTGCACCCAGACCCCGAACGAGATGATCGCGATCGCGACGATGGACAGCACGATCAGCGGATAGCCGACCACGCCCCGCCGGGTGAAGGCGGGTAGCACCGCCGAAACGATGCCCAGCCCCGGCATGACGATGATGTACACGTCGGGATGTCCGAAGATCCAGAACAGGTGCTGCCAGAGCAGGACGTTTCCGCCGGCCGACGGGTCGAAGAAGTGGGTGTCGAACCGGCGGTCGAGGAACAGCATCGCGTTGTCGAGGTTCAGCGCCGGCAGCGCGAAGATCACCATGAACGCGGTAGCGACGATCGCCCAGACGAACAGCGGTACCCGGTTGAGCGACATTCCCGGTGCGCGCAGCTTGAGCGCGGTGACGATGAAGTTGATCGAGGCGGCCGTCGTGGATATGCCGAGGAAGAGCAGACCGAGGGCGTAGACGTCCATGTGCAGGCCGGGGTTGTGCTGCTCGGAGCTCAGCGGCGCGTACGCGAACCAGCCGTTGTTGGGGGCGGCGCCGAAGGGCAGGCTCGCCCACATGAACAGGCCGGCGAACAGGAAGACCCAGTAGCCGAAGGCGTTCAGTCTCGGGAACGCCATGTCCCGGGCGCCGATCATCAGGGGTACGAGGTAGTTCCCGAAGCCGAAGAGCATCGGTGTGGCGAACAGGAAGATCATCGCCGTGCCGTGCATGGTGAAGAGCTGGTTGTACTCCTCGGGCGACAGCAGTCCCGCCTCGGGTCGGGCGAGCTGGGTGCGCATGGCCAGGGCGCTGAGTCCGGCGAGGACGAAGAAGACCCCGGCGGTGACCAGGTAGCGCCGGCCGATCCTCTTGTGGTCGACCGTGCTGAACCAGCCGCGTAGCGAGCGCGACTCCGCCCAGTGTTCCGTCAGCCGGGCCAGGTCCACCCGGCTGACGCCGGGCGGCGTGCTGGTCGTGACCATAGTTCCCCTCCCCGACCTAATCCAGCGACCGCAGGTACGTGATCAGGTCGGGCAGCGCGGCCGCGCCGACCGGCTGTGGGGGCATCGCGTTGCCGGGCTTGACCGTCTGGGAGTTGACGATCCAGCCGCCGAGGTGTCCGGCATCATTCGGTACCGCCCCGGCGCCGAGGCTCCATCGGGAGCCCACGTTCGACAGGTCGGGCCCCACCTGGCCCTGGGCGCCGGTGCCCCGTACCGCGTGGCAGGCGGCGCAGGTGCCCTGCACGAACGCCTGCTGGCCGCGGCGCTCGGCCTCCGTGCGCGGCTGACGGGCCGGGGCGTTCAGGCGGGTCAGCCACGCGTCGAAGTCGGTGCGGGGTTCCGCCACGACCAGGAAGGCCATGTGGGCGTGCTGGGTGCCGCAGTACTCAGCGCACTGGCCGCGGTAGCGGCCGGCCCGCTCCGCCCGCAACCAGGTCTCGCGGGTCTCACCGGCGATCAGGTCCGTCTTCGGCATGAGCTGCGGCACCCAGAAGCTGTGCAGCACGTCGTCCGTGCGCAGCCGGACCTTCACCCGCTCCCCCACCGGAATGTGGATCTCGTTCGCGGTCGCCCCGGACGCCCCCGGATAGCGCACCTCCCACCACCACTTGTGGCCGGTCACCTCCACCGTCGGGGCGTCGGGGTCGGGATCGACGGCGAGCGCGGCGAGGTCCCGCAGCCCCACCCCGTAGACGGCGACGAGAATGACGAACGGCAGCCCGGCTCCGGCGATCGCGACGAAGCGCAGCGGCTGCCCGTGGCGCACCCGGACGTTGCCCCGCCGGAACACCAGCGCCCAGATCAGCAGCGCCATGACCTCGGCGACCACCGCCAGCGAGATCCAGAAGAGCAGCCACCACAGGTTGGCGACCCGGGCGGCGCCCGTGCCGGCGGGGTTGAGGACGGACGGCGGGTCACCACCGCATCCGGCGAGCAGGGCCAGGCCGCACAGGGCCGCCAGCACCGGGAGCGGGCGCGGTTGCCGGCGCCGCCCGGCGGGTCGGGCGGCGCTCATGGTCATCCCTGCTGTCGTGTCCACCGAGAGCGACACTAGGCCCTTCCGAACCCCGTTCATCCCTGTTTGCGGCTGATAACCCGACGAGTGCGACTGGACCGATTTATGGTGATACCGCAACTCGATCCGCAAGCGCCCCGGGGGCGCGGACAGGGAGATCATGCGAGCCTCCACCGTGGACCTTGTCGCGGACACCGGCAGAGCGGCCGCCGGCCGCCGGACCATGGCCTGGCTCGCCGGCGGGCTCACCGCGGCGGCGACGGTGGCCGGCGGATGGCTGGCACCCCCCGACGAGGTGCAGGGCCAGGCGCAGCGACTGATGTACCTCCACGTCCCCGCGGCCTGGGTTGCCTACGCCGCGTTCGCCGTCGTGCTGACCGCCAGCGGCGCGTACCTGATCGGGGGCGACCTTCGCTGGGACCGGTTCGCGCGGGCGGGCGCCGAGATCGGCGCGGCCCTGACCGCCTTCGCGATCGCCACCGGGTCACTGTGGGGGAAGCTGGTCTGGGGTGCCTGGTGGGCGTGGGACCCCCGGCTGGTCAGCACCGTCCTGCTGCTGCTCGCGTACGCCGGCTACCTGGCCCTGCGCCGCTCGCTGGCAGAGCGGACCGGCGCGCGAGACGGAGGCGACCACCGGGTGGCGCGGCCCGCCGCGGTCGTCGGGATGGCCAGCTTCCTGCTCGTCCCGGTGGTGCACTTCTCCGTCGTCTGGTGGCGGTCGCTGCACCAGCAGGCGACCGTGCTCGCCCCGCAGCGCCCGCCCATCGACCCCAGGATGGGCGCCGCCCTGCTGCTCGCCGTCGCCGCCGCGACGCTCGCCGCGCTCTGCGTCCTGCTGTACCGGGTGGTCCGGCTGGAACGCCGGCTGACCCCCGACACGGCCCCCGACCGCGTCCCGGTCCGTGTCGGATGATCCGTCGCCGCGGGGGCCGGACCGCCGTCGTCGCCGTGCTCCTCGCCGCCGGCGCGCTGCTGGTCACCAGCGCGCTCCGGGAGACCCTGACCTATTACCGCACTCCGGGCGAGGTGCTCGGCGATCCGGACGCGACCTCGGAACGGGTACGCCTCGGCGGCGACGTGGTGCCCGGGTCGCTGCGGCGCACCGGCGACCTCGTGGTGTTCCGCCTCGCCGAGGACGGTCACGAGATAACCGTCGAGCAGCGCGGCGTCCCACCGGAGACGTTCCGGGAGGGCGAGGGGGCGATCGTGGAGGGCACCCTGTCGCCGGACAGGGTATTCCGCTCCGACCACGTCGTGGTCCGGCACGGCAACGAATACCGCCCGTCCACCGCCCCGCCAGGGTCGGTCGATGCTCGCTGACCTCGGCACCGCCAGCCTCACGATCGGTCTGCTCTGCGCCACCCTGACCGCCCTGCTCTGGCTGCGGGCGGCCCTGTTCGCCACGCCCACCCGAGCGGCCCGCCTGGGGACCGCCGCGACCCTGGCAACCGCCGCCGTCGCCTGCGCGCTGCTGGAGGCGGCCCTGCTCCGGCACGACTTCAGCGTCCGCTTCGTGGCCGAGAACGGCGGACGCCAGGTGCCGTTGTACTACACGCTGACGAGCCTCTGGTCCGCCCTGGACGGGTCGCTGCTGCTCTGGCTGCTGATCCTCGCCGGGTACGCCGCACTGCTGGCCCACCGCCGGCACCCGCCCCGGCTGCACGCCTACGCGATGGTGGTCGTCAGCACGGTGACCATGTTCTTCTTCGCGCTGTCCACCTTCGCCGCGAACCCGTTCCGCGAGGTGAACCCGGTACCCGCCGACGGCCCGGGGCCGAACCCGCTGCTGCAGCAGCACCCGGCGATGGGCGTGCACCCTCCCCTGCTCTACGCCGGCTACATCGGCCTGGTCGTGCCGTTCGCCTTCGCGATCGCCGCACCACTGGCCGGCCAGCAGGGGCGGAGCTGGGTACGGGCCGCCCGACCCTGGGCCCTGGCGGCGTGGGCGGCGCTGACCGCCGGCATCGGGCTCGGGGCCTGGTGGTCGTACGCGGTGCTGGGCTGGGGCGGCTACTGGGCGTGGGACCCGGTGGAGAACGCGTCGCTGCTGCCCTGGCTGACCGCCACCGCCTTCCTGCACGCCACCCTGGGCCGCGCCGCCGGCCGGGCCGGCTGGAACCTGGCCCTGGCATCCGCGAGCTTCGTGCTGGTGCTGCTCGGCACGTTCCTTACCCGGTCCGGCGCGGTGGCCAGCGTGCACGCCTTCACCGACTCACCGTTGGGGCCGATGCTACTCGGCTTCGTGCTGCTGACGGTCGTCGTGTCGACGGTCCTGACCGGATGGCGCGATCCCGAACCCGCCCACGGCAGGAGCACACCGCTGCTGTCCCGCACGACGGCCGTGCTGGTCAACGGCGTGCTTCTGGTGACGATCGCGGCGGTGGTGCTGATCGGCACGATCTTCCCGCTGCTCTCCGAACCGCTCGGCGGGGTGCGCACCTCGGTCGGACCCGGCTACTACCAGCGGACGGCGGTGCCGCTGGCGATCGCGGTGCTGCTGATGTTGGGCGTGACGCCGGCCCTGCGGGTCCGCGACCGGACGCAGGCGCTGCGGCGACTCGCCCTACCCGGCGCTGTGGCGCTCGCCACCGTCGCCGTGGTGGGGCTGCTCAGCCGGCCCGGTCTGCCCGCGCTCACCGCGTTCGGAGCGGCGGCGTTCGTGCTCACCGGCGTGGCCGCAGAGCTGGCCGACCGGCGCCCGCGCTCGGGCCGGAACCAGAGACCGGGCAGGGCTGCCGGACTGGTCGCGCACGCCGGGATCGCCCTGGTTGCGGTGGGTGTCGCGGGATCCTCCGCGTACGGCCGCGACACGGAGCGAACCATCCACACTGGGGAGGCGCTGCGGGTGGGCGACGTGTCCGTGCGCCTGGTCGGCGTGGACCGCAGCGGCGCCAGCGGGGGTATGACCGTACGGGCGCGGCTCCGGCTCACCGAGGCGGGCGGCGGGGAACGAACGGTCCGGCCCGCCCTACGCTACAACCCCGCCCGGGACACCGCTGTCACGGTGCCGGCGATCCAGACCGGACTGCTGCGAGACACGTACGTCACCCTGATCGCGGTCGCCCCGGACAGCGGCAGCGCGACCGTACGGCTCGCGGTGAACCCGCTCGTCGGGCTGCTCTGGGCCGGCGGCACGCTGACGGCCGCGGGGGGACTCCTGGCGGCGATCCGCACCGCCCGTCCGCGACGCCCGGACGTCGTCGCGGCGTCGCCTGACCCGGTCGCCGCCGGGGCCCGGTGATGACCGCCCGCCGCCTGCTGCGACCTGGTCCGGCGCTGGTGCTGGTGCTCATCGTCGCCGTTGGCACCGTGGTCGCCCTCGGCCTGCGGTCACCGTCGACGCCGCTCGACGCCGGCGCCGCCAACGGCGTCACCCCCGCGCCGGCCCCGGCGCTCACGGGCGCCACCCTGGATGGTGGCCGGTTCGACCTGACCGAAGCCCGTGGCCACGTGCTGCTGGTCAACGTGTTCGCCTCCTGGTGCGGCCCGTGCCGGGACGAGCTGCCGCTACTGCTCGAGACGGAACGGCAGTGGTCGCCCCGTGGGCTGCGGCTGGTGGGGCTGAACGTCCGGGACGGCGCCGAGGCGGTCCGGGCGCTACTTGACGAGACCGGCACACGGGAGTTGACCGTGCTGCCAGATCCGGAGGGCACCCGGGCGGTCGACTGGGGCGTCCGGGCAGTGCCGGAGACGTTCGTGGTGGACCGCGACGGCCGGATCGTCGACCGGCAGCAGGGTGTGGTCACCCGGCAGTGGCTTGAGCAGCGGGTGGCGCCGTTGCTGGCCCGATGAGGTGGCGCGCGGCCGTTGGGGCACTGGTCCTCACGGCGCTGATCGCCGCAGCGGGCGCGGGGCTGGTCCGGTCGACCGGCGGCACCGGTCGGGAGGACCCCGTACGCGCCGTGGCAGTGGGTCTACGCTGCCCGGCCTGCCAGGGTGAGTCGGTGGCGGACTCCCGGTCGCCGATCGCGGCGGCCATGCGGCAGGTGGTGGCGGACCAGCTGGTCCAGGGGCGGGACCGCGACGAGATCCGCCGCTGGTTCGTCCAGCGCTACGGCCCGGAGGTGCTGACCGACCCGCCGACCCGCCGGGCGGAGCTGCTGCTCTGGGCCGTACCCGCGCTGACCTTGCTGGCCGGCGGCTACGCGGCCCTGCGCACGTTGCGTCCCCGCCCGACCCCGTCCGCGCGGGCCACGGCGGTGCGGGCGGCGCCCACCGGTCGGGCCGCGCGCCGGGCGTGGCGCGCGGTGTCGGTGGGAATGGTGAGCCTCGTCGCGTCGGTCACGGTGGCCGCCAGCCGCCTGGACCGGCCGGGCCACGATCCGGAACCGGCCGATCCCGTGACGGTCGCCGTGCAGCTGGCCCGCGACCTCGAGGGGCAGGCCCGCTACGACGCCGCAGCGCGGATGTACCGGGAGGCCCTGCGGGACCGCCCCGACGATGCGATCCAGCTGCGGCTCGCCTTCGCGCTGCTGCGGGCCGGCGACGACGCCGGCGCGGAGCAGTCGGCGCGGGAGGTGCTGACCCGCTCCCCAGACTCCCCGGACGGCCTGCTCGTGCTCGGGCTGGCGCAGCGCGACAGCCGGTCCGCCGAGGCGGCGCGCACCCTGCGACGCTTCCTGACCATCGCTCCGGAGCATCCGGCCGCCGGAGAGATCAGCCGGCTGTTGGCCGCCGGCCCGTGACACCCAACCCGAACCCCATGGATCGACGTTGAGCCGGGTCGCGCACGCATGGGTGCTGGCCCGCACCAGTAGGAAGCCCGGCGGAGATCTGCCTAGTGGACGTGGTCTGCATCGGGCACGGTGTCGAGATAGAGGAAGTCGGTCACGCCGATCACCCCGACGACCTGGCGGACGACCGGCGGCATGTCCCGGCGGGTGGGGTCGTGCACGAGGCGGGGACCGGTGAGGGGCACTCGCCGGCCGCGGATCTCCAGCTCACAGCCGCCGGCCGCCAGTACGTTTCTCGCCCAGTCGGTGACCCCGTAGGTCAACGCGGCGACGTAACCGCCGGACGTCCGGAAGATATTGATCGGCGTTCGGTACACCCGACCGGAGCGGCGGCCCCGGTGGATGATGACGCCGAAGCCGGGCAGCCGCCCGGCCAGCGGACCGGTCACGCGGTTGGTGACGACCCGGTTGAACCGCGCCAAGCGTCTGGGTAACACCATGGCCACCATGTTCGCCCAGGTGCGGTCGACGCGTCGGCCGGACACTTCGATCGCTGCACTGGTTTTGCTACCCGCCGACCGGGCGGCATGGTGCTGCCAGGATTTTAGAACGCCCACATTCACCCGCCCTTGGCCCGGCGCAACCGGCCACGGGTCTGGCTCAACGACCTCGCGGGCGTCTGCCGACCGGCTCGTCGAGTGCGGCGGCGGCAATAGCCCGATTAATGCTATTTGGCGGCACATGTGGCGTTGCAAACATAGCAGCACCCGTATGGCCAGTCAGAGAGATGTGAAGCAGCATGTAGACAAGGTTTAGTGGGGTGGTTCAGGTGGCCAGTACCTGTAAAACAATTCGCAATTTTCGCCAGTTTCCCGTGGAAGCCCAGCGATCGGCGGACAGGGCAGCGCAGGAGCGTGAGCGGCGCCTCCAGGCGGTCACCAAAAAGCGCAGTAGCAAAGCCGCGAAGCTGTCGGCTCAGGCAGGCCAGCGGCTGCAGCGTCTGCTGGGAGACGACAACTGGGCAGACTTGAGGAAGCTGATGCAGCAGGAACGGTTGACTTTCCGTGACCTGCTTCAGCCGCCCGGAGGGTTGGAGTCGCCCTACGCGAAACTCAACAAAACCAGGAAACATAAGGCCGACGCATTCCTGCGAAGTCGAGACGTGAGGCGCGAGGCCATTGCCGCAATAGCGACGGACTACCACGATTCAATAACCGACGTCTTCACGGTCGACGACAACATCAGCACCGGATTCCACCTCTCGAGCAACCTCGACAAGTGGTTGAGCCTGTCTCCGTTCCACGATCACGCGCTCCCCTGGGGAGTCTTCGAACCCGACGACAGCCAGGACCCGCACCGGTGGGAAGTGTTCCGGCCGCCGTTCTTCGGGTTCAACTTCGGCTTCACCCCGGTGCACAACGACAACTTCGTCGTTGATCGCATCCACACGCTCAACCCGTCGGTCGGCGACGTCGGCATCTCGATCACAATGGACAACAGCGACGCAGGCGACTTCGACTACGCGTCCGGCGACGCGTTCAGCTCGATAGCGTTCGGCTTCGTGCCGCCCACCACCGGCCTGGTCGAGGTCCTCATCGACGCGCAGTGCGTCGAGGCGACGCACCGCCTGGAAACAGAGGACGAATGGGGCTGGTCGAACTCCAGCACCGGCCAGCGGAACTTCCTGATGCTCGACGTCCTGCATCCCAACGTGGCCGAGCCCTCGTATGCCGAGATGTCGGTCTTCCACGAGGAGACCGACGATGACGAGAGCTTCCTGCAGGAGAAGTTGACCCGCGGTGCCCACTACTTCGCGCAACTGTTCAGCGCAGGGCCGGTGCCGGCAGGTCAGTCCGTCGTCGTGTGCGCTGGGACGCGTTCGTTCGACATCAGCGGCACAAACGACGTGTCCATTGACAGCACGTCCGACTTTCGATGGTTCATCAGCTCGGTAGAGGTACGAATCTCGCCGTAGGACACATGGGACGCAGATCGACCACCGATCTGGCTTGCAGCGTCGATCCGTAGGACGCGCCTGCTCAGAATCAAGGCGGCGCTGGCGCGCGCGTGGCGTCGGCCGTATCCCGGATGAGCCTGCCAGTGAGCCATTCCGAGCAAGGTATTGATCACTGATTGTGACCATGTGGTGCGGGCGTGGTCGACGTGGAGGAGCACCGGGGCTGCGGCGATGATTCGGCCGATGCGCCACGGGTCGTGGCTGACGTTGGGTAGGGCCTTGAACGTCATCTCCAGCAGGGCGTTTCCGCGTTCGCCGATGGCGCGCATGCCGTTGTGGGCTTTGTTGAACTGCTGCTGTATGGCGGTCAGGGTGGCGCCCTGGGGTTTCTTGAAGGCCACGGTGATGGTGTCGGCGTCGCCTTCGTGGCCCAGGTTGCCGAGGCTGCATCGGCTGAGCGGATGTCCGGCGGGTAAACGCACCCCGCCGAAGAGGCACGCGTGGAAAGGTTGCGGTAGAGCGTGGTGATCGCGCCCGGCTGACGAGGAATGGGGGCACCATGTCGAGCATCATCACCATCGGTGGCGACCTCGTCGTCGGCCGGATTGGCTTCGGCGCGATGCAGTTGACGGGCAAGCAGGTGTGGGGCGAGTACCCTGACCGTGACGGCGCGATCGCCCTGCTGCGCGCCGTCGTCGACGCCGGGGTCAACTTCATCGACACCGCGGACGTCTACGGTCCGCACACCAACGAGTTGCTCATCCGCGAGGCGCTGTACCCCTACCCGGACGGCTTGGTGATCGCCACCAAAGGGGGGTTCGTCCGTGGCGGGTACGATTACTCCACGCTTGGCGCGGTGGGCAACCCGAACTACCTGCGGCAGAGCGCCCACCTCAGTGCCCGGCGGCTCGGGGTCGACCGGCTGGACCTTTACTACCTGCACAGCGGCCGGGCCACGGACGTGCCCTTCGAGGAGCAGGTCGCCACGCTCGCCGCGCTGCGTCAGGAGGGACTCATCCGGCACATCGGACTGTCCAATGTGACGCTCGACCAGTTGCGCACCGCCCAGTCCATTGTGGACGTCGCAGCCGTCACGGCGCACTACAACGTCGCGGTTCGCACCGGCGCCGACCTGCTGAGGGCCGCCGAAGAGGCCGGCATGGCCTTCTCGCCCTGGCACCCGGTGACGCTAACCGAGGGGCCGGACACGGCCGGGGTCATGGCGGTGGCCGAACCGATCGCATCGCGCCATGGGGTTACGCCGCGGCAGGTAGCGCTGGCCTGGCACCTGCACCGCTCGCCGGTGAGTTTACCCATTCCGGGTACCACGAGCGTCGGGCACCTCAAGGACAACCTCGCCGCGGGGGAGATCGAGCTGTCCAGCGATGACACGGCCGCCATCACGGCGTTGGTCGCGGAGGCGTAACCGGAGGCTGGAGAGATCACCGCGTGGCAGGTACTAAGCCATTGCGCGTAACGGTGCGTGACGTTGGATGCTCTGCCGAGGTGGGGCGTGGTGACACGCCGGATCTTTGTGGTGCAACAAAAAGACGCAAAACCCCGGTATGAAGGTGGTCCTCTCACAGATCAACTTCATAAGGGTTCTGCGTCGACGATGAGTGTCACATACACAGCGGTGCTGCCGGTACGCGAGGAGAGCGTGGAGTTCCTGGCTGGGTTGCTGGCTGGGGAACAGGCTCGTCGGGGCACTCCCGGCGATACCCGCTCGCTGTCCTGTCGTGACCCGGCGATACTGGTCTTGCGGTGGTTTCTGGAAGGTACCCCGGCCTGGATCCGTGGCGGATCGGGAGGATCGTCGCCGCAGCGCTCGTCATGCTCAACTTCGACCGCGCCCGCACCACATCACAGCGTTCGGTAGTCAAACGCTTGCGCGGAATGGCTCAGTGGCTCTACCAGGTCAGGTCGGTGGAGCAGGTCGTCAAGGCGAACTCGCCAGATGCCGGCCTCAACCGCCATCGACTCGAAGCCCTGGCCGGCGACCAGCCGGTTGCGGCACTCGAGCACCAGCTACCGTCCGGCTCGCTAGCGGGGGTACCTGCCCGGCGGGTTCAGCGGGGCCAATTGAGCCGCTGCCAGGCGCGGCGCAGGTCCGCCTGCACCGGATTGTGAGCCGCTTCCGCGACCACTCCGGCCGGCGGGTCCTCGCCTGGCTCGTGCGTCTCGGCACCGGGTATGCCCTGACCAGGGGTGCCGGCGGCGCCTGTCGTCAGGCTCAGGCAGTGGCTGCCCGACCCATCTCGGCGAGGATCCCGGTGCCCTGGCCGAGCTCGATCAGGTAGCCGTCCGGATCACGCAGGTAGCACCGGATCTCGACGCCATGGTCCTTCGGCTCGGTCAGGAACTCCCCACCCCGTGATCGCCACTGCTCGTAGACCGCCCGGACGTCAGTGACCCGGACGTTCATCGCGCTGCTGAGCGTCCGCGAATCCGGCGGCGCCTGCGCCTGCACATCCGGCTTGTCGTCGGTCGGACCACCCTCGTCGTTGATCACGATGTAGCTGTTGTGAAACCGCAGGATCGCCGGCTGGCGTTCCCGCACCACCGTCGCCCCCAGCACCCGCTGGTAGAACTCCCGTGAACGGTCCACATCCCGCACGATCAGCAGGTGCGTCAACACCAGCCCAGCCTCGGGCTGGAAGTAGTCGGGCGCCTCGCTCGCCATCACGCCTCCCCCGGTTCCGATCGGCAGGGCGTACCCACGTGCGCCGCCGGCACACCCACCGGCTCGACGACGCCGCGGCACAACGAGTCACCATGGCCGCTGTCGGCTGTTACCGTCGGGCCTGTGCCCGTCGACGAGATCCGGCATCGGGTCCGGTCGGCCAGGGTGGCCCGGCTGACGACCGTCCGAGCGGATGGGCGTCCGCACCTGGTGCCCGTGTGCTTCGTCCTTCTCGACGATGTCGTCTACCACGCGGTGGACGAGAAGCCCAAGCGCCACCGGCGGCTACGCCGGCTGGAGAACATCCGCGCGACGGGGCATGCGTGCCTGCTGGTCGACGAGTACGACGAGGACTGGTCGCGGCTGTGGTGGGTCCGTCTGGACGGGCACGGTCGGCTGGTGGAGGACCGCGCGGAGGAGGCCGCGGCCCGCGCGGCCCTGGCCGACAAGTACCCGCAGTACGCCCAGCGGCCGCCAGCCGGGCCGGTCATCGCGGTAGCGGTGACCGGCTGGTCGGCGTGGTCCGCGGCGGACGCGGCAGCCGACCCGGCCGGGTGAGAGCCGGTCCGGGGGTGTCAGCGGGTCGGAGCGAGGGCGTCGAGCACCTCGTCGGCCCGGCGCAGCGACGCCTGCGCGTCGGCGCGGGGTGAGCCGATCTCCGGATCGAAGTTGAGGTCGACGAACACTTCCGTGATGCCGGCTTCGGCGAGTCTGCCGAGATCCGATCGGATCTGCTCGAGCGTGCCGGTCAGCGGCTCGCGCTCGGGCGGGCCCGTCGGGCGTACGCGGACCGCGCCGCGGCAGACGAATCGCAGTGCGCCAGGATCGCGGCCGGCCTCCGTAGCGGCGGCCTTGACGGTCGCGACCGCCTCGCCGATGCCCGTCAGGTCCGCCTGGCTGCCACTGACCCAGCCGTCGGCGAGCCGGCCGGCCCGGCGCAGCGCGGCGGGCGCCTGGCCGCCGAGCAGAATCGGCGGGTGTGGCCGCTGCACCGGTTTCGGCTCCAGGCGCGTCGGCGGGACCTGGTAGAACTCGCCACGATGCTCGGCGACGTCGTCCTGCCAGAGCGCGCGGAGAACGGCGAGGAACTCCTCGGCGCGCTGGCCCCGCCGATGCTTGCTCACCCCCGTCGCCTGATACTCCTCATCCGCCCAGCCGAGGCCCAGTCCCACGTCGAGCCGTCCGCCGGCGAGGATGTCGAGGGTCGCGGTCTGCTTGGCCAGCAACACCGGAGAGATGAACGGCATGTTGAGCACCGCGACGCCGAGCCGGACCCGCGTGGTGTGGGCCGCCAGGAACGCCAGCGTGGTCAGCGGATCCTGGACGCTGTGGTAGGTCTCGCTCCAGCCGAGGTCGGCTGGGACCAGGAGCCGCTGGAACGTCCAGAGCGAGTGGTACCCGAGCTGCTCGGCGCGGCGGGCGACATGGATCATGTTTTCCGGTGTGGCCCACGAGCCGGAGACGGGCGGGGCGAATCCAACCTCCACCCGCGCACCGTACCCGGATCAGGTCAGGAAGTGGCTCGGTTCAAGGCCCGACGCCGCGGGCCACCGGATGAAGCAGCTGCCGGATGTCCTTCGGCAGCTCGGATTCCAGACTCTCCAGGTCTTCGGGGCTCACCGCCTCGCGCAGGGTCGTCAACACGGCACGGACGCCCTCAACGGGCCGTTCGTCATCCGTTCCCGCGCGGACCCCTACCTCATTGAGGAACTCCACGAGGTCGAGTCGTTCGGCGAAGTCCACGTCCTTGTGCAGGTACCCCCGCAACTCCTCGGGGACCTGGGTGGCCAGGTGTCGCGCCTCGCCGCCACTGACTCCTTCCGACAAGGTCGTCAGCGTGGCTCCGACGAACTTCGCCGCCTCCGCCGCCGGCATTCCCGCCCGCTTCCCCACCGCTTCGAGAAACTCGGCGTAGTTCACCAGTTCTCCTTCCGGACCAGTCGGAGTGCGTCGCGGCGTGCGTGCTACCCGCGGCGCTGCCCGCCACCGGCACCCACCGGTTCGATCACCTGCTGGAACTCCTTCGGAAGCTGGGCCACCGCGTCCTCGAACTCGTCACGGGAAACAGCCTCACGGAGCGTGGTGAGCACCGCGCCGACCCCGGCAGCGGCGAGCGCACGGTCGACGGTCGGGCGGTCCGCCACCCGCCGCACGAACTCATCGAGCCCGAACGACTGGGCCTGTTCCTGCCTTCTGTGCGGTGGCTGTTTGCGCAGGTGATCGTCCAGCCCATCGGGAAGCTGGTAGGCAAGGTCCTCTGCCTGGCCGGCGCTGATCCGATCCGCCAATGTCTGCAACGTGGCGCTGGTGAGTGTCGCCGCCTGATCGGTCGACACCTTCGCCCGCGTGGCCACTGCGTTGATGAAATCCTCGTATTCCACCTGATTCTCCTCTCCGGCCCGATCGCCGTCGAACCGCCAGTTACGAGCCCTGACCTCAATGCGCCGTTATCGCACACCTCACCTCTCGGGTGCCGAGCGAACTGGTACCTCGACAGCCTCCTGGGACGGGGGGTGACCCTGCCTCATCCCCATCGGGCGAATAACCAAGGCGCGCTACGGCGACATCCTCGACATTCCGATGGACGGCACGAACGGGCGTGGCAGCGCCGGCCCCGCCTATCGGACTTCGGCGGGCGAGCAGCAGCCGGTCATCAGCGGCCTCGCCCAGGGCGCGGACGCGCTGGCCACGATCACCGAGGGAGCGGCGGGTCTGGTGGCCGCCGTCAGGCTGCTGGTCCGCGTCGCCATCGCCTGGTGATGCTCGTCAGCCGAGGGTCAGGCGTCCCTCCTGGTCGAAGCGAAGGCGACCGCTGGTCACGGCGACGTGCAGCCCGTACCGGAGCAGCTTGTCGATCTTGTCGGTGCGCCGACGGTAGCCGAGCCGCTCCAGGCCGGCGCGCAGCAGCCGCTCCTCGTCCATACTCGTTACTTCCTGCAGCACGTGCACGAAGGCGTTGGCCACCTCCTCGGGCGGCACCTCCTCGAACGCCCGATCGTTGCTCGCCTGGGTGACCCGGTACGCGCGGTACATCTGCGGGTCAGCCCCATCGGGCCAGGCGTACCGGCCCAGGGTCGGGTGCGTGTACAGGCGGCGGGAGTCGACCAGCGCGAGCACGGCGGTACGCCGGTCCTCCCTGGTCCGGAGGAAACCGAACCGCGCGAGGGCGAGGCGGGCGAGCCGGTGCTGCTCGACGGGCCCCTCCGCCTCGATGATCTCGCGGAGCGCGGTCCGCATCAGATTGCGCACCCGCTGGTCGGTGGCGAGCAGGTCGAGGTCGGCCTGGTCGCCGAGCAAGGTCGGCAGGTATGGAACGAACGGCCTGACCGCGACGGTGCCCCTCTCTGTCGCTGGCGTGGCCGTCACCTCCGGCGGGGCGGACGCAGCGACGAGCCCGGTGACGAGTGCTGGCGACGCGCCGAGGAGGGGCTCATCGTCCGCGGCGAGGCGCGATGGAGGCAGCTCGGCGGCCAGCATCGGCCGCGTCGGCGACAGTTCGTCGTCTGTCGCGGAGCGCGGCTGCGGCAGGTCGGCGTCCCCGTGCGGCGCTGCGGCCTGAGCCTGCCCGGGCTCCGGTTCGGCGGCTGCGGGGGCTTCGGCTCGGGTGACCGCTTCGTCGACCTCGTCGAGCAGCGCCGACCGGTCGTGGATCCACGCCGGCAGCCAGAACCGCACGACCTCCGGCCAGCCCATGATCGACCCGAGGAGCGTTGGCGCCGAGTCCCGGTCGGCCACCGTCGGGCGAGCACTCCAGTCCGGGCCGTCCAGCATGACGGCCACCTGCCACCGAGGCGAGCCCAGCTTGCGTACGGCGATGTCCACGGTGAAGTCGGAGAGGCCGTGTGAGGTCCGGATTTCGTGGCCGCGTTCGCGCAGCGCAGCGGCCACCTCGTCGCGGATCCGGCTGCGTCGCTCGGCTCGGTCGGTGGCCAGGTCGCCCAGGCGGTCCGCGCCGGCGGCGGCCATTTCGCAGTACGCCCGCAGGTGCTGCGTGCCCAGTGCGGAGGTGCGGGACAGGTCGATGTCCGACGGGTCGAAGGAGGAGTACAGGACGACCTGGCGGCGGGCGCGAGTGATGGCCACGTTGAGCCGCCGCTCGCCGCCGGCCTGGCTGAGCGGGCCGAAGTTCAGCGGAAGCTGGCCGGTCTCCGGGTTGGTGGAGAAGGCCAGGGAGAACAGGACGACGTCCCGCTCGTCGCCCTGCACGTTCTCCAGGTTCTTGACGAAGATCGGCTCCGGGACCGCTCCGGAGAGGTGCTCGCGGATGATCGGATCGCTGCTCTCCTCCAGAAGGTTGAGGATGAGGTCCCGCTGCTGGATGTTGAAGGTGACCACGCCGATGGACTGGGTGGCGTTCGCCGGGTCGTGCAGCCTGCGGGTGATATCCGCGAGGATCGCGCGCGCCTCGACCTCGTTGGTGCGGGAGCCGCCCCGGTCGTACTGGCCGTCGACTCGCCGCCAGCTGACGCCGGCAGAGCTGGTGGCACCGGGCGACGGGAGGCTGGAGAGCTTGTTGTCGTAGTAGTAGCGGTTGGAGAAAGCGATGAGTGACTCGTCGTGGCTGCGGTAGTGCCAGGAAAGCCATCGTTGCGGCAGTCCCGACTCGACGGCCTCGCTGAGAATGCTCTCCAGGTCCTCCGGCACCGGGCCGTTGCCCTCGTCGGCCTCGTCGGCCGTGTGGCTGGCCTGCATGATGCTGCTCGGCGGCATCTGCCGGGAGTCGCCGACCACCACGACGGCGCTGCCGCGACCCATCGCGCCGATCGCCTCGGCCACGCGGATCTGCGACGCCTCGTCGAAGATCACCAGGTCGAAGCGCTGGCTCCCCGGTGCCAGGAAGTTCGCCGCCGACGCGGGACTGACCAGCACGCACGGGGTCAGCGCCAGCACGGCGTCTGGGTACTGCCCGAACAACTCCCGGAAGGACCTGCCGCCCCGCTTGCGGCGAAGCTCAGCGGCGAAGTCCGCGAAGCGGCCGCGCCGGTCGGTCGGGCTGAAGGGGCGACGACGGACAAGCACCGACGGCAGCTGCGTCGGTAGCGCGGACCGCAGCTCGCCGGCGGCCGCCTCGAACTGCCTGATCTCGTCATCGTGCAGCTCCGGGTCGAAGTACTGCAGGCCGCCCGCGCGTACCCGCTCGGCGAGGGACGCCGCCGCGACTCCCCGCCGGTAGACCTCCTCGGCGAGCTGCGCGGGCACCTCGGCGCGGAGCAGTTGGTCCCGGTACTCGGTGAGGCCGGCCGAGGCAAGCACGTCGGCGTGGGTCAGGACGGTCGCCCACCGGCGCAGCGGGAACAGCTCCTCGGCCTGCAGCTCGATCAGCCACGCCGCGCCGTCCCGCTGCCAGGCGTCGACCCAGTGTGCACCGGCGGCCCACAGTGTCAGCTCCGGCCCGGACGAGCGCAGCACCCCGCGCCAGGCCCGCCACCGCGAGGCGACCCGGTCGAGAAGAGCCGCACCGACGTCGGTGAACCCGCTGTGGAACAGCTCCCAGGCCTGCGGGTGCCGGGCCAGGAGGGTCCGGCCGACCCGGGTCGCCTCGATCGCTTCGGTCAGCCGCTCGTGCGCGTTGGGATCCGTGGGCTGCCACTGCGACAGCCGCAGCCCGCCCACTGCGACCACATGCTGGTAGAGGGACGCCGCCTGCGCCTGGGCGGCCACCAGCCGACCGGTGGCCACCTCCACCCGCTCCACGTCGAGCGTCGCACCGGCAACCAGGTGCACCGCCAGCCGATCCACGATGGCCTGGCGACGCTTACGTTTGCCGAGCAGCTTCTTCGCCGCCTCCTGGGCCTCGCCGTGCCAGGCGGTCAGCTCCGGGCGGGCGAACACGTCCGGCCGGAAGGTGGCCAGCTCACCGGCGAAGCCCTGCCGGAAGGCCGCCAGGTCCGCCTGGAGCCGGGCCACCGCCTCGTCCCACCGTCGGTCGCTGGCGTGCAGGGTGGTCTGCCGGTCCGGCAGCAGTCCGCGTACGGCGAGCCAGGCGCCCGCCTGCAGCTCGCTCACGGTCTCCGGGGCGGGCAGCGTCCGCAGCAGCCCGACCAGGTGCGGGTGAGCGGCGAGGTCGGCGCGGAGGCGTTCGAGCTCGGCGGCGATCTCGGTTACGGCGGCGCCGTGCAGCCCGTCGAGGGTGCGGCAGCCGCTGAGCGCCCAGGGGTGCGCGGCCCGGATCCGCGCCGAGCGCGCGGCAGCCGGGAACTCCCGCAGGGTCGTCTCGACCTGCGCGCGTGCCTCGGCGGGCGCGTGCAGGTAGCTCACCGGAATGGGGGCGACGGGGCCTTCCCCGTACGCCAGGACCTGCTCGTAGGCCGACCAGAGCGACATCCCGACAGGGTTGGCGGTGTGGACCTGGGCCGGGTACTCCGTCAGCGGGGCGAGCCGCGTCCGGTAGGCCGTCTCGACTGCCGTCCAGGTGCCGTCGCCGCCCTGGTCGTACTGGTCGAGCGCGTCACGCAGCTGCTGGCGGATCGCGTTGAGGGACTGCTTGCGCCCGTGCAGGTCCAGGGCGAACGGGCCGAGGCCGATCTGCTTGAGGCGGCGCTTCACCACCTCCAGCGCGGCCTGCTTCTCGGCGACAAACAGCACCGACCGGCCCGCGCTGACCGCCCGGGCGATCATGTTGGTGATCGTCTGGGACTTACCGGTGCCCGGCGGGCCCTCCAGGACGAACGAGTGGCCCCGCTCGGCCCGCACGATGGCCTGCATCTGCGACCCGTCGGCAGGGATGGGCAGGTGCAGGTCCGCCTCGTCGACCATGACCTCGGCGTCGTCGGGACGAGCCGGATCGTCGAACGTGGCGCCGGAGGACTCGACCAGGTGCCGGACGACCGGGTTCTCCATGAACCGGGGCCAGTGGTCGGTGAGGTCCCGCCACATCTGGAAGGTGGAGAACTGCAGCAGTCGAAGGCTGGCGGTCTCGTCGATGCGGTAGTTGAGCCGATTGTCGAGCAACCCCGTGTTGATCGCGGCCAGGGTCTTGGCGATGTCGATGCCGTGCTCGTCGAGGACCGGCTGTTCCAGCTCCGGAATCCGGACGCTGTGCTTGACGCGCAGCCACTCGATCAGGCAGTAGTTCGGGCTGGCGACCTCGGTGCCGTCGATGACCATCGCGTACGGGCGGCGGCCGGTGCCACCCTCGACGCGCACCGGGAGGAGGAACAGCGGCGCGTACGCCTCTCCCCCGGTCGCCTTCGTGTGCACGAGGGTGCCGATGGTCAGGTAGAGGTAGTTGCTGCCGGTCTCCTGCTCCATCGTGCGCGCCTCGCGCTGCAGCGCCCGCATCGCCGTCTTGTAGCGGGCGTCGGTGACCGCCCCGTAGACCCGCCGGTCGGTGCGCAGCTCCCGGGTCAGGATCTCGGCGTCGAGGTCCTGCGCCCGACGCGCCCCGGCCAGCTCGTGGACGTGGCTGATGTCGTCCTGTGGGATGACCTGCACCTGACGGCCGTCGTGGATGAGGTCGTCGAGCAGGGCCAGCGCACCCGCCGGTACGTGCAGGTCCAGGCCGCGGCCACGCTTGGGCAGGTTGAGCAGCGGGTTGCGCAGGCTCAGGTCGAGCAGCGACTTCTTCCACTGCTGGACGCGCGCCGGCGACCCGTCGGACTGCTGCGGCACCTCGTCACCCTCGTCGACGAGCTGGCGCAGCTTCGCCGCGGCGACGCCGGGCGGAAGGTCGAGGGACGCTCCTGCGTCGGCGGTCGCTTCCGTGACCAGCGGCCTGGTGACCAGTTCGTCGGCCGACGGCAGCGGGCGGATCCCCGAGCGATGGGCCAGGTGGACGTCGACGACGCCCTGCACGCGCTCGCCGTCGCCGCGGAAGTGGCCGAGCCCGACCCGTACCGCCTCGGTGAAGGTCGCCGACTGTGCGCCCGGCCCGATGCGGGTCAGCTCGACCGGCACCGCCCGGCCGGAGTCCACCATCGAGATCAGCAGGTTGGTCTCGGTCACCGCGGCCGAACCCAGCCGCTCCTCCTCCAGCAGGAAGCCACCGAAGGCGTGCCCTTCGCTGATGAAGATGAGCGGGTGCAGCCCCGCCGCCTCCAGACACGCGGCGTACGTGACGGACAGGTCGAGGCAGTTGCCGAGCCGCCCGTCTAGAACCGCCGCGGTCGTGCGAACCTTCTGGCCGGTGTTCTCGAAGGACGCCGGCAGGGTCTGGTAGGTGATCTCGAGTTGGCGCAGCGCCTCGTACACGGCACCGGCGATCAGCGCCGCTCGCTCGGAACCCTCCTGGTAGCCCTGCAGGGAGCCGGAGCCGGTCCGCGCGAGCAGGAGCTGGGCGGCAGCCCGCAGGACCGCCTCCACCGCCCGGGTGTTCGGCTGCACGAAGGCCGCCAGGCTGTCGTAGAGGGCGGGGCTGTTGAACCACTCGTTGTGCGCCAGCACCCTTGACGGGGCGACCAGCCGCAGTGCGTCCTCCTGCGCTTGCACCCGGAGGGTGTAGTCGACCGGGAACGCCTCGTCGGTGCGGTACAGCAGCACGCGATCGGGCGTGAAGTCCCGGAAGTCGTCCCAGCTTGTGCTGGCCCCGGGCCGCAACGGCGCAGCGAGGGTACGCGTCCACGGCTCGGTCAGCGCGCCGTCCGGGCCTCGCAGTTCCAGCGTCAGCGTCACGTCGGTCAGCGGCACCGCCCCACGGTTGACGAGCGTGAGGTGACGCACCAACGGCACCCGGTTGTGCACCAGGGCGGCGTTGATCGCCGGCTGCACGAGCAGCCCGACTGCGAGCTGGTCGTCGTCGGCGGTGAACTGCGCGAAGACGCTGTCGGACATGGGCGTTTCTCCAGGTGGGGAGACCAGGGAGGGCTAGCCTAGCGGTCACCCGACCGGTGGAGAGGGTCCCGGCCGTAAGACGATCTTGGTTGTCGTATGCCTGAGGCAGGATGTGCGCCATGACATCGCACCACCAGCACCTGGTCTACGGCCACGCCGCCAATCACGACTGCCTCGCCTTCATCGACGCCCCTACCGCCGCTGGGGAGGCCGCGGAAATCAGGGCACTCGCCACCGCGCGGACCTGGGGCGAGGCGCGACAGGTCCAGATGACCCACCTGTCGCACCCCGCCGGTCCCGACTGCTACGAGCCGGAGGACGGGTACGGCGACGACGAGCCCTTCGACATCACTGAGGTGGGCGCGGTCGTGGAAGGGTACTGGCCCCCGATGGTCACGACGCGCGCGCTCGAGGTCCTGCCGCAGGACCTGCGGGACCGGTACGCCAAACTCGTACTCACGGTTCACAACGGTGAGTACCTCGATATTCCTGTCGACTGTGAGGCCGAGCTGGTTGCGGAGCTTCGTGAACGCGGCTACGAGGTGGCCCGCGACGACGAGCTGATCAACCTGCTCGACGGCGTCAACCTGGGCTCGCTGGCCAGCTGACCGACTCCTCGACCCAGCGGCGGCGTCGCCGGCTCGGGATTCACCTCCGAGTCCGAGACGCCGCCGTTTGGTCCGGCGCAGGCTGCCGCCGCCATCCCTCCTGGTGCAGCTCAGCTGAAGGCGAGCGCCTTACTCAGGACCGGTAGGTCGAACGGAACCACCAGCCGCAACGGCTTGTCGGTCCGCATCCCGTTCTGAGTGATGATGAGCGCCGTGTTCTGTTGCCCGGCAAGCCGGCTTTGGCTGAGCCGGTCGATCGCCTCCACCACGGTGATCGCCCTGGATACCAGAGCGGCGCCCTCTCCTGGCTCGGCAAACCCCAGCACCTGCCGGACAGGCTCTTCCTCGGCAATTCCCGTGTTCCTGACCAGCTGATCGGCGAGCCACCGTGCGATGGCGTTGGTGGTCAGCACGCCCACGTAGCCGTCGTCGTACACCGGCAACTGTGAGTACCCGAAGGCACGGATGTGGTCCAGCGCGGTGCTGATCGGGTCGTCCGGACGCACCGCGCAGACATTGCCGGATTTGAGGACGGTCAGCGCCAACGGCGGTTCGATGATCTGCTGTCGGAGATGCTCGATCTCCTGCACGACGGTCTCGACCGGGTCGGCGATCGGCCGGCCGCCGTAGTAGGTGCCGTGGCTGATCGCGTTCCGCAGCGAGGCAAACGCAACGAGGGCATTCTTCTGCTGGTGCGACAGAGGCCTCCGCTGCCCATAGTCCCGGATCAGTTGGGCGAACCCGACCGCCACGTCGGCCCGCAGAGTAGAGCGAAAGTGCTTTTCAATGTCATTGAAGGCGGCGAGAAATCGCGCGCCTGCCGTCGTGATCGTCACCGGCGGAGCCTGCCACACCGCAGGCCAACACCGGGACGGCCGGCGGGAGCTGTTCACCGGCTCACATGCCGACGGCGCTCATCATGACCGGGCCGGGAGCTTCGGCAGCTTGAACAACTCACGAAGTGCTTCACGTTGCGATGAATCCATCCGCGCCCAGTCCCCCTCGCGCAGCTTCGCTGGGCTGCTGTCGAGGGCGGCCGCCACCTCGCCCAGTGTTCGACGGACGCAATCCCGGTCGGTGCGGTAGAAGCCCATGGCCGCTCCCCCGCGCCGACGGCGATCGAGAAACCTGACCAGCTGGACGCTGCGCGGGCGGATGAGCAACACCATGTCAGGCTGCACAAGCGAACTCGCGTCCGTCGCGGACTCGCTGATGGCGATCGTGCCGTACCTGCCCCTGCCCCCAGCCACCTTGTGCATCCGGTAGCCCGCCTGCGCCAGCGCGATCTCCTCGTCAGTCCAGTCGGCGCTTACCTCGGGGCCAGTCCAGACGTCGTACGGCTCGTTTGGTTCGAACGGCGGATCTGGGTTCCACAGCACCGGACCACCAGCGGTACGGACGGGTACCGTCGCCGCCCAATCGAGCCAAGCTTCGTCGATCTCGATTGCATTGGCAGCCATCTCGTCGATGAACTCTCGAGCACTGACGACGACTGCAGCATCGGTGCTCTGGATCGCGGCCTCGACCGTACGGTCGGTGTGGGCACGCAGCGACAGGTTGGCCGAACCCACGAAGGCCGTCCGACCGATGACGAAGACCTTCGCGTGCAGGGTCTCATGGGCATAGAGCAGGACGCCCTGTTCATACCAGCTCCGCAGCAGCCGAGCGGAGGTAGCGCCGCTGGCGATTGCGTTCCTGCTGCCGTTGACGACGATCAGGTCGCCTGCTTTCACCGGCAGCAGGTCGGTTGCCCCGTCACCCGCGTAGGCGACGGCAGCCCTGACCTTCCTGCCCTCGGCCTTCTCACAGATCGTGTGCATCACCTGGCTCGCTATGAATCGCACACCGCATCTTGGCCCGTCAATTCGGCCGTGTCCACGGTGGTTCGCCGCCGCATCGCTCCCTCATCGGCGCAAGCGACGGGAGCAGTCGCCGTCGTGGCCATCGCGAAGCAGACACCGTCGGCCGCCAGGCAGCCGTAGATCGCAGAAGACCCGATGCCGGAGGAACTGCTGGTCCTCCTCGGAGACGGTGGTCTCCCCCGGGTCCACCATCGGCAGCACCAGCATCCACCGGCCGATGACCCGGGCCAGGCGTTGCGCGGCAGGCAGATCGGTGGCAACGACGGGCAGGTGGATGACGTACCGCTGACTCATCGGGTGTTGTCCCGCTCGTTGCGGGCGCGGGCCTGGTCGGTCTGCCAGCGGCGCAGCGCGTTTTTGATCCGGACAGTCTCGAGGCGGCTCTCGGCGAGAGTGGCGTAGACGGCTGCCATGTCGATGGCAACCCGGTCGAGGAAGGCGTACACGTCGTCGGGATTCAGGCCGCGGCGTCCGAGCCCCGTAGGCGGGAACCGACGCTCGCCCACCTGCCAGGGCAGCAGACCGGTGTAGGTCGAGGAGCGATACGTCGCCCCGCTCTCCCGTGCCGGTCGTTGGTTGCGGACGCTCATCTGCTCAACCTGCCTCTCTCGTAGTGGAAGGGGTGGGCCCCCGCTCACACCGCTCGCGCGGGCCCACCCCGCCCCACCGCCGCAGCTTCGATCAGGGGCACGGCGCCAGGGCTGCTCTACGGCGTCACTCGACCGGGCTATAGATCCAGCTCCCACCCTGCTACGTCGCCGCCCACGTAAATATACGGACAGGGGCACAGGGGCACAACCAGTGCGGCCCACGGGGGGACAAGGCTTACCAGGTATGACCGTCGATCCGCGCTCGCATACACCCGTCTATGTGCAGGTCGCCGACATATTGCGGCGGCGGATCGAATCCGGTGAGCTGGCGCCCGGGGTATCGCTGCCGAGCGAAGCCCGGCTGACCCAGGAGTACGGCATCGGCCGTGAGGCCGTCCGGATGGCGATGTCGATCCTGCGGTCCGAGGGGCTGGTCAGCACCGTTCGCGGTCACGGAACGAGCGTGCGAAGCTCGCCCGAGCGGCAACGGGTAGAACTGCCGGCCGGCGCGTCAGTCGTCGCTCGAATGCCGACCGGCCGAGAACGGAACGAGCTGCACCTGGACGAGGGCGTCCCGGTGCTGGAGATCCGCCACGGCAAGGGCGAGGTAGAGGTCAAGCCCGGCGACCAGGTCGAGCTGATGCGCCCAACCGAGCAGGTCAGTCAGGTCGAACAGGTCGACGAGCGCCGAAAATAGCCGACCCGGGCCCGAGGTGGTCTCGGCTGCTGCGCGGTGGAACGTTGTCCATCGGGCTCGGAGTCTCCTGCCCGCTATTCATCCAGGCCACGGCACCGATATCCGGTGTGGTCGTCGCGGTGCCGCATCCAAAACACCACGTCGAGCACTCGCAACGGGGTGATCTCCGGCGGTAACTCCGCCTCCGCCCGCAGCCGAGTGAGGCGGTCCACGAGAACACCTCCGTCCTCGCGGAGGCGCTCATGCAGACAACTCCAGAACCCGCCGCCGGTGCGATAGGCGCAGCGCACGACCTCGTCATACACGGGCACGAGGCAGGGTCGCTTTCGTGCAAGCAGTTTCCCTGCAGTTACCCAGCCAACGCCGCCGTTGTTCTTCAGCAAATGCCAGGCTTGGTCGGCGGGACCACCATCCGTGATGTACTGCAGGGCCTCATCGTCGGCAAGGGAGACGTCCGTCGGGATGCGCCGCAATTCCGTCGCGATCTCTCGCCCGAGAGCACCTTCGAGCAGGTCAAGGGCGACGCGCGCAGGCACGTGCACGCTGAGCAGCTCGACCGCGATCAAGTCCTCGGGGGTGATCGTGTCTCTAACAGCGGGGTGGTCACCGCCGCCTCCAAGCTGCTCAAACCGGCCTCCGGTGAAGGCTGGCAAGCCATTCGGCAGGCCAACGCCAAAGTATCGCCGTAGGTCTGCCACGGACCGCGGATATGCCAGAACGCGGAGCAGTAGTGCAAGATTCAGGCCTCGGCAGCTCATCATCAGCCTCTCGCTGGTCTATGGCGTCTACGCAGGTGCCGTCCGGGGCGCAGCAGGTGTCAAGCGGACAGATCCGCCAGGGTCCGGCGGCGGATTTCCTTGAGGGACACCACTTCCCCGGTGCGTGCGTCCTCGGTGTGCCAGAAGTCCAGGCCATCGGTCGCCTTCGTGGTGGCCGAGACACTCGGACCATGCACGATGATCTTCACCGCCTCCCCTGCCCCTGACGGCGAGTTGTAGACCTGTCCGCGATACCGGATGGTGCCGTCGGCCAAGAGTTCGGCCTGGTGCTGCTTCCCGAAGTAGCTGGCAACAAGCGTGCAGCCCGGCCGCAGCCGGCCTACGTCGATCATGTCGGGAAGATGAAGCTTGCGCTCTTCTGGGCTGACCCGCGGCTTACCGGGTCGGCGCTTGCCAGCGCTGGAACTCAACCTTGATTGGACCTCCGAGGCCGGGGTGACGCGCGGAGTTACGATGCTGCTCTCTTGCCTCTGAGCTATCAGCGGCGCGAGGGCCGCTGGAGCTGGTCGGGAGGCCAGCGGCGTGGCCGCCGCGGGGAAGTCGAAGGTCGCGCGCGCTCGTATGAGACTGGAGCGAATGTCCTCCCGGGTGAGCTTGGACAGCCGACGGTCGAGCAGCGCCACAAGGTCGACGGCAGGCTCCCCGCCGGCGAACAGCTCGACGAGCTCGGCGTGTACCTGTCGGTCGACGAAGAAGCCCTTCCACAGCTCCTCGATCCGGTTGTCCCGCATGTTGTCCTTACTGAGCAGGCTCAACAGCTCGACTACCGCCTCTACGTCGTCCTCAAGTCGGACTGCGCGGAAGAGCTTCTGTTCAACCGGCACGGGCGCGTGGGCGTTGTAGACCCGCCACTCCGAGCCGTCCGTGAGCGCCACCCACTCGACGCCAGCGACGGCGGCATAGGCGATCGTCTGGTTTGCCCACCGCGGATCGTCAAGGTTCTCGCCAAGCCCTTTCGCCTCGATGAACAGTCGTGGCGTGCGTAGGAGTAGGAGGGCGTAGTCGACCGGGTTGTCGGTGCCACGACGTCGGTACTCACGGTGCACCTCATCGGGGTCGAACAAGTCCCATCCCAAGGCGCCGATGACGGGCTCGATCAAGCCTGCCTTGGTGTTCTGCTCACCGATCCGCTGCGCACGCCGCCGGTGGCGCTCCAACAGGTCAGCGCACTGCTTGACCGCGTCATGTAGTTCAATCACCCGTTCAACCTGCTCACCAACGCCTCACTTCAGCTGACCGTCAGCCAGGTCGTCGTGCCGGCGAGGGCGGGACCGCGCCAGCCCGCCGGGCAGGAACCTCTCCGCCACTGGCACAAGACGAGAAGACCACAACGCGTGGTCCAATTTGAAGATCCGTTCAAGCACCGTTTGTGGACAATAAGCTGAGGCCCCTCAGCCGTGCGCCGCCGGATGCGTTCAGACCTCGCGGCGCTACGCTTGGTCTTCCACGTAGGTGCGGGTCTGCTTGAGCACCAGATCGACAGCCTCCATACGGGCGTCGGGCGGGTAGCCGTACCGGGCCAGCAGTCGCTTGACCTTGCTGCGGACCAGAGCCTGGGCCTGCTCCCGGATCCACCAGTCGACCGGCAGGTCCTGAAGCTCCTTGACGAGGTCCCTGGCGATCTGCCCCAGCACCCCATCGCCAAGCATCTCCTTCGCCGACTCGTTCTGCGCGACCGCCGTGTAGAAGGCGTACTCGTCCTCCGTCAGGCCCATCTCGGCAGCCTTGCCGCGGTCGGCCGAGACCTCCTTGGCCAGCGCGACCAACTCCGCGATGATCTCGGCAGCTGTCAGCCCGCCCGAGGTGTAGCGCTGCATCGTCTTGAGCAGTTTCGCGGTGAACCCTTCCTGGGCGACAACATTGTGGGGGTGAGCCGACCGCACCTCACGCTCGATCGCTCGCCGCAGCGCTTCGATGGCCAGGTTGGGGCGCTGGCTCTCGCGCAGTCGACGCATGAAGTCTTCGTCCAGGTGCGACAAGTCGGGGCGCTGGATGCCAGCCGCCTCATAAATGTCGACTACCTCATCCACCGCTATCGCGCTCGCCGTAAGCTGCCGAATCGCCAACTCCACGTCCGCCGCCGTCGCGAGCCCCCGCTCCGCCCGCTCCTCAGCCCTCAACTTGGCCAGATACAGACGTACGGCCTCGAAGAACTCCAGGTCCGTCCGCAGTAGCCGAAGCTTGTCCTCACGCGGGCAATTGCTGTAGACGCGAGCGATCTTGCGGGCGGTGTCGGCGAAGCGCTCGGCAAGGGTGGGCTTGCCCTCCTCCAAATCTGGTTCAGGGCTGCGAAGGTAATCCACAACGTCGAGCGCGGCATGGTAGAAGGCACGCGGTCTGCCCGAGTCGCGCTTGGCCTTCCAGTTGATGCCGTGAAGCTGGCTACCGATCACGCCGTGCAGCTCAACCACCATGTCGACCGCCGCGCTGATGTCCTTCCCGATCGGCTTCTCGTCGATGTCGGTCCGGGTGTACTCGGCGAGCGCCTTGGTGAGGTCGTCGGCGATGCCAAGGAAGTCCACCACCAGACCGCTGGGCTTTTCACCCCACCGGCGGTTCACACGGGCGAGGGCCTGCATCAACGCCGCCCCGCGCATCGGCTTGTCGAGGTACATCGTGTGCAGCGGCGGCGCGTCGAACCCGGTCAGCCAGAGCGACTGGACGATCACCAGCTCCAGCGGGTCGTCAGGATCCGTGGCCCGACGCTGGATCTTCTTGATCGCGCCGGTCGACCGGACGTGGGTGGCAATCGGCTCCTGGTCCTTGGCGCTGCCGGTGAAAACCGCCTTGATCAGGCCTTCGTCGTCGTCTTCGTGGTGCCACTCCGAGCGGCTCGCGGTGATCTCCTTGTAAAGGTCAGCTGCGACCTTTCGGGAGTAACAGACGATCATGCCCTTGCCGGGCTTGCCGGTCAGCTTGACCATCTCGGTCCGACGCCGTTCCCAGTGCTCCACGATGTCCACAGCGAGCTTCCGTACCCGCTCGGCGTGGCCCACGACGTCCTCATACTGCGCGAACGCCCGCCGGACGCGCTTGATCTCCTCCTCGTCGAGGTCGACGGTCAGGTCCTCGGCCTCCTCGTCCAACTCCACCGGGTTCACGCCCTCGGGGAGGTGCACCGGAATGTGTCGGTTCTCGTAGTAGACCCTGACCGTGGCGCCGTCACGGACCGCACGGGTCAGGTCGTACACGTCGATGTAGTCGCCGAAGACAGCGCGGGTGTTCGCCTCGGCTCTGGAGATCGGCGTGCCGGTGAAGGCGATGAACGCCGCGTTGGGAAGCGCGTCGTGCAGATTCTTGGCGTAGCCGTCGAGAAAGTCGTAGTGGCTGCGGTGCGCCTCGTCCACGACCACGAGCACGTTGCGCCGCTTGGACAGCAGGGGGAAGTCGATGTTCGCTTCCTTGTCCGCCTTGGAGCGGTTGAACTTCTGGAGCGTAGTAAAGATAATCCCGCCGGATGGCCGATCCAGCAGGCGCATCAACTGCTCCTTCGTGTCCACCTGCACGGGTGTCTCAGGCAGCAGGTCACTGGCGGCGAAGGTGAGGAAGAGTTGGCTGTCCAGGTCGATCCGGTCAGTGAGCACCACGATCGTCGGGTTACGCAGAGCCGGCTCTTTCATCACCTTCGCGGTGTAGTACGCCATCTCCATGCTCTTGCCCGAGCCCTGCGTGTGCCACACGACGCCGATCTTGCCGTCGCCGCCCACCGCGGTGATCGTCTTGTCGACCGCCGTGTTGACCGCGAACATCTGGTGGGCCTTCGCCAAGCGCACGGTGTCGATCGCGCCACCCCGCTCTCGCGAGAAGGCGGTGAAGTTGACCAGCAGGTCCAAGAAGAGCTTGGGGTCGAACGCCCCGCCGATCAGTGTCTCCAGTGCACGGCCGTCGCTGACGTCAACGGGCTCACCGCGCTCGTCGATGTCCCATGGCGCCATGTGCTCCCAAGAGGTGAACAGCGTCCCGATGCGTGCGGTGATGCCGTCGCTGGCGACGGCGAAGACCGGCACCGCGAGGGCGGTCGCACCGAACTCACGTCGATAGGTCATGAGTTGGTCGTACGCCTCGCGGGTCCCGTCGGTCGCGCCGGCCTTCTTGAGCTCGAACACCGCCAGCGGCAGACCGTTTGCGTAGGCCACTACATCCAGCCGGCGTTTATGGCGGGCATCCTTGATTGTCACCTGGTTGGCCGCGATCAGATCATTGCCGTACGGGTCGAGAAAGTCGATCACCCAGGCCGTGTCGGTACGGTTCTCCCCCGACGCCGGATCGACGTAGCCAACCTTAACCCCGCGCGTGAGCAACGTGTGCAGGCGGTGCCGCTCTGTGAACGCGTCGGCCGACGTCCGCTTCTCGAACTCGGCCACCACCTCGTCCACGGCGTCCGGCGGCAACTGCGGATTGATCCGCGCGACTGCCTCGCAAAGACGGCCGTGGAGGATCAGGTCGCCCCAAGACTTCCGCGCGCCATCACCCTTGCGGGACGGCGCCAGTTCGGCGCCGGTCATGGGCTGCCACCACTCGCCAAGCTGATCCTTGACATGTTGCTCCCACTCGGCCTCGGACTCGTCGTGCGGGAAGGCCGGACCGTCCGACAGGCTCATAGCTTCTCCCTATTGGGCGAGGATCGTGGAGTAGTTGCGGAACGTGCAAAGGCACTGTCACACCGCGTCGGAAACCAACCGCTCCGCGTCCTTGATCCTGAGCTCTCCAGAGATCAACTTCGGCAGCAGCGCACCTCGAAGCTGGGCGAGAGTGTTGCCCTCTTCACGAGCCTGCTCGGCCCGCTCTACCAGCGAAGCAACCTGCTGCCTCGTCACTATATCAATCGCCCGAATATCGACTACATTGGACCCGAGGACCTCGTCCGGACGCACACGTTGATGGCTCTTCGACGTTCCCGTTACACGCGCAGCGAGACGGGAGAGGAATTCACCCTGGCGAGCAACGGCCCAGAGCTCCGCAGTAGTGATGGTCGGATTTGGCGCAAGCACAAGAAACTCGGTTGACGCGAATGCCGGCACACCGACCTTTGGCTCAACTCGCCAAACTCTCGGAATATCGGGGTTGAGCTTCGACAGCAGGACACTTGGTTCGTCCACCAGGAATTTCGTACTCAAGATCTTTTCCGGAGAACAGACGTCCGGCACTTGGCCGCTGTCGAAGGCCGGAAGGCTGTGATGTGCCACCGAAGGGACGTTGAGGGTGGACGGCATCAGTTGGACTTTGCTCAGCCTGCACAACGACGAGAGGCTGGTTCGAGACGACCACCGCTCTTCAGAGAAGAGAGAAAGCGCCAACGCGCAACTCGTATCGGCGATCCGCTCGTTGACCGCAATCTTGTCATCCAAGGCAGAAAGAGCGTCGGCTATCGCATGTTGCTCTTGCTTAGCGGGAAGAGTTATGACGAGGTTGCGTGCAGACCCAATATTAAAGTGCTGCTGAACAGCACCCACGGTGTGAGCCACGACAAACGATGCGGCAGTTGCGTTGATCGAATAGCAGAGAAATCTTGCGTCAATCTCAGCGCCCGGGCGGACAATGATCAGATCTGAGCAGTTGACTGGCCCCAGTCCATCAGGGATAAGTGCGGCCGCGCCTGGAATCCCTGTGCGCACAATCACGATATCTCCAGGATTCAGTTGCGATTTCCGGAGACGTTCATGAAATTCTGCGGGAATCCATCTGCAATTAGCGAGGTCAAGCCGTCCCGGCCGGACGTTCTGAGAACGAAGGAATAGAACTCCTTGACTCACATACTCAGATGCCATGGAGCCGACATGCCCCACTGTTATCTGATTACAGACCTCGTGAAGCCTTGCACTCCGCCACTCAGACATGGATCCTCCCCAGCTGTTCACGGACGACAGCCTCGAGACGAGCCGATTCGTCGAATTGCGCGTACAGCTCCTTCTTCAGCCGCTCGATCTGTTCGGCGATCGGTTCGTCGTTGGAGGTATCGACCTCGGCCGCCCCGACGTAGCGGCCCGGCGTGAGGATGAAGTCGTGTTCACGTATTTCGTCCAGCGTGGCTGACCTGCAGACGCCGGGCAGGTCTTTGTACTCGATCGTCTTGTCGGTGCCGCGCCAGGCGTGGTAGATGCTAGCGATGCGGCGAATGTCGTCGTCGGTGAGTTCGCGCTCGGTGCGATTCACCATCATGCCCATGTTGCGGGCGTCGATGAAGAGCAGCTGGTTGGTGCGGTTGGTGAGCCGCTTCGATCCGTGTGGGCTCTTGTCTCGGGATAGGAACCACAGACAGGCCGGAATCTGGGTGGAGCGGAAGAGCTGACCGGGCAGCGCGACCATGCACGCGACGAGGTCGCCTTCCACCATGGCGCGGCGGATGTCGCCCTCGCCGGACTGCTTGCTAGACATGGAGCCGTTGGCGAGGACGATGCCGGCGCGCCCCTTCGGGGAGAGCTTGTGGGCCATGTGCTGGAGCCACGCGTAGTTGGCGTTGCCGACCGGCGGGATGCCGTACTCCCAGCGGGGGTCCATGACGAGCCGGTCGCCGCCCCAGTCGGAGATGTTGAACGGTGGGTTGGCCATGACGACGTCAGCGCGCAAATCGGGATGCTGGTCTTCGTGGAAGCTGTCGGCCCACCTCGTGCTGAGGTTGGCCTCGATGCCGTGGATGGCGAGGTTCATCTTCGCCAGCCGCCAGGTGTTCTGATTCAGCTCCTGGCCGAAGACCGAGATGTCGAACGCTCTGCCGCCGTGGGTCTCGATGAACTTCTCGGCCTGGACGAACATGCCGCCGGAGCCGCACGCCGGGTCGTAGACCCGTTCGCCCGGTTGCGGTTCGAGGATCTCGACAATGAGCTTGACGATGCTCTTCGGGGTGAAGTATTCGCCGCCGCGTCGGCCCTCGGCCAGCGCGAACTTCTCCAGACAGTATTCGTAGACCTCGCCGAGGACATCGCGAGCGCTGCGGCGCTTGCCGTCGGCGTCGAACTGGTCGCGAAAGCGGAGTTTGTGGATGAGGTCGACGAGCTCGCCGAGACGGCGCTCGTCGACGCCGCGCCCGTTGTAGAGGCCCTGCGGTAGCGCGCCCTTGAGGTCGGGGTTGGCGTCGCCGACGGCCTTCATCGCGCCGTCGAGGAGTTGGCCGATGCTGGTCTGGCCAGCGGCGGCCTTGGCGCGGTGCGCGAGGGACTCCCAGCGGGCGGCCTGCGGCACCCAGAAGACGCCGCGGCCGGCGTACTCGTCCTGGTCTTCCAGCAGTGCGGGTCGATTTGCCTCGGGGATGCCCTCTGCCTCCAGTTCATCTTCGATCTGCGCCCGCCGCTCATCGAACGAGTCCGAGATGTACTTGAGGAAGATGAGGCCCAGCACGAAGTGCTTGTACTCGGCGGCGTCCATGCTGCCGCGCAGCTTGTCGGCCGACTTCCAGAGAGTGTCTTTCAGGTCGGCCGATTGCGGCTCTACCGGCTTGCGCGCGCGTGGGGGCACTATCTCGTCTCCTCAGATATTCGTGTTCGACGTGTTGGGCTTGAAGCGCAGGTTCAGCGCCCCGTCTGCGACGCCGGCGGCGATCCGCTGTCGGACCAGATCCAACGAGGCAGCCTGGTTGCGGGCGCGCTCTGCCAGGGCGTTGAGCATCATGGACACCTGTTCGAGGTGCTCGTATTCGACGGCGGCCAGCACGGGGATCTCCAGCTGGTGCAGGGTGACGCTGCGCACGCGTGGACCGGTGCGTGCCGCGTTGCGCGCCGCGCCGAGCAGGGCCGCTAGCGCGTACGGCCCGATCCATGCCTGCTGGGGCTCGTCGCGGTACAGCGACGAGTGTTTGACGTAGCCGGGGATACGCAAGCCCTGTACGGGGGTGAGCAGGACACTGCCGCCGATAGCGTCGACCATGACGCGAAGCTGGTCGCCGGCCATGACGACCACATCGCCCGGTTCGGTGATCGCGGCTGCGGCGTACTGCCCAAGTGTCAGAACGTCGATGCGACGCTCGCCGACGGGCACCTCTCCGAGCAGCTCTTCGCGACCCAGAGCTCGTTGTCCGCTGCGACCCAGATCAGCATCGGGTATGCGATGGCCCGGCAGACGGATGAGCTGCCGGCCGCGTAGCAGCTCGCCGACCGTGCGGTAGGCGATGCCCTGCGCGCGGGTGGTCACCCCGATCCGTCCCAGCGTGGTGATCGCGTCATCCGCGCCCATTTTGAAGGTTGCCGCCGCGGACTCACGTGCCCGCACCGCCTCCACCACGTGGTCCTCAGGTGCCGCCTTGGGTGCCAACAGATGTGACGGCAGGAGCGACCGCCTGCCCATTAGCTCGGACACGGGAATCGTCGTGCATGGCTCAGCGTCGCGCGACTCCCGCGACCCGCACACGAGCCGCGTTGTCTGTTCGATCCATGACGCGCCGTACCGGGACCGGACCTGGTCGGCGTCGCAGACAACGACGTCCCGCGTCGCGTCGCCGTCGTCGGGCGCCAGCACCAGCAGCACAAGGTCCGTGCCGCCGATGAAGCGGTGAATGTGGCGGGGTAGTTGGATGATCGCGCGGACGCAACCCCGACGCACGAGTTGCTCGCGTACCCACGTCACCGGAAGCCGGCGCGACGTCCCCGTGCGCGTCAGCGTCCATTCCGGCACAACGGCGAACCCAATGCCCTCGTCGCTGAGGCACTCCACCACTCGGGAGGCCCAGGACAGCGGGTGTTCCTCATGGTGTTCCTGCTCGCCGGGCTGGAATGGCGGGTCAACAAAGACAAGGTCCGAGCCCGAGAGACGGCCCGTGTCCTGTCCGTCGGTGAGGACCGTGACCATCTGCTGGCCGTGGCAGAAGGACCTCAGACGCAGCCACCTTGCCGCTACCGGGTCTGCCTCGGCGCACCGGATCTCGCGTGGGCGGCCAGCGGCCATCATGGCGGTGAGCATCTTCCCTGGGCCGGCCGCGAGATCAGCTACGGCAAGCTCGGTGAGATCTCCCAGCATCTCGTCCGCCAAGCGCAGGATCAGGTCGCAGATCTCGGCGGGCGTCTCAACCGGGCCACCGGACCAGCCACGACGACCAGCTGCGGCGAGCACCTCCTCGGCCGCGGCCGCCGCACCAAGCTCTGACACCAGACGCTCGACATCATCAAGCATCGACAACGCACTTTGGCCTCGAGCGCCGACATGGGTGAGCAGGCCGACGAGATCGGGGTGCTCCGCCTCGACGCTGACGCACAGCTCCGAGAGAGTGACGAGGTCGGCGGGCAGTGGGCGTTGATGGGCTACTCGCAGCGCGATCAACTCAAGCGCGACGTCGGCAAAGGTGTCGGGATCGAGCTGCGTCTCATCGAGACTGCCACCACGATCCATGCTTGCCCGGAATCTATCTCCGTAGGTGATGGCCGCTGAGGCACCCTCACGCGGAGCCGGCACCGGCCGATGGTCCAACCACCGGGCTACTTCATCCGAATCAAAGAGTGGCTGGCCGGGCAAACCGCCTACCGGGTCAGGAAAGTCAGGATGCCGGCGCCTCCAGTTGCTGACGCTGGGACGGCGCACCTGGGCAAACCTGGCGATCTGCCCCAGCGTGACCGTCGACGACATTTGTCCCCACCTCCTCCCACCCGTCCGGTTGTCCGCGCCGCGACACTACCGACGGAGGACGAACTAGAGCAAGCTGTGCCCGGTGATAAGGGGGGTTATCTGGCTCTGCTTATGCCGCCGTGATAGGTGGGGTTCTCACGACGCGTTGTCGCCCGTCTGCTGGCCTGCCGCTCTTATGAGATGCGGCACGGGGCGGCCACCACCGCCAGCCCCGGCCGACGCCATCAGACCCGTCAAGGAGAAAAGCATGCGCAAGACCACCACCCTCGCCCTGATCGCCACCGGCCTCGTCGCGTTGGGCTGCGGCTCCGGCACCACCGACAACGCCGGCAGCTCCGGCGGCGGTGAAGGCGCCAAGGGCGACGACAAGCCCGCCAAGACCGCGAAGGTCGGTCAGCCCGCCCGGGACGGGAAGTTCGAGTTCACGGTCAAGTCGTCCAAGTGCGGCGTGGCCAAGGTCGGTAGCGACCTGCTCGGCGAGAAGGCCCAGGGCCAGTTCTGCCTGGTCACGCTCAACGTGAAGAACATCGGCAAGGAGGCGCAGATGTTCGACGGCAGCAGCCAGAAGGCCTACGCGGCCGACGGCACCGAGTACTCCGCCGACTCCGGCGCCGCGATCTACGCGAACAAGAACGCCGAGACGTTCCTCAACGACATCAACCCCGGCAACCAGGTCAACGGCGTCGTGGTCTTCGACATCCCGAAGAACGTCAAGCTCACCAAGCTCGAGCTGCACGACTCGATGTTCTCCGGCGGCGTCACCGTCGCCCTGAGCTGACCGCTCGCGCCGAGGGCGGGACCCGCGAAGCCCTTCCTCGGCGCACCCCTCCCCCGCACCACCGCCACCCCGATTCTCAACGCGAGGAGATCGACGTGCGCCGTGCGAGCCAGCCGACCACGACCAGATCGACCAACCGTCGTGTCGTCCGCAAGGACGTCACCCGTCCGCCCTACGAAGCGCCTACCCTCTTCGACCTCGACCTGCCCGAGCGGCCGGAGGGCACCTATCTGACGTCGGTCTACCAGCTGGAACGGGTGACGCCGACCGTCGAGGGTCTGCATGAGGCGGTGAACCACCGGTACGTGCGACAGCACGACTTCATGGTCGAGGAGCGCCTGGTGGCCGGTGCGCCAGCGCTGCTGGTGCACGGGACGGTGCCGCGCCAGCGGGCCGACTGGTGCGATGTGCTGGCCTCGCTGACCGGGGAGACGACCGACCTGGGGTTCAGCAGTGGCGGTGCCGCGCTGCTCGTCGCGGTCGACAACCACGTCTACGCCCTCGCCTACGGCACCGTCGGCCGTCACATGGTCGATCTGGACCTGGCCAACTCGGGCTTCGGGATCGGCTTCGCGGTGCGTTCGCTCGCCCCCGACGAGATCAAGCAGGTACGCCGGCGGGTGTTCGGCACCACTGGCCGGGTCGACCGCAACATGGTCCCGGGCGGTCAGCACATCCGGATGTACGGCATCGACAAGTGGGGCGAGATCGTCGGCCAGGTCTGCGGGCGAACGTTCAACCCGAACCTCACCGTCTGCCGGTCCACGGGTAAGGCCACCCCGGTCGAGGGCAGCGACACCCTGCGCGTCCATCTCGGTGTCGAACCCGCGAGTCTGCTCGCCGACCTGCGGGAGATCGACCGGGTCTGCAAGCAGGAGGCACCCTTCGCTGATCTGGAGTTCATCACCCAGATCCGTCCCGTGCCGGCCCGGGACCCCCGCCTAGCGAAGGTGGAGGAGCAGCTGGACCGGCTGCTCAGGTTACCGGATCCTGTGGAGGTCGGGCTGGCCGTACCGGGCCGGGTCTTCAGCGAAATCGAGCGGGTCAAGTCGTACAAGCTTCGGGTGCCGAAGTCCGGCCTCCGCCCGGTGCGCCTGCCGGAGCTCACGCTGGCGGACGTGCTCGCGCAGACCGAGGGCGTGCCGGATGGCGAGCGGTGGGCGGCGCTCTGCAACGGACGCGTCACCCTCTACGCGGATGCGGCCGGCGCGGAGGAGATCGACTCCACGGCAGTGTCGCGGTGGATCACCGCGCAACTCGCGCACGGTGAGAGTCAGCTCCTGCTGCACGAGGGCGGCTGGTACGAGATCGGTGACCAGCACCGCAAGTTCCTCCGCGACGAGATCGAGCAGATCCTGGCCGGACCGGCCAGCTTCGCACTCCCGGCCTGGACCGCCGACCTGACGGACGAGGCGAAGTACAACGTCCACGCCGCGGAGGTCTGCGGTCTGACCCTGCTTGACCGGCAGCTGCTGCGGACGAACCAGCACCCCCACCGTATCGAGGCCTGCGACCTGCTCGGACCCGACAACGAGCTGATCCACGTCAAGCGGGCCAAGGGCAGCTCGGCATTGAGCCACCTCTTCGCGCAGGGCGCGGTGTCGGTCGACGCACTGCGGTACGAGGCTGACGCCCGCAACGCGCTCGTCGAGATGGTCGAGCGGCAGCCGTCGGGGCGAGTCGTCGACCTGAACTTCCAGCCCCGCAAGGTCATCTACGCGATCGCCCTCGGCTCCGGCAAGCCGCTCACCGTCGACTCGCTCTTCACCTTCGCCCAGGTCGCGCTCTACCGGGCGATGAAGTCCCTGCGCAACGAGGGCGTCGAGGTCGAAGTCCTCGGCATCCCGTCCACCTGATCCGTTCACGACATCAGCTCCACAGCTTCCCGCTCAACAGAGGAGAGAACCATGACCGAGCCTCACCACCAGCCGGACCCGCCGGCCGAGACCCCGGCTCAGCCCGAGACCCCGGCTCAGCCCGAGACCGTGGGCGCAACGGGCCCGCAGCCCGTCATCCGCAAAAGGTCCCAGGTCCGGTGGGTCATCGCCGGCGCTGCCGTTCTGGTGCTGCTGCTCTGCTTCGGCGGCTGCGGCGTGCTGCTGGCCACAACGAACGGTGAGGAGTCGCCCGATCAAGGGAAGCCTGCCCCCACTGCTGCTTCCCAGTCGCGGGCCGGCACGTCCGCCCCGACCAGTGCGGCCGCACCGGCTACCGCGCCCGCGACGACGGCGCCGCCCGCACCCGTCTATGACACCCCGACGAAGGGCGACTTCAAGCTCAAGGTCAAGACGCTGCGGAAGCAGTGCTTCGGCAGCGCTGGCTGCAACATCACCTACCGGATCGACGTCACCTACATCGGCGATGGCCTCGACCCGTCCAGCACCTACGAGGTGACGTACGAGGTCAAGGGCGCGGAGGACCCGATCATCAACACCTTCGAGGTGACCGGCGACTCCGCCTCCGTCCAGCAGGAGGAGACGGCCAGCACGAAGCGCTCCGGCGACAAGCTGACCGCCGTCGTGACCGACGTGTCGGAGCTGTGAGAACGCAATGAGCGTGTCCGCATCACAAGACGTCAGGAGGCGTCGTGCGTCCCGATGAGTTCCTCCGCACCCTGGCTCTGCTCCCCCCTCCCCTGCACGACCGCGCTCTCACCCTGCGCGCCTTCACCCGCCCCACCCGCTGCGACGACTGCCAGCGCATCGGCGACGCCGTTTGCCTGGCGCTCACCGCCGCGCACTACGACGAGCTGACCTCCGCCGGCGATCTGCTCGACACCGCCGAGCGGCTGGCCGCCGACCACGGGATCCACCGCCGGTCCGGTGACGACCAGCAGCGCGGCCGCGGCCGGGTGGTCCGCTGGGCGGCGACGTCCGCGCCGCTGGTCGCCGCGACCGACGCCAGCTGGAAGGGCCGCGTCGGCGGCATCGGGTACGTCGTCAGCGACGGCCACTACGGCCTGCTCGGTCGGGGCACCGGCCGGCTCGACCCGACCGGCGCCTCCCGGGTGCTGATCAACGAGCTGCGCGCGGTCGACTACCTGCTGACCGGGTACGACGAGGCGCCGGTGGGCATGACGGTGCTGCTGGACTGCCTCGCCGCCCTGCGCTATCTGCACCGCTGGCAGGCCGGCGAGACCGGCGCGATGCCGGCCGGCTACAGCCTGCGGGAGCGCCGCTGGTCGGACCAGCCCACCCTGGTCCGGCTCGCCGAGCAGGTGGCCCGCCGCCCCGACCTGACGTTCGCGCACGTCAAGGGGCACAACGGCCACGCCCTCAACGAGGCCGCCGACGGCCTGTCGCACATGGCCCGCCGCCGGGAGGAGGAATCCTTCGACCTGCGTCCTCGGGCGCACGCCCTGGTCGACGCGTTCCTGCGCGACTGGCACGCGAACGCCACGCTCTGACCGCTCCCGGGGTGCCCGGAGCGGCCGACGTTGAACCACTGATTCGTTTGCGACATCAGCTCTACAGCGTCCGACGACCACCACCGCCTCCCGACTCCCCTGCTCGCCCCAGCCGGGCCGACAACGGCCTCCCCACTTCCACCGCTCGCCCCGGGCGGGCCGACGACCCGTCGGTCCGCGGACACCACGCGCCTGGAGACGACCATGACCGATCCCGCGCAGCCCACCACCGCACCCCTGATCGAGCTGATCTTCGAACGGCTCGCCGCCGCTGACGACGTACCGGCTGAGACCGCCGAGCTGGTCCTCGCCGCGCTGAGCAGCGAGGACGACCTGACCGCCGCCCTCGCCGACACCCCCACCCGGCTCGACCCGCGCTCCCCCACTGGCGACGGTCCAGCCGACCGGATCTGGCTGAAGTCGGTGACCGTCGCCGGGTTCCGCGGCGTCGGCCCGGAACGGACGCTCCAGGTCGACCCCGGTCCGGGCCTCACCCTGGTCGTCGGCCGCAACGGCTCCGGCAAGTCCAGCTTCGCCGAGGCCGTCGAACTCGCCCTCACCGGTGACAGCGCCCGGTGGGCCGACAAGACGAGCGTCTGGCGTACGGGGTGGCGCAACATCCACAACCCGGATCCGTGCTGGGTCGACGTGGAGCTGCGGGTCGACGGGGTGGCCACGCCGACCCGGGTGAACCGCTCCTGGCCAGTCGGGGCCGAGTTGTCCGACGCCGAGGTGACCGTGACCAGCGCCCGGGGGCGGCACGCCGGCCTCTCCGATCTGGGTCTGGCTCGCCCGCTGGAGCTGTACCGGCCGTTCCTCACCGCCGCCGAGCTGGGCAAGCTCGCCGCCGGCACGCAGAGCCAGCTCTTCGACGCGCTCTTCGCGATCCTCGGCCTGGACGCGCTCACCGACGCCGACCAGCGTCTGCTGCGCGCCGCCCGGCCGCACGACACGACCATCAAGGAGGTACGCGCACAGCGCACCGCCCTGGCCGACGCGCTGTCCGGGATCACCGACGACCGGGCCCGGCGGACCGCCGCGCTCCTGCGCGGCCGGGGCGCGGTCGACCTCGCCACGGTGACGGCGATCCTCGACGAGCCCGACGAGGCGACCACCGACGGGGCGGTGCTGCTCTGCCGGGAACTCGCCGCCCTCGCCCCGCCGCCGGTTGACGAGGTGATCCGGCTGGCCGGTCAGCTGCGGGAGGCGGCGGTCGAGGCCATGCGGTACGACGGTGGTCGGTCCCGGGCAGCGCTGCGCAGCGCCGAACTGCTCCGCCTCGCCCTCGAACATCATGAGGACCAGGGCGACGGGTCGTGCCCGGTCTGCGCCACCGGCACCCTCGACGGTGGGTGGCGTACCGCCGCCGCGCAGTCGCTGACCGACCTCCGGCAGCGCAGTGTCGCCGCACAGACGGCGGCGAACCGGCTCACGACTCTGCTGCGGCAGGCGCAGCACCTGATCGACGATCTCGAGGTGCCCGAGGGTCCCGGGTCGGAGCCGCCGGTCGGGGCGCTGCGCGACGCCGTGGCCGCGCTGCGGCGCGTACCCGGGAAGCCGGCCGACCTGGCCGACCACCTGGCCGCGCGGTACCCGGCGGTGGTGGCGGCGGCGGACGCGGCCCGCGCGTACGCGGAAGGGTTTCTGCGGCAGCGCGACACCGGTTGGCGGGCGGCGGCGGCCGAGGTGCGCGAGTGGGTGGCCGCGGCCGGCGGGTTGCCGGCGCGGGAGGTCACCCTGGCCCGGTTGAAGGCCGCGCGCGGCTGGTTGAAGGGCGCCGGTACGCAGATTCGCAACGAGCGGGTCGCGCCGTTCGCCGGGCACTCGCAGCGGATCTGGGCTCAGCTGCGGCAGGAGAGCAACGTCGAGTTGGGGGCGATGACGCTCGAAGGCGCGAACACCCGGCGGCGGGTGGTCTTCCCGGTCAGCGTGGACGGCGCCGACAACGGCACCGCGCTGGGCGTGATGAGCCAGGGTGAGATGCAGGCGCTCGGGCTGGCCACCTTCCTGCCACGCAGCTGCGCCCCGGAAAGCCCGTTCCGGTTCATCGTGGTCGACGACCCGGTGCAGAGCATGGACCCGTCGAAGGTGGACGGTCTCGCGCGGGTGCTCGCCGAGCTGGCCGAGCAGCGACAGGTGGTGGTCTTCACCCACGACACGCGCCTGCCCGAAGCGGTCACCCGGCTCGGCCTCGGTGATGCCCGCATCGTCGAAGTGCACCGGGCAGAGAAGTCGGTGGTGACGCTGCGGCCCGGCTCCGATCCGGTGACCCGCTACCTGGACGACGCGAACGCGCTGTCGCGCAACGAGGAGATCCCCGCCGAGGTGCGCGGGCCGGTGGTGGCGGAGCTGTGCCGCTCGGCCGTGGAGGCTGCCTGCCACCGGGTGGTCTGGCGGGTACGGGTCGCACGAGGTGTCCCGCACGACGACATCGAGAAGGCCATCAAGGCCGCGTCGCGCCGGCTGGCCACCATCGTCGCGTTGGCGCTGTTCGACGACCCCGATCGGGGCGGTGACGTGCTCGGCCAGTTGCTCCGTCGGTACGGACGACGGTCGGTGAACGCGTACCAGGCGTGCCGGGAGGGCGTGCACGGTGCGTACCTGGCGGACCTGCCGGGCCTGGTCGCGGACGTCCGCTTCCTCGCGGAGGCGCTGCGGTGACCGGGCCGACGCCGCAGCGCTGCCTGGCGGCGGCCGACCAACTTCTGCGCGGCTCCGGCCTGCTGGGGGCCGTCGCCGTTCCCGGCGGCTGGTGGCCTCGGGCCTGCGCCTGCCTGATCCGGCTCGCCCTGGAAGGCGGCATCGACGCCTACTGGCGGCGGGTCAAGCCGACCGTCGCGGCCTGCCGGCAGGGCCGAGCCAAGCAGCTGATGCTGCGCGGGCGGCTCGGGCCGGGCACGGAGACCGCCCGGCGAGTGGCGTACGCGTGGGCCACGCTCTCGACCGCCGCGCACCACCACTGCTACGAGCTGGCGCCGACAGCCGCGGAGCTGCGCCGGCTGCACACCGAGGTGAACGCGCTGCTCGCCCGACTCGACCAGCGATGACCGGACGGCGGGTTCGTCAACGACCGCTGTCCCGCCACGATCCTGATCCCCCGGCGATCGGGCTGGCACGTGCGTAACGTGCAGGGGTAACCCTGACGCGAAGAGGAGACTTCATGTCCAAGCCACCGCTTCCCGAGGCCGCGGTCGCCATGCTGCAGAAGCCGAACCCGGCCGTCATGACCACGCTGCGCAGCGGTGGTCAGCCGGTGTCGGCGGCCACCTGGTACCTGTGGGACGACGGACGGATCCTGGTGAACATGGACGAGAGCCGCCGTCGGCTGGACCACGTCCGGAACGACCCCCGGGTATCGCTCACCGTCCTGGACGAGGCGGGCTGGTACACCCACGTCAGCATCATCGGGCACGTCGCCGAGCTGCGTGCGGACGAGGACCTCGCGGACATCGACCGGTTGTCCCGGCACTACACGGGGAATGCGTACCCACGGCGGGAGCGCGCTCGGGTCAGCGCCCTGATCGAGATCGACCGCTGGCACGGCTGGGGTGCGCTCAAGGACAACAGCCAGATCGGTTGACCAGCACGGCCCGGTCGGCGGCGCCGCCGACCGGGCCGGGCGACTCCCGGTCAGGGCTCTACGGTGGCGGCGGACGGGGCGCCGACGCGGGTCACCAGGTAGCCGAAGGCCGCCGCGGTGAAGAACATGACGATGCCGTAGACCGCCCCGGGGATCGCCATCTGGGTGCTGTTGAGCAGCGCCGGGCTGAGCGCGATCGTGATGGCCAGGGTGCTGTTGTGGATGCCGATCTCGAACCCGGCGGCGGTGGCGGCGCTGCGGTCCACTCCGGCCAGCCGGGGCACGCCGTACCCGATCGCGAGGCTCAGCAGGTTGAAGGCGAGCACGGCGAGGCCGACGGAGACGAAGTAGTCGGCGATGTTCTCGCGTTCGCCGAGCACGGCGCCGGTGATCACCGCGACGAGCACGACGACGGACAGGATGCGGACCGGGCGGTTCAGGCGGTCGGCGACGGCGGGCACCCGGGCCCGGATCAGCATGCCGATGGCGACCGGGACGAGCACGATGGCGAAGACCTGCAGCACCTTGTCGAACTGCAGGCCGATGCTCCTGCCGTCGGGCAGGAAGTACGCCGCTGACAGGTTGACCAGGATCGGCAGGGTGAACACGGCGAGCACCGAGTTGATGGCGGTCAGGGTGATGTTCAGGGCCACGTGCCCGCCGAAGAGGTGGCTGTAGAGGTTGGCGGTGGTGCCGCCGGGGGAAGCGGCCAGCAGCATCATCCCGACCGCCAGCTCGGGCGCGAGGTCGAAGGCGAGGACCAGGGCGAAGCAGAGCGCCGGCAGCACCAGCACCTGGCAGACCAGGGCGATGACGGCGGCCCTCGGATGCTGGGCCACCCGGCGGAAGTCCTCGGTGGTCAGCCCGAGACCCAGGCCGAGCATGATGATGCCGAGGGCAATGGGCAGACCGATCAGGGTCAGGGCTGAGTCCATGGCACAACATCGTTACCGCCCGGTAAGGGCGCCACCATCCCCCATGTGGCTGGGCGGCTCTTGACCGCGGACCGTGGTCGCTTTAACTTCATCAATCAGATAAGTGTCTTTACTAATTCCGCTCCATTCCTAACGGGAGTGCCGATGCGACCATTCCGCCACCGCCGCCTCACCGCCGTCCTCGCCCTGGCGACCATGCTGGTCACCGCCGCCCCGCCGACCGCCGCGAGCGCGGGCGACAAGCCCGACCGCCGGGCCGGCTACCACCGGGTCGGCTACTTCACCCAGTGGGGCATCTACGGCCGGGCCTTCCCGGTCAAGAAGCTCGACACCTCCGGGGCGGCGAGCCGCCTCACCCACGTCAACTACGCCTTCGGCAACGTCAGCGAGGACGGTCGCTGCTATGTCGACGGCGGGCCGGGCGAGGGCGACGCCTGGGCCGACTACCAGCGTCCGGTGCCGGCGGAGGAGAGCGTCGACGGCGTCGCCGACGCCCCGGGTCAGGCGCTCAACGGCAACTTCGGCCAGCTGGCCAAGCTGAAGGCCAAGCACCCCGACCTGAAGGTGCTGATCTCCCTGGGCGGGTGGAGCTGGTCGACGTACTTCTCGAACGCCGCCCTGACCGACGCCTCCCGCAAGGCGTTCGTCGCCTCCTGCATCGATCTCTACCTCAAGGGCAACCTGCCCGGCGGTGACGGCGCCGCGGGCGGGCCGGGTGCGGCGGCCGGCGTCTTCGACGGCATCGACCTCGACTGGGAGTGGCCGAACTGGACCGGTGAGCCGGGCAACGTCATCCGCCCCCAGGACCGGGAGAACTTCACCAAGCTGCTCGCGGAGTTCCGCCGGCAGCTCGACGCGTACGGGCGCACGACCCGCGAGCACTACGCGCTGACCGCGTTCCTGCCGGCCAACCCGGCGACCATGGACGCCGGGTACGAGGGCCGCAAGATCTTCAAGTACCTGGACTTCGCCACCGTGCAGGGGTATGACTTCCACGGCGGCTGGGAGGCGGTGGCCAACCAGCAGTCGGCGCTGCGCGTGCCGGCGGGTTCGCCGGACAACCCGGACTTCTCCGTCGAGGTCGCGATCGACGGCTGGATCGCCCGTGGTGCGCCCCGCGACAAGCTGGTGCTGGGCATCCCGTACTACGGCCGGGGCTGGACCGGCATCACCGGCGGCGGCAACGGCCTGTTCCAGCCGGCCACCGCGCCCGCGCCGGCCACCTTTGAGGCCGGGTACGAGGACTACAAGAAGCTCAAGACCCTCGCCGGCAACGGCTTCACCGTGCACCGCGACCTGCGCGCCGGGCACGCCTGGCTGTTCGACGGTACGACGTTCTGGACGTACGACGATCCGGCGGTCGTGCTGCAGAAGACGCTCTACATCCGGCGGGCCGGCCTGGCCGGGGCGATGATCTGGTCGCTGGACGGCGACGACGACAACGCGACCTTGACCAAGACGATCGGCCTCGGGCTGACGACCTGGTAGCCGCACCCCGCTTGCGACGGTCCCCGGCCCGTCGTCGACCGATTCCTCGGTTGGCGGCGGGCCGGTGGTCCGTGCGGCGGCCCGCGATCGGTCTGCTCGGCCTACCCCTGCTCGGATGCCACCGCGCGGACGGCGGCGTCGATGAGGGCCGTCACCTCGTCCATGTCACGGGCCCGGGACACGTCCAACTCCCCCGACCATCCGTCCGGACGGGTGAGCTTCACCGTCACGTCCTCGCGGCGGTGGGTCAGCCAGCCGGCGATCGCCTGGACCAGCACCATGACGGCCCCGCTGCTGTCGACCGCCACCAGCAGCATGTTCGTGACCTCCGCCGACGTGTCACCGGACGGCGTCGTCGGACCGGCGGCGGGCGCCGCCGTCACCTTCTCGCGTAGCCGGCCCTCGGACCGCAGCCAGGACGCCAGGGAACGCCGAGCATCGGCAGAGGGAAGATCCGGGAAGACCGACAGCGTGATCGTCTCCTGAGAGGCCAGCACCGTCTCCTCCTTCCAGGCGAGACATTCGCACACCGCCATCCTGCCAGCCAGCACCGCCACCGGCACGCCACGCAGTCATCAAAGTCGATCAGAGCTTGACCGGCGTATCGACGGTTCATAGGCTCCGGCCACTGCGAGGCTTTTCCCGAGAAGGGAAACACGAGACATGGCCCCATCGAAGCGTCCGTCCTGGATGGTCCCCACGAGGCGGCTCGCGAGTGCCGCCACGATCGCGCTCCTGCTCGGCATGACTCCCCTGCTCAGCGGCACATCCGCCGCGAGCCCCGCCCGTCCCTCCCCGTGCAGCAACGACCCGACGGCACGTCTGACCACCGTGCCCACCCCGGAGGCCGTGCTCGGCTTCCCGCTCGGGGTGGGTCAGGAGCGGGTCGTCACCAACGACGAGGTCCGGACGTACCTCGGGGCCGTGGACGGCGCCTCCGACCGGGTCGTCACCGGTGTGATGGCCACCAGCGTGCTCGGTCAGCCGCTGCCGTACGCGGTGGTGTCCACCGAACGCAACGTGCGGCCGTCCGCGCTGCGAAAGATCGCCGACGACGTACGGGACCTGCGTGATCCGCGCCGCACCAGCGCGCGGACGGCCGCCCGTACGGCGAAGGACAGCCCGGCCATCGTCTGGGTGACCGCGAACGTGCACGGCGGCGAGAAGAGCGGCACCGACGCCGCGCTCAAGACGCTGTACGAGCTGGCGGCCGGCCTGTCCTGCGCGGTGGCCCAGCGCAACGACAACCTGGTCACCGTCATCGTGCCGACCCAGAACCCGGACGGCCGTGACGCGACCCGCCGGCAGAACGAGTTCGGCTTCGACATGAACCGGGACTGGTTCGCCCGCACCCAGCAGGAGACCGACGGCAAGTTGGAACTCCTGCGGCGCTACCCGCCGCAGGTCTTCGTCGACGCCCACGAGATGACTGGCCGTCAGTACTTCTTCCCGCCCAACGCCGACCCGATCCACCACGAGATCGCCGGCGAGGCGGTGGACTGGATCAACCGGATCGGTGAGGCCAACAAGGCGGGCTTCGGCTTCAACGGCGCCTGCGACGACACCGTCACCACCGAGTGCTACTTCAACTACGACACGTACGACATGTTCTTCATGGGCTACGGGGACACCGTGCCGACCACCGGCTTCGGCGCCGCCGGCATGACGTACGAGAAGGGCAGCGCGTCGGCGGTGGCCGACCGGGTCCAGCAGCAGTTCAACACCCAGTGGGCGACGCTCGGGTGGGCCGCCGCGAACAAGCACGAGGTGCTGAGCGACTACTTCGACATCTGGACCGACGCGCTCGCCCAGGGCCGGGCGGGCACGCTGGAGCCGAACGAGGTGGTTCAGCCCACCAACGAGGTCCAGTTCCCGGTGCCGGACATCAAAATCCGCTCGTACTTCCTGCTGCCCGACCGGCAGCTCGCCGACGTCCGCCAGCTCGTCGAGCGGCTGCGCCGGATGGACGTCGAGGTGTACGAGGTGCAGAAGCCCACCCGGGTGCCGACCGCCCGGGTCTTCGGCGGCCGGACGGCCACCAACGTGACGGTGCCCAAGGGCGCGTACTGGATCCCGATGGACCAGCCACAGAAGCACTGGATTCAGGCGATCATGGGCGAGGACCCGTACGTCCCCTTCCCCTACTTCTACGACGTGTCGTCCTGGAGCAACCCGCTGCTGATGGGCGTGTCCACCATCTACACCGGCGACAACGTCCGGCCGAAAGCGCAGCTGGTCCGCACGATCTCCGGCGGTCGCACCGGGCCGGCGTTGCCCTGGGGCTCGTACACGTACCCACTGGACTCCGCGTCGGCGGCCGAGCTCACCTTCACCCTGCTCGGCCGTGGCGTGCCGCTCGTGCGCAACCTGGAGACCAGCACCGTCGCCCTGCCGGCGAGCAGGCTGAGCCGTACGGTCGACGAGCTGGCCGAATCGTTCGGGGTGACCCTGACCCCGGCCGGACGGGCCAGCGGGACCCGGCTCGTCCTGCCGGACGTGGGGCTCTTCCAGGGCACCGGCATCTCCACCACGTCGGGCTCGCACGGTGAGGCGCGGTACGTGCTCGGCAAGCGGTGGGGGCTGGACCTGACCCCGGTCACCACGGCCGACATCAACGACAACACCGCCGCGTTCACCGGACGTACCGTGCTGCTGGTGCCGGACGGCAGCAGCCCGACCGGCGGCCTGACCGCCGCCGGGCAGGCCAACCTGCGCGACTGGATCGCGCAGGGCCACACCTACATCGGGCTGCGCAACGAGGGCACGCGGGTGGCCCGCGCCGCCGGGCTGACCTCCACCACGGAGAAGCCCAAGCCGGCGGACTACCTGGTGATCGGCTCGCACCTGCGGGTCGACGTCGACACCGACAACCCGGTCGCCCTGGGCCGCCCCGCGGAGGACTTCGAGTTCAACAACAGCGACCCGATCCTCAACCCGAGCACCACCGGGACGAACGTGCTCCGCTACCCAACGGGCGACACGTTCTGGGCCAACGGCTACACGGTCGGCGCGGACACGCTGAAGGGCACGGCGGCCGTCGTCGACGAGCCGACCGGCGCCGGTCGGGCGGTGCTCTTCGCGTTCAACCCGCTCTTCCGGGCGTACAACGAGAACGGTCTGCACCTGGTGGCCAACGCGCTGCTCTACCCGCCGGACGCGCCCGGCGCCCGACGCACGCCGGGGATTGACGCGGCGCGCGCCAGCGCCGCCGCCGCGCCGGTGGCGGCGGACCTGGGCGGCGGGTGGCGGCCGATCACCATCGAGGTGGCGGCGGGCGACCTTCCGCGCACCCGGGCCATCGTCGACCGCTTCACCTCCGGCGCCCAGACGTCCGCGAAGGGCGGCTCGGCGTACGTGGTGATCCCGAACCCGCAGGGACTCCAGGTGGACGAACACCCGTTCGCGAGTGATCTCGTGCGCGCCCTGCGCGACGCCAGGGTGCCGCTGCGGTCGGTGGTGGCCTGACGAATCCCGCACCGCGAAGCGCCCGTCCCCTCGTTTCGGGGGCGGGCGCTTGCGCTTGAACGCCGGTGACGACCGCCGGGCGACCTCGGCGGCGAACGCCCGCCACGACGCCGGCCCGAAAACCAGGGCCCGCCCATCGGGGTCCTTGGAGTCCCGCACACCGACGATGCCGGGCAGATTGTCCGCAACCTCGACGCAGGCCCCCCGTTGGTGGACGAGCGCGAGGGTTTCCGCCACTGAGCACCCGTCATGATGTCCATGTCTTTGCCGCTTCCTTGAGTAAGCCGAGGGTTTGCCCGAGTGGAAGAGCGCTGCGGCACGTGCGGCATCGCGTGGCCCTGCTCTCCCGCCACGTTCGCGCAGATCTTGGACAGTTACCGTCCTCTGCGGACGGTAACTGTCCAAGATCTGGTGGCGGGGGGACCAACCAACCGCAACGCTCGACGACATGCTGCCCGCCGATGACGCTGACGCTCTCGAATGGCTCGCCTTCGAGCAGGCGGGCGTGCTGACGACCGCGCAAGCCGCGCGACTGCTCGGCGAGGGGATGGTGCGGAGCCGGATCCGCACCGGCCGCTGGCGGTCGATGTCCGAGGGGTCCTGTTGACCGGCAACGGCCGGCTGAGCCGCGACCAGCAACTGTGGGTGGCCGTGCTGGCCGCCGGCCCGGGAGCGGTCCTGGCCGGGGCGACCGCCGCCGCCGAGGCCGGGGTACGGGGACTGCGGCGTGAACCCCTGCACGTACTGGTGCCGGCCGACCGTCGCGCCGCGCGGACCAGCCTGCGGCGGCTTCCGATCGACATGCCGGCGGTGCTGGTGCACCGCACGGCGGTACTGCCCGACGCTCATCTCCAGCCCGCCCGCCCGCCGCGCACGACGACGGCCCGCGCCCTCGTGGACGCGGCCGGATGGGCGGCCGGTGTGGACGAGGCACAGGGGTTGCTGGCCGCCGGTTGCCAACAGCGCCGCGTGCTGCCCGAGGAGCTGGATGCCGTGCTCGACGTCCTGCCTCGCGCCCCCCGTCGGCGGCTGATCCGGCAGACCGTCGGCGACATCAGCAGCGGCGCGCAGGCGCTCTCCGAGATCAACTTTGTGCGGCTGTGCCGACAGCATCGGCTGCCCGCACCGGACCTGCAAGAACACCGGGTCGACGCGGCGGGCCGCAACCGCTGGCTGGACGCGTACTGGAAGGAATGGCGGGTGCAGGTGGAGATCGACGGCGCGCACCACATGGACGCCCGCCAATGGGCGGCCGACATGCGGCGGCAGAACGACGTCTGGACCAGCGGCGACCGGATACTGCGCTTCCCCGCCTGGCTGGTCCGCGCCCACCCCGACGAGGTCGCCGAAACCGTCCGCCGTGCCCTCGTCGCGGCCGGCTGGACCCCAACCCCAGCCCCAACCCACACTTCAGTACGTCCGCCGCGACGTACCTGACAATCCCAGGTGCCGGGCTGACGTGACTCTACGGTGCTGCCACCTGCACCAGCAGCGGGGTGCGGCCGGCGGAGAGGTAGCCGCGCCCCGGTGGGCCGGTGAGGTACTGGTCGGGTTCCAGAGTGATGTTGTGGGCCACGGCCGTCGTCCGGTTGCTCGGGGCCAGCACAAGGCGTGTCCCGGCCATCATGACGGTGTTGACCAGGCGGGTCAGCGGGCTGGGAAAGCCGGTCAGCAGGGGTGTGGCGTCGGCCGTGACGACCAGGGCCCGCCGGCCACGAGCGGCAGGGTGGACGATGTCGTCCAGGAGCGTGGGACTGCTCGCGAAGCCCTGTTCGGTGGGCAGCACGTTGATCCGGTCGACGTCGTCGACGACCACCGCGTACGGCCTGTCGCCGAACATCGCGACGGCCTCGCGAAGGTCGGTGTCCCTGATCGCGACGCCGGTGAGCACCCGAAGCCCGGGGTCGTCGAGGAGCAGCCCCGGCAGCGGGGACTGCGGCGGCGCGACGGCGAGTACGCCGATGCCGCGTCGGCGCAGCGCGTGGACCACCGTGGCGGCGGCCGTCGTACGGCCGGTCCCGCCGGCCCCGGAGATCAGCATCAGGTCCGGCCCGGCCTCGAACAGGTCGACGCCGATGGTGGTGGTGTCGGGCCCACCGATGCCCAGCGGTATCCACGTCAACCGACCCTCGCCCGCCGCAGTGCTGTCGAGCGCGGCGAGGTCGATCCGGGACGGTAGGGCGGGGAACCGCCGGGGCCGCCGGTTCGCAGGCGTATCGTGCGGCTCGGCGGCGATGTCACCGGCCGACCGGGTCGGTAGGCACACCTGCACGTGCCGGCCGCTGCCGGCGTCGATGGCCCTCCCGGGGAGGATCGGTGGGCTGGCCATGCCGGTCTGCAGATGCATCCGCCGTGTCTCCTCCTTGGGAAATGGCAGGAGCAGCCGCCGGTTGTACAGGGTCGGCAGTCGGTGGTTGAGCATGTCCTGGCCGCCGATCGGCACGACGTGCACCCCGAGCGGAGTACCCGCGCTGATGACGCCGCGCAGGGTGGCGACCAGGGACGTCTCGACGAAGGCCGGGTCACCGTGATCCTCGAAGTGCTCCCAGCCGTCGATAACGACCACAATGTGCAGCCGTGCTCCGTCCGGCGGGGGCGCGGTGCCGGTGCGGCGTTGGATCTCCTCGTCGAGCCAGGTGACCAGGCGACGGATCCGGTCGGGCTCCGCAGGCGAGAAGACCCCACCGCAGTGCGGCAACGCCTCGTACTCGGCCAGGCCTGCCGGGTGCCGTTCCACGACGTACAGGTGTGCCTGGTCGGGGCGGAACCGGCCGGCCAGGCCGGTGATCAGAGTCCGGGCGAAGGTCGTCCGGCCGGACTGCGGGCCACCGGCGAGGAGGAGCCGGTCGACGCCCGCGAGGTCGAGGAAGTCCGCCGGCTGCGCCTGACGTGCCGGGTCGTCGGCCAGGCCGAACGGTACGGCGGTCGCCGGCGCGGCGGCGGTCCACCGGGACGGCAGCTCGTCCACCGTCAGGGTGGCGGGCAGCGGGGGCAGCATCGGTCGGAAGGGTGGCGGGAGTCCGGAACGGCCGGCGGCGTCCTCGATCGCCGCGATGGCGAGATCCTGGTCGGTCGGCCCCCCGCCGACCCTCGGCGCGACAGTGGGTCGCGGGGCCCCGAGGTCCGTCGGGCTCAGGACCCGGACGGCGGCCGGCGCCGCCCCGCCCACCGGCGGCGGGTCACCGAGATAGCCGGACTGGAACGGTTGCGGGACCCGGGACTCGGCGGTGGTGCACAGGATCATGCCGCGCCCGCGCAGCGCGCCGGGGATCCTGGCGGCGTCCGCCACTCCGAGCACCTCGGTGCTGTCCGCGGGTTCGTTCTGGCGAAGGCTGATCCGCAGGGACACGTTGTTCTTCAACTCCGGCGACAGCTTGCCCTGCAACGACTGCGTGGCCAGCACCAGGTGCATGCCCAGCGAGCGGCCCTTCGCGGCGACGTTCACCAACTCCTTGACGAAGTCCGGAGAGGCGTCCAACACGCGGCCGAACTCGTCGAAGATCAGCACCAGTCGGGGCAGCGGCGGCAGGGCCACCCCGCCCAGGCGCTTCTGCCAGTACCGGTCGATCTCTCCGTCGTAGCGTGCCAGCAGGGACTCGCGCCGGCTCACCTCCGCGCGGATCGAGGCGAGGACCCGGGCCGCCGCCGCGTCGTCGAACACGTCGGCGGGGGTCTCACCGGTGGAACGGATGAGGGCGACGACGTGCGGGCAGCGTTCGAAGGGCAGGAAGGCGCTGCCACCCTTGAAGTCGACGAGCACCAGGTTGAGTTCGTCCGGCCGATTGGCCAGCAGCAACGATGTGACCAGGGTTTGCAGCAGGATGCTCTTGCCGGCGCCCGTCGCGCCGCCCAGCATGGTGTGCGGGCCCTGGTCGGCGAGATCGACGTACACCGGCCCGGTCGCGTCCGCGCCGAGCACCACACGGGTACGCGGGCCGCGGCCCCGCTCCCACAGCGCGAGCACGTCGGCGGCGGTCGGCGCACCGAGGCCGAGGAGGTCGAGCAGTCGCACCGCGGCGGGGATGGCGTTCTGGGCCGCCCCGAGTGTCGCCCGGTCCCGCATCGGGGCCAATGCCCGCGCCAGCCGCTCCGCCGTCGCCGCGTCGAGCCGGTCGGGGCGAACCGTCACCGCCGGCTCGTCCGGGCTGCGGGTCAGCCGCACCGAATCCCCCGACACCTCGATCAGGCCCCGGCACTCGTTCATGCTGTGCCGGTCGGCGCAGATCAGGTACACCCCGACGGACGGCCCGTCCCGCAGCACCTCGTCCATGCCGGGCAGGTCCCGCAGCGCCAACGCGCCGTCCAGGACGACCACCACGTTCTCGAACTGCCGCGGGTCTCGCTCGGTGCGCCGCGACGCGACGAGGGTACGCAGCTCCCGTACGCGATCGGCGCGGGTGGCGGCGGTGTTGCCGATCCGGCACGAGTAGGGCGCGGAGTCACCCGCGTCGACGTGCGGCAGCCAGCGTGCCCAGGCCAGGTCGCCCGCCTCAGCGGTGCTGAGCAGTACCAGCCGCAAATCGTCCGGGCCCCGCAGGGTGGCCAGTTGAAGCAGCAGCCAGCGCAGGACATCGTGGACCGCCTCGTCGGGCCCGGTCACGCCGAGCACGCCGACGGTGCCGAGGTCCACCGTGATCGGGACGGCCGACAGCGTCGGAGGGCGAAAGTCCGGCCAGGGCTCACCGCGTACCGTCACCGAGGCCGGCTGGTCGGCGACCCCGACCCGTAGCGCCAGCGCGTGCGGTGAGCCCGCCCGGCGGGTCCACAGACCTGATCGCGCGCCGCCGGCGATGTCGGCGACTTCGGCAGGGCCCGGCGCGAGCGTCTGTCGTACCCGCTGCTCGGCCTTCACCTGGGCGGCGATCGCCGATTCGACGGCCTTCCTCGCCTTGGTGAACTCGGCCTGGCGCTCGGCGTCCTGCTTCTCCTGCGCGGACTGGTTGACCAGAAAGCCTACGAACGAGATCGCCGTGCCGACCAGCAGGATCGCCTGGTGAGCGAGCAGGGCGGCCCCCACGAATCCCCCGGCGGCCGCGAGGGCCCCCGCAGCCGCAGGCCCCCGAGCGATGGTCGATCGCACCGGCAGGGTCACCTCCACGGTGGGGATCACCGGGGCGCGGGCGAAGGCGCGATCGAAGTCGATCCGCCCATCCGGGGCCCGCACGAGCCGTCGCACCCCGGCGGGAAGGGACGTCCACTGCAACTCGTCGCCGCCGATCTGGACGACGCTGGTCGGCGAGACGGGGACCGTGTGGGTGACCGCGGCGCCGTCGACGAATGTGCCGTTGCTCGAACCGCCATCCGTGAGGGTGGCCGTGCCGTCCGGCGACACCTCCAGCAGGGCGTGTGTACGGCGGGAGACGTCCGCGTCGCGCAGCGGCAGCGCCGCCGAGGAGCTGCGAGCTATCGCGTGGGTTCCGGGCCGCAGCGCGACGGCCAGGCCCGTGTCCGGGCCAGCAACCACCTCCAGCACGCCCACCGCGCCGTCGGTGACGAGGCGACCGGTCGGTCCGGGGCCGCCCACGCTGAGCACCGAGCCGGGCAGCAGAGGGGTGTCGGCCAGGCGCGCGGCCGGGTCCAGCGGAACGGCCCCGGCGAAGCAGCGGCGGCCCGTGGCGGGTACGGGCAGAGCCGCCAGCAGGGACCGCACGCTGGTGCCCGGTGTGCCGATCACCTCGACGTCGTGGGTCAGCCCCGTGTCGACGTCCCGCACGGTCATTCGGAGGATCATGGCTGGGCCGTCACCTGGCCGAACCGTACGTCCACAGCCACAGCCCCTCGTCCCCGCCGAGGGCGACGGCTTCGCCGCGAGAATCCATCGCCACCACGTCGGATGGCAAGGTGTCAGAGGTCAGGAACCCCTGCTTGTAGACGTGTGCCGTCCGGGCTGTCCTGGTGTGCCAGACCCGAACTTCTCCCCGGTCAGCGGTGACGAAGAGGTCTCCCGGGCCGAAGGCAGTCGTGCGGGGAGCACTCGACCCGGCCTCCAGGGTGGCCAGAACAGCACTCGAGCCGGCTGGCCGGATCACCGTCTGCCCGTCGGTCCTGGTGTCCACCCATGGCGCGACAGGCCCGTCGATCCGGGTAGCATCGCGCCCGCTGGCGGTCTCCCAGGCGCGCAGGGCGCCCTTCTCGTCGAGGGCAACGACGACACGTCCGTCCTGGGTGAAGCGAATCGTCTGGACGTCGATGTCCTCGGCCGAGAGCTGGACGGTCTTTCCCAGCGATGCCATCGGCCACACCTTGACGTCGCCGGAACCGACGGCCGCGACACTGTCTCCGCCGGGAGAGAACAGCACCTGGGTAACCGTGTCGTACTCGCCGACGGTGAGCGTCGCCCGGACCTGCTGGTTGGCGACATTCCAGAGCTTGACGACGCCGTCCCTGCCACCACTGGCGAGGGTCTTACCGTCGGGACTGAATGCGAGCGCCATGACTTCCTCGCGGTGTCCTGCGACGGCGGGCAACCTCGTCCGGCTCGCAACGTTCCAGAACGTGATCGTGAATGCCCCGGTGGCCGCGCTGGCGAGCGTAGCGCCGTCGGGACTGAAGGCCACCGCGCTGACGGAGTCGTCGTCGAGAGCCACCATCGCGGAGTTCCGCTGGTGCAGGACCAGATGGCCGCACAGGATGAGACCGGCCAACAGCACGAAACGCAGCAGTACCCCCGGTCGCCGGGGACCGAGCGGCTGGAAGGCCCGCGAGGCCCAGCCCGGCATTTCCCGAGACTGGTCGATCCGGACGTGGCCGGGAACGATCGCGCCTAATCTTTCTGCCAAGCCCCGAGGGCTGACGCCGATGTCACCGAGGATCCACGTTGGTCCGCGCCCGTCCGGCTCCCTGCGAGCCTCCCAGACCCTTCCCGGCGCCGGCGCAGGCGTCGGCACACGCGCTGACAGCTCAATCCCCAGTCTGGAGGTGACGGTTGGTGACCCGGTGCCTGGCCAGACCACGATGCTGGCAATGTGCTCCCACAGCAGGTCAGACGGTGATCCGCGAGAGCCCTCGAAATGCACGGAGCGCGAGCCGAACTGAACCGTGCCGTGCCACGGGTCGACGAGGGCTTCCGCCACAATCCCCCCTGCCGTCAGCAACAGCAAAATGGCAGTGGGTTTGGGCATCCACTCCGGCAGGGCCTGCGCTGTCACCAGCTCAACGAACAGAACAACCGCCCACAGCACGAGAGCGACCAGGACCAGCCGAGCCAGGGTCTGGGTGCCTCGGGTCCTCTCCGGCACCTCGACCAGGAACCTGCGTCCCGGTGTCGCGGTCGACGCCGACCGTAACCCAGCGGCCCCCCGCTGATGAGGCGGCGTGGATCCGCCTGGCTGCACGGTAGTGGCCCGCCGCTCCCAGGATTCCCCCGCCGGAGCGGCGTCCGTGTCATCCGGGGCGGGGCCATCGGGGTCGGCGGCCGTGGCGGAGGCGGTGCTGTCCCGCCGGCCCGTGGCACCGGTCCCGACCGGCACGTCGAGCAGGTCGCGCGCTGGCTGGACGGTGAGCCGTTGCGCCACGTCTCGGGTGAGCAGCCCGCTGATCACCGTGGCCAGCGGCTCCCCGCACTCGATGGCAGGGATGTCGTCGTACAGAACGGCGTGCAGGGTGGCCGCGGTGGAGGCCCGCTCGAACGGCAGCTCACCGGTGACGGCCTGGGCGAGGGTCACACCCGCCGACCAGAGATCGGCCGCGGGCGTGGGGTCGCTGCCGTGGAACAGCTCCGGCGCGAGGTACCCGGTCGAGCCCATCATCCCGTGCCGGGTCAGGCGGGCGTCCCCCGCCGCCTGCGCGATGCCGAAGTCGAGCAGCTTCACCTCGTCACCGGGCAGCACCATGATGTTGCCGGGCTTGACGTCGCGGTGCACCACCCCGACCGCGTGCGCGGCCGTCAGCGCGTCCAGCATGCGTACGGCGATCGCCGTCACCCGGGCCGGCGGCAACGCCCCCTCCCGGTCCAGGAGGTCGGCCAGTGTGGGGGCCTCCACCAACTCGGTCACGATGTAGACAGCTTCGTCGTCACCCGTCGCCGGCACGAGGTCGTGAATCGCCACGACGGCCGGATGGTTGATCCGGCCGGCGGTGCGCGCCTCCCGCAGCGCCCGCTCGCCGAACAGGCGCCGCTCCTCGCCGGTGAGGCCAACCGGGGCACGGACCTCCTTGACCGCGACGACGCGCCCGATCAGCTTGTCGGTCGCCCGCCAGACCACCCCCATGCCACCCCGGCCGATGACACTCTCCAACCGGTAGCGACCCGCAACGAGCCGCTGCCCCGGCTGGGAATCTGGCACCCTCGCGCTCCTCGCCATCGACCATTACAGTCGGTGCGTACGATACTCCGCCCGGTCGATGGCCGACGTCCGTCCACAACAGATGGAGCACGCTCCTCGAGCCCGTCGTCAGTGGGTCACGGTGCCGACCTCGATCGACGAAAGCGCGGTTTCACGGGGGTCATGGGGCGATGGCGACGGGTTTCGGCTTCGACAGGGATGCGGTCCTCAGCGCCGCGCGGCAGCTGACGGACGTCCGGTCCGATCTGGAGTCCGTCGGGCAGCAGTCCCCTCGCCCCACCCCGACCGGATCAAGCGACGTCGACCAGGCTCTCCAGGAATTCACCACATCCGCGATCCAGCACCAGAAAGTCCTGACAGCCGCTGTGGCGGCCGTCGCGGATCGCCTGAACCGCGTGGTCGCGGGTCACGCCCAAGTCGACAACTCGCTCGGCAGGCAGCTACCGACACACCAACCCTCGAAGGGGAAGAGCCATGAGTGACGTCAGCGTCGGCTACGAAGGCCTCCAGACGGCCGCCCGGACCTTGACCACCGGGCAGGAGGAGATGACCCAGAAGCTGACCGCCCTGAAGGCGATGATCGACCAACTGGTCAACAGCGAGTTCCGCACCCAACTGGCGTCGGGTCGTTTCCAGGACTCCTACCAGCAGTGGACGACCGGCGCCCAGAACATGATCGGTGGGCTGGAGGGCATGTCGTCGTTCCTGGTCGGGGTCGTCCGCGAGCACCAGGAGTTGGACGCCAGGCTGGCCGGGGGCATCAACGGGTGATCACCAGTCACCATGGAAGACTGGCAAGTCCTCAGCATCTACGACGGCGATCCGACCCCCGGCGATCCGGCCTCGATCCACGCGTTGGCGGCTGACTTCCAACGCCGCGCCGGACAGGCCAACGGGCACAGCACGCGACTGCGATCCATCGCGGCGAACAGCGGCGCGCTGGCCCTACGGGGTGACTACGCCGCGACCATCCACCGGGAGCTCGCACGGCTGCCCGGCGACGCGACGGTCCTGGCCGACGCCTATCTCGCCTGCGCCCAGGCCCTGTCCGCGTTCGCCAACGACCTGGCGCGGGTGCAGGCGCAGTCCCGGGCCGCGCTACAGCTCGGGTCGGCGGCGGACAGTCAGTACCGGAACCTGCTCAATCAGTTCTGCGGTCTGACCGGTATACCCGCCTACGGGCCGGGTGTCTGGCGCGGGCTTAACGAGTCGTACGCGGCGGGGCAACATGAGCCGGTCTACACGATGGTCGACCGCATCGGTCAGGCCGCGCGGTTGTGCGAGGCGGAACGCGAGCAGGCTCGGGCCTCGGCGCTTCAGGCGAAGGGCCTCTATCAGGCGGCGGCGGCTAGCTGCGCCACCGCGATCCGCGCCGCCGTAGCGCCTCTCGGCCGTCCGCAGCCCGGACGGCCGCCGATCTCCAGTGGCGAGCCGACGACTGCGCGGATATCGCAGCAGAGGCATCGGGCCGGGTCGAGCGGCTCGGGCGCCACCAACTCCGCGCCGACGCAGCGCAACGGGCCGCCCACGCCGCCCACGCCGCCGCAGCCCACCCTGCCACCCGCGCCGACGCGGCCGCCGAACCCGGGCGACATCCGGTACACCGATGCGTCCAAGAAGCACATCATCGAGGGTGAGGGCGGCCGGCAGGGCGGCCACCTCGCGGGCACCGGCTTGAGCGACAAGACGGAGTTCCCGAAGACCTGGGTCGAGCCGAAGATTCGCGACGCCGCGATCCAGGTGACGCAGCAGGGCCCGCCGGTAAAAGGGCCGTACCCGAGCCGGGATGCGGGCGGTAATCCGCGGTGGGCCTACGACTACGAAGGCGTGGTCGATCGCGTCAAGGTCAAGACGACCGTGTTCGCCGACGGCGAGATACGCACGTCCTACCCACCGGACACGAGCGACCCGGGCGTCATCAAGAACCCGAATGCGCCGACCCCCGCTCCTCCGGGTATCCCGTCCTCCGTCGCGCCCCGCTACAGTAATCCCGCTGTTGGTGGCGACGGCAGTTGGACCTGGGAGGGCCCGAAGGGCAATAAGATCATCAGGGTGGTCCAGGACGCCCAGGGGAACGTCACGACGACCGTGCTCGGCGACTACAAGAAGAAGTGAACGTCATGGATGCGAAGACCCACGCGGCGGTCGCCGAGGTGTGCCGGCGTCTCGCGGGCCGACTCGTCGACGACGTACTCGGCACCGTGCGGGAGCACTATTCCGCCGGTGAGTTGGACCTGGCCGACGACACGCTGCTGCTCAGCCTCGCGTACTACGGGGTCGGCATCACCGTCGAGGAACAGACCCTGCTGCGCTCCTTCCTCGGTGACCCCGACAGCCCCGACCTGGCCGAGGTGCCGATCATCGCCGACGTGCCGGCGCCGCCGTACCGGTTCAGCCCCACCAGCCCGGCAGACGGCCCCGACCCGACACCGGCCGACGACCTCCTGTCCGCCGATGCCCCGCGTCGGGGTGGCCGCAGCCTGCACCGCGTCTGGCGGGCCCCACTCGACGGCGCACCGGACAACGCAGCCTGGCTGTACGTGCTGCAGGTGGCCGAGGGCACCGACGAGCTCGAGACGTACTCGGGCGTGGCGGCGCAGTTGTGGACGAAGCTGCGGCAGAAGTGGCCGGTCGAGGTCATCGCCGAGGGCTCAGCGCAAACGCCGTACCAGGAGGCCGCCCTGGCCAGCGCGGACACGATCTGGCGCGCCTGAGGGCGACGCCCGGCCGGTCGGATCGCAGTCCCACCTCGGAATCTCCGACTGCGTCACGACCGATCGGTGAGGGCAACGTCGACGGGTTCGTCCTGCGGTCCACCGGCCGCTACGTCCTGGACGTCGACGGGTACTCGACCGACACCGGCTGGGCGGACGTGCGGCTGCGCGACGCAGGTCCGGCTGGCCAGGCGAGCGGGCCAGCCGGACCGCGGTGTCAGCCGGTCGCGCAGACGGTGCCGTTGAGGCGGAACGCGGTGGGCAGCACGTTCGGGCCGCTGTACGCACCGACGAAGCCGGCGCTCACGCTGCCGCCGGCGGCGATCTGCCGGTTGTCGTCGGTCGGGATGACCCGCACGGCCGCGCCGACCTGCTCCCAGGTGGCGCTCCAGCCGCTGCTCACCTGCTGCCAGCCGGTGGGCCAGGTCCAGGTGAGCGTCCAGCCGTTGATCGGGCGCGTCCCGTTGTTGGTGATCTCGACGCCGCCGATGTAGCCGTTGCCCCAGTCGTTGTTGGCGGTGAACCGGACGGTGCACGCGCTGGTCGCCGGGCTGCCGGTCGCGAACGTCAGCGGCGGCGAGGCCCCGGACACCCGGCCGGCCGTGTCGCGGGCCAGCACGTTGACGGTGTACCTGCTGCCCGGCACCAGGTTGCCGACCGTGAGCGAGGTGGCGCTCGTCTCGCCGAGCTGCTCGCTGATCGCCCCGTTCTGCCGGTACACCTCGTACTTCGCGATCGGACTGCCGCCCGGGGTCGCCGCCGGCCAGGTGATCGTCGCGGTCCGGTCGGTGACGCCGCTGGCGGTCGGTTGACCCGGGGCCGAGGGCCGCCCGGCGCTCGTGCCGGCTGGGCGCAGCACGAGCGTGGTCAACGAGTACGGCGGCAGCGTCCGGCTGGTCGCCGAGCCGGACTGGCCGGTGGTAATGCCAGTCGCGCCGTTGGTGAGGGTGGACACGGTCGGCGCGGCTGCCGACGGCGTGAACCCGGCGTAGTCGATGGTGACCGGGCGCGCGTTGTCCGGGTCCTTGTTGAGCAGCAGCACGGCCAGGTCGCCGTTGGCCCGGCGGACGGCGTGCGCGGTGACCAGCGGCTGGTCGGTGCCGGCGCGGATGAACTGGTCGCCGGCCTTGGCGAAGACGTTCATCATGGACAGCCCGTGGTAGGGCGCGAACGGTGTGTTCAGCGGTGGCTCGCACACCGAGCCGTCGGAGGTGCAGGCGCCGCTGGAGAGCATCCCGAAGTCGCCGTAGTCGGTCTGGCCGGCGACCTCCGAGACCGTGCCGATGCCGTTGTGCACGTTCCACCACTGGGCGGTGAAGACGCCGTTCTCCAGCAGACCGCTGTACGCGTCGGCCAGGAACAGCGCCGCCGGCTGCGTGGTCCGTCCGGCGTCGACGTTCAGCTCGGTGAAGCTGATGCCGATCCGGTCGGCGTTCGGGCCCGCGTACCGGTTGAGCTGCTGCCGCAGCAGGTACATCGCGTCGGGGATCTGGTTGGTGCGGGTCAGCGACTCCGCGGCGGTGCCACCCGGGTACCAGTGAACGTCGACGAAGTCGATCTTCGGACCGGCGATGGAGAGCACGGTCTGGTTCCACGGGCCGGGGTCGGCGCCGGCGGTGATGCCGTCCGGCCAGTTGCCCGGCATCGTCAGCACCGCGCCGACCTTGATGGTGGGGTCGACCGCCTTCATGGCGTCGGCGTACTCGACGACCAGCCTCGCGTACTGGCTGGCGCTCTTGTCCGGATGGTCGTCCGCCTCCCAGGCCGATCCGTAGTGGCCGTTGCCGTAGTTCTCGTTGCCGACGGTCCAGTACCGCGCTCCGTAGCTCTTGGTCACGTTGGCGTACCGGACCCAGTCGGCGGCCTCGGCTGGGGTGCCGGTGCCGTAGTTCGCGATGATCATCGGCTCGGCGCCGACGCGCTGGACCGCCGCCATGAAGGTGTCGAAGTCGGTGCCCGGTGCGACGTATCCGCCGGGCGCCGTGTGGTCCTTCCAGTGGTAGATGTCGGCGTACGAGCCGCCGGGGTAGCGCATCATCCGTACGCCGGCATCGCGCAGCAGGTCCGACGTCGCCGTGCTGCCCAGGTGCTGGTCCCAGATGGCGTGGTTGACGCCGAGCGCGGTGTCGGGCACGGTCGCCAATCCCGCCCGTGCGTTCACGGTGACGGCGACGGGGTCGGCTGCGGCGCTGGCAGTCGGGGGGTTGATAGCGGCGAGCGCGCCCACGGCGAGCGACAGGCTCGTCAGCAGAGCCGCGCGTCGGGAGCGGAGAGGGCGTGCGCGCCAGGCCGGGAGGGTGTTCGGGGTCTGCATGGCTGTTCCTTCATCGGGCGGACTCGTGAACCGATGGCTCCCGGTGTGCCATCGGTCGTGTCACCGTCCCCCGGGAAAATCCCCCGGCTGCCCATGGACGGGCGTCAGCCCCGCGCGCGACGAATCATCGACGGCCAAGGATGTCATGGACGATCGCCGGACCTCAAGTGCGGAGTCGGTCGCTTCGGGCTGGCCTCTCGGCCGGAGGAGACCGCCACGGGCGGGGTGGCGCGCGCCTGGGCCGGCTGCCACCATCTCTGGCATGCCCGTTGCTCGTCGTACCCTGCTCGGCGCCGGCCTGGCCGCCGCGACGTCCGCGCTCACCGGCTGCCGTGACACCGGCGGACCGGCCCCGGGCTGGACCGGCGCCGGCGACGCGGTGACCGCGACCGAGGCCGCCGGCGACAGGGCGGGACTCGGCCCGGCCGAGAAGCCGTCGGCGGCGTCCGGCACGGCGAACGACGCGGCGGCCCCCGCCAACGGCGGCATCCCGCCGAAGCAGGCCCGCTACGCCGCGGACGTGACCGCTCTGCTCCGGCGGCACCTGCCCGCCACGCCGCAGACCGTTCAGCACCGCGGCTTCCCCGGTGCCGTCGCCCTCGTCCAGGTCAACGGCAGGACGACGGTGCACACCGCCCTCGGAGAGGCACTGCGGTACGCGGCCGGCCCGAAACTCCTCTCCGCTGACAAGCGCGTCCCGATGCGCCCCGACTCCATCTTCGACCTCGCCTCGATCACCAAGGTCTACACCGCCATCCTGCTGCTGCAACAGGTCGACAAGGGGCGCGTCGACCTCGCCGCCCCCGTCCTCAACTACCTGCCCGGCTTCACCGGCAGCGGCAAGGACCGGGTCACCGTCGAGATGCTGCTCACCCACACCAGCGGCCTCCCGGTCGGCGCCAAGGTCGCCGGTCTGCCGGACGACACGGCACGCTGGAACGCCGTGCTCGCCACCCCGCTGGTCTCCGGCGCCGTGCCCGGGGACACGTTCCGCTACTCCAGTGTGGGGCTCATGGTCGCCGGCAAGATCGTGGAGAAGGTCACCGGCCAGCGCCTCGACCAGGCCCTCAAGACCAACCTCACCGGGCCTCTCGGCCTGCCGGACACCGGCTTCAACCCCAACACCTGGCTGTCCAGCGAGGCCAGGGCCACGCGCCTGGTCGCCACCGACGCCCGCTCCTCCCGCGGCCTGCTTCGCGGCACCGTCCACGACGACGTCGCCAACCACCTGGGCGGCGTCGCCGGTCACGCCGGCATCTTCGCCACCGCCACCGACCTGGCCGCCATCGGCGAACTCCTCCTCAACGGCGGCACGTACCAGGGCAAGCGCATCCTCGCCGCCGCGACCGTTCAGCGGATGCTCACCAACCACAACGCCGGGAAACCCGCCATCGACCCCGAACGCCCCAACCGCACCTCCGCCCACGGCCTCGGTGTCGTCCTGAACCAACCCTGGTTCATGGGCAGGCTCGCCTCCCCCGGGACCTTCGGCCACACCGGCTTCACCGGCCCCTCGCTCCTGGTCGACCCGAACCGCAAACTCGTCCTCGCCCTGCTCACCAACCGGGCCCACCCCAACTGGAGCTGGGCGGACCCGGACCCGGTGCGCGCCGCCGTCGGGGACGTCCTCGCCAAGGTCCTCTGAGAGGCGCCCGCAGCACCACCGGGCCGGCGTCGGCGTCAGCGGCGCCGGGGTGTTGCCGCGCTGTCGCGCTCGATGAGGTCGGTGGCGAGTTCGACACGGGGGCTCTCGATCGTCTCGCCCGCGGCGAGACGCAGCACGGTCCGTGCGGCCAGCATGCCCATCTTTGCCAGGGGTTGACGGACCGTGGTCAGCGGCGGCGAGCACCACCGGACCTCCGGCAGATCGTCGAAGCCGACCACGCTGATGTCGTCGGGCACCCGCAGGCCACGTCTGCGGACCGCCTCGTAGACGCCGAGCGCCATCTGGTCGCTCGCGGCGAAGATGGCTGTGGGCGGGTCGGGCAGGGACAGCAGTTGCGTACCGGCGGTGTAGCCGGCCTCGTGGTAGAAGTTGCCGGGGCGGATCAGGGTGTCGTCGAGAGCGATGCCGGCGGCGGCGAGGGCGGCGCGATAGCCGTCCAACCGGGCCCGGCTGCACATGAGGTGCGGTGGACCGGCGATGAAGCCGATGCGGCGGTGGCCGAGCCCGAGCAGGTACTGGTTGGCGCTCAGGCTGCCCGCCCAGTTGGTGGCACCGATGGTGGGTGCCGCCTGCGGATCGACGCCGGCGGGGTCGACGATGACCACCGGGAGGTTGAGCCGGCTCAGCTCGGCCTGCAGCGGCGGATTCACCATCGAGGTCACGAAGATGACGCCGTCGGTGGAGCGGCTGCGCATGTTGTCGAGCCACTGTTTCGCCGAGGAGATGCGCCAGTGGATGGCCGAGACGACGGTGCCGACGCCGCAGCTCAGGGCCACGTCCTCCACCCCACGGATGATCTCCACCGCCCACGGGCTGTCCAGGTCGTTGAAGACCAGGTCGATCAGGGCGGCACCGGTCCCCGTGGCGGACGAACGACGGCGGTAGCCGTGCCGGGTGAGCAGTTCCTCGACCCGTTCCCGGGTCTGCGGGGCGACGTCGGAGCGGCCGTTGATGACCCGGGAGACCGTGGGTACGGAGACACCCGCCAGCCGCGCGATCATCGCGATGGTGACGTTTCGGCGGTTGTCGGAGCCCACGGTCGGCCCTTCGTCTGGCTGGAGTCGTCAGGTCGGTACGGCGTTCGGTGTCACCCCTTGAACTGCCGGTGAGGCCCCCGATGAGGTGGCGTTCCGCCACCGCGTACAGGCCCAGGGCGGGCAGCATGGACAGGACGACGTAGGCGAGCACCCGGGCGGTGTCGTCGGCGTACTGGCCCTGGAACGCCTGGACTCCGACGGGCAGGGTCCACCAGCTCTGGTCGGTGAAGACGACCAGCGGAAGCATGAAGTTGTTCCAGCTGGTCACGACGGCGAGCACGGAGACGGTGGCCAGGGCGGGACGGGCCATCGGCAGCAGGACCCACCAGAAGAACCCGAAGGGCCCGCATCCGTCGAGGATTGCTGTGTGCGGTCTTGTACTCGTTGGCCATCGCCGCCCAGACCGGAAGCATCGGTTCGGTGTTCTGGATGTGCCACCAGTTGATGGTCTGCGGGGCGTCCGGGTCGCCGGACTCGTCGCCGCTGCAGGCGCTGAGCAGGTACGCGCCGGCGCCGGCGCCGACGAGGCCGAACAGGGTTCTGCGGGAGAGGTGCGCTGTCATGATCCATCCCTTCAGGGACTCACGGTGCGCGGACACCGGTCGAGCCGGCGGTTCGAATGTGGATCTCCGGAAGTTTCGCTGCTTCACCGGTATTACCAATCGATGGCCGGGACGCTACGAGTTGTTTCCACACTGGTCAAGGTCTCTGTCTAATTGCGAAAAGAGCGGCTAGCGTAGTCAGGGCTTCCACCGTCACCGGGAGCAGACTCCGGAAGTTTTCCGAAAGCCGCCCAGAGGAGCCCTCGTGTCGACCGACACCGCTGACGTGGCGACCGCTGCCCGGTCGATCCGCAACCCCGTCCTCGCCGGGTTCCACCCGGACCCGTCGATCCTGCGCGTCGGCGACGACTACTACCTGGCCACCTCGACGTTCGAGTGGTATCCGGGGGTGCGCGTACACCACTCGCGCGACCTCGTGCACTGGCGGGCCCTGGGCGGGATCATCACCGACCGTCGCCTGCTCGACCTGCGCGGCTGCGGCGATTCCAACGGGGTGTGGGCACCCGACCTGACCTACCACGACGGCGAGTTCCACCTCGTCTACAGCGACGTGGCCAGCTTCGCCAGCGGCTACTGGGATCCGCAGAACTACCTGGTCACCGCGCCTGACATCGCCGGCCCCTGGTCAGACCCGGTGCAGCTGCACGGGCGCGGCTTCGACGCCGCGCTGTTCCACGACGACGACGGCACCACCTGGCTGTTGAGCATGAGCGCGGACTGGCGACCCGGCCGGGACCGCTTCGGCGGCATCGAGATCCAGCAGTACGACCGGGCCGCGCGCTCCCTCGCCGGCCGACCCCGCCTCCTGTTCGCCGGAACCCCGGTCGGGATGACCGAGGGCCCGCACCTCTACCGCCACGACGGCTGGTACTGGCTGATCACCGCCGAGGGTGGCACCAGCTGGGAGCATCAGGTCACCGTGGCGCGGTCACGGGAGCTGTTCGGGCCCTACGAGGTGGACCCGGACGGCCCACTCCTCACCTCCGTCGGCCGACCCGACCTGCGCCTGCAGAAGGCCGGCCACGGCAGCCTGATTCGCACTCCGGACGGCGGCTGGTACCTGGCACACCTGGTCGGCCGCCCCTACTCGCCGCTGGGCAGCTGTGTGCTCGGCCGGGAGACCGCGATCCAGCGAGTCGACTGGCCGTCGGGTGGTTGGCCCCGGATCCCGGGCGGGGTGCCGGCGGAGGAGGTCGCCGCACCCGACCTGCCCCCACATCCGTGGCCCGCGGAGCCCGCCACCGACCATTTCGACGCCCCGGAGCTGGGCCTCTGCTGGTCGACGTTGCGCCGGCCGGCCAGCGCGGACTGGCTCGACCTGCGCTCCCGTCCGTCGTACCTGCGCATCCACGGCGGGCAGTCGCCGGTGGGCCGACAGAGCCCCAGTCTGGTCGCGCGGCGCGTCGGGGCGACGCGCTGCTCACTGGAGACCGAGGTCGAGTTCGCCCCGGTCGACCACCGCCAGCTCGCCGGGATCACCGCCTACTACAACACCCTCAACTGGCACCACCTCTACCTGAGCCGCGCCGACGACGGGCGGACCGTCCTGGAGTTGCTCAGCTCCGACAACGGGCGGCGCACCCCGTACCCCGAACTGACCGTCGACGCCAGCGGTGTCGCGCGGGTCGGACTGCGGGCGACGTTCGACGGGCCGGTCGTGCGCTTCGACTACGACCTTGGCGCGGGCTGGTGCCAGCTTCCGGTGGACCTGGACGCGACCATCCTGTCCGACGAGCACGCCGCGCTGATCATCGACGGGGAGCCGGCTGCGTGGGGTTTCACCGGAGCGTTCCTCGGGCTGTGGGTGCAGGACCTCGGCCGCGACGGCGGCTACGCCGACTTCGACCTGGCCACCTACCGGGAGCACTGACAAGCCTCGGTCCACGGTTGAGCCGGACGGGTCAGCGCGCGACGGCGACCGGCTCGGGCTCGGGCTCGGGATCGCACGAGCGTCGGTCGGCCGCGAGGCTGACACCGGCCAGCACCAGCCCGAGGACGGCCAGGACCAGGCCCACCCGGGCGGGTGCGAGATAACCGAGCCCGGCGGCGATGGCGACGCCGCCCAGCGCCGCGCCCAGGCTGTTCGCGATGTTCATGGCCGACTGGCTGACCGCCGCACCCATCGCCGCGGGCGCCGCCATGCAGGTCCTCGACGAGCACTACGGCATTCCGGAACTCGCCCAGTGCTAGGCGGGCTCCGGCCAGGACGCCACGGGTGCGGTCCAGGCCGGGTCGCGGCCGGTGAGACCGACGACCCGGTCGAGCAGCGCGGCCTCGGCCGGCACCGGGACCAACGGCCCGAACAGGCCCGGGCTGCCCTCGCTGCTCGCCTGCTGCGACACCAGACCGTGGACCCACTCGACGGCCTGCGGGTCGATGTCGTACGCCTGACCGGTCGCTCGGGCGAGATCCCAACCATGCACGAGCACCTCGTTCAGGGCGAAGAGGCCCATGACCTCAGCCGGCAGCACGACCCCGCCGGCGGCCGCCTCACCCGTCCAGGCACTCGGTACGCGCCAGGCGGCAGCGAGCTGGTCGAGCTGCTCCGGAAGAACCGTGCGCCACTCCGGATCCAGGTTGGCCATCGTGGAGATGCCGGGGCCACCCGGCGCGCCGTCGGGAGCCTTCTCCGCGGCCATCCGGAAAGCGATGGTGAGCCCGACGAGATGGTCGAGCAGGTCACCCACGACCCATCCGGCGCACGGGGTGGGAGCGGTGAGCTGCTGATCGGTGACCCCGAGCACCAGCGACGTCAACGAGCGGGACGCCGGCTCGAAATCCGGGGGGGCTGTGGCGGTGTCGCGCATGTCGCTACTCCTTCGGTACGGGTCGTTCGCACGCTAGCCGGGGGGTCCGACAGGACGCCCCGGCCGGCCGCGGCGCTGAGCGGAACCGGGCCGGTGGCGAGCGTCGCTCATGCTGGAAGAGTGATCCGCTTCGTGTTGAACGTGCTGTGGCTCATCTTCGGCGGTGGCATCGTGCTGGCGGTCGGCTACGGCATCGCCGCGCTGATCTGCTTCGTCCTGGTCATCACCATCCCGTTCGGCGTCGCGTCGCTGCGTCTCGCCGTCTACTCACTGTGGCCGTTCGGCCGCACGCTGGTGCCCAAGCCCGGCGCGGGCGTCGCCTCCGGGCTGGCGAACGTGCTGTGGGTGGTGCTGGCGGGCTGGTGGCTTGCCCTGTCCCACATCGTCGCCGGCATCGTCCTCTGCGTCACGATCATCGGGATCCCGTTCGGCATCGCGAACTTCAAGCTCGTCCCGGCCGCGTTCTGGCCGCTCGGCCGCGAGGTCGTCGACGCACCGTGACGCCGTCACCGGGAGAGCGTGCCCAGCGCCAGTCGGGCGGACGTCGACAGTGGACGCCCGGGTACGATGCCGGTCGTACCGCAGCGGTGGCCCACAGTCTGACGACCTTCCGATAGGAGCCTGGCATGGCCGGCCCGGACGCCGAACTCGCAGCGAAGCTTGAGCCCGACGTGCCGCACGCGGCGCGGATCTGGAACTACTGGATGGGCGGCAAGGACAACTTCCAGTCCGACCGGGCCGCCGGCGACGCCGTGGCCCAGGTCTACCCGGAGATCGTCGTCATGGCGCAGGAGTCCCGCCGGTTCCTGGTGCGGGCCGTACGCTATCTGGCCGCCGAGGCGGGCGTCCGGCAGTTCCTGGACGTCGGCACCGGCCTGCCCACCATGCAGAACACCCACGCGGTCGCCCAGGCGGTCGCACCCGAGTCGCGGATCGTCTACGTGGACAACGACCCGATGGTCCTCGTGCACGCGCGGGCACTGCTGGCCAGCACGACCTCGGAGGGCGTCACCACCTACGTGCCCGCCGACTACCACGACCCGGAGAAGATCCTCGCCGAGGCGGCGCAGACGCTGGACTTCGACCAGCCCATCGCCGTGATGTTCATGGGCGTGATGGGTTACGAGCCCGACCTGGACGTGGTGCGCTCGATCGTCGGGCGGACCATGGCCGCGACCGCGTCCGGCAGCCACCTGGTGCTGTGGGACGGCACCAACACCAGCCCGGCGGTGGTGTCCGGCGCCGAGCGGCTGGCGGAGAACGGCGGTGTCCCGTATATCCTGCGCAGCCCGGAGGAGCTCGACAGCTGCTTCTCGGGCCTGACGTTGGTGGAGCCCGGTCTGGTGCCGATCCCGCTGTGGCGCCCGGACGAGCCCGACGCCAAGGGGATCGACGCGTACGGCGCCGTGGCCCGCAAGCCCTGAATCTTTTCGAATATCATCTATTTTTTCTTCGCCGCACGGACACGCGCCGGGCGTCCGGTACCACGATGATCCATAGCGATCTATCCGTACCGGACGCAGGAGCACAGCATGCTCGACAGAAGCAGCAGGACCCGGCGAACCTGGATGGCGAGGGCGCTGACGGCGGCCGGCGCCGCGGCGGCGCTTGTCGCGGCGCAACTCGCGGCGCCAGTGCCCGCCGGCGCCGCCGTCAGCCGGGCCGAGCTCGCCCTTCGCTGGGCGCCCATCCACTACCAGGACGTCGACGCCACCGGCACGCACGCCCTGGGCGGCCAGTCCGACTACATCACCAAGGTCGACTTCGACGGTGACCTGAACGGGCGCAACAACTGGGACCGGACCGGTCAGGCCGGGACGTCGCTCGCCGCGCACGCGTACTACTCGGTGGTGGAGACCAGCACCCACTGGTACATCACCTACCTGTTCTTCCACCCTCGGGACTGGACGGACCACCCGTTCTTCGAGACGGAGCACGAGAACGACGGTGAGGGCGTCCTGTTCGCGATCGAGCGCGACGGCTCCACCTACGGCGTCCTGCGCGGAGCCGTCACCGTCGCGCACAGCGACTTCTACTCGTACACGCCCGCTGGCAGCACCTGGACCGGTGGGCGTGAGAGCGTCGACGGCACGCTGCAGCTCCAGGCGTCCCCGCACGACACGTTCCAGCACCCGGTGACGGCGCAGGAGGCGCAGGGCCACGGCCTGAAGGCCTACCCGCAGTACGCCATCAACGGCGACGGCCTGGTCTACTACCCGTCCACCGTCGCCGAGACGCCGAGCAACGGCAACGACCGCGACGTGCGGTATCGACTGATCGACATCTTCGACGCCGGCGGCCTGTGGGCGCAGCGCGCCAACGGGAGCCTCTTCGCCGGCCTCGGCACCTTCGCCGGCGACACCTCCGGCGACTGCGGCACCGGCACCTTCAGCTGCTCGACCAACTCCGCCAACGCGCCCTGGGGCTGGGACGACGGCAACGACATTCCCGCCCGTGGGGAGCTGGCCAGCGACCCGGCGAAGTTGTCGGCCGAGTACTTCACGGTCCCGGCCGGTCTGGCGCGCACCTACAGCTACAACCCGTACGCCGGGGCGGCGGCGGCACTCGCCGAGGCGGCCAGGACAGCACGGCCGGTCGTCGACTGATCGGTGACTCCGAGCGCGGCCGGCCGGATCGGTCGGCCGCGTTTCGGCGTTGCGCCAGGGCGCGCGGCGACAGCTGATCTTGTCGGAGGGCGTGGTTAACGTGTCGTCACTGTCGCCGCGCCGGCCACCTCGGGCCGGTCGCTGACCCCCTCGGAGGCCCCCATGTCCCAGGAGACGACCTACCTCGAACTGTCCGAAGTGGACGGAGCGCACAAGTTCTACGAGGTCGTCGTCGACGACGCCACGCTGACCGTGCGTTACGGCCGGATCGGCGACCAGGGGCAGGTCAAGGCAAGCGTCTTTCCGGACAACGCCCGCGCGCGGGCGGCCGCGGCGAAGAAGATCGGGGAGAAGGTCCGCAAGGGGTACGCTCCGGCCGTCCCGGGCGTCCGCCAGAAGCGCAGCGTCTCCCGGCGGCAGATCATCAGCACCCGCTCCACGGCCCGCACCGCCCCGGTGCTCTGGCGCTACGACTCCGGTGCCCCCGCGTTCGGTATCTTCGTCGACGAGCAGCACTGCATGGTGGGCAACGAGCACGGCGTGATCACCACCCTCGGCCACGACGCCCGGGTGCGCAGCCAGGTCCGGCTCCCCGACGGGGTGAAGTGCATCGTCGCCGACGACGCCTGGATCTACGCGGGCTGCGACGACGGCAACGTCTACGACCTCTCCGGCAAGGTGCCCCGGGTCGCGTACGCGATCGCCCCCGAGATCGACATCTACTGGCTGGACATCCACGACGGCGTCCTGGGCGTCTCGGACGCCGACGGCGGGATCGCCGCCATCGACCACGAGGACGAGTTCCTCTGGCGCCGGCCCGGGCGGGGCCGTTCCGCCTGGATGGTGCGCTGCGACACCGACGCCCTCTACCACGGCCACTCCCAGGGGGTGACCGGCTACGACTGGCGTACCGGCCGGGAGCTCTGGCACACCAGGACCGGTTCGGTGCTCTTCGGGTGGCAGGAGCGCGGCAGCGTGTTCGCCGGGACGGGCACCCGCGAGGTGGTGCGGCTGGCCAAGGACGGTCGGGTCGAACGCAGCTACCGGTGCGACGCCCCGGTCTTCTCCTGCGCCACCGCCGAGGGCGGCCGGTACGTCTTCGCCGGCGACAGCCAGTCCTCGATCTACTGCTTCGACGCGGCGGGCACCCGGCTGTGGAAGCTCGGCACCGGCTGCGGCTCGGCGTACTCCATGCAGTACCACGGCGATCGGCTCTACGTCGTCACCACCGGCGGCCACCTGGCCTGCATCGACGCCAGCGAGCCGGCGATCCGGGCGGCCCAGGTCGGCGACGTGCCGGACGTGCTCGACGTCAAGGCGCCCCGCCAGGCACCGCGGACCGTGGAGCCGACGGTGGTCGAGGTGACCACCGACGCCGGCGCGGGTGTGGTGGTGCAGTGCCTGAACGACCGGGGGCGGATGCGCGTCCAGGTGATCTCCGACGGCTACCGCCGTGACTGGTCGGTGCAGTTCCCCAAGGGCATCCGCGAGCCCGGTGCCCGCTACCTGGTGACCGAGGTCCGGGAGTCGGGCCGGGGTGGGTTCTACCGGGCGTACGGCGACATCCGCCGGCTGCGGTGAGCGGCCGTGCGGTCGCTGGGCGCGTCGCCCGGTTCCCTCGGTGGTGGACCGGGCCGCAACCCGGTCCACCACCGTCCGTCGCCGCTCAGGTCGTGCGCTGGTACTCCTCCCAGGTCAGCTTGGGGGTGACGACCGGCCCGTCGTCGGCGCCCCGGTTGGCCAGCCCGTTGAGACCCAGGTAGTAGTCCCCGGCCTGGTGCTGCGCAGCGGCCGACTGGTCGGTGTCCGCCAGCGCGATCGCGTGGATGTGGTACGGCCAGTCACCCTGCGACGGCGTACGCAGCCACGCGGCGAAGCCCACCCGGCGCAGCTGTCTGACGACCGTGGTGCGGTAGGTGGTGGACATGCCGCTCACCGAGATGTCCAGGGCTCCCCCGCCGTCGTGGGTGCCGGCGGAACTCGAGTTGCCGGAGCTGTACGAGCCCTGCGTGAGGGTCACCTGCCCGCCCAGCAACCGCTCCGCCTCCAGCAGCATCGCCCTGGTACGTGTGTTCACGGTGACCCCGCGGAAGGCCACCGTGCTGCCCGGCGAGAGCGGCAGCGTCACCGTGTACCGCTGCTCACCCAGCAGGCGCAGCGAGGTCAGCCCGGGCAGGCCGGTCGCGTCGAGCCCCGAATACCCCAGGGACCGCTGGTACGCGGCGTACGCCGCGACGGTGCTGGTGCCGAAGTGGCCGTCGACGTAGGTGGCGGCCAGCAGACCCCGAGCCTGCAACGCTCGCTCCACCGCGAGCACGCTGTCCTTGCTGCCCGCGGTGATCGCCGTGTCGGCGCGGCGCGGGTCGATCTGCGCGGCCTTGATGAGCGCCTCCATGTTGACCTCGGGAAGGGCGGCGGGCGCGGCCTGGGCGGCCTGCCCCGCGCCGGCCAGCGACGCCGTCGCGGCAGCGACGGTGACCAGCAGGTGTCTCCGAGTGAGCACTGATCCTCCAGGGCGGTGATCGGAAGCGTGGATGACGAAAAGTTTCTATTCGTCGATGGATGGTGACAGAAGACTTCTCCGGCCGGAAGCCTCAGCAACTAGCCTGCCTGGATGCGACACACCCTCACACCGGGCGACGAGACCCTGCACGGTCACTTCTCCCCCGACTTCCCGCCGGTGCTGACCATCGAGCCGGGCGACACCGTCACGTACCGCACCCTCGACTGCTGGTGGTCGGCCGGCCCGTACCCCGGCGGGCCGAACCGGGAGCGGCCGCGCGTCCCGCAGTACCAGCCCGACCACGGGCACGCGCTACTCGGACCGGTCGCGGTCCGCGGCGCCCGCGCCGGTCAGACCCTCGAGGTGCGGATCGACGCGATCGTCCCGGCGACCTGGGGCACCACCGTGGCGGGTGGCTGGCCGAGCGGCTTCAACGAGCGGTACGGCGTCGCGCACGAAGGGGTGGTGCACGACTGGGCACTGGACCCGGTGGCGATGACCGGCCGCAACCAGCACGGCCACACGGTCGCGCTGCGTCCGTTCATGGGCGTGCTCGGCATGCCGCCGGCCGAGCCGGGGCGGCACTCGACGGTTCCGCCCCGACCGTGCGGCGGCAACCTGGACTGCAAGGACCTCACCGCCGGGAGCACCCTGCTGCTGCCGATCCCGGTCGACGGGGCGCTGTTCTCCATCGGGGACGGGCACGCCGCGCAGGGCGACGGTGAGGTCGGCGGTACGGCGATCGAGTGCCCGATGGACGAGGTGACGCTGACCGTCGACGTCCGCGACGACTTCCCGGTCACCGGCCCGGTGGCCCGAACCGCGGACGCCTGGCTGACGCTCGGTGTCGGAGCGACCCTCGACGAGGCCACGTTCATGGCCCTGGATTCGATGCTGACCCTGATGCAGCGGCTGTACGACGTCAGCCGTCCGGACGCGGTGGCGCTGGCCAGCGTCGCGGTCGACGTACGGGTGACGCAGATCGTCAACCAGACCGTCGGCGCGCACGCCGTGCTCCGCGACGACGCCCTGCGCTGAGGAGCGGCCGCCCGCGTGTCAGCAATCCGTCGTTGTCGCCGGATCGGGCTCTCCGTAGCGTCGCGACTACAACTCGATGCCCCGCGGAAGGACCCCTCGTGACCGAACTCGTCGCTCCGCAGCTCGTCGTGAACAGCAGGATGCTCTACTTCGGCTGGATTCCCGCCGAGCTCAGCCGGCCTCGGTCAGGTCGGTCGTACCCGCGAGTTCGGTGACCACGTCCAGGAGCCGGTGCAGGGCGGGTGCGGTGTTGCCCGGCAGCCACACCATCTCGGTACGCGCGAACGCGCCGGTCAGCGGCACGAACACCACGCCGGTACGGCGGAGGCTGCGTGCCGAGCGGGCGAGCCGGGTGACTCCGACTCCGGCGGCGACCAGGCCGAGGAGGCTCTGCACGCTGGCTTCCTCCTGGACGACGGTCGGGACGAAGCCCGCCTCGCGAAACTGGTCGTCGTAGGCGCGGTGCCAGGGTTCCCAGGAGCTGCGCGGGGTCATCACCCACGGTTCGTCCGCCAGGTCGGCGAGCTTCAGTTCGGCGCGCTCGGCGAGTGGGTGGCCCTCGGGCAGGACGGCGCACACCGGTTCGGTCGCCAGAGTCCTGGAACGCAGGCCGGGGACGAGCGGGGTCCTCGTGAACGCGACGTCGTAGCGCCGGCCGAGGACGCCCTCGACCAGGGGCGCGATGCCGGTGGACTCCGTCGTCAGGCGAAGGTCGGGTAGCTGGTCGCGCACGGCCCGGACCACCGGGGGCAGGAGGTGGTTGGCGACGGTGGCGAGGAAGGCCAGGTTGAGCGTGCCGACCTCGCCCCTCCGGGCCCGCCCCACCATGGCGGTGGCCTCCTCGGCACGGTCCGTCACGGCGCGAGCCTCCGGGACGAACAGGGCGCCGATGTCGGTCAGGGTGGTGCCGCGGCTGTCGCGGTCGAACAACTGCACCCCGAGGGAGCGTTCCAGAGCGGTGATCTGCTGGGACAGCGACTGCTGGGCGATCATCAGGCGGGCGGCGGCCCGCGTGAAGCTCAACTCCTCCGCGAGGACCAGGAAATACCGCAGTTGCCGCAGCTCCGGGGTGGTCACAGGAACAGACTGTAGCCATGCCAGGAAGCGTGTGTTGGGCGCTTCGAAGGCTGCCGCGCACGATGGGTTTCGGACCACGGCGATCGCCGAAGTCGGACAAAACCTCAGTACCGACCCAGACGTCACCGCCGGAGACTAAGCGACAACGAATCCGAGGAAGCCGATCATGAATGCACAGCGGGTCACCACGCCCTTCGACGCCCGATCCACCGCCGGCGACGTCGTCGCCGGTCTCGACCTCACCGGCCAGCGCGCCATCGTCACCGGCGCCTCGTCGGGCATCGGCGTCGAGACGGCCCGGGCGCTCGCGACAGCGGGCGCTGAGGTGACCCTGGCGGTACGCAACGTGGCCGCCGGCGAGCAGGCGGCGGAGGACATCCGCGCGACCACCGGGAGGCAGCTCATCCGGGTCGCCCCTCTGGACCTTTCCGACCAGGGGTCGGTCGCCGCGTTCGTCGCCGCCTGGGAAGGGCCCCTGCACATCCTGGTCAACAACGCCGGGGTGTCGGCGACCCCCGAGACGCGGACGGCGGAGGGCTGGGAGCTGCAGTTCGCGACCAACCACCTCGGCCACTTCGCGCTCACCACCGGGCTGCATTCGGCGCTCGCGGCGGCCGGCCGGGCCCGCGTGGTGTCGCTCAGCTCCATCGCACACGTGCAGGCGCCGATGGTCTTCGAGGACGCCAACTTCCGTGAGCGCCCCTACGACCGTCTTCTCGCCTACGGCGAGTCGAAGACGGCCACCGCGCTGTTCGCGGTGGAGGCGAACAGGCGCTGGGCCGGCGACGGCATCACCGTCAACGCGGCCAACCCGGGCGCGGTCACCACGAACCTGGGGCGCCACCTCACCGAGGCGGACTTCGCGCAGCTTCCGGCGTACGACTTCAAGACCCCGCAGCAGGGCGCGGCCACCTCCGTGCTGCTCGCGACCTGGCCGCCGCTGGAGGGCGTCGGCGGCCGGTACTTCGAGGACTGCCACCAGGCGCCGCGCCACGACCCGGAGACACCGCTCCAGGGCGTCGCCGACCACGCGGTCGACCCCGCGGCGGCCGAGCGACTGTGGCAGGTGTCGCTCGACATGCTCGCCTACGCGCGGACCCGCTGACCGGGCATTTCCCCCTGGACGCGACTCTCCGGCGACATCGATACCGATAGTTCCAGTTAGTCCTGGTGCCCTCGCCACGGTGCGCCGCGGCCGACCGCATGATTCAACCGGGGGTCACCCTCTACGCGGGGCGACACATCGACCAGCGCAACCTGCGGCTGAGGGCCGCAACCGGGGCGACCCACCGTGCCGACGGCCGCCCAGGTGCTTCCGGACGACTTCCGGAAATTGTTGACGCCCCTGAAACGCCGCTGCAATACTCCGATCCACAATGGTCGATGCGATCCACGTCGTGGTGTTGCGGTCGACCTCTCCACTCACACCCCCGTGTCCGGACCGTGCTGCCCGCACGCCGGGCGTGTCCGGGCCCGGTAGAAGGGGCACCAGATGACCACTGTCTCCACTGGCGCCGCCGTGCGGTCGAGGCGACCACCCGCGGCGCTGTCCGTCCTCGCCATCGTCGTCGCGATGTGCGGCGTCGTCATCGCGGCCACCGCGACTGCGTCAAGAGCCGCCGTCTGCAACGGCTACGTCGGCCTCACCTTCGACGACGGGCCGACCGGCAGCACCAGCTCGCTGCTGAGCGTGCTGCGCAACAACGGCGTACGGGCCACGATGTTCAACGTCGGGCAGAACGTCCAGAACAACCGGTCCGCCGCGCAGGCGCAGGTGGCCGCCGGCATGTGGGTCGGCAACCACAGCTGGAACCACGCCCACATGACCTCGATGAGCCAGGCGCAGATGCAGTCCGACCTGTCCCAGACGAGCTCGGCGATCCAATCGGCCACCGGTAGCCGACCGCAGCTGTTCCGACCGCCGTACGGGGAGACCAACTCCACCCTCCAGTCCGTCGCCTCGTCGCTCGGGATGCGACAGGTGATCTGGGACGTGGACTCTCAGGACTGGAACGGCGCCAGCGTCAGTCAGATCGTGTCCAACGCCAGCCGCCTCCAGGCCGGCCAGGTCATCCTCATGCACGACGGGATCCAGAACACCCGCGACGCCATCGGGCAGATCATGGCCAACCTGACCAGCCGCAACCTCTGCCCCGGCATGATCTCCCCCGCCACCGGCCGGGCGGTCGCGCCGGACGGCACGAACCCACCGCCCGGCGGTGGCACCCCGCCACCTCCCGGCGGCAGCTGCACCGCGACAGCGACGACCACCAACGTCTGGGGCGACCGGTACAACACCTCGGTGACGGTCAGCGGCGCCACCAACTGGACCGTGGTCGTGGCCATCACCCCGCCGCAGAGGGCCACCACCACCTGGAACGGCACCGCCACCTGGGACAGCACCGGCAGCGTCCTGACCATGCGGTCCAACGGCAGCGGCAACACCTTCGGCTTCACCACGATGTTCAACGGCAACAGCAGCGCCCGACCACAGATCCGCTCCTGCACCGCCACCTGACACCCGGACACTCCGGACGGCAGTCATGCCGGGTAGGGATCCTCCTGCCCGGCATGACGTGCCCGGAATCGTCAGTCACACCGCCCGATGGCCGCAGCACCGGCCGCGACAGCGACGCTCCGCTGGCGTAGGCGGTGACGGGGCCGGCGTAGCTCGACACGGTTCGCGCGCAGTTGTACCCGCCGCGGTAGTAGACCTCGACGTACCCGTACCTCGTCGAACCGTTGATGGCCACGTCCCCGTAGAGGTCGGAACCACCGACCTTGGAACCCGAAACAGGTGCCGGTCGCGGCCTGCGCTGGCGCGCCGGCGAGGAACGCGCTCCCGCTCATGCTGAGGACGAGCGCGGCGAGTATCGCCAGGATTCGCGATCGCGGGATGGTCAAGGGTGCCTCCGTTCCCTCGGGTCCGGCCGCAGGGCGGTCCGGGACCGGCACAGTCAACAGGCGGCCGAATGGTCGACCAAGTGATTCGAAGGGGCTCGAATCCCTCGCTGGACAGGGACCGTTCGCGCACTGGTTGTGCGACAGGACCCGGGCGGGAGCTGGTTGCGTCGGCTCGACCAGCCCACGTTCGCGCTGCGGCACCCCGCCCCGGAAGGAACAGGTATCAGGATGCGCAAGTGGCTGCCGCTGCTGACGATCTGCCTGGGTACGTTCATGCTCCTGGTCGACGTCACGATCGTGATCGTCGCCCTGCCCGACATGGTCGGCGACCTGGACGCGTCCTTCCGGGCGTTGCAGTGGGTCATCGACGCCTACGCCCTGGCGCTGGGCGCACTGGTGCTCGGCGCCGGCTCGATCGCCGACCGGGTGGGGCACCGCCGGGCGTACGTCGTCGGGCTCCTGCTCTTCGCGGTGTCGTCGCTGGCCTGTGGTGTCGCGCCGAACTCGGGCGCGCTGATCGCCGCGCGGGCCGTACAGGGCGTCGGCGCGGCGGCCATGTTCGCCACCACGTTCGCCCTGCTCAACAGCGCCTACACCGGCCGGGACCGGGGAAGCGCGTACGGCATCTGGGGTGCGGTGTCGGGCGCCTCGGCCGCGGTGGGCCCGCTCCTCGGCGGGCTGCTCACCGAGGGCGCGTCGTGGCGCTGGATCTTCCTGGTCAATCTGCCGGTCAGCGTCGTCGCCATCCTGCTGTGTGGCAGGACGCTCCCCGTCGCCCACGCGGCGGTCCGCGGCAGGATCGACGTCGCCGGCATGGCGAGCTTCACCGCCGCCGCGGCCTGTGCGACCTACGCACTCATCCGCGCCAACGAGGCGGGCTGGTCCGGTGCGGGCGTCTGGTGGCTGCTGGTGGCGGCCGCGCTCCTGCTGGCCGGGTTCGTGGCGATCGAGGCTCGCACCCGGCACGCCATGTTCGACCTGGCTCTCCTGCGTGACCGCTCGTTCGTCGCGGTGCTGCTCGCCGGTCTGCTGCTGACGTTCGCGGCCTTCACCACGCTCACCTACACCTCCATCTGGCTGCAGTCGGTGCTGGGCATGAGTCCGCTCGCGGCGGGGCTCATCGGCCTGCCGATGTCCGTCACCGCGTTCGCTGTCTCGGCGGCGTTGGGGCGGGTGCTGCACGCCCGTCGACCGGACCTGGTGATCGGCGCCGGTCTGCTGTTCGTCGGCCTCGGAAGCCTGCTCGCCGCAGCGCTCGTGCACGGTTCGGCCAGTTGGCCGGCGCTGCTGCCGGGGCTCGCCCTGATCGGCGTCGGCGTCGGCCTGGCGACGCCGATCCTCGGCTCGGTCTCCATGTCCCTGGTGCCCGCCGAGCGCGGTGGCATGGCCGCCGGAGCCGTCAACACCACCCGCCAGCTGGGCTTCGCGTTCGGCATCGCCGCGCTGGGCAGCGTCTTCACCGCCCAGGCGCAGAGCACCCTGGCCGCCCGCGGCATTCCGGACCCGGCGCACGTCGCGCACGCCATCGCCGGCGGGCAGACGCCCGGCCTGCTGCACGCCGCCCCGGATGCCGCGCGGCAGCTACTGGACAGCGCGGCGCATGCCGCCGGGGTGGCCGGTGTGCGGGCCACCTTCGCCGTGGCCGGAGCCGTCGGAATCCTCGCCAGCGTTCTCGTGGCCGTCCTCATGCGACCCGGCAGGCCGCACACCGTCCCCTCGGCGGTACGTCCGGCCGTCCCCCGGGGGCGGGACGGCGACGGCGCTCCCGCGACGCGGGACGCCCCCGCTCGTTCCGGGGGCGACTGACGGACGACCCGAGCGGCTTCCGTGCCGAGTTGCCGGCCACCGGGCAGGCATGGTCGTGACCGTATCGGGAATCGGAGAGCCGCCAGCAGCACGGACGGAGGAGGCGCCATGACGGACCCCGGGTCGGATCGTGTCCGCCTGCCGGAATCGCCGCCGCGGGCGGCGGACGTCGCGCCGCCGAACGGCGGCTTCGCCGTCGTGGGGTTGTTCACCTCCCAGGGCTGTTCGAGCTGTCCTCCCGCGGAGGAGGTGCTGACCGAGATCGAGCGCGACGCACGGACGCGGGAACAGCCGGTCTTCGCCCTCGGATTCCACGTCGACTACTGGGACGATCTGGGCTGGCCCGACCGGTTCGCCGACGCGGCGTTCACCGCGCGGCAGCAGGCGTACGCGCGGGCGTTCGGTTCCGGGCACCTCTACACCCCGCAGATGGTCGTCAACGGCACCGTCGAGTTCGTCGGTTCCGACCGTCGCCGGGCGGCGAGCGCGATCGCGTCCGCCCTGACGTCGGCGCCCAGCACACCGCTCACACTGTCGATGCAGGACTACGCCGCCGGCGCGGGCGGTGGGCAGCGGGTGGTGCTGGGCTACGAGACCGAGCGGCCGGGAGAGCGCACGGTGCTGAACGTGGCGATCGTCGAGCGGGGCCTGGAGAGCGAGGTCGCCCGGGGTGAGAACGCCGGGCGGACGCTGCGGCAAGACAATGTGGTGCGCGCCTTCACGTCGTCGGGTCTGGACGCCGAGAGTGGGCGGGTGGAGCTGGAGACGGCGCCGGATCTTGATCCTCGGCAGGCCACGGTGCTCGGCTACGTGCAGAACGACCGTGACAAGGCCATCGTCGCCGCCACGGCCATCGACCTGTCCGCCGTGGCCGGATGACGGCGGCTGGTACACCGCGCCGACCAGCGGAGCCGTCGTCGTAGCGTCGCGGACTCCCGCGCACGTTTCCGGGTCCCCCGGCGCACGACCGGCTTCGTCGCCGGGCGTTCAAATCGCGACATCAGCACGCAACCCGTGGGACACATTGACGGGAGTCACGGCTCTCGATTAACGTCCCGGATGAGAGAGCGCTCTCTCATCGCACCTTCTCCTCAATTCAGACAACGTGTCGGAGCCGGCGAGGGCCGGCACGCCGACACGCGATGGAGGCACCGTGAAACCTCCCGTCCCCCACCGCCGATGGATCCTGGCCGCCGCCACCGCTCTGACCCTGGTGGCCGGCGGCCTCGCGATTTCCGTCACCCGCCCCGCGGTGGCCGCACCCGTCGGCGCCGGCAGCTACACCACCACCCCGGTCGGCCCGCTACCCACCGGCTGCGGCCCGATGTCGAGCAACCCCCGGCAGTTCGCCACCGCCAACGCGCCAGCCGGTGCGGTACCCACCAACGACTGGTGGTCGTCGCTGCTCTGGAAGCGCACCGACTGCGCCTTCAGCGAGCCCCTGCACGCCCACCCGATCTCGTACGACACCTTCACCGACGGCCTCGGCTTCTCCGCCAACTCCACGCCCGCCATCAGCGGCACGGCGACGGGGGTCGGCGAGTACCACTACCCGTACGTCCAGGACATCCGGGTCGGCGTGGCCGGGCTCGGCGCGCCCCTGGTCAAGGTCGACGGCTGGACCGACTGGACGGTCAGTCCGTACTGGAGCGATGGAGCGCGGACCCTGCGGGCCACGATCGGCCACGGCCTGCCCTTCGCGTACTTCCAGACCACCGGTGGGGACGCGGTGATCAGCGCGACCGGCACCGCGGACGTCTGGTCCAACAGCGGCGCCACGGTCGGCTTCCGGGTCAACGGCCACGACTACGTCGGGTATGCGCCGAGCGGCGCCAGCTGGACCGTCAGCGGTGGCCGGATCTCCTCCACCCTGGCCGGTCGGGGCTACTTCTCGGTCGCCCTCCTGCCGCCGACGTCGAGCACGGCGGAGCGCGCCGACCTGGCCGCGACCTACGGCCGGTACGCGCACGCCCACGTCACCGGCACCAGCGTCTCGTACGCCTACGACCAGGCGACCAGCGGGCTGACCACCACGTACGCGTTCACCACGACGGCCCGGGAGGGATCCGCCACGCAGACCGTGGTCAGCCTCTACCCGCACCAGTGGAAGTCGCTGGCCGGCTCCACTCCGATCACGCCGACCTACCCGTCGGCGCGCGGACGGATGAAGGTGCTGACCGGCGTCAACCAGTTCCGTACCGCCATGAAGTTCCAGGGCGTCCTGCCGGAACTGCCGGCCGTCGGCGACGGCAGCGGCGCCGACCTGGCGACGCTCAACGGTCACCTGGCCGCCGCCCGGGCGAACCCGATGGACCAGCGCGGCGGTGACACGTACTGGACCGGCAAGGGGCTCGGCCGAGCCGCCCGGCTCGCCGAGGTGGCCGACCTGGTCAACGACACCGCGACGCGGGACAGCGCTCTGAACGCGATCCGCAGCACGCTCACCGACTGGTTCACCGCGTCCAGCGGCAAGACCAGCCGGCTCTTCTACTACGACGCCAACTGGGGCACCCTGATCGGCTACCCGGCCTCGTACGGCTCCGACCAGGAACTCAACGACCACCACTTCCACTACGGCTACTACATCGCCGCCGCCGCGACGCTGGCCAAGTTCGACCCGGCGTGGGCCGCCACCAGCCGCTACGGCGGCATGGTGGACCTGCTGATCCGGGACGCCAACAACTACCGCCGCGACGACACCCGCTTCCCCTACCTGCGCGACTTCGACATCTACGCCGGCCACGACTGGGCGTCCGGGCACGGCTCGTTCGGCTCCGGCAACAACCAGGAGTCGTCGTCGGAGGGGATGAACTTCGCCAACGCCCTGATCCAGTGGGGGCAGGTGACGGGCAACACCGCCGTCCGCGACGCCGGCATCTTCCTCTACACCACCCAGGCCGCGGCCATCCAGGAGTACTGGTTCGACGTCAGCGACCAGAACTTCCCCGCCGCGTTCGGGCACTCGACGGTCGGCATGGTCTGGGGTGACGGCGGCGCGTACGCGACCTGGTTCAGCGGCGAGCCGGAGATGATCCAGGGCATCAACCTGCTGCCGGTCACCGGTGGGCACCTCTACCTGGGCAACAGCCCGGCGTACGTACGGACCAACTACGCCGAACTGGTCCGCAACAACGGCGGGCAGCCGACGGTGTGGCAGGACATCCTCTGGCAGTTCCAGGCGCTCGGCGACGGCGACGCCGCGCTGGCGAACCTGCGCGCGAACCCCGGATACACCCCGGAGGAGGGCGAGAGCCGGGCGCACACCTTCCACTGGATCCGCAACCTCGCGGCGCTGGGCACGGTCGACACGACGGTGACCGCCAACCACCCGCTGTCGGCGGTCTTCTCCCGCAACGGGGCGCGCACGTACGTGGCGTCGAACCCGACCGCGACACCGATCACGGTGACGTTCTCCAACGGCACCACGCTGACCGTCGCGGCCGGACGGACGGCCACCACCGGCGCGTACACCTGGAGCGGCGGCAACGCCGCCGGTGGCGTACCCCCGGGGACCCCGCCGCCGACGGACCCGCCGCCGACCGACCCGCCGCCCCCGTCGGGCTCGCCGACGCGGTACCTGCTGCCCGGTGGCGGGCTGGGCGCCGCCGGCGGCGCGGCCACGACCGCGGTCGCGGCGGCCAACGGGAACCACGACGGTACGCCGACGAACCCGCAGGTCTTCACGGCGACCGGCCTCAACCTCGCCTACGCCGGCGGACAGACCGCGTTCGACCTGTTCGTGGACGCCGGCACGGCGGTCGGCAACGGCGTGCAGGTGCGGATCTCCTACGACCTGACCGGCAACGGCAGCTGGGAGCGGGTGGAGACGCTGCGCTACTTCGCCACCGACCCCGTCCCGGGCTACGAGCACTACACCCAGAGCGCCGGCCTGGCCTCGGCCACCGGCACGTTGGGGGCGTTGAGCAACGGCACGGTCCGGGTGGAGGTCTGGTCGGCTATCGGCAACAACCCGACCACCCTGGGCATCGGCAACCAGTCGGTACTCCGGCTGCCGTACTCCTGATCGGCCCGTCCGCGCCGCCGCCGGTCCGGTACGACCGGCGGCGGCGCGGTCCCCGCGCCGCTACGCGGACGCCGCGGCTGACACCCTGCACGTCGACCGGTCCGGTAACCCGCTTGCGTCCGCCGCGGTGTGTCATGGAGGGTCGGCAGCCATGAGCGACATGTGGGTGGACCCCTCCGACGATCCACGAACCTCCGGCAACCCGAAGGGCGAGAAGGCGACCCTGCGGGAATACCTCGCGAACTACCGTCTGACCCTGGACATGAAGTGCGGCGGTCTCGACGCCGAACAGCTCGCCCGCCGCTCTGTGCCGCCGAGCACCATGAGTCTGCTCGGCCTGGTCCGGCACCTGGCCAAGGTGGAGAACAGCTGGTTCCAGCGCGTGCTGCAGGGCAGGAGCGACCAGCCACGCCTGTTCAGCCGTGACGACGACAGGGACGCGGACTTCAACGACGCCGTCGCGGACCCCGCGGTCGTCGAGGAGGCGTTCGCCACGTGGAAGGCGGAGATCGCGGCGGCCGATCAGTGGCTCGACGCGCTCGACGAGGACGACCTCGGGCGGGAGGTGCCCCTCGGCGATGGCACGGTCAGCGTCCGTGACGTCCTCGTGCACATGATCGAGGAGTACGCCCGGCACGCGGGCCACGCCGACCTGCTGCGCGAGTGCATCGACGGCCGCACCGGCCAATGAGCCGGGTGCCGGCCATTGTCGTGATGACGCGAGCGGCGGGGGTGTGCCTCCCCCGCCGCTCACGCGATCATTCGCTGCGTGCGGTCTCCGGGCCGGTGATCCTCTCCAGCAGCGGCAGGGTGGACGCGATGATGCCGAGGCAGGCGGCCAGGCCGACGAGCACGATCGCGTAGAACTCGACGCCGGGAGCGGTGAGCGTGTAGTCCATCTGCGCCTTGAGGAACAACTGGGCGGCGACGAAGCCCATGCCGACCGCGACCACGGCGACGGCCAGCATCGGTACGGCGCTCTCCAGGGCGACCACGCGGCGCAGGACCCGCACCGGCGCGCCACTGAGGCGGAGCAGGCTGAACGGGCGCCGGCGTTCACTCAGACCGCCGACCACGCTGACCGCCAGGCTGCACCCGGCGAGGCCGAGGCTGGCGACGATGATGACGTTGGCCAACTGCTGCCATCCACGCAGCTGGTCGGTGAAGGACGACTCGAAGTCACCGGGAGCGTTCGGTGCCACCCAGAAGTCCGGGTAGGCCAGCGAGAGGACCGTGCGCGAGCGTTCCACCGAGGCCGACGACGCGTCGGTGCCGACCACGATCGAGGCCACCGGCAGCCGCCGAAGATCCGCCGGGGACACCGGCGCGGCGGGCCAGACCCTGGTGGCCGACGCCGACTCGCCGAACGGGACGAGGCTCTCGGCGACCGCCGCCACGGCCACCCCGTCGGCGCAGCGGCCGTACGCCTGCGGGATGTCGGTGCAAGCGAGCACGCCGGGATCGGCCATCCGGTCCGGGTTCCGGTGGATCGCAGTCGCGCTCCGCACGCCCGGGATCGCGCGCAGCTCGGCCATGAGCGCGTCCGGCACCGAGGGCTGGTCGTCGGAGAAGCTGGTGGACACGGTGCCCGCGTCCGTGGAGCCGATCCGGGCCGGGCCGCGGTTGGCGACGATCGTGGTGATCACACCGATGGACACACTCGTGACGAAGAGCGCGAGCATGATGCCGCTGATGGCCCGGAAGCCGGCCTTCGGGTTGTCGGCGAGGCGTCGCGCCGCGATGAGCGCCGCCGGGCGGCGGGCGCGGCTGGCCAGGACACGGGCGCCGACCATGGTGAGCCAGGGTCCGGCGAGGACCAGGCCGGCCATGATGAGCAGGAGGCCGGGCAGGAACACCGCGGTCTGGCCGTCCGACGTCTCGGGCCGGCGGCCGATGAAGAACGCCAGCTCGGCCACCCCGAGCACGAGGGGGATCAGCCGGTAGGCGCGGGGGGCCCGGGGGGTGACCTGCCGTGTGACGCCCAGCGGGGAGATCCGGACGCGCCGTAGCGAGACCCATGCCGCCAGCGCCGCGCCGGCGGGGACGCCGAGCGCGACCACCAGGATGTCCAGCGGTCGCAGGAACATGTCGTCGGGGAAGAAGCGCATGCCGGTGAACGGGATCGCGGCGAGCTGGCCGCGGAACGCGTAGAACAGCGCGAAGCCGAGGGCTGTGCCGGCGACGGCCGCGGCGGCGGCCTCGGTCGCCGCGATCACGGAGATCTGCCGGGGCGTCGCGCCGACCAGACGCATCGCCGCGAACCGCTGCTCCCGGCGCGCGGCGCTGAGCCGGGTGGCGGTGCCGATGAAGATCAACACCGGAAACAGCAGCCCGCCGGCGATGACCCCGACGATGAGGTCGACGACCGTCTCCGGCAGCGCGGGAGTGTCGGCGCCGACGCTCGTGAGTTGGCGGGCGTGCGGCAGCGCGGCGACGTCGTCGACGGTGTGGCCGACGATCACCACGAGGGCGTCCGGTGACGGCAGCGCGGCCTCGCCGATCGTGCCGAGTTTGCGCCCGGGGTAGCGGTCGGCGAGTTCAGCGGCGGGGGTCGCCGCCAGCAGGGTGGTCAGCTCCGGCGAGAGGTAGTACTCCCCCGGCCCCGGGGTCTCCGGGATGCCGACCGGAGTCGGCGAGCCCTGCCCCGAGGCGGCGACGTCGATCCGGACGATCTGGTCGCCGCGGAAGTAGTCCTCCCGCGTGGACCACCACAGTGGATCGCCGCCGCCTTCCGCCGACGCGCTGGGATAGAGCGACGCGTACCGGGTGAGCTGCGCGTTCACGGCGTTGAGCCCCGCGAGGGTGACCAGCAGCAACCCGGCGCCGACCGCGACCGCGGAGGCGATGATGACGAGACGGGTGAGCGCCTCCCGCCCGCCCGCCACGGCGAGGCGGAGCCCGAAGCGGATCATGACGCGATCCGGTCCGGCGCGTTCACGCGGCCGTCGCGCACGATGACCTCACGGTCGGCGTACGCGGCGACCCGGGGTTCGTGGGTGACCAGGATGACCGTGGTGCCCTGCTCACGGGCCGCGGTGACCAGCAGGTCCATGACCTGCTCGCCGGTGAGCGAGTCGAGCGCGCCGGTCGGCTCGTCGGCGAAGAGGACCTCCGGCCCGGCGACCAGACCTCGGGCGAGGGCGACCCGCTGGGCCTGCCCTCCGGACAGCTCGCCGGACCGCCGATGCTCCAGCCCTTCCAGGCCGAGCCGCTCGAACCAGCCGTACGCCTTGCGCAGCGCCTCGGCCCGGCGGACGCCGCTCAGCAACAGTGGCAGGGCCACGTTCTCCGCGGTGGTCAACTCGGGGACGAGCTGGCCGAACTGGAACACGAACCCGAACCGGTCCCGGCGCAGGCTGCTGCGCTGGGCCTCGGCCATGGAGTCGACCCGGGCCCCGTCGAAGAGGACCTCGCCGGAATCCGGAACCAGGATGCCGGCCAGGCAGTGCAGCAAGGTCGACTTACCCGAACCGCTGGCCCCCATGATCGCGACGATCTCCCCCGCCTCCACGGCGAGGCTGGCGCCCCGGAGCGCCGGGGTCTGGCCGAACGAGAAAACGACGTTTCTCGCTTCGATCGCGATGGTCATGGCCGTACCGCCTTCCTGAGGGCGTCCAGCCGGGCGCCGGTCATCTCGATCCACCTGAGGTCGGCTTCCAGGTGGTAGAGCCCGTGGTCGGCGAGCAGCGCGTCGACGAGGTTGCCACCGCGCTTGATCTCGGTGAGCTCACGCATCCGCTGCAGGTGCGCGCTGCGCTGGGTGTCGAGGTACTCGTCGGCGGGACGGTCCAGCATCAGGGCGAGGACGACCTTGGCGAAGAGGACGGTCTGCAGGTGCGGTTCCGGCTCGACGGGCTGGGTCAACCACTGCTCGACCTCGGTCGCGCCCAGGTCGGTGATGATGTAGCGCTTGCGGTCGGGGCCCTCGCCGGGCCCGACCTCGCTGATCACCACCTTGCCGTCGCGAGCCAGGCGGCTGAGGGTCGAGTAGACCTGGCCGAACGGCAGCGGCTTACCACGCCCGAAGTACGCGTCGTACTCGCGCTTGAGGTCGTACCCGTGGCTGGGCTCGCGATCGAGCAGGCCGAGGAGGGTCAGTGGAACGCTCATGCGAGCACCATACACCGGAGGTATACACCGCGTATATACCCCGGGTTTCTACCGGCACGCCGGGTGTCAGTCGCGCAGCTGCGCCGCCAGGTCGCCGATCGCCCGCGCCGCGTACCGCTGCATCCCCGGACCGAAGGTGATACGGGTGGCGCCCAGCCGTGCCAGCTCGGCCACCGACTCCCGGTCCGTTCCGGCCGCCATGTTGATGGGGCCCTCGATGCCCTGCCGCAGCACCGGGAGCACCTCGGGCGGCGCCAGGAGCGGGTACACGCAGTCGGCGCCGGCAGCCACGTAGAGACGGGCGCGCGCCACCGCATCGGCCGGATCGCCGGTGCCGACCAGGAACGTGTCGACGCGCGCGTTGATGAAGAGCGCGTCACCCGCCTCCGCCCGCACCTCGGCCAGCCAGTCCGCGTGCCGCTGAGGGTCCTTGAGCGTGGCGTGGCCCTCGGAATCCTCCAGATTGCAGCCGACGGCGCCCGCCTCCAGGAGCCGTCCGACCAACTCCCGGGGCGCGAGGCCGTAACCGCCCTCGACGTCGGCGGACACCGGCACGGAGACGGCCCGGGCGATCCTCGCCACCGCCGCGAACATCTCGTCGGGCGGGGTGGAGCCGTCCTCGTAACCGAGCGAAGCGGCGATCCCGGCGCTCGGTGTGGCGAGCGCCGGGAAGCCGGCGTCGGCGAGGGCCCGGGCGCTGGCCGCGTCCCACGGCCCCGGCAGGACGAGCGGGTCGCCGGCGGCACGGCCGTGGTGCAGGGCGCGGAAGGTGGACGCGGTCATCTCGTGCACATCTCCAGAAAATGTGGGGGCAGCCGCGCGAACCGAGTGCGGCGAACCCACGCTATAACCCGGGCAACGCGGGGAGGTCCGGAGGACGGGTCAGGCGGTGTACCCACCGTTGGAGTCGAGCACGGCGCCGGTGACGTACGAGGCGGCGGGGCTCGCGAGGAAGGTGATGGCCGCCGCGGTCTCGGCCGGGTCACTGAACCGCTGGATGGCGAGGTTCGACACCAGGGTCTTGACGACCTCCGGGTCCGGCGGCTCCATGCCGGTCATCATCAGGCCGGCCTGCACCATGTTCACCGTGATGCCGCGTGGCGCCAGGTCACGGGAGACTCCCCTGGTGTAGCCGACGAGCCCGGCCTTGGTCGCGGCGTAGTCGGCGAGGCCGGGAACGCCCACCCGGGACCCGATGCCCGAACCGATGGTGACGATGCGGCCGTTGTCACGCAGCACCTTGGCCGCCGCGCGGATGATCGCGATGACCCCGGTGTAGTTCGTGGCGTGCATCCGGTCCAGGGCGGCGATGTCCGCCTCTGGGTCGTCGACCTTCCTACCCTGCTCCACCGAGATGGCGGCGTTGTTGATCAGGATGTCCAGGCCGCCGAATCGGGCGACGACGTCGTCGATGAGCGTGGGCGCTCGTGAGCCGTCCGCCTGGTCATTCTGGAAGGCCGCGGCGCATACGCCCCGGCCGGTCAACTCGTCGACGACCTCGGCGGCCCTGTCGGCCGAGCCGACGTAGGTGATCGCGACGTCCGCGCCCTCGTCGGCCAGGGAACGGGCCGTGGCCGCGCCGAGACCCCGCGATCCGCCCGTGACGAGGGCGACCTTGCCCCGAAGAAGCTGTGACATGAGTGTCTCCTCCACCGCACCGAATTCTTGACTGACCGGTCCACCATACGTTTGGTGGACCGTCCGGTCAATAATTGCTACGCTGGTCACATGGCCAGACCACGACAGTTCGACGAGGAGCAGGTGTTGCGCGCCGTCCGGGACCAGTTCTGGGACGCCGGTTACGCCGCGACCTCGCTGGAGGACCTCATGCGCGTCAGTGGGCTGGGCAAGGGCAGCCTGTACGGCGCCTTCGGCGACAAACACCAGCTCTTCCTCCGGGCGCTGCGCAGCTACACCGACACCAGCGGCGGCTACCTGCGGGAGATGCTGACCTCCACTCCCCGCGCCCTCGACGCCCTGCGGGCGTTCGTGATGGCGCCGGTCAGGGATCCGGGCGGAGCGGCCGCCCGGCGCGGTTGCCTCATGGCGAACAGCACCTGCGAGCTCGCCACCACCGACGCCGACGTCCTGGCGGAGGCCCGGCGCACCTACGAAGCGACCACCGCCCTGGTCGCCGAGTGCGTCGTACGAGCCCAGGGCGAACGCGACCTGCCGGGCGACGCCGACCCGATCGAGACCGCGCGCGCACTGCTCGCCGCGCAGCAGGGACTCGTGTTCATGGGGCGCACCGGCCTCGGCATCGACCAACTGACCGCGACGGCGCGTGCCCTCGCCGACCAGCTCCTACCGGACGCCTGAGGCGGGCGGTCGCCTCCACCGGACGCTGGCCACACCTCTCACCGACCGACCGCCGACGGTTCCGGATCGAGCTGGAGCATCCGGCGGTGCATGCCCGTGGGTCAGCGCAGCTGCCGGGCGGTGAACCTGGTCGGCGGCTCGGCGATCGCGTCCTGGGCGGCGATCAGTTGGATCTCCCGGGTGCCCGCCGCGAGGGTGGCCTCCAGGACGGCGAAGACGGAGGCGATGGTGCGCTCCAGCGCCGTCGCGGGCGAGCCCGTCGTCCACAGATGCGCGAGGTACAGCGCCGCGGTGACGTCTCCGCCGCCGTTGGGGTTGATCGGCAGCAGCGGCGTGGTGACCGCCCAGGCGCCCTCGTCCGACACGGCGACCACCTCCAGTGACCCCACCGGCACGTCGTCGTGCAGGACGCTGGTGACCAGGACGTGCCGCGGGCCGGTCGCGCGCACCACGTCGACCGCCTCCAGCAGCTCCGGAAGGGAGTTCGTCGTACGGCCGGCGAGGAAGTCCAGCTCGAAATGGTTCGGGGTGATGATGTCGGCGCGCGGGACGACGACGTCCCGCATGTACTCCGGGATGCCCGGCCGGACGAACATGCCGCGGCCGACGTCGCCCATCACCGGGTCACAGCAGTACACCGCGGCCGGGTTGGCCTCTTTCACCTTGTCCACGGCGTCGAGGATCACGGCGCCCATCGCCGGGTCGCCCTGGTAGCCCGACAGCACGGCGTCGGCGCTGCCGAGGACGCCGCGCTCGGCGATGCCGGTGATCACCTCGGCCACCTGGGCCGGCTCCAGCAGCGGCCCGCGCCACGCGCCGTACCCGGTGTGGTTGGAGAAGTGGACGGTCAGCACCGGCCAGACCTCGTGCCCGAGCCGCTGAAGGGGGAAGGCCGCCGCCGAGTTGCCGACGTGCCCGTAGGCGACCGAAGACTGGATGGACAGGATCTTCACCGCCCCATCATGGCGGTTCACGCCGATCGCACACCAGCACCCGCCATTTCTGTCGGGTGGCCCACTTCAGGCCCTCCGCTCCCACCTACGGTCCGGTGCCCTCCGGTACGGGACCGTCGCCGCGCCGGTCATCCCCGTCGCCCGGATCCACGCCTCGCGCCCCGTCATCGCTGTCATCGCGGCTGAGCCCACGACCCCGGGTCGGTGCCGCAAGCACGAGCAGTGCGATCGCGAGGACCGGCAGGAGCGCCAGCAACGGTGCCGCCACCAGGCCGGGCGAGGAAGCGTGGCCGAGCGCCACCCCGCCCTCCGTGTGCAAGCGGATGCCCGGTTCAAGGAACGCGGCCTGGTTGCTGAACGAGTGCATCTCCAACACGACACCGGGCCGGATCGGCGCCACCGCCGCCAGGTCGGCGTCGAGCACGGCGACGGTCAGCAGCAAGCCCCCCAGCATCGCCGGGAAGCCGAACCGCCGCTGCCGGCCGGCGGCCACCACGAGCACCGTCAGCCCGGCGGCAACCGCCACCATGGTCGGCAACTGGACGGCGAACGCGACCGGCAGCCGGAATGATTCCCCTCCGACGACGTCGGCGAGCAGGATGACGGACACCCCTGCGACGACGACCCACGCGACCCAGCGTGGCCACCGCGCACCGGTGCTCGGCCGGTCGACCAACGTCACCACGGATCCACCGCAGATCAGCAACAGGCCCAGCAACGCCGGCCAGTGCTGCGTGGCCTGCGCCGACAACGCCTCCCCCAGCCACGCGAGATCCTCGCCGACGGACGGACGTGGAGCGCTCAGCGGCGCGTAGAACGGCGACAGGTACTTCGGCCCGTCCGAGCCCTTCGCCGACACCACGGCGTCGACGGCGAGCACGCCGACACCAGCGGCCACGGCGAGGCGGCCCCGCCCGGCACCGAGCAACACGATCACCGCGAGGCCGGTCAGCGCCACCCCGGTCGCCTGCCCCGCGAGGACCCACGCGCCCGACAGCGCGCCGGCCACATGCACTGCCGCCGCGCCGGCAACCACCGACCAGCACACCGATCGAGGAGACAGCCGCACGGCGCACATCCAACCACGGGCCGGGTCAGGACACCGCCCTGTCTCCCGGCCGCAGGCCGCGTATCCGCCGTCAGTTGATCTTTTCGACGCGTCCGGCGAACGCCGGTACCTCAGGGTGCCCGAACACCCCGGGAAGCCCGCCCGTGTGGAGGAAGACCGTCGTGTCGCCCGGTGCGATCTCGCCGCGCCGGGCCGCCGCGATGAGTCCCGCCATCGCCCGCCCGGTGTACGTGGGATCGAAGATGATGCCTTCGAGTCGGGCGACGAGTGTCAGCGCCTCCTCGACCGGCGCGGTCAGGCTCGCGTAGCCGCTGCCGATCTGGTCACGGTCGACGCGCAGGTCGTCGGGGCGGACATCCGGCGAGAGCGGGGCGACGAACGCCGCCACGCGCTGCCGGGGGTCGTCGACGGCCCCGACGTCGACACCGAGCGTGCGGTCCGTGCCCAGGCTCGCGACGAGCCCGGCCATCGTCGCGCCCGAGCCGAGTGCGACGACGGCGGTACGCAGGCCCGGCACCTGGGACAGCAACTCCTCGCCGCCCTGCGCGTAGCCGCGAGCCGCCAACGCGCTGGAGCCGCCGAACGGGATGAGGGCCGGACGCGCACCGTCGGAACGAAGCCGCTCGCACACCTGGGTGGCGGCGTCCGCGAGCGCCTGCCGACTCTGCACACCGGTGAAGACGATCTCGGCGCCGAGGAAGGCGTCCAGGACGAGGTTGCCGGACCGCGTCGGCCCGGGTTCGCCCGGGAACACCAGCACGGCACGCAGGCCGAGGCGCGCGGCGGCCGCGGCGGTGAGCCGGGCATGGTTGCTCTGCGGCGCTCCCGTGGTGACCAGCGTGTCGGCATCGTTCGCGAGCGCTTCGGCGACCGTCCATTCCAGCTTGCGGATCTTGTTGCCACCGCCGCCGAGGCCGCTGAGGTCGTCCCGCTTGATGAGGAGGTCGTCGCGACCGAGCCCGAGAGCGATGGCCAGGCGGGGCATCGGCTCCACCGGTGTGGGCCAGGTGCCGAGCGTGAGCGGAACGATCGGTGCGGACATGCTGGTGGCTCCTTGGCGTCGGGTGGGGCAGCGTGACGATATCGGGCCGACGACGCCCGCCAGGCACCGCCGCTCGTCACGGCTCTACGTCAGGAAATCCAGCAACTGCCGGGCGGTCTCCTCGGGAGCCTCCTCCGGGATGAAGTGCCCCACCGGGACCGGCCCGCCACGAACGTCGTCGGCCCACTCCCTCCAGATCGCGAGCGGGTCGTCGTAGAGCTTCGCGACCTGACCCCGTTGACTCCAGAGAAACAGCAGCGGGCAGGCGATCTTCCGGTTGCCGCGGTCCACCTCGTCCTGCTGGTAGTCCAGCGTCGCCGCGGCCCGGAACTCCTCGCAGATCGCGTGGACGGTGGCGGGATCACGGAACTGCCGCACGTAGGCGGCTCGCACCTCGGCCGGGAACGCGTCCTTCACCTCGGGCCACGTGTCGAGCATGAAATCCACGAGGACGGCGGGCGCCGCGTCGATGAACCGCTCCGGCACCGGCGCCGGTGCGGACAGGAAGGACCAGACCCAGTACGAGCGGCTGAACGCCATGTCGGCACGGTCGTACACGTCGCCGACCGGGACGACGTCCATGACGGCCAGGCGTGTGACGACGTCCGGTGCGTCGAGCGCGAGACGATAGGCGCACCGTGCCCCGCGATCGTGCCCGACGAGCCGGAACCGCTCATGGCCCAGACGTCGCATGACCTCGATCTGGTCGCGGGCGATCGCCCGCATGCTGTACGGCTCATGGTCGGCGCTGCTCGGCGGTTTGCCGCTGTCGCCCCAGCCGCGCAGATCGGTGACGACCACGGTGCACCTCTCGGCGAGCCGCGGCGCTACGCGATGCCACATGAGGTGCGTCTCGGGAATGCCGTGCAGAAGCAGGACCGGGGGCCCGCTCCCGCCCCGGCGTCCGTGGATCGTCGCCCCCGACGTGGGGATGTCGAACTCCTCGAAGCCCTCGAACATGCCCCGGACCCTCCGCGACTCGGGTGGACCGTCGTGCTCAGGCGGCACCCGCGACGGTCGGCTGATGGCTCAGGCGGCGTGGACCGCTGACGCAAGCTCCCCGGGCAGAAACGACGCTAGCAGGAGAACGGGGGATGGTCGGATGACCGGCGGATTTTCCCGTCACCGCTCGGCGGCCAGTGCCAGGACGTCTCGCGCGGTGGGCAGAGCGGCTTCGCGGTGCGCCGGGACGAGACCGATGCGGGTGCGTCGGTCGAGCAGGTCGTCGACGGTGAGGGCGAGTTCGTGCCGGGCGGCCCAGAGGAGTTCCGCGCCGGTGACCGGGATGTCCGGGCCGATCGGCTGACGGAGTTCGGCGGGCGCCTCGGCCAGGACGTCGACAGCCTCTGTGCCGTACCGCTGGATGAGCCTGCGTGGCGCGGCGACCCGCGCCAGCTGTGCTCTGCTCGCCGCGCCCGGCAGTGGGAGGCGGCGCGTGCGGCAGGGGCCGGCGGCGAGGTGGCGCTGACGGATGGCGGTGTCGACGGCGTCCTGTGCCATCCGGCGGTAGGTGGTGAGCTTGCCGCCGATCACGCTGATGATCCCGTCGGGGTCGTCGATGACGGCGTGTCGGCGGGAGAGGTCGGCGGTGCGGGCTTCGGCGTCGGCGAGCAGCGGCCGCAGCCCGGCGTAGGCGCCGAGGACGTCGGTGGGTTGCAGGGGCTGGTCGAGGACGCTGTTGAGCACGTCGAGCAGGAACGCGATGTCGGCGTCGGTGGGCTGCGGCACGTCGGGGACGGGTCCGTTCACCGGCTCGTCGGTCAGTCCGGCGTACACCAGGCCGTCGGTCTGGGGCAGGGCGAAGACGTAGCGGGTGAACTCGCCGGGGACCGGGATGGTCAGGCCGGCCCAGAGCCCGCCCAGCCGGGCGGCGGACAGGACGATGTGCGTGCCCCGGGACGGGCGTAGGCGTACGTGTGGGGTCAGGCTGCTGGCCCACACACCGGTGGCGTTGATGACCGCGCGGGCGGCGACGTGCATGCGCGTCCCCGTGCGGGTGTCCTCGATGGTGGCGCCCTCCCGGTGCAGGCTGATCGCCCGACAGTGGGTCAGGATGCGCGCGGAGTGCGCCGCGGCGGCGCGCGCGAGACCGACGACGAGTCGAGCGTCGTCGCAGAGCTGGCCGTCCCAGGACAGGTGTGCTCCGCGAAGGCCGACCGACCGCAGGGCGGGTGCGATGGCGCCCGCTTCGGCCGACCCGAGCCTGCGCGTCCCGGGAAGGGTCCGTCGGGACGTCCCCGCGCAGGTCCGCAGCAGGTCTCCGGCGCGCAGGCCGGCCGCGGCGGCGCCCGCCTGCCACCGGCTGGTGTACGCGGTGGCCGGGAGCAGCATCGGCAGGGGGCGCGTCAGGTGTGGCGCGGTGCGGGTCAGCAGCGTGTGGCGTTCGGCGGCGCTCTCGTAGGCGATGCCGACCTGGCCGTGTGCGAGATAGCGCAGGCCGCCGTGGATCAGTTTGGAACTCCAGCGGGAGGTGCCGTGCGCCAGGTCGTGTGCGTCGACGGCGACCACGGACAGCCCGCGGCTCGCGGCGTCGAGCGCCACTCCGGCACCGGTGACACCCAGCCCGACGACGAGGACGTCGACGGGCGCGCCGGCGGCCAGCTCGGCGAGGTCACGGTCCCGGCGGGAGACGGTCAGCGAGGTCTTCACACGCCTCCTTGCGATGTAGTGACGTTTGATGTCACTCTGTCACACATGAATATGGCAGGGGAAGCGCCGACCGCCGGATGGGCCCGCTGGGGCACCTCGACGGACGCGAAGGCGCTGCCGGACCCCGCGTCGGCGCTGCTGGCGCAGGTGCTCGATCTGGCGCCACCGCCGCCGGTCGTACCGCTGGCCGAGGTGACGGTGCCGGCCTGCGAGCTGGACGACATGGTGCTCGACACGCTGCGACGGGTGCTGGGCGCCGGGCACGTCGTCACCGCCCACGACGACCGGGCACGGCACGCGTCCGGCATGTCGACGCCGGACCTGCTCCGCCACCGGGGTGGGCAGGTGCGGGTGGCTCCGCAGGCCGTGCTGCGCCCCGCCGACCACGCCGAGGTGGTGTCCATCCTGGACATCTGCTCCCGGTTCGGGGTGGCCGTGGTCCCCTTCGGTGGCGGCACCTCGGTCGTTGGCGGGCTCACGCCGTCCGCGACGCGGCACGTCACCGTCGACCTGAGCCGGCTGAACGACGTCGTCGCCATCGACCCGCTGTCGCGGACCGCCACGCTCCAGGCGGGGCTGCGCGCCCCCCGCGCCGCCGAACTGCTCGCCGAGCACGGGTTCACCCTCGGCCACGTCCCGCAGTCCTACGAGTACGCCACCATCGGCGGGTTCGCCGCCACCCGCTCGTCGGGCCAGGCGTCGGCCGGCTACGGCCGCTTCGACGACATGGTCGTGGCGCTGACGGTGGCCACCCCCCGGGGCACCGTCCGGTCGGGCCGCGCCCCCGCGTCGGCCGCCGGCCCCGACCTGCGGCAGCTCTTCCTGGGCAGCGAGGGGACGCTCGGCGTCATCACCGACGTGACCGTCCGGGTCCGGCCCCTACCGGCGCAGTCGCACTACGAGGGATGGCGGTTCGAGTCCTTCGCCGACGGCCTGCACGCCGTACGGCGGCTGGCGCAGGACGGGCCGCGGCCCACGGTGCTGCGACTGTCCGACGAGGTCGAGACCATGATCGGGGCGACGGGATCCGGACGCGGCGACGGCGGCTGCCAGCTCATCGCCGGGTACGAGGGCGCCGACGTCCTTCCCACCGTCGAGGCGGCCGCCGATGTGCTGGCGGCACACGGCGGGGTGCATCTGGGCGAGGAGCCGGGTCGCCAGTGGGCGCGGCACCGCTTCGACGCCCCCTACCTGCGGGACGCGCTGCTGGACGCGGGGGCGTTCGCCGAGACCCTGGAGACCGCGGCGTACTGGTCGGCGCTGCCGCAGGTGCACGACCGGGTCCGGCAGGCGATCCTCGACGCCCTGCCGGACGGGGCGCTGGTGCTGGCGCACGTGTCCCACATCTATGAGACCGGCGCGTCGCTGTACTTCACGGTGATCTGCTCCCCCGGCCCCGATCCGGTCGACCGCTGGCGGACGGCGAAGGCGGCGGCCAGCGACGCGATCGCCGCCGCGGGCGCCACGATCAGCCACCACCACGGTGTCGGGGCGGACCACCGTGCCTGGTACGCCACCGAGATCGGCGACGTTGCCGTGGACCTGCTGCGGGCGGTCAAGCAGCAGCTGGACCCGGCCGGCATCCTCAATCCCGGCATCCTGGTGCCGTGAGGTGCGGTCCTTCGCAGTGATCCTCGGGCCCACCGCGCGCCGAGGGTTGTCCCGCCTGATGCCGGTGGCCCATCTGCTGCGGGCCGCCGGCGCGCGGATACGGGTCGAGTACACCCAGACCGAGGCGCAGGCCCGCCAGCGCGCCACAGCGGCGTCGCAGGGCGGCGAGGTCGTCGTCGCCGCCGGCGGCGACGGCACCATCCGGCTGCTCGCCGGCGCGGTCGCCGAGACCGGAGGCCTGCTCGGCGTCATCCCCGCCGGGCGCGGCAACGACTTCGCCCGCCAGCTCCGGTTGCCGCACTCCCCTGACGCCGTCGCCGACCTGCTGCTGCACGGACAGCCGCGGCACCTCGACGTCCTCCGCGTCGCGGGACGGACCATCGTCGGCAGCGTCTACGTCGGCGTCGACGCGGCAGCCAACGAACTGGCCAACCGGTCCCGGCTGCCCGCGCCGCTGGTGTACCCCACCGCCGGCCTGCGGGCACTGCTGCGCTGGCCACGCACCCGGTACACGATCACGGTGGACGGCCGGACGGAGCAGACGTACGCCTACACGGTGGTGGTCGCCAACTGCGGGTACTACGGCGGCGGTCTGCACGTCGCCCCGGCGGCGCAGCCCGACGACGGGACGGTCGACGTCGTGGTGATCGGGCAGGCGCCGAAGCTGCTGTTCCCGGTGGCACTGCGACAGATGCGCACCGGCCGGCACGTGGAGCGCGGGCACGTCTTCGCCTACCGTGGCACGTCGGTCACCGTCGCGGCCGACCGTCCGATGACCGTGTACGGCGACGGTGATCCCGTCGGCCGCACCGACGAGCTGCACGTCGAGGTCCGCCCGCAGGCACTGCGCGTCGTCGCCGGCTAGGCCGGTCGCAGGTAGCCGTCGACCAGCAGCGCCAGCTCCCGGTCGAACTCGGCGACCGGCACGTCGTCGGCGACCGTGCGGACGGACAACACGAAGGACTGGGTGGTCAGAAAGACCGCGCGGGCCATGATCTCGGGCTGGCCGGGCCGGATCGAGCGGTCCTCGTGACCGTCGGCCAGCGCCGCCGCGAGGAACTGGAGCATCTCGTCCTGGCCGTTGCCCCGCCGGTCGAGCAGGTAGGGCAGCAGCACCTCCGGATCGACGTCCCGGATCTTGCACAGGAGGGGGTGCTCCCGTAGCTGCCGCGCCGCCGCCACCACCCGTGACACCAGACGTGACCGGGCCGATCCGCCGGTCTCGGCGTCCGCAGCGGCCATCAGTACCTGATGCCACTCCCGGCTCATCAGATCGCCGATGAGGGACTGCACGTCCGGCCAGCGCCGGTAGACGGTCATCCGCGAGACGCCGGCGCGCCGGGCGATGTCCGTCATCGTCGTGCGCCGGACGCCGTAGGCGAGCACGCAGTCACGGGCGGCGTCGAGAACCATGTCGTCGACGCTGCGCTCGCCGGACTGGCTCACCTCCACCACGCCGACTGTCTACCACAGCGGTGATGTGGCGCCGGCCGCGGACGCGCGCGTCACGAGCGACGCGGGCCCCGAGGGGCGGGCCGTGCTCAGTAGGAGTCGGCAAGCTGCGTGCGCAGCTTGGCGAGCGCACGGGTCAGCAGACGGGACACGTGCATCTGCGAGACGCCAACCTGGTCGGCGATCTCGCTCTGCGTCTGGTTGCCGTAGAAGCGCAGGGTGAGGATCTTCTGCTCCCGCTCGTCGAGCGTGGCCAGCGCCGGGCCGAGCGCCACACGCAGCTCGGCGAGGGCGAACTCGCCGTCCTCGCCGCCCAGCATCTCGCCCAGTTCGGTGCCCCGCTCACCGTCGCCGACGGGGGTGGACAGCGACACCGCGTTGTACGCCCGCGCACCCTCCAGCCCTTCCAGCACCTGCTCCTCGGTGAGCCCGAGGTGGGCGGCGATGTCGGCGACCGTGGGCGAACGACCCAACGTCTGCAGCAGGGTGCTGTTGGCATCCGAGATCGCCAGCCGCATCTCCTGCAGCCGGCGCGGCACCCGGATGTCCCACGTGCGGTCCCGGAAGTGGCGCTTGAGTTCCCCGACGATGGTGGGGATGGCGTAGCCGGCGAAGTCGACACCGCGGGAGGGGTCGAACTTGTCGACGGCCTTGATCAGCCCCAGTGCCGCGGTCTGCGTCAGGTCCCCGGTCGGCTCGCCACGGCCGCTGTAGCGCCGAGCGAGGTGATTGGCCAGGGGCAGCCACGCCTCGATCGCCCGATCCCGCAGCGCGGAGCGCGACGGATGGCCGGCGGGCAACGCCGCCATGGCGAGAAGCAGCTTGGTGGCAGGCGAGTCGGGCGAGGCGTCGTGGTGGACGTGGGTGCTCGTCGTCGCGGGCCGATCAGTGGTGGTGATCATGCTGGTTCCTCCGCATCACCACGGCCGCACTCCAGCGTCTCCGGCGCCAACCGTCTGAGCAGAGACTAGACCAACGGGCAGTTGAAACCTAACCGAAAGGACGATGCAGCTGCTCCCAGCTGACGCACTGGCCCTTCAGCGCACCGCGACGTCGGTTCCTGGTTCGGGGCTTCCAACCTCCTTGAGGTGGCGCAGCCCTTCCGCCCAGGAGCGGCCCAGACTGGTTTCGTGGTAGCCGATGGCGTGCTTGGCGCAGAACCGCTGGATCAATGGCCGAGCGCGACGCAGGTTGGGGCACGGCATGTTCGGGAACAGGTGATGTTCGATCTGGTAGTTAAGGCCACCCAACACGGCGTCGAGGAACCTCCCGCCCCGGACGTTGCGGGAGGTCAGGACCTGCCGCCGTAGGAAGTCGAGCTTGTCCTCGGCGCCGAGGATCGGCATGCCCTTGTGATTGGGAGCGAAGGAACAGCCGAGGTAGAGGCCCAGCACGCCCTGGTTGACGACGATGAAGGCGACCGCCTGCGCGGGAGTCAGGACCAGGAACACGGCGGCGAGGTAGCCGGCCAGATGCAGGGTCAGCAGCCCCGCCTCGGCGGGCCGACGCGCCAGGCGGCGCGGGCCGAAGACAGCCCGCAGGCTGATGGCGTGCAGGTGCAGGCCCTCCAGCAGAAGCAGCGGAAAGAAGAGATACGCCTGGTGGCGGACGAACAGTGCGCCGAGGCCGCGCCGTCGCCGGACCTGGTTGGCGGTGAATGACAGGGGTGCCACGGCGATGTCGGGGTCCTTGCCTTCGGTGTTCGGGTGGGCGTGGTGCCGGTTGTGTTTGTCCACCCACCAGCCGTAGCTGATCCCCGTCAGCAGGTTGCCGTGCACGAGGCCGATCAGGTCGTTCGCCCGGCGCGAGCGCCCTATCTGCCGGTGCCCGGCATCGTGACCGATGAACCCGGCCTGCGCGATCACCACCGCGAGGGCCACCGCCACCCCAAGCTGCCACCAGGACTCACCGAGACGCCCGAACAGCGCCCACAGCCCGGCGAAGGAGCCGACGACGAGACCGATACGCACCGCGTAGTAGCGTCGCCGCCGCTCGAGCAGACCCGCTGCGCGGACCTGCCGGGACAGGTCGGCGTAGTCGCTGCCCCGCTGGCCGTCGACGCCGAGGCTGGTGTCGCTCACGATGGCGGCTCCCGCTGGTCCCTGTCTGCCCGATGTCTCAGCGGCGTCGGCTCGACCGGCCGGTCAGGCGGGCCATGAGCTGTTGAAACTTCTGTTGCGTGCTGGGCTTGGCCGCCTGGCGACGACCCCGCTGCATCAGGTCACGCGCCCGCGGGCTGTTGAGCAGGCCCTTGATCCGTTGGCTCATCGATCCCGATGTCACGGCGCACTCCCCTCTGACCGGCCCCGCCGGCTAGCTCCCGTGCGTGTCATTGCCAGTTTCGCCTGACCAGCCTGCCGATCAGGCGGGATTGGGGAGATTGGCCGGAGCGGGGCCGGACGACGTGGGCGAGGGAGCCCGGACGCGCCAGCGCGACTCATCGCTGTAACCACCAGTGATCGAATGGTGCCATGGCGCAGCGTCGGATAGCGACGGTCAGCGATCGAGGCTAGCCTGAGCATCGACCACGGGGGAAGCGACGGCCAGGACATGGGTGAGACGCCGGCAACCGCGCAGGCAGCATTCGCGCGATTCGTCCGCCACGCGGTCGAGGCCACCCGCGACGAGCGCGGTTGGTCGGTCGCCGAGGTGGCGGCTCACAGCGGCGTCAGCCGCTCCACCATCTTTCGATGGCTGTCCGGCGACTGGCAGCACCACCCGGAACTCCCCAAGGTGCGCGCCTTCTGCGCGGTCCTGGACCTGCCTCTCGGCGCGGCGCTGCGCGCTCTCACCCCGCCGCCCACCGACCTGACGCAGACCACCCCGCCCGGGGCGGATCCGGCCGTGGAGGCACACATCGCGGCCATCCGCGACCGACTCGCCGACCCCCGCACCCCTGCCGCCGACAAGCAGCACATCCGCGCCGCCCTGCAGACGCTCGCTCTCGCCGCGTCCCGCGCGAGCTGACTGCTCGATTGGCCAGACGGCGCCACCGACAGGCGGTCGGCGGCGTAACGCTGCTCACCGGCTGGTCGGCTGACCGCGTGGTTGGATGGTCCGGTGCAGTTCACCGTGACAGATGCGCCGACGCGGGAGCGATTCGAGGCGCGCGACGAGGCCGGCGTGGTCGCCGGAGTGGTCACCTACCAGCTCACCGGCACCATCATCGTCTACACCCACACCGAGGTCGATCCGACATTCGAGGGCAAGGGCGTCGGGTCGATTTTGGCTCGCGCGGTGATGGACGACGCGCGGGCCAGGGGCCGGACCGTCGTGCCGCTCTGCCCGTTCCTCGCGGAGTGGCTGGTCAAGCACCCGCAGTACGAGGACATCGTGGCCCGATCGACTCGAAAGGTGAAGTAGCGTATCGCCGTTCCGGGTCAGGCCGACGGTGCTGCCGTCATCCGGCGGGACGCACGTTCAGCGGGGCCGGTCCGATCCGTTGCTCCCCTCTCCGGTGAGCCGTGCGGTCTGGGATCGAAGCACCCGCACCGTGTTCTCGATGTAGTCGACCACCGTGGCCATCTGTCGTTCGTCGTACCGGCTCATGAAGGCGTTCATCTCCCGGCTCAGGTCGGCGAAGATGCCGGTGAGGTCGGGGGCCCGAGATGGATCCGCGGCGACCAACACCCGTCGCCGGTCGCTCGGGTCAGGTTCCCGGCGAACGTAGCCGGCCTGTTCGAGCCGATCGACGATCCCGGTGACGGCGCTGACGCCGACCCCGAGTTGAGGTGCCAGGGCGCCGGTCGGCAGCGGGCCGGTGCGCATGATCAGCCCCAGGGCCTTGTGCTCGGCGGCGTTCAGGCCGAGCCGTCGCGCGATCGCCTCGTGAAAGAGCACGACCGCCGTGCTCAACTCCCAGCCGTAATCTGTCACACTCTCACCATTGCTTCAGCCCGATGGATAGTCCACTATCAGAGATAGTTCATTTCTCTGAAGTATAGCGACCGGAGGGCAGCGTCATGCGGACGGGGCTCGCACTCAGCGGGGCGGCTTTACGGTGGGCGACGCACTTCTACGCCCGACACTTCTGGCTCGTGTTCGGTCTGTCGATGATCCCAACCGCGCAGCGGTTCATCGCGGTCCGCTACGGCGACGACCTGCCGGCCGCCGTCCAGGTCGGCGGCGAAATCCTCACCGGGCTCGCCCGGCTGCTCCTGGTCTACGTCGTGCTCCGACTGGCGTTCCGGGAGCCCGGCCTGTCCAACCTGACCCTTCGTGAGCGCTGGCTACGGCTGACCGCCGGAATCAACGAGCGGGTCCGCGACTTCTGGTTCCAGTTCCTCGTCCTGGCCGCGGCCTTCGTGGTGCTCGACATCCTGCCTACCGCCGCCATCGCTCTCTGGGTGCCCGACGAGCGGCAGAATCTGGTGAATTCCGTGCTGGTGAGCGTGAAGAACCCGACGGTGATCGCGTACACGATCCTCTGGATGCTCGGGATCGGGCGCACCCTGATGGTGGGCCACCGGCGGACCGTCAGCATCCAGGAGCCGTCCGCGACCTGAAGCACCGCCGTGGCGGGCTCCGCAGCGGTCACCGCCTGATTCATCGCACAGGACGGCGGCGGAAGCGGCGGTTTCGTCGTTCACCGTCGTCGTGACCGCCGGTGGCGTCATCATGACCGCGTAGCCGCTTCGGTTGCAGGCGGGCACCGGTCGTGGAGGGGGTGCGGCGGACGTGCGCGAGATGGCGGTAGCGCCGGTGGTCACGGGGGCCGCCACGCCGGGCCTGGCGGACATGGTGTGGGACAACGCGCGTCAGGATCCCGAAGCGGTGCAGTTCCTGCGTCCGGCCCCGGTCTCCCCGGCCTGGCCGGCGGGACCGTCAGCGCGCGGGTCCGTGCCCGTGACGTGCGCCCAGTTCCGCGGGGACGTGCTCGCTCTGGCCCGCGGCTTCATCGACGCCGGGATCGGGCACGGCGACCGGGTGGGGTTGATGAGTCGCACCCGGTACGAGTGGACGCTCGTCGACTATGCGCTGTGGTCGATCGGGGCCGTCACCGTGCCGATCTACGACACGTCCAGCCCGGAGCAGATGGAATGGATCCTCGCGGACGCCGGTGCGGTGGCGTGCGTGGTCGAGGCCGACAAGCACGCCGCGGCGCTCGCCGACCGGCGTGCTGACCTGCCCGCACTGCGTCAGGTGTGGCGGATCGACGGCGGCGACCTGATGGCGCTGGCCGGTCAGGGTCGGGCCGTCGACGACGCCGAGGTGGACGTACGCCGCCGGGCGGTCACGGGCAGCGACATGGCGACGATCGTCTACACCAGTGGCACGACCGGCCAGCCGAAGGGTTGCGTGCTGACGCACCGCAACATCTACTGCGACATCAGCAATGCCACCGCCGTACTGCCGGAACTGCTGCATCCGGGGGCGTCGACGGTGCTGTTCCTGCCGTTGGCGCACGCGTTCGCCCGCCTGATCCAGGTCGGCATGGTGCTCACCCGCGCCACCCTGGTGCACAGCGCCGACATGACCGGTGTGCTCGCGCAACTACAGCAGCACCGCCCCACCTTCCTCCTCGCCGTGCCGAGGGTGTTCGAGAAGATGCACGCCCAGACACGGGACAAGGCGGCCGACGCGCACCAGGAGTGGCTGTTCCGGATCGCGGACGCCGTCGCGGTGCGCTACAGCCGCGCCCTGGACACGCCGCCGGGTCCGCGAGGACCGCTGCGGCTGGCACGCCGGGTGTTCGACGTGCTCGTCTATCGGAAGCTGCGGGCCACGCTGGGCGGGCGCTGTCGCACCGCGATCGTCGGTGGCGCCCCGCTCGGGGAGCGCCTCGGTCACTTCTTCCGCGGCGCCGGCCTGACGGCTCTGGAAGGGTACGGGCTGACCGAGACGTCACCGGCGTTGACGCTGAACGTGCCGTCGGCAACCCGGATCGGCACGGTCGGTCGCCCGATACCCGGGGTGGAGATCCGCATCGCCGACGACGCCGAGGTCGTCGCACGCGGCGAGATGGTTTTCCCGGGCTACTGGAACAACCCCGACGCCACCCGGGCCACGTTCACGGCGGACGGGTGGCTGCGGACCGGAGACCAGGGCAGCCTCGACGACGACGGCTACCTGCGCATCACCGGCCGCACCAAAGAGATCATCGTGACGGCCGGGGGAACGAACCTCGCCCCGGCGCCGGTCGAGGAACGCATCCGCGCCCATCCCCTGATCAGTCAGTGCATGCTGGTCGGCGATGACCGACCATTCGTCGCCGCGCTGATCACCATCGACTCGCGGGCGTGGGCGCGGTGGACAGCCGGCCACGGCAACCCCGGCGCGTCGATAGCGGACCAGCGGGACAACCCGAAGCTGCGCAAGGAGATCCAGGCCGCCGTCGACGAGGCCAACGAGACGGTGTCGCGGGCCGAACGGGTCAAGACCTTCCGCGTCCTCTCCCGAGACCTCACCGAAGCCGACGGCGAACTCACGCCCACATTGAAGATCAAGCGCGAGGTGGTCCGGTCCCGTTTCGCCGCCGACGTCGACGCCCTCTACAGCGGCCACTGACCCCGCCTCGCGCCGCGGCGGCGGGCCCGTCCAACCCGGCCCGCCGCCCTCCCCCGTCCCGGCACTACGGCTTGAGCACCACCTTCAGGCACTCGTCCTGCTTGTTCTTGAAGATGTCGAAGCCGTGCGGGGCGTCCTCCAGCCCCATCGTGTGGGTGATGATGAAGCTCGGGTCGATCTCACCCTTGCGGATCCGTTCCAGCAGAGGCCGCATGTACCGCTGGACGTGCGCCTGCCCGGACCGCATGTTCAGCGATCGGTTCATGAACGAGCCCATCGGGAACTTGTCGATGAAGCCGCCGTAGGCGCCGATCACCGAGATCGTGCCACCGTTGCGGCAGCTCAAGACCGCCTCCCGCAGCGCGTGTGGCCGGTCGGTCTCCGCCTTCGTCGCCTGCTTGGCCTTGTCGTACGCGTGCAGCGCGGCCGACGCGTGGTGCCCCTCCATGCCGACCGCGTCGATGCAGGCGTCCGGTCCGCGGCCGGCCGTCATCTCCCGCAGGGCGTCCAGGACGTCGGTCTGCTCATAGTTGATCGTCTCGGCGCCGGTGTTCTCCCGGGCGATCCGCAGCCGGTAGGGGAACCGGTCGATGACGATGACCCGTTCCGCGCCGAGCAGGAGGGCGCTGGCGGCGGCGAACTGGCCGACCGGCCCGGCACCCCAGATCGCGATGGTGTCGCCGCGCCGGATGTCGCACATCTCGGCGGCCATGTAGCCGGTGGGCAGCACGTCGGACAGGAACAGCACCTGCTCGTCGGCCAGGTCATCGTCGATCTTGATGGTCCCGACGTCGGCGTAGGGCACCCGGGCGTACTGGGCCTGGCCGCCCGCGTAGCCGCCGAGCAGGTGCGAGTAGCCGAAGATGCCGGCGGGCGAGTGGCCCATCACCTTCTCCGCGATCCCCGCGTTGGGGTTGGAGTTCTCGCAGATCGAGTAGAGGCCACGCTCGCAGGAAGAGCAGTTGCCGCAGGCGATCGGGAAGGCCACCACCACCCGGTCGCCGATGCTCAGGCCGTCCCGTACGCCCGGCCCCAGCTCCACGACCTCGCCCATGAACTCGTGGCCGAGCACGTCGCCCTTCTGCATCGCGGGGATGTACCCCTGAAGGAGATGCAGGTCCGAGCCGCAGATCGCCGTTGAGGTGATCCGCACGACGGCGTCGCGCGGGTTGAGGATCTGCGGGTCGGGGACGCTCTTGACGGCCACGTTGTTGGGTGCGATCCAGCAGTTCGCTCTCATGGCTTCCCCTACCTGCCCGAGCCGTGCGTCGCCAGCGGCTGCGCCGGACGCTGCTTCATCTGTTGCTGGACGGTGCTGCCGTCCGGGCTGGCGTCCGAGCGGGTGACCTCGCCGGTCTCGATCACCTGCTTGAACCTGCGCAGGTCGTCGCAGACCTGCTGTTGCGGGTCCTCGCCGAACAACTTGGCGACCCTCGCGCCGAAGATGCCCCCGGGCGCCCGGAAGCCGAGCTCGACCCGCACCTCGGTGCCGCGACCACCGGTGGCCGGGACGAAGCGGACCGAGCCGGAGTTGGGGACCTGTGCACCGTCGATCGAGCGCCACGTGATCAGCTCACCCGGGCGGTCGTCCACGATCTCCGCATCCCAGGTGACCTTCCGACCGGCCGGCGCCTTCGCCGTCCAGCGCGACCGCCGGTCGCCCGTGGTCTGCACGGACTGGAGGTGGGACATGAAGCGCGGCAGGTTCTCGAAGTCGTGCCAGAATCGGTAGGCCTCCGTGGTGCTGCGGTTGACGGTCACCGACCCGTACACCCGGTTGGCATCCCGCCCCCGACGCCCACGGGTGGCCCGCACCGCGGTGTACACGTCCACCGCGGTGATCCCGGCCAACGCCCAGGTCGTGTACGTGACGCGCCGACGTCGTTCGCCATGCCGCCCCTTCATGGCCTGCCCGGCGGCGGCGAGGTCCAGCATGTCGCCGGCGACCCGGGTCCAGGCCCCCCACCCCGCGCGCCGGGGGATCAGCAGCGCGGCGGCATGGCCGAACTCGCGTACCCCGGCCGCCGCCAGCACCCGCCGCGCTGTGGGCGAGTCGTCGACCCCGCTCAGCCGGCTGACCTGTTCCCGGCGCGCGAGGGCGGTCACTCCGAGACCGAGGCTGACCCAGCCCAGGAACCGGGCCAGCCCCTCCGATCCGCGATCCTCCCCGGCGCGCTCGATGCCCAGGCTGTCGGTCACCGACCGCATGCCCGCTGTCGTTCTTCCCATGATCACCCCTCTGCAGATCTTCGTTGCCGGCCGCGCCGTACCGGGCGACCGTCGCCAGACGTCGAGCCGTTGGGGGACCGGCCCGCACGTATCCAGCACATCAGGCGAATGCCTTCTCCGCCGGCCGACTCCGAAGATGGGTGGGCGTGGCGCCCGCCCGTCACCCGGGGGGTGTCAGCTGCCGCAGCAGCCGCCGGCCCGCCCGGCGTCGAGGGGGATGAGGCGGAGCGGCGTGGACAGCAGCCCGCCGGTGACGCCGGTGGCGAGCCCGCGGCCGGCCGGCTCGGCGGTCGGCGCCGGCCCGCAGCAGCCGTCGCCGGTCGCCGAGCCCGCGGGACTGCTGTTGCACACCCCGGTCTCGGGCAGGTCGAGTTGCACGTCGCGGGCGGCGGCCCAGTCCCCGGCGAGGGCGGCGACGACGGAGCGGACCTGCTCGTAGCCGGTGGCCATGAGGAACGTCGGTGCCCGGCCGTAGGACTTCATCCCGACGGCGTAGTAGCCGGTCTCCGGGTGGGCGAGTTCGTCGACGCCGTGCGGCGGCACGGTGCCGCAGGAATGCTCGTTCGGGTCGATCAGCGGGGCGAGTGCACGGGTGGCGCCCAGCACCGGGTCCAGGTCCAGGCGCAGCTCGGCCGCGATCGAGTGGTCCGGGCGGAAGCCGGTGGCGGCGACGATGCGATCCACGAGTACGGACTCCTCGCCGCCGTCGGCGTGCCGGACGATCACGGCGACCCGCTCGTCGGCCGGGGTGAGGGCGTGTACGGAGAAGCCGGTGAGCAACCGGATCCGGCCGGCGTCGACGTACGCGCGCAGGCGGGAACCGAGGGCACCGCGCGCCGGGAGGGCGTCGGCGTCCCCGCCGCCGTACGTACGGGTCGGCGAGGCGGTCCGGATCGCCCAGGTCACCTCGGTGTGCAGCGTGGATTCGGCCAGCTCGGCCAGGGACAGCAGCGTGTTCGCGGCGGAGTGGCCGGCCCCGACGACGAGGGTGTGCCGGCCGGCGAAGCGCTCCCGGGCGGCGCCGAGGACGTCGGGCAGCGCGTGCTCCAGGAACGGAGCGACAGTGGTCTCGCCGCGGGCGGGCAGCCCGGACGCGCCGAGGACGTTCGGCGTGCCCCACGTGCCGGAGGCGTCGATCACCGCGCGGGCGAGCAGCTCCTCGCCGTCGGCGAGGCGGATCAGGAACGGCGTGGAGTCACGGCCAGCGGTGCGCAGCCGGTCCAGGCCCAGGCGGCTGATCGCCGCAACCCGGGCGCCATAGCGCACGTACGGCTTGAGCTGCGGCAGCTGCGCGAGCGGTTGGAGGTACCGGGCCACCAGTTCCCCACCGCTCGGCAGGACCTGCGGGTCGGGGGCGACCCAGCCGGCCTCGTCCAGGATCCGGCGGGCCGCAGGGTCGATGTTCCAGCGCCACGGGGAGAAGACCCGCACGTGGCTCCACTGCCGTACGGCGGCGCCCGGAGTGTCGCCGGCTTCGAGGACGGTGAACGACATGCCGCGCTCGTGCAGGTGCGCGGCGGCGGCCAGACCGGTTGGGCCGGCGCCGATGACCACGACGGGAAGACTGTCCAGGGCGCTCATCGCGATCTCCTCTATTGTGATAGCTGTCGAATCAGGTGGGCGGGCGGCGGCCCCGGTCGGGGGCCGGCTCGTCAGGTGATGGTGGGGCTGCGCCGTTCCAGCAGGACGACGTCCCGCCAGCGACCGTGATGGCGACCGATTCGCTCGCGGACGCCGATGACACGGAACCCGGCCCGCGCGTGCAGGCTCAGGCTCGCGGTGTTCTCGGGAAAGACTCCGGACTGGATCGTCCAGATGCCGGCGGCCTCGGTCGAGGCGATCAGCGTGTCCAGCAGCAGCCGGGCGATCCCGCGCCCGTGGGCGACCGGATCGACGTACACGGAGTGCTCGACGACGCCGGCGTAGACCGCGCGGGTCGAGGTCGGCGAGACGGCGATCCAGCCGAGGACGACCCCGTCGCCGCCGACGGCCACGAAGCGGTGCGCGGTCAGCCTCGCGGCGTCGAACGCCGCCCAGGTCGGCGCGACGACTTCGAAGCTGGCGTTGCCCGCGTCGAGTCCCGACTGGTAGATCGCCAGGACCCGGTCGGCATCGGCGGTGGTCAGGGGACGCACGGTGCAGGCGGCCATCAGCGGACGCCAGCCGGAGGCGACGTCGGTCGACGCACGAACCGGATCACCAAGCTCCCCTTCCGGACGCCTGTCTTGACGTCTGTCAAAGCAGACGTTTGCACAATGATTAGAGAGATGTCAACCTAGAGCAATGTCGAAACAAGCGGGGCCCCTCACCGATCTCAGCGCTGACGCTGCCTGCTGCCCGTCGCTGACGCAGCAGCGCGTACCGGCCGAGGCCGCCGCGGTGCTCGCGCCGGCGTTCAAGGCCCTGGGCGACCCGGTGCGCCTACAGCTGATGTCGATGATCGCCTCCGCAGCGGACGGTGAGGTGTGCGTCTGCGATCTGACCCCGGCCTTCGACCTGACCGGGCCGACGATCTCACACCATCTGAGGACGCTGCGCGAGGCGGGGCTGGTCGACGCGGAGCGGCGGGGCACGTGGGTGTACTACCGGGCCCGGCCGGCCATCCTGCACCAGCTCGCGGCGCTGCTCACCGTCGAGCCCCGATGACCGTCGCGCTCCGGCGGCGCCTGCTGGCCGAGTTCACCGGCACCGCTCTGCTGGTCACCGCCGTGGTCGGCTCCGGCATCATGGCCACCACCCTCTCCCCCGCCGACGTCGGGCTCCAGTTGCTGGAGAACTCGATCGCCACCGCGTTCACCCTCGGTGCCCTCATCCTGATCTTCGGGCCGGTCTCCGGGGCCCACTTCAACCCGGTCGTCTCCGCCGCGGACTGGTTCCTCGGCCGCCGCGCCGGCACCGGCCTCACCGGCCGGGACCTCGCCGGGTACGTCGCAGCCCAGACGCTCGGGGCGATCGGTGGGTCGATCCTCGCCAACCTCATGTTCGACCTGGCCGCCGTCGACCTCTCCGCCAACGACCGCGCGGCGGCACACCTGTGGCTCGGTGAGGTCGTGGCGACCACCGGACTGATCCTGCTGGTCTTCGCCCTCGCCCGCTCCGGTCGCGCGCCGGTCGCCCCCGCCGCCGTCGGCGCCTACATCGGCGCGGCGTACTGGTTCACCTCATCCACCGCGTTCGCGAACCCGGCCGTGACGATCGGGCGGGCGTTCACCGACACCTTCGCCGGCATCGCCCCCGCCTCCGTTCCCGGCTTCGTCCTCGCCCAGCTCGTCGGCCTCGCCGTCGGCATCTGCCTCCTGACCCTCCTCTACCCCGACGCCGGGAAGACCGCCGACCAGGTCGTCGTCCCGACCGGCGAGCGCGGTCCGGCGCTCGACCCTCGCGCGTGAACACCCACCCGTACCGCACGGAAGGCTCCTGATGTCCGACAAGCCCAGCGTCCTGTTCGTCTGTGTGCACAACGCCGGTCGTTCCCAGATGGCCGCCGGCTGGCTGCGCCACCTCGCCGGCGACACCGTCGAGGTCCGTTCCGCCGGCTCCGCCCCCGCCGAGACCGTCAACCCCGCCGCCGTCGAGGCCATGCGCGAGGTCGGCATCGACATCACCGACCAGACCCCCAAGCTCCTCGAGTACGCCACCGCCGAGTCGTCGGACGTCATCGTGACCATGGGCTGCGGCGACGCCTGCCCGGTCTTTCCCGGGAAGCGCTATGAGGACTGGAAGCTCGACGACCCCGCCGGCAAGGGCGTCGAGTCCGTCCGCCCCATCCGCGACGAGATCCGCAGCCGGGTGGAGAAGCTCCTCGCCGAGCTGCGTCCCGCCGCCTGACCGCCGCACCGCCCGGGACGCACCGTGACGACAGCGGCGGCAGGTGCCCGGGGCATGTCCGTCGGAGCGAGGGGTAGAGCAGACGACACCGAGACGAGGCGGGGTGGACGATGGCGGGATCGTGGTTGCTGGGCTCCGGTGTCGGCGCACCGGGGGAACGGCCGACGGCGGTGTTGGTGGCGGTCCACCAGGAGGACGAGGCGGGCGACAGCGGGCCGGGTACGCAGACCTCCCTGGCCGAGCTGCGCCGGTTGGCCGACACCGACGGCCTGGTTGTCGCCGACGAGGTGGTGCAGAACAGGAGCAGACCCGACCCCGCCACCTATGTCGGGTCCGGCAAGGTGGACGAGTTGACCGCCCTGGCCGAACGCACGCACGCGGACGTCGTGATCGCCGACGGGGAGCTGAGCCCCGGGCAGGTCCGCAACCTGGAGGAACGGGTCGGGGTGCGCGTCGTCGACCGCACCGCCCTGATCCTGGACATCTTCGCCGAGCACGCGCGGACCAGCGAGGGTCGGGTCCAGGTGGAGCTGGCGCAGATCGCGTACCAGTTGCCCCGGTTGCGCGGCGACGGCCGGTCCATGTCCCGCGTCGGTGGTGGCCGGATGGCCGGCGGCGCCGGAATGGGTGTGCGTGGTCCCGGTGAGATGCGGTTGGAGACCCAGCGGCGGACGCTGCGCCAGCGGGCCACCAGGCTGCGTCGCAACGCCTCCGATCTGGCTCGGCGGCGCGAGCGGAACCGGGGTCGGCGGGCTCGCAACCAGGTGCCCTCGGTCTCCATCACCGGCTACACGAATGCCGGGAAGTCCGCCCTGCTCAACCGGCTCACGGGGGCGAACGCCGAGGTGCAGGACGTGCTGTTCGCCACCCTCGACCCGACCGTGCGCCGGATCAGCACCGGTGCGCTCACCTACATCGTCGTCGACACCGTCGGCTTCGTCCGCCACCTGCCTCACCAGCTCGTCGACGCGTTCCGCTCGACGCTGGAGGAGGTCACCCGCAGCGACCTGGCGATGCACGTGGTCGACGCCTCCGCTCCCGACGCCCTCGACCAGATCACCACCGTCCACGGGGTGCTGCACGAGATCGGCGCGGGTGCGGTTCCCGAGCTGCTTGTGCTCAACAAGATCGACGTGGCGCCACCGGAGGCGGTGCGCGCTCTGCAACGCGTCCATCCGGACGCGGTGGCGGTATCGGCACTGACCGGCGCCGGCATCGACGACCTGCGGGCCGAACTGGCCGCCCGGCTGACACGTCGCTGACCGCCGTCGGGGATCGGAAGCTGGCAGTACCACGCAAGCCTGACGATTGCGTTGAGCAGGCTCAGCCCTGCCGGGCCTTCTGGCGCCGGTCGGACTTGTTGATCACAAATGTCCGGCCCCGGCGACGTACCACGATCGAGTTCATCTTGTTCTTCAAACCGCGCAGAGAGTTCCTGACCTTCATCGCAGCCGCCCTCTCCTGGTCGGTCGTAGCGCGCTGTCCGGTCCCGACTGACGTACCCGGCGGGTCGACGCTCATTCGTCGCGCCGATCCCGGCCCGGCTCAGGCCGCCACCGGTCGCCGGTAGACCGACACGTGGTCGCGGCTGCCGTCGGTGAAGGGCCGGCCCGTCCAGTCCTCCCACCGGTGCTCGCGGGCCATCCCCGCCAGCTCGGCCATCAGGTCGAGTTCGGCGGGCCAGGCGTAGCGGTGATTGGCGGGGAGCAGGTCGATCCCCGTCCCGGTGAGCCGGATCTTCGTGGTGGTCATCCGCTGCTCCGCCGGGTGCAGCAGGGCCGCCTCCAGCATGACCGTGTCCTGCGCGACCCGGACCGGGCGCAGTGCCGCGCCGGCCCGGAACGCGGCCAGGTCCGGTACCCACGCCTCGACGACGAAACGGCCACCGGGGCGCAGGTGCGCGGCGGCGTTGCGGAAGCAGGCGACCTGCGCGGCCTGGTCCGGCAGCGCGAAGATCGTGTTGAGCGCGAGCAGCACCAGGGCGTACTCGCCCGGCACCCGGGTCGCGGCGAAGTCACCGATGGCCACCTCGATCCGGTCCCCACCCGGCTTGTCGCGAAGCCGGGCCGCCATCACCGGGGACCCCTCCACGCCGGCGACCGTCAGCCCGCGGGCCTGCAGGGGCAGTGCCAGCCGACCGGTGCCGACCCCGAACTCGCAGACCGGGCCCCCGTCGGCGAGTTCCACGAGCCGCTCGACCGCCGACGTCGGATCCAGGTGCGCGAAGGCATCGTCGTAGACGTCGGCCGGTACGTGCCGGCCGTACTCGCTCGCGTCGAACGGCACGGTGCGAACCTCCAACTTTCGGGCGGACGCCGATATCCGACTCGCTGACGGCCGAACGTCCGGCCGACCACTTCCGCCCACTATCGGTCACCGTCCGACCACTCTGCGGCGTTAGTACCGCCGCAGCCGGGGTTTTCTGCCCGGACGTCGCCCGACAGCCAAAAACTTTTGGTGGTTTCCTACAACTGAGGGGCGGGGGGTTCGGCGATTGCGTCATGGCGCTGCCAGCTCCCAGACGGAAAGGTGATCGCTGCCGGGAGCTGTCGTCTCGCGGCACGCAGCTCATTGGTCTACCAAAGGGGTCAGTCGGGTGTTCAACCGTGTCGCCATCGTCAACCGTGGTGAGGCTGCCATGCGCCTCATCCACGCGGTCCGAGAGTTGGCTGCGGAAACCGGCATCCGGATCGAGACGGTCGCCCTGTACACCGACGTCGATCGCACCGCCACCTTCGTGCGTGAGGCGGACATCGCCTACGACCTCGGTCCGGCGTCCAGCCGCCCGTACCTCAACCTGGCGGTGCTGGAGCGCGCGCTGACGGAGACCGGGGCCGACGCCGCGTGGGTCGGCTGGGGTTTCGTCGCCGAGGACCCGGCGTTCGCGGAGCTGTGCGAGAAGATCGGCGTCACGTTCGTCGGGCCGAGCGCGGAGGCCATGCGCCAGCTCGGCGACAAGATCGGCTCAAAGCTGATCGCCGAGGAGGTCGGCGTGCCCGTCGCTCCCTGGAGTCGCGGTCCCGTCGAGACCCTGGACATCGCGCGGGCGAAGGCGGCCGAGATCGGCTATCCCCTGATGCTGAAGGCGACCGCGGGCGGCGGCGGGCGCGGCATCCGCGTGATCACGAACGAGGCCGAGCTCACCGACGCATACGAGCGCACCAGCCAGGAGGCGGCGCGGGCGTTCGGTAGCGGCATCGTGTTCCTGGAGCGCCTGGTCACCGGGGCCCGCCACGTCGAGGTCCAGGTGATCGCCGACGGACAGGGCACCGCGTGGGCGCTCGGTGTCCGCGACTGCTCGGTGCAGCGGCGCAACCAGAAGGTGATCGAGGAGTCGTCGTCGCCGGTGCTCAGCCCGGCGCAGTCGGCCGAGCTCAAGGCGTCGGCCGAACGGCTGGCCCTGGCCGTCGGTTACCGCGGCGCGGCGACCGTCGAGTTCCTCTACCACCCCGGCGATCAGCTCTTCGCGTTCCTGGAGGTCAACACCCGGTTGCAGGTCGAGCACCCGATCACCGAGCTGACCACCGGGTTCGATCTCGTCAAGGCGCAGCTGCACGTCGCCTCCGGCGGCCGGCTGGAGGGCCCGCCGCCGGTGGAGCGCGGGCACGCCATCGAGGCCCGGCTGAACGCCGAGGACCCCGACCGCGACTTCGCGCCGTCGCCGGGCCGGATCGCGCGGCTGGACCTGCCCAGCGGCCCGGGCATCCGGGTGGACACCGGTGTCAGCGAGGGTGACACCATCCCGGCCGACTTCGACTCGATGATCGCGAAGATCATCGCGTACGGCCGGGACCGTGCCGAGGCGCTGGGCAAGCTGCGCCGGGCGATGGCGAACACCACGGTGATCATCGAGGGCGGCGCGACGAACAAGAGCTTCGTGCTCGACCTGCTCGACCAGCCCGAGGTGATCGACGCCAGCGCGGACACCGGCTGGATCGACCGTGTCCGGGGCGAGGGCCGGCTCGTCGCGCACCGGCACTCCGGGGTCGCGTTGGCGGCCGCCGCCATCGAGGCGTACGAGGAGGAGGAGCGCGTCGAGCGGCAGCGGCTGCTGTCGACGGCCTCCGGTGGACGGCCGCAGGTGCAGCACAAGAGCGGCCGGCCGTTGGACCTCAAGCTGCGCGGGGTGACCTACCGCATGCGCGTGGCGCGGGTCGGCGCGCACCGGTTCCGTGTCGGCATCGAGGTGGGCGCCGCCGTGCGCACCGCCGACGTCGAGCTGGACCGCTTCGACCGGCACACCGGCCAGATCGTCGTCAACGGCGCCCGGTTCCGCCTGCTCACCGGCACGCACGGCCCGACCCACCTGGTCGAGGTGGACGGCGTGACGCACCGGGTCAGCCGGGACGAGGGTGGCGTCGTCCGCTCCCCCATGCCGGCGCTGGTCGTCGCCACGCCGCTGGAGGTGGGCGCCGAGGTCGAGGCGGGGGCGCCGGTGCTGGTGCTGGAAGCCATGAAGATGGAGACGGTCCTGCGGGCGCCGTTCAAGGCGCGGCTGAAGGAGTGCGCGGTCTCCGTGGGCAGCCAGGTGGAGGCCGGTGCGCCGCTGCTGCGGCTGGAGCCGCTCGCCGACGACGCCGCCGAGACCACGGACGACCCGGCCGCCGTCTCCGTCGAGCTGGACCTGCCCGCCGCCGCCGAGGAGGTCCCGGCGTACCTGCGCAGCAGGCGCGGCCAGGAGGACCTGCGCGGCCTGCTGCTCGGCTTCGACGTCGACCCGCACGACGACAGCCGCGTGCTCGACGACTACCTCACCGCCCGGCAGGCGGCCACCGAGGCCGGCCACCGGCCGCTGGCCGAGGAGCTCGACCTCGTCGACGTGTTCGCCGACCTCACCGAGCTGAGCCGCAACCGGCCGACGGGTGAGGACGGCGGCGCCCACGTACGCAGCGCCCGCGAGTACTTCCACACCTATCTGCAGAGCCTCGACGTCGAGCGGGCCGCCCTGCCGGATTCCTTCCAGGCGAAGCTCGCGAAGGCGCTCGGACACTACGGCGTCACCGACCTGGAGCGCTCCCCCGCGCTCGAATCCGCCGTGTTCCGGATCTTCCTGGCCCAGCAACGCGCGGTCGCCGACGCCACGGTCGTCGCGACGCTGCTGCGCGCCTGGCTGCGGGACACCCCGCCGGACGAGACGCTGCGCGAGCCCGCCGGACTCGCGTTGGAGCGGCTGGTGGCCGCGACGCAGGTCCGCTTCCCGGCGGTCGCCGACCTCGCCCGTGGTGTCGTGTTCGCCTGGTTCGCCCAGCCGCTGCTACGCCGCAACCGCGCCCGCGTGTACGCCGAGGTCCGTGGCCACCTGCGTCACCTGGACGCGCACCCGGACGCGGCGGACCGCCCCGAGCGCATCGCGGAGATGGTACGGAGCACCGAGCCACTGGTACGCCTGCTCGGCCAGCGGCTCGTCCGTGACCACCTCGACAACGCGGTCATGCTCGAGGTCCTGACCCGGCGGTACTACGGCAACAAGGCGCTGACCAGTGTGCGCACCAGCGACGTCGCGGGCTGCGCGTTCGTGGTCGCCGAGCGCGCGGAGTCGAGCGTGGTCTCCGCCGCGGTGAGCTTCGACGCGCTGGGCGACGCCCTGCGCGGGCTCGCCGAGCTGGCCACCGGCGAGGACGCCGTCGACGCCGACATCTACCTCGGCTGGGAGAACCAGCCGGAGGACTTCGACGCGATGGCGGAGGCGCTGCTCGAGGTCGTCAGCGCGCACCCGCTGCCGGCCGGGGTCCGTCGGCTCACCACCACCGTGGCGGGTCGCGGCGGTGCCGTCATGCACCACCACTTCACCTTCCGCCCGTCCGGCGAGGGGATGACCGAGGACCGGCTGATCCGTGGCCTGCACCCGTACATCGCGCAGCGGATGCAGCTGGAGCGGCTGCACCGGTTCGACCTGACCCGGCTGCCGTCGTCGGACGAGGAGGTCTACCTCTTCCAGGCCGTGGCGCGGGAGAACCGGGCGGACGAGCGCCTCGTCGCCTTCGCGCAGGTGCGTGACCTGACCGAGCTGCGGGAGCAGGACGGCCGGCTGGTCGCGCTGCCGACCACGGAGGACGCGGTCGCCGCCTGCCTCGACTCGATCCGCCGCGCACAGTCGCGGCGACCGTCCAAGACGCGTTTCAACACCAACCGGATCGTGATCTACGTCTGGCCGCCGAGCGAGCTGACCCGCGAGGAGATGGAGATGATCGCCGGGCGCGTGCGCCCGACGACCGCGGGCGCCGGGCTGGAGGAGATCCTGTTCATCGCGCGGCAGCGCGACCGGCGGACCGGTGAGCTGACCAAGATCGCCGTACGGATCTCGTTCGACGCCGCGGGTGGCGCGGAGCTGGCCATCGGCGCCCCGCCGGTGGAGCCGGTCGAGCCGCTCGACGAGTACCGGTTGAAGGTGCTGCGCGCGAGCAGCCGCAACACGGTGTACCCGTACGAGCTGACCGGCCGGCTCGGTGACTTCGTCGAGCACGACCTGGACGACGACCACGCGCTGGTGCCGGTGGACCGGCCGAAGGGGCGCAACGCCGCGGCGATCGTCGCCGGGGTGGTCACCACGCCGACCGTGCAGCACCCGCAGGGTGTCACCCGGGTGGTGCTGCTCGGCGATCCGACGAAGTCGCTGGGCGCGCTGTCGGAGCCGGAGTGCCGACGCGTGATCGCGGCGCTGGACCTGGCCGAGCGGATGGGGGTGCCCCTGGAGTGGTGGGCGCTGTCCGCCGGGGCCCGGATCTCCATGACCTCGGGCACGGAGAACATGGACTGGGTGGCCGCGGCGCTCAAGCGGATCGTCGAGTTCACCCAGGCCGGCGGTGAGATCAACATCGTGGTCGCGGGCATCAACGTCGGCGCTCAGCCGTACTGGAACGCCGAGGCGACGATGCTCATGCACACCAAGGGCGTCCTGGTGATGACGCCGGAGTCGGCGATGGTCCTCACCGGCAAGCAGTCGCTCGACTTCTCCGGTGGAGTGTCCGCCGAGGACAACTTCGGCATCGGCGGCTACGACCGGGTGATGGGGCCGAACGGGCAGGCGCAGTACTGGGCGCCGAACCTGACCGCCGCGCGGGACGTGTTGATGTCGCACTACGAGCACACGTACGTCGCGCCGGGCGAGGACGCGCCGCGACGGGCGGCGACCACGGACCCCGTGGACCGGGACATCTCCGCCTTCCCGCACGACGTGGCGGGCAGCACCTTCAACACCGTCGGCGAGATCTTCTCGGCGGAGTCCAACCCGGACCGCAAGAAGCCGTTCGACATCCGCACGGTGATGCGGGCGCTCTCCGACCAGGACCACCCGGTGCTGGAGCGGTGGGCGGGCATGGCCGACGCGGAGACCGCGGTGGTGCAGGACGTCCACCTCGGCGGCATCCCGGTGTGCCTGCTCGGCATCGAGTCACGGTCGGTGCCGCGGCGCGGTTTCCCGCCCACCGACGGTCCGGACACCTACACGGCTGGCACGTTGTTCCCGCGGTCGTCGAAGAAGGCCGCGCGGGCGATCAACGCGGCCAGCGGCAACCGGCCGCTGGTGGTGCTGGCGAACCTGTCGGGCTTCGACGGCTCACCGGAGTCGATGCGCAAACTCCAGTTGGAGTACGGCGCCGAGATCGGCCGGGCGATCGTGAACTTCCGCGGACCCATCGTCTTCTGCGTGATCTCGCGCTACCACGGCGGCGCGTTCGTGGTGTTCTCGAAGGCGCTGAACCCGAACATGACGGTGCTCGCGTTGGAGGGCTCGTTCGCCTCGGTGCTCGGCGGCGCCCCCGCCGCCGCGGTGGTGTTCTCCGCCGACGTCAACGCCCGCACGGCGGCCGACCCTCGGGTGCGCGCCCTGGAGGCCCGTGTCGCGGCCGCGGCCGGCACCGACCGGGCCGCGTTGTCCGCGGAGCTCGACGAGTTGCGCTCCTCGGTGCGCGCGGAGAAGCTCGGCGAGGTCGCCACGGAGTTCGACCGCGTGCACAACATCCAGCGCGCCGTCGAGGTCGGTTCGGTGGACGCCGTCGTCCGCGCCGCCGAACTGCGCCCGCGCATCATCGACGCCATCGAGTCCCGGCTGCGCTAGCTGACGGGTGGGGGCGTTCCCGCGTGGGACGCCCCCACCCGCCGAGCAAGATCAGGGCACCATCCAGCCGAGGACCGGCGAGCCCTGGAGTGCGACCAGTACGCACATGAACAGCAGCAGGAGCAGGCTCCAGCCGAACACCTTGCGGAAGATCTCCCCCTCCCGGCCGGCCATGCCGACCGCGGCGGCGGCGATGGCCAGGTTCTGCGGACTGATCATCTTGCCCAGCACCCCACCGGAGGAGTTGGCGGCCGCCAGCAGCACCGGGTCCAGCCCGGCGCGGGCCGCCGTCTCCACCTGCAACGCCCCGAACAACGCGTTGGCCGAGGTGTCGGAGCCGGTCACCGCCACGCCGATCCAGCCGAGGATCGCCGAGAGGAAGACGAACGCCCCACCGGCGGCGGCCAGGAACGCGCCGAGGGTGTTGGTCTGCCCGGACTGGTTCATCACGTACGCGAGGGCGAGCACCGCCATGACGGTGACGATGGCGTACCGCAGCTCGACGTAGGTGCGCCCGTAGGCCCGCAGCGCCCGGCCGGCGGAGACCCGCAGCACCAACGCCGTGAGCACCCCGGCGAGGATCATGAGCGTGCCGGCGGCGGGCAGCCAGTTGAGGGTGAACGTGGCCGACGACAGCGGGTTGCCGTTGCCGCCGAGGATGTCCAGGCCCGGCCAGGCGAACTTCACCGTCCACGGTTCCTTCGCCAGGGCGTCCTTCACGGGCCCGAGGTTGGCGACGGAGAAGATCGCGATGATGATCAGGTAGGGCGCGTACGCGCGGACCACCTCCGCCGGGGTGTCGGCGAGCTGCCGGGACGGGGCGCGGGCGGGGTCGGGTTCGGCCGCGGCACGGTCCCGGTGCGGCCCGGGGGCGTCCTCGGAGACGAGCGGGTCCCCGGGCGGGGTCTCGCCTCCCGGGCCGTCGAGCGACGGTACGGCGGCGGTGGTCGTACCGGAGCGGCGGCCTGCGGTGGCGCGGACGGCGCCGGGGTCGGCCAGCTCGGTCTCGGCGGGTTCACGGGCGGCGGGCACGGTCGCCGCCTCCGGCTCGCGGCCCAGGTCGGCGGGGGTGACCGGGCGCCAGACGCGGACCAGCAGCACGACGGCGGCGGCCGAGACCAGCGCGGCGACGATGTCGGTCAGCGGCACGGAGATGTAGTTCGCGGCGACGAACTGCGCCAGGCCGAAGGTCACGCCGGCGACCAGCGCGGCGGGCCAGGTCTGCCGGACACCGCGCCGTCCGTCCACCAGGGCCACCAGCAGCAGTGGTACGACCACGGCGAGGATCGGTGTCTGCCGGCCGACCATCGCGCCGAGGGTGTCCACGGTGAGCCGGGAGTCGTCGTTGACGCCGCTGGTGACGGTGGCCAGGGTGACGACCGGGGTGGCGAGCGCGCCGAAGGCCACCGGGGCCGTGTTGGCCAGCAGTGCCACCGAGGCGGCGTGGATCGGTCGGAAGCCGAGCGCCATCAGCATCACCACCGTGATGGCGACCGGGGTGCCGAAGCCGGCGAGCGCCTCCAGCAGCGCGCCGAAGCAGAACGCGATGATGATCGCCTGGATCCGCATGTCCGGGCTGACCCGTTCGAACGAGCGGCGCAGCACGTCGAAGTGGCCGCTCTCGACCGTGAGGTTGTAGACCCAGATGGCGTTGAGGACGATCCACAGGATCGGGAAGAAGCCGAAGGCGGCGCCCTCGGTGGCCGAGAGCACGGCCTGCCCGACGGGCATCGCGTAGACGGCGACCGCCACCACCAGCGCGACCGCGAGCGAGATCAGCCCGGCCAGCCATGCCTTCACCTTCAGCACGCCGAGCAGGACGAAGAGGGTGAGCAGGGGCAGGACGGCGAAGATGGCGGAGAGCGCGACGGAGTCACTGACGGGATCGGTGACGACTGTGAACTGATCGAACATGGGTCACCTCGACGCTCGGGGACGGTGGCGGGTTGGTGCGGCCCTACAGCAGCTCCTCCACGGGACGGGCGCGGAGGGAGGCGTCGAGGACCTGGGCGGTGTGGGCCAGCGCGATGTCGCCGCCGGCGCGGGTCACCGCGGCGGCGACCTGCATGAGGCAGCCGGGGTTGGCGGTGACGAGCAGCCGCGCTCCGGTGGCCAGTACGGTGCGGGCCTTGCGGTCGCCGAGTTCGGCGGCCGGCCCGGGGTGGAGCACGTTCCAGATCCCGGCTGACCCGCAGCAGATCTCCGGATCGGCGATCTCCCGCAGCTCCAGCCCGGGAATCTCGCGCAGCAGCCGGCGAGGCTGGGCGCGGACGCCCTGGGCGTGGGCCAGGTGGCAGGCGTCGTGGTAGGCGACGGTCACCGGCAGCGGGTGCCGGGTGGCGACCGGGCCCAGTTCGTCGAGGAGTTCGGACAGGTCCCGCACCTTGCCGGCGAAGTCGGCGGCGAGCGCCGCGTACCGGGGATCGTCCCGGAGCAGGTCGCCGTACTCCTTGAGGGTGCTGCCGCAGCCCGCGGCGTTGACCACGAAGAAGTCGATGCCGGCGGCGGCGAACGTGTCGAGCATCCGGCGGGCGAAACGCTGTGCCTCCACCTCCCGTCCGTTGTGCACGCTCAGCGCGCCGCAGCAGCCCTGCCGATCGGGCAGGATGACCACGTCGCAGCCCTCGGCGGCGAGCACCCGGGCGGTGGCGGCGTTCACCTCGGGAAAGAACGCGCTCTGCACGCAGCCGGTGAGCATGCCGACCACGGCCCGCCGGGGGCCGACCGCGGGCATCCGCTGCGGTGGGCGGGCCGGCCGGCGGAGCCGGGGAGCGAGCGACTCCAGCGCCGCCAGGGTGGGCGCCAGCCGGGGCAGCAGCCCGGTCCGCTGGACCAGGCGACGCACTCCGCTGGCCTGATAGGCGCGCAGCGGGCCGCGCAGCAGCCGCAGCCGCCGGGGGTACGGGAAGAGCGCGAAGATCGCCGCCCGCAGCGCCCGCTCCCGGGGCCTGCGGTGGTGCCGGCGTTCGACCTGCTGCCGGGTGTCCTCGATGAGCCGGTCGTAGCGGACCCCGGACGGGCAGGCGGTGACGCAGGACATGCAGCCGAGGCACTGGTCGAAGTGGGTGACCATCGAGTCCGACAGGGGTTCGCCCTCCAGGCCCTCCTTCATCAGGTAGATCCGCCCGCGTGGCGAGTCCATCTCCTCGCCCCACAGCACGTAGGTGGGGCAGGTGGGCAGGCAGAAGCCGCAGTGCACACAGTCGGAGACCAGCTCGGCGGCGGGCGGGTGGTGCGCGTCGAACGCGCCCTCGCCGGGCGGTTGGGCGGCCAGGCCGAGCACGTCGCGGGGGCCACTGGCCGGGCGGGTGCCGCCGGGCGAGCTGAGCGGCGCGGGTGGCTGGCCGGCGGCGGTCGGGTCCGGGGGGTCGGGCTGCTGGGGAATGGACATCAGATCCCTCCCACGAATCGGCCGGGCGCGAGCCGGGCATCGGGGTCGAAGCGCTCCTTGACCCGGCGCATCAGCGCCAGACCGCCGACCGGGCCCCACAGGTCGATTCGGTCCCGCACGGGCGGGGGCGCGGTGAGCACCACGGCGTGTCCGGCGACGGCGGCGCTGGCCGTCCGCAGTGCGTCGACCAGGCCGGCGACCCGCTCCGGGTCGGCCGTGCCGGGCAGTCCGGCGTAGAGCACGCCGACGCCGGCCGAGCCGCGCAGGTCGAGCGCCAGGCCGGCCCGGTCGGCCGCCGCCCGGGCGTCGGCCAGCAGCCGCGGTACGCCGGAGAGCGCGGCGGTCAGCTTCAGCCCGATGTCGCCGTCCCGCCACGGGTACCGGCCCCAGCCGTCCGGAGGCTCGTCGGCTGCGGTGGCGTCGCCGCCGAGCAGCCGGCAGGTCGCCTCCACGCGGGCGGCCACACCGGCGGCGGTGCCCTCGAGCAGCACCGTCACCGCCGCTCCCCCGCCGGCCGGCGCGTCCACCTCCAGCGCGGCGGGCACGAGTTGCGCGGCGCGTACGGTGCCGGCGAGCCGGCCCGCCTCGGCCGGGTCGCCGGTCCGGCGGGTGACGTACGCGACCGAGGTCGGCAGCGGGTGCAGCCGGAACGCGCACTCGGTGATCAGCCCGAGCGTGCCGTACGCGCCGGTGACCAGCTTTGCCAGGTCGTAGCCGGCGACGTTCTTGACCACCTTGCCGCCGGCGTGTGCGACGACCCCGTCGGCGCGGACCAGGGTGACCCCGATGATCAGGTCGCGCACGGTGCCGTAGAGCATCCGCCGGGGTCCACTGGCGTTGGTGGCCACCGCCCCGCCGACGGTGCCGCCGGGCAGCGGCGCGTCGAGGGCGAGCTGCTGGCGGGCACCGGCCAGGGTGGCGGCCAGCTCGTCGAGGCGGGTGCCGGCCCGGACCACGGTGATCAGGTCACCGGCCGCGTGCTCGACCACCCCGGCCAGCGCGGTGGTGTCGAGGATCAGGTCGAGTCGCCGGGGCGGGCTTCCCCACGACTGCTTCGTGGCGGCGCCGCGTACCGTCACCGCGAGGTCGAGGGCGGCGGCCGCCTGCAGCAGGGTCGCGGCTGCGGCGGTGTCGCGGGGTGTGGCGACGTACCGCGCGGGCACCCCGCTGATCGCGTCGTGCTCGCCGGCCGGCCGGACCCACTCGGAGTCGCCCGGGTCCCGGCCGTCGGTCGTGGTCTCCCGGGTGGCCGCGCGGAGCCGGTCGAGGATCGCGTCGGTGGGCATCAGAACACCTCCGCCAGGCCGGCCTCCTGCGCCGGGTGGACCCCTTTGCGTCGACCGGGGACCTCGCCGCACAGCCGGGGCGTCGGGAAGACCTTGCCGGGATTCGCCAGGCCGGCCGGGTCGAACGCGCAGCGCAGCAGCTGCATCGTGTCCAGGTCGTCGTCGGTGAACATGCGCGGCATGTACTTCGCCTTGTCCATGCCGACGCCGTGCTCACCGGTGATCGATCCACCGTGGCTCACGCAGAGGTCGAGGATCGCGCCGGAGACCTCCTCGGCGCGTTCGGTCTGCCCGTCGACGGCCGCGTCGAAGAGGACGAGCGGATGCAGGTTGCCGTCGCCGGCGTGGAAGACGTTGGCCACCCGGATGCCGCGTTCGGCGGAGAGTTCACCGATGCGGCGCAGCACCTCGGGCAGGGCGGTACGCGGGATGACCCCGTCCTGGACGATGTAGTCGGGGCTGATCCGCCCGACGGCGGCGAACGCGGACTTGCGGCCCTTCCAGAACAGCGCCCGTTCGGCGTCGTCCGCGGCGATCCGAATCTCGAACGCCCGGTTGTCCCTGCAGAGCCGTACGACCTGGTCGAACTGGGCGGCCACCTCCGGTTCCGGCCCGTCCAGCTCGACGATGAGCACAGCGCCGGCACCGGCCGGGTAGCCACAGTGCACGGCCTCCTCGGCAGCGGAGATCGCGAGGGCGTCCATCATCTCCACCGCCGCCGGCACCACCCCCGCCGCGATGATCGCCGAGGTCGCCGCGCCGGCCTGGTCGGTGCTCTCGAAGGCGGCGAGCAGGGTACGCACCGACTCGGGCAGCCGGGTCAGCCGCACGGTCACCTCGGTGGCGATGCCGAGGGTGCCCTCCGAGCCGACGAACGCTCCGAGCAGGTCGTAGCCGGGTGCGTCGGGCGCGCGGCCGCCGAGGCGTACGCGGTCGCCGTCGGGGGTGACCAGCTCGACGCCGGTGACATGGTTGGTGGTGAAGCCGTACTTCAGGCAGTGGGCGCCGCCGGAGTTCTCCGCCACGTTGCCGCCGATGGAGCAGATCTGCTGGCTGGACGGGTCGGGCGCGTAGTACCAGCCGTGCGGGGCGGCGGCCCGGCTGACCGCCAGGTTGATCACGCCGGGCTGCACCACCGCCCGCTCGTCGGACGGTGCGACCTCCAGGATCTCCCGCATCTGCGAGGTGACGATCAGGACGCCGTCGGCGTGCGGCAGCGCGCCTCCGGAGAGCCCGGTGCCGGAGCCGCGGGCCACGAACGGGGTGTCGGCGGCGACGCAGGCGCGGACCACGGCGGCGCACTGCGCGGCGTCGGCGGGGAGGGCGACGAGGGCCGGGACCACCTTGTACTGGGCCAGCCCGTCGCACTCGTAGGTGCGCAACTGTTGACGATCGCTGATCACCCGGTCCGCGCCGATGGCGGCCCGCAGGGCAGCGGTGAGAGCGTCGAGGTCAGTTCCGGCTGTGCTCATCGCCCACCTCCGCGCATCGGGTCGGTCGTCAGGGCATCCGTTCGTACGCCGGCACGGTGAGGAAGTCGGCGAAGTCGTCGGCGACCGCGACCTCCATGAACAGCGCCCGGGCGGCGGCGTAGTCGCCCGGGTCGCCGGGGAGCTTGGCGATCTCCTCGTCGGCGATCCGCTCGACCAGCTCCCGGGTGACCCGGGCGCCGGTGTCGTCGAGGGTGAGGTCGTTGTGCAGCCACTGCCACACCTGGCTGCGGGAGATCTCCGCGGTGGCGGCGTCCTCCATCAGGTTGAAGATGGCCACCGCGCCGGAGCCGCGCAGCCAGCTGGCCAGGTACTGCACGCCGACGCTGACCGCGTTGCGCAGCCCGGTCTCGCTGTGCGGGCCTGGGGTGGCGTGCACGGCGAGCAGGTCGGCGGCGGCGACCCGCACGTCGTCGCGGGTGCGGTCGAGCTGGTTCGGCCGGTCGCCGAGCACCGCGTCGAAGACCTCCCGACAGATCGGCACCAGGTCGGGGTGGGCCACCCAGGAGCCGTCGAATCCGTCGCCCGCCTCGCGGGTCTTGTCGTCGCGGACCTTCGCCATGGCGGTCTCGTTGACCTGCGGGTCGCGTCGACTGGGGATGAAGGCGGCCATCCCGCCGATGGCGTGCGCGCCGCGCCGGTGGCAGGTCCGCACCAGCAGTTCGGTGTACGCGCGCATGAACGGCACCGTCATCGTCACCGCGTTCCGGTCCGGCAGCAGGAAGTCCGCGCCCCGGGTGCGGAATTTCTTGATCACGCTGAACATGTAGTCCCACCGGCCGGCGTTCAGCCCGGCGGAGTGCTCCCGCAGCTCGTAGAGGATCTCGTCCATCTCGAACGCGGCCGGAAAGGTCTCGATCAGCACGGTGGCCCGGATGGTGCCGCGCGCGATGTCGAGGCGTTCCTGGGCTGCCACGAAGACGTCGTTCCACAGTCGTGCCTCGAGGTGGCTCTCCATCTTGGGCAGATAGAAGTAGGGCCCGACGCCACGGTCGAGCTGCCGGCGGGCGCAGTGGAAGACGTAGAGCCCGAAGTCGACCAGGCTGCCGGAGGTGCGCTCACCGTCGACCAGGATGTGCTTCTCGGTGAGGTGCCAGCCGCGCGGGCGTACGACGATGGTGGCGAGGTCGCCGTCGCGCAACGCGTACTGCTTACCCTCCGGTGACGTGAAGGCGAGCTTGCCGTCGATGGCGTCGCGCAGGTTGAGCTGACCGGAGATGACGTTCTCCCACAGCGGGGTGTTGGCGTCCTCGTGGTCGGCCAGCCACACCTTCGCGCCGGAGTTCAGTGCGTTGATGGTCATCTTGGCATCGGTGGGACCGGTGATCTCGACCCGGCGGTCGACCAGGCCGGGTGCCGGCTCGGCGACCCGCCAGTCGGCCTCGCGGATCTCCCGGGTCTCGGGCAGGAAGTCCAGCATCGCGCCGTCGGCCAGATCGGCCTCGCGCCGCCGCCGGAGGTCGAGCAGGTCCCGGCGGCGTGGATCGAAGGCCCGGTGCAGGTCGGCGAGGAACGCCAGCGCCTCCGGGGTGAGGATCTCGTCGTACCGGGGGTGCATCGGGCCCGTGACCTCGACGCCCGCAGGGATAGTCATCGGCTCGCTCCTCACCAGGACATGCGTGGTGATCGATCGGACGCGCTCCTGCCGACTGTAGTTCTCGCCTGTTGTGGGCCGCGAGTTGAGCGACGGCACAGTCGCCGGGAGCGGTCGACCCCGTGCGGCGAACGGCACCTCAGGCGCGACGAGCGGCAGTTCGGCCGGCCTGGGCGGCGGCGAGGTGCCACCGCGGCCCTCCGGGCGCCCCGCCGTGCAATGCGACCAGCTGCCTCGTCGGCCGCACATCCGCCACCCGTCGAAAGTTTCGGCGCAAGGATCCATGGTGTCACGCAGTTCAAGAGTCAGATTTCCGGAAATACTCGCGCTTGACCGCACCCATCGATCGCCCTAACGTTTCGGGCAGATTTCCGGTTTCCCACTCGGAGTGGCTGCCTAGGTCAGCCCGGCCAGCCCGAGGCCCGGCACCGACCCCCGCTTCCCACCGCCGGGCCCGCACCCCGCATCTCAAGATCGAACTCTGTCGATTGATGCCGAAAGGAAGGCAGATGAAGCAACGACGGTGGATCATTGCCGGCGCGGTCGCGGTCGCGACCGTTGCGGCGTTGAACACGGTGCCGGCCGTCGCGAGCCGGCCGTACGATCCGACAGCGCAGACCCTCGCCGCCCTCGGCCAGCGCCACGGCCTCCAGGTCGGCACCGCGGTGAACATGACGGCACTCAACGACACCAGCGACCCGCGGTACCGCGCGCTGGTCTCCTCCGAGTTCTCCTCGGTCACGGCCGAGAACGTGATGAAGTGGGAGAGCCTGGAGCCCACCCGCGGTGCCTACGACTGGGCCGCGGCCGACCAGCTCGTCGAGTTCGCCCGGCGCAACAAGCAGAGCGTGCGCGGCCACGTGCTGGTCTGGCACAGCCAGCTGCCCGCCTGGCTGACCAGTGGCGTCGCCGACGGGTCCATCAGCAAGCAGGAGCTGCGCGAGCTGCTGCGCAAGCACATCACCACGGTCGTCAACCGCTACAAGGGCAAGATCTGGCAGTGGGACGTGGTCAACGAGGCGGTCAGCGACCCGTGGGACAGCCCCCCGACGCTGCACTACAAGGGCTTCTGGGCGCAGAACCTCGGGCCCGGCTACATCGCCGACGCGTTCCGCTGGGCGCGGGCCGCCGACCCCAGGGCGCTGCTGTTCTACAACGACTACAACATCGAGGCGTTCGGCTCCGGCAACCCCGCCGACGACAAGTCGCAGTTCGTCTACGAGATGGTCAAGGGGCTGCGCGCCCAGGGCGTCCCGATCGACGGCGTCGGCTCCCAGGGTCACCTGGGCACCCAGTACGGCAACTACGACACCCTCCAGGTGACCGCCGCGCTGAAGAAGTTCGCCGGGCTCGGTGTCGCCACCGCGTTCACCGAGGTCGACGTCCGCAGCGAGATGACCGAAGCGGTCCAGGCGGGCAACTCGGCGGAGATCAACCCCCGGTTGCAGGCGTCGGCCGCCAACTTCAGCGTCCTGATGAAGGCGTGCCTCGCCGTCCGCAGCTGCCTGTCGTACACCGTCTGGGGCTTCAGCGACAGGTACTCCTGGGTGCCGGATTGGTTCAACGACCCGCCGGAGGGCATGGCCACCATCTACGACGAGAACTACCAGCCCAAGCGGGCGTACCACGAGCTGAAGTCGGACCTGATCTTCGCCGGCCCGCCCTACGTCCTGCCACGCGTCGCACCGAAGCCGCGTCGCTGATCCACCCCGACACCATCGGCGGCCGTGCAGGGCTCTGACCCCACACGGCCGCTGGTCGTGGGTGCGCGCTCAGTCGGTCGGCAGGAGCGGGCGCATGAACGTGCGCTCGTACCGCACGACACAGCCCGAGTCGTCGCGGATGCGGTCGGCCGCGACGAACTCCGGGTCGGTGCCGAACCGCGCACGGTACCGCTCGTAGGCTGCCAGGCTCTCGAAGCTGAACAGCGCCTCGGCCTTGTCGCTGGCGCCCTCGGCGGGCAGGAAGTACCCGTGGTGCACGCCGCCGTGCCTGGCCACCAGCCGCATCCACGCGCGGGCGAAGCGTTCGAAGGCTTCGATCTGCGCGGGGTTGATGGTGTAGTGCACGACGCAGGTGATCACGAGACCACCCTAGAAGCTGGCGTCCCGAGCACGTCGGCCGCCACCGGCTCGTGCCCCCGACCCGCCCGCAGTAAGATCACTGGCACCTCGGCGAAGACAGTCGCCTCCCCCATCCGGAGTTCGCGTGTCCGAGCAGCCAGCCGTCGACCCCGTGCCGGCACCGCGCTGTCTTCCGCGCGATCCTGCCCCGGTCAGACCCCCTGGTCGGCGCGAGGTTGAGCGTCCCTACCGAGGTCTCCGCCGCGCCCTGGCCCTCGTGTGCCTGGTCGCCGCCGCCACGGTGCCGGCCGCCTCGTCGGTGGCCGACTCGTCGGTGGCCGGCACCCTGGCGGCCCGCCCCGCCGTGGTCACGGTGCTGCGGGTGCTCCAGATGAACCTGTGCAACAGCGGCCGTGCCGGCTGCTACACGGGCCGATCGGTCACCGAGGCCGCCACGGTCATCAGCACCCAGACGCCCGATCTGGTCACCCTCAACGAGATCTGCCGGGACGACGTGACAACCCTCGAGCGGGTGTTCTCGCGGGTCCACAGTGGCGACACGATCGTGTCCGCCTTCAAGGCCGCCGGCGACCGCCCGTCCCGCTCCGTCACCCAGTGCCGCGACGGCCAGCCGTACGGCATCGGGCTGCTGGCCCACCTCGAGGTGCCGTACACCGCGTACACGGTGCGCAGCGGGATCTACCCGCAGCAGGATGTCGCCGACCCCGAGGAACGAGCCTGGCTCTGCGTCGACCTCCTCGGCGAGCTGCACGCCTGCACGACACACCTGGCGGCCACCGGTGTCACCGTCGCGCTCGCCCAGTGCCGACATCTGCTCGACACGGTCGTGCCGGCGATCCGCAGGAGCGCCGGGTACGCGCCCACCGTGCTGCTCGGCGACCTCAACCTCCGGCGCGGCGGCTCCCCCGACGTCCGGTCCTGTGCGCCGCCCGGCTACCTGCGGGTCGACGACGGCGCGCTGCAACACGTCATGGCCACGACCGACGTCACGATCTGTTGCAGCCGGTCGATCGACATGCACGGGGCGACCGACCACCCCGCGGTGCTGGCCACACTCACGATCGAGGGCAGACGTCCCGGCTGGACCACCGTGACCTGCGGCAGAGCAACGGGGCCCGAGCGGACCGTCCCGGTCAGTCCAGCAGCTCCACCCTGTCACCGACGCTGATCGTACGACCGTCGCGGCTCCGGCCGAGCCGACGCCCGCGGCTGGTTATCGCACGATGCGGGCGACGGCGCCGTTGAACGACACGTCCTGCACGGAGGGACGTGGCTGCGGCGCGTCGTCCGCGCGCCAGTGCGCCACGGACACGATGCCCGGGTCGACGAGCGCCAGCCCGTCGAGCAGGTCCGCGAACTGCTCCGTGCTGCGGGCGCGGAACCGTCCGTCCTGGTTGTTGGCTTCGAGCTGTGCGGTCACGGCCGGCGGAAGCTGTTCCCAGGTGACGTGCGAGGCGACCACGTAGCTGCCGGCCGGGAGCGCGGCGACGAGCCGGGCGAGGATGCCCCGGGGGTCCTCGTCGTCGCGGATGAAGTGCAGGATCGCCACCAGCATCAGCGCGACGGGCTCGGTCAGATCCAGAGTGGTGCGCAGGCCCGGGTGGGCGAGGATCCCCTCCGGATCGCGCAGGTCGGCGTCGAGGTAGGCGGTGCGGCCCTCGGGTGTGCTGCTCAGCAGTGCGCGGGCGTGGGTCAGGACGATCGGGTCGTTGTCGACGTAGACGACCCGCGCCGACGGGTCGATCGCCTGGGCGACCTCGTGGGTGTTGTCGGCGGTCGGAATGCCGGTGCCGACGTCCAGGAACTGCCGGACGCCCTGCTGCGCCAGGAAACGCACCGCCCGCTGCAGGAACATCCGGTTCTCGACGGCGGCCAGGCGGATGGTGGGCATCGCGGCCGCGAGGGCGTCGCCGGACTCCCGGTCAGCGGCGAAGTTGTCCTTGCCGCCCAACAGGTAGTTGTACCGGCGAGCCGGGTGGGCGACCGAGGTGTCGATCCTGTCGGCGGCTGACACCTTTCCGCTTCGACCAGTCACCACGCCCCCCATCGCCACGCTCGACCTCCACAAGGTACACACCCGGCGACCGCGGTGGCTGCCTGCCGGGCTCAACCGCCCGTCTGCTCCCACATCGACTTCATCTCGCCGAACGCCTGCTCCATGATCTGGACCATGGCGGCGCGGGCCCGGTCGCCGTCATGGCGTTGGATCGCCTGCGCCACGTCCGCGTGCAGTTGTAGGGCCTGCTCGTGCGGGTAGTGCGGCATCAGGTCGTAGTGGTGGCGACCGGTGAGCACCTCCGCCACCAGGTCCTGCAACTTCACGAACATCTCGTTGCCCGAGGCGGCCAGCACCCGCCGGTGGAACTCGATGTCGAGGTGGAGGAAGCGCTCCTCGTCCCCGGCCTTCCCGGCGGCCCACATCTTGGCCGCCAGCCCGACGAGGTCGCTCGCCTCGTCGTGGTCGACCCGGCGAGCGGCCAGCCAGGCGGCGTGCGGCTCGACGGCGGTCCGCAGTTCGGTGATCGAGCGCATCTGCGCCATCCGACCGTCCGAGGCCAGCCGCCAGCGGATCACCTGCGGGTCGAAGACGTTCCAGTCGTGGGTCGGCCGGATCAGCACCCCGACCCGGCGACGGGTCTCGATGAATCCCATGGCGGCGAGCACCCGCAGGACCTCGCGGACGACCGAGCGGGACACGCCGTACCGGTCGACCAGCTCGTCGATGTTCAGGACGGAGCCGGGCGCCAGCTCGCCACCGCAGATGGCGGTGCCGAGGTGGTCGAGAACTTGTGCGTGCAGCCCGGCCTCGGCAGGGGCCTTCTTCTGGACGGCTGCAACCCCTGGTGAGGACCGGTCCACGCGTTGGAGCATATCAGTTGAAGATCACCCCTTGAATAAATCCGCTTTATCGGCCTAGCATCCGGACGTTAAGCGGACGTTAACAGCAAGGTCGCGCTCTACCCCCACAGCGGCGACCACGACAGAAGGAGAGATGGACGTGCGGCGTCGATCGATATTCGGAGCTTCTCTGGCCGTGGTTGCCGCCATCGGCCTGTCGGCGTGCGGCGGTGGCGACGACGACAGCGCCGCGTCGAAGACCGTGCGCGTGACCCTGGCCAATCACGTGTGGACGGAGAACATCAAGCAGGCGCTGCCGGAGTTCGAGAAGCAGTCCGGTCTGAAGGTCGAGATCACCCAACTCGGCGAGGACCAGCTCTCCGACCAGTACAACGTCAAGCTGAACGCGGGCTCCAGCGACATCGACGTGATGATGTACCGCCCCCTTCAGGAGGGGAGGCTGTTCGCGAAGAACAAGTACCTCGCCGACCTGTCCGACAAGGTCAAGGCCAACAAGGACTGGGACTTCAGCGACTTCCAGGCCGGCCCGGTGGAGGCCACCTCGTACGAGGACAAGGCGGTCGGTGTCCCGATCATCACCGAGCAGGAGGTCCTCTACTACCGCAAGGACCTGCTGGCCAAGGCCGGCCTGACCGCCCCGCCGAAGACCCTCGACGAGCTCAAGACGGCCGCCGCCAAGGTCAAGGCCGCCGACCCGAGCGTCGCGGGCTTCGTGGCCCGTACCGGAAAGTCGCCGGCGGTCACCCAGTTCTCCAGCTTCCTCTACAGCTTCGGCGGTGACTTCGTCGACAGCAGCGGCAAGGCCACCGTCAACAGCGAGCAGGCCAAGCAGGCGTACGCCTACTACGGCGGGCTCCTCAAGGACCACGGCCCGGCGAACGTCAGCACCGACATGAGCTGGCCCGAGGCGATGGCGATCTTCACCCAGGGCAAGGCGGCGTTCTACACCGAGGCCAACTCGCTCTACAAGAACGCCACCGACCCGGCCAAGTCGAAGGTCTCCGACACCGTCGGCTTCGCGCCCTTCCCGGCCGGCCCCGCCGGTTCGAAGCCGTACAACATCCCCTCCTGGGCGCTGGGCATCAACGACAACTCGGAGAACCAGAGCAACGCCTGGAAGTTCGTCGAGTGGGCGACCAGCAAGGAGCAGACGCTCGCGCAGCAGAAGTCCGGCGTGCCGGGCGCGCGTACCTCGGTCTGGGCCAACCCGGAGGGCACCGCGACGTACCCGAAGGACCTGGTCGAGGCCATCGCGGCCAGCACCAAGGACGGTGTGGGTCACGACCGCCCGCTGGTCAACAAGGTCGCCCAGGCCCGGGAGATCGTCGGCCAGCCGATCGTCGACGCCATCGCCGGCAAGGACGCGGCTGCGGCGGCCGACACCGCCAACGCGGCGTTCCAGAAGTTCCTGGACGACGAGGCCAAGTAAGCCTGACGCGGGGGTGGCACGGCCGTCCGGCCGCGCCACCCCCGTTCGGCCCGCCCACCCCCGGAGATCTCATGGCAGCAGTGACCACCCCCACCAGACCGCCCCACAGAGTCTCGGAGACGCCGGACACGCCCGCGTGGGCCCGCTGGGCCAACGACCATCGCAAGTGGCTCTTCGCGGCGCCGGCGATGATCTTCGTCGCCGCGCTGATCATCTTCCCGCTGGCCTGGACCGGATACCTCAGCCTCACCGACGCCGAAGGCTCGGTCCGGGCGGAATCCGAGTTCGTGGGCTTCCAGAACTACGTCGAGGTGCTCTCGGACACCGACCGGTTCTGGCCCGCCGTCGGCCGGACCGCCGCGTTCACCGTCGTCGCGCTGCTGTTCGAGGTCGTCCTCGGCATGGCGGTCGCGCTGCTGCTGTGGCGACCGTTCCGGGGCCAGAAGTGGGTCCGCGTCGCCATCCTGATGCCGCTGGTCGCCACCCCGGTCGCGGTCGGCATGATGTGGCGGCTCATCTTCGACCCGAACATCGGCCTGGCGAACCAGGTCCTCGGCTGGGTCGGCATCGGACCCCAACCGTGGCTGGCCGGCCAGCACTCGGCGCTGCCCACCACGATCTTCATCGACGTCTGGCAGTGGACCCCGATGGTGGTCCTGATCCTGCTCGCCGGTCTCACGTCGCTCTCCGACGAGCCCCAGGAGGCGGCGCGCATCGACGGCGCCAGCACCTGGCAGCGGTTCCGGCACGTCACCCTGCCGCTGGTGATGCCGACCGTGATCGTCGCGATCCTGCTGCGCGGCATCGACGCGCTGAAGACCTTCGACATCCTCTACGCCACGAAGGGCCGCGGCGGCGGCTCGTTCCACGAGGTCGAGACGCTCAACGTGTACGCCTACGGCCTGAGCTTCGACTACAACGAGTACGGCATCTCATCGACGGTCCTCATCATCTTCTTCCTGATCATCATCGGGTCGATGTGGGCCCTGACGTCGCGTAGGAAGGAGGCGCAGCGATGAAGCCCCGCCCCGCCTACCGGGTGTTCCGCGTCGTGGCGCTCACCGTCGTGGTGATCGCGCTGCTCGCACCGCTGCTCTGGATGGTCGCCGCGTCGTTCAAGACGAACGTCGACATCTACGACACGGGCAAGGCGCTCGCCTTCTCCCCCACCCTGGACAACTACGCGAACGTCCTGGAGCAGGCCAACTACGCCCAGTTCATCGGCAACAGCCTCTGGGTGGCCTTCGCGGCCACCGCGCTCTCCCTCGTGCTGGGCGTGCCCGCCGCGTACTCGATGAGCCGCTTCAACATGAAGAAGTCCGCGCTCGTGGTGCTGATGGCGCGGGTCATCCCCGGCGTCTCGCTGCTGGTGCCCTGGTACTACGTCTTCTCCAACCTGAAGATGGTCGGCGGGTTCAGCGTGCTGATCCTGAGCCACATGTTCGTGTCGCTGCCGCTGGTGGTCTACATCATGATGGGCTACTTCGACAGCCTCCCCCTCGAACTCGAGGAGGCGGCGCTCGTCGACGGGCTGACCCACATCGGCGCGTTCCGCCGGATCACCCTGCCGCTGTCGATACCGGGCGTGGCCACCGCCGGCATCCTGTCGTTCATCTTCTCCTGGAACAACTTCATGTTCGCGCTCGTGCTCTCCGGCGCGGACACCAAGACCCTGCCCGTCGCGATCTTCGACTTCGTCGGCTACGCCAGCATCGACTGGGGCGGCCTCATGGCGGCGGCCAGCGTCGTCACCCTGCCGATCATGCTGATCGCCCTGTTCGTGCAGAAGTACGTCGTCTCCGGCCTCACCGCCGGCGCGACCAAGGGCTGAGGACGCCATGACGACAATCGCACGCGTCGAGACCTTCCTCATCGCCCCCCGCTGGCTCTTCGTCCGCGTCGAGACCGAGTCCGGCATCGTCGGCTGGGGCGAGGCGACCTGCGAGGGCCGCTCGGAGACCGTCCGCACCGCCGTCGAGCAGCTCAGCGAGCTCCTGATCGGCCGGGACGCGCTGCGGATCGAGGACCACTGGCAGACCATGACGAAGGGCTCCTTCTACCGGGGCGGCCCGATCCTCGCCAGCGCCGTGTCTGGCCTGGACCAGGCGCTGTGGGACATCGCCGGCAAGCACTACGGGGCGCCGGTGCACCAGCTGCTCGGCGGCCCGGTCCGGGACCGGATCCGGGTCTACGGCTGGGTCGGCGGCGACGAGCCCAGCGAGGTCCGCGACCACATCGCGGCGCAGGTCGCCGCCGGGCTGACCGCCGTCAAGATGAACGCGTCCGGGCGGATGAGCCCGATCGCGTCGGTCGCCGAACTGGACGGCGTGGTGCAGCGGGTCGCCGCCGCCCGGGAGGTGCTGGGCGACGACCGTGACGTCGCCGTCGACTTCCACGGCCGGTTCACCCTCGCCAACGCCCGCCGCGTCGCCCCGCTGCTGGAGCCGTACCGGCCGCTCTTCCTCGAAGAGCCGGTCGTGCCGGAGAACTCCCACCTCATCGGCGACTTCGTGCGGTCGACGACCACGCCCGTGTCTACGGGTGAGCGGCTCTACAGCCGGCAGGAGTTCCTGCCGGTCTTCCAGGCCGGCATCGCGGTCGCCCAGCCGGACCTCTCGCACGCGGGCGGGATCTCCGAGGTACGCCGGATCGCCGCGCTCGCCGAGGTGTACGACGTGCAGCTCGCCCCGCACTGCCCGCTCGGGCCGATCGCCCTCGCGGCGTGCCTGCAGATCGGCTTCGCCACGCCCAACTACCTGATCCAGGAACAGAGCATCGGCATCCACTACAACCTCGGCGCCGAGGTGCTCGACTACGTCGTGGAGACGACGCCGCTGATCTTCGTCGACGGGCACATCGAGCGGCTGACCGCGCCCGGGCTCGGCATCGAGATCGACGAGCAGGCGGTACGGGCGGCGGACAAGCGCGGGCACGCCTGGCGCAGCCCCACCTTCCGACACCCCGACGGCTCCTACGCGGAATGGTGAGCACCGTCCGCTGAACCCGCCCAGCCCGGCACCTGAGAAAGGCACCCCGTGAAGATTGTCGCAGCGGACGTCATCGTCACCAGCCCGGACCGCAACTTCGTCACCCTGAAGATCACCACCGACGACGGGGTCACCGGCCTGGGCGACGGCACCCTCAACGGGCGGGAACTGTCGGTCGCCTCGTACCTGCGCGACCACGTCGTCCCGCTGCTCATCGGGCGGGACCCGCACCGCATCGAGGACACCTGGCAGTTCCTGTACCGCTCGGCGTACTGGCGGCGTGGGCCGGTGACCATGGCGGCGATCGCGGCCGTGGACGTCGCGCTGTGGGACATCAAGGCCAAGGCCGCCGGCATGCCGCTCTACCAGCTGCTGGGCGGTGCGTCGCGGACCGGCATCATGGCGTACGGCCACGCCTCCGGGCGAGACATGCCCGAGCTGTTCGACTCGATCCGCCACCACCTCGAACTCGGCTTCCGATCGATCCGGGTCCAGACGTCCGTCCCGGGCATCAACGCCGTCTACGGGGTCGCCGCGCAGCCCAGCGCCGACGGCAAGCGGTACGACTACGAACCGGCGCAGCGCACCCCGCTGCCGGCCGAGGAGGACTGGGACACCCGCTCCTACATGCGCCACCTGCCCGGCGTCTTCGAGGCGGTACGCAACGAGTTCGGGGCCGAGCTTCCGCTGCTGCACGACGGGCACCACCGGATGACCCCGATCCAGGCCGCCCGGCTCGGCAGGGACCTCGAACCCTACGACCTGTTCTGGCTCGAGGACTGCACCCCGGCCGAGAACCAGGAGGCCCTGCGCCTCGTGCGCCACCACACGACCACGCCGCTGGCGATCGGCGAGGTCTTCAACACCGTGTGGGACTACCAGACGCTCATCCGCGAACAGTTGATCGACTACGTCCGGTCCGCCGTCACCCACACCGGCGGCATCACGGCGATGCGCAAGCTGCTCGACTTCGCCGCGCAGTACCAGATCAAGTCCGGCATCCACGGCCCGACCGACATCTCACCGGTCGGCATGGCCGCCGCCCTGCACCTCGACCTGGCCATCCACAACTTCGGCATCCAGGAGTACATGCAGCACGGCGCCCTGACCAACGAGGTCTTCCGGCAGTCCTTCACGTTCGCCGACGGGTACCTCCACCCCGGCGAGCAGCCGGGCCTGGGCGTCGAGCTCGACGAGGCGGCGGCGGAGAGGTTCCCGTACGTGCCGGCCTACCTGCCGTTCAACCGCCTCAAGGACGGGACCGTCCATGACTGGTGAGCAGGATGCGGCTGTCCCCGCCAGCCGCCGGCAGCCGCCCCGGCACGTCGTCGTGATGGGCGTGTCCGGTGCGGGCAAGACGACCGTGGCCCGGGGGATCAGCGACGCCGCCGGCCTGACCTTCGCCGAGGCCGACGAGTTCCACTCCGAGGCCAACGTGGCGAGGATGCGCTCCGGCGTACCCCTCGACGACGCCGCCCGCTGGCCCTGGCTGCGCGCCCTCGCCGACTGGATGGCCACCCGCGACGCCGAGGGCGTGTCGACGGTGCTGGCCTGCTCGGCGTTGAAGCGGTCCTACCGGGAGGTGCTCCGGCAGGGACCGCCGACCGTGGACTTCGTCCACCTGGACGGGACGGCGGAGGTCATCCGGGAGCGGATGGCCCGGCGCGCCGGGCACTACATGCCGGCGAGTCTGCTGGATTCTCAGCTGGCCATCCTGGAGCGGTTCGAGCCGGGCGAGTCCGGTCTGGTGCTCGACGTCTCCCTGTCTCCGGAGGAGCTCGTGTCGGCCGCGGTGGACCGTCTCGGGCTGCGTACCGGAGCCACGGCCCTACCCGGATAGCCGCCCCCACCTGCCACCTCAGCTTCGGTGATGGCCAGCGCCACCGCCGCGTACGCGCGAAGCGCTCGGCGGTCGCGATCGCCGACGGGTCGAAGGCGTTCGCTGTGTCGACTCTGGCGTGAATCCTGGATACCTGACTAAAGTCAGGCAAGTGAGATCGGACCTCGTCGCCGCCGTGCGGCGCTTCAACCGCACGGTGACCCAGCGCGTGGGGGCACTCGACGACGGGTACATGGCCTCCGGACGGCCCCTGGCGCAGGCGCGACTGCTGTGGGAGATCGGTCCGGACGGCGCCGAGGTCGCCGCGCTACGGGCCCGACTCGCTCTGGACTCGGGCTACCTCAGCCGGCTGCTGCGCACCCTGGAAGGCGACGGGCTCGTCACCGTCGGCCCGGCCGACCGGGTCGGCGGCGACGCACGGGTCCGGGTGGCGACGCTCACCGAGGCCGGGCGGACGGAGTGGTCCCAACTCGACGAACGCTCCGACGAGTTCGCCTGGTCGATCCTCGCACCGCTGACCGGGCAGCGCCGCGAACAGCTCGTCACGGCGATGGCCCAGGTCGAACGGCTGCTCGTCGCGTCGATGGTGGTCGTCGGGCCCTGCCCGCCCAGCGACCCACGCGCCCGGGCCTGCCTGCGCGCGTACGCCCGCGACGTCGCCCGGCGCTTCGACGACGGGTTCGACCCCGCACTGAGCAACCCTGTCCACGACGAGGAACTCGTCCCGCCCGCCGGCGTGTTGCTGCTGGCCACCCTCAACTCCGAGCCCGTCGGCTGCGGCGCCGTCAAACTCCACCCCGGCGCACCCGCCGAGATCAAGCGGGTCTGGGTGGCGGACACCGTACGCGGGCTCGGCATCGGCCGGCGGATACTGGGCGACCTGGAGCGGTACGCCGCCACCCGAGGCTGGGCCAGCGTGCGGCTGGACACGAACCGGAACCTCACCGAGGCGATCGCGATGTACCACTCGGCCGGGTACCGGGAGATCGAGCCGTACAACAACGAGCACTTCGCCCACCACTGGTTCGAGAAGCAGCTCCAGCCGCCCCCGGGCTGAGACAGCCGCCAGGAGCTGCTGCTGGGCGTGTCAGGTCAGCGTGGCCACCACGTATGCGGCGGCCTCGGCGACAAGGGCCTGATCGTATGCCGCATCCTTCTCGGCCTTGCTCGACATGATCCCGATGACGAGTGGCGCGGACGCCGGAGGCCACACGACGGCGATGTCGTTCACGGTGCCGTAGCCACCGGTCCCGGTCTTGTCGGCCACGGTCCATCCCCACGGCACACCAGCCCGGATCCGTTGCGCACCGACGCTGGTGGCGTTGCGCTCCAGCAGGTCACGGAGAAAGGCGCGCTTGTCGGGTGGCAGGGCCTCCCCCAGCACGATGCGGTGGTAGTCGGTGCCCAACGCTCGCGGGGTGCTCGTGTCGCGCGGGTCCCCCGGGGTGCCGCTGGCGACCGCCGGCTCGATCCGATCCATCCGGGTGACCGTGTCGCCGAGGCTCCGGACGTACGCCGTCAGCCCGCCCGGCCCGCCCAGATCGCGGAGCAGGAGGTTACCGGCCGTTCCGTCGCTGTAGCGGACCGCGGCGTCACACAGTTGGCGGATCGTCATCCCCCTGGCCACATGCTGTCGGGTGATGGCGGAGCTCTCCATGAGATCGTCCGTGGTGTACCTGACGACGCTGTTCAGATGTGACAGCGGATTGCGGTGCAGCACCGCCGCGGCAGCGAGCCCCTTGAACGTCGAGCAGAACGGGAAGCGTTCGTCCGCCCGATGGACGACCGTGGCCCCGCTGCCGGTCGCCAGCGCGTACACGCCCAGGCGGGCGTCGAACTTCCGTTCCAACGAGACCAGGCGTTCGTGCTGGTCGTTCGCTGGCGGAGTCGCGGGAGGGGTGGGAGCCGAGGACGGCGAGACGGAGGCGGAGGAAGAGGCCGGCGGGGTGTCGCGCTCCGTGCATCCAGCCAAGGGCACGACGACCGCCGCCCCCAGGAGAGCACGTCGAGTGATGGTCGGCTGTGCTGCCGTCATGGTCTTCCTCCGCTGTTGATTCGCCCTCAAACGACACGCGCGGCCGACCACCAACGGTTGCATTCCTGCCCAGGTCAGACAGGCCGAGCTCCTCGCAGACGGGCCCACCAGCCTCATCACTCTGCCCGCTGGCGCGGACGCCACCCAGGGGTCGCTGACCATCAACCGCTCAATGCTCCACAAGGGCCGGCGAGCAGTTCCTCACCCTGCACCCCCGGCCAGGAGGCCGACATCCTGGTCACCTTCACGCCCGGCATCGCCTCCGCGCGCTCGGTTGACCCGCGCGCCCGACGGCGGTCAGTCGGCGACGACGAGGGCCTGCGGAGCCGCCTGGTGGGCGAGGTGCACGACTCACTCCTTCGCGCTGGTCGCCTGGGCCGGCGGCCCAACGTGGTCAAGAAGGTGAAGGACGACCTGGACTGACACGGGCGAACGCGCGCGCCGTGACCGGCCATCAGTCGACCGTGCCGGGTTTGTCCGCCTGAGGATCGGGAAATCGCGGCGACCTCTGGCCATGACAGGAGCGGACGCACGATGACGCAACGTCCCAGGGTCACCACCGCCGCCCGACCCGGCACGGACGTGCTGACGCTCGGTGTGGAGGAGGAATACCTGCTCCTGGATCCGGAGACGGGCGAGAACATGCCGGTGGCCGACCGGGTTCTGACCGCCCTGCACGGCGGCGCCCGCGAACAGAGCCGTCAGGAGTTCCGGCACAGCATGATCGAGATGGTCACGCCCGTCTGCACGGAGCTCGACGAGCTCCGGGGCCAGCTCGTGGAGCTGCGGGCGGCCGCGGCGCGGGCCGCAGCGAACGCGGATGCCCGCCTGATGGCGGTCGGCGCGACCCCCGTCGCGGAACCACACCGCTCGGTACCGGACAAACCGCGCTACCACGCCATGTCGCACCGCTACGGACCCGTCGCCCACGACCCGGCCGTCTGCGGCTGCCACATACACGTCGGGGTCCCCGACCGGGAACTGGCCGTGCAGGTCTGCAACCACCTGCGGGTGTGGCTGCCGGTCATCCACGCCATCACCGTCAACTCACCTCTGCACGACGGGCGCGACACCGGCCACGCCAGCTGGCGCTCGATGCAACTCGAACGCTGGCCCAGCATCGGCCCCACCCCGCACTTCGCCTCCACCGCCGACTACGACCAGACTGTCGCCGCTCTGGTCACGGCTGGAGTGATGCTCGACGAGGGAATGGTCTACTGGTACGCCCGCCCGTCCGCGGCCTACCCCACAGTGGAGGTCCGGGTCGGCGACGTGTGTGCCACCGTCGACGACACGGTGCTGGTCGCCGGGCTGGTCCGCGCGCTGGTCGCGACCGTGATCGAGGACATCGGCGCCGGCGTGGCCGCGCCCCGCGTCCGCAGCTGCCTGGTCTCCGCCGCGCACTGGCGGGCAGCGCACGACGGTCTCGACGGCACCCTCATCGACCTGCGCGCCGGCGGAGCCCGCCCCGCCTGGGAACTCGTCGACGAACTCTTCGCCACCGTCGCACCGGCGCTCCTGCGCCACGGCAACCTCGGCTACGTGCTGGCCCAGCTGGCCCGGCTACGCCGAGACGGCACGGGCGCCCGACGCCAGCGCCGAACGCTGGAGCGCACCGGTGACCTCCACGCCGTACTGAGTCTGCTGGCGACACAGACCACCGCCCGGTGAGGCGGTCGTCCCCGCCGCCGATGGCGCCTCGCGCGTCCGTGGCCCGACCTTCCCCCGCCGTGCCGGTACGGCGTGGGCGGCGCCGCGCGGCTGTCACCGGTGGCGTGGCGCCACCAGGCCCGACTCGTAGGCGAGGACCACGAGGTGGGCCCGGTCACGGGCATGGAGCTTGGCCATGGCCCGGTTGACGTGGGTCTTGGCGGTCAGAGGGCTGATCACCATGCGTTCGGCGATCTGGTCGTTGGACAGGCCCTGCGCGACGAGGGCGACGCTCTCGCGTTCGCGGTTGGTCAGCCCGTTCAGGTTCGTGTCCGCCCCGGTGTGCAGCGGTTCGGTGACGTACCGGTTGATCAGCTTGCGGGTGATCGACGGTGCGAGCAGGGCGTCGCCGCGCGCGGCGACCCGGACGGAGTGCAGGAAGTCCTCAGGCTCGATGTCCTTGACGAGAAAGCCGGCGGCACCGGCACGCAGGGCGTGGAAGACGTGTTCGTCGAGGCCGTAGTTGGTCAGGATCACGACGTGCACCCGGGCCAGGGCCGGGTCCGCCGCGATGCGCCGGGTCGCCTCGATGCCGTCCATCACCGGCATCTGGATGTCGATGAGCGCGATGTCGGGCAGGTGCTCCCGGGCCAGGGCAAGCCCCTCCTGCCCGTCGGCCGCCTCGGCCACCACCTCGATGTCGTCCTCGACGTCGAGGAGCGCGCGGAAGCCGCTGCGAAGGAGCGGCTGGTCGTCGACCAGCAGGACGCGGATCACGACGTACGTCCCACGGGGAGTTCAGCGAGGACGCTGAAGCCGCCTTCGTGGCGTGGTTCGGCGCGGAGGCGACCGCCGAGGGCGGTGACTCGTTCGCGCATCCCGAGCAGTCCGACGCCGGGTATCGGGGCGGTGTCCGGCGTGGCCGTGCCGTCGTCGTCGACGCGGATCGCCAGGGCGTCCGGACGGTAGTCGATCCGGACCGACGCCGTGGCGGCGGCGGCGTGCCGGGCGATGTTGGTGAGGGATTCCTGGACGATCCGGTAGGCGGTCCGGTCCACCGCCGCCGGTACGTCGTGTCGTTGTCCCTCGATCGTCAACGTCGCTTCCAGGCCGGTCATCCGGGCCCGTTCCACCAGCTCGGGGAGATGGTCGAGCCCGTGCGGCGGAGCCGTCCCGTCGTCGCGCAGGGTCTCCAGGGTCGCGCGCAGTTCCCGGTTCGCCTCACGACCGGCCTCGCGGATCGCCAGCAGAGCCTCCGGCACCTGTTCACCACGCTTGCGGGCCAGGTGGACGGCGACTTCGGCCTGCACCTTGATGATGGAGATCTGGTGGGTGAGCGAATCGTGCAACTCCCGCGCGATGTGCAGCCGCTCCTCGTCCGCGCGGCGGCGCGCGGTCTCCTCCCGGGTGCGCTCCGCCTCGTCCGCCCGACGCTCGGCCTGCCGCAGCGCCTCACCGGCGGCACCGGCGGCGACCAGCCACGCCAGCTCGAGGGCGCCCCGGGCCCGTGCGAGCGCCTCGGCCACGGACATGTCCTGCGGCAGGGCGAGGGCCGCGAGCGGAAGAGCGGCCAGCATCAGCACGGCCGCCACGACCGTGCTGACGCGGTGGCCGGCCCGCACGGCGGCGTACACGGCGAACAGGAACGCGACGGCGGGCACGTCGAAACCGATCGCCTGGTAGCCCACCGCGCACAGCCCCGTGACGGCCAGCACGGGAACGGGGGCACGGCGGCGCGCGGCCAACGCCAGGCCACCGACCGCCAGCAGCGCATAGCCGAGCAGCTCGACATCCGTGGCGCGGTGATCCGCGGACCGTCCGGCGATCAGCAGCACCGCCGCCACGCAGACCGCGATCGCCCAGTCTCTGACACCGGCCCGTCCTGTGCTCATGCGCGCACCTTAGCCCGATGCCGCCGCGGGGCGACTCCTGCTCGCGGGGGAGCCTCCACCTACCGCGCACGCAGTACCGTCGCGGCGTCTGCCGCGTCTGCGGCAGTCGACTGGGCCACCGGCGGCAGCGCGAAGTGCATCCCACCGCGGGACGACCGACGGCGCTCCCGGCGACATGCTCAAGCTCCTGACGAGACGCACGAAAGAGGAGCGGAACATGAGCCGGTCAACAGCGCTGATGACAGTCCGACGTGTACTTGCCTTCACCGGAGCCGCCGTGATCGGGGGTCTCGGGCTCGCCGCACCGGCCGCCGCACACGTCTCGGGCCAACCGGTCGCCGCCGATGTCGGCACCATGAGCGCCGGGCGACTCGGGGCATCGGTGGCCGCCGTGCTGGGGCTGGCAGGTGTGATCATCGCGGGGCTGGCTCTGGGCCGCCCCACCAGTCGTATCGGCACGGGCAACGGGCGACTCGGAGCCAGCGTGGCCCTGGCGGTGGGGCTGATCGGTATCGCCCTCGGCGGCCTGGTCGCGGCCACCTCCGACAGTGGCATCGGCACGGGCAACGGGCGAGGCGGGGCGTACGTGGCCCTGGTTGTGGGGCTGATCGCCACGGTCCTCGGTGGGCTGGCTCTGGCCCGCTCCCGCCGCGCCGGCTGACCGGCGACGCGCGGCGACATCTTCGAATGTCTATTGCCGCGCGGACGGACCGAGTGGTACTCATCTTGGGAAGGGTGATCACCAAGCGACCCGGGAGGCGGCGATGATCGTGGCCGTGCCCTGGCCGAACGGCCGCGATCCCGCCGCCGACCAGCCCTCCGACCGCGTCACCGCGTCGAGCCGCCCGCGCACACGGGCGTTCGGCGCCACGACCAGGTCCGTCCGGTAGGGATCGACCGGCGAGTGTTGCGAACCCGTGACCCGTCCAGCGCACCGAGGCATCGGGGTACGGGTGGCGGGCGCCGCAGCGGTCATTTCCGCAGCCGGTGCGGCGCAACCGGAAGCGGTCCTGCCCTCGGCGTACCGGGCGCCTCGGCCCGGGGCGCCGGCGTCTCCATCCCGGCCCGGTCCACCCGTGCCGCCGGCTACCGCTGGTGGGCAGCGCCTCCGGCGCGTCCCCCGCCACGCCGGCCGGGCAACCCGGCACGATCCCCCGCACCCCTGAGAAAGGTGGACCACCCCATGAACCACCCGCAGAACGAAGGGCTGAGCCGGCGCCGCATGCTGGGCGGAGCGGCCGGACTGGCCGCTGGAGCCGCCGCGGTCGCGGCGGGGCTGCCGTCCAGCGCCGCCGCCGCTCCCGCGCGGACCGCGCCCGATGTCGCCCGCTGGCGCAGGCAGGCGGCGCAGGTGACGATCACCCGCGATGACTGGGGCATCCCGCACGTCGTGGGCAGGACCGACGCCGACGCGGTGTTCGGGATGATGTACGCCCAAGCCGAGGACGACTTCAACCGGATCGAGCGGAACTATCTGGTCAGCCTCGGTCGCCTCGCCGAGGCCGAGGGCGAGGGGGCCATCTGGCAGGACCTGCGCCAGCGGCTGTACGTCGACCCTCAGGAGCTGAAGCGGGACTACGCGCACTGCCCGTCCTGGCTGCGCAAGCTGATGCAGGCCTGGGCCGACGGGCTGAACTACTACCTCGCGACACACCCCGAGGTGCAGCCACGGGTGATCAGGCGGTTCGAGCCGTGGATGCCGTTGAGCTTCTCCGAGGGCAGCATCGGTGGCGACATCGAACGGGTGCCGCTCACCCAGCTCGAAGCCTTCTACAGCGGGCGTACGGTGCCGATGACCGACGAGGAGCGCGGGCTGCTGTTCCGCGAGCCCAGCGGCTCGAACGGCATGGCGATCGCGCCGAGCCACACCCGGAACGGTCACGCGCTGCTGCTGATCAACCCGCACACCAGCTTCTTCTTCCGCTCCGAGCAGCACGTGACGAGCCGGGAAGGGCTCAACGCCTACGGCGCGGCGACCTGGGGGCAGTTCTTCATCTACCAGGGCTTCAACCCGAACACCGGCTGGATGCACACGTCGAGCGGCGTCGACAACGTCGACGAGTTCGCCGAGACGATCGTGACCGGAGCGGACGGCCGGCACTCCTACCGCTACGGCAACGCCCTGCGCCCGGTGCGGACGAAGACGATCACGCTGTCGTATCGCACGGCCGATGGCGGGCAGGCCCGGCGCGGCTTCACCACCCTCGCCACACACCACGGCCCGATCGTCCGGGAGGCGGACGGCAAGTGGATCGCGTTCGCGCTGATGAACAGACCCGTCGAGGCCCTCCAGCAGAGCTTCCTGCGCACCAAGACGCGGGACTACGCGGACTTCATCCAGGTGGCCGGCCTCAAGGCCAACAGCTCGAACAACACGCTCTTCGCGGACTCGAAGGGTGAGATCGCCTTCCTGGTGCCGCAGTTCATGCCGGTGCGCGACGACCGCTTCGACTACCGCAAGCCCGTGGACGGCAGCGACCCGGCGACCGACTGGCGCGGACTGCACAGCCTCCGAAGTCTCCCGCAGGCGGTGAATCCGGGAAACGGCTGGGCGTTCAACACCAACAACTGGCCCTGGACCGCGGCCGGCCCGGACAGCCCCGACGCCGCCGACTATCCGCGCTACTTCGACCAGGCTGGTGAGAACCCCCGCGGACCGCAGGCGATCCGGGTGCTGAGCGCGCGCAACGACTTCACCCCGCAGACGCTCATCGCGGCGGCCTTCGACACCTACCTCACCGCCTTCGCCCGGCTCGTGCCCGGGCTGGTCGCGGCATGGGACCAGCTGCCCGAGGGCAACCAGCAGAAGGCGGCGCTCGCCGGTCCGATCAGCCTGCTGCGCGGCTGGGACTGCCGCTGGGGCGCGCAGTCGACCGCGACGTCGCTGGCCGTGTTCTGGGGCGAGGCGCTGTGGGCACCCCTGGCCCAGGCGGCGCGGGACGCGGGCATGTCGATGTGGGACTACCTGGCCGAGCGTGCCACCGACGAGCAGCGCCTCACGGCGCTGGAGGCGGCGGCGCAGCGGCTGACGCAGGACTTCGGCAGCTGGCAGGTGCCCTGGGGCGAGATCAACCGCTTCCAGCGCAACGACGGCGCGATCGTCCAGACGTTCGACGACGCGAAGCCGAGCAGCCCGGTGCCGTTCACCTCCGCGCAGTGGGGTTCGCTCGCCTCGTTCGGGGCGAGGCGCTACCCCGGAACGAAGCGCTACTACGGGACCAGCGGCAACAGCTTCGTGGCGGTCGTGGAGTTCGGACCGAAGCTGCGCGCCTGGGCCGTGACGGCGGGAGGCGCCAGCGGCCACCCGGACTCGCCGCACTTCAACGACCAGGCCGAACGCTACGCGAGCGGCAACCTCCGACCCGTCTACTTCCACCCCGAGGACCTCAAGGGCCACGTCGAGCGGCGCTACCGGCCGGGCTCGTGACCGGTCGCCGGAGGCGGGGGCGCTTCTCGATGTCCGGACGCTGACGTAGGGCCGTTCGTCGACGCCGTCGCGTGCTCTGGCCGGTCATCCGGTCGGTGTACGCGCCGGCGTTGGCCCACGCCGGCTCAGGACGTGGCGAGGGCCTGTAGTGCCTCCGTGGTCGTCGGGTCGGCAGGGAAGAAGGCCTCGACGGCCAGCCCGGAGACGGTGACGTCCAGCGGCGTGCCGAAGAGGGTCGTGGTGCTCACGAAGGACAGCACCCGGTCGTCGTGCCGGTACCGGAGGGGAATGACGACGCGCGACACGGCGTCGCTGATCGGTGCCGCGGGGGCGTTGCCGCCGGGATAGCCGCGAAGCTCCTCGTGCAGGTCGTACAGGACCGGGTCGTTGGTGGTGGCGGCCTGCTGGCGCAGCCGGCTGAGCAGGTGGGCGCGCCACTCAGGCAGGTTGAGGATTCGCGGGGCCATGCCGTCGGGGTGCAGGCTGAGCCGCAGCACGTTGATCGGTGGGGCCAGGAGGTGGGGCTGCGCACCGGCGGTGAACAGGGCGACGGCAGGGTTGGCGTCGACGAGATGCCAATGCTGGTCGACGAGTACCGCGGGGTACGGGCTGTGCCCGTCGAGGATCTGCCGTACGGCGGCACGTACCGGCGCCAGCTCCGGATCGCTCAGCTCGTGGCTGGGGTAGGCGGGCGCGTAGCCGCCGGCGAGCAGCATCGTGTTGCGCTCCGCCAGCGGCATCTCGAGCTGTTCGGCCAGACGCAGGAGCAACTCGGGGCTCGGCCGGGACCGCCCGGTCTCGACGAAACTCAGATGCCGGGCCGACACGCCCGCCTCGATCGACAGGTCGAGCTGACTCATCCCGCGAGTTCGGCGCCAGTCGCGCAGCAGCTCCCCCACAGGTCGCCCCGGCCTGGTCATGGTCGTCACGCCACCGACCCTAATGACCGCACCGGCGCACAGGCCATTACCTGCGACGTAATCGACAGGCCGCCCCGGCGCCGGAAATCATCTCTTCCCGAAGCGACCATTCCCGGCAACGAGGAGAGACCCATGGCGACCACGTTCGACGAGCTGGCCGAGCGGTACATCGCGATCTGGAACGAGACCGATCCGGCGAGGCGGCGCCGCGACATCGACGACCTGTGGGCCCCCGAGGGCCGCTACGTCGACCCGCTGGCCGTCGCCGAGGGGCGGGACGCGATCGACGCGACGATCGCCGCCGTGCAGAGCCAGTTCCCCGGCATGACGTTCCGGTTGGCCGGCCCGGTCGACGGCCACCACAACCAGGCCCGCTTCACCTGGGAGCTGGGGCCGGACAACGTCGAGGCACCGATCGTCGGCTTCGACGTCGCGGTGACCGACGGCAACGGGCAGCTGACCCAGGTGCTGGGTTTCCTGGACCGGCTCCCAGCGGCGTAGGAACCACCGGGGGCCGCGGACCGCCCGTGGCCCCCGCCGCGTCCGCCCGGCGGGCCGTGGGCGGCTCCCGGCGTCTTGACGTCATCGCACAGCACGACGGCAGCTGACCGTGATGTGTTCACCGACGTCGGAGCAGCCCACGTTCGGCCATGTACGCTCGCAACGTCTCGCCATCCTCGGCGGACATCAACCGGCGTGGGATGACCGTCGCCGGCATCTTGCCGACGTACACGATCCAGAACTCCGGGGTGTCCCTGACCTGGGTGACCCCGTCCCAGGCGATGCCACCGGACTCCGAGCCACTGCGCATCATGATGTTGTCATCGGTGATGTCGTAGGCGCCCTCGACGGCGTAGCGACCGGAGCGGCGCCGGGCGCGCAACCGCACCCACGGCCAGTACAGCATCGACAGCAGGCCACCCACGACCATCGCCGTCCACAGCGGCGAGATCTGCTCGCCCCACGCGGACCCCCGCGAAACGGCCAGACCGATCGCCCCGACCGCCGCCAGCACCGCGCCGATGTAGCCGAACCTGCGCAGTCGGACACTGCCCAGCGCAGCGGCCACGCGACCTGGGTAGGCGGGATCGGCTGGGACGTCGAAGCGGATGTGCACGCCAGAACGATAGTGCCCTCACCCGCCCCGTCCGCTGCCAGCGCCTGACTCCCGCCCTCCTGACCGGTCGTCGAGCACGTGGTTTGATCGAGACGTCCATCGAAGGGGGCATGGTGGGGCGCAGGGCGATCATCTTTCACGGCACCGGCGGCAACCCGGACGTGTGCTGGTATCGCTGGCTGGCAGAGCGGCTCGAGGCCCGTGGCTACGCTGTCGAGGTGCCGCATTACCCGGGCATCAACGTCGAGCCGATCGCCACGTTCCTGCCGGAGGTGCTGAACGGGCACAGCTTCGACGAGGACACGGTCCTGGTGGGCCATTCCGGCGGCGCGGCCCTCCTACTGGCGCTCCTGGAGCGTGTCGATGCGACCGTCGCTCAGGCGGTCCTGGTCGCCGGCTACTGCACCCGCCCCAACGCCAAGGAAGAACCGGTCCTCCAGCCGGACTACGACTGGGCCGCGATCCGGTCGCACGTGCGGGACATCTACTTCATCAACTCGCGCCAGGATCCGTACGGCTGCGACGACCGACAGGGGCGCGCCATGTTCGAGCGGCTCGGCGGCACCCAGATCGTCCGCGACGATGGGCACTTCGGTGACTACGACCAGCCGTACGAGCGGTTCGAACTGCTCGACCGACTCATTCCCTGACAGAAGGTGCCGATCACGGCGAGTTCGGAGGCTTGGCTTTCTGCGGGTAGATCGTCTCGTGGCGGGCCAGCATGGCGACGAACTCGTCGATCTTCCGCTCGCGGGTCTGCGCCCGTTTGACAGCATTGACGCGGTGGATGAGAGCGAACCGGTTGGTTTTGGTGAGTACGTCGAACATGGCCTGGGCGGCGGGGTCGGCGGCGATGGCGGCCCTGAGGTCGGCCGGCACCTCGGCTTCAGACGGCGGGGCGTAGGCGGCCGCCCACCGCCCGTCCGCCTTCGCGGCTTCGACCGCGGCGCGGCCCGGGGGCAGCATTCGCCCCTGCGCCTCCAGCCGGGCCACGTGGGCGACGTTGCGTTGTGACCAGGAACTGCGGGGTCTGCGAGGGGTGTACCGGATCCAGGAGGTCTCCTCGTCCCGTCTCCGGGCCTGCCCGTCGATCCAGCCGAAGCACAGGCCCTCGTCGACGGCCTGTTGCCAGGTCAGCGTCGTGATGGTGCCGCCCTTCCTGGTCAGGGCGAGCCAGACGCCGGGCGACGTGGCGTGGTTGGCCGACAACCACGCCCGCAGCGCGTCGGCGTCCGCGACGATCAACTCATCCAGTTCGGCGCTCGCCATGATGGCAGGCTATCGCTGCGCCGTTGCCGCAGCCTCTTCCTGTGCTCAGCCGTGCATCGGTGTTCAGCCGGGACTGGCCTGCGAGCAACAGGTCACGTGTGGGGATGGCTGGTGATGCCGTCCAGGATGGTGATCAGGTTGTGGTGGAAGGTTTCCTCGGCGTTGAGGTGGGCGCCGTCGATGACGAGCCGGGCGACGGTGGGGTAGCGGCCCGTTTCGAGCATGCGTGTCAGGTAGGGGCCGAGGGCGACCTGCCAGGCGGACACGTCGGTGCCGGTTGATCGGGCGGTGCGGCGCTCGGTGATCTCCCTGCGGAGCGCTCCGACGATGAACGCGTTGAGGGCGCCCAGGGCCCGCTGGAGATCGTCGATACCGCGCACGCCAGGGGCCTGGCTGAGCGCCGCCGCGGTCGATTCGCCCACGGCGAGCGCGTGCGGCCCCAGGTGTGGCCTTGCGCCGAGCAGGTCGGCGAACCACTCATGATCAAGAGCGGCGTCACGGGTCCGGTGAACGATGGCCAGCACCGTGGCGCGCCACTCGGAGTGCTGGCCGGCCTCGGCGATCTGGGCATACACGGCGTCGACCATCAGGTCGAGCAGTTCGGATCTGTTGATCACGTAGTCGTAGAGCCGCATCGGACCGACACCGAGCTCTTTGGCGATCTTGCGTACCGACAGCCCGTCGAGGCCGTGTGCGTCGGCGAGCCGGATCGCCGTGGCGGCGATCTTGGCGCGGCTCAGCGGCACCGGCGCCGCCCGCGGCTGGGGCTCGGGCCGTTCCCAGACGGGCAGAGCTGCGCTACCGTACGGCGTATCCATGAGATACAGCGTACGGTAACGGAGATGATGATGCGAATTGCGATCGCCGGCGGTGGCCTCGGCGGCCTGACGCTGGCCCGAATCCTGCACCGACACGACATCGACGCGGTGGTGTACGAGCGCGAGGCAAGCCGATCAGCGCGATTACAGGGCGGAATGCTCGACCTGCACCCGGAGTCCGGGCAACAGGCCCTGGCCGAGGCGGGCCTCGACGGCCGATTCCGATCGGAGGCACGGCCGGAGGGCGAGGAACATCGCATCCTCGACCCGGCCGGACGCACCCTCGTGCATCACAAGCCACAACCCGGCTCATTCTCGGGACGCCCCGAGATCGACCGCAGCGTGCTACGTGATCTTCTGCTCGACGCACTTCCCGCCGACACCGTCATGTGGCAGCACCGGCTCGTCGCGGCGACGCCACGACCCGACGGAGGTTTCGGGCTGACGTTCGACGGCGGCCACAGCGCCGACTGCGACGTCCTCATCGGGGCGGACGGCGCACGCTCGGTCGTCCGATCGCGGCTGACCGACACGACACTGTCCTCCGTGGCAACCCTGGTCGAACTCAGCATCAGCGACGCCGACCGGCGCCACCCGGATGTCGCCGAGATGGTCGGCCCTGGAAACCTCTGGTGTATCGGCGTGAGCCAGATCCTGGCCGCACAACGCCTCGGCGACGGCAGCATCCGAGTCGGGATCTCCCTACCCGCGGACGATCGCCCCATGGACACCTACCGCAGCAAGCGCGCTCTGCTGGACATGTTCGACGGCTGGGACCCCAGCCTCACCGCACTCATCGACGCCGGCGACAGCCCGCCGAGCCCACGCAGGATCGAGGCGATGCCCACCGGTACACGCTGGGCCCACCAGCCGGGCGTCACCCTCATCGGTGACGCCGCGCACCTCATGCCGCCGGTCGGCGAGGGCGCCAACCAAGCCATGCTCGACGCCGCCGAACTCGCCGCCGAGCTCGCCACCAGCCCCGCCGACCCCGACTCGGCGATCCGGAGGTACGAGGAGGCGATGTTCAGAAGAATCGGCCCGATCGCCGAGATGTCCGCACGAGTCCAGGCGATGATGCTGTCCCCCACCGCGGCCGACGACATCGTCCGCTTCTTCACGCCGCGGTCCACCGAGCCGGCACCCGCGGATTGACGACACGCCTGGCCGCCCCCGGTGCGCCGACAGCGGCAGATCGGCACACCTGACCGTCGCCGGCGATCAGTCTCCTGGTCAGAAGGGGGGCGCGTCCTCGCCCATCAACGCCAGCACGACGCCTCCCTTTCCGCTCTTGAGGCTCTGAACCACGACCTTGCCGGTGCTGCCGTCGGGCAGCTCCAACGTGAAGGTCTTCCCGACCGCGTTCTTGGGGCCATTGCCGGCGCTGTTGGCGGGTCGGAAGTCGCCTGCCCACGGCGGGATTCCACCCCTGCGGGCGGGCTCGGCGAAGAGCGCGGCGGTGCCGGGGGTCCTGGTGCCGTCCGAGGAGAGAAGGACTGAGGCGCTGCGATAGGTAGCCATATGCGCCAAGGGTATCCCGGACTGCGCTCGTCCGCGCCACGACAACTGTGCGCGTTTGTTCTCAACTGGCGCTGCCCTCAGACGCCTCGGCGTCGACGAGGTGCGGCAGCACCAACGCTTGAGCGGCGATGACGCGCTCACCGTTGAAGGTCAGCGCCGGCGACCCATGTAGCTGGTAGCCCTGGTTGAGAAGGCCGCTGACGCGGGCGCAGAATTCAGCGTCATCGGGTCCGGTGATCAGGCGATAGCGGAGCGGGGCATGGAAGTCTGACACCGCCGCATTGTGCCCGCCCGGCTACCACCCCGTCGTGGCCTGTCACGGCCAGCGGTCGCTGATCGTGCGTTCGACGCCTCGAACGAATTGTCAGGCGTATGAGGAAGACTGCTGGGCATGGCTGAGCTGGACGACCCAAAGGCGGCGCTGCACCACTACCTCCAGGCGACACGCGATGACCTGATCTGGAAGCTCGACGGGCTGAGCGAACGCGAGGCCAGGCTGCCCCGCACCGCGACCGGCAACAACCTGCTGGGAGTCGTCAAGCACTGCCTCAACATTGAAGCCGGCTACTTCGGGCCCACCTTCGGGCGCGAGTTCCCCACACCTCAGGACCTGGTCCCCATGCAGGCGTTCGACGACGACCCGCAGGCAGACTGGTACGCGTCAGAGGGCGAGACGAAGGATGGACTGGTCGACCTGTATCGCCGTGTGGCGGCGTTCGCGGACCAGACCATCGACCAGCTACCCCTCGATGCGCCAGGTCAGGTGCCCTGGTGGCGGCCAGGTGCACAGGACGTGACGCTGCACAGGATCCTGATCCATGTGACGTGCGACGTCGCTCGTCACGCCGGTCACGTGGACATCATGCGCGAGCAGCACGACGGAGCGATCGGCTGGCAGCGGGACACCAGCAGCATCCCTGACGACTATGACTGGCCGGCGTATGTCGCCAAGCTGACGAAGCTCGCTGACCGGTTCGGGTAGTCGTCCGGGTCCACCGATACCGGCGGAAGGGCGGCGGCCGACGTGCGGGTGACGATGACCAGCGCCGCGGCATGGCCCGGCCGCGCCAACGAGGACTTCGCCGGCGCCGTACCGATGGCGGCGGTGTTGATCGACGGCGCCGGCATTCCCGGCACCGAGAGGATCTGCCGGCACGGCGTGGCCTGGTACGCCAGCCGCCTGGGAGGCAGGCTCCTCAGCCTCCTGTCCCTCGTGCCGGACCGCAGTCTTCCGGCGCTGCTCGCCGAGGCCATCGGGCAGGTGACGGACGATCACCGGGGCACCTGCGACGTCGCCGACCCCGTCAGTCCATCGGCGACGGTGGCGATCGTGCGCCGGTCCGACAGCCTCGTCGAGCACCTGGTGCTCGGTGACGTGGTCGTCGTGCTCGACCGAGCGGCGGGTGGGCCCGTCGTCGTCTCGGACCCCCGGGAGGTGATCATCAGCCGGTCGTACGAGTCCGCGCTCGAGGCCGTCGTCGAGGACAGCGACGAGCACCACCGGATCCTCCGGGACCTGCGCGCCAACCGGAACCGGCCGGGTGGCTTCTGGGTGGCGAAGGACGACCCCCGGGCGGCGGACGAGGCGATCACCGGCAGCTGTCCGGTCTCCGGCCTGGCCGGCGCCGTCCTGCTCAGCAACGGAGCCAGCCGCATCGTCGACCGGTTCCGGCTCGCCGACTGGCCGGAGGTCCTGGCCGTCCTGGCGTCGAGCGGCCCCGCCGAGATCATCCGTCGTGTCCGGCAGGCGGAGGCACGCGACGCGGTGGCGGCGGACGACGCCACGATCGCACACTGCACCGACCTCGGCGAGGCATGACGGTCCAGCCGAGTGTGCGACCACACCCAGCAGAAGGAGGAGGAGGTACGACGATGACGGAGCGACATCCCGCACTCGCCCGGCTCGACGCGCTCGTCGGACGGTGGACGATGCAGCCGAAGGTCGACGGCATCGGCGTCGGGTGGACGGACTTCTCCTGGGTCGAGGAGGGCCAGTTCCTGCGGCAGTTCTCCAACGCCGATCCCCTGCCGGCCAGCGCGCCGCGGGCCTGGCGGGAGAACAACCCGTTGCCCACGACGTCGCTGATCGGGCTCGACGACGCCGGCGAGGAGTTCGTCATGCTGTACGCCGACAGCCGAGGCGTGCACCGGGTCTACCGGATGACCTTCGCCGACGGCGTCTGGCGGGCGTGGCGGGACGTCCCCGGGTTCCACCAGCGGTTCACGGGGACGCTGAGCCCGGATGGCGACACCATCGACGGGCAGTGGGAGATGTCCCAGGACGGTGTCGACTGGCGACTGGACTTCGAGCTGACGTACCGCCGCTGACGCGACTGACCCCGACCGCCGAGCCGGCCGGCCCCGGTTTCCGCGCCGCTTGCCGGGGTACCGCTGGGCAGGACCGAGGGAGGGACGCGTCGGATGAGCGAGCCGGAACAGCACCGCGATGGCGACCGTACCGGGGTGCCGCAGGACGCGGCTGCGAGGCGGACCCGGGCGGCGCAGGAGGCACACGGCGGCAGCATGGCGCCCGGCATGGTGGACGACACGGGCCACCCGGTTTCGACGGCGCCGGCCGACCGCGTGGCCGACGCCGACAGCGCCGACTGACGGCCGTTGCCGGGGGCGGCCCGACAGCGTCGTCGGTGTCGCCCCCGGCAACGGCGCCGGCGCGTCTCCTCGCGCCTGTGTGGCAAGCGGGTGGACCGCGTACACCACCCGCTCGATCCGTTCATCGTCGCCGCGCCCTGGGTGCTGGCCGGAGGGGCCGCCTACCTGGTCCTCAGGCGGGTCGTCGGGCGCGGACGGGGCCAGGGCCCAGACGCTCTCCTGTGGACGGCCAGGGGTGACTCGGAGGGTGAGTGACACGCCACCGGATGCGGTTGCGTGTCCACATCGCTACCATGAGTCAGCAATCCCGAGCGGAAGGGGTCGTGCCGCGTGCGAAGTCCCGTCGATGGAACCGCGCCGACGCCTGCGCCCACCCGATCCGCTTCGCTCGCGGCCGAGCGGGTGCGCAGGCTCACCCGGCGGATGGCGGTGATCGTGGCCGCCGCCGGGGCCGGCTTCGTCATGGCCGTCCTGTTCCAGGAGCCAGCCGTCGCCGACGGGGGCCGCAGCGGTGCCGGCGGCGAGCGTCATCAGCAGACCGGCGCCCTGGTCGAGGGGGTCGTCCGGCTCACCGTCGGGGAAGGCCCCGACCGGCACCGCCAGCAGGCCGCGGGTGCCGACGACCGTCACCACGGTGCGCCCCTCGCGCCGGCAGGAGCCATCGGCGTCGTCGTCGCCCCGAGCGACGCCACGCCACCGACGGCGCCTCCACGGTCGAGCAGAAGCTCGCCCGGGTCGGTACCGCTCCCCCGGGTCGGCGCACCCGTGCCGCACGGCACGGCCGAGCGCGGGAAACCGCCGCCCGCTCCGCAGTCCGAAGCGGCCGCTCGCGCGGGTCATCGTCCGGCTCGGGGCACCGGCCCACTGCGGCCGGCCGTCGATCCCCCACGGCACCCACGCTCGGCCGCGCCATCGGCCCTGTTCCCCGCCACCTCGTCCATCGTGGGCCCGATCACCGCCCCGGTGCCGCACGTCGCACACGCCGCGGGCAGCGTGCCGATCCGGCCCGTCGTCACAGCGCTCAGCCGCATCGCCGATGCCGTTCTACCACCCGCTCTCGGCGTGGTGATCGTTCCGGCTCCACCGCGGCTGCCCGCTCCGCAGGCACCGCCGGGGCCCGGCCTCGCCCCCGTTCCGGTGACCGACGCGACGGACCAGCCCGCACCGGTCGTGCCGGCGTCACCGGTGGGTCCGGCGCCGGCGCCGGTACGCTCCGCGGCGCTGCCGGCCGTGCCTACGCCGACGCGGGCGTCCATCGTGGGCGCGGTGACCATCGCGGCCCCGACGGGGCACCGGGGCGCACCGCCAGGTCCGGCGCCCGCCCGGTCGGACCTACCGGGCCGACCCGTGGCACCTGCTGACCAGGATGCCGCCGGCGTCGACGACGGTGGGGCACCCGGGCCGGGGTTGGTGTGGCCCGTCGCCCGGCAGTCGCCCACCGGTGCTGAGCAGTTCGACGATCTCGTGCCGCTCGTCGTCGGGGCCCGATCCCCGTCGGGGATCGCCCGACCTGGCTGACGCGGGCCGATCGGCCCCGGTGGCTGGCTGGCCAGTTCGGCCAGGTGCACCCGCTGGAGCCGACCGGCGCCCGTGCCCGTCCGCATGACGGTGCCGCGGGTCGATACCTGCCCGCCTGTCGCGCGCGACCGGCCCCGCCGAACCCTGTGGATGATCCGGGGTGGGTGGCCGCCTGACGCGTACCTGAGATCGGAGAAACGCGGTGATCCACGTTGTCATCGCCGAGGACATGGGTCTGCTCCGCGGGGCGCTCTGCGCCGCGCTGTCACGTGAGGAGGACATGAAGGTGGTCGCCGACGTCGAGGGCGTCGGCGAGCTGTTGCAGGTGGTCCGGCGGTGCAAACCGCAGGTGGTGGTGCTGGCGTTGGCGCCCGATCTCCCCGACCCGGTGGAGGTGGTCGCCAAGATCGGCGCCGAGGCCCCGAACACCGCCGTGCTGGCGATGAGCCCACGGTGGAGCCCGGCCCTGGTGGAGGCGGCGCTGGCGGCCGGCGCCCGGGGTTTGGTCGGGAAGGATGGCTCCCTGGCCGAGTTGGTGCGGGCGATCCGCACGCTCGCCGCCGGGGAGCGCGCCATCGACCCGGCCGCGGCGGCGGCGGTGCTGTGGCCCGCGGAAAGCCCGTTGACGCCCCGGGAGATGGACGTGCTGCGGATGGCCGCCGAAGGTCTGCCCCTGAAGGAGATCGCGGTCCGCCTCTACCTGGCACATGGGACGGTGCGTAACCACCTGTCGGCGATCCTGCGCAAGACCGGGGCACGCAACAGGTTGGAGGCGGTGTGGCGCGCGCGGCGGGACGGCTGGCTGTAGCCGTCGGCGGGCGGGTCCGGCGGTCTGCCCGGGCCCGCTCCCTCACCGTGCGAACGTGCCGCATGCGTGTTTGAATGCTGACGTTATGTGATCGTCATCGGAGTGCCGGAAGGTTCATGGTGATCCGTACCCTGCTCGCGTTGGACGGCGCCCTGGTGCTGGGCGCGCTGTCGTTCGTCCTCGCCGCCGAGGACGACATCCGTGTCGTGGCGAAGGTGGATCGCGGCGACGCGGTCTCCGCGGCCGTGCGCGCCCAACGCCCCGACGTGGTGGTGGCCGACCTGGACTTCATCGAGGGAGTCGACGCCAGCCGCCTCGGCCCGTGTCCGGTCCTGGTGCTGGCCCATCCACGCCGGGCCAGGCGGCTGCGCGGCCTGCTCTGCGCGACCCGGATGGTCGGTATCCTGCGCAGCGACGTCGCTCCTCAGCGGGTCATCGACGGGATCCGCCGGCTGGCTCGACGGGAGCCGGTGCTCGACGCGGACCTCGTCGTCGCGGCGCTGCACTCGGACGGTCCACTGACCGACCGGGAGACGGAGGTGCTGACGCTGACCGCGGCGGGGGCGCCGGTCGCGGAGGTCGCGGTGTCGCTCGGTCTCACCTGTGGCACCGTCCGCAACCATCTTGGTCGGATCGGCCGCAAGGTTGGCGCGCGTACCCGGGTCGAGGCCGTGCGGGTCGCACGCGAGGCGGGCTGGATCTGACCCCCGGCGGCGCGGGCGCGCGGTTCACCCCCGCCGCGCCGGCGCCGCCCGGGGCGGCACGGCAGGCTCGTCCCAGCAGCCGACGAGCAGCCGGTAGGTGGCCGAGCGTTCCAGCAGCTGCTCATGCGTCCCCGCCACGGGCTCATCCCCGTCGAGGACCAACAGCCGACGGGCCCGGATCGCGGAACTGATCCGGTGCGCGATGACGACCAGGCTGCCGGGTCGCCGGGCGAAGGCGTCCTCGACCGTCGCCTCCAGCGCAGGGTCCAGATGGCAGGTGGCCTCGTCGAGGATCACCAGCGGGGCGGGTGCCAGCCAGGCCCGGACCGCCGCGATGAGCTGCCGCTCGCCGCCGGAGAGCAGGGCCGGCGTGACCTGCGCGTCCAGGCCGCCCAGGCGGTCCGCCAGGGGACGCGCGCCGAGCGCGTCGAGGGCGGTCGCCAGCGTGCGGTCGTCGGCGTCGGGCCGGAGATAGCGGAGGTTGTCGGCGAGGCGTCCGGTGAAGACGTACGCCTCCTGCGGCACCAGCACCCGCATCCGGCTCAGGACGGCCGGCTCGGCGCCGGCGACCGCCGCGCCGGCCAGGTGGACCGTGCCGGCCTGCGGCGGCACCAAGCCGGCCATCAGGGCCGCCAGGGTGGACTTGCCCGCACCGCTCGGGCCCACCACGGCGAGATGGTCCCCGTCGGCCACCGTCAGCGAGAAGTTCTCCAGGACCGGCCGGGCGCGCGGGCCGTAGCGGAAGGTCAGTCCCCGGACCTCGACGGCCGGGGCAGGGCCGGTCCGGCCGGCCGGCGGGCGGGAGCGGGGCGTCCGGGTGACCGACCCCGACGGACGGCGACCGTCGATCATCGGACAGGTGCGCAGGATGTTCTCCAGGGTCACCACGTAGCGCAGTCCACCGCCGCCGATGCCCTGGACCAGGGTGTGCAGGGCGGGTTGCAGACCGGTGGAGACGTAGATCAGCGCGCCCAGCACCGCGCCGGCGGTCAGGCCACGCTCGACCAGCCACGGCGCGGCCGACAGCAGCACCACCAGCGGCAGCCAGCCGCCGATGCCGAGACTGAGGCTGCGGATCGCGGCCATCCGGGCGAGCGTGCGCTCCGCGGCGGCCTGCGCCGACACCCGACGTTCGACGTCGGCTGTCACCCGTGCCTGCGCGCCGCAGGCCAGCACGTCGCGGTGCCCGGCCAACGCGGTCGCTGCCGACTGGCCGAGCTGCTCACCGGCCCGGACGTACGCGCGCTGGTGCGCCACCATCGCCGGCAGCGCGGCAAGGAACACGGCCAGGCCGGCGGCCAGCGGCGCGGCGGCCAGCGCCGCCACCACCGGTGCCAGGGCGAGCAGGCCGAGCAGGGCCGCGCCAGCGGAGAAGAGGAAACCGCGGGTCACCATCAACAGGCCGGCGAAGGTGTCACGGACGATCTCCATCTGGTGGGTCAGCCGGGCCACCGCCGCGCTGTCCGGGTGGCCGCCAGCCCGGGTGGCGTCGCGCAGCGCCCCCCGGACCACCTGAGCGGCCAGCTCGTCGCGGAACGGCTCGACCACGGCGCCGAGGCACCGGTACGTCCGACCGGTGGCCGCCGCGCCGACCAGCACGGCCACGGCGAGGGCACCCAGCCAGGCCAGGCCGGCGAGCAGATGCCCGGCCAGGAAACCCTCGTCGACGGCGCGGGCGACCAGGTAGCCGGAGAGCAGCGCGGGCAGCGACTCCACCAGCGACCAGCCGCAGAGCCGGGCCAGCTCCCGCCGGCGGGCCCGCATCGCCCGCCAGGTCGCCTGACGTACCCCGGGGCGGCTCACGACCCACCGCGGGCCGGTTGGAAGACCGCCCGGTAGTCCGGGTCCACCCAGAGTCGCCGGTGTGGCGCCAGGCCGCGCAGCCGACCGCCGTCGAGCCAGGCGACCAGGTCGGCCGCCGCGGCCGTCGCGACCCGGTGGGTCACGACGAGTCGGGTACGCTCGCCGGCCCGGCCGGTCACCGCCTGGGCGATCCGGTGTTCGGTCGCCGTGTCCAGGTTGGATGTCGCATCGTCCAGGATGAGCAGTCGCTCGGCGGCGAACGCGCGCGCCAGGCCGAGACGCTGGGTCTCGCCCCCGGAGAGCGGTGTGTCCACCAGCGGGGTGCGGTAGCCCTCGGGCAGCCGTTCGACCACGTCGGCGACCGCCGCCATGCGGGCCGCACGAAGGACCGCCGACGTGGCCGGAGCCGGGTCGGCCGGCAGCGCCGCCGACTCGGGCGGCAGCGCCAACCCGATCGCGTCGTGGATGGTCGCTCCGATCAACACCGGCCGGTCGAAGGCGTAGCCCACGGCCCGGCGCAGCGCCGCCCGGTCGAGCTGCCGCAGGGGCACCCCGTCCAGGCGCACGTCACCACCGTCGGGATCGTGCAGCCGGCCCGCCACCGCCGCCAGGGTCGACTTGCCGGCGCCGGACGTCCCGACGACGGCCACGGTCGCGCCGGCCGGTACGTCCAGGTCGATCCGGTCCAGGATGGGCCGGCCGTCGTCGGCGTACACGCTCACCCCGCACAGTCGCAGCGCGCCGCCGCCGGGTGGGAGGGGCCGGTCGCCTGCCGGCACGGCGGGCTGGGCCATCAGCTCGGCGACGCGATGCGCCCCCGCGCGGCTGCGGACCAGGTGGTTCAGTGTGGCGAGCACGCCGCCGAGCCCGGCACCCATCGCCGCGTAGCGGACCGCGGCGACCAGTTCCCCCGGCGTCAGCCAACCGACGGTCAGGGCGTACCCGCCGACCGCGACGACACTCAGGTGCAGCAGCGGCGCCACGGCGGAGGTTCGCGCGCTCGCCCGGGCCAGCAGCTCCCAACCGCGCCGGCCGTGCTGGCGCAGCTCCGGCAGGGCCGCCAGCACCCGCTCCTCCTCACGGTGGGTGGTGGCGGCGGCGGCGATGGTCCGGGCACCGGTCAGCGACTCCAGCAGCCGGCCGGCGATGGTGCCCAGCACCCGTTGGTAGCTGGCGGTCACGGTCGAGGCGTCGGCGACGAAGGCCCGCATGAGGACGGCGAGCAGGCCGAGACCGGCGAACAGGGTGACCCCGAGCACCGGTTCCATGATGGTGAGCGCGACGACGCTGCCGAGCGGCGGGAGCAACGCCACCACCGCCAGCACCACGGCGTTGCCGGCCTGTCCCGCATCGGCCGCCTGGCTGACCAGCCGGCCGACGAGATCACCCACCGGATGCCGGCGAGTGGCGCGTACGTCCAACGCAAACAGGTGGCGCAGCAGGTGCCGGCGCAGCCCGGCGGTGGCTCGTGCCGCACCGAACCCGCTGGCCAGGTCTGTGACGGTGTCGACGCAGATGAGAACCACGACCAAGCCGCAGGCGGACACCGTCCACCAGCCGGAGCCGCCGGCGAGGGCGGCGTCGACGGCACGGCCGAGGGCCGCGGGTAGCAACAGTTCAGCGGTCGCACCGAACAGCGCGACCAGCGCGAGCCCGGCGGTCCAGCCGCCGCCCGCCCGGACCGTCCGCCGGAGCAACCGGTCCCCTACGGCGAACGTCGGCATCGATCCTCCCGGTGGTACGCGGTTGCCCTGGGCGGGTACGTCTACCCACCCAGGGCCCCGCGTGTGGGATCAGTTGCAGGTCGTGACGGAGAGCGAGCTGTCGCCGCAGAGCAGCAGGCTCGCCCGGCTACCACCACCCGTACGGTCGGCCGGAGCCATCTCCAGGCCCTGGAGGTCCAGAAGCGCCATGTCGTGTCACCTCCCTTCCATTCGTTCGTCGAGCAGGTCGCCCCCGCTGTCGCGAGGGAGTCTCTCCGCGCCCGGAAGGGGCGCGAGGAACGGCAGCACCGGCGGCTCGTCGTGCCGGGCGCAGGCCAGCGCGTACAGCACGCCGGCGGTGCCGGTGCCGAGGTCCATGGACAGTCGCAGCAACTGCTCACCGGGAAAGGCCGTGCCGTCCCGGTACGGCAGCGCGTGCCAGGACAGCCGATCCAGCTGCGCGCCGAGTTCCCGGCGGTCGGCGTCGTCCGTCGAGGCGGCGAGGTAGGCGATGATCCCGGCCCGGCCGGCGAAGAGCCCGGACTGCGCGTAGAACGGTGACCGTGCCGCGCGGCGGACCCCCGCGCTCGCCTCGGCGAACCGGTCGTCGGCGCGGTGGCGCAGGTACTGGTCGATGACCAGCCCGATGCCGACGCTGCCGTGCGCCAGGTACGGCATGGTCCGCCAGCCCTCGTTGACCTCCAGGGCGCCGTCCGGGCGCAGCACGCACCGGCGCAGGTCCTGACGCAGCGCCGTGGCGGCGTGCCCCAGCAGGTCCTCGTCGCCGGTCAGCTCGTAGAGCCGCAGCAACATCAGCGCCGGCCCCGTCCGGCCGCGCAGCAGCCCGGCGTACGGGTGGCGTCCGCCGCTGATGTCCGGGCCCGGGTCGTCGGCCAGCCGGTCGATCACCCGCTCGGCGGCCCGCCACGCGGCGTGGTGCAACGACGCCTCACCGGTACGCGCGGCCAGCTCGGCCAGGTTGAGGGCGATCCCGGACAGCCCGCTCGCCAGGCTGTGGTCGAGCCCGTCCACGGGCTCCCGCAGGCAGATGTCGAGCACGTCCAGCGCGTCCTGCCGGCGTCCGAGGTGTTCCAGGGCGTACGCCACACCGTGCAGCCCGTCGTAGAAGCCGCAGCGGGTGCCGGACGGGGGCGCGGTCGCCCGCCGCACCAGCCAGTCCTCGTGCTCGGGCCAGCGACCCGCGCCGCTCTTGGCGAGCGCGTACAGCACACCCGCGGCCCCGTGGGCGAGGTTGAGGCCGCCGCTGCGGAACTGTTCGATGTCACCGGGAAAGAGCCGGTCGTTCCGTTCGGGGGTGGCGCTGGCCACGATCGCCCTGGTCAATCCGTCCCGCAGCGCTGGCCAGTCGCCCGCGCCGAGGTCCCCGGAGGGGTTCGCGGGGGTGTCTGGACCGCCGGTGATCTCCTCGATCGCCGGGTCGAGGAAGGACCGCGGCACCGGGAAGTTCGCGGCGATGATGTCGGCCAGGTGAGCCACCTTCGCCGGGGCGAGCCGGACCAGCTGGGTCAGCGGCAGGAACAGCGCCAACCGCAGGCACGCCAGGGCGTACCTGTCGACCGACGGTCCGGTCCGGTCCCGCGGCGCCGCGAAGCCCTGGTTGCGCAGCCCGGGTCGACGGTGTCCGGCGATCGGGGCGGCGACCTCGAAGTCGACCAGGGCGACCCGGTCGTCCGGGCGGATCATGATGTTGAACAGGTGCAGGTCACCGTAGACCAGGCCGTGCTGGTGGATCGCCTCGATGAGGGACTCGACCTGCTCGTAGACGTGCCGGGCCCATCGGGCGTACGCCGCCCGGTCGTCGTCCGTCGCGTCGGCGTCGATGAGCGGGTACCGGTCGACCAGCACCTTGTTCAGCGGCCGACCCTCGATGAACTCGAGTGCGAGGAACCGGTGCTCGCCGAGGGCGAACTCGTCGTGCACGCGCGGCACCTGCGGCAGGTCGGCGAGTTGCCGCAGGGCCGCCGCCTCGCGTTCCAGTCGGGCTACGGCGTCGGTGCCGTCGGCGTCCAGGCCGGCGTGCGGCCGGGCCTCCTTCAGCACCACCTCGGTGTCGGTACGCAGGTCCCGTCCCACGTACAGCCCGCCACCATTCGAGAAGTGGATCACCCGCTCGATCCGGTACGGCACCTCGTTGGTGCTGGTCTCACTGCGGGCGGCCAGGTGCGGGCCGAGGAAGTCGGGCAGGCTGATCCAGGACGGTACGTGGAAGACCGGCTCGCGACGGTCCGGCACCAGCGCGCCGGAGTCGTCCTCGATCGCCGGCACCACCTGACCGTCCGGGGAATGGCAGTAGCGGGCGGCGAAGCCGCCGTAGCGCACGTACACCGGGCCGGCTCCGTAGCGGAGGTCACTGAGGATGTACGGCCCGGACTCCCCGACGAGCAGTTCGTCGAGCTCCTTGCAGGTCAGCTCCAGCTCCGCGTCGTCGCGGGGGTAGACCGTGATGAACTTGCCGCTGGCGGCCCGGGCGGCGTACTTGGAGTTGCGCAGCAGCAACGTCCGGGGCCCGCGCAGGAACTTGAAGGACAGGCCACGGGGAACGCAGTAGTCCCAGACCGCGTTCAGCACCCGCTCGGCGTTCGCCAGACCCGCCGACACGTGGATCTTCCAGCCCTGCTGCGGCAGCGAGCCGCCCTCGGGGCCGTAGATCAACCAGTCGTCGAGTGGCTCTCGGCGCCAGCCGGCCGGCACCGGCCGCTCGGCGGCAGCGAAGACGGGCTGCGCGACGGCGCTGCCGAGCGAGTCGTAGAACAGTCGATCCGCGGCGCAGTAACTGTCGTAGCGCTCGTCCACCGTCCCGCCTCCCGTCACCAGCTCGGCCGGCTGTTGTTCCGGCGCTGGATCGAGTCTCATTCACAGGACGTGACGGGCCACAGTGCGCTTAGTCACGAGGTTCGATGTGGGGCGCACAGGTACTCATGACAAAAGTCAGGCCCGCGCGGGAAGGGGGCGTCGGTCGCCGGCCGCTGGATCAGCCGGTCGCCGGTAGGTTGCTGAGTCATGGCCACGACCGTCGACGTCCGTGCCGAACTCGCCGGCCTCGCCGACCCACGTCGCGCGGAGGCATCGAGCCGGTTTCTGCAGATGATTCCCGGCGGGTACGGCGAGGGCGACCGGGCCATCGGCGTGTCCGTGCCGGAACAGCGCCGGGTGGCCGCCCGGTACTGGCGCGACCTGTCCCTGGCCGACACGGCGGAACTGCTGACCGGTGGCGTGCACGAGGAGCGGTTGACGTCGCTGTTCATCCTGGTCCGCAAGTTCACCAAGGCGGACGAGGAGGAACGGGCTCAGATCTTCCGCATCGTCCTGGCCAACACCGGCCGCATCAACAACTGGGACCTGGTGGACTCGTCCGCGCCGTACATCGTCGGCCCCTGGTTGATCGACAAGGACCGCAGCGTCCTGGATCGGTTGGCCGGGTCGAGCCTGGTGTGGGACCGGCGGATCGCCATCATGGCGACGTTCGCCTTCATCAGGGCCGGCGACTTCCACTGGACCTTCCGGCTCAGCGAGCGGCTCCTGCGCGACCCGCACGACCTGGTGCAGAAGGCGGTGGGCTGGATGCTGCGCGAGGTGGGCAACCGGGACAGAGCGGCGGAGGAGGAGTTTCTGGCCCGGCACTACCGGGTCATGCCGCGAGTCATGCTGCGGTACGCGATCGAGAAGTTCGAACCGCACCGGCGTCGGGAGTACCTGTCCGGTGTGGTGTAGATGATCGCGGTCACGCGCGGACAGCCCCGGCGCACCCCCGGGCTGTCCGCCTTGTCGACGCCCTCCCCCGCGAAGGCGACCAGGAGGCCCTAGCTCCCGGTGGGCACCTGGTCCTTGACCTCGTCGTAGCTGACCGTGCCGGGTGCCTCGGTCGGCGAGTAGATCACGCGGATCACGCCGGTCGGGAACGACTCCGTCGCCGTCACCTTCAGGTGGTACGGCGCGTCACCCTCGTCGAACAGCTTGCGGCCCTTGCGCGCCGCCACCGGATGCACCAGCAGGCGCAGCTCGTCGACCAGCCCCGCGGCGAGCAGTTGCTGCACCACGGAGATCGACCCGGGGATGAGGATTCCTCTGATGTCGGCATCGGCCTTGAGCGCGGTGACGGCGCTGATGAGGTCACCCTTGATCACCTCGGAGTTGCGCCAGGAGAACTCCAGCGGCTGGCGCGAGACGACCACCTTGCGCACGTCTCCGAGTTGCTTGGCGAACGACGCGTCGTCCCCACCCGCGGCCTCACGGTCGGGCCAGGCGCCGGCGAAGCTGTCGTAGGTCTCGCGGCCGATGAGCAGCACGTTGGCGGTGTCATAGTCCTCGCCGACGGCGCGACCCATGTTCTCGTCGAAGTACGGGAAGTGCCAATCGGGGTCGATCTCGGCCACACCGTCAGCGGAGATGAACAGCGTGGAGATGACCTTTGCCATCGGGTGATCCCTTCGGTGTCAGGTGGTGTCGCTAGGTGGACCGGCGCATCATCCCAAACTCATCGGCCAGCCACGGGGCCGTCCGGACGGCGTGTCCGGCGTTTCACGCCCGCGTCCGGCGCTACTCGCTCAGGAGCTGCTCGCGCAGGATGTCCGCGTGCCCGCAGTGCTGCGCCAACTCGCGCAGCACGTGGAGGTACACCCAGCGCAGCGGGAGCGGGCCGCGCCGGTTGCCGTGCAGCCTGTCGTCCAGCCCGAGGGATGACGTCGCGCGCCGTGACGCTTCGCATGCCTCGGCGTGCGCTCGCCGAACGGCGGCGATGGTGTCGTCGTCATCGAGGATGAACGACTCGTCCGGCGTCGCGGGGATGCCGATCTCGGCGCGCGGCCGGCAGGTGACGGCTTCGTCGAACCAGACCTTCTCGACGAAGGTCGCGTGCTTCACCAAGCCCAGCACCGTGGTCCGGGATGGCACCAACGACCGGCGCGCCTGCTCCTCGGTCAGCCCGTCCAGGCAGTCGTTGAGCGCGCGGCGGTGCTCGTCCAGAAACACCTCGAACTGGGCCTTGGCCGGCTGATCGATCACATCTTCGGCGAACGTCGCCGGGAGGGAGGACATCTGCGAAGCATCCCAAGATCCGTCACCCGGAGCAACCGAAAGGTGCGAGCCGGGCCGGAACGACGAGTCCGCCGCTCGACTGGGCGCGCTGCTCGACAACGCGCCAACCCTGACCCGAACGGCATAGACCGTCCACGCGCATCCACCGTGACGGTCGACGCGCCTTGCCGGCGAGCCCCGGCCGATCGCTGAGGATCGGCCGGGGCTCGGCGTTTGGAGCAGGGTCAGGCGACGTCGAACCGGTCGAGTTCCATGACCTTGGTCCAGGCCGCGACGAAGTCCGCCACGAACTTCTCGCGCGCGTCCTGGCTGGCGTAGACCTCGGCGAGGGCCCGCAGCTGGGAGTTGGAACCGAAGATGAGGTCGACCGCGGTGGCGGTCCACTTCACCTCGTCGGTGGCCAGATCCCGGATCTCGTACACGTGCTCGTCGGACTCCGACGCCTTCCACCGGGTGCCCGGGGAGAGCAGGTTGGCGAAGAAGTCGTTGGTGAGCACGCCGGGCCGGTCGGTGAGGACGCCGTGCTGCGTACCGCCGACGTTGTTGCCGAGGGAGCGCAGGCCGCCGATGAGGACGGTCATCTCGGGCGCGGTCAGGTTGAGCATGTAGGCACGGTCGACGAGCAGCACCTCCGGCTGGGTCTTCTCACCGGGACGCAGGTAGTTGCGGAACGCGTCGGCCCGCGGCTCGAGGACCCGGAACGACTCGACGTCGGTCTGCTCCTGGCTGGCGTCGGTGCGGCCCGGGCGGAACGGCACGGTCACCTCGACGCCGGCGTCGCGCGCGGCCTTCTCGACGGCGGCCGAGCCGGCCAGCACGATCAGGTCCGCGAGCGAGATCTTCGCGCCGCCGGCCTCGTTGAACTCCCGCTGGATGCCCTCGAGGGTCGCCAGGACCGTGGCGAGCTGCTCGGGCTGGTTGACCTCCCAGCTGCGCTGCGGCTCGAGACGGATCCGCGCGCCGTTGGCGCCACCGCGCTTGTCGGTGGAGCGGAAGCTCGCCGCGGAGGCCCAGGCGGTGGAGACCAGCTGGGCGGTCGTGAGGCCGGACTCCAGGACCTTCGCCTTGAGAGCGGCGACATCGGCGTCACCCACGAGCTCGTGGTCGACGGCCGGCACCGGGTCCTGCCACAGCTGGGGCTCCGCGACCCACGGCCCGAGGAAACGGTCGACCGGGCCCATGTCGCGGTGCAGCAGCTTGTACCAGGCCTTGGCGAACGCCAGCGCGAACTCGTCGGGGTTCTCCAGGAAGCGGCGCGAGATCTTCTCGTACGCCGGGTCGACCCGCAGCGCCAGGTCGGTGGTGAGCATGGTGGGCTTGTACTTCTTCGAGGCGTCGTACGGGTCCGGGATGATCTCCGGAGCGTCCTTGGCGACCCACTGCTTGGCACCACCGGGGCTGGTGGTGAGCTCCCACTCGAAGCCGAAGAGGATCTCGAAGAAGCGGTTGCTCCACTGCGTCGGCACGTCGGTCCACGTGACCTCGAGACCGCTGGTGATCGTGTCGGGGCCCTTGCCGCTGCCGTGGGTGTTCAGCCAGCCCAGGCCCTGCGCCTCCAGCGGGGCGCCCTCGGGCTCCGGGCCCACGTGGTCGTCGGCGACGGCGGCACCGTGGGTCTTGCCGAAGGTGTGGCCACCGGCGATGAGGGCGACGGTCTCCTCGTCGTTCATCGCCATCCGGGCGAAGGTCTCGCGGATGAAGTGCGCCGCCGCGGCCGGGTCCGCGTTGCCGCGGGGGCCCTCCGGGTTGACGTAGATCAGGCCCATCTCGGTCGAGCCGACGCCGGCCGCCATCTCCTTCTCGGAGGCGTAGCGCTCGTCGCCGAGCCAGGTGTCCTCCGGGCCCCAGAAGATCTCCTCGGGCTCCCAGACGTCCTCCCGGCCGAAGCCGAAGCCGAAGGTCTTGAAGCCCATCGACTCCAGGGCGACGTTGCCGGCGAGCACCAGCAGGTCGGCCCAGGAGATCTTCTGGCCGTACTTCTGCTTGACCGGCCACAGCAGCCGGCGGGCCTTGTCGAGGTTGGCGTTGTCCGGCCAGCTGTTGAGCGGGGCGAACCGCTGGCCACCGTCGCCGGCGCCGCCGCGACCATCCTCGATGCGGTAGGTGCCCGAGGCGTGCCAGCTCATCCGGATCATCAGGCCGCCGTAGTGGCCGAAGTCGGCCGGCCACCAGTCCTGCGAGGTGGTGAGGACGTTGACGATGTCCTGCTTGAGGGCCTCGACGTCGAGCTTGGCGAACTCCTTGGCGTAGCTGAAGTTCTCCCCCAGCGGGTTGCCCTTGGACGAGTGGGCGTGCAACACCGAGAGGTCGAGCTGGTTGGGCCACCAGTCCCGGTTGGTGCGCGGACGCCCCCCGGTCTTCGGGGTCGGCGAGTCGATCGCCGGGTTCTCGCTCTCGCTGCCGTGCGCGGTCACCGAGTCGTGCGCGACCGGGCAGCCGGCCGCCTCCTTCTTGTCCACGCCCTGGGCGCTGGAGGGGGCGTTGTCCTGGGTGTCGCTCATCTACATCCTTCCGAACTGACGGATCACTGGGAGGTGCGGTTGGTCGCACAGTCGGGGCAGGTGCCCCAGTAGACGACCTCCGCCTCGTCGACCACGAACCCGTGGTCGTCCGAGGCGGTGAGACAGGGAGCCTCGCCGACGGCGCAGTCGACGTCGGCGATCGCACCGCAGGAGCGGCACACGATGTGGTGGTGGTTGTCCGCCACCCGCGCTTCGTAGCGGGCGGTCGCACCGGCGGGCTGGATGCGCCGCACCAGACCGGCGTCGGTGAGCGCGCGCAGGACGTCGTACACCGCCTGGTGGGAGACCAGGGGAAGGTCGGTGCGTACCAGCCGGATCACCGTGTCGGTGTCGACGTGCGGGTGGTCGCGCAGCGCGGCGAGAACCGCCAGCCGGGGACGGGTCACGCGCAACGCGACCGCCCGCAGCTGAGCCTCGAAGTCGGACGCCACGTGCCGAACATAGTCCACTCTTCTGGAACAGTTCAAGTTTGGCTCGGTCTCAACCCGGTAGGAGTCCTCCGAAACGGCGAAACCCCGCGATATCAGACACGGTACCGCTCACCCACTGACGCCGTATCGGCAGGCCGAAGCCTGCCGTCACGCGAGTGGGGCGGGGCCGCAGTGTCTGCCGACCCCGCCCCGTGCCGGCTGCTAGCTGGCGTACGTCTCGAACTCGCCGACCCGTGGCGCACCGCTCGAACTGTTGATCTTGAAGGTGATCTTGCTCAGTGCGGTCGCGGAGAAGGTGATCGGACCCGCGCCGCCGCCGGAGGCCAGGACGGCCCCGGTGTCGTGGTTGATCAGCTGCCAGGACCCGATGGAACCCTGGGTTCCCGACGGCTCGCGGATGATCACTCGGGACAGCCGGATGGCGGAACCCCACTTGATCGAGACGGAGCCGGTCGATCCCGCCGGTGACCAGTAGGTGCTGATGCTGCCGTCCCGCACGTTGCCGTAGCTTGTCCCGTCGGCCTTGCTGGAGCCGTCGGCACCGGCGCCGAGGCTGAGATTCGTCCCGCTGGGCGGCGGGGTGGTCGGCGGGGGCGTGGTGGGCGGCGGAGTCTGCGGCGAGCAGCTACCGTTCGAGACCTTCAGACCCGTGTTGGTACCCGCCGTCTGACGGACGATGTCCGGCACGCAGCTCGCCCCGTCGAGGCTGTACGAATACGGGATGCTGACGGTGGTGTTGGACGTCGGGTTGGGGCCGGCGGGGTAGTTCTCGCTGCCGGCGCCGGACCAGGTCACGTTGTCGAAGGTGTTGCCGCTGACCTGCCAGTAGCCGCGTTCGTTGGTGTAGAACGTCCCCAGGACGTCCTTCGAGTTGCGGAAGTAGTTGTTCTCCACCTTGACCTTGGCCCCGGCCCGGGAGTTGATGCCGGACTCGTGGAGGCTCACGTAGTGGTTGTTGTAGATGTGGGCCGTGCCGCCGCGCAGCAGCGGCGTACGGGAGTCGATGTTCTCGTACAGGTTGTGGTGGTAGGTGATGAAGCCGTTCGAGAGGTCGCTCTCGCTGGAGCCGACGAGCCCACCGCGACCGGAGTTGCGCAGGATGCTGTAGGACAGGGTCACGTACTGGGTGTTGTCCTTCATGTCGAAGAGGCCGTCGTACCCCTCCGACTCCCCGCCCGAGGCCTCCAGGGTCACGTGATCGACCCAGACGTTGCGGACCGTGCTCTCCATGCCGATGGCGTCGCCACCGTTGGAGGTGGGCGAGCCCGACTTCTTGACGTTCCGGACGGTCACGTTCTGGACGATGATGTTGCTGGAGTCGCGGACGTGGATGCCGAGCTGGTCGAAGACCGCTCCGCTGCCCACCCCGATCATGGTGACGTTGCTGATCTGCTTGAGCTCGATCACGCCGTCCGCGGTGTTGCAGCTCGACCCCGACACCTTGCTGGTGTTGCCGTGGTTGATGGTCCCCGTGACCTCGATGATGATCGGGGTGCTGCTACTGGCGCGACCGCACAGCGCCGCGTGGATGGCGGTCCCCGTGGTGGCCCGTACCGTCTGCCCGCCCGCGCCGCCGGTGGTCCCGCCGTTCTGCGTGGCGTAGCCGGTGGCGCTGCCGACCGCCGCCGTCGCCCGGGGAGTCGGCAGCACCACCCCGATGGCGATCCCAACGGCCGCCGTGGCCAGTGTTGCCTGAAGTCGCAGTGCGACTGGTCGCCTCATCACGCCTCACCTTCGTAGTCGAATGAGATTTGTCGGCGCCGGGGACGGTCGTCGTGACCGCACTCCTGCCAGCCCAGGTGGTTTTCTGGCCATCAGGAATTGCCGACAGTCAATGCATCGGATCTTCTTGAATTCCCATCGCCCTGGTAGCAGTGGGGATGCCGTTGCGCAGACGGCACGCTGCCACCGGGGATGCTCGATGCTCGCGGGCCCGGCTCAGGAATGAGACATCGACGTGACGCAATCGTAGGAAAGCGTTTTCCCTGAAGGCAAGAGTTAGCGTTTGCAGGTTGTTTGCAGTTTCCGAACGAGAGTCGGCGTACGGTCCCGCAAATCGGGGTGCCGGCGGCGCGGACACGCACAGCGTGGCCCGACCCGGATCAGGGCGGGGTCAGACCACGAGACGCGCAGACGCCCGGACGCGTCGAGCGGGGCTGCCGGTCGCGTCAGTGCAGCCGGTTCTTCCAGTCCTCCGGTACGCGGCCCCGGGGGCCGGGGGCAGGCTGGTCGAGAGGGTGCGAGTGCGGTGCGGCCAGCTCCGGCCCGTCGGAGTAGAACTGGTCGGTGGAGTAGTCCCAGAACCACGACTCACCCGGCTCGAAGCTCTGGATGACCGTGTGACCCGTCGCGGTCGCGTGAGCGGTCGCGTGCTGGCTCGGCGAGGAGTCGCAGCAGCCGACGTGGCCGCAGGTCGCGCAGCGGCGTAGGTGGAACCACCACCCGCTGGAGGATTCGCACTCCACGCACCCCGGGCCGCTGGGTGGTAGGGCAGGGTGGATCGCCGCCGTCACGTCCTGCGGATCCAGCCTCGTCCGGTCACTCACGTCGCATTCCCTTGCGGCTCACGGCCTCCGACGGTCGGGGCCGATCCGTACTCATCCCGCCCGGTCGCCCCGTCTGGCCGCTGACCAGCTGGTCGCGGGCCACGCCGCGGCGCGACCACTCGACGAGCTTACCGACGGTCGACGGCCTGCGGTCGAAGATGTGCCGCGCACCGCCATATCGAGGTCAGAGATCGCCCATCGACCCCGTCACCATACGAGGGAGGTCCGAGGCACTAGCATTGCCGCGGTCCGGGACGGCTCTGCTGAAACGAGGCGAAATGCGTTGGCTCCAGCGGTTGCTGAGCGGCAGGCGGGTCCAGCTCGATCCGGGACGGCAGCAGGCGCTGCTACGGGACGTCCAGTACCGGTACGGCGCCCACGCGCAGATCCGGTTTCCCGAGCAGGTCGAGGCGGTCACCGGGATGCTGAACGACGACGACGGCCTGGTGGTGGCCGCCCGGATCGTGAGCCAGGTCGCCGACGAGGCCTACGCGGACCTGCAGGCCCAGGCCCACGAGATACACCGGCGGACGGGCCGGCGGCTCCTGGTGCACCGCCGGAACTACCGGCCGCTGTGGAAGGAAGCCGGCCCGTACCTGCGGTGGCCGCTGTTCGCGTTGCCGTCCGGGTTCCACCCGTACGCGCAGGTGGCCGCCGCCGTCGCGGTGGTCGGCAGCCGGGCGTCCCGGCTCCAGCGGGTGACCGACCCTTCCCCGCTCCTGACCCGCATGTTCGAGGTTCTCGACCTCACCACGGCCGGCTGGGAGTACGGCCGGGTGCGGGTGGACACCGACGCCGCCGCCCTGGTCGATCGACTGATCTCGAGCGCCGCGCAGATCCTCGCGGCGATGGATGACCCACCCCGGCTGCCACCGCCGGTCCGTGAGCTGATGCGCCGCAACAACACCCTCGACCTGCACGATCCGAGCGGCCCGCGGGCGGTGGGTGGGATCAATCTGGGCGCGACGATGCGGGAACGCCTCCTGGTCTGAGACCGGGTCGACGTCAGCCGGCGGGATCGACGAGAACCCCGGGGTTCAGGATCCAGGACGGGTCGAGCGCGCTCTTCGTGGCGCGCAGTGCGAGCGCGACCGGGTCCGGACGCTGCCGGTCGTACCACGGTCGGTGGTCGCGGCCGACGGCGTGGTGGTGGGTGATGGTGCCACCGGCGGCGAGCAGCGCGTCGGAGACGGCACGCTTGATCTGGTCCCACTGGGCGAGGGTGGCGCCCCAGCGGCCGGTGGCGTACACGCCGAAGTAGGGGGCGGGGCCGTCCGGGTAGACGTGCGTGAAGCGGCAGGTGACCACACCGGTCGCGGCGACGGCGCGCAGCGCTTCGCCGGCCGCGTCGAGCACCGCGGCGCGCAAGGCGGGGAATCGGTCCCAGGTGCAGGCGGTCTCGAATGTCTCCACGATCATCGACCGCGCGGCGAGCGCGTCGCGCTGGTACGGCATCCGGAGGAACGCCGACCGCCAGGTGTCGGCGGCGGTGGTCCGCTGCCGTCGGCCGGTCGAGTCGTCGCCGCGGGATGTCTCCGGCAGCACTCCCCCGTGGTCGCGGCACAGCTCGACGGCGCGGTCCAGCCACGGTGTGACCGGATGGTCGGCGGACTCGAATCCGAGGACGAGCACACCGCCGGTGGTGGGGGTGCCGGCGTTGAGGAGCGCCTCCGCCGGGTCGAGCAGCCGGCAGTTGCTCGGGTGCAGACCGGACTGGGCGATGGCCCGGGTGGCGGTGACCGCCTCGTCGTAGTCGGTGAAGTGCACCGAGGCGCCCGCCCGCCAGCGGGGCCGGTCCTGTAGCCGCATCCACGCCTCGGTGATGACGCCGAGCACGCCTTCGGAGCCGAGGAACAGCCGGTCCGGGGACGGCCCGGCGCCGGAGCCGGGCAGCCGGCGCGACTGGCTGACGCCCGCCGGGGTCACCACCCTCATCGACTCCACCAGGTCGTCGATGTGGGTGAGGACGGTGGCGTAGTGACCGCCGGCGCGGGTGGCCAACCAGCCGCCCAGGGTGGAGAACTCGAACGACTGCGGGAAGTGCCGCAGTGTGAGGTCGTGCGACCGGAGCTGGGCCTCCAGTGCCGGGCCGAACACGCCGGCCTGGATGCGGGCCGCCCGGCTGGTCGGATCCACCTCCAGCACCCGGTCGAGGCGCCCGAGGTCGAGACTGACCGCCGCCGGATACGCGTCACCCAGCCGCGGCTCCACGCCGCCGACCACGGACGACCCACCGCCGTAGGGGATGACCGCGACGTTCCGGCGCGCGCACCAGTCCAGCACGTCGACGACGTCCTGCTCGGTGACCGGCCGGACCACCAGGTCCGGTGGGTGGTGGACCTCCCCGCGCAGGTTGCGCACGACGTCCCGGAACGCCTTGCCGTGGGTGTGCGCCGCCCGGTCGGCCGGGTCCGTCGAGCACAGCGGGGCGAGGGACGTGGGCGGATCGACCCGCGGCGGGCGCAGGCCGAGTTCGGCCACCGGCGGCGCCAGGTGCTCGGTCAGGTCGGCGTCGGGCAGCAGGGTACGCACCCGGCCCGCCAACGCCGTGGCCTCCGCGCCGCTCACAGCGTCCTCGACGTGCCCCCAGCCCCACCACGAACGGTGTTTCCCGGCCATGCGGCCTCCCCGCCGTCCACCATCGCCAGATCTACTCGCCGGTAACGTACTCGACGGCACGCACCGCGTCGATGGCAGAGACCTTGCCGTGTTTCAGTGGGCGACCGGGTTGCCCCGGCGTCCCGGCCCGACACCGGTCGCCCCGGGCCCACCGCCCGGCGACATCGACCCCGGTCGGCCTCCGAGCACCGTGACTGACAGGGCGCCGAGCTCACAGCCGTGGCGCAGTGCCGCCACGGGCGAGGACCCGTCGACCCACGCGGCGACGAGCCCGGCCGCGAAGGCGTCCCCCGCGCCGGTGCTGTCCACGACAGGCACCGCCGGGGCTGCGGCGCGGTACAGGTGGCCGTTGCCGTCGCACCAGAGGGCGCCATCACCGCCCAACTTCACGACCGCGTTGCGGGCGAACCGGGCCAGCCGCCGTGCCGCCTCGGCGGGATCCGCGGCACCGGTCAGCACCGTCGCCTCGTCGGCGTTGGCGAGCAGGATGTCGACCCCCGCGACCCAGGCCAGGAAGCGTTCCACCCCGGCTCTGCGCAGGGGCTCCGCCGACGCCGCGTCCACACTGGAGGTCAGACCCCTGCGGCGGGCCTCGGCCAGCGCCGACAGTCCGCCCGCCCGCGACAGGTCGTCCAGCAGCGGGTATCCGGACAGGTGCAGGTGGCCCGCGTCGGTGGACGCCGCGAGGGCGTCGGTGACATCCTGGCCGCTCAGGTGGAGGTTGGCGCCCCGCTGCGACACCATCGTCCGGTCCTCCCTCTGTGACAGCACGAGGACCGTACCGGTCGTCACGCCGGGGCAGCGGCGTACCGCGCACACCACCCCGGCTGACGTGAGTTCCCGCAGCCGCGCCTGCCCGGCATCATCGTCACCGACCGCGCCGACGAGGGTGACCCGTCGCCCGAGCCAGGCCAGCCAGGCGGCGCTGTTCGCGCCCTGTCCGCCGGGCCGTGTCCGCACGCTGCCCGGCGTGTCCGAGCCGAAGGCCAGCGGAGCCTCCAGCACGGCGACGATGTCCGTGGTCACATCGCCGACCACGACGACCCGCGGGGACACCCGGGGATCCGGGGCGTCGGGCGCGAGGGCCATGTGCGCGCCCGATCCGTCGCGTCCGGTCCGCACGATCAGGCCCAGAGCCGGACCGTGCGGACGTCCAGCCGGTGCAGGAGGCGCCGCAGGACGGGCAGCGACAGTCCTTCGAGGTTCGACGGGTGGCCCGACACGTGGTCCACGAACCACCCGCCCCGCCCGTTGACCTTGAAGGCGCCCGCCACCAGCAACGGCTCCGAGGTGGCGACGTACGCGGCCATCTCGTCCTCGGAGACCTCGGCGAAGCGGACGTCGGTGGAGCACACCTCGGCGACCGTCCGCCCGACGCGGGTGTCCACGACGCAGTGACCGGTGTGAAAGACCGCCGCCCGACCAGAGACGCGGCGCCACATCTCGAGCGCGACATCCGGCCTGTGGGGCTTGCCGTACGCGGCGCCGTCGAACTCCAGCACCGAGTCGCATCCGATCACGAGCGCGTCGTCGACCCCGGCGGCGACGGCAGCCGCCTTCGCCCGGGCCAGTCGATCCGTCAACTGGGCGGGCGTCTCCCCCGCCCGGGGTGTCTCGTCCACGCCGCTGGGTTGGACGACGGGGTCCAGACCCGCCCGGCGTAGCAGGTCGAGCCGCGACGGCGAACCGGAGCCGAGCACGATCTTCGTCATTCCGGCTCTCCCTCCTCCGAGCGCTGCCAGATCGCGGTGGCCAGCAGCCGCTGGTGCACGGCACCCGAGCGGATGTCCGGGAAGGAGATGCGGTCAGCTCCCACGAGTGCGAAGGACGGCCGGAACAGCGCGCTGAGTTCCTCCACCCGGTACACCCGCTGGCGCAGATCGGTGACCGGGTCGAAGGTGAGGTTCCGGCCGTCGCCGTCGCGGTTGATCAGCGGCAGGTAGTAGCCGTCGTCCGGGGTGAGGAAGTAGGCGAAGAACAACCCGCCGGGGCAGAGGACGCGCCAGACCTCCCGGGCGAGCGCCCTCAGCCGGTCGTCCTCGGTCACGTTCTCCAGGCTGGTGAAGGCGGTCACCAGGCTGAACGCGCCGTCCCGGAACGGCAGCGGCGCCTTCATCGACGCCTGCACCAGTCGGCTCGGCCCGGGACCGAGACGGGTGCGGGCGGCGAGCAGCGGCCGGTGGGCGAAGTCCATGCCGAAGATGGCCAGCCCGGTCTCGGCCAGATCGGCGGCGTTACGGCCGCCCCCGCAGCCCAGATCAAGAAGGCGTGGCGGCCCCACCACCTGCGAGATCCTCGGCAGGTGCTTGCGCAGGAAGGCGGTGCCGTGCGACGGCCTGTCGTTCGTCGACGACGAGATCGAGTGATTGACGTACTCCCGCTCCCAGAGATCGCGGCTCATCAGATACTCCGTTTCCTTGAACAGGGATCGGTCACTCGCACACGGCGCAGGTGCCGTCGGCCGGGTCGCAGGCGACCCCCGAGGTCGTGGTCGTGACCGGAGCGGTGACCACCGCCGAGGGCCTGGTCGCCTCGATCGCCTGGTCGGCCCGGGACGCGTCGCGGTAGACGGTGATCCCCTTGCAACCCAGGCGCCACGCCTGCTGGTACAGCGCCGCGACCTGCTCCGCCGTGGCGGTGCGCGGCAGGTTGACCGTCTTGGTGACGGCGTTGTCGACGTGTTCCTGGAAGGCAGCCTGCATGCGGACATGCCACTCGGGTGTGATGTCGTGGGCGGTCCGGTAGACCCGCTGGACGTCCTCCGGCACCCGGGACAGCCCCTGCACGCCGCCGCCGTTCTCGGCGATCTCCTGGAGCAGGTCGGCCTCGTCGACGCCATGCGCGGCGAGTTCGCGCAGCAGGAGCCGGTTGACGGAGCGGATCTCCCGACCGCCGAACACCCGCTGGGTGTAGGACATCGCGAAGAACGGCTCGATGCTGAAGCTGGTGTCGAAGATGACCGCGTTGTTCCCGCTGGGCGGCATGGCGAGCACCGCCACGTTGCGCGGCTGCTGTTCGGCGTCCTTCCAGATCGACCGGTGCACGTTGGGGAAGGGCCCCCGCTCCCGGGCCAGCGCGACCGTCGCGTCGTACGCGAACTCCCGCATCGACCGGGCCAAAACGGTGGCCGCGCTGAGCGCCTCCTCGGAGTCGTACGGGATCCCGGCCAGCGCCAGGCTCTCCGCCCAACCGGTGACCCCGATGCCGATGCGTCGGTTGCCCTGCACCGCCTCCCGGATCTCCGCCACCGGGAACCACGACTCGGAGATGGCGTCGTCGATCATCCGGACGGCGGCGGCCATGACCACCCGCAACCGGTCCAGGTCGAACAGGTGGTCGGGGTTCCGGCGGTCCGCCGGCAGCAGGAGCCGGGGCAGGTTCACGTACCCGAGGTTGCAGGCTTCGTAGGGATAGAGCCCGATCTCTCCGCAGGGATTGGTGGCGACGATGTCGCCCATGCTGTCGCGCAGCGGGTTGTTCCGGTTCATGTTGTCGAGGAAGATCAGCCCCGGATCGCCCGTCTCGCAGGCCAGTTCACACGCGGCGGCGAAGAGTTCCCGGGCGGGCAGGGTCCGGACGGCCGCACCGGTACGCCGGTTGACCAGGGTCCACCCGGCGTCCGCCTCGACGGCCCGCATGAAGGCGTCGGTCACCCCCAGCGAGATGTTGGTCATGCTGAGCAGGCCGTCCACCCGCTTGGCCGTCACGAAGTCGAGCACGTCCGGGTGATCCACGTCGAGGATGGCCATGTTGCCGCTCTCGTACCGGCCGCGCTGCCGGAACAGTTTTGTGGCGTCGTCGAAGAGCTTGAGCAGCGCCACGGGGCCGATCGCCAGCCCGGGGTTGCCCCGAACCTCGTCGCCGCGGGGCCGGATGTTCGAGTAGTTGAAGCCGCATCCGCCGCCGTAGCTCTTCACGATCGACGACTCCGAGAAGGTTCGCAGGACGCTCTCCTGCGAGTCCTCCACAGGGAAGACGAAACAGTTCGCGAGTTGCGGCTGGCGGGTGCCGGCGTTGGCAAGGGTACGGCTGCCCGGGTGGAACTCCAGGCGTGCCATCACCTCGTAGAACGCCGCCTCCCAGTGGTCGGCGACGTCGGCCTGCTCTGCTCGGGCGAGGGCCCGCGCCACCCGCCGCAGCATCGCCTCCGGAGTCTCCGTGACCTGCCCGTCGGCGTCGCGGGCCAGGTAGCGCTCCTGAAGCAGCAGCTGGGCGTTCTGGCTGAACGCGGCCTGCCGGGTCCGGGTGGAACGGAGTTCGTGCAACGCTGATTCGAAGAGTCTGGACGTCTGGACGGGCATGGGGCTGACCTTCCCTGAAGCGGCGGCACGGAGATGCGCATGGAAGTCCGTGACGGCGGGGCGCGAACGGGTGGCGGGGCAGCGACGGCGGGAACGGAGGCGGAGACCCGCTCAACCGCGACGGACGACCGACCGGGGCGCGCCGAAGTCGGTCAGCAGCGCGGCGTCTCCGGCGACGAACGAGGTGTCGGTGATGACCGTCTGGTCCGAGGGGCCGCGACTGCACATGCACATGTGCCGACCCGTGGACGAGACCCGGACGGCCCGTGCGCCGCCGCTGTTCATGATCTCCAATGCGATGTCCTTGACCAGGTATTCCTGGATCTGGAACCGCTTGCTGTACGCCTGCACCAGCCGGGGGAACTTGCCGAGCCCGAGGATTCGCTGGCCGGGCACGTAGGTGATGTCCACCTTGCCGAAGAAGGGCAGGAAGTGGTGCGCGCAGATCGAGAAGTAGTTGATGTTGTGGACGTCGACGACGCCGGTGTGCTCGTCCTCCACCACACAGGTGGTCTTGAGAATCTTGGACGTGTCAGTGTCGTAGCCGCTGAGCAGTTCCTTGTACGCGCGGACGATGCGGGGTTCGCACTCGGGTCCGGTGTACCAGTCGAGCGCACGCTTGTCGGTGGTGATGTTCTGCTCGAGCCATTCGGCGATGGTCACGTCTCCTCCTGAGGGGGTGGGCCGCGCGCCCGGTGGGCGCGCGGCGGGTCTGGTCTAGAGGCGTCCCTGGTCGTGCAGGTGGTCGAAGATGATCTGGTCGACGGGTGAGGTCAGGTGTCGGTCCGCGTAGGTCAGCCAGGCCACCTCGGCGATCTCCGCCGAGGCCTGGATGCGGCCCTGGTACGCGGACTCGTAGCAGCGCATCCGCACCTCGACCCCGTCCGGGTGGGCGTCGGCCTGGGCCTGGAACTCGCCGAGGAAGGTGGCGGTGAGCGGGTCGAGGTCGATCGTCAGTTCCTCCTTGGCCTCGCGGACCAGAGTGTCGAGGTCGCTCTCGCCGGCCTCCCGCTTGCCACCCGGGAGGTAGTAGCGCTGGCGGCCATGTGACCTGGTGGAGAGGACCCGCCCGTCGGCGAGGTGGATCCATGCGATCTTGTCGATCAGGCGACTGGGCATCGTTGGGTTCGTCCTTTGGCGAGCTGTTCGTTCACGTGGTCGGCGGTGGCGGTCCTCTCGGCGTAGCCCAACGCGCGTGCGCCGAGGTCATGGATGAGGTCCAGGTCCACGCCGGATTGCGAGGCCCAGGGTAGGTGCCGACGCCACCGGGACGGCGGAAGCGCATAGTCGGACAGTCCCGCTGTCTGCCTCGCCAGGACCGACAGCGGGACGGCCCGGTCCACCACGGTCGCCCACCAGGAGGCACGGTCATCGACGTGGGCGGACGGGGTGAAGGCCCGCACGCCGCCGTCGTAGACGGCACAGCGTTCGAACAGGCTGCCGACCGAGGCCAGCCGGGCCGCCTCGTACTCCGGTGTCGAGCCGGCCGCCGACCGGAGCAGGTCGAAGGAGAACCGCGGGAACGGTGCGGTGGTGCCGGGGGCCGGCAGCGCGAACGAGGCTTCGAGCAGGATGATGGTGACCTCCGGCCGCTCGGACGGATCCCAGGCGGCGACGAACCGCTGAACGGCGTCGACGCCCGCGGCCGAGCCGATCGCCACCAGCACGACGGCGGTGGGCCGACGTCGCCGCGGGACGGCGGCGGCCCGGAGGCTCGACAACACCGCGGTCACCGTCCCGCCGGTGGCCAGGATGTCGCCGGCGAGGACCGGGCCGGAGCCGAGTTCCCAGCGCTCGTACACGATATTCGGGAGAGCCGACGCGGACCGTTCGGTGCCGACGAAGCTGACGTCCGCCTCCACGTCGCAGGCGGTCGTGACCGCTTCCTCGACGCCGAAGCTCAGCCCGCCCCGGAGGATGGTGACCACCGACATCTCATCGGCCGACAGCACCCGGGCGCCGGCCGCGTCGGCGCGGAACATCGCCAGGGCGTCGGCCACGGCGGAGCGCACCAGGCGGCGGTACGCGCTGCCGGTGACGGCGGGATCCGTCAGCAGCTGCCGAGACGGTTCGGTCGAGCAGAGCAGCACGCGGGCCGGCCCCGGATGGGGGTGCTCGTAGAGCGTGCCGCCGTCGCGGGTGATGATCAGTCTCATGTCTTGACCGCCGGTCGCCGGTACGCCACCCCACGCTGGCGGGCGACATACTTCTCGATCAGGTACGCGGACTCCACGCCGTCGATCGGCTTGGCCGCTGGCGGGGCGGGGTCGTCGTTCGTGACGTGACCGACCACGACCACCCCGGGTTCGGGGAGCTTCTCCGGCAGGTCCGCCGGCGTGCGGACGGTCACCACGGTGAGGCCTACCGCCCCGAAGAGCTGGCGCCAGTCCAGCGGGACGCCCCGGCTCGGCATCCCGCCCGCCGACTCGTAGAGCCCGTTGTCGACGATCGCCAGCGTGTGGTTGTCGAGCGTGGGCAGGCACGCGCCCAGTGCGGTCACCACCGAGAGGTTCATCAAAAAGCTGCCGTCGGTGTCGATGCCCGCGACGGTCAGCGGGCGGGCGCCGATGGCCAGGCCGGTCGACAGCGCGGCGACGTCGCCCATGGTGTCCGTGACCAGCGTCCTGGCTGCCGCGAGCCGGTACAGCTCCTCGCTGGTGCGGCCGAGGGCGGAGACGAGCAGGCTGTCCGGCGGGAGCCGGTCGAGCAGGGCGGCGAGGAACTCGGAGGTCTGCACTACCGGCCCCGCAGTTCCTCGACGAACGACGGATTCGCCACCAGCGCCACGGTTCGCTGACCGGTGTCGAGTGTGTCGTAGGCCCGCCGGAGCAGTCCGGGAAACGCCTCGACCGAGTCGACCTCCGCCGCCGCCACGGACAGCATCCGCAGGTGGGGATGCATGGTCTCCTCGTGGGGCAGGCCCCACCAGTTGGCCTCCCCGAAAGCGCCACGGCGGGCCAGCAGCAGCACGGTGTGCAGGCGGTGGCTGAGAGTGAATCGTGCCAGGGTCTCGCAGGCCCGGCGCAGCCCGGAGTTCTCCATCAGCACCAGGCTCCGGCTGCCCGCCAGGCGGGCGCCGGCGGCGATGCCGACGGCCGTCGCCTCGTCGCAGACCGGGAGGTACGCGATGTCGTCGCGCTCGGCGGCGCAGCGGTGCAGGGGGGCCAACAGGGAGTCGGGAACGGCCGTGATCAGGTCGACGTCACTGTCCACCAACGCCTGGTACGCGCCTACGGCACCCACGACCGTCACCGCCCGGTGGAGACGAGTTCGACGATGACGTTCGCGTACGGCGTGGTGCCCACGTTGCGCAGCAGGTGGGGCAGTCCGGCGTCGTGGTAGACCGCGTCACCGGTCTTGTCGTCGCCCGGCAGCACCGTCCCGTCGGTGCAGATGGTCTCCGTCTGGCCGGGGCTGAGCACGACGTACACGTAGTCGCAGGGGTGCTGGTGGACGATGGTCTCCTCCCCCGGGGCGAGGTCGAGCGTCCAGATGCGGACCCGGTCGTCCTGGTACACCAGGTTGGTGCCCACCTGAACAGTGTTGGATTGCATGAGGCTCCTCCGTGGAAGCGATGGCGGTTGGTCGAGGGCACCGCGGGAGAGCGGCCCGGGCGCTGCGGCCGCGTCAGAGCCGGGGAGGCCCGAGGGCGACCCGGCGGCGCATCTGCGGCAGGTCGCCGCGGAAGCCGTGCAGGTTCTCGACCCACCAGGTCAGGCCGGCGTCCGCGTACGTCTTCACCCGCTCGCGGTCGGCAGGCCCGCCGTCGCCGTCGGTGTAGCCGCCGATGGCGAAGTCGAAGGGCGCGTCAGTGGTTCGCCGGTCGGAGACGAAGGAGGCGATCTCCCGGTACTGGTCGACGGGGATCATGGTGGGCGTCCAGGTGCGTCGCCGCTCCAGGGAGAGTCGGCCGGGCAGTACGCCGTCCCACCGGGCCGCCCGCCGGAAGGGCGGTTGATTCGGCCAGTAGCCACCCACCCAGATGGGGATTCGGGGTTCCTGTATCGGCCGGGGCAGGAATGTGCAGTCCCTGACCTGGAAATGACGACCCGCGTAGCTGAACGGCTTTCCCGACCACAGTCCTTCGATGACGTCGAGGGCTTCGTCGAGTTTTTCGGCGCGAATGCGTTCGTCGCCGTCCTCGCCGAAGTCCTCGAATTCGGAATCGCGCGGATAGCCCAGCCCGACACCGAGGATCAGCCGCCCCTGCGACAGGTGGTCGAGGGTGACGGTCTCGCGGGCCACCTTCCACGGGCGACGTCTCGCCAGCGGCGTGACCATGGGCCCGATCCGTATGCGGGTGGTCGCCGTGGCAATGGCCGCGAGGCTGATCCAGGGGTCGACGATGGGGCCGTCGAACCCGCGCATGAAGGCGAGATGGTCCCAGAGGAAGAAACCGTCCCAGCCGGCATCCTCGGCTTCGCGGGCGAGTGTCGTCAGGAATCGCGGGTCACCGTAGTCCCCGTGCGGTGGAACGGAAATCGCGTACCTCAGCGAGCCGTCGGATCGGTTTTCCGGCATACGGTTCCCCCAATCATAGGCATGCGCCATAACGGAGACTGGGCGCACTAGCGGCGAGACCTGCCGCGGAACTTCCAGCGCCGGACCGACCATATCGATGATATTTACCACGGTCAACTCGCAGAACGCGGAGAGGTCGCACCTCCGGGATTTCCCATGGGATTCCCGGCGAGCAATATTTTTAACGCGTCAAAGTTCGGCTACGGCCGCCGCAATGGTTGGAAAGCGGGACGCGACTGCTAGCCAACGGCATCCGTCTGCCGCTACCGTTGCCCAGTGGCGGGACGGCCGAGGGTCGCCCGAATACGCGTCCAGCGCCGGGGGCATCAGGCCCGTCCGGCATGGCGCGACAACGCGCACGCCACCCCCTGGGAGGGACCATGCACCTCGATCAGGAGCTTCTCGACGTCCTGTGCTGTCCGGCGGACCACGGCGACCTCAGCTACTCGCCGGAGGCGGAGGAACTGCGCTGCGACCGGTGCGCCCTGGCCTATCCGGTGCGGGACGGCATCCCGGTGCTGCTGATGGATTGACCCGTCCACGGGCAGGGCCGGCGGGAAGACGAACCGGGGAGACCCGCCCCGCGACCGACCCGGTTCGCCCGCTACCGGTCGGACGTCGACAGTGAACCCTGCTCGAGTCGGTGGACCGCATCGACGATGTCAGGAAAGGCATCGATGAAGGCATCGACATGACGGTGGTCGAAGTCCGCCGGTTTCCGCACCCCGCTCTGCAGGCAGCCGACGAAGTGCATACCCGCGCCGCCCGCGGCCAGGGCGTCCCCCGGTGAGTCCCCCACGTACACACACTGGTCCGGTGCCAGTCCGGTCGTCGCCAGAAACTCGTCAAAGGCCCGTGGATCCGGCTTCCGAAAACGTGTGTTGCCGGCGTGGTAGATGCCACTGACCCGCTCGGCCAGAACGTGATCCGGCGCCAACATGTGGCGGACCTCGTCCTCGGTGCGCGACGTCAACAGGAACACCTCCCGCCCGGTCAGGACGAACTCGTCCAGCGCCAGCAGGTTCTCCGGCGGAATCACGTCCAGAAGACCATCGGCGATGTACCGTTCCAGCACGCTCTGGTAGAGAGCCGAGAACCGGTTCAGGTCGATGCCGGGCGACCGTTTGGGCATCGCGTCCAACAGCGGCTCGCCCCACGTCGCCAGATGCAGGGCCCGTGGTATCGGAGGCCGGCTCATCTCGGCCAGGACCTCGTTCTCGAGTGCGAACGAGGCGGCCTGCGTCAGGCACAGAGTGTCGTCGACGTCCACGATTACAGCCCGGATCACGAGGCCAGCTTAACGACCGCGAGCATGAATCTGGATGTCTGGTGGCCCTCGGTCGAGTTTTGATCGATACCACGGCGGGTTGCCCTGCTGGTGGTGCCGCGCTCCGGCCGGTCGGGCTGCGGCGACGGCCCGGTGCTCGGCAACCACGGTGGGCGCGGCGGATGCTAGTGCTGGTTCGCCCGGTCGTACTGCGCGCCGGGAACCGGCTCGAGCCAGCTGGTGGGGTCGCCGCCGTCGGGCAACGCCTCGAGCAGGGCGAGGTGGCTCATGAAGGTGTCGTCGGTGGCGCCGTGCCAGTGCTCCTCCCCGGGCGGGCAGATGACGGTGTCACCGGCCCGGATGCGCAGCACGGTGCCGTCGCGGGTGCCGACGACTCCGACGCCCTCGGTGACGTGCAGGGTCTGGCCGACGGCGTGCGAGTGCCAGTTGGTCCGGGCGCCCGGAGTGAATCGGACGAGCGCGGCGGTCATCCGCGACGGTTCGGTGCCGGTGTAGATGGGGGTCAGGTAGACGTCACCGGTGAAGTTCTGCGCGGGTGTCTTCACCGTCGGGTTGACCGGCTTCAGTTCCATAATGTGCTCCTCGATACGGTGCGTCGGTCAGGAGCGGGCGGCAGTGTCGTGATCGCGCGACGCTCGGCCGCTGGGACACTCCCGCACGCCACCCATCCAACCGCCCCAGGGAACCTCCGGTAGCGGCTACCGGTCAATCGGAAGGCTGCGGGTGGCTGCTCTCGATCGGGCTACGGTGTGCCGTGCGGAGGTGCTCGACGTAGGCCATCGCCACGGTCACCGCCACCGGTACCGCGAGAGCCCACCAGGTGCCGTAGACCCACCCGAGCACGATGGCCACCGGCAGTCCCAGCCCCAACGCCAGACAACCCGCTAGCGCAAGCGGTGGGATGTCGTCGTCAAGCTCGGTCGAGGGAACGGCAGAAGACGGCAATTCGGGGTGGGGCACCGGAAGATCAGCGAACACCCGTAGAAGCTCCCCCTGGTTGCTCGCCTGCTCGCACGCCTCTGTCCGCCGCTCGAACTCGTCGGAATCCAGTCGCTTCTCGCTCAGGTGAACCTCGAGTGCCACCTCGGCTGCCCGACGTTCCGGTGTGCCGATGCGCACCTCAGCTGAAGGTCCGCCGAGGTCCGATCCGCGGTACTCGCCGCCGCTCATCGCGAGAGCCTAGCCCCGATGATCCGGCCGGAGCGAGCAGCCTACGTACGCCATCCGGGTGTCAGATCACCGCGGCCGAACCAACGACCAACTTGGTCCTGACGGGCCGGACCCGTGCCGACCAGCCCAACCCTTCGAGCGTCTGGGTCAGACGATCAGGGTCGGCGAACGTCTTCACGATCCGGTGCGCGCTGCCGTCCTCCAGGCGGCGACGCACCGCTGGAGCGGCCTGGCCAGCGAGGACCTCCTCGGCCGCCTGCTGACCAGGACCGTCATCGACGAAGCAGGCCCGACCTCCCGGCCGCAGCGCGCCCTCGACGAGCCTCCAGAACGCGGCGAGCTGCGCGGGTGGAACGTGCGAGAGCCAGAAGGCGAAGAACACCGTGTCGAACTGACGTGGCGGCCGCCAGGTGAACAGGTCAGCCTGGACGAACTCCACGTCCAGACCAGCAACCCGTTCCCGGGCTATCGCCAGCATCTCCGGCGCAGCATCCACCGCGGTCACCCGGTGCCCGCGCGCTGCCAGCATCCTGGTCCACTGGCCCGTACCGCATGCCAACTCCAGAACGTCACCGTGAATCGGCAGCCCCTCAGCGAGCTCGTTCAACGAGCGCAGATCCTCACTTTCGTACGCCCGGTCGTACTCGCCAGCCACGGCACGGTAGTACGCGGCCTGGTCGCGCAACAGCTCGTCGAGATCACCCATCCCAGCACGCTAACTCGCGGCCGCCCGACCTCGCCGTCCCGTGGGGTTGTCGAAGCGTGGTTGCCTGATGCTTTCGATGATTCGCGCGAAGCCTTCTCTGCGCCCCACACCTCGAGCGCTACCGGCGCTTGGTCCAGGAGTCCGCCAGCACCTCGCCCAGCGCGTGGGAGACCTGCCGGATCATGCGAGTGTTGGTGTCCCTGGTCCACAGCAGCGGGTGCGGCAACGACTGCGCGACGGGTTCGCGCCTGCGCACACCTGGGTGATCGAGGTGGGCGGGGCGTTCGCCGGCTGCGTGTCGCTGCGGCCGGCCGAGGACGCCCACTGGCTGGAGCATTTCTACCTGGCCCCGCACCTGCAGGGCAGCGGCATCGGTACGGCGGTGCTGCGCGGGCTGCTCAAGCGAAGTGACCGGGACGGCGTCGCAGTCCGGCTGAACGTGCTTCAGGGCAGTCCGGCCCGGCGGCTGTACGAGCGACACGGGTTCACGCTCGAGACCGAGGATCCGGTGGACGTGTTCATGGTGCGCGAGCCGGGCGCGGTCGGTCGAGGCCGGGCCGTCGCTGACCCGACGGCGCTGCTTGGGTAGCTGTCCGCTGATCGGCGCCTTGCCGGCCGGAGCGCTTATGCCGATCGGTTCGATGAACGTGACGTCGGCCTGGACCCGGTTGCCCGGTAGCTGCTTCTCGTAGCGCTTGTAGCGTTTCTCCCGGCGCTGGTGGTGCTGAGAGGCGTCATCATCCTGCGCTATGACGCTCTGCCAGGGTGGCCGCGAGGTAGGCGTTGCGGCGTGCGACAAGTCGTTGCAGGTATGGCCGCAGGATGAGGCTGGCGACGAGGCGACCGACGAGGCCCATCGGAGCGGCGAAGTCGATGACGTCACGCATCAGCGTGGCCGAGGGGTTGGCCGGGTCAGGCGTGAACACGTGCTCGTGGCGCCATCGCTCGAACGGGCCGCGGATCTGCTCATCTGTGAAGCCGTGGGGCCGCCGGTGGTCGCTGATCCCAACGGTCATCCGCCAAGGCAGGCCGAAGTGCCTCGCCTCCCACGTGACGGCATCGCCGGCGGTCAAGCGGCCGGTGGTTACGCCGCCGACAGCCCGTTCGGCGCTTGCCCCCATGGACGTGGTGTGCATATCGACATCAAGGCAGGCGTCGAAGACGGCTTCCCGGACTGCCTGAACCTGCGTGGTCAACTCAATGCGCAGCACAGAGCCACCGTATGCCCCTGGCCACGAGCCCTCCGGTGGGGTTCATCGCTGCCGCCGGGCGAGTCCCGGTCCCGTACACCCCTGACCCGGGGCGGGCTCGGCCTTGCACCGAGCCCGCCCCGTCAACTCCGCTCGACCCTGATCGCGAACCGCGACAACGTCCACCTGGTCGGCATCTCGTTGCCCCCCAGGGTCGACCCGTCAGCGCTGCAGTGTCAGCAGACCCGGCCGGTAGGGCAGAAGGCCGTAGTCGCCGCCGGAGTTGGGGGAACGCCCCTGGTAGAGCAGTTGCAGATTGCAGGGATCAACGGTCATCGTCTGGTCGGCGTTGCCGCGGATCAGCTCCCCGTGGCTGATGTCGTTGGTCCAGGTGGCGCCACTGTTGGCCTTACCGGCGAAGGGGTTGCTCTCGGTCGCGGCCTGCGGCGTCCACGACCCGGACAGGCTGGTGGCCGTGAACGAGCGGAAGTAGCGACCCTGCGAGCCGATCGCCTCCACGAGCATGAGGTACCGGCTCTGGCCTTGCAGCTTGTAGACCTGAACGGCCTCGAACAGGTTGTTCGTCGTGTCGCTCATGATCACGGTCGACGTCGAGCCGAAGCTGCCCGGGAAGTTCCCGAGGGGCATGCTGGCCCGGTAGATCTTGCCGTTGTCGCCGGCGAAGAACAGGTACATGTTCGTGCTGTCACCGATGAGCGCCTGGTCGATGGGGCCCGTGCCGGAGCCCGAGATGCTTCCGGAGAAGAGCACCTGCTCCGATGACCACCCGTTCGGATTGGTCGGGTCGCTCGACGTCCGGTAGGAGAAGGCGGTCCCACCCCACTGATACGCGAGCACCCAGATGTTCCTCGGGGCGAAGTAGAACAGCGAAGGCGCGACAGTGGCGAAGGACATCGTGTTCTGGCTGGCCGAGGCCATCTCGGACCAGTTCGAGAAGAGGCCGAAGTTCATCGAACCCCACCTCGTCCCGGTGTCGTGGGTCGTCGCGTAGACGAGGTGCCTGCCGTTGTAGGGGGCGTAGGTGAAGTCCTTGAGCGAGACCCACCCCGACTTCGGGTTCGCCAGCGAGCCCGTGGACGTCCAGCGGTACGTAGACGGCAGAGCACACGTGCCGGGCGGCGGCGTGGTCGGGTTACCCCCGCCGTCGACGCGGACGAGCTGCCACTGCTGGTTGGCGCCGTTCCAGTCGTCGTACTGCACGATGTTCCCGCCGTCGGCGGTCGAGGCACCCTGCACCTCCACCACCTTGCTGCTGTTCCGATTGATCAACCGGACGTAACCACCATCGGAGTCAGCCAACCGGAACTGCTGATTGGTCCCGTTACCGTCACTCCACTGCACGACGCTCGCACCGTTGGCCGTCGAGAAGTTGTAAACGTCCAACACCTTGCCCGACAGCCGCGACTTCAACCGGTAGTAACCACCACCGGAATCCACGAACTGCCACTGCTGCTGGCTGCCGTTGTTACGCGCCCACTGCGTGATCCGCGCACCATCATTCGTGGCCAGGTTGTACACGTCCAACGCCTTGCCACTGTTCCGATTCAGCAGCACGTACCACGCGGTCGTGTCGACCGTGGCCGCGGCGGCCGGTGTCGACACCACCGCCGCGGCGGCACCACCGACCACCGCCGCCATCACGCCGCCGGCGAAAACCCGGAGCAAGCACCCACGACGCCTCGACGGCGGCGGCGGGATTGATGGAGACCTACCAAAGGCAGACATGATCCTCCTCCTATGACCAAGAGCCGAGCGATCTACCCGAAGATGGGCGCACCGCGACGCGTGGCCGGGCGCAGCGTCGGAAGATTGTCAGCGCTAACAAGACTTCTGCATGCCCTGGCGCACGCCTGATTCCAGGTCGACGAAGCTGGCTCGCCCGGTAAGCCACAGTTGTCGTCGTCCTTAGCCATCGACTGTGAGCGATAACATGCCCTTCGTCAAGTCAGCAGTACGCGCCGGGCGTACGACCTTCAGCGGCGGCAGTGCGACACCAGCCGGGACGCATGGGCCCGTCGCTCCGGTCGAGTCAACGCGAGAGCTCGTATAGTCATGCGGTGCACATGGAGCAGGTCCGGCAGGCGTACGGGTCCGTCGCGGATCTCTACATCGAGCTGTTCGGTACGCGCCAGCAGGTGCACGCCGACGACCTCGCCTTCATCGGGCGACATCTGGCAGGCCGACCTGGCAGGGTGCTCGATCTGGGCTGCGGGCCTGGCCACATCACCGGCTACCTCCGCTCGCTGGGCGCCGACGCAACGGGGATCGACGTGGTCCCCGAGTTCATCGCTCATGCGCGGGCGACCCAGCCGGGCGTCGAGTTCCACCTCGGGTCGATGGAGAGCCTCGATGTCGCCGACCACTCCATCGCCGGCATCCTGGCCTGGTACTCGTTGATCCACCTACCGCCGCAGAAGCTCGACGGCATGCTCAGCACGTTCCGGCGAGCCACGGCCCCGTCCGGAACGTTGGTGCTGGGCGTCTTCGTCGGCGACGAGGTCGAGGCCTTCGACCACAAGGTCGTGACCGCCTATCGCTGGCCCATGGACGAGATCTCCGCGCGACTGACGCGCGCCGGCTTCACGGAGGTTGAGCGCCTCGAGCGGCCCAGCGACGGCACGCATCGGCCGCACGCCGCGATCGCGGCGATCGCAACCGGAGGGTGAGCCGCGTCGGTGAGCCTCCGTGCGGCGCTTCCTTGCCGGTGAGGTCACCCGTGATCAGGCCGGACGCTGTGCCCTGCTGGCCTACCGCAGCCACCGCAGTGCGGCGTCGGCCGTGTCCTCGGGGCTGCTGTTGAAGGCGATGGCCGCCCCGGGTGCATGCTGCCGGACAAGGTTGACCACCTTCTCGAAGAGTTCGAGCAGAGGCTCATGCTTGCGGATGCCGCCCCCCACCACCACGCAGGCGTAGTCCTTCCCGGTCAGCGCCTCAACGATCGCTCCCTCGGCGTCCTCGTCAGGTACCACGAGGCACAGGTCGGCCTCGATGCCATGTTCGCCGAAACGAGCCTGGCCGCGTGCGATCGCCGCGACGACCGGCTCCGGATCCCAGCCCGGAATCCGGACGGGATCGAGACCGATCACGAGCACCGGACCCAGTGCCATGCGTCCTCCTTCGTGCAGAAGCGTCCGCGCCAGCAGCCGCTGCCAACGGGCCCCGCGTCCGCCGAAAGGGCCGACAGCCGACCGCGGACGCCGAGGTCCCGGAGGGATGCTCAGCGGACGCGGGCGCCCAGGACGAATCCCACGGCGATTATCCCCAAAGTCAGGACGATGTAGAGGATCACCAGCGCTCTGCCACGCCGTAGCTGCCGCACCGGGTCCGAGCCGGCCCGCTCCGAGTTGCGGGCAACGGCAGCACCCAACCGTTCGAAACCCGCCACCTCCCCGGCCGGAGTCAGCCAACTCGTCTCCTCCACCTCCGGCAACGGCGGCGGACCGGAGACGTCCTGTGTCTCGTAGAGAGGTTCGATCCGCGGCGGCAGCCTGCGGAAACGGTTGTCCATACCGACACTGTCGCAGGCGCCGCACAGGCGACCCCGGACCAAGGCCCTGAGGTCCGGTGGCAGGCGGCACGGCGGCGAGGTGATCGAGCCGTTGACCACCGGCCCCGAACTGCCCGTGGTCAACGGCTCCCACCTGCCGGTCCCCCGCCTGGGTCCGGCCGCTGGTCGTGTGCTCAGCGCCGCCCACGGTCGAGGGCGGCGACCTCGCGTACGGCGTCGGCGATGGCGGGGAAGTTCTTCTTGAGGATCGCTCCGTGGTTGCTGGCGACCTTCGCGGCGATCTGGATGTTGGGGTTGTTGGCGGTCACCGCATCGAGGCTGGTACGGATGCGTTCCTGCTCGTCGCCGCGGCTTCCGAAGGACGTCCCCGACGCGACCACGTACCGCACCGGGACGGTGATGCCGTCCAGCACGGGGCCCAGCTCGCTCTCGCGGGAGAGCCTGCCGAGCTCGATGTTGCTGTTCGCCTGCTGTGCGGCGGTCATCCTCGGGGCCAGGCCCGTCGGTCGCAGCAGCGGCAGGAACCAGCTCATCCGCCGGAACAGCTTCCGGATCCGCTGCTCCATGGCCTCGTCGAGCCAGTCGTACGGGAAGGCGCCGTCGACCAGGACCGCGCCCAGGGCTCGCTCCGGATTCCGGCTGGCCCAGTGCGCCCCGACGACCGCTCCGTAGGACCAGCCCACCACCAGCGCGCGGTCCACACCCCTGGCCGCGAGAACGGCATCGACATCCCGGACGGCCACCTCGAAGGAGTAGTCCGCCGAACGCTTCGATCTGCCGCGGGCGCGCTCGTCGTAGGTGATGTGCCGCCAGCCGGTCCCCAGCTCGGCGATGACCCGTCGCCAGTAGCCCTGCGTGGCGAACTGGCCGTTGAGGTAGACCACCGGGATGCCGGGACCGCCGGTGTCGGTGACGGCCAGGGCGGTGTCGTCCACCGCGATCATTCCGGTCCACTTCGAACTCGTCGAGGAAGGGTTGTTGGTCGTCATGTTCCGCTCCTGGTCGTGTCGGTTGTCTTGTGCCACTTCTCCGAGCCCTGCGCGTGGATCGCAGGCCCCTCGGGACGGACGGCGGCGTCATCGGCGACGACCGAGAGGATCTCGATCGCCGGAGCCGGGCCGGCCAGTCCCTGTCTCGCTCCGTCAGAGGCTGCGGGCGGTGATGTCGCCGTGGGAGGTGGTAGCGCGAATGTCGAGTTCGGTGGTGCCATCGTTCTTGAGGGCGTTGCTGACGCGGCCGTAGCCGGTGCCGGCGTCCAGGGCGGCCGAGACACCCGCAGCAGCGGCGACCGCGATGTCGCCGGACTGGGTGCGGAGCACAACCGTGCCGCGCACCGCCTCGGTGATCCGGATGTCGCCCCGTGCGGTGCTGATCTCCGCCGGGCCGTTGAGCCGCCCGACCTCGACATCGCCGTCGATCGCGGTGAGGCGGACGCTCGCTGCCTCGTCGATCTTGATCTGGCGGTACGCGCCCTTGAAGGCGACGTCGCCGAGGCGTCCGACGCCGCGGAGTTCGGCGCTGGCGGCCTTGGCCTCGATGTGGGAGCCGGCGGGCAACTGGACGGTGACCTCCACGGATCCGGAGGGACCGAGGATCTGGCTGGTGGGGCTCGCGGTCGTGATCCGCAGGACGCCGTCGGCGTAGGCGACGGTGGTCTGCTCAGCGGTCTTGGTGTCGCGGCGCTTGGAGGCGTCGGCGGGCAGGACCTCCACGGTGGTGTCGACGCGGTCCGCGGCGATGAACTGGACGCGCCCGGCGGGGATGTCCAGGACGGCGGAGATCGGGGCGGGGGTGTCGAACTTCTGCATCGTGCTCTCCCGTGCTCGCTCGGTGTTTCTGACACCGGAAACGCTACGTTGCTTTCCATAACCTGGCAACGAGGTCGTTGCGCCATAGGAGAGTTTACGCAGGCCAAGCGCCGGATATTGTTGCAACAAGCCTGGACAGTAATGCAACAGCGGTGCTCCTGCCATTGCAATGGATGGGAGGTGAACGCTATAGTGAGGCGGTCAGGGACACGCACGAATGATCAGCGAGGAGAACCGCGATGCCGGGAGGCAGGCTCACCCAGCAGGAACGCCAGCAGATCGCGCTGGGACTGGCCGACAGCCTCCCCTACGCCGAGATCGCCCGACGCCTCGACCGTCCGACGTCGACCATCACCCGCGAGGTGATGCGCAACGGCGGCCCCACCGCCTACCGCGCCGATCTGGCCCACCGCGCCACCGAACGCCGCGCGCACCGGCGCAGGCCCGCCTCCTCCCGTGGCGCGGAGTCGGTCCCCCAGCCGCACGGACGCAACCCCGAGGCCGTGGCCGAGTACGAGGAGACCTTCACCACCGTTCTCATGGCTTCGGGCCTGAACAAGATGGGCGCCCGGGTGCTGACCTGCCTGTTCACCACCGACGCGGGCAGCCTCACCGCGTCCGAACTCGCCCAGCGCCTCCAGGTCAGCCCGGCGTCCATCTCCAAGGCGATCGCCTTCCTGGAGAGCCAGAGCCTCGTCCGCCGGGAACGCGACGAACGCCGGCGTGACCGCTACGTCGTCGACGACGAACTCTTCTACCAGGCGACGATCGCCAGCGCCCGAGCCAACGACCAGCTCGTCGAAACCGCTCGCCAAGGCGTCGCCATCCTCGGCTCGCACACTCCCGCCGCCATGCGCCTGACGAACATCGCCCGCTTCCTCGACTTCATCAGCGAAAGCATCACCCGCGCCGCCGAACAGGCCCGCGACGTCCTCCACACCAGGCCCGAGACGATCTCGACCGATCCGGCGGGAACGAGTCCGGGTCAGGGATAGGCAGCCGCCTCAGTCCGGACAGCCGCGCTTGGTCAGCTCGACGAACTCGGATCGCCGAGGGGGCGTTCGAGCCGGGTCAGGAAGCTGTCGAAGATCTCCGGGATCGCCCGTCGGCCAGTTCGGCTGGGACGGCGGTACCGGCACCACCGCCTACGCGGACAGGGCCAACCAGCTCACCGGAGTCCTGCTCACCCGGGTCGGGATGTCGACCCCGGATGCGCCGCGTGCCATCCACGACTTCTGGGCGACGCTCTACCAGGCGCTCGGCGAGTGACAACGAGCTCGGCCGGCTTCGCCGATCGCCGGAGGACCAGGATCGCGGCCAGCGTGCACAGCAGCGCTGTCACGGTCAGGGTCGCGCCCGCGCCATTGTGATCGGCCAGCATCCCGGAAATCCATGGGCCGAGCGACTGGCCGATCGCGAACACCACCGTGAACGCCGCGAGGGTGGCGCTGATCGCCTCGGGTGGCACGTGTCGGGTGACGTGGGCGGTGACAGCGGCCGGGACCATCATGAACGCCAGGCCGAACAACACGGCGGACGCCGTCGTCCCGGCCGCTGTCGGCGTCCTCTGGCCAGCGCGGCTGCCGCGGCGACACCCAGCAGCATCACGCACAACGGGCGGTTGCCGCCCCAGGTCACGATCGGACGGCTCCACAGGACGGGTGCGACCATCGCACTCGCTCCGACCAGGACCCACGTGACGCAGACCATGGCCAGCGAGGCATGCCGCCCGGCCAGGTACGCCGACAGGAACGTCAGGTAGCCGATGTAACCGGCGCCGAAGAGCAGGTATGCCGAAGCGATCCGCCATTGCCGCCACAGGTGCCGTCCGCTCACTGCCGCGGTCGGCCCGGTGGCGTTGGAGATGGCTGCGGCGCGCCAACTGGCCGCGCTGGCCAGCGCCGCCGCGCCCGCCAGTGCCCACCAGCCGACCGCCCAGCGCTCAGGGTGGAGGTGCAGGAGGAGCGGGACGCTCGCGCCGGTGACCGCGATTCCGCCTCCCGCGCCGGCGAAGTAGACGCTGACGGGGGTCAGGGTTGCGGCGCGGTTGGCGAGCTGGGTTGCCAGGGCGGCGCCGGAGATGAACGTCAGCGCTCCGCCGAGGCCGGCTGCGGCGCGCCCCCAGGCCAACAGGTCCAGGCCGGTGGCGGCGAGCGCCAGAGCAGTCAGGACCATCCCGGCGCGGAACGTCGCCGTCAGTCCGGCACCGCGGATCACTGCCGGGGAGATCACGGCGCCGAGGAGATAGCCGGCGCCGTTCGCGGCGGTCAGCGCACCGGCTCTGCTCATCGTCCAGTCCAGGTCCTGGGACATGGCCGGGACGAACAGTCCGTACGCGAAACGGCCGAGTCCCAGAGCGGACGCGGTGCCGAGGGCGAGGCCCATGGACTGCCACCAGGGCGCCGAGGCGGCGGCGCGTGTTTCGAGGGTCATGCCACTCCCTGCGGTGATGGTACCGAGCGTTTCGATGACACTAGCGAATCATCGAACCGAGCGGTACCATCTGCTCGTGCCAGTGGCCAAAGGAACCTCACTCGACCCGGCGCGCACCCGGGAATCGATGCTTGCCCGCGCCACCGACCTGCTCTACGAGCGAGGGCTCGATGGCGTCGGGATCGCCGAGCTGTGCGCCGCGGTTGGCGCGTCCAAGGAGACGCTCTACCGTCATTTCGGCTCGAAGGAAGGGCTCATCGATGCCGTCCTCGCTGCCCGCAGCGATCGGGTCATCCGCTGGCTCGCCGACGTGGCACGGGCGGCGGGGCCGGATCCGGAGGCAGAGCTGGGCGCGATCTTCGACGCCCTCGGCACCTGGTACGCCGAACCGGCGTTCCGGGGCTGCGCCATCGTCAACGCCGCCACGCAGCACCACACCGACCCCGCCCGGCGGGTTGCCGTCCGGCATCTGGACCGTTACCTCGAACTGCTGACCGATATCGCGCAACGCGCCGGAGCGGGTGACCCGCAGATGCTGGCCCGGCAACTACTGATCCTGATCGAGGGGGCCACAGTCGTTGCCGACCATCACGACACCGGCCACGGCGCCGCGGAGCACGCCAAGCAGGCCGCGCTGACGCTGCTGGCCACCACCAATCGCTGAGGATGGAACATCGCATGGTCGAAGGATTCACCGCTGCCGGATTTGAACCCCTGGCCGACGCATTCGAGCGAAGCTTCACCGAGTTCGGCGAAACGGGCGCCGCCTTCAGCGCTTACCACAAGGGAGCATGCGTGGTGGACCTGTGGGGCGGCCTCGCCGACCCGGACACCGGACGCCGCTGGCAGGCCGACACCCTGCAGCTGATCTTCTCGGGCACCAAGGGCCTCGCCACCGCCTGCGCACTGCTGCTCATCGAGCGCGGCGTGCTGGACCTCGAAGCGTCCGCCGCCCGGTACTGGCCCGAGTTCGCGGCGGCCGGCAAGCGCGACGTCACCGTCGGAGACATCCTGTCGCACCAGTCGCGGCTGCCCGGCGTGCGGCAGCCGGTCACCGTTGACGACCTGCTTGACCACGCCACGATGGCCAAGCTGCTGGCCGAGCAGCCACCCGAGACCGATCCACGAGCCGGGTTCATCTACCACGCCCTCACCTGGGGCTGGCTCGTCGACGAACTTGTCCGGCGGGTGGACGGGCGCACGGTCAGTGCCTTCTTCGCCGACGAGTTCGCGCGCCCACTGGAACTCGACGTCTGGATCGGGCTCCCGGACGACCAGCACGGTCGCGCGTCGACCATGCTGGCCGCCCCCGGTTTCCTTCTCGACGCGCAGCCGGCCAGCCACGACCCGCTCGTGATCCTCACCCACAATCCGCTCGTCGTGCCCGGCGCACCGGCGCTCTGGAACAGCCCGGAGTTCCGTCGCGCCGGGATGGCCGCGGTGGGCGCGTTCGCCACCGCAAGGTCGATGGCCCGGTTCTACGCCTGTCTGGCCGCCGGCGGTTCACTGGGCGGCGTACGCGTACTCAAGGAATCCACTGTGGAGCTTGGCCGACGGGAGAGACGACGGGCCTCTCCCCCTTGTGGGCCAGCCCGATGGCTTACGGCGCCGGGTTCGAGCTCGCCACCGCGGCAGAGGTCTTCGGACCGGCGACCGACGCGTTCGGCCACGCGGGCGCGGGCGGTTCCCGGCACGGAGCCTGGCCGGGCACGCAGGTCGCCTTCTCGTACGTCATGAACGAGGCGCGAGCCGAGTATCCCGATCGCCGTCCTCGCAGCCTGCTCACCGCTCTTCATGAGGCGGTCGACGTCATTCCCGACTGACCGCGACGCACGCCCAACTCGCGGCACCGATGCTGAGCACGGGTGCCGCGAGCGGGCAGCTCAGGCGGTCGGCCGAGGGTGTCCGGCGCGACCGACAGTGCCGGCCGTTCAGCCGGCCAGCGCGGTAGCGAGCCTTCATGCCTCGGTCACCAACCGGCTCGTGCCGCCACGCGCCGCCACGTCGGTCAGCCCCGGCACCCCGACGCGTACGCCGGTCGCGCTGGCCGTCTCGGCCGCCAGGGTGAGCAGGTCGGGTGTGCCACGGGGCGGGGTGGGCGCGGCCAGCAGCGGCGGCAGCGCGGCGGCGAGCAGCCGCCAGACGCTGAGCCGGGCGCCGGCCGCGACCGCGTCGCGAAGGGGTGTGGTCGCCCGGGTCAGCGTCACCTGGCCGTCGGCCGCCAGCGCGCCCAGGTGCCGGCCGACTGCCGGGGCGTCCAGGTCGCCGGCGGCCGCCAACATCAGCAGGGCGTCGAGCGCGGCCGCCCGGTCCACCTCGTGCCGGGCGCACAGCCCGTACGCCAGAGCCAGGTCGAGCGCCGGGCCACCCGCCCCGGTGCACTCGGCGACCAGCGGCAGGACCATGGCGCCGTCCTGGACGTCCTCCTGCACTGCCCTGGCGACCCCGGGCAGGAGGTGCGCGGCGACCAGACCCCGATGTCCCGGCAGCACCGCCGGCCACAGATCGCTCCAGCCGCCGTGCCCCCGGCCGATCAGTTGTGCCGGCACGGTGAGCATCCCGAGCGGATCCGCCACGCCCTCGGGTGGGGCGCTGGTGACCATGGTGCGCCGGATCGGCAGCCGGTCGTAGCCGAAGTCGTAGGTGCCCGCCCGCTCCCGCCGCTGCACCGTCACCAACTGCTGGACCGGCGCCGGCAGGGCGTCCCCGCGCAGCCAACTGGCCAGTTCGTCGCCGGCCACGGTGCCGATCCTGGCATCGCCGACCGTGACGCGTCTCAACGCGGCTTTCCGTCGTCGCGATCAACGAGTGGCACCGAAGGACCCACCTACCCTGAGGACCGTGAACAAGCGACAGCGAAAGAAGCTCGCCAAGCGCCTGGTGGAGGCGGTGCTCCGCGAAGACGCAGCGGTCGCCAGTGCCCTCCTGCGCGTCGGAGCGGACCCCGACGCGGCCGACCGCGAGGGCACGACTCCGCTGTACCAGGCATCCGTGCACGGCGCGGTCGATCTCGTGCGGCTTCTTCTCGCCGCCGGCGCTGCACCGGACACCGAGAGCGGGCACGGACAGCAGGGAACACCCCTCTGCGCTGCGGCGGCCTGGGGATACGCCGACGTCGTGCAGGAACTCCTCGCCCACGGTGCAGACCCGAACCTTCGCGAAGACCGAGGAACCGGCTACTCGCCACTGGAGTGGGCGCGACGAGGCGATCACTCCCAGACAGCGGACCTGCTCCTGGCCGCTGGCGCCTCCTCCGCCGCTGCTGCTGCTGACAACTGAAACGCGGCCGAGGAGACCTTGCCGTATGCCGATCTTCGACGCGCCGAACGATCACTCCAGTTCGGGCACCACGGCCGACTCGACAGGCCCTAGCATCACCGGCATGGCAACACGGCTCGTTCAAATCAACATGAAGGCTCGGGACGACTCCGCGCTGGGCGGTTTCTGGGCGGAGGCGCTCGGCTGGGAAGTCTCCAGCGAGGGACCCGGCGTGACCAACCTCGAACCCGAGGGCTTCGTCTACCCCGACCCCGTCGCCGTCTGCGTCGACCTCATCGTCTCCCCGGAACCCAAGACGGTGAAGAACCGGGTGCACGTCGACCTCGCCACCACCTCGGCAGCCCATCAGGCGGAGGTGGTCACGCGCCTGAAGGATCTCGGCGCAACACCCGCCGACGTAGGCCAGGGCGACGTCCCATGGACGGTCATGGCCGACCCCGAGGGCAACGAGTTCTGCGTGCTGGACCCCCGACCGCTCTACCGAGACACCGGACCGATCGCCGCGGTAGTGGTCGACTGCGCGGATCCGCGAGCGATGGCCCGCTTCTGGGGCGAGGCCATGGACTGGGCCCTGCACGAGGTGACCGACAACAAGGCGGTACTGCGCTCCGCCAAGGGCGTCGGCCCATATCTGCAGTTCCTCCGCACACCCGACGTGAAGACCGGGTGGAACCGCGTCCATCTCGACGTCCGCCCATACCCGGGTGACGACCTGGAAGCCGAGGCGGCCAGGCTGCGAGCTCTCGGCGCCACCGCCATCGAGCTGGACCACGATGTCCCGTGGAGGGTCCTCGCCGACCCGGAAGGCAACGAGTTCTGCCTCCTCACCCCAAGCTGACCCGAACCCTCGTCAGCCACTCAGCCCGGGCCTTGCGACGTGTCCTGGTGCAGCCCTTGACCCCGTCGAATGGGCCGATCCAGCCCGGCAGGCCGGATCGCCCACCACGTACCTGCAGAAGCACCGGCCGCGCGCCGGAGATCCTCCGAGTCGCCGGCCTGCACTCTGCTTCCGCAGGCCGTCAGCTGGTCTCAGTGCTTGCGGCCCACCCCGCCGAACGCGTCGATGTCGGCGGGCGTGTCGACCGCGTCGTCGGGTCGCCACTGCGGGCACGGCACGACGCCCGGCTCCACCAGGTCCAGGCCGTCGAAGAACCCGGCGATCTGGTCGGGTGAGCGCAGCGTGTACGGGGTCGCCCCGGTGTCGTTGTAGTCGTCCTGCGCCTGCTGCATCTCCGGGCTGATCAGGCTGGTGCCGTCGTTGAGTGAGAGGTAGCTGCCAGTCGGCAGCGGCGCCAGCAGCTGACGCGTGATCGACCGGGCCGTCTCGTAGTCGGGCACGTGGCCCATGACGCCGCTGAGAATGAGCCCGATCGGCTGTTCGACGTCGAGCGTCTTGCCGGCCTCGGCGATGACCGCGGCCGGGTCGTGCAGGTCGGCGTCGATGTAGGCGGTCCTGCCCTCGGCCGTGCTGACCAGCAGCGCGCGGGCGTGCACCAGCACCAGCGGGTCGCTGTCGACGTAGACGATCCGCGCTTCCGGCACGATCCGTTGCGCCACCTCATGAGTGTTGTTGGCGGTCGGCAATCCCGTGCCGACGTCGAGGAACTGGCGGACTCCCGCCTCGGCGGCGAGGAACGTGATCGAGCGGATCAGGAACTGCCGGGAGGCGCGGGCGACGTCGACCACGCCGGGGAAGACCTGCCGGTACTGGTCGCCAGCCTCGCGGTCGACCGCGAAGTTGTCCTTGCCGCCGAGCCAGTAGTTCCAGATCCGCGCCGAATGCGGCACCGACGTGTCGATCTTCTGCTGCACGTCGACCTTGCCAGCCTCCGGCCGTTCGGCCGCCTGCGAGTCCATGGTCACGCCGAACCTCTCATGTCGACTGCGTACGTGAACCCGGCGCGGCAGAGGCCCATCGAGCCGTAGCCGGCCGCGATCGTGTCACGGTATAGAAGGCAGAGAATCCGCGCCACCAGCCGGCCAGCGGCCGGAGTTGGGGAGGTCATCGCGCCTGGTCGAGAGAGTTTCAGCGCGCACTGGACGACAAAAGAAATTGTTCCCACCTAAACGTATATCGCACGGGGAGGCTTGCCGCAAGGCCCGGGTCGTGGCGCAGAATCGTCGGCCGGAGCCACAAAAGGACGAAAGAAATGGGGCACCACGTGCGCGTGTTGTTGTCGGCCAGTGACGCTGAACCGTTGATGGCGTGGGGAGTGCGACTGCGGCCGGTCGGCGCGGAGATGCCGGTGTGCGCGTCGCCCGACGGGGCCCAGCGGCCGGCTGGCGGCATGCGGGGACGGCACGGTGCGGTGAGAACGCCGCCGGGAGGTTCGCCCGATCCCGAGACGCCCGTCAGTGAAGAACAGCGGCGGACGGCCGCTGGGGAGGTATCGCGATGACCGAGCAGTACGTGACAGGTTTCCACGAGGTCGACGAGACGCAGGGCGCGATCGTCGGTGGCAAGGGCGCGCACCTGGGCGCGTTGTCGCGGATCGACGGCATCCGCGTGCCGGCCGGCTTCTGCGTGACGACGGACGCCTTCCGACGGGTCATGGCCGAGGCGCCGTCGATCGACGAGCAGCTCGATCAGTTGTCGCGCCTGAACCCGGACGACCGGGAGGCCGTCCGCACGCTCAGTGCGGAGATCCGCCGGACCATCGAAGGAATCGTCCTCCCCGACGACGTGGCGGTGGCGATCACCCGGGCTCTCGCCGAGCACGGTGAGGGAGTTGCCTACGCCGTCCGGTCCAGCGCGACGGCAGAGGACCTGCCGACGGCCTCGTTCGCTGGCCAGCAGGACACGTATCTGAACATCGTGGGGCTGGCGGCGATCCTCCAGCACGTCAGCCGGTGCTGGGCCTCGCTCTTCACCGAACGCGCCGTGACCTACCGCCAGCGCAACGGCATCGACCACCGCACGGTCCAGATGGCCGTGGTCGTGCAGAAGATGGTCTTCCCGCAGGCGGCCGGCGTTCTGTTCACGGCCGACCCCGTCACGTCCAACCGGAAGGTCGCCTCGGTGGAGGCCAGCTTCGGCCTCGGCGAGGCTCTGGTCTCCGGGCTGGTGAACGCGGACGCTTACCGGGTGCGCGACGGCGAGATCATCGACAGGGCGATCGCCACCAAGCGGATCGCCATCCATGCCCTGTCGGCCGGCGGGACGGAGGAGCAGGCCATCGACCCGCAGCGGCAGGAGCAGCCGGCGCTGACGGACGCGCAGGTCGTGCGGATCGTGCAGCTCGGCCGGCGGATCGAAGCCCATTTCGGCCACCCGCAGGACATCGAATGGTGCCTGGTCGACGAGGACTTCCACATCGTGCAGAGCCGGCCGATCACCACGCTGTTCCCCGTCCCCGAGGCCGGCGACGGAGAGAACCACGTCTACGTCTCCGTCGGCCATCAGCAGATGATGACCGACGCCATGAAGCCCCTGGGCGTCTCGATGTGGCAGCTGACGGCCATGGCGCCGATGCACGAGGCCGGCGGGAGGCTGTTCGTCGAAGTCACCCCGCGCCTGGCCTCGCCCGCGAGCCGCGCCGGCCTCCTGGAGATGGTGGGGAGGGGCGATCCGCTGGTCAGGGACGCGTTGGAGACCGTCATCGACCGCGGCGACCTCATCCCGTCGCTCCCCGACCAGGGCCCGGCCGGGCCGCGCCCTGGCGGCGCGCCCGCCCCGATCGAGACCGATCCGGCCATCGTCACCGAGCTGATCGAGCACGGCCAGGCCTCCATCGCCGCCCTGCGGCACGACATCCGGACGAAGACCGGACCGGCGCTCCTCGACTTCCTGCTGGAGGCCTTCCAGGAGCACAAGCGAGTCCTCGGCGACCCGTTGAGCATGCAGGCGATCATGGCGGGGATGGAGGCCACGTGGTGGCTCAACGACCAGCTTGAGGAGTGGCTGGGCGAGAAGAACGCGGCCGACACCCTCACGCTCTCCGCCCCCGGCAACATCACGTCGGAGATGGGGCTGGCGCTGCTCGACGTCGCGGACGTGATCCGCCCGCACCCGGAGGTGGTGACGTTCCTGCAGGGCGTCGAGGACGACGGCTTCCTGAGCGAGCTGCCGAAGCTCGCGGGCGGGACCGAAGCGCGGGACGCCATCGAGGCCTACCTCGACCGGTACGGCATGCGCTGCGCCGGGGAGATCGACATCACGAGGCCGCGCTGGAGCGAACGCCCCACCACGCTCGTGCCCCTGATCCTCGACAACATCAAACTCTTCGAGCCGGGCGCCGCCGAACGGCGCTTCGAGCAGGGACGACAGGCGGCGCAGAAGAAGCAGGAGGAGCTGCTGGAGCGCCTGCGGGCCCTGCCGGACGGAGAGCGGAAAGCCGACGAGACCAGGCGGATGATCGACCGGGTCCGAACCTTCATCGGGTACCGGGAGTATCCGAAGTACGTCATTGTCAGCCGCTACTTCGTCTACAAGCAGGCCCTGCTGGAAGAGGCCGAGCGCCTCGTGCGGGCCAACGTGCTTCGGAAGAAGGAAGACATCTTCTACCTCAAATTCCAGGAACTGCACGAGGTCGTGCGTACGAACCGGGCCGATGATCAGCTCATCCACCGGCGCAAGGACGCGTTCAGGTCGTATCAGGCGCTCACACCTCCCCGGGTGCTCACGTCGGAGGGTGAGGGCATCTCCGGGGCGTACCGACGCGACGACGTGCCGACCGGCGCGCTGGTCGGCCTCCCGGTCTCCAACGGAGTCGTCGAGGGGCGAGCTCGCGTCATCCTGGACATGGCCGAGGCCGATCTCGAAGCGGGCGACATCCTCGTCACCGCCTACACCGACCCGAGCTGGTCACCCCTGTTCGTCGCGATCGAGGGGTTGGTGACGGAGGTCGGCGGTCTCATGACCCACGGGGCGGTGGTCGCCCGGGAGTACGGCCTGCCCGCCGTCGTCGGGGTGGAGCATGCGACCAAGCGGATCCGCGACGGGCAGCGGATTCGCGTGCACGGCACCGACGGGTACGTCGAGATCCTGCCCTGACGTCACCCCAGCGTGATCAGCAGCGCCTGGGCGTGGCCACTGTGGATCTGGACCGTGGTGCCTCGCGTGTTGACAGGTGTACGCCGTACACCTACCTTGGGACATAGGTGTACGGCGTACACCACAACGAGAGGTGGTTCGCCATGAGCTCAAGGAGCAGGACCGCGACCATCGCGGGTGTGTTGTTCCTGATCACCGAGATCGCCGCCATAACCGGGATGACGCTGTACCAACCCGCCCTGTCGGACGTGAGCTACATCGGCGGCGCCGGGGCCGACACCCGCGTGCTGCTGGGAGCGCTCAGCGAGCTCATCGTCGTCATGGCTGTCATCGGCACCGCAGTCACGCTGTATCCGGTGATCAAAAGGCAGAACGAGGGCATCGCCCTCGCCCACGTCTGCGGTCGCCTCCTCGAGGCCGCCGTCATCACCGTCGGCATGGTCAGCGTCCTGTCGATCGTGACGTTGCGCCAAGACGGTGCCGGCCCGAGCAATGACGATGGCTCGCTCGCCGCGGTCGGGCAGTCGCTCGTGGCCATCCACGAGTGGGCGTTTCTGCTCGGTCCCAACGTCATTCTAGGCATGAACAGCCTGCTCTTGGCCTACCTCGTGTACCGGTCCCAGATGGTGCCACGGACCATCGCCGTGCTGGGTCTCATCGGAGGACCGCTCGTCACCACCTCCGCGGTTGCGGTGATGTTCGGGCTGTACAGCCCGGTCGACCACGCGATCGCCGCGGTTCCCGTGTTCGCGTGGGAGGTCAGCCTCGCCGTCCACCTCATCATCAAGGGATTCAGATCCTCTCCCCTCGCCACCCGCAACACCGGTTCAGGAGCGGCACCCGCCACGCTGTCCCACGCCTGAGCAGGCAGCACGCCGCGGGCTTGGCGATTCTTGACTGGCCCTAATTCTTTACGCCGACGTCACCCACAGGCCCCGCAGGTGACGTGTCGGTGTCTGTCCGCAGGGGTTGGCTGCCAGTCGTCGCACTTGCCTTGACCAGGAGCTGATTCCACGTGCCTTCCTCTCGTCGTACCTTCCTCGCTGGCGGCGCCGCCGCCGGCGTAGGCCTTGCCATCACTGGTGGCCTGCCGTCGCTGGCCCAGGCCAAGCCGGGCCGGCCTCACCCGCCGGTCAAGGCCGGCCACGTGCCCTTCCCGCCGCTCGTGGACGACCCCGACGGCATCCTGGCCCTGCCCGAGGGCTTCAGCTACACCGTGGTCACCCGGACCGGCGTCACCCGGCTCGACCGCGGCCAGGGCATGACCCCGGCCGACCACGACGGCATGGCCGTCTACGACGCCGGCCACGGCCGTTACAACCTCATCCAGAACCACGAGATCGACCCGGGCGCCGAGTTCGGCGTACCGCACGTCAAGGGCACGGTCTACGACTCGGGCGCCGTCGACGCCGGCGGTTGCACCGTGATCAAGACTGACCGCGCGGGCCGCAACCTGGGTGAGTTCGTCGCCCTCTCCGGCACCATCTCCAACTGCGCCGGCGGGCCGACTCCCTGGGGGACCTGGCTCACCTGTGAGGAGACCGAGGACCGGGCCGGCGACGAGTGGGAGGAGAGCGGCCGGTCCGGCGTCTACCAGAAGGATCACGGCTACGTCTTCGAGGTCTGGGCCGACGGCAGCGCGGACCCGAGGCCGATCAAGTGCCTCGGCCGCTACTCCCACGAGGCCCTGGCGATCGACAACGACCGCACCAGGATCTACCTCTCGGAGGACGCCGACGGCCCCAATGGCCTCTTCTACCGCTGGACGGCGCCGAGCGGCGTCAAGCTCGGCCCCGGCGTGCTCACCCGCCTCGCACCGAACGCCGGCGTCCTCGCCGCGATGCAGATCATCATGGACGACGGCTCGGTGCTGCCGGACGTCGCCTACCTGACCTCCGCCCAGCTGGGCCGGCCCTTCCCCGTACGGTGGATCGAGGTGCCTGACCGCGACGCGCGGAACAAGCCCGTGCGCGAGCAGTTCACCGACGGCCAGGTCACGCGCGGGCGCAAGTTCGAGGGCGTGTGGGGCACTGACGAGGGCGTGTACGTGGTCAACTCGTACGCCTGGGACGACGGTGACCTGCCGGCGGACGCGGCTCCGCACGACGGCATGGTCTGGTTCTACAACTACAAGGCCCAGACCATCCAGCTGGTGACGTACTTCCCGCACCAGACCGCCTCGGAGGAGGGGACGCCGGTCAAGTACAACGACCTCACCTTCGACGGCCCGGACAACGTGACCGTCACCCCGTGGGGAAGCCTCGTGCTCGCCGAGGACGGCTCGGGCGCCTCGCACGTGCTCAGCGCGATCCCGGGCGGCCCGACGTACGCGATCGCCCGCAACCAGCTCAACGACTCAGAGTTCTGTGGGCCGATCTTCAGCGCCGACGGCACGGTGCTCTTCGTCAACATGCAGGACCCGGGCCTCACCCTCGCCATCACCGGTCCGTGGGAGAAGTACCTGGGCTGACACGACCAGACCGACCGGTGGGGGCAGGCGATCCGCCTGCCCCCACCGCATCGCGGCATCCCCGGAGCGGGGACACGGCGAGTTCGCCGATACCGGGCTTGGTCACTCCCGGATCCGGCCGGCCGGGGGCGAGGTTGCCGGTGAGCGCCATACCTCACAGGCATACTTATGACTCTTAGGTATGTCGCCAACGACAACAACAACCGCCCCAGCGGCGGACGGGCGACCACCTCCTCTCCGGGATGCGGCCCGCAAGACCACGGCCCTCGCCGGTCAGCAGCCCCCCGCACGCCGCCGGATCGGCGCGTACGACAGGTGGCTGGCTTCCGTCGTACCCTGCATTCCGCGGGGTGATGGACAGGAGGCTGAGGTGGCCGAGACGACGGTGGCCGAGGTGCTGGCCGAGGTGGCCGAGCTCGAGGACCCGAAGATGCGCGCGGTGAACGAGAAGCACGGTGATGATCACGGTGTGAACCTCGGCAAGCTGCGCGCGCTCGCGAAGCGGCTGAAGACGCAGCAGGACCTCGCCTGCCAGCTCTGGCAGACTGGTGACACCGCGGCGAGACTGCTGGCGATTCTGATCTGCCGCCCGAAGGCGTTCGAGCGTGACGAGTTGGACGTCATGGTGCGCGAGGCGCGCACACCCAAGGTGCACGACTGGCTCGTGAACTACGTGGTGAAGAAGAACCCGCACTCCGAGGAGCTGCGCCTGGCCTGGTACGCCGATCCGGATCCGGTGGTCGCCAGTGCCGGCTGGGCGCTGACCACCGAACGTGTGGCGAAGAAGCCTCAGGGCCTCGACCTCGCTGGACTGCTCGACGTCATCGAGGCCGAGATGAAGGACGCCCCGGATCGCCTGCAGTGGGCGATGAACCACTGTCTGGCTCAGATCGGGATCGAGCACGCCGAGCACCGCGCCCGTGCGATAGACATCGGCGAGCGCCTTGAGGTGCTCAAGAACTACCCGACTCCCCCGGGCTGCACGTCTCCGTTCGCGCCCATCTGGATCACCGAGATGGTGCGCCGACAGGACGACAGGTAGGAAGGGTTCACGCTCGCTCGGCTGGGTCAGGTGATCGCCGAGGACATGCCGGCCTTCCGTCCGGTGGCTGAACCGGAACGGGTCCTTCCGCACGGCTGCGTGTGCTTCGGTAGGTCCCTCCTGCGAGGGAGTGCCCTCCCCTGTCGGCGGGGGTCGCCCACACCGGGGCGCCGGGAGGATCGGGTGCATGACGGCAACGGCATCGACCGCTCGCGGGGACCGCCACGACCTGACGTACGCAGTGCTCGGCTGGGCTGTGGCATACGGGGGTGTGCGTCTGGCGTGGACGCTCGGCGAGGCTCCGGACTTCGGACGGTTCGGGTTGGACCTGCTCGGCTTCACCGGCTGGCGGTCGGTGGCGTTGTGCGTCGCCGCGGGCGTTCTGGCGGTTGCTCTGGATCGGGCTACGACGTGGCGGCCGGTGCTCGCGGGAATCGCCTGGACGGTCGCCGGGACGCTGATCGCGGCAGCCGCGATCCTGCTGCCGGAGGTGGTGGGCTTCCTGCTGTTCACGGTCGGCCCGTACTTCGACCCGGTGGCGTTCGCCAGCCGCCTCGGTTGCGTCATCGGAGCGATCCTGCTCGGGCTCGCCACAGCTCGGTACCAGCGGCGCACCCGAGGCGACTGTCCGGACTGTTGCCGGACGATCCGACCCGGTCCGCGGCGCTCAGCACCCGCGCGGTGGGCGCGCTGGGCCGCGTACGCCGCGGTAGCCGGTCTCGTCACCCGCTTCGCGGCCCAGGCCGTGGTGGGGTTCGACAGCCTGACGCACGACGCCTTGGTGATCCGGTTGGAGATCGGCCTGTTGCTGGCTGGGGTGCTGTTGCCGCTGGCACTGGTACACCGCTGGGGTGAGATCTGGCCGCGGTGGGTGCCGCTGCTCGCCGGCCGCACGATCCCTCGCCTGCTGCTGCTGGTGCCCGGCTTCGGGATCGGGGTCGGCATCGTGGCCTACTTCGGCATGGGGTTCGTGCAGGTGGCGTCGGGATCGGGCAGCGAGTTCTCCGACACGTTCCTGTGGGTGGCGATGTCGTCGTACTGCGTCATGGGGCTCGGCCTCGTCTCGGCCTCCAGCGACTATCACCTGCGCACCCGCAGCGCGTGCGGGGCCTGCGGCCGGTGACAGGTTCTCCTCGGGCCGCTACCAGGGGGATACCTTCGGGTGAGCATGCCGGAACGGGATCCGCGGCAGGCTGTGATCAACCGACCGCATTCGGTAGAGTGCGGACGTTGATCGTCGGCGATGGCCGGGGGTCGGAGGGGTGCCGGGATGACTCGACGGGCCGGGCGGGTGACACGGTTCGCGCTGCGCCTCGGGCTGCTGGTCGGCGGGATCGTCGCGGTCTGGGGTGCCCACGAGATCGGCACCACCGCAGCCGCCTATGCCGCGGAGCCTCCACCGGCCGCGCCGGTGGAGGCCGCAGTCGACCTCCTGGGCGGCGTGCTCGGCCCGATCCTCGGCACGTCGACACCACCGCCGGCCCGGGAGGGGACCGCCGACGCGACGGCCCCCGGCATCCCGCCGAGCGGAGCCGCCCCGAGCCGCACGCCAGCACGGGCTGAGAGCCGGCCGGCGAATCAGGTCACCCCACCGCCCGCCCACCCCGTCCAGGTCGGCACGCCGGAGGCGGCCGCCGACGGCGTGCGCCGTCCGGCCACCCCGCCGCGCGGCGGACGGGTGCTGGCACCGGTGGTGGACGTTCTCCGTCCGGTCACGGAGCCGATCCGGGCTGGGGTGATCACCCCCGCGAGCGAGGTGCTACGGCCGGTTACCGATCCGGTGCGGGCCATCGTGCTCGCCCCGCTCGTCGACGCCCTGAACCCGGCGACCCAGCCGCTCGCCCCGATCCTCTCCCCCGTTTGGCGAGAGCTGGAGCCGCTGCTCACGCCGCTGGCTCCCCTCCCCGGAAGCCAAGCCCCGGTGACCGACCGCCCCGACCCGCCCACCGGCCCGACGGCCACCGCACCAGCGCCGTCGGCGTCGATCGGCACGGTCGACGATCTCGTGAGCGACGCCGGTGCCGGCTGCTGCACCGGATCGGTCGGTGAACTCGCCAGACCCGCTTCGGGCCCTGCCCTCCCGAGCACGTCGGCGGCCCGGCATTCGCCGACGGAGCTGTCGTCCCCCCTCGTCCGTCCGGATCTTCCGTACCCGCCGCGGCCCGACATGGACTCCACGCCTGCCATGCCGGCCCCTGGCAACAGCGGACCCGGCCACTCCGGCACCGTCCACGGGGACCCATCCGACGCCCCGACGGCGACATGGGCGCCTCCCACCATGGCAGGGAGCCGCTGCCACCCCACCGACGGCGACAGTCTCCCGTCCCACTCGGAACGCCCGGGCACCCGGCCCGCCTGACAGGCGAGCCGGTGCGTGCCCTCCGCGCCGCACCGGCGGTCTCCGCGTACCCGTATCTCTGACGGCCCCTGGTGGCCCGCGCCGGCACGCGGCGGTCCCGCGACGACCCCGGCATCCTGCCCCGACACACCCGATCACGATGGTGACCAGGAGTTACCCATGAGCGTCAGCATGCCCGTCGTCCGAGCCCGGTGGTGCGACATCAGCCGGATCGCCGATCTCGTCACCGAAGCCCTCTCCCCCACCGCCCTCGGCGCCTGGCTCGTCCCCGACGAGCGACGCCGACCGGTCGTCCTCGCCGCTGTGGCCCGGATCTGGACCGAACACGCGCTGCTCTTCGGCGACGCGTTCCTGCTCCCGGACGGCACGGCCGCGACCGTCTGGTTCCACCGCTACCGACCGATCCCGCCACCCGCCGGGTACGTCGACCGGCTCGCCGTCGCCTGCGGTACCCACCAGAACAGGTTCCGCATGTTCGACCAGGCCCTTGCCACGCGGCGACCCACCGAGGCGCACAACCACCTGGCACTGCTCGTCGCGCGGGGCCCGGCGACCTCGCACCGCGCCGCGGCGGTCCTCACCGGAGCGCAGCACTGGATGGACACCCTCAACCTGCCCACGTACGCGGAGGTCTTCAACGACGCCGACCGCGACCTCTTCCAGCGGCACGGCTACACCCACCGCGACGCCATCCCGATCCACGGCCACACCACCACGCACGCGATGTGGCGGCTGTCGCGGTCCCGGACCGGCCAATCCCGCCGCAACACCCGCTCACCCCTGCAACGTCCACTCGTCGCACCCCAGAACACACCTCACGGTGCGCTGATCCACCCGACCTGACCGGAGCGCCCCCGGTCAGCGGGCCGCAGGAGAACCAAGGGCACCTACTCCTCCTCGGCGAACACGATCTCGCGGTCAGCGCGGGGCCGGTGCCCTGATACGGGACCTCTTGGAGCTTGACGCCGGCGGTGGTCTGGAACAGAAGGCCGCACAGGTGGGATGCGGCGCCGATGCCGGCGTTGGCCAGGGTGACCTTGTTGGCGTTCGCCTTCAGTACGGACGGCAGCCGCCGGTCGCCGATGACATCAGTCGTCTCCCGACGAGCTGATGTCAGGCGGACGCCAGGTCGTACTCGCGGTCGGTGAACAGGTCCACGTCGCGGGGTCCCAGCTTGGCCATACGGCGGGCGTGCAGGGCGAGCTGCCCGCGTGCCTCACCGAGGCGACGGCTGGCGACCAGCATCCCGTCGGTAGCGTCGAACGGCTCCTTGCCGCTGGATGTCATGGCAGCGTCCATCACCCCGGTGAACGCGGTCATGAGCCCGTTGGCCAGGGCGATGCCGTCCTGGTCACCGCTGGTCCAGATCTCCGACCAGGCGGCCTCCACGGTGACCATGTCCTTGGCCAGCCAGTCGTGCAGCACCATCGGGTCCAGAGGCTTGTGCCCGCCGAGCAGCTGGTTGCTGACCTCCCGCAGGCCCGAGCGCCAGTACCTGGTCTGCCGCAGCGCCTCGGCCTTGTGCGCGAGGCGCAGGGCGCCAGACAGCATGAGGATGTACGCGCGCTGAAGGTCAGCCCGCTCCCGGTGTCGCCGCCTCAGCCGACTTTGCAGCATGACCACGAACAGCGATGCGAAGGCGGTGATCGCGGAGCCGAGCAGAGCGGCGACGGTCGAATTCACGCCGACATGATGCCTGCCGATGGATTGGCTCCGGTTCGTGGGGGTCGGTAGAAACATCAACTGGTTGATCCGCCTGGGGCTGCGGGACTCGACAGAGGTGCTGCACGGGGTCTCGACCCCGCCCGAGGTCCACCGGCAGCCAGGTCTCGCGAGCGCCCCGCGGCCGTCGCGGCCGAACTCACCGGCCCCACCCACCGAAGTCGGCGGTGTAGTCCGGTCCGCCGGGCCTGTCAACCGGTGGCATTGCGGATCCGGTCGGCCGTCATCTGCCACGCCTGCGCCTCGTCGACCAGGCAGCCGGCGAGCAGCTCGCGGCCCCGGGCGAGGACCGCGAGGGCGTCGGGGTTGCCCGGCAGCCACTGCTCAGCGTCCCCGACGGTCAGCTCGGCCCGCCGGCCGGGCAGCGGCGTCGCCCCGGGTGGCAGGCCGCCGAGCCGGTCGAGGTGCCCGGCGGAGAGGATCTGGTACCACATGGCGTCGGGGATGAGCTCGTTGGCGAGCATCTCCACCCCGGGCCGCCGGGTCACCGGCTTTCCGTCGCTCGGGAGCCGCTGCGACCACTGAGGCGTGGTCACCCGACGGCTGTCCGGCTCCGCGTTCACTCCGGCCCAGGCCAGCAATCCGCTGTGCGCGCGCAGCCTGTCGCGCAGCCGGTGCATCGGACCGGCCAGGTCGGCGGGGTCGGCGTGCGGCGGCGCGACGGTGAACGCCGCCGCCGGCAGCACCTCGTGGTAGCCGCCGACGGTCGCGGCCACCAGCCGGTTGGTGAGGTCGCCGGAGAGCAGGGTCACCGCGGTGGCCGTGGGCAGGGTGGACAGTACGGCGGCGGTGGCCGAGCCGGCCGCGTCGGCGGTGAGCGGGACCCGTACGCCGAGCACGACCGCGCTCAGCTCGTCCGCGGGCGCACGCTCGGCGTGCAACCAGTCGAGCGCCACGTCCAGCAGGGGCGGGGGCAGTCGGCACGGGGCGTCGCCGAACGGCGCGCCGAGTGGCCCGCGCAGGTAGGCCCGGGCGGACGCGCCGAACTCCTCGATGTCGCGGCTCGGGCCGCGCCGGGCCACCGAGACCAGGGCGTCGCGCACACCGGCATCGCGCAGTTGCTGTACCAGCAGCTCCGGTATGGCGAGGACGTGCTCGGCGGGGAGCGGGCCGAAGTCGATCACGAGGAGCTGCGCGCCGGGCAATGTGATCGGTGTCGAGACGAAGGCCGGGCCCACCGGCTCCCCGGCGGCTCCCGTCGCTTCGAGCCGGAGCAGCGTCCGCCGGATCGCGGCCACCGCGACGGGCATTCCGGCGTCGTCCGAGCGGACTTCGATCGTCAGGCTGTGTTGCTCGCGCAGGGTTTCATCGATATCGAGCACTACCACGACGGCCATGTGTCCCCCAATAGTGGTGCATCCGCGCTCCGCGGCCGGACCCCTTCTGAGCTCCACTTCGCACGGCATATTTATTTTTGTCTATTGATAGCGGAAGGGGTCCGTCGGGAGCATATTGCCGTCGTCGTTTCCGGGGGGCCTTGCCAGGCGCGCGGCGCTCCAAAATGGCCACTCTGTCTCATTGGCGCGAATACCCGCAGCATGAAATAGGGGACCCGGATTCCACGATGTAACATAATCAAGGAGGTCGGCGCTGTTTGCGAATCCCAACGACTACCGCCGCAGTTTTCCCGACACTTCGAAAACGGCCGAGGCACCCGGCGCAACGGTGAGCGTCGTGGCCGGCTCGGGTCCACTCCGTAAGCTACCCGCTCGAAACGCCGCAAGCCCGGGACCGCCGAGCCGAACCCACGGCGGATCCTCGACTCGGTGCTGGAGCCCATCCGGGTGACCGTCGCCGTGGAGCCCGTCCGAGCGAGGCCGAGGGCCCAACGATCGACGTCAGCGATAGCATCCCCCGGTCGATCGTCTATATAGGTCCATTCTCGCAATCGGCTCCAGGTGGCTCGGGGCGGGAAAAGAGTGCTGGGTTGTCACACCCCTCCTATCCGTACGGTCAACCGTCGACACCATCAGCACCTCCCGCCTACCAGGCGCCACCCGCACCGGTGATGCCCCCCATGCCGCCCCCGGCCTATCAGGTGCCGCCAGCGCGGGACGACACCTGCGGCGCAGCCCGCGACGCCCAGCGCGGAGGATGGGCGTAGTGGCCGGAAGCGCCGGGTCCTCGGCAACACGGCCGGCGCCGTCGGTACCGCATGTGCGGTCACGACGGCGCCGGCCGGTACGGACGCTGGACGCGGCATTCGACAACGCCGGCGCCGGCGTTGTCGAACTTTCCACGAACGGACCGCTGCGCCCCTGTCCACCGGACCCGACGGTGGGCGTCCGGTAGGTGGCGCCGGCCACCTGGGTCAGTCGCCGGCCAGCGTGAGCAGTCCGTCGGCGGCGACCTCGAAGCGGGTGCCGAAGCGGCTGAGCAGATCGGCGAGCCAGCGCGCCTCGTCGGGGCTCGCGGTCTCCAGGCGCATCCGGCGGATCCGCACCGGCGCGGCCCGCAGGCCGCGCAGCCGGCCGGTGTCCGGGTCGAGGGCGGGCAGCCAGAGCAGCCGCAGTTCCGGCCGGTACACCTCCTGCCCGCTGATGCCCTCGTAGTCGTCGACCAGGTCCCCGCAGCCATAGAGGATCAGCCGGTCCCGGTAGACCTCGACCGGTCGGAGGTGGTGTGACGAGTGCCCGTGCACCACGTCCACGCCGACGTCGAGCAAGCGGTGCGCGAACTCGACGTGCTCGGCCGGCACCTCGTACCCCCAGTTGGTGCCCCAGTGCACGGAGACCAGCACCCGGTCGGCGGGCTGGACCTTGGCGGCGATACGCCGCGCCACCTGCTCGGCGATGGCGGCGGAGGTTTCCGGCAGGTACGCCACTCCGGGCCCGTCGGGGGTGGCCGCCCAGGACGGGGGCACCCCGCTGGACGGGGCGGCCACCGAGAAGACCAGCAACCCGCGACCCCGGCCGAGGTGCACCCGGGCCGGTTCCCACGCCGCTGCGGCGTCCCGGCCGGCGCCGGCGGCGGCGATCCCCGTTTCGGTCAGCGCGTCGAGGGTGTCGGTGAGCCCCACCGGGCCGAAGTCGAGCACGTGGTTGTTGGCCAGCGTGCAGACGTCGAGCCGGGCAGCGGCCAGGCAGGAGACGTTGTCCGGGTGCATCCGGTAGTGCACCGCCTTGGCCGGCGCGTGCTCACCCCGGCCGGTCACCGCGGTCTCCAGGTTCACGATCCGCGCGTCGGGCCGCAGCTGCTCCAGCAGTGACAGGGCGACGCCCCAGGGCCACTGCGGTGGCACCGGCCGGGGGATCGGACCGCTGACCGACTCGGCCAGCCCGACGTAGGTCTCCGCGTCGCGGACCGCGCCTTCACGCAGGTCGGACGGGCCCGGCCGGGGCAGGACCCGGTCCATCCCCCGGCCGGTCATCACGTCGCCCGCGAGGAAGAGGGTCAGCGTGCCGTCGTCCATCCGGCCGCTTTCCCCGCTGTGTACGACCCTCACCTGCCGTGGGGCGGCGACGCGGGGCGCCGGTCTGACCGCTTCGCGGCGGTGGCGTCCAGCGGCGCCGCTCGCCGGTTGCGGTGGAGGCGAACGGGTCGACCCACAAGCTCCAGCGCCGGTCTGGCAGAGCGCCGCGCCGAGCACCCCGGCCGCGCTGACCCCTGCTGAGGCGAAGAGCCGCTACCTGGCGATCGTGGCGCCGTACAACACCGCGTTGGAAGAGCTGGAGAACGCGGTCAACGCTGGGAAGCCGTGGAGGACGGTCCGTTCGCTGGCCGCCGACGTGGCCCAAACGAACGCGGCGCACGCGGTTGAGCTGCGCGAGGCGGTCTGGTCCCCACGCGAGCGGGACTGGGCCGGAGAGCGGCTCCGTGCGCCGGCACCCGGCAGCACCCAGTCGCTACCAAAGCTAGGCGGACAGAACGGCCAGAAGGCCCCAGGGAATGAGAATTAACTTCTTGTGGCGTCTCAGGTGCCTCATGTTACGAAACCTGGAAACTCCTCTCGTTTCGTATGAATCAGCCTAACGTTTCGTCATGGCTCGTCCTCCTGAGCCGACTAGAAGGAAGTGAGGAACATGACGATGAGGTTTTTGACCAAGCTCGCCGGCGGGGTGGTGCTGGGTAGCGCCGCGCTACTGCTCGCCGCGCCCGCCACCGCGCTCGCCGCGGCCGACGACGGGCCCACCAAGGAGCCCACGGCCTCGGACCAGGGGCAGGAATCGAAGAAGTCAGACGACGGGCCCACCAAGGCGCCCAAGGCCTCGGACCAGGGGCAGAAGTCGAAGAAGTCAGACGACAAGCCCAAGACCTTCAGCCTGAAGGACAAGAACGGTAACGGGGTCACCTGCGCGACCACCAAGCAGATCAACGAGCAGAACATCTCCAATATCGTCAAGGACAACACCATCACGGACAGCGTCGTCACCTTCAACCTGAGCGCTGCGCAGGCGGCGTCGAACACCAACAGCACCCAGCCCCACACCATCGTCGTCTGCATCCGCGACCTCGATGTGGAGGTGGACGTCGAGACCGATCTGCTCAGCGACCTCCTCAGGATGGTCGAGGCAGGCGTCAACGAGGCTGGTTCGCCGGTGGGCAAGGTTGCCGGCAATGCCGCCCCGGCTGGCGGCGCGTACGCGGGTCCGGACGGAGCCTGGGTGCTCCCGCGGACGGCTGGCGTCGCGGCCGGTGACGGTGGTGCCTTCTCCGACACCAACACCGGTGCCCTGACGGCGGCCGGCGCCGGCATGATCGGCGTGGGCGTGCTCGGTGGCATCGCACTGCTGCGTCGGCGGTCCGCCGATGACACTGTCGCCTAGGGCGGCCAGGAGCGCCAGCGGCCGCCGCGGTTTCCCGTGGCGTGCCGCTGGCCTCTTCCTGGTCGTCCTAGTCACGCTCGCCGGAGCAGGATTGATCGGGCTCGCGGCCACGGCTCCTGATCCTGTCGGGCCGCCGCCACAGCCCGACGCCGCCGCCGCACCGCCGTCCCTGCTGTCACCGTTGGCGGACGAACCCACCACACCAGACCCGACGCCGAGCGGAGCCGACGCGTCGCCGACCACCGGGGCGGATCACGGCAAGGCGCGCAGTGCTCGCAGCCTCCATAACGGCGAACTCGGGTCCGCCGCGACCCGCCCGTCCCCCTCACCGACGTTGGCCGGGATGCCCCGATCGCAACCCGCCCGCATCAAAATCCCGCGGATCGGCGTTGACGCGCCGACGGCTCCGGTCGGGCTGGACCGGAACCAGCAGATCGCGGTCCCACCGCTCAACCAGCCCAAAACCGCCGGGTGGTACCAGCTCGGACCAAGCCCCGGCGAGGTGGGGACCGCGGTGGTGGTGGGCCACGTCGACTCACGCGCCACGGGTCGGGCGGTCTTCTTCCGCCTCGGCACGCTGAAACCGGGCGACACCATCGAGGTGCCCCGCAAAGACGGCAAGACGGCACGTTTCATCGTCGACGGAGTGGCACGCTACCCGAAGAAGAAGCTACCGCTGAAGGCTGTCTACGGTCACACCGGCAAGGCGCAACTCCGCGTGATCACCTGTGGTGGCGACTACGACAAGGCAGCAAAGTCGTACAAGGACAACATCGTGGTGTTCGCGACGCTTGCGCTCTGACCACAGACGTTCGCGGTGCCGGTGACACGCCGGCCTGACTGGCGGGTCGGCAGGTACCGGCGGCAACCGCCACGACGGCAGCGAACTGCTCGGGCTGGCCGACGAGATCCCGCCCGTACGCAGCCGGCGCGGCCGACCCACTACAGCGCCGGCTGTACGGCGAGCGCGCAAACGACCACGACAAGCACCGCCGCGCGGACCGATACGTCGCCGACCTCGTTTAAGGACCTCATATAGCAGCCGAAGGCATGTTCGCCTCAGAAACCTGGAAAGCGCTCCGACCGGACATGAACGTTTCTTATGTTCATCATGGCTCGTCTTCCGGAGCCGACCACCAGAAGGAGTGAGGGACATGTCGAAGAGGTTTCTGACCAAGCTCGCCGGCGCGGTAGGGCTGGGCAGCGCCGCCCTGCTGCTCAGCGCGCCCGCCGCCGCGCTCGCCGCACCCAACGGACAGGCCACGGATTACGAGGCCTCGGAACGCAACTCGATTTCCTGCGCGAACAGCGAGCAGACCAACGAGCTGACCGTCGTCAACGTCATTCGCGACAACACCATCGAGGAAAGCGACGTGACCTTCGAGCAGGCCACATCGGTTGAGGCGACGAACGACAACCAGACCCAGCCCAACCACGTCATCGTTTGCATCAACAGCGTGAACGTGGAGGTGGAGGAGGACTAGCAGTTGCTCGAGCCGATCGGGGGGTGTCGCTGTCAGCGAGGCAGGCTCGCCGGTGGGCCAGCATGCCAGCAACATCCCCGCGATTGGCGGCCCGGACGCATGGCCCGGCCCGGTGGCATCCCACCGCTGATCCTCGGCGGTCCGCACATGGCACCGTCGCCCGAAGTGGCCAGGAGCGCCAGCGGCGGTCATGGTTTTCCTTGGCGTGCCGCTGGCCTCGTCCTGGTCGTACTTCTCATGCTCACTTGTGCAGGATTGATCCGGCTCGCGGTGAACGACGCAGTCATTGTTACCCGACTGTGGCAACCGCGCTTTAGCACGTGTCTCCCGTGCTGAGCTCGAGATAGTGCCGAGTTGACCCAGTGGCGGGGGTGTGCAGGCACCGCCACAGCGTGCCTAGCCCTGTCCACCGACCCGGATCGCGGGTTCCCTGGCGCGACGGCTCGGAAACGAGCCCCTCGGGGTGCTGGGCCCAGACGACATCGAGTTCAGCGGATCCAGCGTCGACTCCGGCACGACCAGGCAGTTCACCAGCTTCTCGCAAGCGCTCAACGAGCTCATCGGCGCGCGCGTGTGGGGCGGCGTCCACTTCCGCACCGCTGACGTCGAGGGGGCGAAACTCGGTGAGGACGTCTACCGGTACGCGGTCCGGCAGTACTTCCGCCCCCTGAGATAGCTGTCCCGCGGTACCCGCACCACCTGTCCACCGACGACAGCTGACCCAGGCTGGAACGTACGACACCACTGGCCAGCGGGGCCGGCGCGGCGGCGCACGTCGTAAGAGTTCCGAAAGGGTTCGCGGCCAGTTCGACGGCTGCGGTGGTCGTACTCTGCGGGGATGGGAAGACGGGTGCTCCGGTCGCCGGTGGCATGGGCTGGTCTCGCCTCGGCTGTCGTCGTGGCGATTCTGGTTGTCTACTGGTTCCAGCCGTGGAAGCTGTTCACCGATACGTACGTCGACGAAGCGCTGCCCCCCGTGGCGACGACATCGGCTACCCCCACCCCGGCGTCCACGACGCCGTCCCAGGCGGCCTCGGCCGCCGTACCAGCGGGCAACGAGATCCTGGCCGCCGGCGAGTTCGTCGCCCACGAGCACAAGACGACCGGCAGTGCCGCGGTCGTCCGGCTCGCCGACGGGCGCCACCAGCTCGTCATCCGAGACCTGAACACGTCGAACGGTCCGGACCTGCGGGTGTGGCTGACCGACCAACCGGTGACCCGGGGCACAGCCGGCTGGCGGGTGTTCGATGACGGCGAATGGGTCGAGCTGGCAAGGCTCAAGGGCAATCGGGGCGACCAGGTGTACGAGCTGCCGGCCTCCGTCGACCCACGCGACTTCCGGAGCGTCTCCATCTGGTGCAAGCGATTCGCCGTCTCCTTCGGCGCGGCCGATCTCAGGACGACCTGACCCCGCCGCCCGGTCTCATACCCTCGGTGGCCGGCTGAGGTGCGGTCGAGGTAGCCGAGCGCCGCCTGGCCGCCGTCGTGCGCGATGATGGCGCGCACCTCAGGATCACGCAGCAGAGCATTGAATTCCCTGGCGATCTCCGCCGGCGTGGCCGCGCTCCACCAGTGGGTGCGTGAGCGGCCCGTCCACATGCTCACCACTGTGGGCGGCACCGCGTGCGTCGCGCGCCTGGTCGAACGGAGGTGACCGCTGACGCGGCGGTCCGACATGGAATCCGGCATTTCGGTGAAAAGTGGTGTAGTAGGTGCGTAACGTGCCGGACATGGTCTTTCGCATCTGGCGTAACCTGTTGCTCACAGCGCTCGGGATGGGCGTGCTCGCCGGTGCCGGTCAGCTCGGCATCGCGTTCGCCTTCGGCATCGTCCAGCTCACCGGCGCCTCCACCGGGACCGCCATCAACCAGTGGCCCGCCCAGCTCGTCTGGGTGGGCTGGTTCGCGGCACACGCCGCCGTAGCCGGCACCGTCGTCACCGCACGCCTGGCCCGCAGGTACGGGGGGCTGGGGAGCACGGGCAGACTGGTGACGGTCGCCGCCGTCGCCGCGCTGGGCGCCACCGTCGTCGCGCCGCTCTGCGTCCGACCGGCCCAGGCCGCCGAGCAACTCTCTGTCGACCCGATCTGGGCCCTCGGCATCTGCGCGACCGTCGGCGCGCTGGTCGGCGCGGGTGCGGCGATCGCCATACTGGTGAAGCCGCCGCTGGGCTGGAACGTGGCGGCGGTGGGCGTCGTGGTCTGGCTGCTGGCGCTCGTCTCGGCCGTCCCCTCGCTTGCGACCGCCGGGCCGTTGCCCGCCGTACGGCTCGGTGTGCTGGAACCGACCGGGCTCCACGCCGACGCGGCACACGGGCAGGCGATCCTGATTCTGCCGGCGGTGGCCCTGCTCATCGGCGCGGTGACCGGCGGGCTGGCCCGTTGGCGCGGGCATCCGCCGCTGGTCAACGGCGCGACCGGCGCGGCCGGCACGGTGCTGGTCGCGTTCACCTACCTGACCGCCGGTCCCGGCGACGCGGTCGACCGGTACCAGATCACGCCGTACTACTTCGCGCTGCTCGCCGTCGCCGCCGGTGTGCTCGGGTCGGCCGCCGCCGCGTGGTTCCGCTGGCCGCTCCTGCCGCGCACCACCGAAACGCAGGCCGTCGAGCCGACCGACATCCTCCGTCCGCTGTCCGCCGACGCCGCCGTGCCGCAGGCGATGGCGCTGGCCGCCGGTGGTACGACCGACGAGCCGGAGCCGGTCGACCTGACCGGCACGGGGACGTTCGCCGGCGCGACCGCAGCGAACCTCACGAGCGCGGCCGAGCCGCCGGGCTTCGGTACGCCCACTGGCGACCGGGACGCCGCTCGCGCGGTACCGGACTCCGCGATGCGGACCACCGCACCGGCTGTTGCCGCCACGTCCGCCGTACCCGCCGACCTCGCCACACCGGCCGACCTCGACGGCATCCCGGAGACCTCGGAACCGGCCCCCGCGACGGCGGCCCACCTCGCCGCGGGACCCGGCGGGGACGGCTCGGGGACGGCGGAGACGGAGGTCGACGACAGCGAAGCCGACGGGGCATTCGTCGCCCCGGGGACCCGCCGGATGTACCAGCCGCCGAAGGACCGGACGGGGGTTCCGGCGACCAGGCCGGTCGTGCCGGCGCGGCGGGTGCCGCCCCCGAGCGAGCCCGCTCCGGGCGCCGAGGCGACCCACTCGGGCGGCACGCAAGAGCGGCTCGAACCCGCATTCCGGCCTCCCCAGGCCAACCCGAACCTGGCCGCGAACTGGGATGCCCTCGCGACCGCCCACCGCGCCGGGCCCCCGTCCACGCCGGCATCCGTCGTCGCGGCGGGACGGGCCAGCGGGCGGGCCAGCGGCCGGCTGGGCCTGTTCCGGCGCAACAAGTCCCGGACCGACGGGGACGGCGCGGGCACCCTGGCGGACGGCGAGACGCTGCCGAGGCAGGACGCGGAGTTCGTCGACTGGGTGACCCGGCTGGGCAAGCCGGTGGCGGGCAGCGAGCCGGATCAGGAGGGCGATCGCGGGTCGATCCGCTCCACCGGTCGCCACCACAACGGCTGACCTGCACTGTCCGGCCCGCCGCTTCGCCAGGATCGGCGGGCCGGGCGGCGACGTTGAGCGGCACGCCCTGGACACCGCACTAGATCGGGAAGCGGCCGCGGCGGATCTGCCAGTGGCGGCCGGCCTTCAGGTGGTCGACGATCGCGCGCTGGAGCACGGTGCGGCGTGGCAGCTCGTCGAGCGGCGTGGTCAGGGTGCGGAACACGAACCGCAGCACCTCGACGTCGGCGTCCAACCCTTCCGGCTCCTCATAGGGCTCCAGGTGGAACCTCCGCTGGAACCGGACGATGTTGGAGTCCCCGGGCAGGTACTCCAGCAGCTGCGGGTCGAGCAGCCACGAGCCGCAGGAGAACGCCGTGTAGCGCTCGTCGGGAAAGTGGCGCGGGAAGAACTCGCGGGCCTCGTCGAGCGACGCCGTGACCACCTCCGGGGTCATCGGCCCCGACTCGGGGATGTGCAGGTCGATGGCGGTGCCGCCGCGCTGGTGCTGCAACCGGCCCAGCTCGTAGAGGCCGCCGCGCGCGTGCAGCGTCAGCCAGCTCTGCATGACCGGCCAGCCCTCGCGGCGCATCCGCCGGTCGATCGCGAGGTTGCGGCCCAGGTCGGCGAGGGTCGCCCACGACACGGCGTCGGCGATGCCGTGGTCGCGGTGGTACCCCCTGACGACGTCGACCAGGGCCAGGTACGCGTACACGTAGAGATGCCGCCAGGCGAGGCCCCGTTCGCGCGGCAGCGCCGGACCGGGCGACAGCCAGCCGTGGCCGCCGAGATCGGCGCGGATCAGGGCGATCGAGCGGTCGAGCAGCCAGCGCAGTTCCGGAGTCCACAGCGGAGAGTCGGGGTCGGGCCAGCCCGCCATGATCTCGGCGGCGTCGTCCGCCCGCACCGCGAGCCGGTCGAGGAGCGCGGGCGCGTCGGCCTTGGCGGGCAGCGGAGCGGAGGGCCGGTCGCCGGCGAGTCGGTGCACGCGGTCGACGTCCTCGACGGGTACGCCGAGCCGGGCGGCGGTGTCGTTGAGATCCATCGTCATCCGCCCCAGCTGTAGCGGCGTTCCGGCCGGCCGGCCGCGCCGTAGCGCAGGGTCACCGACGCCCGTCCGGTACTCGAGAAGTGCTCCAGGTAGCGACGGGCGCTGACCCGGGAGATTCCCACCTGGTTCGCGCATTCGGCTGCCGAGAGGCTGCCGGAGTTCTCCCGGAGTGCGCGTTCCACCAGCTCCGCGGTCTCGGTGCTGAGACCCCGGGGCAGGGTGGAGGTGATGTGGGAGCCGTCGCGGGACAGCACCCGGTCGACGTCGGCCTGGTCGCTGACCACCGTCGCGCGAAGGGAGTTTCGCCGTGCTGCGTACTGCTCCAGCCGGGTGCGCAGCTCGTCGAACCCGAAGGGTTTGAGCAGATAGTTGACCGCGCCGTAGCGGACGGCCCGGCGAACCGTCTCGGCCTCCCGGGCGGCGCTGATGACCAGGATGTCGCAGTCGTGCCGGGCGGCGCGCAGCCGCGTCACCACGTCGAGGCCGAACATGTCCGGCAGGTAGAGGTCGAGAAGCACCAGGTCTGGCCGGAACTCGTCGACCGCGGCGACGGCCTGTTCGCCGGTGCCCGCGGTGCCGACGACCTGGAAGCCGTCCATCCGCTCGACGAACCCCCGGTGGATCCGGGCCACCATGAAGTCGTCGTCGACGACCAGGACGTCGATCAACGAACTCCCTCCAGCATGGTGGCCACCGACATCCGTGCGGTGAACATCGCGCCCTCCTCGGTGTTCGTCACCGCGATCTCCCCACCGCGCCGGTTGCAGACCAGCCGGGTGAGCGCCAGCCCGATGCCGCGCTCGCCGCCCTGCGCCGCCTTTGTGGTGAAGCCCTGGCTGAAGACTTCCTGGGCCAGCTCCGGGGCGATGCCCGGCCCCGAGTCCCGGACGATGATCTCCACGGACGAGGCGTCCTGGCGCAGCTCAACCTCCACCCAGGCCGGTCCGTCCGCCGCGCCGGTGCCGTCGGCGTCGCGGCCGTCGGCGACGGCGTCCAGGGCGTTGTCGACCAGGTTGCCCAGCACCGTGGCGACGTCCGCGGTGACCTCCGGCTTCATCCGGTCGAGGCTGGTCCGTTCGGAGACCCGCAGCTCGACCCGACGCTCGGCGGCCACCGCGGATTTCGCCATCAGCAGCGCGGCGACCGCGGTGTCGTGGATCCGGCTGGTCACGGTCAGGTCCAGTGACGCCCGGTGCCGGCTCAGCGCGTCCACGTACCGGACCACCTCGTCGTGCTCGCCGATCTGGATCAGCCCGGAGATGGTGTGCAACTGATTGGCGAACTCGTGGGTCTGCGCGCGGAGTAGCTCCGCGGTGCTGCGGAACGACCCGATCTCGCGTTCCAGCCGGGCCAGCTCGGTGCGGTCCCGCAGGGTGGTCACCGAGCCGAGCCAGCGGCCGTCCTTGTTGACTGTCATCCGGTTCATCACCAGCACCCGGCCGGCGCGGACGACAACCTCGTCGCGGGCTTCCGGACCGTCGTCGGTGCCGGCCAGCACGTCCCGCAGCCGGCCGGAGATGCGCAGGTCAGCGAGGCTGAGCCCGAGGCAGTTCTCGGGCAGGTCGAGCAGCCGCCGCCCGACGGCGTTCACCAGGGTGACCCGCAGGTGCGGGTCCAGCGCGATGACGCCCTCGGCGATGCCGTGCAGCAGCGCCTCCCGGTGCTCCGCCAGCCCGGCGATCTCCCGCGGCTCCAGGCCCAGGGTCTGCCGCTTGATCCGCCGAGCCAGCAGCCAGGACCCGACCACCCCGAGAGCGCTGGCGATGCCGAGGTAGGTGAAGAGATACGAGGAGGCGCCGACAATGCGCTCCGACCAGGTCAGCGAGGTCTCGCCGATCATCACGACACCCAGGTAGCGGCCGAGGGTTTCCTTGCGGTCGTCGAGCACCGGAACCTGGGCCACGAGTTCCCGCGATCCGTCGACCTCCAGCTCGCCGAACCAGCTACGGCCGTCGTTGACCCGGGGATCGCCCAGCACCACCTCGCTGCCCACCAGGGTGGGGTTGGTGGAGCTGACCACCCGGCCGCGCGCGTCGGCGACGCTGACCGTGGTCACGCCGGCCTGGGTCAGCACGTTCTGCACCAGCGGCGCGATCGTCTCCGCCGGGGCGGGCTGGGTGAGGCGGTCGCGCAGCAGCCGGTTGCCGGCGAGCTGTTCGCCGAGGGCGGCCACGCGGCGGCCCTCCACCCGGTTGAAGGTCGCCGCCGACTGAGCCAGGGACACGGCGGCCACGGCCACCAGCACCACGACGATGATCGCGAGCTGAAGCACCAGCAGCTGCCCGGCCAGGGTGCGGCGGCGGGGCGTGATCGCGACCACAAAGACCTCAATTTCCGCTGGTGACAGAAGGCAGACACGGAGTCCGCCCGGAGGCCATCATCTTGCCGCCGGACTCCTTCGAAACGGAAGAGAAACATGATGGCAACTCGGAGAAACGTGCTGGTCATGGGCGTCGCCGCCGCGACGGTGCTGGCGCTGGGCGCCTGCGGCGCCACCGCCGGACAGGACGAGGGCGGGTCCGGCGACGACGGAAAGCCGGTCGCCGGCTTGCGGATCATGGTGCCGAACACCCCCGGCGGCGGGTACGACACCACGGCCCGCACCGCCGCCAAGGTGATGGAGGACGCGAAGATCGCCACCGGGGTGCAGGTGTTCAACCTGCCCGGCGCGGGCGGCACCGTCGGCCTCCAGCGGATGGTGAACGAGAAGGGCAACGGCAAGCTCGCCATGCAGATGGGGTTGGGCGTGGTCGGTGCCTCCTACACCTCCAAGTCGTCCGCGACGCTCACCCAGACGACCCCGCTGGCCAAGATGATCGAGGAAGCCGGCGCCATCGTGGTGCCGAAGGACTCGCCGTACAAGACGATCGGTGATCTGGTCGCCGCCTGGAAGTCGGACCCGAAGAAGATCGCCGTCGGCGGCGGGTCCTCGCCGGGCGGCCCGGACCACCTGCTGCCCATGCAGCTCGCCAAGACGGTCGGCATCGACCCGCGCCAGGTCAACTTCGTCTCGTACGACGGCGGCGGCGAACTGCTGCCGGCGGTGCTCGGCGGCAAGGTGGCCTTCGGCGCCAGCGGCTTCGGCGAGTTCCTCGACCAGGTCGAGGCGGGCCAGCTCCGGGTCCTCGCGGTGACCAGCGAGCAGCCGATCGCGGCGCTCAAGGAGGTGCCGACCCTCAAGGCGTCCGGAATCGACCTGGTCTTCACGAACTGGCGCGGCATCGTCGCCCCGCCCGGCATCAGCGACGGCGACAAGAAGGTCTGGATCGACGCGCTGACGAAGATGCACGAGTCCGCGGAGTGGCAGGCCGAGCTGGCCAAGCGGGGCTGGACCGACGCCTTCGTGACCGGCGACGCCTTCGCCACCTTCCTCACCGACCAGGACAAGTCTGTCGCCGACCTGCTCAAGCAGCTCGGGCTGGCGTGACCGGCATGACGACCCGACCGGAACGGGGCGGAGACCGGCCGCCCCGCCCGGCGGCGCCGGACGCGGACGCTTCCGTCGTACCGCCGATCCCGGCGCAGCCGACCGCGGCGCCCGCCGATCCGGTGTCCCGCACGACGGGAGCCGAGACGGCCGCGGAGCGTACGCCGAACCTGCCTGCGGTGACGCCACCAACAGCGGCCGACGACCGGCCGCCGGTCGCGGACGCCCTCGACGGCGCGGCCCGGACGGCGAAGCCGGACCGGGCGCAGTACGGCGTCTGTGCATTCCTCGCCGTGGTCGGCGCCCTGGTCATCGTCGACGCGCTGCGGATCGGGCACGCGATCAGCAGCGCCGACCCGATCGGGCCGAAGCCGGTGCCGATCCTGCTCGGCGCGCTGCTGCTGGTGGTGGCCGCGATCTACGCGGTGGACGTGGCCCGCGGCGGCGCGGGTGAGCCGGAGGCCGGCGAGGACGTCGACCTGAGCAGTCCGATCGACTGGCGGACGGTTCTCCTGCTGATCGGCGCCTTCCTGGTCAACGCGGTGCTGATCGACCGGCTCGGTTGGGTGATCAGCGGCACCCTGCTGTTCTGGGGTTCGGCGTTCGCGCTGGGCAACCGGCACCACATCCGCAACCTGCTGATCGCCGTCGCCCTGTCGCTGATCACCTTCTACACGTTCGCCATCGGGCTGGGTGTCAACCTGCCCGCCGGCGTCCTGCAAGGAATCCTCTGATGGACAATTTCGGCCACCTGCTCGACGGGTTCGCCAATGTGCTGACCCCGATGAACCTGCTGATCGCGCTGCTCGGCGTGACCATCGGCACCGCCGTCGGTGTGCTGCCCGGCATCGGCCCGGCGATGACGGTCGCGCTGCTGCTGCCGGTCACCTACGGGATGGAGCCGACGCAGGCGTTCATCATGTTCGCCGGCATCTTCTACGGCGGCATGTACGGCGGCTCGACCACGTCGATCCTGCTGAACACCCCTGGCGAGTCGTCCTCCGTGGTGACCGCGATCGAGGGCAACAAGATGGCGAAGGCGGGTCGGGCCGCGCAGGCGCTGGCCACCGCCGCGATCGGCTCCTTCGTCGCCGGCACCATCGCCACCGTGCTGCTGGTCGTGGTCACCCCACCGGTGGTGGCGTTCGCGATCAGTCTGGGCGCGCCGGACTACTTCGCGCTGATGCTGCTCTCGTTCGTGGCGGTGACCGCGGTGCTCGGCGCGTCCCGGGTGCGCGGCTTCGCCTCGCTGCTGATCGGCCTGGTCATCGCTGTGATCGGGATCGACCAGACCGGCCAGCAGCGGCTCACCTTCGGCATCCCCCAACTCGCCGACGGCATCGACGTGGTGGTGGTCGCGGTGGGCATCTTCGCCGTCGGCGAGGCGCTCTGGATCGCCGCGCACCTGCGGCGCAAGGCCGCCGAGGTGATTCCGGTGGGCCGTCCCTGGATGGGCCGGCAGGACTGGAAGCGGTCGTGGAAGCCCTGGCTGCGCGGCACCGCGTACGGGTTCCCGTTCGGGGCGCTGCCCGCGGGTGGGGCGGAGATTCCGACCTTCCTGTCGTACGCGACCGAGAAGAAGCTGTCGAAGCACCCGGAGGAGTTCGGCAAGGGCGCCATCGAGGGTGTCGCGGGGCCGGAGGCTGCCAACAACGCCTCCGCCGCCGGGACGCTGGTGCCCATGCTGGCGATCGGCCTGCCGACCAACGCCACGGCCGCGGTCATGCTGGCCGCCTTTCAGCAGTACGGGATCCAGCCCGGCCCGCTGCTCTTCGAACGGGAGTCCGGCCTGGTCTGGACCCTGATCGCCAGCCTCTTCGTCGGCAACCTGCTGCTGCTCGTGCTCAACCTGCCCCTCGCGCCCGCCTGGGCCCGGCTGCTGCGGGTTCCGCGGCCGTACCTCTACGCGGGGATCATCTTCTTCGCCTCGATGGGCGCGTACGCGGTCAACGCCCAGCCGTTCGACCTGTTCCTGTTGCTGACCCTCGGTCTGATCGGGTTCGGGATGCGGCGCTTCGGGCTGCCGATCCTGCCGCTGATCGTCGGGGTGATCCTGGGCCCCCGGGCGGAACTTCAGGGCCGGCGGGCGCTGCAGCTCGCCGGCGGCGACCTCTCCGGTCTGCTCGGTGGCTGGGTGTCCTGGCTGATCTACGCCACCGTGCTGGTGGTGCTGCTCTGGCCGCTGCTCGGCCGGTTCCTCGTACGACCGCTTCGGGAAAGGTTGGTGACCGGATGACCGTGCTGGTGGGGTACGTGCCGTCGGCGTTGGGCGAGGCGGTCCTGGGGGCGGCGGTCGAGCAGGCCCGGTTCCGCGACGAGCCGGTGCTCGTGGTCAACACCTCGCGCGGCGACGCGTACGTCGACCCGCGGTTCGCTCAGGACCACGACCTCGAGCGTGTCCGCCGGGAGCTGACCGGGCTGGGCGTGCGGCACAGCGTCCGGCAGTTGGTGCGGGGCCGCGACGCGGCCGAGGAGATCGTCGAGTTGGCCGAGTCCGAGGACGTGTCGCTGGTGGTGATCGGGATCCGGCAGCGGACGCCGGTGGGTAAGCTGATCATGGGATCCACGGCGCAGGAGATCCTGCTCGGCGCCCGCTGCCCGGTGCTCGCCGTCAAGATCGACGGAGTGTGACGTTTCGTGCCGTCCACGGGGCCACCCTCCTGCGCCAGCCGGAGCGGATGGGAGCCCCCGTGCCCGCCTCGAACCGCACCCAGCGGCCGACGCCGCCACCGGCCTACACCCGTTCGCCGCCCCTGGATCCGATACCCGACGTGAGAGCAGGACGAACCATGCAGACGCCCACCTCGGACCTCCACGACCGGTACACGGACGAACTCGGCTCGTGCGACACGCAGCTGCGCCAGTTCGGCGGCGTCCACGCCTTCCACGGACCGGCGGTCACCGTGCGGTGCTTCGAGGACAACGCCCTGCTGAAGTCGGTCGTCTCCGCACCGGGTGAGGGGCGGGTGCTGGTGGTGGATGGTGGCGGGTCCGTGCACACGGCCCTGATGGGCGACATGATCGCCGGTATGGCGGCGGAGAACGGCTGGGCGGGTGTGGTGATCAACGGCGCCGTCCGCGATGTCGCCGCCCTGCGTGTCCTTCCAATCGGCATCAAGGCGCTCGGCACCAACCCGCGCAAGAGCGCCAAGACCGGGGCCGGCGAGCGGGACGTGCCGGTGGCATTCGGAAACTGCACCTTCGATCCCGGCGCCGAGGTGCACAGTGACGACGACGGTGTCGTCGTCCTTCCCCTGGGCCGGCGGGCGTAGGCCGATAGGGCCAGGTTTCCAATGACTCGATCATTGGGCCCGCTCCGGTAAGGGCTCCTACTCCTCCTCGGCGAACACGATCTCGCGGCGCTTGCGGATCGTCGGGAGGGCGGCGACGACGAGCGCTGCCACGGCCAGGGCCAGGAGCCCTGCGGAGATCGGTCGGGTCAGGAAGACCGACGCGTCGCCGCGGGAGATGATGAGCGCCCTCCGCAGGTTCTCCTCAAGCAACGGGCCGAGGACGAAGCCGAGCAGCAGTGGCGCCGGCTCGCAGCCGCACTTGATCAGGATGTAGCCCAGGATCCCGAAGAATGCGATCGCGTAGACGTCGTACGCGTTGGAGTTCAGTGAGTAGGTGCCGATCGCCGCGAAGAGGATGATCATCGGGAACAGCACCTGGTACGGGATGCGCAGCATGCGCACCCAGATACCGATCAGCGGCAGGTTCAGCAGCAGGAGCAGCACGTTGCCGATCCACATCGACGCGATCAGGCCCCAGAACAGCGCCGGTTCGTCGTTGATGACGTTCGGGCCGGGGGTGATGCCGTGGACGATGAACGCGCCGATCATCAGTGCCATGACGGGGTGGGCGGGCAGACCCAGGGTGAGCAGCGGGATGAACGACGTCTGCGCGGCGGCGTTGTTCGCCGACTCGGGGCCGGCGACGCCCTCGATCGCACCGCGCCCGAACTCCTGCGGCCGCTTCGAGACCCGCTTCTCCACGGCGTACGAGGTGAACGAGGCCAGCACGTGGCCGCCGCCGGGCAGGACGCCGAGCGCGGCGCCCAGACCGGTGCCCCGCAGGATCGGGCCGACGATCCGGCGGCGGTCCTCGCGGGTCGGCCAGAGGTTCCGCACCTTGCTGACGATCGCCGAACTGGTCTGCTCGTTCTCCAGGTTGCGCAGGATCTCGGCCACCCCGAACAGGCCGACGGCGACCGACACGAAGTCGATGCCGCCGTACAGCTCGCGCTGGTCGAACACGAAGCGGGGCGTGCCGGTGTAGATGTCCTGGCCGACCGTGCCGAGCAGCACGCCGAGCGCGATCATCGCCAGTGCCTTGAGCGCCGATCCACGCGCCAGCGCGATCGACACGATCAGGCCGAGCAGCACGAGCGAGAAGTAGTCGGCCGGGCCGAACTTCAACGCGATGCTGGCCAGCGGCGGGGCCGCGGCGGCCAGCACGACCGTGGCCACCGTACCGGCGATGAAGGAGCCGATCGCAGCGGTTGCCAGGGCAGGGCCGGCTCGGCCCTGGCGGGCCATCTCGTGCCCGTCCAGCGCGGTGACCGCCGCCGAGGACTCACCGGGCAGGTTGATCAGGATGGCGGTCGTCGAGCCGCCGTACTGCGCGCCGTAGTAGATGCCGGCCAGCATGATCAGCGCCGTCACCGGCTCGAAGCTGAACGTGATCGGCAGCAGCATCGCCACCGTCGCCGTCGGCCCGATGCCGGGCAGCACGCCGACCGCGGTCCCGAGCAGCACTCCCACGAAGCAGTAGAGGACGTTCTGGACCAGGAGAGCGGTCGAGAAGCCGAGCGCGAGGTTGTCGAGAAGTTCCATGCCTCAATCCGGATGCCCGCGTCAGAACCCCAGCCACGGGCCCCATAGCGGGATCCGCAGCTGAAGTCCGACGACGAAGATGAGCGTGCTGGCCACGGTCAGGCCGGCGGCCACGGCCACGGCCGTGCGCAGCCGTACGCGTGAGCTGGCCAGCGTGGTGAGCAGGGCGGTCACCGCCGACGTCGGTACGAATCCGAGGCGCCGGACGGTGAATCCGAAGAACAGGACCGCGAGCACGATGACGGCGACCGCACGCCACGGGATCGGTCCGAACGAGACCACCTCGCCGGCGACGAGTCCCTTGATGATGATCGCCAGTCCCAGGACGGCCACGGCCGCGCCGACCAGCAGGGGGAAGGCGCCCGGGCCCATCCGCAGTGGGGTGCCCAGCTCGTAGCCGAGCGACCCCAGCACGAATGCACCACCGATCAGGACGAAGACTCCCCCGGCGAGGACGTCCGGGAACGATCGACGGCGCTCCACCTCAGGAGACCTTGACCCCGGCGTCAGCGATGATCTTCGCCCAGGTGGCGAGCTGCTCCTCGAGCTTGGCCCGGTGCGCCTGCGGGGTCGCGTCCTCGGCCGGGACCGGCGCGGTGCCGAGCTTGGCCATCTGGTCGATGACCCCTTGGTCGGCCAGTGCGACCTTCAGCGCCTCGGACAGCTTCTGGACGACCTCCTGCGGCGTGCCGGCCGGGGCGTAGAGACCGTGCCACACGCTGACCTGAAGCTGGGGCAGCCCTGCCTCGGCCGTGGTGGGCAGGTCGGGAAGGCTCTTCACCCGCTCCGGCGTGGTGACCGCGTACGCCTTCACCTTTCCCGCGGCGATCTGGCCGCTGGTGTTGGTCGTCTGGTCGCACATGAAGTCGACCTGGCCGCCGACGAGGTCGGTCAGCGCGGGGCCGGTGCCCTGATACGGGACCTCTTGGAGCTTGACGCCGGCGGTGGTCTGGAACAGAAGGCCGCACAGGTGGGATGCGGCGCCGATGCCGGCGTTGGCCAGGGTGACCTTGTTGGCGTTCGCCTTCACGTGGGTCACGAGGTCCTGGAGTGTAGCGGGCGCGAAGTCCTTGCGGGCGACGACGGTCATCGGCACCTCGGTGACGAGACCGACCATCTCGAAGTCCTCGAGCGGTTTGTAGCCCAGGTTCTTGTAGAGGGCGGGCGCCGTCGACATGCCGATGTGGTGCATGAGCACGGTGTAGCCGTCCGGATCGGCCCGCGCGACCTCGCCGGCGCCGACCGTGCCGCCGGCGCCCTCGACGTTCCGGACGACGATCTTGCCGCCGAGCTTGGCGGCCATCGGCTCGGCGATCATGCGGGTGACGGTGTCAGTCGGGCCCCCCGCACTGAACGGCACGACGATCGTGATGTTCTGGTCCGGGTAGCTTGCGGCATCGCCTCCGCCGTTGGCGCCTCCGTTGCCGGAACACGCGGCGACGAGCGAGACGACGCCGATCGCGGCGGTCATCCGCGCGGCGGCCCGGTACCTTCTGGTCTCTCTCACAGCGGCCTCCCCATCAGCGCATGCACATCTGTCGGTGAGTGAGTGGCCCCCAGTCTCGACTGGCCGGGACGCGGATGGTGTCAGAGGAATCCCAAGAACTCGAGGGCTGACACGAGGGCCGGTCCGGGCCGTACAATCCGCCGGTATGCGGATAACCGTCATCGAGGATGACGACCGCGTGGCGCTGGGTCTGGTGACCGTCCTGACCCAGGCGGGCTTCGAGGTCCACCGCATCGCCACAGCCGCGGAGGCCGTGCGTGCCGCGCCGTCCGACGTGGTCCTCGTCGACCTGGGTCTGCCCGACGGCGACGGACTCGACGTGATCCGGAAGCTGCGTGACCACCCGGAGACCGCCGTCATCGCGGTCACTGCGCGGTCCGAGGAGCACGAGCGGGTCCGTGGCCTGCGTGCCGGCGCTGACGACTACATCGTCAAGCCGTTCGGCATCCCGGAGTTGCTCGCCCGGATCGACGCCGTCCTGCGCCGTACCCGGGCGGCTCGTGCCCTGAGCCATTCGGGCGAGCCGCTCCTGCTCGGCCCGATGCGGATCGGTGTCGGCACCCGCGAGGTCACCGTCGACGGCACGCCCGTGCCGTTGACCCGCAAGGAGTTCGAGCTGCTCCTGCTGCTTGCCCGCCGGGCGCCCAACGTGGTCAGCCGCGACGTCATCCTCGACCAGATCTGGGGCGCGACCTGGGAGTCGTCGAGTCGCACCCTGGACACCCACATCGCTGCGTTACGGCACAAGCTGGGGCCGGACGTGGTCATCCGCACGATCCACGGCGTCGGCTATCGGCTCCTGGCCGACCAGCCGGAGCTGATCGGCTGACGCACCGTGCGCCGCCGCCTGCTCGTCGTCCTGGTTCCCCTCGCGGTGCTGCTCGTCGCGGCGCTCGGGGTGCCGCTCAGCGTCACGGTTGCCGAGCGGGAGATGCAGGAAACGTACGTCAACCGGCTCAACGACGTCGGCCGGTTCGCCTCGCTGGCCGAGACCGCGCTGTCGACCGGGCGGACCGAGGCGCTGCAGCAGGAGCTGACGCGCTATCACGAGCTCTACGGCATCCCGGTCGCGCTGGTCGACACCTCCGGCGAGGTGTTGCTCGGACCGGCCGGCGCGTACCAGGAGGCGGCGCGGGCCGAGCCGACGTTGCCCCGGATCGTGACCGCGGCGCTGGCCGGAGCGCGATCCGAACCGTCCTGGGAATGGGCGCCGTGGGACGACTCCGCACTCGTGGTGGCCGAGCCGGTGGGTCGGGACAGTGAGGTCGTCGGCGCCGTCGTAACGATCTCCGACCTGTCGAAGACGCGTGAGAGCATCCTCGTACGCTGGGCTCGGCTCGCGGGGCTCGGGCTGCTGCCGTTGATCGCATTGGCGGCCGTGGCGTGGCCGGTATCGGCGTGGGTGCTGCGGCCGGTGCGGAAGCTGGACGCGGCGACCTCGCGGATCTCCGAGGGCGACCTGACGATCCGCGCCGACGCCGAGGCCGGCCCGATCGAGCTGCGGCGACTGGCGGAATCGTTCAACACCATGATGGACGCCGTCGAGAACGCCGTGCAGCGGCAGCGGGCGTTCGTGTCCGACGCCTCGCATCAGTTGCGCAACCCGTTGACCAGCCTCCGGCTCGCGGTGGAGAGCCTCGCGCCGCACCTGCGGCCGGACGGCAACGGGCGGCAGGTGTACGACGTGGCCGTGGACGAGCTGAAGGCGATGCAGCGGATGCTGAACGCGCTGCAGGCGAGTGCCCGGATGGAGAGCATGCGGACCGCGTCGCCGGTGGACCTCGACGACGTGCTGGCGACCCGGGTGGTCCGGTGGCGGGCGTTGACGGCGACGGCGGGGCAGACGCTGGCGGTCGACGTGCCGCCGGGGTTGCGGCTGCTGGAACCGCCGGGCGGACTGGGCAGCATCCTGGACGAGCTGATCAGCAACGCGTTACGGCTGTCGGGCGCGCAGGCGGTGGAGGTGACCGCCCGCGTAGTTCCCGGTGGTGCCGGCGCCGGGAACCGCGCTGGCTCCGCGGCCGCGGGGGTGGTCACCATCGCTGTCCGTGACGACGGGCAGGGGATCGACGTTTCCGAGCGGGCCCAGGCGCTACAACGGTTCTGGCGGTCGCCGCGGCACCAGAACGTGACCGGGACCGGCCTGGGGCTGGCGATCTGCGCCGACCTGGTCGGGGCGGCCGGGGGTGAGCTGCGGCTGGAGGAGGGCCTGCCGCGTCCGGACGGGTCCGGGCACGGGCTCGCCGCAGTGGTTGCGTTACCGGTCGTTCCGCAGGTGGCATCGTCGCCCGGCGCCCCGGCTCCGTCGCCGGTCTGAGGACCCGGTCCCGTCGCCGGCCTGTCGCTGTCCCTGGTCAGCGCTTGCGGTCGCGGAACCAGGCCGCCGCTCCCGGATGGAGCGGAACCGACCCGGTGGAGATCCCGGTGCGTACGTTGATCTGCCACGCTTCGGGAACGGCCGCGGCGTCGCCGCGGCTGGCGGAAGTGATCGTGCCGGTGTGCGTGAAGATCGTGTCGGTGATGGCGTAGACCAGGTCGTCGGGCAGGTCGTTGCGCGCGAGCAGCACGTTCGGCACGGCGACGGTGCGGGTGGCCGGGACGCCGGCGTAGGCGGTCGCGTGGATCATGGCGGGAGCGTAGGGACCGGGGTACGCGGTGAAGAGCGCGTCCGCCTGGGCGTCCAACGGGATCAGCCGGATCGGGTGCCGCTGCGCCAGCTCGGTGATGGCGGGCGTCGGGACGCCGGTCAGGGAGAACATCGCGTCGATCGTGCCGTCACGCAGCGCCGCCGCCGATTCGGCCTGGCTGAGGTACCGAGCGTCGGTGTTCACCGGGCCGAGCTTCAGCACCCGCAGCGACGTGAACTCGGTGCCCGAATTGCGGGCACCGAGGGAGATGCGCTTGCCCTCAAGGTCCCGGAACCCACCGATCGCCGAACCGGCCATGACCACGAGATGCAGATGACTGTCGTAGAGCCGGCACACCGCTGAGAGCCCCTCGGGCGCGCTGCCGTCGGTCGTGATCAGCGCATCCAGGCTACTCAGTCCGAGGTGCGCCTCGCCGGCCCGCAGCATCCGGATGTTGTCGGTGGACGCTCCGCTCGGCACGGTGGTCACCGTGGCGCCAGGCACCTGCTCGGAGATGTGTTCGGCCAGCGCTCCGCCGATGCGCCGGTACACCGCCCCCGCCGGCCCGGTCGCCAGTCGCAGGTGGACCTTGTCAGCCTCGGGCTGCCCGGAGCAACCGACGAGCATCCCTCCCGCGGCCAGGAGCACCGCCCGCCGGCTGATCCGTGGCTCCAGGTTCAGCACCATGCCGAGATGATACGGACGGCGGCCGGCAGCTCACGATTCATCGGCGGTCGGCGGGCCTGGTGCGAGCCGGGACGTGCGCCGGACCGGTCAAGGCTCGATAAGCCATCGAGCTCTGCAGTCTGTCCACCTGAGGATGCGCCCGCTGTAAGCCGGCTGTGAGCCCACTGTGAGCGACGCGTGAGCGGACGGCCTCAATCTGGGCCCTGGTCGGCAGACCGGTGAACTCCAACTGAGAGGTCTCGGGCCATGATGCGGTGGATCGTCGGGTCAAGCGTCAAATATCAACGGCTGGTGCTCGCCATCGCCGTGGCCCTGATGGCCGTCGGCTTCGTTCAGCTTCGTAACACGTCGGTCGAGGCCCTGCCGGAGTTCGGGCCGGTGCGGGTGGACGTGCAGGTCGAGGCCCTTGGGCTCTCCGCCGAGGAGGTGGAGAATCTGATCACCAACCCGATGGAGAACGAGTTCTTCAACGGGATCCCGTGGCTGGCCAAGCTCGAATCCCGCACGCTACCGGGATTGTCGTCGATGGAGATGACGTTCGAGCCCGGAACGGACCCTATCCGGGCCAGGCAGGTCGTGCAGGAGCGCCTGACCATGGTCGCCATGCTGCCGGCCGCCTCGTCGAGGCCGCCGCTGGTGGTGCAGCCCCTCTCGTCGACCGGTCGGCTCATGATGATCGGTTTGTCGTCCCAGGATCGCTCACTGATCGACATGTCGCTGCTGTCGCGCTGGACGATCGTGCCCCGCCTGCTGAGCGTCCCCGGCGTGGCCAACGTGGCCATCTGGGGGTTCCGCGACCGGCAACTACAGGTGCAGGTCGATCCCTCCAAGCTGATGCAGAGCGGCGTCACGCTGGACCAGGTCCTGCGCACGTCGGCGAATGCGCTGTGGGTCTCACCGCTCACCTTTGTGGAGGCGTCTACGCCCGGGCTGGGCGGTTTCATCGACACCGCCAACCAGCGGATCGAAATCCAGCACAACCAGCCGATCAAGACTGCGGCGGATCTCGGCAAGGTCACCGTTCAGGGCGCCGAGGACCGCGGAGTGCTGCTGGGTGATGTCACCCAGATCGTCGAGGACCACCAGCTGCTCATCGGTGACGCGGTCGTCAAGGACACCCCGAGCCTCATGCTCGTGGTGGAGCGATTCCCGGGCGCCAACGTGGCGGACGTGACCCGGGACGTGGAGGCCGCACTCGACGAGCTGCGACCCGCCATGCCGAGCGTCGAGATCGACACGACAGTGTACCGACCGGCCACCTTCATCGAAAAGATGGTCGACCACCTCACCACGACGCTGATCCTCGGCGCCCTCCTCCTGTTGCTGGTGCTCGGCGCCTTCCTGTTCAACTGGCGCACCGCGCTGGTCAGCGTGCTGACCATCGCGTCCTCCGTGGCGCTGACGGTGCTCGTCCTGTCCTGGTTCGGCGTGACCCTCAACATGATGTCCCTGGCAGGGCTGGTGATGGCCCTCGCCATCGTCGTGGACGACGCCGTCGTCTGCGTCGACAACATCCGGCGACGGCTGCGGCAGCACCGCGAGGAGGCGTCCAACGAGTCGGTTTCCGACACCATCCGTACGGCCATCCTCGAGATGCGCGGCCCGCTCTTCGTCGCAGCCCTGATCGCCGCGGTCTCGGTGGTGCCCCTCTTCATCCTCGACGGAGTGCGTGGGGCGTTCCTCACCCCGGTCGCCCAGGGCTTCCTGGCCGCCACGGCGGTCTCCCTGGTGGTCGCGCTGACGCTGGCCCCCGTGCTGGCCACGCTCCTACTCTCCCGGTCGTCGCTGCAGCACGGCCAGTCGCCGCTCGCCCGAGCGTTGGATCGGGCGTACGGCGCGCTGCTGCCTCGGCTGCTCCGCCGGCCCGTATGGTCCTATGCCCTGGTCGGCCTACTCATGGTGGTGGGACTGGCCGCTCTGCCGCTCCTCGGTTCGCGGCCGCTGTCCCCGACGCTTCAGGAGCGGGACCTGCTGATCACCTGGGAGGCGCCCCCCGGCACCTCCCGGCCGGAGATGAACCGGATCACGGGTGCGCTCAGTGCCGAGCTGCGGGCCGTCCAGGGAGTACGCAACGTCGGCGCCCACACCGGGCGGGCACTGGCGTCGGACCAGGTCGTCAACATGAACTCGGGCGAGGTGTGGCTCAGCGTCGACGGGACCGCCGACTACGGCCGAACCCTGGCCGCCGTGCAGCGGGTCGTGGATGGCTATCCCGGGGTGCAGAGCGACGTGATCACCTACTCGGACAAGCGGATCCGGGAGGTGGTGACCCGCGGTGCCACGGACGACCTCATCGTGCGCATCTACGGCAACGACTATGCGGTTCTCAACGAGAAGGCCCAGGAGGTCCTCGGCATCATCGCCGGCATCGACGGCGTCACCGAGCCACGGGTACGGACCGCAGAGGTCGCGCCCACGGTGGAGATCGAGGTCTCCGTCGCCAAGGCCGCGCAGTACGGCCTCAAGCCGGGCGACGTGCGCCGGGCGGCCGCGACCCTCGTCTCGTCCACGGTCGCGGGCAATCTCTTCGACGACCAGAAGGTGTTCGAGGTCGTCGTGTGGGGCGTCCCCGCGGTGCGCCAGAACATGTCCACCATCCAGAACCTTCTGATCGACGCGCCGGTCGGAGGCCCGGGCGGCAGCCCGACCCAGGTGCGCCTGGCGGATGTTGCCGACGTGAGGATCGTGGCGAAGCCGGAGGTCATCACACACGACCAGGTCTCCCGCAGCATGGACGTCGTCGCGAACGTGCGCGGACGTGGTCTGGGTGCCGTCACGAGTGAGGTCAAGGACCGGCTCGCGCAGGTGACCTTCCCCCGCGAGCACCACCTGGAGGTGCTCGGAGAGGCCCAGGCACAGGCGAGTTCCGACTTCCACGTCTGGACCTTCGTGATCGGCGCCGTGATCCTGATCTTCTTCCTGCTACAGGCCGGCCTCGGTAGCTGGCGGGTGGCGTCGCTGTACTTCCTGCTCCTGCCGACGGCCCTGGCGGGCGGACTGCTACTGGCGGCCATCGACCGGTCGGCCGTCTCGGTGGTCGCGCTGCTGGGGCTGCTCACCGTGCTGGCCATGGCCGTTCGGGGCGGCACGCTGCAGATCGTGCGGTACCGGCGGCTGGAAGAGGAAGGCCACAAGCCCGGTGCCGAGCTGGTCGAGCTCGGGTCACGGCAACAGTTCATCCCGGCCGTGACGGGCATCCTGGCGGCGGGGCTGGCTCTGCTTCCCATGGTGATCTACGGCAGCGTCTCCGGCCTCGAGATCGTGAGCCCGCTCGCCCTGATCATCCTTGGTGGCCTGGTCACGACCGCGCTACTGAACCTGCTCGTCCTGCCCGTGCTGTATCTGCGGTTCGCCGTCCGGTCGCCATCGGTGACCGGGTCGGAGCCTCGGGCCGGATCGATACCCGCGCCCAGGCCAGCACCCGGTGCGGCGGGCAAGAAAACCCCTTCAAGCCCGGCTCCGGCCTGATCGGAAGAAGGCAAGTCCCATGCACAGACGAGGAGGCGACCACATGCGACACCGTGGTCGGTGGATGGCAGCGATCCTGATAACGCTGGGCTTGGCGGCCTGCACGACGCCCGCCTCGGACACCTCGGGTGGCCACAAGGAGAGCCCGGCCAGTGTCGAGGCGATGCCGGGCAAGGACGTCAAGAAGGTGACGCTGACCGAGCAGGCGGCGCGACGGGTGGGCATCGCGACGGTCACGATCGGCGCCGCGCAGACCGCGCCGCCGGTCGGGCCGACCCCCTCGCCGGGCCCGCCGGCGACCGTGGTGCCGTACTCGGCAGTGCTCTACGACCCGACAGGCCTGGCCTGGGTCTATACCGTTCCACAGCCGTTGACCTACGTCCGGGAGAAGGTCGTGGTGGCGAGCGTGGGCGGGGCGCGCGGGACCGACGCGTTCCTTGCGCAGGCGCCGCCGGCGGGGACCTCGATCGTGACGACAGGCGTGATCGAACTCTGGGGCGCCGAGCTCGGGGTCGGCAAGTAGTCCATCCAGTCGCTACGAGGGTAGGGACCCCCCACCATGATGCGTTGGATCATTGGAACCAGTCTGAAGCTCCGGTTCCTCGTGGTTGTCGGGGCCTCCATGCTGATGTTCTTCGGCGTCCTGCAGATCCGCGACATGCCCGTCGACGCGTTCCCTGAGTTCGCGCCGCCCCGGGTGGAGATTCAGACGATCTGCATCGGCCTGTCCGCACAGGACGTCGAGGAGCTTGTCTCCGTCCCGCTGGAGCAGGGGCTCACCGGGATCGAGGGCCTGGACGTGATGCGCTCCAAGTCGGTCTCCCAGCTCTCCTCGATTCTCGTGATCTTCAAGCCGGGGACCGACCTGATGGCGGCCCGTCTGCTGATTCAGGAGCGCCTCACCGCCATCACTCCCAGACTGCCGCGCTGGGCCAACTCCCCCTTCATGATCCAACCGCTGTCGTCAACCAGTCGGGTGATGAAGATCGGAATATCCCAGGCGGACAAGTCGGATGCGGCTCACGTCGAGATGGCGCTGCAGGCCTATTGGACGGTTCGGCCCCGCCTGATGCGGGTGCCCGGGGTGGCGAACGTGGCGATCTGGGGCGATCGGTGGCACGTCAAGCAGGCCCTCGTCGATCCCGAGCTCATGAAGCAGCACAACGTCACGCTGGCCCAGGTCATGGAGGCCGCCGGAGACGCGGTCGACGTGGGTCAGCTGAAGTTCAACGGCGGGTTCGAGATCGGCACTGGCGGGTGGGTCGACACCGCCAACCAGCGGCTCCAGGTGCAGCACCAACTGCCCGCGCTGACCGGGCAGCAGCTGGCCGAGATCCCCATCGAGGTGCCGAAGGGCGCCAAGCCGGTCTACCTGAAGGACGTCGCCTACATCACCGACGACATCATGCCGCCGTCCCTGCTCACCGGGGACGCGGTCATCAACGACGGCCCCGGCCTCATGCTCATCGTCGAGAAGCTGCCCTGGGGCAACACCCTCGAGGTGACCCGCGGGGTCGAGGCCGCACTGAAGGAGATGGCGCCGGGCATGCAGGGCCTCGACGTCGATACCGAGATCTTCCGGCCGGCGACCTTCATCGAGACCTCGGTCGAGAATCTCGGTCGTGCGATGGTCATCGGATTCATTCTGGTGGTCCTGATCCTGGTGCTCTTCCTCTTCGAGTGGCGGGTCGCGCTGATCAGCGCCATTTCGATCCCGCTCTCCCTCGTCGCGGCGGGACTCGTCCTGCACTGGACCGGGGCCACGATAAATACCATGATCCTGGCCGGGCTCGTGATCGCCCTCGGCGTGCTCGTCGACGACGCCATCATCGACGTTGAGAACATCGTCCGCCGCATCCGGCAACATCGACGGGCGGGCAGCACGAAGTCGACCGCCGCCATCGTCCTCGACGCGTCGGTGGAGGTCCGTGGTCCCATCGTCCAGGCCACGATGATCATCCTGGTCAGCACGGTCCCGATCTTCCTGCTCACCGGGCTCACCGGCTCGTTCTTCCGGCCGATGGCGTTCGCCTACGGGTTGGCCATCCTGGCCTCGCTGCTGGTGGCCCTGACGGTGATCCCGGCGCTCGCCCTGATGCTGCTGGCACGGTCACCGATCGAGCGGCGGGAGTCACCGCTGGTGCGCTGGCTCCAGCGCGGCTACACCGCGTGGCTGGCACGCATCATCCCGCGTCCCGCCGTCGCCTACGCGACCGTCGTGCTCGTCCTGGCGGGCGGCGTCATGGTGGTACCGATGCTGGGGCAGAACCTGTTCCCCGCGTTCAAGGAGCGGGACTTCCTGATGCACTGGGTGACCCAGCCCGGTACCTCACGCGAGGAGAGTGTCCGCATCACCGAACAGGTCAGCAGGGAACTGCGGGCGATCCCCGGGGTCCGGAACTTCGGCGCCCACATCGGGCAGGGCACGTTGGCCGACGAGGTCGTCGGCATGAACTTCACCGAGAACTGGATCAGCATCGACCCGAAGGTCGACTACGACAAGACTCATGACGCCGTGCAGAAGGTGGTCGACGGCTATCCCGGCCTGCAGCGCGATGTGCAGACCTATCTGAAGGAGCGCACGAAGGAGGTGCTCACCGGCTCCAGCGACGCCATCATCGTTCGCATCGTCGGCGACGACCTCGACGTGCTCCGCGACAAGGCCAACGAGGTCAAGGACCTCGTCGCCGGGATCGACGGCATCATCGACGAACACGTGACGCTGCAGACCACCGTTCCGCAGGTCGACGTCCAGGTCGACCTGGCCAAGGCGGCCCGGTACGGGATCAAGCCCGGCGACGTACGCCGAACGGCGGCCACGTTCATCGCTAGCGAGGAGGCTGGCGATATCTGGCGAAACGGCAAGAACACCGAGGTGCACGTGTGGAGCGTGCCGAGTGCCCGGTACAGCATCGAGAGCGTCCGTAACCTCCTGATGGACGCGGCGGACGGGCGCAAGGTCCCCGTGGGTGAGCTTGCCGAGGTCAAGATGGTGCCCACGCCCAACCAGGTCCTGCGGGAGAACGGCTCGCGGTACATCAATGTGGGTGCCAATGTGGCCGCAGGTAAGGCCCTGAGTGACGTCGCGGCCGAGGTTGAGCGTCGCCTGGCGACGGTGGACTTCCCGCCCGGCTACCACCCACAACTGCTCGGTGAGTACAAGGAGGCGACGAGCGCCCAGGACCGGCTGCGGCTCTTCGCCGGCGTCGCGGTGATCGGGATTCTCTTCCTGCTGACGACAGCCTTCAACAGCTGGCGGCTGGCGTTCCTCGTCCTCCTCACGCTGCCCATGGCCCTGGTGGGCGGGGTCCTCGCGGCATACGTCGGTGGCGGCATCCTCTCTCTCGGCTCGCTCGTGGGATTCTTCACCGTGCTGGGCATCGCCGCGCGCAACGGTATTCTCATGATCAACCATTTCCAGCATCTCGAGCGGGAGGAAGGGGAAAGCTTCGGTCGAAACCTCGTCCTCCTTGGTGCGAAGGAGCGATTCTCGCCGATCCTCATGACGTCGTTGGCGACCGGGCTCGCCCTGGTTCCCCTGGCCATCGAGGGCAGCCTGCCCGGCCACGAGATAGAACACCCGATGGCGGTGGTGATTCTGGGTGGCCTGTTCACCTCGACTCTGCTGAACCTGTTTGTCCTCCCGTCGCTCTATCTGCGTTTCGGCCGACCCAAGGATTCGTCCACGCGCCGGCCGCTTGCGGGGCGGGTATGGCCCACGGCCCTGCGGCCCGGAAGGTCTGATGCCTGACCGGCCCGGCGGACTTTCGGCCCAGCTACGACGAATCGCCGTGGTTGCCGACGGGTCCGCCGGGCCGCTGCGGTCACGGCAGGTCAAGTGCAGGATCGCCGCGAAGGATCGCCCTCTCCAGCTGCTGCAGCTGCGGCGATGTGTCCAGTCCGAGCTCGTCGACCAGCCGACTCCGCGTCAACCGGTAGGTGACGAGCGCGTCGGCGGCGCGGCCGGCGCGGTACAGGGCCAGCATGAGCTGCGCGAGCAATCGTTGGCGGTACGGATACTGCCCGGCGTACTCGGCGAGTTCGTCCAGTACGGCCTCGTGCCGGCCGAGCCGCAACTGCGCGTCCAGCCACTCCTCCACAGCCGTCAACCTCGCCTCCTCCAGTCCCCGGCACAGGTCTTCGACTCGCGGGGTCGCCACGTCGGCCAGCGGAGGTCCGTGCCACAGGTCGAGCGCGCGCCGCAACATCGCCGTCTTCTCCAGGTCGTCCGTCTCAAGACGAGCCCCGGCAAGGAGGGCGCGAAAGCGGTGGGCGTCCACGCTCATCGGGTCGGCCCGCAGAAGATACGTCGGGCCGCGCGTGGTGATCTTCACGCCTTCACGGTCCGCACCGGCCATGGCCAGGACGGTGCGCAGTTGCGAGACGCGGACGTGGATGGCATGACGTGCGGTCGGTGGCGGCGATTCAGGCCATGTCAGATCCACGAGGCGGTCGAGCGGCACAAACTGATTCACGTTCAACGCGAGGATCGCCAGCACAAGCCGCTGTTGGCGTGGCCCGACATCGACTTGCCGATCCCCCGCCCATGCCTCCACTGCCCCCAGAAGCCGGAACTCCACAACCCCACACCCCCCTGCTGCGTCAAACCTCCTCCGCCTCGCTGCGCAGGGTCACGGAACAGCGCCATGGACGCTCGTGATGATCAGGTTGATCGGCCGATTGCCACTTCCCGTATTCCGCCGGCACTAGCCGCATCTGGTTAGCGGAGTCAACGCCTGAACGTGTGTAAACTCGGCTGTAATACGATCTACGCAGGACCGTCAAGTTTAATTCTACTTTGTAATACTATGTTGCAACTCGGCTGATTGGCTGGTCAAGAGGCTCGCCGGATCGCTGGGGATTTCCGCAAATGCCTGTAGGGGCTCCGCACAGCCTCGCAATTTAGTGAGGAGTCGTCGGATCTTCCCGAGCGAGGTCTCGGTCAGCGCGCAGGTAGGCAGATGACGAACCGGGCACCCCGAGGTGCGTCCTCGACGTCTATCGACCCTCCGTGTGCGTCGATGATCTCTTTCGCGATGGCCAGACCGAGACCGGTGCCGCCCGTGCGCCGGCTCCGGTCATCGTCGAGGCGCGTGAATCGCTCGAAGACGCGCTTCCGGTCCGCGCACGCAATCCCCGGCCCGTCGTCGTGGACGATCAACGTCACCCGGCGGTCGTCGCTGCCGAGCGCGATGCTGACCGAGGACGAGGCGTAGTGCTCGGCGTTGTCGAACAGGTTGCGTACGGCCCTGGTCAGGTCGTCGCGACGGCCGTCGACGGCAGCCGCCGAGACCGCGCCGGTGTCGACCCGCAGGTGGCCGCCACCACGGATCCGGGCCGCTTCGGACAGGACGATGTCGTCAAGGTCCACCGGACGGGTCGCCGCGCGAGGGGCGCCGGCGTCCACCCGGGCGAGGAAAAGCAAGTCCCGGACCAGGCGCTCCATCCGGCGATTCGCCGCGAGCAGGTCGGCTGCCGTGTCGTTCCAATTGGTGCTGTCGGGGTGCGCGAGCGCGACCTCCAGGTCGGTGCGCGCCGCGGCGAGCGGGGTCTGCAACTCGTGCGAGGCGTCCGCCACGAAGCGACGTTGACGCTCGGCGGCGGCATTCAACCGGTCGAGCATCATGTTCATCGTGCCCGCCAGCCGACTGATCTCGTCGCCCGTGGCCGGCACGGACACGCGCCGGTCGAGGGATCGTTCGGAGATGTCGGCGACCTCGGCCCGGATAGCGTCCACCGGCCGCAGGGTGCGACCCGCGACCGTCCAGGTCGTGACGGCGACGAGTGCCAGCAGCAGCGGAGCACCGGTGGCAAGAGCGCCCTGGAGGACGTCGACGACGTCATCGACCGGGGAGAGACTTGCCGCAACGTAGACGGTGACCGGTCCCTCGGGCGTAGCCGTGGACAGCGCGATGACCCGGTAGCTGCCGGCCTCGCCGAACGGAAGACCGTCCACTGAGCGCACCTCGGACCCCGCCCCGGGAGAGCCGAACCGGGCGAGAGACTGATCACGCGGCAGTCCGGCGGTGGCGGCCACCACGCGGCCGGCGCCGTCCACGACCTGGGCGATGCTCCCGTCGTCACTCTCGACGGCCAGCTCCGTGGGGAGTGTGCCCTGGCGGGCCAGGGTGGCGACGTCGTGCGCACGTACCCTCGCCATGTCGTCGACGCGTTCGACCAGGGAACGACGGAGAAACACCACCAGGCCCACGGCGGTGACCACGAGGGCGACACCGACGACGATGGTGGCGGCCACGGTGGTGCGGGCGCGCACCGTCGTGAGGCGTGCCCGAGGCCGGGGGTCTTCAGCCGCCATCGGGGTCCAGCCGGTAGCCGACGAGACGGACGGTCTGGATCGCGGATCGACCGAACGGCTCGTCGATCTTCCTGCGCAGATGCCGGACGTAGACCTCGACGATGTTGGGGTCGCCGTCGAACGCGAAGTCCCAGACGTGGTCGAGGATGGTGCCTTTGGAAAGCACTTCGCCCGAGCGCCGCATGAGGAACTCGAGCAGGGCGAACTGGCGCGGAGTGAGTGAGACCTCCGTTTCCCCCCGCCAGACCCTGTGGGCGGCGGGGTCGAGCCGCAGGTCGCCGACATTCAGCGTGGCCGGGCGCTCCCGCGAGCCTCGGCGCAGCAGCGCCCGAATTCTGGCGACCAGGACGACATAGGAGAACGGCTTGGACAGGTAGTCATCGGCGCCGGTATCGAGAGCTTCCGCCTCGTCGAGCTCGCCGTCCTTGGCCGTGAGCATGAGAATCGGGGTCCAGTTGCCGGCGTCACGCAACTCGGCGCACACCTGGAAGCCGTTCTTGCCGGGCAGCATGATGTCGAGAACGATGACGTCGAAGTCGCCGTCCGTGGCCCGCCAGAGGCCGTCGATGCCGTCGAGTGCGACCTCAGCAGCGAACCCCTCGGCCTCCAGTCCACGCTTGATTGACCGGGCGAGGTGCTTGTCGTCCTCGACCACGAGGATGCGCACTCCCCCAGTGTGCCACTCGCCGGCTTACTGCCCGCTGAAGCCGCCGACGCAGACCTGCGGCTCCGTCCGCGTTCAGCCGGTCTTCAGCCAACCCGCCATACAGTCGCCTCGATGTCCTGGTCGACGGACCGCGGGTGGCGCGCCGCCACCTCGCACACGGCGAGAGAGGGGGACGCTCATGTCCAGCGTGCAGCTCGAGGCGGTGCGGCTCACCAAGCGGTTCGGGGACCGTACGGCGGTGGACGGGTTGAGCTTCACGGCTCGACAAGGCGAGGTCGTGGGGCTGCTCGGTCCGAACGGGTCGGGCAAGACGACCACCATCCGACTACTCACCACGGTGCTCGCGCCAACGAGTGGGGAATTCTCGGTGGCCGGTGTTTCCTACACCCGGCCGGCCGAGATTCGACGGCGGATCGGCGTGCTGCCGGAGAGCAGCGGCTACCCCGGACACCAGACGGGCGAGGAGTACCTGCGCTACCACGCGCGGCTGTTCGGCAACGCCCGTCCGGACGCCGCGCGGGTCGCCGAGCGGCTACTGGCGGAGGTGGGCCTGGCCGAGCGTGGCGCGTCGCGGATCTCCACGTACAGCCGCGGCATGCGGCAGCGGCTGGGTATCGCACGGGCGCTGGTCAACGATCCCGCTGTCGTGTTCCTCGACGAGCCGACGCTCGGGCTCGACCCCGCCGGGCAACGTCAGATGCTGGCGATCGTCCGCGAGATCGCGGTGGTCAGGGGATCGACGGTCATCCTCAGCACCCACACCCTTCCGGACGTCGAGGAGATCTGCACGAGCGTGCTGATCCTTCACAAGGGAAAGGTCCTCGTCTCCGGCACCTTCGCCGAGGTCACCCGCGCTGTCCCCACCCAGCGGTACGCGCAGATGCGCGTACCGATCGAGTTGGTCGGTCGGGCCCGGGACGCCCTCGCGGCGGTTGCCGGCCTGGCGATGGAGCCGGCCGATGACCGTCCCGACGTCCTCAAGTTTTCCGTGGACGACCGGTCGGTCGTCACGCAGGCCGGCCCGGATCCGGGCATGAATGGACCGCTGTGGGCGGTGCTGAGCGCCGACGTGCCGGTTCTGTCCTTTGAGGTCGAAGGCGCGCGGCTCAGCGACGCGTTTTTAGCTATGACCGCGGAGGGTGTCCGATGACGACGGGTCTGCCGAGGCGGGTCCGCAACGTCGAACCCGGCGCGGGCGGGGTTAACGGCGATGGCCCGGGTTGGCGGGTCGTCGCCGAACAAGAGTGCCGTGATCTGTGGGTGAGCGGGCGCGGCCCGGTGTTGGTCTTCGCGTTCAGCGTCGTCCTGAGCGTCATGACCTACCTTGCCGGTACCAGTCAGGTGCTCAACTTCCTCGAGCAGCGGGAGGCGGTGAACCTCACCCTGCAGGTTGCGGTGGCGGTCGGCGTCCTCGTCACGCTGGTGGTCAGCGCCGACGCGATCAGCGGGGAGCGGGAACGGGGCACGTTGGAGAGCCTGCTGCTCGCACCCGTCTCCCGCCGGGCGATCGTGCTGGGGAAGATGGCCGCAGCCTTGTCGCTCTGGCTCGCGGCGTTCGTTGTGAGCGTGCCGTATCTGTGGGTGCTCGGGCGCGGAGTGTCCATCGTCGGGCAGGCGCTGCTGCTGGGCCTGCTCGTCGGCACGCTGCTGGCGGTCGCGCTCGCCGCGCTCGGTCTGCTGATCAGCGCCGTGTCGAGTTCCAACAAAGTCAGCCTCGCGGTGAGCCTGTTCCTGCTGTTGGCGCTCTTCGCACCGACCCAGTTGCCCGGCGGCGCGCCGAAGGGCTGGTTCGGTGATCTTCTCGTCCGACTCAATCCGGTCGGCGCGGCGCTGCACTACCTGACGGCTGTGCTCGTCAACGGGCACAGCTGGACGCGGGACCTGTCCTACCTGATCTCTCCGCTACTCACCGCGGTACTGGCCGGCGGCATCCTGGTTGCCGCCGGCACCCGGATCGTCAGGCTGCATGGAGGGGTGAGCGGAACATGAAGACCGGGCTGGCCCTCGCCGGGCTGTTGTTGGCGCTGACGGCTCCCGTCGGCCTGACCGCTTCGGCGGCGGCCGCTCCGCCGCCACTGCCGGGCGTCGTCGAGGTCGTTTTGGAGCAGAGCCGAGTCAACACGGTCGTTGGTGAGCGGTTGACGATCGAGTCCCGCGTGCTCAATTCGGCTGACGCGCCGACGGACCGGCTGGTGGCCCACCTCAACGTCGCGAGCCTGGACGGCGTCTACGTCGACCTCGAGGACTGGTCGGCGGACGTGACCCGGGAAGTTCCGCCGGTGGCGCCGGGCAGCAGCACGTCACTGTCCTGGCAGTTCCAGGCCGTCAACACCGGCAGTTTCGACGTCTACGTCGTGCTCATGCCCGGCGGCGACTCCACTGCGGGTACGGGCCCGCTGGTGGTGAGCCAGCCGCTACACGTGACGGTGGCCGGAAAGCGGACCCTGACCGCAGCGGGCTCGCTGCCGGTTGCCATCGTCGTTCCGGTCGTGCTCGCTCTGGTGGCCGCAGCTGCCAGATACCGCATTCGGCGTATGAGTTGACCCGGGGACACTACCGCCAGATACGCGCCTGACAGTAGCGCGGTCGGCCCCATCGAATGATCGAGCACATATACCGTTCGGCGGACCGGCCGGGGCGACCCGGCCGGCCCTGCCCGGTCAGCGGTGGGTCAGATAGTGGCGGGCCGCCTCACGCAGCCGGGCGTGCATCGCGTCGTACCCGCCGACCCCGCCCAGGTAGCGCTTGTCCACCTTCGCCACCATCGTGTAGTTCGTGTCGCACACGTTGCCGACCGGAGCCTCACCGGCCTGGCTGACCAGTTGGTACGCGTCGAGCTGGTCCAGCCCGACCAGCTCGGCGGTCCAGGTGACCAGGTCGTGCTGACTGATCCGGTAGGCGTCCTCCAGCGGGCGGGCCGAGCCAGTGGACATCAGCGAGTCGTCCGACTCGAGCCGCGGCCACGGGCTGCCCACCCCCTTGACGACGTCCACCACGACCGTGGTGTTCATGGCCGCCTCGATGCCGGTGCCGCAGACCTCGCCATGACCCTGCCGGCAGTGCCCGTCGCCGAGGGCGAAGAGCGCTCCCGACACGTTCACGCCGAAGTACGCGGTGACTCCGGCCCGCAGCTCCGGGGTGTCCATGTTGCCGCCGTGCGCGTCCGGGGTGATCGTCATCCGCGCCTCGAACGCACCCGGCGCCACCCCCGCGGTGCCGTGCATCGGATCCAGCGGCAGCGCCACGGTGTAGTCGTTCCGGCGTGCCCGGTACGTCGCCGTGCCCGCGGCGACGTCGACGTCGTACCGCCAGACCACCTCGTCCAGTGGGGGTTGCAGGGTCGCCGTGGTGTGGGTGCCGGTGAGCGCGCCGAAATGCGGAAAGGTGGTGGACACGGCCCAGTCCCGGGCCGGCTCGATGGAGATGAAGTGCACGGCGAGGGTGTCCCCGGGCTCGGCGCCCTCGATGTGGATCGGCCCCGTCACGGGGTTGAGGTACGGGAACTGGCAGACCTGCGACGGCAGGTCGTCGGTGCTCCGGACCCGACCGCCGAAGCAGTCCTCGGTGTAGAGCTCGAGGATGGTGCCCGGACGTACCCGGAGCACCGCCTCGCGCCCGCCGAAGGTGTAGGCGAGTTCGTCCGGCTCCGGCCGGTACTTCACGACGTCCATGTTCACTGCGGCTCCTTCACCGGCTCATCGGTGTTGTCGTGGGCGACGTCGACGAGCGCGGCCAGCTCGGGACGCCGGCCCGTCAGGTAGAAGGCCAGCAGGACCAGCAGCCCGACGCCCAGCCAGACGAAGCCGAGCACCTGGGCGGCGACCTTGGCGTTGATCACGACGTACAGAAGGATCAGGAATCCGATCACCGGCACCACCAGATGCCGCAACCAGTCCCGGCTGCCGTTACGCACGACGTAGTGGGTCACCACGGAGACGTGCAGCGCCAGGAACGCCGTCATGGCACCGAAGTTGACCAGTGTGGACAGCAGTGAGATGCCGTCGTCCCGGCTGGCCATGTAGAGGCCGAGCGCTAGGGAGATCGCGGCGACCAGCAGGGTGGCGTTGGCCGGCACCTTGTGTTTCGGGTTGATCCGGGCCAGGAAGCGCGGCATCTGCCGGTCGCGGGCCATCGCGTACAGCAGGCGGGAGGTCGCGGCCTGGGCGACCAGGGAGTTGGCGAAGCCCCAGGCGATCGCGGTGGCCAGGGCCGTCAGCCCGGCCAGCCAACCCCCGCCGGCCACCCGGGCCGCGTCGTAGAACGCGGTTCCCTCGGGGTCGCCGTTGTCGAGGAGGCCGGCCGCGTCCGGCACCAGCAGGGCCGCGACCCACGTCTGCACGACGAACAGGACGCCGGCCAGCAGCAGCGCCGCGACCATCGCCCGGCCGATCTGCCGGGCCTCCTCGCGGCTCTCCTCGGCCAGCATGGAGATCCCGTCGAAGCCGAGGAAGGAGAGTACGGCGATCGACACCGCGCCGAAGACCAGCGGCCAAGAGAAGGTGTCCGCGTTGAACAGCGGCCCGAGCGAGACGCCCTCGCCCTTGCCCTGCGCCAGCGCGACCACGCCGACGACCAGGAAGATCGCGAGGATGACCAATTCGGCGACGAGCATCACCCGGTTGACGCGGGCGGTCATCCGGATGCCGAAGTAGTTGACGACGGTGTTGAGCACGACGAAGGCCGCCAGCCACGCCCACACCGGCACCCCGGGCACGAGGGAGTGCATGGCCACGCTGGCCACCAGGTAGAGCAGACCGGGCACGAGGACATAGTCGAGCAGGATCACCCAGCCGGCGAGGAAGCCGACTGGCGGTGCGATGCCGCGACCGGTGTAGCTGTAGACGGAGCCGGCCATGGGGAACGCGCGGACCATCTGCGCGTACGACAGGGCGGTGAACATCATCGCCACCATGCCGATGATGTAGGCCAGCGCGACCATGCCGCCGGAGCCGGCGTACACGCTGCCGAAGATGCCGAAGGGGGCGATCGGCACCATGAAGATCAGCCCGTAGATGAGCAGGTCGGTGAAGCTGAGGGTCCGGCTCAGTTCCTGTCGGTAGCCGAACCGTTCGACCTGGGCGATTGTCTCGGATGGGTCGGGAGGTTGAGTCACGGCGCGCCTCCTTGATCTGGTGAGGCCGCACGTTAGTCCAGCCATCGACGAACAGCTAGATCTATGCGTCTGGATTGAGAACATCGCGAAGCCACGACTCGGAAAAAGTCAGGCTTGACTGTTTGGCGATGCGGCGAAGCGGCCCGTGTGGCTGGCTGTCGTACCCAGCTGTGAGGCTTGCGGTCATGGCGACTTTCGTTCTGATCCACGGCGGCGGGGGCAGCGCTTGGGACTGGCATCTCCTGGTCCCCGAGCTGGCCGACCGCGGCCACGACGTCGTGGTTCCGGAGCTGCCGATCGAGGACAGATCGGCGGGGTTCGCCGAGTTCCGCGAAACGGTCGTCGACGCGATCGGCGACCGGAGCGACCTTGTGGTCGTCGGACATTCGTATGGTGCGTTCACCGCGCCGCTGATCGCCGACAGGCTGCCGGTGCGGCTGATCGTCCTGCTGACTCCGATGGTCCCGAAGCCCGGTGAAAGGCCCGGGGACTGGTGGGGCAACACCGGTTACCGCGGCGTGGAAGGGCTCAGCGAGGAGCAGCAGTTCTACAACGGTGTGCCGGCCGAGATCGTTGCGGAGGCAGCGGCGCATGGCCGGGACCAGGTCAGTGCGGAAGGGAACGAGCCGTGGCCTCTGGACGCCTGGCCGGACGTGCCGACGACGGTGCTCATCGCCCGCGAGGACCGGTTCTTCCCGGCGGACTTCCAACGCCGGGTGGCCGCCGACCGGCTCGGCGCCACCCCGGATGAGATCGACGGTTCTCACTCGGTGCCGCTCAGTCACCCGAAGCAACTCGCCGACCGGCTGACCTCGTACCTGCTGCGCTGACGGCGGCTGAGCCCGCAGCGCCGGGCCGTCCGACTGGCTGCGCTCGGGCCTGGCTGGGGGAAATCCCCCAGCGGAAGACGGCCGTCAGCCGGGTCCCGTCCGGGCGGCCGCGTGCCTAGCGTGATCTTCCGTAGCCTCCAACGACGGAAGGAGTTCGGGTGATCGAGGCCCGGAATCTCACCAGGCGATACGGACCGAGAGTCGCGGTCGACGCACTCAGCTTCGACGTGCGGCCGGGCAGCGTCACCGGCTTCCTCGGCCCCAACGGGTCGGGCAAGTCCACCACCATGCGGCTGATCCTTGGGCTGGACCGGCCCGATGCTGGCCAGGTCCGGGTCGGCGGCCGACGCTACCGCCAGCTGCGCTGGCCGCTGCGCGAGGTCGGCGCGCTGCTCGAGGCCAGGGCGTTCCATCCGGGCCGTAACGCCCGCAGTCACCTGGCCGCGTTGGCCGCCAGCAACGCGATTCCGCGGGCCAGGGTCGACGAGGTGCTCGACATGGTCGGCCTGACCAGCGCGGCCGGGCGGCGGGCCGGGACGTTCTCCCTCGGGATGGGGCAGCGGCTCGGGGTCGCCGCGGCGCTGCTGGGTGATCCGGCTGTGCTGCTGCTGGATGAGCCGGTGAACGGGCTGGATCCCGAGGGGGTCCGCTGGATCCGCGACCTGCTGAAGGCGCTGGCCGCGCAGGGCCGCACGGTGTTCGTGTCCAGCCACCTGATCAGTGAGATGGCGCTGACCGCCGAGCGGCTGGTGGTGATCGGCCGGGGGCGGCTTCTCGCGGACACGACCGTCGCCGAACTGTCGGCCGGGTCGACGTCGCTGGAGGAAGCGTTCTTCCGGCTCACCAGCGGAGCGGTCGAGTACCCGGGTAACGCGATGAAGGAGGCAACGTCATGACCACGACCGCAGGGACGCGCGTGCCAAGCGGCCGTTACGGGCTGGCGCAGGCGGTCCGGATGGAATGGATCAAGCTGCGCAGCCTGCGCTCCACCTGGTGGACCCTGGCCGTCACGGTCGCCGGAACCGTCGGGATCGGGGTCGCTGTGGGCCTGAACAGCCGGGACGCCTCCGCGGACCTGACCAACAACGCGCTGGCCGGTGTGGTCCCCGGCCTGCTGCTGGGGGGTGTGCTCGGCGTACTGACCATGACGAGCGAATACTCCTCGGGAACGATCCGGGCCACGCTGGCTGCCGTCCCGCGGCGCCCCCTGATCCTGGCGGCGAAGGCAGCGGTGTTCGGGGCCGTGACCCTGATCGTCGGGGAGGCCGCGTCCCTCATCGCGTTCCTCGCCGCAGCAGCCACGCTGCGCCACGACATCGCGGCACCCACGCTGGGCCAGCCCGGCGTGCTACGGGCGGTCGTGCTGACCGGGGCGGCCTTCTGCCTGATCGGGCTGCTCGGCCTGGGCCTGGGCGCGATCATCCGGCACAGCGCCGCTGCGATCGGGGTGCTGGTGGCCGGCGTGTACGTGGTCGTGCAGGTCATCGGCTTCATCGCGCACAGCGCGGCGGTGTACATGCCGATCCTGATCCTGGCCAATTCGCTGAGCACGACCAAGCCGGTGACCTGCGGCACCGACGGGGCGTCCTGCCCGGACTTCCTGTCCGCGTGGGCCGGGCTCGGCGTGCTGTCCCTGTACGCCGCGATCGCACTGGGAGTCGGCGGTTGGCTGCTGGCCAAGCGGGACGCGTAGGCACAAGGCGGGGAGGGAGGAGGATGGCGGCATGGGCCTTCCGGTGATCACGCCGACCACGGACCCGCCACCGGGCAGCCAGACGCGGGCCAGGAGCCCATGGGCTGTCGCCCGCAGGGCGGTGGTGGCGCCATCCACCCGGCGTGCGGGCCGCGAGCTGTTGTTCTGCCTGGCCGGGCTGCCGTTCGCCGTGGTCAACCCGCTGGTGCTCTTCGTTCTCATTGTGGACATGATCTGGTTGGTGGCCGGCGGTGGACGGGGTAACCCGTCCCCGGCCGACATGGCCATCGCCGGTGTCTGCGTGGGGCTGCTGCTCGTACTGCTGGTGTCGACGACGGCGGCCCGGAGGCTCGGCTCGCTGCAGCGCGTGCTCGCGGCTCGACTGCTCGGGTTGCGAGTCGCGGCGCCACCGTCGGTGCGGCGTCGCCCCGGCGGTCGGGCCTGGCCCGGCCCGGGTCCGCGGGACGGGGCGGGCTGGCGGGTCGTGGTCTACCAGCTGGCCAAGCTGCCCGTCGGCCTGATCGAGTTGTACGCCGTGTCCCTCTGGATCGGCGGGCTGGTCAACCTGAGTTACCCGCTCCTGTGGGGGGCGTTCCGCAACCACCCGCCGGGAGTCCGGCTGAGCCCGTTGCCGGTGTTCACGCCGTTCGGGTGGTTCGGCGACGGCACGTTCCGCGTCGCGACCTTCCCCGGCACGTTCGCCGCCGCCGCAGCGGGAGCGGCGATGCTGCTGGCCGCCCCGTGGGTGACCAGGGCCGTCACCTCCGTCGACGCCTGGCTGATCCGCGGCCTGCTGGGGCCCGGGCGGCTGGTGCAGCGGGTCCAGGACCTGGAGCTGAGCCGGGCGCTGGCCGTGGACGACTCCGCCGCGCTGCTGCGGCGGCTCGAGCGGAACCTGCACGACGGCGCGCAGATCCGGCTGGCCACGCTGGCCATGAACCTCGGCATGGCCCGGGAGAAGCTCGGCGACGGCGGCGAGGTTCCGGACGCCGCGGCCGTCCGCGAGCTGGTCGACGCCGCGCTCCGGGGCGCCAAGGACGCGCTCGGCGAGCTGCGCAGCCTGGCCCGCGGGATCCACCCGCCGGTGCTCGACAACGGGCTGGCGGACGCCCTCGCCTCGCTGGCCGCCGACAGCGCGATCCCGGTCGAGCTGGAGGTCAGCATCCCGGTGCGGCCCACCCCCGCGATCGAGACCATCGCGTACTTCTGCGCCGCCGAGCTGCTGACCAACGCGGCCAAGCACAGCTTCGCGAACAAGATCGCCATCCGGGCGGCCGGACACCGGGACGTGCTGCTGCTCAGCGTCGCCGATGACGGCACGGGCGGTGCCGACCCGGCCCGGGGCAGCGGCCTGTCCGGGCTCGCGCAACGGGTCGCCGTCGTGGACGGCCGGCTCACGATCGCGAGCCCGCCCGGCGGCCCAACGAAGACCACCGTCGAGCTCCCGTTGCGCGCATGAACGCGCGGGTGGTGATCGCCGAGGACGCGGCCCTGTTCCGGGCGGGGCTCACCCGGCTGATCGAGGACCACGGCCACCGGGTGTGCGCCGCCGTGGGCGATGGCGGCGCACTGCTGGCCGCGGTGGCCAAGCATCAGCCCGACGTCGTGGTGGCCGACATCCGGATGCCGCCGACGCACACCGACGAGGGGCTGCGCGCCGCGCTCGAGATCCGTAGCCAGCATCCCCGCACCGCGGTGCTGGTGCTGTCGCAGTACATCGAGACCAGGTACACGTCCCGCCTGCTGGAAGGTAACGCGGCAGGCGCCGGCTACCTGCTGAAGGAGCGGGTGGCCGACGTCGCCGAGTTCGTCGACGCGCTGGAGCGGGTCGCCACGGGCGGCACGGCGCTCGACCCCGAGGTCGTCGGCCAACTGCTGCGCGTCAGCCGCCGCGCCGACGGCGTGGCGGCGCTCACCGCGCGGGAGCGCCACGTGCTCGCGCTGATGGCAGAGGGGCGTTCAAACGCCGGGATCGCCAGCGCGCTCGTGGTGACCGGCGGGACCGTGGAGAAGCACGTCGCGAGCATTTTCGACAAGCTAGGGCTCCCCCAGGACGAGGCCGACAACCGCCGCGTCCTCGCGGTCCTGCGCTACCTGAGCTCGTAAGACCGCACCGGCCTGCTACGTCCACAGAGGACGACGGCCGAAAAGCCACGACCTCCGACCCACACCTGGATGTATCGCGGTGTTCCTGTCGGGCAGTGGGGGCTAGCCCCCACGTCGGGTTTCGGGTTTTCCGGTTGGTGCCGACATCGAAGTTATTCGTACGCTTTGGGCCAGTCACTTTCCCCTGAAAGGAGCCTCGATGTGAGCGCACATTCCGCAGTCCACAAAACGGTCCGGTGGCGGAGGGCCGTGGCGGCCGCGACGGCTGGCGCGGTGCTGGTCACCGCGGTCGGCGGTGGGGCCGGGTCGGCCGCGCCGCCGGCCCCGGATCACCGGTCCACGGCCGCGGTGCTCCAGCACGGCCTCGACGATCTGCGCGACCTCGGCGTATCCGGGACGCAGGGCCTGGTCCGCGACGGGAACCGGGTGACCGTGGCCCGCAGCGGCGTGGCCGACCTGGACAACGGCACGCCGATGCCGGTCGACGGGTACTTCCGGATCGGCAGCACCACGAAGACTTTTGTGTCGGTAGTGCTGCTCCAACTCGTCGGCGAGGGCCGGATCGGGCTGGACGACCCAATCGACCGCTGGCTGCCCGGTGTCGTCGACGGCAACGGCAACGACGGCCGGCACGTCACCGTACGCCAGGTCCTGCAGCACACCAGCGGCCTCTACGACGCCACGAACGACCTCGCCGCGCTGAAGTCGGCCGACGAGTTCCTGGCGCACCGCTTCGACCACTACACCGAGGCGCAACTGGTGGCGATCGCGATGCGCCACCCGCCGCTGTTCGCCGCCGGCACGCACTGGAGCTACTCGAACACCAACTACCTCGTGGCCGGGATGCTCATCAAACGGGTCACCGGACACCTGTGGCACACCGAGGTACGCACGCGGATCCTGCTGCCGCTGCGCCTGACCCGTACGTTCTACCCCGGCGACCGGCCGACTCTGCCCCAGCCCCACGCCGAGGGGTACCGGCAGTTCGAGCCGAGCGGGCCGCTGGTCGACACGACCGTCTTCAATCCGACCGTGACGGCCTCGGCCGGCGGCCTGGTCAGCACCAGCACCGACCTGGCCCGCTTCTGGCAGGCGATGGCGCGCGGCCAGCTGTTACGGCCCGGACAGATGGCCGAGCTGCACCGAACCGTGCTGGCCGACGGGTTCCAGGGAATCCGGCCCAGCATCCGCTACGGGCTGGGCATCATGTGGATACCCAACCGGTGCGGCGGCTCCTGGGCGCACGTCGGCTCCATGCCCGGAATGAGCACCCTCGCCGCCGTCACCCCGGACGGGCACCGCTCGACGGTCTTGTACCTGGCCACCGAGCTGGCCGACCCGGACCGGGCAACGGCGGTCATCCAACGGGAGATGGCACTGCTCGACGACCTGATCTGCGGCTGACGGTCAGGCGGTGGAGGATCTTTCCGTCCTGGCCGACCTGCCTCGGGCGACCGGGTGCTCGACCGACGCCGGACGGTCTCCGAGCTCGGTCGCGGGTCCCCGTCGTCTCACCGGGGCCTGCCGCGCTCGCGACGCTGATCTTTGCTCGGTGGCCTGCTCCGCCGCGTCGGGCGCCGCGACCGGTGGTGTGGTGCGGCTCGCCGCGGTGTTGACGAGATCCGGCAGGTCCCGCCCGACCACCAGGGGTAGCTCTCGCGTGACGTCCGCAGTCGGCCCCGGCTCGCCCGCCGGGTCGGCGACTCGGGCGACACCTGCCCGTCCCGTCGCGGTTCGCGGCATCGGTGCCGCACGGCGGGTCGTTGCCGGCGGCGCGTCGGCCGGCTCCGCGACGGCGCCTGACACGTCCGTGGTCGACGGCGATTCCGCCCGGCTGATCGCCGAGCGGCCCGCCGTGCTGCGCGGCGTCCGGCGCGCTGGGGCTGCCGGCAGGAGCGGGGCGAGTTCCGCGTGCAGCGCCGCCCACTCGGAGGCGCGAGGCGGGTCGGACTGATCTGTGGTCGAGGTCGGCTGGCCCGTGCCTTCGGACCGCTCCACCTGCCGGCCGGCACGGTCCGGCGTCACCGCCCGGGACCGCTCCGATTCCGGGCGCTCGGCACCGTCTCCCGCCTGCTGTGCGGAGTCTCCGGCCGACTCTGGCCGCACTGAACCGCCGGAGTCCCCGTCCGCCGCAGGGGCTACGGGGACCGCGTCCGTGACCGGCTCGGTGGCGTGGGCGACCAGCCGCTCCGGCGCGTCGGCGAGCAGCCGCGCGGCCGAGGCCAGTGCGACAGGGTCGGGGTGGCCGGCCCGACGCCACCGCCGGCGGCGGCCGCTGGCCGGCAGGTTCCCGGCCAGCACACGCGCGGGTGCCAGATCGGCGGCGATCAGCGCGGTGAGCCCGTCGTAGTCCGCCTGCTCGGCCAGCCGCAGGGCGATCTCGTCGAGGTCGTACACCGCCAGGGCGATGTCCGCGGTGGTGGCGTCGAGTGCTCGGCTGATCTTGCGGCGCAACACCTTTCTGAGCGCCGCCTGCCGCCGCTCGGCGCGAATCTGCGCGCGGGCCGCGTCGAGCGAACCGTACAGCCCGAGGTTGGGGTCGGCCTTGGCCAACGAGCGGGCGCGGCGGGTCAGCCACGGGTGTCGCAACCAGTGCCCGACCGGTTCGTACCCCGGCGTCGTGGGCGGCAGCTGCTGCCTGGCGCGCAGCCGGTCCCGGCGCTGATTCTCGCTGCTCATCAACCACACCAGATAACCGAGCAGCGACATGCCCGCGTAGAAACCGCCTTCGAGGTGGTTACTGTGCGCCAGCCAGTTGAAGGCGACCGCGGCGGCGGCGATTCCGGCCGACAACACCCGGGACAGCATCGCCCCTTCGCCCAGTCGACGGCGCACGTCAGCGTTCGCGAGCACCACGACGCCGCCCAGCTCCAGCGCCCCAACCGCGGGAAGGGCGACGTACCACGGCATGCCGAGCACTTCCATCGCCCCGGACACCTGGCCACCGAGCGCGATCAGCAGCACGACAACGTAGAACCCGGTGCGCAGCACGGCCACGTGCCGCACCGCCTTGTCCAGCTCCGCGTCCCACACCTCCGGCGGCCCGGCGCCTGACGCCCCGCCAATTGACCTTCCGCCGGTCATCCGAATCTGGTCCGGTTCCTGGAACACGCCGAGCAGGTTCCTCTCTCACCCCGGCCCCGGCCTGACCGGCGCCGCGGCCGCCCAACCCGGCGGTGCCGCCCGTCGGGTCGTACCGGAGCCGCGCTCCGGCTGTCGGCCGTCGTCCGCCGCATGCTACAAGGTTCCGGGCGAATTGGAGTTCGCAGATGCCGCGCTGAGCGGGCAGAGTCACTCGGGTGCGTCTGCTCGTCGTGGTTATCCCTCGGACCCGACCGATGCCCGTCCGGATCGGGCACGGCGCGCCACGGCCCGGTCGTCGGGTGAGAGGCTGAGTGGGTGGGCCTGGACATGGGGATCGCCATTCGGCTCGCCGAGGCACGGCTGACGGAGTGGCGACGCCTCGGCTATGCCGCGTGGCGCGCTCTCCTCGACCACAAAGAGATGCGCCAGATCGTTGGCGAAGACGGCCAGCGGTACAGCGTGGTCAGCTACGCCCTTGATGACGGCGATGGGCGTGTCCGCATGTCGGTAGCTGTGGACGACGGCGGCTGGTCCACATGTGTCCCGCTGGTGCGAAACGAGATCATGAATTCGGATGGCACCTTCGTCGCGTGACCTCCTCGTCCCAGCTAGTCACTCAGTTTTTCCGCAGCAGCCCGTTCAGCCGCCGGCGCGCGTGCACATCGTTCTGGCTCAGCACGTTCATCCTGACGCCCGGCCCTGGCAAGTGGTCCATGGGCCACCGATGGGCGTCATGCCGCGAGCCATCGGAGCTGTAACACGCCGCTGAGGCGGTGATGGGCCGGTGAGCGGCGGTCGGGCCCCTCGATTACGGTGACCTTGGAAAGGGGGGTGGGCCATGGCGCCGGAGGTGTCGCCGCGAAGGGCCAGGGCCGTGCTCGTCGCGCTCTCCCTCGCCGCGTTCGCGTTCATCACGACCGAGTTGCTGCCCGTCGGCCTGCTGACCCACATCGCACCCGATCTCGACCGGTCCCACTCGCAGGTGGGTCTGCTGGTCAGCGGGTACGCCGTCGTGGTCGTGCTGGCGTCCGTGCCGCTGGCCCGGCTGACCCAGCGGATACCCCGGCGTCAACTGCTCGGCGTCACGATGCTCCTGTTCGCCGCCGCGAACGCCACCGCCGCGCTCGCACCGACGTACGCCGTGCTGGCCGGCTCCCGCCTCGCAACCGCCCTCGCCCAGGCGCTGTTCTGGTCCATCGCCACGGCCACCGTGACCGGGCCCTTCCCGGTCGCGGTGCGCGGCCGGGTGGTTGCGCTGTTCGCGACCGGGGCGACGCTCGCCCCGGTGCTCGGCGTACCCCTCGGCACCTGGCTCGGGCAGCAGGCCGGTTGGCGCGCGGCGTTCGCGGTGCTGGCCGGGGTGGGTGTGGTGATCGCCGCCGCGGTGCTCGTCCTCCTTCCCTCCTATCCCCCGGCCGCTGGCGGCGCCGCCCGGGGCACCGCACCGGACGGGCGGCGTTTCGTCCTGTTGCTGATCGCGACGGCGCTCGGCATCGGCGGCTTCATGACCCTGCAGACCTACGTCACACCGTTCCTGCTCGACGTGAGCGGCTTCGCCGATGCGGTGCTGGCGCCGCTGCTGTTCGTCTCCGGCGCGGCCGGCGTCGTCGGCACCCTGGCCGCGGCCCGGACTCTGGACACCCGGCCGATCGCTTCCCTGCTGACGCCGCTGAGCATCGGCACGGCCTCGCTGTTCGGCCTGTACGCGCTCGGCGCGCTCCGGCCCGGCGCGGTCGCACTCCTCGCCGGGGTCGGCCTCGCCTACGCGGCGTTCGGCTCCGCCGTGCAGAGCCGGATGCTGCAACTGGCTCCGGGCAGCACCGACATCGCGTCGGCGGGCGTCAGCACCGCCTTCAACGCCGGCATTGCCGGCGGATCGCTGCTCGGCGGTGCCCTCCTGCCCACCTCGGGGGCACGCCCGCTGGCACTCGTCGGCGGGCTGCTGACGCTGGTCGCTCTCACGCTGCTCGCCGTGGACGCGCGGCGGAGCCGCGCCGCCGGGCCAGCCCCGACGGCCGCCCGTTCCCCCACCAGCCCCGCGGCTACGCGGCAGGTCACACCCACCTGACGTATTCACCCCGGCGGGCGACCTGATCCGCGCCACCCTTGCCCCGTTCCGGACCCGGACCTGACAGCGGCAGATCGGGATGCCGGGCGGAGGCAGACGCTGATGCGTACTGTTCCGGTATGGCCCAACGACTCGTCAGCGTGTGGCAACCGTTCTTCCTCGGTAGCGAGAGTCAGGGCGCGGCCATCGATGCCGCGTCCGAGTTGGAGGAGCTCGGCTATTCACGGCTCTGGTTCTCGGGCGGTTTCGAGGAGAACGTCGCCCCTCGCTTCCGGGAGATCCTGGACGGGACCAAGCGCATCGGGGTCGCGTCGGGGATCGTGAGCATCTGGCACTCGTCGCCCGCCGAGGTGGCGGCGTTCGCCCAGGACGCGGAGCGGGCCCATCCCGGCCGGTTCCTGCTCGGTCTCGGCGCCAGCCACGCTGTGCTCGTGGAAGGCAGCGGCACCGCCTACCGCAAGCCGTATTCGAAGATGGTGGAGTACCTCGACGGTCTCGACGCTGCCGGGCTCCCTCCCGAGCGGCGGGTCCTGGCCGCACTCGGCCCGCGGATGCTCGAGCTCTCCCGCGACCGTTCAGCCGGGGCGCACCCGTATTTCGTCCCTGCCGAGCACACCGCCGAGGCGCGAGCGGCACTCGGGCCTGACCGGCTGCTCGCCCCCGAGGTCGCGGTGGTCCTCGAAACAGACGCCACCACTGCGCGCGGCACGGCCCGGCAATACACGAGCGGATACCTCGCACTGCCGAACTACACCAACAACCTGCGGCGGTTCGGCTGGACCGACGAGGACTTCGCGGCCGGCGGCAGCGACCGCCTCGTCGACGCCCTGATTCCCTGGGGCACGGCCGAAGAGGTCGCGGCCGGGCTGGAGAAGCACTACCAGGCCGGCGCGGACGAGGTGGCTGTCCAGGTACTAAATGGCGGCGACGCCACGGCATTCCCCGCCGACGCGTTCCGCGCTCTGGCGGCGGTCCTGATCTGACCTTCCGATGGCCCGCGTCCGCCACGGCGCGGGCCGTCGACTCTACCGGCCACCGTCGCCGGCCGGCGGTGCCGGGAGGCCCTGACGCGTGCCGCTGCGGGACTCCAGCACCATCAAGCGCGGCCGAAGTGGCTGCTCATGCAACGGCGGTGGCCATCCGGCGTACCGCCTCGGTGATCAACTCCGGCGCGGTGGCCAGATTCAGCCGGACGTGGCCATCGCCGCCGGTGCCGAAGGCCACACCGGAGTTGAGCGCCACCCGGCCACGGTCGAGGAACACGGCGGCGGGGTCGTCGCCGAGGCCCAGGGCTCGGCAGTCGAGCCAGGCGAGATAGGTGGCCTGACCGGGGTGGTAGCGGATGGCCGGCAGGTGCTCGGCGAGCAGCGCGACGAGGAGTCGACGGTTGTCGTCCAGGCCGGTCATCAAGGCGTCCAGCCACTCGCCGCCGTCGCGGAAGGCGGCGGTGTGGGCGATCACGGCGAGGTGGCTGGTGCTGACGCTGGCTTCGAACGGAACGCGGGCGAGGTCTCCGGCCGCGGCCGGGCCGGCAATGAGGAGCGCACCCCGCAGGCCGGCCAGGTTCCACCCCTTGGAGGCCGACATCAGCGACAGGCCGTTCTCCGCGCCGGGCACCGAGAGGTACGGCACGAACCGCGCTCCCCCAACCACCACCGGAGCGTGGATCTCGTCGGCGACCACCCGCACCCCGTGCCGCTCGGCCAGACTGGCGACGGCGGCCAACTCGTCCGCGGTGTGCAGGACGCCGGTCGGGTTATGCGGGCTGCACAGCAGGTACGCCGCTGGCCGCCCACCTGCCCGAGCCTGCCGGAACGCGTCCTCCAGTGTGCCGAGGTCGATCCGCAGGTCCTCGCCGAGTGGCGCCTCCACGATCCGGCGGCCGGCGTGCGTCACGAACTCGTAGAACGGCGGGTAGACCGGGCAGTTGACGACCACGGCGTCCCCCGGCTCGGTGACCAGCCGCAGCGCCTCGACGATGCCGTGCATCACGTCGGGCACCAGCGCGGTGCGCTCCACGGCCAGCCCGTCCCAACCCCACCGCCGCCGGGCGAACTCGGCCAGCGCCCGCGGGTACGCCGTGCCGGCGGTGTAGCCGGTGTCGCCGCGCGCGACGGCGTCGGTGATCGCCCGCGCGACCGGCTCGGCCAGCGGCACGTCCATCTCCGCCACCCAGAGCGGCAGCACGTCGTCGGGGTACTCCCGCCATTTGAGGCTCGTCCGTTGGCGGAGCTGGTCGATCGTGAGCTGGCGAAGAGGATTGACCGCGTTTCGGGCACCACTGAGCACACCACTCATGGCGGAAGCCTATTCCGCTCCGTCCCCGCCGGCCCTCCGAGTACGGGGTGCTGAGTGTGGTTTCCGTCGGTTGATGAACGCATGCGCCGTACTGGTTCGTAGCTACCGCCGTCGCCATTCCGGATTCACTTCCGATTCGCCAGGCCGACCGCTTCGGCTGGCTAGCGTCTCCCGGGCATGACCTTGATCGAACCGGTCGGGGTGTCGTGTAGCGGCAGGTCCGCTGGCGGCAGGTCGACAGCGGTTCGCGTGAAATGGGGACCAGATGGAACTAGACCGCAGACAGTTCATCGCCGTGAGCGGCGCGGTCGCCGCCGCCGGGCTGCTGCCCGGGGCTGCGGCATGGGCGGACACCGGCGAGGAGCGTAAGCCCGGTGGGCACGACGAGCCGAAGGGCACGTGGCTGCCGGGTGACACCCATGTCCACGACGACCACTCGTCGGACGGGAGCGCCCCGCGCCAGTTGTCGAACCAGCGCGATCCGGGGAACCTGCCGGTCAGTGACCAGATCAGCTACGCCGAGTCGGTGGGCCTGGCATTCATGCCACTGACCGACCACCGCACCTTCGACCAGCACTGGGATCCGCTCTGGAAGTCCGACCGGCTGCTACTGCTCACCGGTGAGGAGGCGAACGGATCGCCACACGCCATCGTGCTGGGCGCGGTGGATGCGGTGGTGGACGGCGCAAACCCGCCCGGCTCGGCGCCGTTCCGTCATGTGCAGCAGTCGATCTGGGACGCGCATGCCCAGGACGCCGTCTGGTCGGTCGCCCACCCGGACGACGGCGAGTACACCCCGGCCGGTGGCCCGAACGAGAACGCCAGCGCGCAGGGGATCGACACCGTCGAGGTGTGGAACGTCAGCAGCAACCCCGAAGTCGAGATCGAGTACGCCGAGAACCGCTGGAACCACGGGTTCCGCTTCGGCGCGGTAGCGGCGAGCGACAGCCACTTCAAGGAACTGCGGCCGGGCAACGCCCCCGGTCGACCGACCACCTGGGTCTTTGCCGCAGAACGCTCCGTCCGAGCGATCCTCGACGCGTTGAAGGCGGGCCGGACGACGGTGTCGCTGAGCCCGGACGGGCCCTTCGTGACCATCGAGGCCGACGTCAACGGCGATGGCCGGTTCGAGGCCATCTGCGGCGACGAGGTGATCGTCGCCGACCGCGAGCTGTCGAAGCGCGCCGCGCTTCGGGTTCGGGCCAGGTCCGCCGTCGGCATGCGGGTACTCGTCTACGCCGCACCGGGCCGCTCGGCCGGCCCTGTCGCGACCTTCGTACCCACCAGGGACGACCAGACGTACCTGCTCCCGCTCAAGCTGACCGGGGATCACAGCTGGTACCGGGTGGAGGTGCGCGGGCCGGGTGAGCTCTCCGGGCGCGACGCCGATCCGAACCTGCCCGACCAGTTGCGCGGCGCCACGTCACCGGTGTTCGTGTCGGTGCAGCGGGGAGCCGAGCCGGCGCCCGAGATCGCACTGCCGCAGCCTGCCAGCGGCAATGACCGGGCCGAGTTGGTGCTGGGTGAGCAGGGCGAGTTCGCCGGCTTCGCCGACGTCGCGGTGGCCGGTCGGGTCACCCACGTGGTCGCCCAGGCCCACCGGGACCACCGTACGTCGGTGGTGTATCGCCGGCTGGACGGGCACGGGAACAAGCACGCCGACAAGGGAATCGTTCTCTCCGGCGATTCGGGTACGGCACGGGCACCGCGGGTCGCGGCCTCCGGCGACGACGTCTGGGTGGTGTGGCAGGACTCCCGTGGCCACGAGCAGCCCCACCGGCCGGGAATCTACCTGCGCCACAGCCGCAACGGCGGTAGGAGCTTCGAGTCCGCGGTGAAGCTCAGCAGCGGCCAGGGTCGTGCCGAGCAACCCGCGCTTGCCCTGCTCGACGACCGGCACCCCGTGGTGGCCTGGGCGCAGAACAGCGGTGGCGCGTTCGACGTCTACGTTCAGGTGGTCGGGGTCGACCGGACCCCGGTCAACGTCTCCGCCGCCGGCAAGGTCATCGTCCCCGGTACGCCGGACGACGCCCGCTCGCCCATCCACCCGGCCTCGCTCTTCCCGTCGGTGGCCGTGACCCAGCGCGGGGGCATCGTCGTGACCTGGCAGGACAACCGGTTCGACCCGGACGCGGGCTGGACCGGGCACACCCCGCCGCCCGGCCAGGCCGCCAGTGGTGGCACCAACCCGGACGCCTGGGAGATCCTGGCGGCGGCCCGGACCAGCCGGTCGGAGGGCTGGGGTGCGCCCATGCGGGTCAGCGCAAACGACAACGCGGCCGACCGTCACCCGAGCGTCGCCGTGGGCCGTGACGGTGTCCTGGTCGTCATCTGGGAGACCAAGGCCCTCTCGGCCTCCGGGGCCAATCTCTCGCTGCGGGCGAGCCGGTCGGCCGACGGCACGACGTGGTCGGCGGCCGAGTCGGTCGGTCTCGATGCCAACGCCATGAGCCAGCGTCCCCGGCTGGGCGTCGACCCCGACGGCTCCGTCCGCGCGGTCTGGTACGACTCCCGCTCCGCCGACTGGCGCTGGAAGGTCTTCACGTCTCGCCTGGCGGCAACGGGCTGGACGCCGGCGGTCCAGCTGAGCACGCGTGGCAACGGCACGTGGCCGGCGATTGACAACAGCACCGTGGTCTTCACCAGTGACCGAGAGGCGCAGCGCAGCCAGCGCGACGTCACCCAGGGGATCTACCTGATCGCGTGAAGCAAGGTGAACGAGAAGCGGTGACGGTCACTGCTCGCAGCCGCCCCATCCACGCTGTGAACGACAGCGTGGGTGGGGCCCGCCGTCGTCGTCCCCGCCGTTGACGGTCACGGCGTCGGACCACGGGCGGTTGCCTGGTTACCGGTCCCGGGTCGGCTTGCCAGTGGCCGAGCGGGGCAACGTCGTGACGATGACGATGTCACGGGGCAGTTCGGCGCGGGTGAGCCGGTGCCGTAGCCACTCGCGGAGGCTCGCCTCAGTCAACGTGCGATCCGTACGCACCTCGACCGTGGCCAGCAGTCGCTGGCCGAACTCCTCGTCGGGTACCGGCCGCAGCACGGCGTCTGCTACGTCGGGGTGGCTGGTGATCACGGCGGCGACGGGGCCGGGGTACACGTTCTGTCCACCGGAGACGATCATTTCGTCGATCCGGCCGTCCAGCAGGAGCCGGCCCACCAGGTCGAGATGGCCGAGGTCACCGGTGGCGAGCCAGGCTCCGCCCGGCTGCCATCCCCTGACCTGTACCTCACCGACGTGGCCGGGTGGGAGGGGCGCGCCCGCGCGGTCGACGACCCGCAGTCGTACGCCTCGCGGTGCCCGGCCGACGGTGCCGGGCGCGGCTCGCAGGTCGGTAGGCGTGGCCATCGCGGCCCAGCCTGCCTCGGTCGTCGCGTACATGTTGAAGACGCGGTCGCCGAAGAGTCCGCGCAGCCGCTCGCCGAGTTCGGCCGGTAGAGGGGCGGCACCGCTGATCACCGCCCGCAGATGGCGGAGCGAAGGGCGATCGGTCGCGGGTAGGTCGCACATGCGCCGCAGCTGGATGGGCAGTGCGACGAGCAACCGGGCGCGGTGCTCCTCAACCGCGTCGAGCATGTCCTGCGGGTCGCGGCCGCTGACCAGCACCACCGGGCCGCCGAGGGTGAGGCCGGCCGAGAGGTACGTCAGCCCGTAGCCGTGGTGCACCGGTGCGGCGACGGCGATCGGTTCCCCAGGGCGGACCGGGGTGAGCCGCAGGTGGGTGACGGCCGGGCCGAGGAGCATGCGCACCGGCAGGGGCCGCGACACGCTGCGAGGGGTGCCGGTGGTGCCGGACGTGAGCACCGACATCCGGCCCTTGCCGCGCCCTCGGGGCTGATACGCAGCCGGGTCGCCAGCCAACAGCGCGGATATCGGCACGGCGGGCACCGGACAGGCCGGCGCGCCCGGCTCGTGCACCAGCGCAACCAGGCGTTCCCGGGTCACCAGGTCGGTTAGCAGGTCGGCGGGCAGGTCCGGGGGAAGCAGCAGCACGTCAGCGCCGGCGCGGGCCAGGCCGGCCGCCGCCGCGACGAAGCCGCGGTGGTCGCGGCAGGCGAGGCCCACCCGGTCACCGGGCTGTACGCCGAGGGTCGCCTGGGCCGCCGCCGCGCACCTGCCGGCGGCGGCGTCGAGTTCCGCGTACGTGGCCGGTCCGTCCTCATCGATCACGGCGACCGCCGTCGGCGACCCGGCGGCCACCGCCGTGGCGAGGGTACGCCCGTGGCGGCGGCCAGCCCGCGCCAACCGCACCAGCCGGCCCGGCCGCAGAAAACCCGCGCCGGCCATGACCCGTACCGGTTCGGTCGCCGCCACCATCTGTAGCCCCGCGGCGAGCGCTCGCTCCACCGCGCGGGGCAGCACGGCCGCCGCCGCCGAGCCGAGCCGGGCCCACCACGGCCACCAGTCGCGCGGGCGCACGACGGCGCGGCACACGATGTCCGCCGCCTCGTCGGCCGACATCGCCGGCGCACGCCGGTAGTGCGCGGTAGGTGCAAGCATCCGGGTACGCACCAGGTTGAGGTAGACGGTGCTGACGGTGACGTCGTCATGCCGCAGCTCCGCGGCGGCGGTGCGCAGCCACGTGTCGAACGCCGCCTTCGAGGCGTGGTACGCCGACCAGTACGGGGCGTTGATGGCGAGTCCGGCCGTCGAGACGTTCACGACGTGCCCACCGCCGGTGGTCCGCATGCCGGACAGCAGCACCAACAGCAGTTGCGCCGGCCCGAGGTAGTTCAGGTTGATCGTGCGTTCGAGATCGTGGACCCGGTCGGCGGTGTCGGCCACCGCACGGCGGATCGACCGCCCGGCATTGTTGACCACGACATCGATCCGGCGGTACCGCGTCCGCAACTCCTCCGCCAGCGCGGCGGCCTCCGCGGGTACGGAGAGGTCAGCGGGGTGGACGTACGCCACGCCACTCTCCGCCACGATCTCGTCCCGAACCTGCTCCAGCCGTGACGTCGTGCGTGCCACAAGCAGTACGACGGCGCCCGCCGCAGCCAGCCGGCGGGCAGTCGCCGCGCCGATCCCCTCGGACGCGCCGGTCACGAGGACCGTACAACCGTCGACCGCCACGCGCAGCCGGTCAAGACTCACCCCACGTCCGGTGACACCGCCAGCTATCCGCACCCCATGCATGAGCCCGCCCATCGCATGATTGTGGCGTCAGCTTGGCGCACGGCTTCTTCGGCCTGATCCTCATGCAGCCATCCGTCGATCTCAGGACGAGCGGAGTTGCTCGCGGAGCCAGGCCCGGTCGGGGTTCACGACAGCCCGATCCCCGAGCACGACGGTCGGCACCGTCTCGTTGCCGCCGGCTATCGCCCGGACGGCGGCAGCACCCGCCGGGTCCTGCCAGATGTCCACCCAGTGCGCCCGCCGAGCGAGCCGGCCACCGATGTACGCCGGCGCGGCGATCGCCGGCTTCTCGTACCAGTCCGCCGAGGACAACTCGGACTTCCTCGGCACAGGTGCCGGGGTGGGCGTCACACCCGACCCGTACGCATCCACTCCCAGCGTGTCCGTGGTCGGGTCCGGCATCTGGACCGGGGACTCCGCCTTCACCGGAGTCGTAGACGCCGCCCTGATCGCGCCGACGGGGAACGATCTCGGCCTCGGTCTCGGGTACGTACCCAACCCACCCTGGGGCACGAACGTCGTCGACCCACTGCCCGCCCTCGACGGCGCCCCGGTGGGCGCAGCGGCCTTCCTGATCCAATCGTTCTTCTGCCAGTTCTGCATCGATGCCATCGAGCACGGCAAGCCCGACTTCTCGCAGATCACTTCATGCGTCAGTGCGCCCGCGCTCATGCCGATCTCAGCGCCGTGGCCGGGGAGAGACGGGCGGCCCGCAGAGCCGGATAGACACCCGCCAGCCCTCCGATGAGGAGGGCAGCGGCGAGCCCCGCGCCGATCGCGGCAGCCGGCACGAGAGTCTGCCAGCCGCGGACCATGGCCATCACGTACGTGACCGTGGCCCCCAGCATGACTCCCGCCGCGCCGCCGCCCGCGCCCAGCAGCAGCGACTCGACCAGGAACTGCGCCGCGATGTGCCTTCGGGTGGCGCCCAGCGCCCGGCGCAGCCCGATCTCGCCGCGCCGTTCCAGGACCGAGATCACCAGCACGTTCGCGATGCCGATGCCGCCGACCAGCAGAGCCACCGCGCCGAGGCCCAGCAGCAGAACGGTGGCTCCGCCGGCGACCGCGAGCCGGGCGGTGAGCGCTTCCGAGGGCCGGCTCACGGCGACCTCCTCGGGGTGGGCCGGGTTGGCCGCCCGCCCGAGCAGGCCGGCCACCTCGTCGGTGCGCTCGGTCTGCGCCCGCACGAAGATCCGGGTCGGTTTGCCGTCGTACCCGAACTGGTCGGCCGCCACCGGCGCGCCAATCAGCGCTGAAGCGTCCAACTCTGGCGCCAGCTCGACCGGCGCCATGATGCCCACCACCGTGTACCAGCGGTGGCCGAGGTAGACCTGCGGGTGCCCGGTGACGCGGCCGATGCCCAGCGACGTGGCGGCGTAGTGGCCGAGCACCACCGCCGGATAACGGGCCGTCGCCGCGTCCAGGAAGCGGCCGTCCACCAGGGTGCCGTCCAGTGTGGCGAGCAGGCCCGGGTCGGCGGTCCGCACGGACAGCCCGCCGGTCCGCCCGGCCGGCACCTGGTCGTTGCGGTAGATCCGCACGTCGAGCATCGCGGTCGCCGCCGAGGTGAGCACCCCATCGGTACGCGCCACCGCTGTGCCCGCGGTCACCGGCAGCTGGGCCTCCTCCCCGCGGATGGTCTTGCCGCTGCCCACGGTGAGCAGGTTGGTGCCGACCCGATCGATGCGGGCGAGTACGTCGGACTGGCTGGACCGGGTGACGCCGAGCACGGCCACCATGGCCGCGATCCCGATCGCCACCCCGAGGATGGACAGCGCCGCCCGTCCGGGCCGCGACCGCAGGCCCACGGTGCTCACCGGCAGCAGGTCGGCGACGCGCAGGCGGGACCTCACGACCCACCCCCGGTGTCTGCGACCACCAGGCCGTCCCGCAACTGGATGCGGCGCCGCATCGCCGCGGCGACCCGCTCGTCGTGCGTGATCACCACGATGGTGACACCGTCGTCGTTGAGCTCGCGCAGCAGTTCGACGATCTCGGCGCCGGTGACGGAGTCGAGGTTGCCGGTGGGTTCGTCGGCGAGCACCACGGCAGGGCGGCCGACCAGCGCGCGGGCGATCGCTACCCGCTGCCGCTCGCCACCGGACAGATGGGCGGCCGGGAAGTCGGCTCGGTGGGCCAGCCCGACCCGCTCGCAGGCGGTGCGGGCGGCCCGCCGGCGTTCGGCGGCCGGTACACCGCGGTAGAGCAGGCCGGTCGCCACGTTCTCGGCCGCACTCAGCCGCTCCAACAGGAAGAACTGTTGAAAGACGATCCCGAGGAGGTGCGCACGCACGCCGGAGAGCTGCCCGTCCCGCAAATTCTCGACCGGGTGGCCGGCGATGCGTACCGAGCCGCCGGACGGGCGGTCCAGACCGGCGGCCAGGTTGAGCAGCGTGGTCTTGCCGGAGCCGGACGGGCCGGCGACGGCGACCAGTTCGCCGCTGTGCACGGTGAGGGTGACGCCGCGCAGCGATTCGACCGGCGGTGTGCCGGGGTAGACCTTGCGCGCATCGATCAGCTCCAGGACGGCGGTCATGGCTGTGCCTCCTTCTGCCATGCCGCCCTGGTCCTCGCCGGTGACGTCGTCGCGCACCGCGGATGGGTGCCGCTCGGCGTGGTCGGTCATGACGCAGGCACCTCCACGGTCTGGCCCGCGGTGAGGCCGCTGACGATCTCCACCTGGCCGGTGCTCTCGTCGAAGCTGCCCGGTTCCACCTGAACCGCGGCCCCGCCGGCCAGACGTACCTGGTAGCCGCCGCCCGGCCGCGCGAGCAGTGCGGCGATCGGGACCAGCAGGACATCGCGGCGGGTGCCGGTGACGATGTCGACCGTCACCGGTGCCTGATCCAGGTCGGAGCCGCGGGGCAGGCCGACCGCGATGGTGAGTGGGACTGTCGCCGTGTCCGGGTTCGCCGGCTGCTGCGGGCCGTTGCCCGAGTCAGCGGAGGGCGCCGTCGCGACCTCGCCGATGCCGGTGACCCGACCGGCGATCGGTTCGGCGTCCGGCAGGGCGACCTCGACATGGTCGCCGGTGTGGACGGTGCTGCGCTGCGCGGTGTCCAGTTGTGCGGTCACCGCCCGGTCCGTCGACGTCCCGCTGAGCACCGTCGTCCCGGGTCCGACGGTGCCGCCGACCCGGACCGGTAGCTGGGTGACGCGCAGCGGGGCGGGCAGGAAGACGATCTCACCCTGGGTGAGCCGTCCGGTGCGTTGGTACGCCGGCCGCCCCCAGGACGCCTCCCAGCGCCGGATGGCCGCCGCCGTGGCGGCGCTGAAGTGTCGGTCCACAGTGATCCGGTGGTACGGGTCGAAGCCCATGGCCACCAGGTTGCGCTCCAGCTGGCGCACGTCGGGGCCGTCGCTCATCCCGGACCGGAAGTCGCGGTATGCAGGAACGCTGCCCAGCAGGAGGCGGACCGGTATGTCGGCGACCCGGTAGAGGACGGCGCCGCGGCCGATCGTGTCGCCCGAGTCGGGCCCCGCGGTGAGCACGCCCGGTGCGCCCTGATGGTCGACGGTGTAGGAGCCCAGGTACCCGAGGACGCCGCCGACCTGGATGCGCTCGGTGAGCGTGCCTTGGGTGACCTCGGCGGTTCCGATGGGCACCGCTGCGGCGGGTGTGTCGGGGGCGTTCCCCTGGGGGCGGGCGGCGTAGGCCACGCCGGCGGCGAGCGGCGCGGCCACCGCGACCGCGAGCACTGCGCCGGTCCCGCGCCGGCGGCTCACTTCTTGCCTCCGCCGTTGTCGTGGATGCGGACATCCCCGCTCCAGATCTGCCTGCACGCCTGGGCTGCTGTGTTCATCTGCTGGGGCGGGACTCCGTTGGCCAGCGGGGTTCCGGTGAGGTCGAATTCGCCGGCGGCGTTCGGGTCGGGGAACTCGGGGATGCCGTGCTCGCGGATGCACTTGGCGTACTCGCCGAGCTTGCGCACGTCCTCGGACGAGAGCTGTGCCCTGGGGCGGAACGCCGTCGGGGGATACCGGTCCTCGATCGACTTGCACGCCTCGATGACCCCCGGATGGTTCCGCAGGTCGCTCTTCCATTCGTACCCGCCCTGGGATGGGAATTGGAGGTATCCCTCCGAGCTGAGGTCGGCGTCCGGCATCCGAGGCAGACCGTGATCGCGCAGGCACTGGACCCACTCCTGGCCGAGGGCGAGGAGCTGCTGGCGGCTGACCGAGGCAGACGCCGACGGACTTGGCGCTCCGGAGGCAGAACCGCGGCGGTCGCATCCGGCAGCCCCGGCCCCGATCGCGAGCAGTGCGGCGAGGAACACTGTGGACGTTGTTCTGGTCATGGCTACACGGTGCTCGCCGCAGCGATTCAACTCGTCGGACCGGAGTCGGTCCTCTGGCCGCCGCCGGTACCGCGGACGCAGCACCTGAGTCGGACGCTGCCGACGCCGTCCGTCCCTACCATAGGAGAGTGCCCCGGTTCGTGCCGCGCCACTTCCTGACCGACGCCGCCCTCGCGCTGGTGCTGATCGTGCTGACCCTGGGGCCCGGGCTGGTGCTGGAATTCGTGGCCAGGACGAACGCGGATGCCGCGGCGGAGTACGTGAAGAAGAGCACTCTTCCGGCGGGCCCCCGGTGGTGGATGTTCGCCGCGCTGATCGTTCTCGGCCTGCTGATCAGACAACACCACCCTCCGCTGGCACTGGTCCTCACCGGGGCCGGGGTGTTCGGCCATCTGTTCAGCGACGCCAAGTTTCAGCTGCTCGGTATGGCACTTCCGCTGGTCCTGTACACCGTGGCCGCGATGGCCCGAAACCGGCGGGTCTCGCTCGCCGTGCTGGCCCTCACCATGCTGCTGACCTACGCGACGATGCTGAGCGGCCGGATCCATGCCGAACAGCAGGAGTTCACGCAGTCCGGCAAGCAGGTCGCGCAAAGGCAGGTCGAGGGGGCGCCGGCCAAGGAAGGGGTCAAGCCGGCGCTGGTCCCGCCTTCGGTGTTCTCGGTCGACAGACTGGTCAATGTCGGCCAGTCGGTCACGGAGCTGTGGCTGCTGCTGGTCGCGGCGTTCGCCGTTGGTGACGCGATGCGCAGCCGACGCGCGCATCTGGCCGCGGTCGAGCAGCGCACCGCCGATCTGGCCCGGGAGGAGCGGCAACGGGCGGCGCTGGCGGTCGCGGCCGAGCGCGCCCGGATCACCCGGGAGCTGCACGACGTGGTGGCGCACGGGATCTCGGTGATGGTGGTGCAGGCGCAGGGTGCGTCCGCCGCGCTCGACCGGCATCCGGACCGCGCCGCCACCGCGCTGCAGCACGTGATCACCACCGGACGGGCTTCCCTGGCCGAGATGCGCCGGCTGCTCGCCGCGGGGCGCACCGACCCGGCCGGCGACGCGCGGCTCACCCCGCTGCCGGGCCTCGGCGGGCTGCCCGCGCTGGTCGGTCAGCTGCGGTCCACCGGAATGCGGATCGAACTGCACGTCGACGGAGTGCCCGCCGCGGTGCCCGCGGCGGTCGACCTGTCCGCGTACCGGATCGTGCAGGAGGCCCTGACGAACACGCTGCAGCACGCGGGCCCGGGCGCCGGCACGGTGCTGCGGCTGGCATTCGAGCCCGGACGGCTCCGGGTGGAGGTGGCCGACGACGGCACGGGCTTGACGGAAGGGGCGGACGGACGCGGCAACGGGTTGCGGGGCATCGCCGAGCGCGTCGCCATGCTGGGGGGCGAACTGGAGACCGGCGCGGCCGACGGCGGCGGATTCCGGCTGTGCGCGACGCTGCCGCTGCAGGCGCGCGAGAGCACACCGGTACAGCGATGAGCATACGAGTCGTGCTGGTCGACGATCAGACGCTGGTGCGCACCGGGTTCCGGCTGGTGCTGGAGGAGACCGGCGACATCGAGGTGATCGGGGAGGCTGCCGATGGGTCACAGGCATTGAACGTGGTGGCCCGCAGCCGGCCCGACGTGGTCCTGATGGACGTGCGGATGCCCGGCCTGAACGGCATCGAGGCGACCCGCCGCATCCGCCTCGGCCCGCACCCGGCCCGCGTGATCATCCTGACCACCTTCGACCTGGACGAGTACGTGCTCGCCGGGCTTCGCGCCGGCGCCAGCGGCTTCCTGCTCAAGGACGCGCTCGCCGCCGACCTGATCTCCGCCGTACGTGTGGTGGCCGCCGGCGAGGCGGTCGCCGCGCCCACCGTCACCCGCCGCCTCTTCGCGCACTACCTCGGCAAGACCCCGCCCCGGCCCGACACGAACGCGCGGCTGGCGGCGCTGACGGAGCGCGAGCGTGAGGTGCTGACCCTGGTCGCCCGGGGGCTGTCGAACGCGGAGATCGCGGCGGCGCTCTTCGTCTCCGAGAGCACGGTCAAGACGCACCTCGGCCGGATCCTGGCGAAGCTGGGGCTGCGGGATCGGGTGCAGGCGGTCATTCTCGGCTACGAGTGCGGCCTGGTGGAGGTCGACAAAGATCGGTAGGCGACACGGCTCTCCTGGCTGAGGCCGTTCCTCGTCCTCGTCATCGCCTTCTGCCGGACACGCTCGTGTCAACCCACGGAGCCGTGACTGGCGGTGCTGACGACCGCCATCATGATCAGGATGCGCCGCCGCCGTCGGGTCAGCAACGCGAAGCAGGCGGTGAGTGCCACCAGATCCAGCTCGGCCCACTCGCCGGTGACGTCGACGTGGATCGGCCTCCCCGGCCGCCCGGGGAGGCGCACCGCGAGCCGGTGTCCGTCGCGTACCAGCTCACCACCGCGGCGACCGGGCGCCCAGCGGGCCACCCCGCCGGGCCCCGGCACGTGCGACCGGCTCGGGTCGAGCCGGACCGCCCCGCCGTGCTCGGCCCGCGCGGTGACCCCGATGCGCCGGCGGTCGGTCGGCTCGACCGTCCAGAGGCCCGCGCCGGTCCGGATCTCGCCGCACCGCCAGGTCCAGCCGGTGGTACGCAGCGAGGCGCGCGGCCCGGCACCGGAGTCGAGGACGAACACGCCGTCCTGCTTGCGTACGGTCAACGCGGTCATCGGTTCAGCCCTTCCGCACGCGGCCGGGACAGGCCGAGGATGAGGACGACGCCGACGCTCAGGTGCAGCAGCGCGAGCGCCGCCTTCGCTCCCCCGCCGACGCCGCTCGGCGGCCCGACCAGCAGTGACAGCAGCAGGACCGCGACCGCGATCGAGGTCCACCAGGCGCGCGCCCGGTTCGTGAGGCGTTCCAGCAACGCGAGCAGTGCCCAGCCGGCCAGTGCCGCGACCGCGGCGGCCACCACGACCGCGGCCACCGTGATCTGTTGGGTCGCGTTTCCGGTGCCGGCCACCAGGTCGACGCCGGACGCCGAGTGCAGGATCGCGAATTCCGCCGTCGCCACCAGGATCGCGCCCGCCGCCACCGCGGCTCGGCGCAGGAGAAGGTTGTTCGTCATGCCCTGAGTCTGTGGACCGGCCCGGGTCGGGCACGTCGGTCCGGACGCCGCGGTGCGTACATCCGTCGGAGTCGCCGCGTACTACCAAAGGAGGTGGTCCGGCCCTCCGCGAGCCCAGTAGCCTGCGCTGGTGGATGCGGCGACGTGCGACGTGGCCCGGCCGCGGGCCTGGCGTTCCGTCCCGGCGGGCGTGACGACAGTGGTGATGGGCGTGCTCATCGCGACCGTGCTGTGGTCCGCCACCCGCTCCGGGTCGACCGCCCTGGTCCGCGCCGATGTGGTGCTGGCGGTGGCCGCCCTGGCCCTCGTCCCGCTGGTCGTCCGCCACCCGGAGGTCGCCGGCTTGCTGGCGGGCCTGCTGGTGGCGCTGTCGCCGGTGGCCACTCCGGTGGCGAGCTTCGCGGTGCTGTTCACCGCCCGCAGCCGGCCGTTCCGGCAGGCCGCGGTGGTGGCGGCGGTCGGCGTGGCGGGCGAGGCGGTGCAGGCGGTGTGGCGGCCGATGCCCAGCCTGCCGTACGGGTGGCGGCTGGTGCTGATGACGGCCGCGTACGCGGCGTTGTTGGGCTGGGGCACCTGGGCGCGGGCCCGGCACGCCCTGCTGGCGGCGCTGCGGGACCGGGCCTGGCGGGCGGAGCAGGAGCAGGAACGCCGGGTCGTCGAGGCCCGGGCGGGCGAGCGCACCCGGATCGCGCGGGAGATGCACGACGTGCTGGCCCACCGGCTGTCGCTGCTGGCGGCGGCCGCCGGCGCGATGGAGTACCGGCCGGACGCGCCACCCGAGCGGCTCAGCGCCGCCGCCGGGGTGATCCGGGTCAGCGCACACCAGGCACTCGACGAGCTCCGCGAGGTCATCACGCTGTTGCGCAGCGACGACGCCGAGGCGCCGGCTGACGCGCCACCCGGGCAGACCCTGGCCGACCTGCCGCGCCTGGTCGAGGAGGCCCGGGCGGCCGGGCAGCACATCGAGGTCGACGACCCGCTCGGCCCGCCGGTCGAGGTTCCGCCGGCGGTCGGCCGCACCGCCTACCGGATCGCGCAGGAGGCGCTGACCAACGCCCGCAAGCACGCCGCCGGGCAGCCGGTACGACTCGCTCTCGGCGGGGCGCCCGGCTCCGGGCTGAGCATCGCGGTGAGCAACCCGACGACACCCGACGGCGGTGCCGCCGGGCACGACGGCGCTGGCCTGATCGGTCTCGCCGAACGGGCCGCCCTCACCGGCGGCCGCGTCGCGCACCACATCGACGCCTCGGGTCGGTTCCACCTCACCGCGTGGCTGCCGTGGCCGACGTGACCGGCCCGGTCCGGGTCGTCATCGTCGACGACGACCCTCTGGTACGGGGAATGCTGACGATGATGCTCGACGGCGCCGACGGGATCGTCGTCGTGGGAGAGGCCGCCGACGGCGGTGCGGCGATCGGCGCGGTGGACCGGCACATGCCCGACGTGGTGCTGATGGACATCCGGATGCCCGGCGTCAACGGCATCACCGCCACCGAGCGCCTGCGCCGCCGCCCCAGGCCACCGGAGATCATCGTGCTCACCACGTTCGACACCGACGAGCACGTCGTGCGGGCCCTGCGGGCGGGGGCCAGCGGCTTCCTGCTCAAGGACACCCCGCCGGAGCGGATCAGCCAGGCCGTCCGCGCCGTCGCCGCCGGCAACCCGATGCTGTCGCCGGGCGTCACGCGCCGCCTCATGCAGCGGGTTGCGTCCGGCGCCGAGTCCTACGAGCACGCGCGTACCCGGCTGGCCCTGCTCACGCCCCGGGAACGTGACGTCGTGCTGGCCATCGCGCAGGGACGCTCCAACGCCGAGATCGCCACCGAGCTGCTGATGAGCGTGACCACCGTGAAGGCCCACGTCTCGCACATCCTGACCAAGCTGGACCTCGACAACCGTACCCAGATCGCCCTGCTCGCCCACGACGGCCGGCTGGCCTGAGTAGGAGGTCAGCGCATTGCGCGGACGCGGTCGGGCGCGATGGTGGGCAGGACCCGCGCCTGGTCTCGGCCCGTAGCCGACTTGGTCAAGCTCCGGGTACGGCGGCGCCATCCGTCGGCCCTCGCCGGGTGACGGGCGTGCTCAGGACGAGCGGAGCTGCTCGCGGAGCCAGGCCCGGTCGGGGTTCACGACAGCCCGATCCCCGAGCACGACGGTCGGCACCGTCTCGTTGCCACCGGCCACCGCCCGGACGGCGGCAGCACCTGCCGGGTCGTGCCAGATGTCCACCCAGTGCGCCCGCCGAGCGAGCCGGCCAAGGGAGAACCGGAGCTGGAGGCAGTAGCGACAGCCGGGGCGCCAGTACACGATCGGCCGGCCGTCCGCCGCGCTGGCCCGCTGCGCCTCGGCGGCGGCCACCGAGCGAGGGAACGCCCACGGTGACAGCAGCAACGCCAGCGCCAAGAAGATCAGCAACTCGACGCCGCCGACGACGGGCAGACCGGCGGCCAGTTGCGCCACCGCCACCAGCACGCCGCACGCCGCCATCAGGATCGTCAGGGTCCACCGCCGCAGCACGCCGGGACCCTACCGCCAGATACGCGGATGCGCCGTCCTCGCTCGCCACCCACGACCCAAAACGTGTCCCGCATCATCGATCAGAGCCCGGCGGTAGCGCGGTCAGCCCCCCGATCGAATGATCGAACACATCCACGGTGCGACCGTGGAGCTGCTGGAGGCGGCCGGCGCCGACGTTGCTGCTGGCCGAGCTGTCCGGCGTCGCCGGTCGGTACGGCGCCGGCAGTCGCGTCGCGGCCACCAACCGACGACCGTACCTAGCCCGCCAGAGCCGAGGCGGCGAGCCCCGGCACGTCGCTCAACTCGCGATCGGCGCGCAGGCGGTACGTGCAGGGCCAGTACGCCTGACAGTCGCGGCAGCGGCGGGGATCGTCATCGCAATAGCAGTGCCTTCCGGCGATCGCCTGCCAGTTCTCCATGCTCGAGTCCATGGGATACAGGTACCCCGGGAATCTCGGTGCTACCCATCCCTGGCCAGGTGCTCACCTCAGACGGTTCATCGGGCCAAGACGACAACGAGCGTGGCAAGGGCCCCGAGCAGCACGGTGACTCCGCCGAACATGACGTACGGCCACCGCTCACGGGAGCGCCGCGGCTGCGGCCGAAGGGGCTGGGTCGGCAGGTTCCATGCGCGCTGTTACACCCTCAGCGCGGCGACCATCACCAAACCTCCCAGTCCTGGGCCAGCCGGCCCACCGGGCCGGCCAGAATCCTCGCAAACCGGGTGAATCGTCTGACAGAGTGGTCTCTGTGCGCAGGAACATGACCGCGAATCATGACGGGCGCGGCGACAGAGAGGGGCGAGGTATGAGCGACGATCAAGTGCTCACCGGGCCGGGTACGCAGAGCCGTCGGGCCCTGCTCACCGGTGCGGGCGCGGTCGGCGCGGCGGCGGTTCTGGCCGCCTGCGGCGGCGACGACTCCGGCGACGGGGCCGGCGCCCCCACCACCGCCGTCAGCCCCACCGCCACGAGCGCCGACGGCGGCGATTTGGCGGCCGGCCAGCCTTTGGCCAAAACCACCGACATCCCGGTCGGTGGCGGCAAGATCTTCGCCAAGGAAGGCGTCGTGGTCACGCAGCCGAATGCGGGCGAATTCAAGGGCTTCAGTTCGATCTGCACCCACCAGAACTGTACGGTTTCGCGCGTCGAGGGCGGCACGATCGACTGCCTCTGCCACGGCAGCAAGTTCTCCATCGTCGACGGCTCGGTCAAGAAGCCCCCGGCCACGCGGCCGCTCCCGCCTAGGGAGATCAAGCTCACCGGCGACCAGATCTCCCTGGCCTGACCCGCGCCGCACATCTCGGCCCTGGACTTCCTGGCACTGTCTGGCGCGGCTGCTCCACCCGCCAGCACACCGTTGACGGAGGCAGTGCCTGGTCACGTATTGCTGGGGAGGTGGGGGCCCGGTGGGGATATCGGTGCGGGGTGCCGTCGTACACGAATGGCGTCGGCGATGGCGATGGCGGCGAGGACTGTGGCGCCAGCGAGGGCGTTGACGAGCGGTGGTAGGAGCAGCATCGGTGGCAGGAGGCAGGCGAGCGCGAGCAGCCCGATGACGCGGCTTCTGGAGATTTGGTCGTACACCAGGTACTGCAGGACGGCCCGACCGGCGAGGAACAGCGCGGTGCCGCCGAGGATGGAGACGGTCGTGGCCGCGCGTGGACGGCCGAGCGGATCGTCGATGACCAGTTGGGCGCCGACCGACGTGACGACGAGACCGGCGATCATGACCAGGTGGGCGTAGGACACCAGGGTGCCGAGCCGGTCGGGGTCGGCTGACGCCTTGATGGCCGGCGCGATGTCTTCTCCGGCCCGGAAAAGGTAGATCCGCCATACCAGTGCCGTGCCGGCGAATGTCACCACGAACGCCAGGGTCTGGTCGGCAGCAAAGCCGCGACCGGTGAGGCTCGATCCGATGGCCAGAATGACTTCGCCGAGGCCGATGACGAACAGTGCCCGGTTGCGGTCGGCCATGTACTCGCCACCGGCCGGCAGCTGTGCACCGGCCAAGGGCCTGAGTCCTGGCAGCGGGTAGCTGAACCGTCGTGCGGCGTAGATGAGGACAACCGCGAGCGTCCACAGCGCCGTACGGACTGCGCCCGAGGCGAAAGCCCCGATAAGCCAGGGCACCCCGGTGGCGGCGTGCCAGATCGCCGCCCGTCCGGCAACGAGTTGCAGCTCCTGGCCGCGCAACAGGACCACGAGGAACAGACTGCGGCCGATCTGGATGGCCAGGTAGGTGACCGCGAAGATCAGGCCGGTTTTGCCGAACGCTTCGGGGACCGCCGCGGAGAGCACGAGGGCACCCACCATGGTGGCGATGACCAGCAGCTGTACCGACAGCCGCCGCGGGTTCAACAGTCCGGTAACCCGCGCGGTGAGGGACCATACCCATCCGATGGCCAGCAGCAGCACCAAGGTCTGGAACGCGCCGGACCAGGTCAGGTTGTTGAGCAGTTGCTGGGCGAGCGCGCGGAGCGCAAAGACGAACACGACATCGAAGAACAGCTCCAGTAAGGACGCTCGCGCGATGTCCTCGAGCTTGCGAAGCAGTCCGCTTGTGCCACTCGTCGTCACCGAGCCCGCCCGTTCCTACCGGTCTTGGACCGGTATTAGCGTATCCGCCCTCTTTCGCTCTATGAGGTCAAGTCCGTAGCCTCCCTCAAGATCGTCTAGTTGGCACGGTTACGGATCACGCGACCACCGATCCGTAACGCATCAACCGGCGCAGGACAGCCGGCAGATGACGCCAAGGCTGCGCAGCTTTGGCGGCGTGCTCGGCCCACCGGCGGTCAGCCGGTCAGCCAGATCGAGGCCTGTTTGATGTACGCGAGCTGTGCGGCGAAGGCGACCAGTGCCACCGCCACCCCGAGCGCGATCGCCAGCGCGGGGGATCCGCCCAGCACCCCGGTCAGCAGGGCGGCGCCCAGGCCGATCAGCAGTGCGTTGACCGCGCCGACCATCGCTGCCGTGGTGAGCAGCAGTTGCCAGCGAGCCGGCCTGGTGCCCACCGCCGCCGAGATTGCCTGCACGTCGCCCCCACCGGTGACCGCGTCGGCGAAGAAGTCGTGCTCACCGGCGAGCTGGCGGTGGTAGTAGGCGCGGATGCGCTGGATGCGCTTGAGGCTCAGCGAGTTCTCCACCATGTTTTGAACTAACCGGCCGAAGGTGAGCAGACCAGTGATCACCAGGGTCGGCAGCACCGCGCCGAGGTACGGCTTGATCAGGTGGCCGCTGCTGGAGACGAAGCCGAGCCCGATCAGCGAGGCGGAGAGCAGTGACAGGAATATGGTCGCCCGCCCAACGGATTCGGTGATCGTGGCGCTGCGGGAGGTCTGGAGCACGAAATGCTCCGTGGTTAGGGCGGTGAGCAGCCCCTGCTCGCGCGTATCCTCGTCCATGCCGCACCTCCGGTGCTGGTGGCACGCCGCGAACTACTGGGAACTGGCAGCAGCAGTGCCAACGGTCGGTATGCGGCCACACAGGGCGCCTCCACCGCTGCTTGTGGCTTTTGTCATCTGCCGGTATGGCCTGCCGGCGTTGGGGTCCGGGTTTCGGCTGCCGCCTTGATGAGCTGTGCCGCTTCGTCGGGGTGAGAAACCATCGGGACGTGGCTGGCAGGGACTTCGATGGTGGTCGCGCCCATGCGGCTGGCGAACATATGCTGCGCGTCCGGCGGGATCGCCTGGTCCTGTGTGGCGATCAGGTACCAGGACGGCAGCGATTTCCAGGCCGGCACGCCCATCGCATCGTTGAAGGCTGAGCCGGCAATTGGCTGCTGTACGGCGTGCATCACCTTGGCCCGGACCGGGTCGACGTCGGCCGCGAAGTGCTGGACGAAGTCGTCCTGCGACTGCCACATGAAGCCCTGCTTGTCGGTGAACAGGTGCGCCAGCGCCGGCGGTGTGGGTCCCTGCGACAGCAGAGCGCTGAGCGACTCCCCCTGGTCGAGCCCAAAGGCCGCGATGTACACCAGCCCGGCCACGTTCGGCGCGTCGGTGCCGAGGGCGGTCATGATCTGGCCGCCGTAGGAGTGCCCGACCACGATCGTCGGGCCGTCCTGCAAGTTCAGGACTTGGCGTAGCCGGGCGACATCATCGGCCGTCGAGGTCAAGGGGAACTGCGGGGCCGTCACCTGGTAGCCATCGGCCTGTAGGCGCTCGATAACGCCGCTCCAACAGGAGCCGTCGGCCCATGCGCCGTGGACGAGGACGATGTTGGGTCGGCCATTCATGGTGGGTTCCTTCACTACTGGGTTGAGTGGTCGTTTCTGCCGATGCTGGCCTGCGGGCGACGGCTGATATCCGCACGTTGACTGTGCCCGCCGCCCTGATCAGGTGCAGTCAAGTTGCGAGTACCAAATCGGCCTGGGCGTAAACGTGCTCGGCCGGCCCGGGCGGGCGGGCGAGTGCCGTTACAGGTCGGCGGCATTCGTCCGTAGCAGCAGGCGGTTCGTCACCACGACACGATGTGTCGTGACCCGCACGGCCCCGACACGTACCAGGCGCGCCAGAGCGCGGTTGACGGTCACCCTGCTCAGTCCCAGCGTTCGGGCCAGGTCGTCCTGGGAACCGCGCCACTCCCCGGCGCCACCTCGGGAAAGCGCATCCAGCAACGCGGCGACCCGCGCCACCCCGGACAGCGTCGTGGCCTGGGTCAGACGGGTCTGTGCCGTCTGAACGTCGTGTGCCAACGCGGCCAGCACGTGGTTGCGCATCACCTCGTGCTTGTCGATCAACCGCAGGAAAGGCTGGCGGGGCAGCAGCATCGCCACGACCGAGGTGGCCGCGATCAGCCGTGTCGGTGCCGGCCCACCGGCCAGTACCGCAACCTTGTCCACCAGGGCCGGGGCCTGCCAGCGTTGTGGCCACACCTCGGCTCCAGCCCGGCTGGTGTGCGCGGCCACCATGGTGCCCGCCAGCAGCAGCACCACGCCGGTGGCCGGCTCGCCATGGTGCCGGGCCACCGAGCCCGCGCTCAGGCGTAGCGGCTGGCTGTGCCGGACGATGTCGTCGATCGCAGCGCCAGGAAGCGTCCGCAGTGCGGGGATGGAGGTCAGCGGGGTCATGTATCAAGTGATACAGCGACGTCGCCGGTCGCGCCCGTAGCCTCCCGACTATGTGGATCATTGAGTTGGCTTTCACTGATGCGCCAGAGCGGCTGAACGCGCGTGCGGCGCACCGGCAGCACCTGGCCGCGCTGCACGATTCCGGCGTGGTACGCATGGCCGGACCGTTCGCCGACGACAGCGGGGGGCTGATCGTCCTGGACGTCGCGGGTCGCGATCAGGTCGAGGAGGTGATGTCGGCCGACCCGTATTTCACAACTGAGGGAGTTGTCGTACGGCGAGTTGAACGCTGGCAGCCGTTTCTGGCCTGATCCGCGTCCCTTCATCCCTGGGTAACCGGGCAGCAGAACAAGTGCACCGCCGTTCGCCGGGCACCTTCACCCACTGTTGCGGGAACTGTCGTAGCCGGCTTTTAGGCTGGCGTCGTGAGCATGAACGGCAACTGGCTGCGCGTTTCCCCGGACGACCTGGAACTTGCCAGGACCGACCTCGGCTGGGCCTACAAAATCGCGATGGCAGGACGGGACGACAACTCCGGACGCTGGACCGCCACCGACAAGGCATGGAACGGGCTCGACTTCCTACTCGACCGGCTCGGCTTCGGGATTCCGCTGGTCCTTGGAGCGCAGAGCTTCGTGGAGTTGCCAGACGTCGAACCCGACAGCGAGGAGATGTTCGACTTCCTCGAAGACCTCGAGGACGACTGGGGCTACGGGCCGCCCTCCTATCTGACACCGGTCCAAGTAGCGGCTGCTGCCTCGCGGCTGGCCGCGCTCACCGAAGACGATCTCATCCGCGGTGTCGACCCGCAGGAGTTGAACCGCGCCGAGGTTTACCCCGGCACCTGGGAAAGACCCGGCGAGCTGGCGTGGGTGACCCACTATCTGCCAGACGTCCGAAGCTTCTTCGCCGCAGCCGCCAAAGATGGCGAGGCAGTGATCTGCTGGCTTGACTGAGCGGCGGCTCAGCCTCCCGAGCGCTCCAAGTCGTACCGTGTCGGCGAGCGGGAAACGGTCGGGCAACGATGCGACATCGCCGCTGCCGACGCGCTGGCGAGCTACTCGGCTCGCCAGCGCGTCGTGCGGGCTTACGCCCACTTGCCTGATGACGATGGGTGTTACTTCTCGTCCCTGCCGGGACTCCGGCTGATGGACTCCTGATAGACGTCCGCGTAGGTGCGCGAGTCCTTGACCAGGTCGTCGCAGAAGGCGGCGACGTCGTTGCCGATGAGTTCCAGAACCCCCTTGCCGGCCGCGGCGCCCTCCTCGAAGAAGTCGACGATCCCGGGGAGCAGGGGCCCGTCAGGCAGGTCGATCGGTCCGACCTTGAACAGGTACCTCTGCATCTCCTTGTAGACGATCTGGTAGTCCGGCGGGAGCGCCTTGACCCGGGCCACGTGCGCTCGCCACTGCCTCTTGCCCTCGATGATGTCTTGGATGCCCACGTCAGCCTCCTAGCCGGCCCAGTTTCCTTGCGACGTTCCTGTTCAACTGCTCGCGCCACCGGTCGCGATAGGTCCGGGCTCCCTCTCCGCCGGCCAACGCCGAACAGAAGCCTGGGATGTCGTCGCCGAGCACCTCGTGGATGCTCTGCCCGTCCGCCGATGCTTCTTCGAGCAGCCCCAGTGCGGCGTCGAGGATCGGCATCAGGTTGCGACCTGTGAAGCCCCCGTAGGGGAAGAGGTGGCCCTTGATCTGTTCCCACGCCGCCTGGTAGTCGGCCGGCAATGCCTCTGCCCGGGCTTCGATCGCCTTCCATTCCCTGGTGAGGTCGCTGCCTGTGATGGTCTCCCAGAAGCTCATCTCCCACCCTCCTTGAGCCTGTCGATGCGTGATGAGACGTACTGCCATTTCGCCCAGAACCTCGCGAGCTCCTCGCGCCCGGCGTCGTTGAGCGCGTAGAACTTGCGCGGCGGGCCCACCTCGGAAGGTCGTTTCGTCACCTGGACGAGTCCGTTCCTCTCCAGTCGCAGCAGGATGGTGTACACGGTCCCCTCGACGACGTCGGCGAAGCCGAGCTCGTTCAGCTGACGCGTGATCGCGTACCCGTAGGTCTCCTCACCGCCGATGATCTCGAGCACGCAGCCCTCGAGCGTGCCCTTCAGCATCTCCGTCAGGTCGTCCATCGCGGCTCCTCTTCGACCCCTGGTACCTCGTACTACCGGGTACCGCTATACAGTAACACCGAGTACCGCTATGCGGTAGTGCGAGGTAGCTCATCGGAGAGTTCCTCGCTCTGGATCTTCGCCAGGTGCGCTTCGCCCGTCACTGTGGCGGGATCAGCGATCTCCTGCCGAGTGCTCCCGCCGCCGAAGGCGTTGACGCCACAGACACGACCGGGGCTGCTTGAGTGGGTTCAGACAGCGACCTCGGCGCTGAGGACGATGGTGCGCTCCTCGGGCAGGTGCAGAAACTCGGCGTGGCTGGCGGCGTTGTGGGCGAGGGCGATGAACAGGCGTTTGCGCCAGATGGCCATGCCGGGCCGGCGGGTGCAGCGCAGCGTGATCCTGGAGACGAAGTACGAGACCTGGTTGGGGTCGAGGTTGATTCCTTCGGCGAGGGGGTGGGGGGCGGCGCGGCGCAGTACCTCGGGGAAGTCTGTGGGGTCCTGGAAGCCGAAAAGGGCGTCGATGTGGATGATGCCGTCGTTCGGGTCGCCGAGGTCGTCGATGGTGAGGCGCTGGTCCCAGGGGATGTGCGGGACGTTTGCCGTGCGGCCCGTAATGATCACGATTCTTTCGTGCCGGACGTGGTAGTGCGCGACGTTCGCTCGCAGTGCCAGAGGCGTGGTCTCCTTGTTCGGGTGAGGAAACACCGCGGTGCCCGGCACCCAGGGGACCTTCGTGGCGTGCAGGGTGTCGATGAAATCGGGAAGAGGTCCTTCCCGTTCGATCCGCCGGGCGGTGACCAGTTGGGCTCCGCGTCGCCACGTCAGCAGGACCGTGAACAGGATGATCGCGATGAGCAGCGTCAGCCAACCGCCGTGGGTGACCTTGACGAGGTTCGCCGTGAAGAAGGTCAGCTCGAGGCTGCCGAAGACGAGCCCGAACAGCACCAGCCGCCAGGTGGCCCAGCGCCACCGCGCTCGGGCGACGATGAGGAACAGGGTCGTGGTGATCAGGAACGTGCCGGTGACCGCCACCCCGTAGGCGGCGGCAAGGTTCGTGGACGAGCCGAACGCGAACACCACTACCAGGACCGCCGCGAACAGGCTCCAGTTCACCCCTGCGGCGTAGATCTGGCCGTACTGGTGGCGTGAGGTCTGCCGGATGCGCAGGTGCGGCAGGAAGCCCAGCCGCATGGCCTCCCGGGACACCGAGAACGCTCCAGAGATCACCGACTGGGACGCGATGACGGTGGCCACGGTGGCCAGGACGACCATCGGCAGCTGCGCCCAGCCTGGCAGCAGCAGAAAGAATGGATTCTCCCGGCTCTCCGGTGTCCGGACGATCAGTGCGCCTTGGCCGAGGTAGTTCAGCGTCAGGGCGGGGAAGACGATCCCGAACCAGGCCCGGCGGATCGGAGCGCGACCGAAGTGCCCCATGTCTGCGTAGAGCGCTTCGGCGCCGGTGATCGCCAGCACCACCGCGCCCATCGCGATAAACGCGATCACCGGGTGGTCGACGACGAACAGGGCCGCGTACGTCGGTGACAGCCCGGCCAGAACGGCCGGGTGATGTATCACCTCGGCAGCGCCGGCGACGCCCAGGCAGGTGAACCAGAGCAGCATGATCGGCCCGAACACGGCCCCGACCCGTCCGGTGCCCCAGCGCTGGATGGCAAACAGCAGGGTGAGGATCACCGCCGACGCCGGCAGCACGACCACCTCCCACGTCGGGGATATCACCTCCAGCCCTTCCACCGCCGACAACACCGAGATCGCCGGGGTGATCACACTGTCGCCGTAGAACAGGGCCGCGCCGAGCGCCCCAAGCGCCAGCACCGAGGCCGCGCGCTTCTCACTGAGCCTGAGCAGCGCCCCCCGGGCGAGGGCGGCCAAGGCCATCACTCCGCCCTCGCCCTCGTTGTCGGCCCGCAGGATGAAAATGACGTACTTGACCGACACGATCAGGATGATCGACCAGAAGACCCACGAGATCACACCGAACACGTCGGGAGCGTCCGGGGTCAGGCCCCGGTCGAGGGTGAACACCGTCTTCAGCGCATAGAGCGGGCTCGTACCAATGTCGCCGTACACCACCCCCAACGCGCCCAGCAGCAACGCGATCCGCGCCGTACGGTGCCCGGCCAGCGATGTCGGAGAGGTCGTCTTACCATCCCCCGCCGCCCTGTCGCCGCCTACCGCAGGCTGCTCACCATCCGCACGCTCCGCCACCCCACAGGCATACCAACCCAGACGCCTCGTCCTACCATTACTCCGAACTTTGGTTACGGTGGCGCCAGCTACCCCGACTTCCGACTCGCCGCCGGGACCGCTGCCGTGATCGCAACCTCGCGGGGGTGACCTGCGGCGGCGGTCACCGCCCGCCGCGGAGCACGCCCAGCAGGGTCAGCCGCTGCCACGTCGATGACGGGAGCCTGTCCCACCTGCGGCCGGTGACAGGAGCAGCCCGCCAGTGGGCGTACCGTCGGACATTCTCCTGCCTGGGCACCTACCGTCGAGACGGTGGACAGGGCGGCGGCGCAAGGGGTCGCGTGATGACAACCAGGGACGGGGCGTCGACCTCGCGTCGAGACGGTGGTGGGTTTCTGCGCTGGGTGGAGTTGACGGACGGCGACACGGACACGTCGGGCTATCCGTTCACGCTGCCGATCGTCGCCGGACTGCGGGCTGCCGGCCGGTTGGAGCTGGATGCGGCGGTGACGTTCCTGGCCGGAGACAACGGCACCGGCAAGTCGACGCTGATCGAGGCGATCGCGGTAGCGGCCGGGTTCAACCCCGAAGGCGGATCCACCAACTTCCGGTTCAGCACGCGTGCCACCGAATCGTCGCTCGGCGAGCACCTGCGACTGGTACGCGGGATCCGTAAGCCGCGCACCGGGTTCTTCCTGCGCGCCGAGTCGTTCTACAACGTGGCCACCGAGATCGACCGCCTCGGTGTGGCCGATGGCTACGGCGGCGCCAGCCTCCACGAGCGATCTCACGGCGAGTCGTTCCTCGACCTGGCCACTCACCGATTCAAGCCGGGAGGCCTGTACCTGCTCGACGAGCCGGAAGCCGCCCTGTCCGTCCATGGCTGCCTGGCGCTCCTCACCCGCATCCACGACCTTGTCGATGCCGGCTCACAGTTCATCATCGCCACCCACTCCCCCATCCTGCTGGCCGCCCCGCACGCCCGAATCCTCCAAATCGAACCCGACGGCACCATCCGCCACGTCGACTACGACGACGCACAACCGGTGCTGCTGACCCGATCGTTCCTGGCCAACCCACAGCGGTACCTGCACCACCTGTTCAACGACGACAGCTGACCCAGGGCTGGGATCGTCAATCGGTCCGGGTGCGGAGGCTCCGCGCCAGGGCGGGGATCATCACCGTCGCAGGGACGAGGTGCAGCCCGAGGAGGGCGGTGGTGGCGGCGGTGTTCGCCCCGGAGAGGAGGGGCGGGACCAACGAGATCGCGGTCAGCGACACTGCCGTCCACACGAATCGTACGGCGGGGCGAGCGCTCCAACGACGAAGAGCGACGGCAATGACGACGCCCACGACCGAGAAGAAGCCGGTCACCACGGCGAACCCGGACAACGGGATCGTCTCGCCGCCATCGGGGATCTCGAAATCGACGCCAGCGGCCTGGGCAAGCGCCGCGGCGAGGGTGGTGGCCACCATCGCCGCGAGCGTGGCGATCAAGCCGGTGCCGGCGAGCCCGCGGAGTCGGTGGGTGTGGCTGGTCTGGCCCGATGCCGGGCCTGCGACGATCCCATTGTCATTCATGCTGCTCATGTCGTTCCTCCACTCATCCGGCAGCTGACGTACGGGGTGTGTTGACTGGCGTGTGACGGTCCTGGACCTGGGCGTGACGATGCGCACCCTCGCCGTGCGACGGCCGGGGTTCCGCAGGGCGCGGACGCCGGTGCCGCGGAGCCAGAACCCGGCGTCGGGTCCGAGGACCGGCCCGGGCTCGCCGTCGCGCAGCTCCAGCTGCACCCGCCCGCGGGTGACGACGCCGAACGCGTCGCGCCACTCCGCCGCGACCACCGCGACACGCGCGCCACCGCGCAGCGCGAGCGTCCACATCGGGACTACTCCGTGCCGTCCGCCGGCAGGCGCTCCGGCAGCCCGAGCCGCGGGAACTGGTCGTCGTGGAAGATGGTGACCTCGGTGATCGCCCCGCCGGTGACGCGCAGGACGTCGATCGTCAGCGGCAGGTACGCGTTCTCCCGCTCCCGCCAGTGGTAGAAGGCGACGGCTGGCTGCCGGTTCACGGAGGTGGGGACGCCGCGCAGGCCCGTCATGCGGTCGAAGCCGTCCTCGATCCAGCTGTTCACGACCCTGTCGCGCCCGACGTGGAGGCCCGGCGTGGGCGGCATTGAGGACCGGACGTCGTCCCGCAGCATCGCGGCGAGCGCCGGGACGTCCGTGGCCACGCTGGCGTCGGTAAAGCGACGCACCAGCTCGCGCGTCCCGGCGTCCATCTCGTCGCCGGTCCAGTCCTGCCGCTCGGCGGGCAGGTGCTTCCGCATGCCGGCGCGGGCCCGCTGCAGCGCGCTGTTCACCGAGTTGACGGAGTCCCCGAGGAGTTCCGCGACGTCCTTCGCCGGCCAGCCGAGCACGTCCCGCAGGATCAGCACTGCCCGCGGGCGCGGCGCGAGGTGCTGGACTGCGACCAGGTACGCCAGCTCGATCGTCTCCCGCGCGACGGCGACGGTCTCCGGCTCGTCCGCGTCGCCCGCGGGCAGCTCGTCGAGCAACCGGTCCGGGTAGGGCTGCAGCCACAGCACCTCGCCGCCCCTCGCAGGCTCCGGGCGGCACTTGGCGAGCAGGTCCAGGCAGGCGTTGGTGGCGATCCGGTACAGCCAGGCCCGGAACGTCGACCGCCCCTCGAAGGTCTCCCGCCGCCGCCAGGCACGGAGGAACGTCTCCTGCACGGTGTCCTCGGCGTCCTCGAACGACCCGAGCATCCGGTAGCAGTGCACGTGCAACTCTCGCCGGTGCCGCTCCGCCAGTCCCGAGAACGCCGGCTCGTCGACCTCGCCCAGACCGCTCATGCCCAGCTCCTCCAGCCGCGTGTCCGCACTCATCACGTCATCCTTCCGTCTCGTCGTGTCCCGTCGTAGGTGTGACGGCTGCGGGCGCGACAACTCATCACTGGCGTCGGCTCGGCTGAGCCATCCGGCCCCGCCGTGGGCCTGATCTGGTTGACCAAGCCCGGCGGGCCGGATGTTTTGGGTGCTGCTGGCGACTGCCGTCGGGCTCCGGCTGTCCGGAGTTGCCAAGGGTCAGCCGAAGCAGTTGGGGACGGGTTGGTCGCTGCCGGTGCAGTTGGTTGAAGATCCGGCCGGGCGCGTCAGCTCGCTCGCCGCCGACGAGGGGCAACGCGGGGTATGCCGTGCGTACCCGGCCGCCAAGCTCGCCAGGCTGACCGCCCTCAAGAGCGTCTGGGATCCGCAGAACGTCTTTCACCTCAACCACAACATCCGGCCGGCGGTCACGGCCGGCCGGAACCCCGGCACGACGCCGCAGCCCTGGCGAGGTTCCGGACCGGCGGGTCGGGCAGCGGGAATGGGAGCGTGATGCCGTCAAGTGCGCGGGGGCAGAGGCAGTCCCGCTGCTCGGGCAGCCGTTCGGCAATGGAGAGCAGCAGGGTACGCAGCCGGGCCGTGTTCTCGCCGAAGACCCGGAACACCTCCTCCTGGGTCACGGCGTCGCCGCCAGCGACCCCGACATCGAAGTCGGTGACCAGCGCGATCGCGGTGTAACACAGCGCCAACTCCCTGGCGAGAACGGCTTCCGGGTGGCCGGTCATGTTGATGATCGACCCGCCGAGGCCGGCGTACCACTGGGATTCCGCCCGGGTGGAGAAGCGCGGCCCCTCCACGACGACCATCGTGCCTCCGTCGTGCGCGGCCATGTCGTGCCGCCGCGCCGCCGTCAGCACCGACGTGCGCCCGTTGGGACAGTACGGGTCGGCGAAGGAGACGTGTACCGCGCCTTCGTCGTAGTAGGTCTGGATGCGGCCGCTGGTGCGGTCGATCAGCTGGTCGGGCACGACGAGCGTGCCCGGTCCGAGTTCGGGCCGGAGGCTACCGACCGCGCACGGGGCGAGAATCTGGCGTACGCCGATCGAGCGCAGCGCCCAGAGATTGGCTCGGTAGGGGATCCGGTGCGGCGGAAGCCGGTGGTCCCGCCCGTGCCGCGGCAGGAACGCCACCGAGCGGCCGGACACCTGGGCCACCGTGATCGGATCGGAGGGTGGTCCGTACGGGGTGGGCACTGTGTGCTCGACGGCCCCATCGAGCAGGGCGTAGAGCCCGGAGCCCCCGATGACCGCGATTTCGGCGAGAGGTTCCACCGCCAACCTTTCTGTGTTGTGCCTGTGCCAGGTCACCCTGGCCCCGATGCGACCGGCTGCCCAGAGCGTTGCCGCCACCGGGCCAACCTGATCACCCACACCGTCGCGCTGATCAGGAAGAGCCCACCGCTGATCGCCAGCCAGCGGGCGACGTACGGAAACCGGTCCTGGCCGGTCGCGGCCCGGTAGGTGTCCTCGCTCAGGCCGAGGATTCCGGGAAGGAAGACCAGGAAGAGGATCCCGGCGGCGAGCGCCGGTATTCGGACGTGGTTCAGCAGGCTGCTTCGCGCCGGCCCGACCTCGCGGCCTCCGCCGCGGGCCGCCCGACGCAGTGCGCGGTCCACGGTCGCGTAGCCCGGGAAGAGGATCAGGTCGTGGGACACGACCGCGCCCACGAACCACAGCAGCATGGGGCCAGCCGTCGCCTCGTCTGCCAGCCGCAGCGCGACCCAGCCGGCGACGGCGAGACACAAGATCATGAGCAGTGCGTGCCGCAGACCCGCGCCGTAGCCGGTTCGTAGGCGTGCGACGACCTCACTCATCGCCGCGGCTCCGGAACTCGATGCGGGCCACCCATTTCGTGCAGTGGACGCCGGGCAGTGCCGGGACGATGACCCGCGCCGGATATCCGTGGTCGACGGACAGATCGACGCCGTTGACCCGGAGCGCGAGCAGCGAATCGGGGTCGAGAACCTGGTTGGACTGCAGCGTCGCCTGCCGGAACAGGCCCGCGGATTCCAGCGACTGGACGTGCGCCGAGGCGGGATCGGTCACGCCGGCGAGGACGGCCAGGTCGCGAAGCCGTACCCCGGTCCAGGTCTGGAGAGTCGACCAGCCCTCGACGCAGGCGATTGGCAGCCGGGCGGTGTGCTGGCCCATCGCCAACAGGGCGACGCGGTCGAGTTGGACGGTGCTACCGGCCCCGGTGAGCGTCAGCTGCCAGTCCGGGCCGGTGTCCGCCGGTCGGATGCCGGCCGCCGCGGCGGAGCGGTTGATCTGAAAACCGTTCGGTCCCGTACCGGGATTCCGCCCGCGTGGCAGCAGAAGGGCGGCGCGGCGGAGCGGACCGTCGAGAGTCTGCCCGACCGTCAGCACCGCCAGCAGCAGCGAGCCGCCGCCGACCAGGGCTACCGCGCCGCGCCGGCTCAACGTGGCCTGTTCGGGAAGGGCCGGTACCAGCCCGTCCGGGTCGGCCGGTTCGGGCCGGGTCGCGGCGCGGGAGGTGTGCAGGACGTCCCGGGCCGGGCGGGACCGCAGCGCGGTGACCATCCGGGGCAGCTTCAGAGCGACGTGCGAGACGAGCGCGACGGTGAAGACCCACGCACCGAAATAGTGCGCGGTGTAGAAGTCGAAGCCGAAGAGGTACGAGTACTGAATGTTGAGCAGGCCGGTGACGATCTGGAAAAGGATCCCGCCCACGAGGAGCAGCAGGGACAGTCGCTCCAACACCTGAGCCACCGAGCGGGCCGGTGGCCAGTCGAACAACTTGGGGACCACCGACCAGAGCTTGGCGAGCACCACCGGGATCAGGACGATGCCGAGGCCGACGTGCAGGCCCTGGGTGAGACGGAACAGCCAGGACGGGCGGGTCGGCCAGTCGAAGGGTGGTAGCCGCAGCCAGCCCACGTCGTGGGGGAAGGCCTGCCCGAACTGCGGCCCGTAGGCGGCATAGTCGAGCAGCCCAGTGATGATCACCACGGGGAGCGAGACGAGCAGCACCACGCCGAAGACGGACGTGAGCCAGGGGCCGCGCAGCGGGCTGCGCCATGCCCGCTGGACGGCTCGGGCGCCCGGCGCCGGGTGCTGTTCCAGCGCCCGCCACAACCGGGCCGGGAAGGCGACGCCGCGCGAGCCCGCCGGGCCGGGGCGGCGTACGTCATCCGGCTGCCCGGGATCCTCGGGGCCGGAACGTCGGGGAGTGCGGGCTGGCACTGGCTTCTCCCTCGCCACCTCGGGGAACGCATCCCGGTCGAGCTGGAGCGGCGTCCCATTACGCGGACGTTCGCCTGCCGCCCCTAGGGATGCAGGCTAGAAGATGCAGCCGCCACCCGGTCGTAATCGCGCCTTACGGAACACTTACCGGCTGGGATGCTCCGACGCGGGGAGCGTGACCCGGACACCCGGTTGTTACGGAGTCCTGACGTGCGGCCGGAAGCACCCCGCCCGGGGCACCGGTTGGCCTAGCGTGACCAGGATGCGCGTACTCGTCACCGGCGCGGCCGGGTTCATCGGATCGCAGGTCGCGGATCTGCTCGCGGCCGAGAGCCACGAGGTGGTCGCGCTGGACGCGCTGCTGCCGCAGGCGCACCGGGGAGAACTGCCCGACTGGTCCGTCCGGCACGACGTGGTACGCGGCGACGTACGCGACGCGGCGCTCCTGGAACGGCTGCTGACCGGCGTGGACGCGGTCTGCCACCAGGCGGCCATGGTCGGGCACGGTCTCGACCCGTCCGACGGCCCCGACTATGTCAGCCACAACGACCTCGGCACCGCCGTGCTGCTCGCCGCGATGTACCGGAGCGGGGTGCACCGGCTGGTCCTGGCCAGCTCCATGGTGGTGTACGGCGAGGGTCGGTACGCCTGCGCCGAGCACGGGGTCGTTCGCCCCGCGCCCCGCCGGGCCGCGGATGTCGCGGACGGTCGGTACGACCCGACCTGTCCGCGCTGCGCCGAGACACTCACCCCGCTGCTGGTGCCCGAGGACGCGCCGCTGGAGCCACGCAGCACGTACGCGGCCAGCAAGCTGGCGCAGGAACATCTGGCCACGGCGTGGGCCCGGCAGATCGGCGGCGACGTCTGGGCGCTGCGCTACCACAACGTCTACGGCCCCCGGATGCCGCGGGACACACCGTACGCCGGTGTGGCTTCGATCTTCCGCTCCGCGCTGGCCACCGGGCTGCCACCCCGGGTGCTCGAGGACGGCCGGCAGCGGCGCGACTTCGTCCACGTCACCGACGTGGCCCGGGCGAACGTGCTCGCCCTCGCGACCCCGGCCCCCGATGCTCTGGTGCCGGTGAACATCTGCTCCGGCGAGCCGCACACCGTCGGCGAGCTGGCCACGGCGCTCGCCTCGGCGATGGACGGGCCGGCGCCCGTGGTGGTCGGGGGCGCCCGCGCGGCCGACGTGCGGCACGTGACGGCCGACCCGCAGCGGGCGGCTGAGTTGCTGGGCTACAGCGCGCGGGTGCGCTTCACCGAGGGGATCACCGCGTTCGCCACCGATCCGCTGCGTGAGCCGGCCATCCTGAGCGGGTGATCCGCCGAGGCCGGGTCACGAGACGGTCCACAGCAGGTGGTTGACCGCCAGTGCGGTCGCCGCCTGCCCTATCAACCACCAGCGACGGGTCTTCTCCGGCAGCAGAGCCGCGGCCACCAGCAGCCAGACCGCGAACGGCAGCCAGATCCGCTCGACCTCGGCCTTGCTGAGCCCGGACAGATCCGCGCCGACGACGGTCAGCGCGGCGACCAGCGGAAGCAGCGCCGCTGGACTGGCCGCGCGTGCCGCCGTGGCGAGGTCCCGCGGATCGCGATGCCCGGGGCCCAGTCGGGCGCGCACCGCGGCGACGGCGGCGAGCACCGCCCGGCGTAACGCCGGCCCGAGCACCGGGCCGGTCGACAGCAGCAGCGCCGCGAGATTCGCCCAGACCCAGTAGGCGTACGGGCGGTCGGCCGCCCAGCCCTGGTAGTAGCGCTCCACCACCAGCCGGTACCCCACCCACCAGTGGAAGCCGGCGGCCGTGAACGCGAGCACCACCGCGGCAACCCCGGCGAGCGCGGCGAACAGTGCGCCCATTCGGCGCGCCGGTCGCAGCGCGATCACGGCCAGCGCGAGCAGCCCGACCAGCACGAACCCGTACGACAGATAGAGCGCGAAACCGAGCAGCAGGCCGCCGGCCGCCGCCGCGAGCGGTCCCCGTGCCGCCAGCAGAGCCAAGCCTGCCGCGACCACCCCGGCGAAGATCCCGTCCGCGGAGGCGCCGATCCAGACCGCACCCGGCAGCAGCACCAGGAACGGCACGACGGCCCGCGCGGCGTCGGCGGCGCCGAGCGCGCGCAACGTCACGGGTACCGACACGGCCACCGTCGCCCCGACGAGGACGCAGGCCAGTCCGGCGGCCGTACCGCCACCCAGACCCACCCGGTCGAGCCAGACGAAGAGCAGCAGCGCGCCGGGCGGGTGGCCGGCGGTGTGGGTGGACCAGGCCTCCGGCTGGAAGTCGAGGATCCGGGCACTGAAGCTGACCAGCGCCGATGGAATGTCGGTGACCCGAGGCACCTCGTGCAGGTATTCCGCCTGCGCGGTCAGCCTGCGGGTCAGGCCGTCCGACCAGCCGTCCACCAGGGCGAGCGACAGCGTCCAGGCGACCGCGCCGAGCCAGGCCACGGCCAGCAGGACGCCCCACCGGGCCGTCCTGGCCCAGCGCGGTCCCGCTCCGATCACACCGGCGGCGACCAGCACCGCGATCGGGGTGCCCAAGCCGATGTGCGGCTGCCAGGTCGCGTACAGCGGAGCCGCGTCGGCGTGCAGGCCCACCTCACGCCGGTTGAGCAGCAGGCCGATGAGCACCGCGGCGACGAGCAGCGCCGCCTCGACGCCCAGCAGCACGAGGTCGGCGGGTCGGCGGCGGAGGGGAGCCCGTTCGGGGGCGGGGGCGAGAGCGGAACCGCGGTCCATGACGATCGGACGGTACGGCCACAACCGGCCCGTCGGCAGCCGAATCACGAGGTCGTCACCGTTCGGTAAGAACCGCTCCGGCAGTAAGGGTTCGGTAATCACTTTCCGGTCCCGGCCGGTCCGCGAAGGTTCTAGCGTCGCCGATATGCCGACTCAGTTCGACCGCGACGCTGCCGCGCCGACCCCGATCGACGTCGTGTTGCCGTGCCTGGACGAGGCCGCCGCACTCCCCCGGGTGCTCGCCGCGCTACCGCCCGGCTACCGGGCGATCGTGGTGGACAACGGGTCCCGGGACGGTTCGCCGGAGGTCGCCACCCAGCACGGCGCACAGGTGGTACACGAACCTCGCCGGGGCTATGGCGCCGCCGTTCACACCGGGCTAGAGGCCGCCGGGACGGAGCTGGTCTGTGTGCTCGACGCCGACGGCTCCTTCGACCCGACCGAACTGCCCGCCCTGGTCGCGCCGGTCGCTACCGGAACGGCGGACCTCGCGGTCGGTCGCCGCCGGCCCGTCTCTGCCGGAGTGTGGCCGTGGCACGCGCGGGCCGGTACGGCCCTGGTCGCGGCGCTGCTCCGGCACCAGGGCGTACCCCTGCGCGACCTGAGCCCGATCCGGGTGGGCCGCCGCGAGGGGCTACTCGCCCTGGGCGTCGCCGATCGGGCGTTCGGCTACCCGCTGGAACTGCTGATCCGAGCGGCCGCCGCCGGCTGGCGCATCCGCGAGATCGACGTGACGTACGCGGCCCGCGCCGCCGGCACCCGGTCGAAGGTCTCCGGCTCGGTACGCGGCACGTTGCGCGCCACCCGCGACTTCGCGGCCGTGCTGCGCACCGTGGGCGTGAACCGTTGATCTCCGCCGGCGCTCCCGGCACCGCGCCCCCCGGCGGCAGTTCGGACGGCACGAGCGCGGTTCTGCTGGTGGTGGCCAAGGCGCCGGTGCCGGGTGCGGTCAAGACCCGACTCTGCCCGCCCACGACTCCGCTGCAGGCGGCCCGGATCGCCGCCGCAGCGCTGCGGGACACCCTGGACGCGGTCCGCGCCACCCCCGGGGTGACCCCGGTGCTCGCGTGCGCGGGCCGGCTGGCCGACGGCGAGGACGGCGCCGGGCTGACCGCGGCGACCGCCGGTTGGACGGTGCTCCCGCAGCGCGGGACCGGGTTGGGAGAGCGACTGGCCAACGCCCACGCGGACGTGGCAGTGGCCTTTCCGGGTCGACCGGTGCTCCAGATCGGCATGGACACCCCACAGGTCACGGCACATCGGCTGGCCGCCGCCGTGCGCCGGCTCGCCAGCGTGGAGGCGGTCCTGGCCGAGGCTGCCGACGGCGGTTGGTGGGCGTTGGGGCTACGCGACCCCCGACACGCGTCCGTGCTCCGGACCGTGCCGATGTCCACGCCTGACACCGGCCGGCGTACCCGGGCCGCGCTGGTGCGACGAGGCGTGCGGCCCGTGCCGCTGCCGGTGCTGCGCGACGTGGACGAGTGGCCCGATGCGGTGGCGGTGGCCGCAGCGATCGGCGGGGGTCGCTTCGCGCGGCAGGTCGCGGCGGTCCACCGCACCCTGGTCTCCGGCGGGCTGCGATGAGTTCCATCTCCACCGTCTCCGCGAACGGCGGCGGTTTCACCTCCGCGCTGCGCGCCCGGGACACGGACGACCACTGGCTCGTGTACGGGGACGGCGCACGCAGCCGGCTGCCGGTCCGTCGCTGGCGCGGGCCGGCCGAACCGGCGACAGCCGAGGTGTTGGCCCGCTGCACCGGCCCGACGCTCGATCTCGGGTGCGGCCCGGGCCGGTTCACGCTGGCGCTCGCCCGCGCCGGGATCACCGCGGTCGGGGTCGACGTCTGCGCCTACGCGGTCGCCAGCACACGGGCCCGAGGAGCCGTGGCCATCCACCGCGACCTGTTCGACCCGCTGCCCGGTGAGGGCCGATGGGCCCATGCCGTCCTGCTCGACGGGAACGTCGGTATCGGCGGTGACCCGGTCGCGCTGCTCCGCCGCTGCCGCGCCCTGCTCGACCCGGCCGGCACGGTGCTGGTCGAACTCGATCCGCCGGGCTCCGGGCTGTGGCAGGGGCTCGCCCGAATCGCCGCACCACATCGTGCGGGCCGTTCGGTCCTCGGCCCGGCGTTCCGCTGGGCCCGACTAGACACCGGGGCCGCCCAGCACGTCGCCTCCCGGGCCGGCCTGTCCGTGCGGGAGATCGTCGAGCACGGCGGGCGCTGGTTCGCCGAGCTCACCGTGTCGCCGTCCCCGCCGACGACGCACCGCTGAGCCGCTCGCTTCGTCGGGCCCGGAGAGCACCCCGCCGACGGGGGTGGGCCCAGCCGTAACCATCTCGCAAGGACTTCGCCGGTCGGCATCGCCCCAACCGCTGATTACGCTGGGCCGCGATGGACACCAGCAGGCGGCCGGGAGCATCTGGGAGCGGCCAATGACGCAACAGGTGCTCGTGGTCGATGACGACCGGACCGTCAGCGACGTGGTCTGCCGCTATCTCGAACACGCGGGCTACGAGGTCAGCCACGTGGGTGACGGGGCCGCCGCGCTCACCGCCATCGCTCGTCGGGCGCCGCATCTGGTCGTCCTCGACCTGATGCTGCCGAAGGTGAGTGGTCTGGAGGTCTGCCGCGAGCTGCGGTCCGGCCCGGAAGGCGTACCGATCATCATGCTGACCGCGCGTAGCGACGAGACCGACCGGGTCCTCGGCCTGGAACTCGGCGCCGACGACTACCTCACCAAGCCGTTCTCGCCGCGCGAACTCGTGCTTCGGGTGCGCTCGGTGCTGCGTCGCACCGGCGGTGTGCCGCGCTCCGAGCACCCGTCGGAGGTGTTGACCGACGGCGATCTGGTGGTGCGGACCGGTCCCCGGGTGGCGCAGTCGGGTGCGACGGAGCTGTCCCTGACGCTGCGCGAGTTCGACCTGCTCGCGCATCTGATGCGGCACCCGAGGCAGGCTTTCGCCCGCGCCGACCTGCTGGAGCAGGTGTGGGGCTGGAACTTCGGCGACCAGTCGACCGTCACCGTGCACGTCCGACGGCTGCGGGAAAAAATCGAGAGCGACCCGTCCAACCCGCGGCGGATCGTGACGGTCTGGGGCGTCGGCTACCGGTACGAGCCGACCGATGCGTGATCTTGTGCTGATCTTCGCGCTCGCCCTCGGCGCGGCACTCGTCGTCGGCCTCGCCGGAGGGCTGCTGCTACGGCTACTGCGCCGCAGCTCGATCACCGTGCACCTGTGCGTACTACTCACCGTCACCGTGCTCGCTGTCGTGGGCGGCGTCGCCGCCGTCGCCAAGGCGATGTTCCTGTCCCGGCACGACCTCGAGGTCGTGCTGATCACGGTCGCCGCGGCCGCCGTCGTCAGCCTCGGCATCGGCGGGCATTTCGGGCATCGGCTGGCGCGCGCGGCGGTCTGGGCGGACCAGGCCCGCGCCCGGGAACGGCACCTGGAGAAGGGTCGCCGTGATCTCGTCGCCTGGGTGTCCCACGACCTGCGTACGCCACTTGCCGGCCTCCGGGCGATGGCGGAGGCGCTGGAGGACCAGGTGGTACGGGACCCGGTGACGGTCGCCGAGTATCACCGGCGGATCGGCGTGGAGACCGACCGGATGACGAGACTCGTCGATGACCTGTTCGAGCTCTCCCGGATCAACGCGGGGGCGCTCCGGCTGTCGCTGGCAGCGGTACCCCTCAGGGACGTGGTGTCGGACGCGCTGGCTGCCGCCGCGCCGCTCGCGGACGCCCGTCGCATCCGTCTGGTCGCCCCCGAAGCCGGCTGGCCCACCGTGGTGGCCAGTGAGCCGGAACTGGCGCGGGTGGTGGCCAACCTGCTGCTCAACGCAGTGCGCTACACACCGCACGACGGCACCGTACGGATCGAGGCGGGCCATGACCGGGATGACGCGTGGCTGTCCGTGGCCGACACCTGCGGCGGGATTTCCCCCAGCGACCTGCCCCGGCTATTCGACGTGGCATTCCGCGGCGAGCCGGCTCGCTCCCCCGGGCAGAGCCCTGGCGGCGCCGGCGGACTCGGCCTGGCGATCGTGCACGGGCTGGTCGAGGCGCACGGTGGCAAGGTCGACGTGCACAACACGATCGAGGGATGCCGGTTCGTCGTCCGGTTGCGCACAGCATGACCGCTGGCTGCTGAACGTCACACGAATTTGCCCTAGATCGACGATGATTGGTGAGGTAACGGGTACGCGTCAGCGTGGCGGCGAGGCCTGCTCTAGTGGGCGTCCGTGGGCTCGGATCGTGTCCGAGACGGCGACGCCGAGCAGGACGGCGGCAGCTGCTGCAGCGACCCCGAGTGGAGGCAGGCCCACCATCACCGGCGCCATGGCCGCGAGGACGAGGATCCCGATCGGCCGTGGCCGGGACACGCGGGCGAATGCCACGTACTCGAAGACTGAGCGCCCGGCCAGGTACAGCGCGGGCCCGCCGAGGATGGCGCCGACCCAGGCGGGTTTGGCCTGTCCGGACGGATCCAAGAGGACGAGTTCGGAACCGGCTGAGGTGCCGAGGATGCCAACCACCATGAGCAGATGGGAAAACTCGGCCAACCGACCGAGCCGGCCGGGGTCGGCGGATGCCGCGACGGCCTCGCCCAGGATCTGGCCGGCTCGGTAGAAGTAGATCCGCCACAGCAACACCGTGGTGAGGAACGACAATGTGAGGGCCAATGTTCGTTCAGCCACGATCGGACCGCGTAGCAGACTCGATCCGGTGGTCAGGATCGTCTCACCAAGCGCGACGATGACGAGCTGCCAGTAGCGTTCGGCCAGGTGCTCGCCCGCGACGGCCCACGGGGACACCCGCGAGCGACCCAGCCGCGGTACCGGCCAGCCGAGTCTGCCCCCCAGGTAGTCGATCGCCAGGGCCAACGTCCAGAGCGAATTGCGCGTCAGCTCAGGTGCGAAAGCTCCGGCGAGCCACGGCACGGCCGACGCGCCGAACCAGACGAGCGCCAGCATGTTGACGCGGCGCAGATCGTGACCCCGCACGACGAGTGCGAAGAAGAGGGTGCGGCCCACCTGGATCGCGACGTACGTGCCCGCGAAGAGCAGGCCAGTCTCCGCGAGAGCCCCGGATATCGCGACCGCCAGGAACAGGCTCCCGAGCATCGTCGCGAGGACAACGAACTGGGTCGCCGGCTGGAACGGATCGAATCTGCTGGTCATCCATGCCGTCTGGGTCCAGATCCACCAGACGGCCAGGAGCAGCAGCAGAGTCTCACCGTTTTCCGAAAGCGAAGTGCTCAGCGTCCCGGCGACGTGACCCCTGGTGTAGTCCAGCACCAACTCGTGCACGATCCGGGTGAGCGCGAAGACGTACACGAGATCGAAGAACAGTTCCAGGAAGGTGGGCCGCTGCGGACTCTCACGCCTGCGCAGCATCTTGGCCACTCTGTTCGTCGTCACCGGCCCGCCCGCTTCATCGGCTTGTCGCTGAAGCAGTCGTACCACGTCGCCGCGCCGCCCACGGATAAGACGCAGCCCCGATGACTGAAGGGCCTGACGGCCGATAAGGCGCCCAGCACCTTGCCTCTCCCATTGCGGCAATGGCCAGCTGACCGATGTGCTATGCGCGTTCCGCGCAGGGCTGACACCGCGGGCAACGACTACCGGACGCGGCACCACGGGCCGGGTTGCCCGCTCTCGCGGCCCACCTGTCAACTCCCCCGGCAACCGCCACAACGGATCCTGCGTGGTCGTGCGACGCGGGCGCTCGCCCACCGTGCTGCAATACACCGGCGGCGAGTACCGGGAACTCGCCACCACGGACCGGTTCGCGCAGATCGTCCTGGTCGCCGGATGAGTCAGCGGCCTGCCCGTGCCGCTTCCGCGTCTGGGCGCCCTCGTGGGGCTGGATCCTCGTCGGTCCCGCCCGCCGCGGCCCGGCAAGGGCTTCCCACGCCAGGATCGTCGCCGAGGCCTCCGATCTGCGGTCCTACCTCGCCCGCTCGATGCCGCGGGAGTCCGTCAGCGAGCGGAGTCCCATGGTGGTCTTGCCTCCCTGCGCCCGACCAGGGGTTTCCCTCATCCGTCCCGACCGCGCCTCATCGATGGTCCGCGTAGACCAGTTCGTATCCTTCGGCCATCCGCTCGTTCGAGAAATTCCTGGTGACGTGCTCGCGGCAGGCCCGCCCATTGAGGCGGGCGGCGTCGTGTAGGGCCTGCGGCAGATCGCTGGGGTCGTCCCGGACGAAGCCCGTGACGCCGTCCCGCACCAGTTCACGCATCGCTCCCCGTTTCAACGTGACCACCGGCGTGCCGGCGGCCATCGCCTCGATCACCACCATCCCGAATGGCTCCTCCCACTGGATGGGCATGATCAGGCACCGGGCGGACAGCAGGAGCCGTTCGGTCGCCGCCCGGTCCGGGTTGAGGATCACGTCCACGTCCGGGCCGAGCACCGGCTCGACCACCGCACGGAAGTACTCCTGCTCGAACGGCTCGACGCACTTGCCGGCCAGCACCAGGGGCAACCCGGCCGCCCGACACGCCTCGATTGCCAGCTCCGGCGCCTTCTCGGCGCTGAATCGGGCTAGCCACAGGACCGGCCCTCCGTCCCCCCGCGGCCGGCCGGTCAGATCGTCGATGTCCATACCGTTATGCACGGTGCCGTACCAGGGGAGGTCGGGGGCCAAGCGGCGTTGGGCATCGGAGATCGCGACCAGCCGAACGCCGGAGCCGAGCGAGCGCAGCACGTCGCCGTACTCGTCGAGAGGGCTACCGTGCACCGTCAGCACCGTGGGGACGCTCCGCCGCTCGGCCGTGAGCGGCCCGACCACGGTGTGGTCGTGGACGATGTCGAACCCGCCGGCGTCGATCATCCGGTTGACCCGGGCGATGTGGGCTACCTCCGGCAGGAGCTCGCCCAGTCGCTCCACCTGCACCTCGCCGACGGTAGCCGCGAGTCGGGCCTGGGTGCCGGTCTCCGAGCCGGCGCCGAAGAGGGTTATGTCGTGCCCCCGATCGACGAGGGCGTCCACCAGCCCGGCGACCACCTGCTCTACACCGCCGTAGCCCGGCGGCGGGATCTCATACCACGGAGGCACCACCATCGCAATTCGCAACAGCCGACGGTCGTCGTCCATTTTCCTCGTGTTCCTGCGCGCCATCCGCGCACCTCCCGCCGGTCGCACGTTCGTCGACCCGGCAGCAACCATGCGCGGCGGGCCGGACGACCCGCCGGTGCCAGGTCTGGCGGGGCCTTCCCAAACCCGCCGGGGTTACACGGGCGCCAGGTCCCCCTCACGCGGTCGGTCGTATGCCTCACGCGGGGCTCGGGGGCCGCCGGGAGGAAAGCGCCCAACCTGTTACCGGGCCGCCCCTTTTGCCCAACCCGCATACTTTGTCCGGCTCGCCGTGCGAAGGTCTGGATGACTGTTTCGCGAAAGAATTGTTCTGGGAGTAGCTCATGCCGAAGCGGGCGAGCGCGGAGCCCCAGGACCGCCAGCCGGCGATCCTGGCCCCGGCGGGGTTCGGCGGCTATCCCGGCCCGCTTCGTCCACCGGTGCCGGGCAACACGCTGCTACGGCTGCTCGCCACGACCGACGCCAAGCAGATCGGCCTGCTCTATCTGAGCACGTCGTTCTTCTTCTTCATCGCCGCGGGCATCGAGGCGCTACTCATGCGCGCGGAACTGGCCCGGCCCGGGTTGCAGTTCCTGTCCTCAGAGCAGTACAACCAGTTGTTCACCTCGCACGGCACGATCATGATGTTCCTGTTCGCCACCCCGCTGGCGTTCGCCTTCGGGAACTACCTGGTGCCGCTGCAGATCGGCGCGCCAGACGTCTCGTTTCCCCGGCTCAATGCCCTCGCCTACTGGCTCTACCTTCTCGGCGGGCTGATCGTGCTGGGCTCGTTCGCCAGCCCGGGCGGGGCCGCGGACTTTGGCTGGACCGCGTACGCCCCGCTCAGTCACTCCGCACACACCCCGGGCGTGGGCGCGAACGCCTGGATCATCGGCCTGGTGCTCTCCGGCGTCGGCACGATTCTCGGGTCGGTCAACCTGATCACCACGGTGCTGACGCTGCGCGCGCCCGGGATGACGATGTGGCGGATGCCGCTGTTCACCTGGGCCATGTTCATCACCGCGCTGATGGCGATCGTGGTGTTCCCCCTGCTGTCCGCCGCGCTTCTCGGCCTGCTGTCCGACCGCCTCCTGAACAGCCACGTCTACGACCCGAGCAACGGCGGACCGATGCTGTACCAGCACCTGTTCTGGTACTTCGGCCATCCAGAGGTGTACATCGTGGCGCTGCCGTTCTTCGGCATCATCAGTGAGATCCTCCCGGTTTTCTCGCGTAAACCGCTGTTCGGCTACAAGGGCATGGTCCTCGCCCTGTGGGCGATCTTCTTCTACTCGCTGAACGTCTGGGCGCACCACATGTTCGCCACCGGGCAGGTGCTGCTGCCCTTCTTCTCGATCATGACCTTCATCATCGCCGTACCAACCGGGGTGAAGTTCTTCAACTGGATCGGCACCATGTGGAAGGGTCAGCTCACCTTCGAGACGCCGATGCTGTTCGCCGTCGGGTTCCTGGTCACGTTCCTGTTCGGCGGCCTGACCGGTGTTCTGTTGGCCAGCCCGCCGGTCGACTTCCACACCCACGACAGCTACTTCGTGGTGGGGCACTTCCACTACGTGCTCTTCGGCACCATCGTCTTCGCCGCGTTCGCCGGGGTGTACTTCTGGTTTCCCAAGATGACCGGCCGGCTGCTCGACGAGCGCCTCGGCAAGGTCCACTTCTGGACCATGTTCGTCGGCTTCCATACCACCTTCCTCGTGCACCACTGGCTGGGCAACGACGGCATGCCCCGCCGCTACGCCGACTACCTGCCGACTGACGGGTTCACCACCCTGCACACGGTCTCCACCCTCGGCTCGTTCGTCCTCGGCGTCTCCACCCTGTTCTTCATCTACAACGTCTGGAAGTCCTGGCGGTTCGGCTCCGCCGTCTCCGTGGACGACCCGTGGGGATACGGCAACTCACTGGAATGGGCCACCACCTGCCCGCCCCCGCTGCGCAACTTCGACCGGATGCCCCGCATCCGCTCCGAACGCCCCGCCTTCGACGCCAAATACGGACCCCTGGTGTCCGACCTGGGCCGAGACCTGCCGCAACGCGCCGCCACGCCGCCGCAGCAGCTGCACGAGGAGCTGCATCGCGAGCCGCACCGCGGGGAGTCTCCGAGCGCCGAAGGCGCCCACGGCACGGAGGAGGTCACGGGCTACCGGCCAGCGCCGCAATCCGGCGCCCGCCCGGTCGACGTGCCGGCACCGGAGGACGTTCGCCGGCCCAGCTTCGCGCAGACGGACGAGGCCGACGAGGACCCGCTGGACTCCCAGCGCGGCCCGCAGGCGCCGTCGCAGTGGCGGCATCCGGGCGAGGCCGGCGACGACAGCGACCGCTCGTAGCGGCAATGAGCGTTGCTCGGTCGCGCCACGACACCCTGTCCACATGAGACGCCGCCGCACCGCCATGACCGCCCGGACCCTGCTTGCCGTCACGGCGCCGGCACATGGCACGAGACGCCAGGGCCTTCTGGTGAATGACGTGGTCGCTCCGCGGCCCGGCCCGAACGTCGATCGCCGGTTTCCCACCATCCTCAATGCACCCCGATCCGGTGATCGCTCGAGGTTTCCCCGGCGCGACCCGGTCGAGTCGGAACGCTGAAGGGGTGGAGCAGCGATCGCGACGACCCGCGCTGGGACGCCTGCTGTCCGTCAGGCGCGCCCTGTGGTCGCTAGCCGTCGGTGTCGTCGCCGGGACGGCCACCGCGCTCGCCGGGGCGCCGGCGCTGACGCCGCTGGTGATCTGGACGATCGCGGCGGGCACGAACCTCGTCTGGGTATGGCGCGCCTGCTGGTCGGCGAGCCCCGAGCGCACCGAGGAACTCGCCGAGGCGGAGCGGGACTCCCGTTCCACCGACACGGCGATCCTGATCGCGTCCGTTATCAGTATCGCCGCAGTGGCCGAGGCGCTCGTCCGCGCCTCGGGCGAGCAGGACATGGTGGCTGTCGCGCTGGTGTTCCTCAGCGTCGTCGCGGTCGTCCTGGCGTGGGCGCTGGTGAACACCGTCTTCGCGTTCAAGTACGCCCGGCTGTACTACCGCGACGACGACGGCGGCATCGACTTCAAGCGGGAAGACCGCCCGGCGTACGCCGACTTCGCGTACGTCGCCTTTACGGTTGGCATGTCCTTCGCCCCGGGCGAGAACGAACCGACCACCAACCACATGCGCAGGATCGCGCTCGGGCACGCGCTGCTCCTGTACGCCTTTGGAACCGGCATCCTGGCCGTCGCCGTCAACCTGGTCACCAACCTGGGCCAGTCATGACCCCCGGCTCGCCACTGCGACCGTCCCGGACGCGCCACGTGGCTTCCTCGCGGGACGGATGGGAGTGCAGGATGACGGTCGCCGCAGGCAGAGAACTCAGCTGATGACCACGAGGTTGATCCTGGTCGTCGCGGTGGCCGTGATCGTCGCGGCGGGCCTCCTGGCCGGCGTTCTCGTCGAGCGTCGGGCAGGTGCTCGTCGCTACCGCTGGCTGCTCGCGCCGCTGTACCGCGCATCCCGGGGCCCCGCCGTCGCGGTGCTGCTCCTCGCGGCACTGTACGTGGCAATCCGCGCGTACCCCGGCGCGGGACACCACCCCGGCCGGCACGTCGTCGTAGTGCTGTTGATCGCGAGCGTGACGTGGCTGATTCTTCGCGCCCTGCACGTCGCCGAGAGGGTCGCGTTCAGCCGGCTGCCGGGCGAGACGCGGGCCGATCGCCGGGTCCGACGCGCCCGCACCCAGATCCGACCCGTCCGGCGCCTCACCTCCGTCGTGGTGACAGTCGCGGCGATCGGCCTGATCCTCACCACCTTCCCCGCCCTGCGCAGCATCGGGCTGTCCGTACTCACCTCGGCGGGTGTCATCGGCGCACTGCTCGGCCTGTCCGCGCGCACCGCGCTCGGCAACGCCTTCGCCGGTATCCAGGTTGCCTTCGCCGACGGCCTCCACCTGGGGGACGTCATCGTCGTCGACGGGCAGTGGGGACGCGTCGAGGAGGTAAAGCTGACCAACGTGGTCATCCGGCTCTGGGACGACCGGATGCTCATCCTGCCCACCACCTGGTTCACCGAACACCCCTTCCAGAACTGGACCCGGCACGAGACGCGGGTCATCGGAGAGATCCGGATCCACGTCGACCACACCGTCGACCTGGACGACCTCCGTGCCGAGACAAGGCGGCTCATCGAATCGTCACCGCTGTGGGATCGGCACCAGTGGGTGCTACAGATGGTGGACGCGACGCCGCAGACCGTCGTTGTCCAAATCCAGGCATCGGCGGCCGACGGGCCGAGTGCGTGGGATTTGCGCTGCGACGTGCGCGAGGGCGTCATCCGGTACCTGCGCGACCACCGCCCCGAGTGGATGCCTCGCACCCGCAATGAGTACCACCCCTGAGCCCGCACACCCGCTGACGCGAGGGCCTGGTCTCGCCACCTACGGGTTCACCTGGGGTGGCAGGGTGTGGAACCAGGTTCACCCACGTTCCCCGTACCGCTGTTCTCCCAGCCCCAGGACCACAGGTGTGGCTCAGACGGTGTGGACGCTGGCCGCTGGCGGGTTGGCCACCTGTGGCAGGGTCTCTTCTGCCTTGGATCGAAGGATGTCGGCGGTGAGGGCGGCGACTACGCAGAGGCCCACGGGCAGGAAGAATGTGTAGTTCAGCGGCATAAGGTGGGTTAGGGGTCCGATGATGGCGGGTCCGGCAAGCATGCCCAGGTAGCCGAGGCCGGCGACGCGGGAGACGTTCTTTCCGGCGGCGTTGGGGTCGGCGTGGCCGGCCGCGCTGAAGAGTTGCGGGATAGTGCCAGACAGTCCGATGCCGAACAGCACCCAGCCGGCGATAGCCAGCGGGATCGACGGTGAAAGGGCGATCATCGTGAGGGCGAGTGCCGCCAGTGCCGATCCGTAGCGGACGATGGCGACGGGGCCGAAGCGTGCGACGACCCGGTCGGTGAGGAAGCGCCCAATCGTCATGGCGGTGGCGAACGCACCGTAGGCGAGGGCGGCGGTGGCGACGGGCGCGTCGAGCACGTCGCGCATGGCCAGCACGCTCCAGTCGTTGGCGACGCCCTCGCTGAGCATCAGCATCAAGGCGAGCGCGGCGAGCGCCCAAATGCGAAGGGGCGTGGTCCGCCAGGTGGTGGCCTTGGCGGTGGAGCGCTCCGGCGCGCTGGCGGCTTCCAGCCTCGGTAACAGTGCGGGTGCGGCGACTGCGGTGACGGCGAGGGCGAAGAGACTGGCCGCGGTCAGGGTCGCCGTCGTGCTCCAACCCCAGCTGAGGGTCCGGGCGCCGACCAGCGCGGCGAGAACCCCGCCGATGGAGAACACGGCGTGGAACGCGGACATGATCGGACGCTTGTACCGGGCTTCGACCTGAACAGCGTGGGTGTTCATGCTGACGTCCAGGCTGCCGTTGCCAATGCCAAATGCCAGCAGTGCCACGCCCAGTGTCCACGCGTTCGTGGCGAGCGCGGGCAGGACGAGCGCCGCACTGCACAGCGCCGCGCTCATCGGCACGACCTTGCGAGCGCCGAACCGGTCGGTAAGCGGCCCGACCAGTTGCATTCCGGCGAAGGCACCGGCGCCGAGGAGCAGCAGGAGCCAGCCGAGCACGGCGTGGCTGATCCCGGCCCGGTGTTCGACGGCTGGGATGTGGACGATCCAGATCCCCAAGACGAAGCCGTTGAGGGCGAAGTAGGCGAAGGTGGCCAGCCGGGCGGCCCGCAAGGATCTCGTCATGCTTCCGAACATATCAAACATGATTCGCGTTCGAAAACTTGTCGATCGAACGCGCGGGGTGTTCAATGAGCGCATGGCGAGCGTGGACCGACACCAACAGATCACCGATGCCGTACGGCGGGCCGGGCAGCTCAGCGTGGCGGCGCTGGCGGAACTGACCAGCACCTCGGAGATGACGATCCGCCGAGACCTGGAGATCCTGACTGAACAGGGCGTCCTGGAGCGTTACCGCGGTGGGGCCAGAAGCCTGCTGTTGCGCGGCGAGGAACCCCCGTTCGCGCTTCGCGCCCAGGACGACTTGGCGGTCAAGCAGCGCATCGCCGCAGCGGTAGCCGGCATGATCGCCGACGGCGAGGCGGTCGTCATCGACAGCGGCACTACCTGCCTCGAAGTGGCCCGCGCCCTGACCCACCGTCGCCTGACCGTCATGCCGCTGTCCCTGCACGCGGCCAACGCACTGGTCGGCGCACCCCAACTGAGGCTTCTCCTGCCCGGCGGGGAGCCGCGCCCCGGTGAGTTGGCGCTCACCGGCCCCCTCGCGGAGGCGTCGCTTGCCGCGCTGCGCTTCGACACCGCAGTCATCGGCTGTTGTGGCCTGAACGCCTCGAACGGCCTGACCGCGTACGACCTGGCCGATGCTGCGATCAAGCGTGCCGTGATGGCCTCGGCCAACCGCGTCATCGCGGTCGCCGAGGCGGGGAAGTTCTCCCGCACCGCCCTCGCCTTCGTCGCGCCGACGTCCGCGCTGCACGCCGTCGTGACCGGAGACGACGCCCCCAACGACGAGGCTGACGCACTGGAAGCCGCCGGCGTCGTCGTGCGGAGGGTCTGAGCCGATGGCGGACACCGTGCTCTTCGACCTGTTCGGCGTCATCGCCCGCCAGCAGTCTTCTTCCGGCAAGGAGTTGCTGGTGACGACGGCGGGTGTCTCAGCCCCCGGCTTCTGGGAGTCTTACTGGGCGCTGCGTATGCCCTACGACCGTGGTGAGGTGACCGGATCCGAGTACTGGCGGCAGGTAGCGGCGACCCTCGGCACCACCTTCGATGAGCACCAGATCGCCCGCCTCATCGACGCGGACATCGCTAGCTGGAGCGCCGTCGACGACGACATGGTCGCCCTTGTCGAACAGACGGCGGCATCGGGGCGGCGGGTCGCACTGCTGTCGAACATCCCGGAAGAACTGGCCGTGCATTACGAGAAGCACCACCGCTGGTTGAAGCACTTCGACACAGTTGCCTTCTCCTGCCGTATCGGCCATGCGAAACCCGAGCCGCAGGCCTACCGGTGGTGCTGCCGCGCCCTCGACCTCGCACCAGGACGCATCCTGTTCGTTGACGACCGCGCAGAGAACGTCCAAGCTGCCGAGGCAATCGGCATGCCCGGCCACCTGTTCATCGGCCCCGGGCACGCTCGCCAGGCCATCGCCGAGCTGGACACCGTGCCGCAGATGCAGTAGCGGATCTGTCGATCGCCCTATGGCACTCGTCGAAAGGTACGGATTCGGCTGGTTCGGTTCGCGTAGCGGCGAAACCCTCGAAGTGTTCGGCCAAGTGGTCGACTTCGTCGACAGCTTCGGGCGCCTCGGAGCCTCGGATCACCGCGGTGTTCCTCGTCAGCTCCTCGCTCGACGCAGCCAATCCTGCGTCAGCGACCGCAGCAGCGCGGGTTGTTCGAACGGCAGGTAGTGTCCGGCCGCGTCAACCACGGTGAAGGTGCCTCGGGGATAGTGGCGCATGGAGCGGAACTGGTCGGCATAGCCGACTATCCCGTCCTGTCGGCCGGTGATCACGCTGACCGGACCGCCGAAGACGATGTCGGCCTCCTCGTCGGGAAGCGCGAAGTCAAGCCCCCCTCGCAGCTCTTCTTGGAACTCCTCATCGCCGGGGCCGCCGGAGTCCAGGGCCGCGAGCACCGTCGCGACGACAGCCGGGGTGCGATGACCCAGAGCGACGTCAAGGTGTGCCCGCAGTTCGGCGGGAGCAGCGTCCAGCCAACCCGTGGGCGCTTCGGGCGGCTCAAACTCAGGCAGGTCCCGGCCTTCTCGTGAGATTTTGACGCCCGGGCAGACGAGGAGCAGGCCACGGACAAGCTCGGGCCGCTGGCGCGCGATCCCGGCGGCGAGGTAGGCGCCGTAGGACGCACCAGCCAGCAGGACCGGTGCGCCGACGTGGCGGTCGAGCCACGCGCACACGGTGTCCAGCAATGCCTGGGATTCGGCTCTGCAGGTCGCCGGGGAGTCTCCGTGCCCGGGCAGATCCAGGTACACCTCTCGCAGGCCGGCACCCGCGAACGCAGGCGTGAAGGCCGCAGCCATGGCGGCGCGCGTCATGCCGAACATCGGAAGGCACGCCACCACCTTTTCGGCTCGCCCTGATTCATCAAACGCCAAATTCATGTCCAAATCCCCACAAGTGTCTTCAACGGGTGCTGTGCTCGGGACACGGTCGCCGAAGGATGGCCGTGATCGCTAGTGGCAGCCTTGTCACTCTCCCCCGGTGAGTGCGGAGTCGCCGACGGGCAGCGGGAGGCGATGGAGAACAGTCAAGCCGGCGGCGATCACGCCGAAGGCGATGATGGCGATGGCGCAGAACAGCAACGTCTCGCGGGCACCGAGGGCACTGACGAGCGGGCCGCCGAGCATGGTGCCGGCCGGTACTGCCACCACGGTGACGGCGCCGTTGGCGGCGAGGACCTGTGGCCGGTTCGCGTTCGTGGTGCTGCGTTGGAACAACGCCATCGACGTGGGCATGTACGGCGCCCACACCGCGCCGCCGATGGCGAAGGACAGTAGGGACAGGCCGGTGGGTGCGCCCAGCCCGAGGGGCAGCATGGTGAGACCGAAGCCCACGACGATGCCGATGGTGACGACCCACAGCGACCATCGGCGTAGGTAGCCGACGGTCAAGCCACCGACGAGGGCACCCGCACCGAACGCCATGTAGTAGGTGCCGAGCAGGGTGGCCGAGGCGTGCAGTTCGTCGGTGATGTAGAGGGGAAGGGCGACGTAGACGGGTCCGAAGAGAAAGAAGAACCCAAAGCTCAGAGTGAGCAGGCCAAGCAGGCTGCGGTTGCGGCGGATGACGCCGAAGCCGGCAGTGCGTGAGGCGCCGACCTGCGCCCGTCCCGGTCTGTCGGTGGCGGGTACGGCCAAGTGGTAGGTGAGCGCAAGGACGGCGAAGGTGGCCGCGTCGATGGCGATCACCCACACAGCCCCGCCCCAGCTGATCAAGAGCCCGGCCAGCGGAGGGCCACCGATGGTGGCCATCTCGGCGATGATGCCGAGGACGGCGTTACCCGCCAAGTGGTGGCGTACCGGGAGCACCTCGGCGATCAACGTGTAGCGTCCCGCCGAACCCCACGAGTGCAACAGCGACGAGATGGCCAGCAAGGTCACGTACAACCCGAGGCTCAGCGCCCCGAAGACGTACGCGACAGGAATCGCCGCAAGCGCGCCGGCGCGCAAGGTCGCGTCCCACCCGGCCAACTGCGCGCCGCCACGCCCACCCAACACCCGGCCGAACACCAGGGTGCCCACCACGCTGGGCACGGTGTACGCCGCCACTGCGAGCGCCACCCACATGCCACGCTGCCCCGGCGACGCCAACTGCAACGCCAACCAGCTCACCGCGACGATCGCCATGCCATCACCCAGGGCGGACACCGTCAGGCCGGGCAGGATCCGGCGCAGCAACGCATGGCTCAGCACAGGCCAGTATGGCGAGGAATGCGGGAACCGCCGCGTCACGGTCGCGGGTGTCATCCGTTCACGGAACACCACGAGGAGCAGCGACATCAATAAAGGTAGCTGTCAGCATAGTTTGCTCACAGCCGAACTGGTGCCCATGGCGCCCTGACCGATCCAGCCGGGACACCCGACGTACGACCCGGCCGTCCTGGCGGACAAGCTCTGGCACATGCACACCGGCCGCGAACAGTTCCGGGTCTTCGCCGAACACATGCCGACCGCAGCCTGAAGTCTCCACGCGTCGAGCATGGCCATGATGATCCGGTTGGCCTCCCCGCGGAAGCCGTACCGGGCGAGGCCATGGGCGATGAGCGAGTTGTCGTGCGGCCAGACGGTGCCCCGGTGATAGCCGATCGGGTTGTAGGCGGGGTCGTCGGTGGAGAACAGGATGCCGTCCCAGGAGTCGCGCCAGCATTGGTTGCCGAGGCCCTGGGATGAGCGGGTGGCGTATTCGTCGTAGCCGTCGTTGTTGCGGTCGCCGTACTCGTCGATCCAGCGCAGGGCACAATGCACTGGTCATGGCGTCGCAGTCGGCTCCGGGTGTCAGCCGACGGGATCCGCTACCGGTTCAGCATGGTGGGACATCGCGACTCGCATCGACACATGGCGCGTCTACCGCCGCGACGCTGGGCGGGCCGTAACCCCGGCGAACACCAGCCATCCCGAGAGCAGGTACGCGCTGGCCTCTTCAATGTCCGCTGGGGAGTCGTGTAGTCGCCGAAGTCCGCGCCCCAACCGGCCGCCGCCGGCTGACGAGGCCGCCACGCCCACATCGATAATGGCGGCGTGACGGATGAGCTGGTTCGTAGATTAGCTGAGGCGAAGCGACGCCAAGAAGAGACTGGCTGGTCCGATCCGCACGCCGCGCGGATCGCCTCACGCGAGGTTGTGGCCGCCGAGCGTGCCCTCGCAGCAGCCCGCGGCGACCAGTACGCCGAAGTTATCGATATCGGCTTCCAATGGGATTCTGGCGCTCCGCTACCGCACCTGCTCGCCAACGGTTCCCGCGCGTTCGTCGTCTGTTACGCAACCGAACCGAACCCGGACTGGGACGGCACCTACGTCCGGATCGTCTCCCCGAACGACGAGGAGCCCGAAGTCTTCGGCGTAATCGAATTCTGGCGGTGCGCCTCCGTCCGCCTCGGCGCACCCAACGACGAAGCCCTACACGGCCACCCCCTCAACGACAAGGGCCTGGAGTTCTACGCTCCTCACGAGGTCCACAACTCGCAGTGGCTCGAAGAGCACATCCGCATCAACTCCGTGCACTCCAATCACTCCGACAGGCCCTGGCGAGAACTGCACCACTACTTCCTGGCCTTCCACGACGAAATGTTCGAAACCCTTGCCGCAGGGGTCGAGACACGGCTGATCCACGGCACGCTGACGCCGCTACTCAACGAGCTGATGAAGGAACTCGTCGAATGGCCGCACCGGAAGGCATGAACCCAGCACGGGATATGGACGAGCAGCACCTGGACGGCTTCACGGTGGAGGGCACCAACAGCAGCCTGGACGGGCCGGAGCCGTTCAGTGTCCTCTACCGCGGCACCACCGGGCAGCCGGAGATGATCGCGCTACCCCCGAACCTGGAGCAGGCCGGCTGTCAGGTCGAGGCGGACCGCTCGGCGAGAGCATGCTCTTGAGAGCCCGTCTCATACCGGTTGGACTCGTGGCACCCTGGTTACACCGCCCCGCATCGCCGTACGTACGGCGGTGGCTCAGTGGCCGCGAAACGCTTCCTCCAGCCACCATGAGCCGCGCGCGGCGCAGACCTTGGCGTCGACCACCAGCGGCCGGTTTCGGGGACCAGCGACCCATTGGCGTACCGGCCCGAGATCGTCGACGGTCCGGACGGTCAACCCGTCGCAGCCGTAACCGCGGGCGATCGCGGCCAGGTCGGTCTCGGGGAAGGTGACCGTCTCCAACGGGTGCCCGTCCGGGCCGAAGTGGTGCACCTCGGCGCCGTACGCCGCGTCGTCGTAGATCACCACGAGGAGGGGCAGCGCCAGCCGGACGGCGGTGACCAGTTCGGTCGCGGACATGACGAAGCCACCGTCGCCGACCGCGGCGACGGTGAGCCGGTCCGGCCGGGCGACCGCCGCGCCGAGCGCACTGGCGAGGCCGAGCCCGACCGACTGGAACGCCTGGGTGAAACAGAATCCGGCCACGTCCGGCACGTCGAGCCACATCGACGGGTAGCCCATGAAGTTGCCGGAATCGACCACCACCGTCCGGTCGGGCGGCAGCAGGTCGTCCAGGGTGGCCGAGAGTGTCCTGGGGTCGATCGTCGCCGGAGCGCCGGCCGGCGCCGACCCACCCTCGTCCCGGTACGGGACGGTCCGCCACCGGCCGTGGTCGCGAATCCGTTGTGCCAGCTCCGGCGTACGCCAGCCGCCGGTCCCGGCCTCCACGGGCCCCGTGGAGCCGGCGCCCAGCCGACCGAGCACCGCCTCGGCGACCGCCGACACCTCGCCGGCCACCGTCAGGTCAACCGGGCGGTTCACCCCGAACGCGGCCGGGTCGTGGTCCACCTGGACGACGACGGCGGAGGGCGGGATCAGTTCGCCGTGCCGGGTGGTCCACATGTTCAGCGTGCTGCCCCACGCGACGACCAGGTCCGCCGTGCCGATCAGTTCGGCGGCGAGCGGGGTGGCGAAACCGCCGGCCACGTCGATGTTCCACGGGTTCCCGGCGAACAGTCCCTTCGCCGCGGCCGAGACCGCGAGCAGCGCGCCGCACGCGTCGGCGAGCCGGGCCAGCGGTTCCCGGGCCGCCCGGGCGCCCCGACCCGCGATGAATACCGGTCGACGTGCGGCCTGGAGCGCGGCCAGCAACGGCTCGACCTGCGGGGCGGTGGCCGGGGTCGGCGCGGCTGCAGGGACCGGGCCGGACCACGGTTCGGTCATGGTGCGCTGCACCTCCAACGGGAGGCCCAGCACCACCGTCGCGCCCCGGGCGGCAGCCCGGTACGCCGCGCCCGCGTCCTCGGCCGCGTGCGTCGCGCGTACCCGGTGGAAGTCGGCGCCGACCGCGGTGGCGAGCGCCGGTAGGTCGATGAAGAAGTTCGACCGGGGCGCGGTCGCCTCCGGGGCCAGGACCACCATCGGGGTACGGCTCTTCGCGGCCTCGGTGAGACCGGTCAGCGCGTTGGTGACGCCCGGACCCTGGTGCACCGAGAGCAGGCCCACCGTCCCGGAGGTGCGGGCGTACGCGTCCGCCATGCTCGCCGCGCCGCCTTCGTGGGCCGCCGCCACGAACCGGGCGCCGGCCGCCACAAGCGCGTTCGTGACATGGAAGTTGCCGCTGCCGACCACCCCGAAGACGTACCGTGCGCCGTGTCCGTACAGAACCCGCCCGACCACCTCGGCTACCCGCATCTGCGGCCCGGTCCTACCGTTCGACCAGCGCGAGGACCCGGCACGGGCTGCCGGACCCGGAGACGATCGGCAGCGGTCCGGCGATCACCACCGCGCCGGTCGCCGGCAACTGAGTCAGGTTACGTAGCTGGGTCAGGCCGTACTTCTCCTGGCCGAGCAGGAACGAGTGGCACGGGAACGGCGGGTCGAACGAATGCGCGGCACCCGCGTCGGTGCCGACCGTCTCCACCCCGACGCCCTGGATCGGCGACTCCTCGGCCAGCCAGCGGGCGCACTCGACGGAGATGCCCGGGGTACGCCCGGCGTTGGCGTACCGCTCCGGGTCGTCGCCGTACGCGTCCCAGCCGGTGCGGTAGAGCAGCCAGCCACCGGTGGGCAGGGCACCGTGTTCCGCCTCCCACGCCTTGATGTGCTCGACCTCGAGCAGGAAGTCAGGGTCGTCGGCGGCGTCGGCGGCGTGGTCGATCACCACCGCCGGGGCGATCAACTGACTCACCGGGACCTGCGACACGTCCGCGCCCTGTTGACCGGTGACCCAGTGCACCGGGGCGTCGAAGTGGGTGCCGGTGTGCTCGCCGGTGGAGAAGTTGTTCCAGTACCAGGCCGGACCGCGGTCGTCGTACCGGCTGATCTCGCTGAGCCGGAACGGCCAGGTCTGGCCGAACTGCTCGGGCAGACCCAGGATCGGGGTCTGGTCCGAGAGCGGAGCGGTGAGGTCGACAACCTGGATCCGGCCGCTGGAAAGAGCGGCGACAAACTCCTGCAGCACCGTCATGCGGCGACGGTACACCTCACTCACATTCCACGATGGACTCTCGAACGGGGCGTGTCGGCACGATCTTCAGTTGTCCTCTCAACGGCGCGGTCACAGCGGCAGCGTTCACCCGGCGGCCGGCAGATCGGCGATCCGCGTACCGAGATCAAGCTCCAGCGGACCCCGGGTCTGCAAGCCCCGGTCGAACAACTTTTTCGACCGGTCCTGCACCTCCGGGGCGGCGACCAGCTCCTGGAACCGGCGGCCGTCGGCGCGTACGGCCTCTGCAGGCGGCAGCGTCAGCTCGTTGATCGCCCGCTTCGTGGTCTGGATCGCCGCCGAGGGAAAAGATGCGATCCGTCGGGCCAGCGTGGCCACGAACTCATCGAGCTCGGCATCCGGCAGCGCCCGGTTGATCCACCCATACCGCTCCGCGAGGTCGGCGTCCGCGTCCTGCGCGCCGAGGATCATCTCAATGGCCCGTCCTCGGCCGAGCAGGCGCGTCAGGTGTTGTAGGCCACCAGCCCCGGGTGCCACGCCGAAACCGCACTCGGGCTGGCCGAGCACCGCGTTCTCCCGCGCCGCGAAGCACATGTCGCAGGCGAGCACGAACTCGCTACCCGCTCCCCGAGCCCGTCCGCGCAGCTTCGCGATCGTGACGACCGGTGCGTCGCTCAGCTTGCGCAGCACCATCCCGAGAAAGGCGTCCTGCGGACCCCCGCCCGCCTTGGCCGCCTCAGCCGAGTACTCGGCGACCTTGGTCAGGTCGACGTGAGAAATGAAGAAGTCCGGGTCGGCGGTGTCGAAGACGACCACCCGCACCTCTGTGGTTCTGGTCAGTCGGTCGAGCAGGGTGACCAGGTCCCGCACCACCTCCGGGCCGATCATGTTGATCGGCGGCGCGTCCAGCGTCACCGTCAAGACGCCGACGGTCAACTCAGTACGCAGGGTCTCGAACGAGGTGTTCACCCGCCGGCTCCTCTCCGTCGCGCAACCGAAGGCGCGGGCAGCGGCGGTGGGATCCACGGAACGACCAGCGCCGGGGCTCCACGTCACGCGACGGATCGGCGCCCATGGTCGATGTCGATCGTACGGACTGCCTCCGCGCGTGCGTGGCGCTTCGCCAGATCCCGAATCGCTCTCCCACCTAGCCCCGCGCGACTCCTTATTGGCGGCCGTCGAGCAGGCGGTCAAGGTTCACTGCTGTGTCGATCAACGAAAGGTGGCTGAACGCCTGCGGGAAGTTGCCGGTCTGCTCGCCGCTGGGCGCGATCTCCTCCGAGTAGAGGCCGAGTGGGCTGCTGTAGGTGAGCATCTTTTCGAAGATCAGCGTGGCGTCGTCGAGCCGGCCGGACTCGGCGAGGGCCCGGACGTACCAGAAGGAGCACATGGTGAAGGTGCTCTCCTGCCCGGGAAGGCCATCGGGCGAGGCGGCCGGGTCGTACCGGTAGACCAAGCTGTCGGACACGAGTTCCCCGTCCATCGCCCGCAGCGTGGAATGCCACATCGGGTCCATTGATGAGACCAGTCCGACGCCAGGCATGGCGAGCAGCGACGCGTCCAGGACGTTGGTCGCGTAGTGCTGGACGAAGGCACCGCGCCCGGGGTGGAAGCCACGGGCCATGATCTGTTCGTAGATCTGGTCTCGGTTACTCAGCCAGCGAGCGGTGTTGGCCGGTCGTCCGCGTCGGTGCGCGAGGCGGACAGCCCGGTCAAGGGCGACCCAGGACATCAACCGCCCGTAAGTGAAGTCCTGGCGGCCGCCGCGGGTTTCCCAGATCCCATCTTCGGGCTGGTCCCAGTGCTCGCAGAGCCAGTCCACCAGTCGCACGGTGTTCAGCCACAACTGGTGGGAGGTCTGCAGACCATGGCAGTCGGCCTCATAGAGGCCGTTGAGCAACTCGCCGTAGATGTCGAGTTGCAGCTGGTTCGCGGCGCTATTGCCGATCCGCACCGGCGCTGATCCGCGGTAACCCTCGAAGTGGTCGAGCACCTCCTCCGAGACGTCGGGGGAGCCGTCGATGCGGTACATGATCTGCAGCGGCACCTCCCGGTCCCAGGCCTCCCGGACCCGGTCGTCGACCCAGTGGATGTACTGCCGCGCTTCGTCGGTGAAGCCCAGCTTGAGCAGGATGTGTGCGGAGATTGACGCGTCGCGAATCCAGGTGTAGCGGTAGTCCCAGTTGCGCTGGCCGCCGACCTGCTCGGGCAGCCCGGCCGTGGGGGCGGCGATGAGCGCACCGGTCGGCGCGTACGTCATGAGTTTCAGCGTCATCGCGGAGCGTTCGACCGTCTCCCGCCAACGGCCGGTGTAGCAGGAACGGCCGAGCCAACGCCGCCAGAAGTCGCGGGTCTGCTCCAGCAGCTCCTGCACCTCGTGCGGCGTGTAGAAGCGTGGCCGGTCAGGCGACACTCCTGTTTCCAGAACAGCACCCCCGGCCTCGCCCTCGCGCAGCGTGGCGACGGTCCATATGCCACCGTCCTTACACCGGACTCCCTGCTCGCCGGGCCGGGTCTCGGGGTATCGAACGAGGCTCACGGCGAGGGAGAGCGCGGGGCTGCGGAAAACGTGACCCGCGGGGTACGCGTGGAGTTCGTGCCGATCCCGCCCGTAGTTGAAGCGGGGTTGGCAGTCGACACGGAACCGCATCACACCTCGGACGACCCGCAGCATCCGCACCAGGCGGTGGCGATCGGTGGGCTGGTCCCCGGCGACGGGCATGAAATCCACGAGCTCACCCACGCCGTCGGCGCTCAGGAAGCGGGTGATCAGGATCGGCGTACCGGGTAGGTACAGCTGCTTGCTTACGTAGTCGACGCCCTCTGGCGACACCTGGAAGTGCCCACCCTTGTGCCGATCGAGCAGTCCGCCGAACAGGCTCGGCGAGTCGAACCGCGGCGCACAGAACCAGTCCAGCGTCCCGTCCATCGCCACCAGCGCCGCGGTCTGCAGATCACCGATCAAGCCGTGGGCTTCAATTGCAGGGTACGAATCCAACCAGGCCTCCGGGTTATCTCATCATTACCAAACTACCTTGTACCGGACGAAGCCTCCTATAACTCCGCACCACGGGCACAACTCATCACTGAGCTTGTTCCTGGACATCGCGGGGCGGCGCCAAAGGCTGTTCGCTCTGGCGCACGTGGACAGGGTTCTTCCGCCGAGCAGGGTCGGAGCTCGGATCGCAGAGCATGAGAGCCATGCCACCAGCCGCTGATTGGCTCTCGACCCCCAACGGCCTGCCAGCGAGATTGCAGATCTGATGCCGCAACTTCCGGGAGTTGTCATGCAGGTAGCCGTCGTGACCTTCGACGGGTTCAACGAGCTCGACAGCTTCATCGCCTCGGCGCTGATCAACCGCTGCCGTAAGGACGACTTGGAGGCCTTCATCACGACGCCGACGCCGGTGGTCACGTCGATGAACGGCGTCGAAGTCGCTGGACAGCGCCCGATGGAGTTCGTGACCGAAGCCGACGTCGTGCTGATCGGTAGCGGGGTGAAGGCGCGAGACGTGGTCGCCGACGATCAGCTGCTGTCCAGGCTGCTGCTCGACCCCTCGCGACAGCTGATCGGCGCGCAGTGCTCCGGCGCGCTGGTGCTCGCCCGGCTCGGGTTGCTGGCCGACATTCCGGCCTGCACGGACATGACGAGCCGGCCCTTCGTCGAAGCCTGCGACGTCACCGTGCTGGACGCGCCGTTCCACGCCGAGGGCAACGTCGCTACGGCGGGCGGTTGCCTGGCGTCCCAGTATCTCGCCACGTGGGTGATCACCCGAATGCTCGGGGAGGGCGCCGCGCGCGACGTCATCGATTACGTGGCTCCGGTCGGCGAAAATCAGGAGACTGTCGAGCGGGCCGTACGCGCCGTCCACGCGGGTGAGGTTGCACTGCGCTGACGCGCTGTCAGCCTTTCAGGCCGCATGCAGTCATGGCGGCGATCCCTGCGCGCATCGAAGGCGTGGCATTGAAGTACGAGCGCGAGCATGTTGCTGCCATCGTCGAGATGCCGTGCCGCCGCGTACTGGCGGACGAACCTGACCATGCGGCAGATCGGTCCGCTGTTCGAGCTGTCGCAGTCCGCCGCCCACCGGGTCATCGACACCCTCGGGCCGCTATTCGCCCTGGTCCCGGTACGCCGGCGGCGGGTCGACCAGATCACGATCGTTGACGGCACCCTGGTCCCGACCGGCGACCAGGCGTGGTCGGGCCGATGTGGCGCAGGCGATCAGCGGGTACGCCCGCCCTCACCAGCTGGTTCGCGATGGCGCTCGAGGGGTGGTCCAGGAAGACCGCCACGTGTTGGTCGTCGCCGAGGTAGCAGGCGGCGGCCAGGGTGCCGACGTTGATGGGGTCGAGTCCGTGGACCTCGCGCAGATCGAGGACCAGACGCAGCGGCCGGTCGTGCCGGATGGCCCGAACGAGGGTGCGACGCAGGTCGATCGCGTCGTCGGCGTCGAGTAGGCCACGTGGTTGTATGACAAGGGTGCCGTCTGAGTTGGTGTCGACGCCGACCGTGGCACCGGTCATCGCGTTGCCTTCCGTCACCTGGTGTTTCCCGAGCCGTCAGATTAGAGGCTGGAGGACGGGTGGTCGACCGTTGGCGCGAATGTTCACCACGTCACGAACAGATCACGAGCACGGTCGTGATCAGCGCGACGACCGTCGCCAGGCTCGCAGCCAGGAGTGCTCAGATCGTTCAACGGCGCACCCGATAGCGCAGGTGAAGCACCCGATTGCCCTGAATCACCACGTCAGGATCCTCCAACAGGTGCTGCGCGTGGACCGACCCGAAGTAGCGCTTGCCGGACCCGAACACGACGGGTACGACGTCCATGCGCACCTCGTCGACCAGGCCCGCGGCAAGCACCTGGCCACCGACGTCGCCGGCGGCGACCTCCACCATGCGGTCACCCGCAAGCTCCTGCGCCTTGGCCACGGCTGCCTCGACGCCGTCGACGAAGTGAAACGGTGCCTCGGGGTCCCAGCCCTCGGGCTCCGGCCGGTGCGTCACGACGACCACGTGGTCGATCCCGCCCGGAGGCTTCCCGTCCCAGCCGTCCGTCATGTCGAAGACGTGGCGGCCGACGATTGTCACCCCGATCTGGTCCCAGTACGGCCGGGTGTAGTCGTAGGACGTCTGCGACACCTTCACCTCGCCGCTCTCGTCCAACGGGACGTCACCGCTGGACAACCAGTCGAACAGCGGTCCGGGCTGGTCATTCTCGTCCGCGACGAAGCCGTCCACCGACACCGAGCTGTACATGACCACCTTGCCCACGGGGCTCTCCTCTGCTTTCGGGTGCCCCCAAATTAGCGTGTCGTGAGCTGTCGCTCTTGTACGAAATCAATCGGCCGGCAGCGGCCAGCCGTCCAGCACGTGGCCGAGCGCCCGGCCAGCAGTTCGGCGCGTGGACCGTCACCACCGGCAGCGTCGGCCTGACCCGCGACTGGCAGGCCGCGGAAGGTAGCCAGTCAAGCCCGGTGCTGGAACAGGCGTCTCGACCCACCTCAATGGTGCTGTCGTCGTGGATCCGCATCGTGGGCGACGTGTGGCTGGTCGGAACGCACCCGCAGATCAGATAAGGGCCGATCTGTCAATAAGCGAATCAAGATTGGGTGAGGCCACAAGCGACCCGGAACTTCAAGGCATTGAGATTCCCATCTCTGCCGGCAGAGTTCCTGGCCGACGAGGAGAAACCGACTCTATGCTTGCCGCCGGAATACGCTGCGGCGTATCCGGTCCGAGCGGAACACCAATTCGAGGATTTGCGAATGCGATCAAATTCTGCTCTGAGCAACGGCACTGCTGGCGTCAGCGAAGTAACACCGAACGGCGAACCGCCGACCTCTACCGCGGAGGGCGTCGCGCGCCGGTCCGCGGTCGCCGAAGAACAGGCGTTTCTCGACTTGGCTACGGCCCGGCGCGACAGGTTGGCCGAACACCTACAGGGCGAGCTTTCGTCAGAGGCCTTGGACGCGTTGGAGCGGGCCCGGCAGCGCATGCTCCGCCAGCAGTACGACGAGCTAGGGCGAGCACGGGAAGGGCTGGTCTTCGGCCGCCTCGACGGTCTTGATGGCACCGTGCGACACGTGGGCCGTGTCGGTCTCCGCAACGACGGCGAGGACAGTGAGCCGTTGCTGGTCGATTGGCGCGCTCCCGCAGCTCGGCCCTTCTACACCGCGACGGCTGTCGACCCACAAGGTCAGGCACGGCGCCGCCACATACGTACGAGGGGATCGGCCGTTGTCGGCGTGGACGACGAGCCGCTGGACGGGACCATGACGGCGGAACTCGTTGGTGAAGGCGCTCTCCTGGCCGCCCTCGACCAGCGGCGTACCGGCCGCATGTCGACGGCGATCTCGACGCTGCAACGCGAACAGGACGACATCATCCGGGCCGAGGCGACCGGCCCGCTGATCGTTCAGGGCGGTCCCGGCACCGGCAAGACCGTGGTTGCTCTGCACCGCGTCGCCTACCTGCTGTTCGCCCACCGAAACATGGCCGACCAAGCGGTCCTGGTCCTCGGTCCCTCGCCGCGGTTCCTCCAGTACATAGCCCAGGTGCTGCCCGCGCTCGGTGAGACCGCCGTCGTCTCGGCGACCTGCGACACTCTGCTGACCGAGATCCGCGTGGGCCGCGACGAGAGCCGTCTTCTCGCCGAGATCAAGGGCCGTGCCCTCTGGCAGCCCGCGCTCGAAAACTACGTCATGTCGCTGCTCCCCCGGCCCCGTGAGCTGAAGCTGCGCTGGGAGGGCGAGTTCTACGTCATCACCACCGCAACAGTGGCGCAGGCGCTCGCCTCGGCGGTGCAGGGACGCCCGTACCACCGCGCCCGCGCGGCGTTCGCCGAGCAGTTGCACCACCTCCTTGCCGAAGTCGTCGTCGAGCAGCGCGAGGCGCTGATGAACGAGATGGAGGAGGGCTTCGAGGACATCCTCGCCCGCGTCGACAGAGACATGCGGCAAGACCACCACTCCGGCAGGACGTCCACCGGCAGTGACATCGACGGATTACTCTCCGATGAGGAGATCGAACACCTCCGTAATCGGATCGCCGAGAACGCCACCATCGCCCGGTTCATCGAGGCATGGTGGCCCACCCTCGACGCCGAAACCCTGCTGGGTGACCTCCTGACCAACCGCACCCTGCTGGCCCGGTTCGCCCCGCAGCTGTCCCCGCAGGAGATCACCGCCGTCTCGGCCGAGCCCACCCCATGGGCATCGAGCGACATCCCCCTACTCGACGCCCTCGCCGACCTACTCGGCGAGGTCGACGCCCCGCAACCACAGGGCGAGTTCGTCGCCGACCGCGCTCGCCGGCAGCGCGGCTGGGTGTACGGCCACGTCGTCATCGACGAAGCGCAAGAGCTGTCCGAGATGCAGTGGCACATGGTCCTACGGCGCTGTCCCAGTCGATCCATCACCGCCGTCGGCGACATCGACCAGGCGGAGGCAGCGCACCGGCACACCAGCTGGGCACAAGCGGTGCGGGCGGCTTTCGGAGACCGCTGGACCGCCGCGGAACTCACCATCTGCTACCGGACCCCGCGCGAGGTCATGGACCTCACCGAACCGGTCTTGCAGAAAGCTGGCAGCCACAACACGCCGCCACGGGCGGTACGCTCCTCCGGCATCGCCCCCTGGAAGCTCACGATCACACCCGCCGACCTTGCCGACGCCGCCGCCCAAGCTGTGCGCCAGCTGCAGCAACGGTGGCATGGCGGCACGGTCGGCGTCATCGCCCCCGCCGACCGCATCGGCGAACTCCTAGCCGTGCTGAGTGATGTGCCCGTGCTCACCGCAACCCAGTCCAAAGGATTGGAATGGGACGCGACGCTACTCATCGACCCCCAAGGCATCGCCGCTGAACCGCGCGGCTGGAACGGCCTCTACGTCGCGCTCACCCGATGCACCCAGGAACTCGGACAGCTGATACTCACGCAGCAATCACCACACCCATGACAAAGCCTCCGGACGTCAGGCGCCTCCTCGGGACGTGAGGCACCGGAGGTGAGCAAGTGACCACCGTCGACGCGGCGTGCGGCTACTTGCCGGCGAAGCTACCTCCCCGGCTCACCCAGCCCGTCGACCAGGCCCTCGTCTTCGCCGCGGTGAGGCCCTCGGTCCCCGAGTAGCAGCAACTGTCCCCGGCTGCCGGGAGCTGGTTACGACGGTGCCCACCCAGATAGCGGACCAGTCCGATGACGTCCTCCGGTACGAGTTGCCCGGCCCGGCCACGCCGTTGGCGATGATCCACAAGAAGGGCGGGACCGTTCGTGTCCCCGAATCCTTACGAGCGAGCGCGGATGATCGTCTTCCCGGTGATCCGCTCGGTCGGGTTGAGAGCGGCGACGGCGTCGTCGAGGTCTGCGATGTTGCCGATGTTCGTCCGCAGTCGCCCGTCCCGTACCCGCCGGACGATTTCACCCAGTTGGGCGCGATCGGGCGTCACGACGAAGTCGATCGCCAGGCCGTCCGCGGGCCGCGCCTCGGGCGGTCCGACGACGGACACCAGGATTCCTCCGGCTCGAATCAGGCCCGCGGACCGCTTCCCGATGTCGCCGCCGATGACATCGAAAACCAGATCGAGTCCACCGACGGCTTCGAGGACGTCGTTCTCGAGGTCGACGAACTCCTGCGCGCCGAAGTCGAGCGCCTTGTGACGGTCGGCAGCGCGACCGGTGCCGATGACGTAGGCGCCGAACTCACGTGCGAGCTGCGTCACCATCGAACCGACTGCGCCGGCCGCTCCGTGCACGAGGACGCTCTGCCCCGTCTGAAGGCGGCCGTGCTCGAACAGTCCCTGCCAGGCGGTCAGGCCAGAGATCGGCAGGCTCGCGCCCACCGCGAAGTCGACGTCGCCGGGCAGCGGCGCGAGGTTGCGCGCCTCGACGGCCACATACTCCGCCAGGGTGCCGTCGCGAGTCCAGTCCGTAAGGCCGAACACCCGCTGTCCCACCGACAGTCCCGTCGTGCCATACCCGATAGCGCTGACCACTCCGGCCAGCTCGTGTCCGGGAATCGACGGCGTCCGGTCACGGCCGAGGCGATCGGTCCAGGTCGAGGGCCAGGCCATCTCCGTCGGGACGAACCCCGACGCATGAACCTGAACGACGACGTCGTTGAGTGCCGGTTCCGGCTCAGGCCGCTCCACCAGCGTCATCCCGGCCGTTCCCGCAGCCTCGTCCGTCACCACAATCGCCTTCATTCGATACCTCCTTGTATCCAGTCCTCGTCCGCACTGTCACGAGGAACAAATTTCCGTTTCCCAGCATTGGCGGCGTCAGGCCTCCGCCCCGGACCACACCGCGCTGATCGGTAGCGGTTCGGGCGCGAGGATCTTGTTGGGAGTTGCGGGGACGTCCGTCGAACTCGGCACCGGAGGACAAGTCGGGCAGCTCAGCGCTACCGGAGGCGCCCCGTCGGACGCCACGAACCTAGTCGCGGACAAACTGGTCTGTCAAGTCCACTCTCGGGTCTAGTAGATATCGCCGCAGCCGCGAAAAACCCCAGTTCATTTGCCGCTACGAGGCAACAGTGCAGCCTGGTCCAGATAGCATCTTCGGACCTTATAGTCCATGCAAGGTGGAGGCTGCGGGAATACAACCAACCCGGAGGGTGTCTGTACTTGCGTGCCAGGTGCGCTTCACCTGGCTCCGCAGCTTCGCGTCGCAAGGCCGTGAAGGGAGAGCTGTGCCCAGCTGGGACAACCATGAGCCCGGCATTTACGTCGACGCCGTGTCCGGCGAGCCGCTGTTCGCATCGGTCGACAAGTACGACAGCAACTCCGGCTGGCCGAGCTTCACCAAGCCGATCGCCAAGACGAACGTGGCGACTACCGCACCCTGCTCACGAGTGACACCACCACTGGCACCGACGACAAGCAAGGAGACGACGTGACCACCGAAAAGGCAATCCTCGCCGGCGGCTGCTTCTGGGGCATGGAGGAGTTGTTCCGCCGCCAGCCCGGCGTCGTGTCCACGCGCGTCGGCTACAGCGGCGGCGACGTCCCGAACGCCACCTACCGCAACCACGGCACCCACGCGGAGTCCATCGAGGTCGTTTACGACACCGACAAGACCGACTTCCGCGCGCTGCTCGAGTTCTTCTTCCAGATCCACGACCCTTCGACGAAGAACCGCCAGGGCAACGACATCGGCACCAGCTACCGCTCGGCGATCTTCTACACCAGCGACGAGCAGAAGCGGGTCGCCGAAGACACGATCGCCGACGTCGACGCCTCGGGTCTGTGGCCCGGCAAGGTTGTCACCGAGGTCACCGCGGCAGGTGACTTCTGGGAGGCCGAGCCCGAGCACCAGAACTACCTGCAGACCTACCCCAACGGTTACACCTGCCACTTCCCCCGCCCCGGGTGGAAGCTTCCGAAGCGGGCGACGGCCTGACACCTCCGGCGCGCGGACCGGGGTCCGCGCGCCGGCCCGCAGCCGAGGTGGTCGGCCCGGACGAGGAGGCGGCCGGATGGGTGCGCGCTCTCGCCTGCGGGCCGCTCATGACGCATGGCCGAGCAACTCCTGAGCAGATAACAGCTAGGACGAAGTAGTCCAGGAAAGCTGGCACGATCGATGATCTGGCGGTGGTGGCACGCCGTTGATCAAGACGATCGGCGCATGCGCTCGTCCTTCAGCATCGAGTAATGCGACATGGCACCGCATGGACTCTAAGGTCCCATTTTCCCGAGATGATCTGGCGCGCTGGATACACTTGACAGATGAGCAACGAGCAGGTGGCTGCCCCGACGAACAAGCGGAGGATCAGTCAACGGGGCATCGCGACGCGAGAGCGGATCCTCGAGGCAGCGAACCGGCTGATGCTCGTACGCGGAGTGAACGCGACAACCCTTGACGACATCCGCGAGGCAAGCCAGACGAGCAAGTCTCAGCTCTACCACCACTTCGCCGACAAGCAGGAGCTCGTGCGGGCGTTGGTCACATATCGAGGCACGCTTGTGCTTCAGCGTGAGCGTGCAGGGCTCGAACGACTCAGATCGTTCTCGGGGCTGGTCCGGTGGCGCAACGCGCTGGTCCAGGCCAACTCGCTGAACAACGGCAAATACGGGTGCGGCCTCGGGTCGATGGCTCTCGAGCTGTCCGATCAAGATGAGCAGGCCCGATCGTCTCTGTCGGAGACGTTTGCGGCATGGGAGAAGCTGATCAGTGATGGTCTGCACCGGATGCGGGACAGCGGTCTACTGCGCCAGGACGCCGACCCGGAGAAGTTGGCCACGGGGTTGATGGCCGCTTTGCAAGGCGGCTACTTGCTGGCGAACGCCGCGCACAACGTGTCACCAATGGAAGTCGCTCTGGACATGGCACTGGAACACATCCAATCGTTCCTCGTGGAGCCGTCCGGTGAGCCGACCCGATAATTGGGCCCGTTAGTCGTGATCAGGCTGCTTCCGGCGGGTGCGAGCAGCCCGCAGGTCGATGAGAGCGAGATCACCATCGCCAGCATCATCGATCCCGGTGGCGGCACCTGGACCCCGGTTGACCACGCCACCTTCGATAAGGGCTCCACCATGCCCGACGAGCGTCGACTGGCCATGCGCTGGCCGGGAGGCGACGATGCGCGAACGACGGCACACCTGAGCCATAGCGGACCATCTGGTCCGTTGTCGGACTTGGAGTTGATGGAGTTTAGCTGGGGATGTTGGGCCCCGGCCGCCTATCGGTAGAGCTTGAGCCACCAGCCGTCCTGATTCACCACGCCGGGCGGTTCCAGCATTGAGCGGGCAGTTGGACTATCTAGTCCGGGAAGGCTAGCCTGCGGAGGCACGAGGTCGTGGGGTGATACGCCTGGCCTCAGCCCCCGCTCAGACTGCGGCTCGGCTGCTGCTGGGTCCGTATACCTGGACCGTCATCACTGGATCTACACGAAGGCACGGCTGATGAAAACCGATCAGGATCATGTCGTCGCATCCGCCCGAGTTGTCCTTCCGGCCACTGAGCGCCGGCGCACGGACATGACCACCCGCGGCTTCACGTTCGTCGCCGATGAACCGCACAACGGCGCGCTCGGCGAAGGCCCGACGCCGACGGAGTACCTGTTGATGGCGCTCGCGTCGTGCACTGCTCAGACGCTGCGGCAGTATGTCGACTACAAGTACGACACCGCCGGTGACATCACCGTCGAGATTGACTACCACGAACCCGAGCAGGAGGGCGCAGAGCGTTACCTGCAGCGCACGATCACGCTCAGCGAGGACCCTGACCCCGACGACTTGACGGTCATGCACGAGATTGCCGAGAGGTCCCCGGTGACCCTGCTGATTCAGTTCGCATGGAGCGTGAGGACCGAGTTCGTCGGGCCGCGCTGAGGACACGCCGATCGCTCGGCGATCACGACCGTGCCGCAAGCGGTTGCCGTTGCGCCCCAGGCGGCGACAGTGTTTCCGTCGACCGCGGTAGCTCGAACACGATGCGGCGCCTTGCATGCGGCGCAGGTCTCGGCCCTGGCGGATGGCCGGTGACTCGTGCCGGCGGCTCAGAACAGCGTTGGTGTGGTCGGCTCGGTGACGGTGGATCGGCTGCCGGGCACAATGAACGTGTCGCAGGTCGTGCAGTCGGGGATCGGCAGCCCGTGGCGCTGCAATGCCTGGCTCACCCGTACCCGGGCCGCATTGATCCTGCTGGCCGGCGCGCTCCCTCGGCGACCGCCACGGCCGCAGCCGAATCATCCTTTCGGTATCGCCGGGGCTCACCATCGCATCGATCATGTGCGTGGTCGTCCTGAGCGTGAGCTCACTGATAGTCGCCCGTGTCCGGCAGGACATCGGCGGGCCTCGTCGCTCTCCCCGCAGCCAACCACAGCTGCGGCGGCGCGATCAGTACTGACCCGAAAAGTCGCGTGCCCCATTGCGGCACGTGATCCAGCTATCCATGCTGGCCCGGCCAGAGCCTCGGAAGGTGACGTGTGCCCGAAACCAAGACCGGCCGAACGATCTGGAAGCGGAACCTAGCGTCACCGCTGCGAGCATTCTTGCGAATTGAGTCCGGCAGCGCCGGAGTGCTCGTGGCCGCCATCGTCGCCGCACTGCTCTGGGCCAACATCGACCTCGGCTCCTACGAAGCCGTATGGCGCACCCAGTTGTCCGTGCGCCTCGGACACCTCGAACTCTCCCGCGACCTGCACACCTGGATCAACAGCGGCTTGATGACGCTGTTCTTCCTTGTCGTCGGCCTTGAGGCGCGGCGCGAGTTCGACCTCGGCGATCTCCGGGACCGGCGACGTTTCGTGCTGCCCAGCGTGGCCGGCGTGATCGGCATGCTGATCCCGGTACTGATCTTCCTGGTGATCAACCACGGCGGGCCGGGCGCGCACGGCTGGGGCGTGGCTATGTCGACCGACACCGCCCTCGCGTTGGGCCTGCTGGCACTGCTCGGCCGGGGTGTGCCCGACCGGGTCCGGATCTTCCTGCTCACCGTGTTCGTGGTCGACGACTTGATCGCACTCATCGTCATCGCCCTGGTCTACAGCGAGGACATCACGGTGATGCCCATCGTGGTGGCCGTGGCGGCATTCGCGGTCATGCTGGCCTTCCGCGCAGGCGGCGTCCGACGGGGCTGGGCGTACGCGCCGGTCGCCATCGTGATGTGGGGCGCGCTGCTGGTCAGCGGAGTCGACCCGGTGGTGGCCGGACTGGCCATCGGGTTGACCGCATTTGCCTACTCTCCCGGCCGAGCTGAGCTCGAGAAGGTCAGCGGGCTGTTCCGGTCGTTCCGTGAGCAGCCGACGCCCACGCTCGCGCGTACGGCTTCGATCGGCCTGGCGAACACGCTATCGCCCAACGACCGCCTTCAGCGCATCTACCACCCATGGTCCAGCTACGTCATCGTGCCAGTGTTCGGCCTGGCCAACGCCGGGATCAGCATCGACGGTCCGTTCCTGACCCAGGCGTTCGCGTCGCCTGTCACCTGGGGCGTGCTGCTCGGGTATGTCGTCGGCAAGCCGCTCGCCGTGATCGGCACCTCGGCCGGGCTCACCTGGCTCTCACACGGGCGCATCCGTCCGGCCGTGGGCTGGGCGGGCGTGCTCGGCAGCGGCACGATCGCCGGTGTCAGCTTCACGGTGTCGCTGCTGATCGCCAGCCTGGCCTTCACCGGCGACCAACTGGCCGAGGCCAAAGTCGGGGTGCTCAGCGCCGCGATCGTATCCTCGGCGCTGACCTGGATCGCGTTCCGCGTCACTAACACGTTGCCTGAGGACAAGCGCATCCGGGCGCTCTTCGGCGACATGACGGAGCTGAACGATCTCACCCCGGCGGTCGACGAGAAGCAGGACCACGTCCGCGGCCCAGCCGGTGCGTCGGTAACGCTGGTGCAGTACGGCGACTTCCAGTGCCCGTACTGCGGGAAGGCCGAGCCAGTCGTCCGCCAGTTGCTGGGCGACGCCGACCTGCGTTTCGTGTGGCGTCACCTGCCTCTGTCAGACGTGCATCCGCAAGCCCGGCTAGCAGCCGAGGCCGCCGAAGCAGCCGCCGCTCAGGGCAAATTCTGGCAGATGCACGACCTCTTGCTCTGCCACCAGGACGAGCTGGACATCACTGCTCTCATCACATATGCAGGCGACCTCGGTCTGGATCAGAAACGGTTCCACGACGACCTGATAAGCCAGGCCCACGCCGGCCGCGTCGACAGCGACATCGACTCCGCCGACAACAGCGGAGTGTCCGGCACCCCGACGTTCTTCATCAACGGCCGCCGCCACTACGGCGCCTACGACATCACCGCCTTGACTGCAGCCATTCGAACGGCCCGAGCCCGCGCCCGCCTCGGCCGCGACGCACCAGCGACCCGTACGTAAACGCGTTCTGTTGACACGACGGCAAAGCGGTCGGCCGTCAGACCCTGCCGCGCGGACTCTTGCCTGACGCGCAGCGATGGAGCCTCAAGAGGATCCGAGACCTCATCGGGGCTCGCAGCAGCGCCGGCGAACAGGAACCGAGATTTCTCACGCGCCTCGGCGCAGTACCACCTACTGCGGCGTGCCCAGCACTTCCGCCTTGGCGCCGCGGCGGATCAGCCACGAGGTTGGCGGCCAAGCCGCAAAGAAGCCGATGATCAACCCGATCTGGACAATGAGCCAGAACACCGGACTTCCCGGCTGAAGGCTCTCGTGGAAAACCATGAACTCCATCAGCGCCAGCCAGCCCAATAGGGCGAACTCGAAGACGGAAACACCCAGCAGGTCCCCTCTGAGGAATCTCCGCATTGCGGTCCACGCCCTCTGGCCACCGGCGCCAGCCTCGGCGAAGTAGCGAAACGCAAGTCCCACCAGCACTGCGGCCACGTAGTCGCCGATGAATTCTGGCCACAATCTCTTGTCCAGAATTTCCAGATTAAATCCGAAGGCGAAAAGGGTGCCAATGATGGCACCCAGAAGGCAGTGCGTCGCACAATGCAAGGTTCCAACTATCGTGGCAGCATGTCGCGGCCTTTTAGGCGGGGTGCGGTGCCGCTTCAGCCATCGGGGAGACTGGGGTCTACCCCACTGTCGGTAGGCAACGACGGCTGCGGGGCCAAAGTAGAGGGCGCTTGCCGGCCAGACAATCTCCATGATTTTGACCGGCTGACGATATCGCAGAACAAGGTGATCGAAAACGATGACGACGGTGCTGGCTAAGCCCACAAAGAGCACAGCCCACGAGAGCACCACGAGCCATGTTGGTTGCAGAACCATCTCCTTTTCGGCTCAGGACACTCCATGCGATGCCGGTGAGGGGGATATGACAAGCTCCACCACAAGGGCTGCCCTTCTTCGGGTGAGCCCACGCGGCCTACCGTCGCGTCCGCAGGGAGCGGGAAACCTTGTCGAGCCGGACTGAGTCACAAGCGTCGTGGGCCGGTCAGCAGGGCGGCCGCGCGCAGCGACTCGACAGCTGTCAGGAGAGCGGCGCCGAAAAGCACCGTGTCTTTGAGCAGGAATTGCCCCAGCTGAGAAAGGATCAATATCCCCTGCCCTTTCTGCCGAGCCTCAGGCGTCGTGGCAAGGAAGCTGAGTGTGGTGAGGAACATCCCCATCGCACCGAAGCTACCGATCGCCGACGCCCTGGGCGCAAGCGGCTTGGCGGCAATCAGAGAGCCCAGGGTGATCTCCGTGACCCCGATGAGTCGGTTGAGCTTCTGTGCGCCCAGCCTCGTGCGGACCCGCGAGAACAGCGGACTCGAGGTGACCAGCGGCTCGTCGTTCTCCACCTCGTACGGCTTGAACTTCAGCGCACCGATCCACAAGATGTTCGTCGTCAGCGCGTAGCGCAGGACCGAGAAGCCTACGGAGGCGAGTTCATCCGCGGACGAGTGTCGTGTGCCCATCGCTCGCTCCTAGTCGCTGTGTCGGCGGGTCGGCGTGCTGGGATACCCGCAATGACCAGCAACACGCACCGAGGGCGCGACTCCGCGCTGACGACATCCCGGGCGGTCTCCGCGCCGCTTGCGCAGTCAGGTACGAGTCCTCATCGCTCCCGGAGACAACGACACAGCCGTGCTGATCGCTTCGGACCCCGCCCGCCGGCCATGGCGCTGCGCACGCGCGGAGGGGCCGGCGAGTGAGTCCCGCCGCCCCCTCCGCGCGAGGTCACCGTCCGTACAGCTCGAATTCGTGGAGCGAGAACCCGTACGAGGTGGCCCGCTTGACCCCGTACACCCGCACGTAGCGGGCGGTGACCGGGGCGAAGGTGGCGTTGTCGACGCCGCCGTTGCCGGTCGTGGTGGTGAACACCGGCGTCCAGGAACTGCCGTCGCCGGAGACCTCGATCCGGTACGACGTGCCGTACGCGGCCTCCCAGCGCAGCACCACCCGGCTGACACTGCGGGCCGCGCCGAGGTCGACCCGGATCCACTGGTTGTCGTTGTAGCTGCTGGCCCACCGGCTGCTCAGGCTGCCGTCGACCGCCTTGTCCGGAGTGTGGCTGGTCAGGAACTGGGTGCTCGACGCGGTCGCCGGACGACCCTGCGCCAGGTTGGTGACGTCGTCGCCCCGGCGCGCCGGGAATGACACGACCTGCTGGTAGGTGGGACGGTTCTGCCAGGCGATCAGCGGGTGGGTGATGCCGCCCAGCCCGGACTGGGCGATCGAGTCGGCGCACCACTGGTCGCCGGCCCCGCAGGACTTGTCGCCCGGGTAGACCGTGGTGGCCGGCACCGCGGCGGCTTGACCGAGCGTGTCGAGCAGGGACTGCCGGCACGCGCCGAGGTTGCCGTTGCCGCAGTACGCGCGGCCCAACCCGCCGGCGACGGGGTCGCCGAGCACGGTGCGCAGGTCCTTGTCGACGTAGCCCCACCAGCCGTACTGGAACGACGAGCCCTTGTGCGCCTGACCCTGCAACGCCCAGCTCGCGGCGCCGTCGCGCCCGCCGTTCTGGCCGCCCGACGGCGCCTCGTTCACCTCGATGGCGTCGACCAGCGCGGCGTAGAGGTCCGGCCCGAGGCCGGCGCGGAACTGCGCCGAGGCCAGCAGCGGCCACCAGGCGTCGAAGATCCGGATCGCGTCGGCGTGCTGGTAGACCTTCGTGCCGGGGGACGTCTCCACCCGGCGGGCCCCGGCCTGCTGCCAGGCCCGCAGCTTGCCCACCGCGTCGGCCAGCGCCGGATCCGTGACCGGCGTGCTGTTCAGCACCCGCAGCAGGTCGCCGAGAACCTGCTGGCCGCGCAGGTCGGTCACCGCCGCGTCCGCCATGATGCTGACGACGTCGGCGCGGCCGAGCTTGCGCTGGGCGATCGCGGCCCGCACCGGGCCGTCGAGCAACTGCCCCCGGTGCACTGAGCCGAAGCTGAAGTTGCCGTCCGCCGCCCCGAAGTCCCGCGCCTGCTTGTTGTTCCAGCTGACGTAGTAGTCCTGGTTGACCGACTGCGGATGCGCCGACACCGGGGTGTAGGTGGCGTCGTTGGTGTCCGAGTTCCAGCCGGCCCACTCGTACGCCGGCTCGGCCTTCGTGGGCAGGTTCGGGTCGGCGGTGGCCGGACGGACCGGGTTCGAGCCGGAGTTGAAGTACGCCGCCTCGGTCGAGTTGACGTAGAACCAGTTGAACGCGTACCCGACGTTGGCCGCGGACGCCTGGAAGGCCGCCGCGCTGCCCATCGCCGACGGGTCGTTGTAGGCCTGGAAGCCGATCGCCGAGTCGGCCTCGTGCCGGTAGGTCGAGCGCAGCTTGGTGAACGCGGTCGGCTGCCCGTTCACCAGGCCCCGGTAGGCCACCAGCCCGTACCTGGTGCGCAGCGCGCGCAGCGTGTACGAGCCGGCCGGGGTGGAGTCGGCCAGTGTTGGCGACCAGGAGTTGCGCTGCTCCAGCGCCTCCATAACGAGGCACTGCCCGTGATAGAGGTAGCGGTTGGTGTGCAGCGTCGGGGCGCTGCCGTCGGTGGTGCACAGCGGCACCGCGTACGTATCGGTGAGGTCCTGGGAGGCGGAGGTCGCGCTCCACGCGTAGTCCTGGCCCCGGCCGAGCAGCACGTAGAGGTTGAGCCCGGCGAACGCGGCGCCGCGAGCGCTGATGCCCGGCCCCTGCAGTTCCTGGAGCATCAGCAACTGCGGCGCGAAGTAGCCGGTCTGCGGCCCGAACACGGCAACCGGGTTGCCGGTGGTGGTGTGCCGTCCGGAGACCACGACCGCGTTGGACATGCCGTGCGCGCGCAGGTTGGACAGGCCACCGAGCAGCCCCTGGGTGGCGGTGCCGGTGCCGGTGCGGGCGGCGGCCCCGCCGCTGGCGTCGTAGGCGAGGGGCTCGGCGACCACCGAGCCGGCGTCGGGGAGCACGGCGCTGGTCGCGCCCGGCGGCGTCGCCCCGTACGGGAAGCTCTGCCCGTCGTGCAGGGTGAGCACGGTCTCCGGGTCGTTCTGCGACCGGAACGCCGCCCACACCCGGTCGCCCTCGGTGGCGCCGTACTTGGCGCGGGCGGCCACCCGGACCAGCGCGGACTGGATCTCGCTGCCGCCGCCCCCGCCGAAGAGCCCGCCGATGACGCCGGCGGTGGCGATGAGGTCGGTCATGGTGAAATGCGTCGGCTTGCCGGCACCCGCGAGCACGTACTCACCCGGGTAGTTGTCCTCGGCGATCGACTTGTCGATGTAGGCGTTGATGCCGGCGATGTAGTCGACCACGTCGGTGTAGAGCTGCTGGCCCCGGGTGCCCTTGAGGCGCAGCGCGTCCACCTGGGCCTGCAGGTCCGCCTCTGAGTAGGGCGAGGTGGCCCAGATGCTCTGCTCCAGCTCACGGTTGCCCGGCGCGCCACCGGCGAACGAGGTGAGCGTGCCGCGACCGGCGTGCCGCAGCAGGTCCATCACCCAGAGCCGGTCCTGGGCCCCGGCAAAGCCGGCGCCGAACATCGTGCCGGCGCGGGTGGTGCCGGTGACGTGCGGGACGCCGGTGGCCTTGTCGCGCACGATGGTGACGTCCGCGCGCGGCGAGACGGTGCTCTCGACCTGCGCGGCCGGGACACCGAACGAGGCGTCGTTGTAGAAGTGGGCGATCTGCTCGTCGGTCAGCCCGGCGTAGTTGTAGACCAGGTTCGCGTACTCGTCGAGCTGGTCGCTGGAGTGCGCCGGTCGGGTGCCCAGCGCTTGGTGCGCCAGGATGGCGACCAGCGTGGCGTTGCCGTTCTGCCCGGGGGGCAGGATGTCGGCGCACTGGCCGAGGCAGTAGTCGTTGGCGGCGAACGTGCTGGCGGCCAGCGCCGGTGACGGCGGGCTCACCGTCAGGACGCTCGCGGTCAGGGCGGCGGCGGTGAGCGCCGCGAGCCGGGTACGGAGAGCGGGACGGGGCATGGCGATCCTCCGGGGACGCGGAGTCGGGCCGTTCGGTTACGCCCGGCTTCCGGTGCCGACGTCTCGCCCTCCGCGCCCGGGCGATCCACCCCGGAGGTGAGAGTGACTCATATCTATCTCTGGGCAATGATCGACGCAGGACCGCCTTCCGGGATACCCGTCGTTCACCACGCGCCAATGCCGACGTTTCGCCGTCCTTCGCCATCGGCTCGGGTCACCCGGTAGGTTCCGGGCGCGATCGCGGTTCGGATGCGTCCAGCGTCGCCGACGACGCATTGAGCCTCTTCCAAGCCGATCTTGCAGCTCAGCGCCGAAGACACGAGCCATGCGTCGGAGGTCAGCGCGCGCGTACGCCTGATACCGGCGACTTCGCCGTTGATCGGTAGCCGGTAGAACGGAATGAACGCGGCGACTGCGATCAGTCAGGGCGTCCTCCCGGTAGCTCCAACGACCTCGGGCGCACTGATCACCCCTGGCGACACCGGTTGCCTGCGGATCTCCGCGGCGTTAGGTTGAAACTCATCGATGATTATCTACATCGCATAGTCCGGGGGCTCGCATGTCCACGTCTGTCACTCGCCGCAGTGTCCTGGCCGGTGGCGCCGGTGCCGCCATCGGCCTAGCGCTTCCCGGCCCCGCGCACGCCGATGGCCACCGCCCCACCAGCGTGAGCTTCACCCTCGACGCGAGAACGCTCGACGGCGGTGAGCAGGTCACCTCGGTCACACTCGACACCAGCCTGCTCGGGCCGATCGACCCCGCCGGGCTCTCCCCCGGCACGTTCGGCGTGCATGCCAAGGCCACCAGCCCGATCCCGATCGCTCCCGGCGAGCTGATCTTCAGCGAGTACGACCTGGACCGCACCGTGACGGCGGCCCGCCTCGACCGGCACGGAAACATCGTGCTGGAGCTGAGTCACGCCGAAGGCCAACTCGGCGGTGGCACCCTCGGCTACATCGTGAGCAGGGGCCGCAACGTCCGGCTGGACCTCGTCTACACCATCACGCAGAACACCCCGCTCGCCCGGCGCCACGGCCCGCCGGTCACCATCAGGCGCTTCGTGCAGGGCCGGCTGTCGAACCCCGAGGTGGACGCCTTCAGCCACCACGTCTCGGGCTCGGGCATGAAGTACCGGTTGTACTCTCCGGAGCGTTCGCCCCGCCACGGTCGGCTGCCGCTGATCGTCTGGCTGCACGGCGGCGGCGAGGGTGCCTCACTGCCCGACGACTACTACGACAACGAGACCACGCTGCGCGCCAACCGCGGCGCGCTGGGCTTCGCCACCCCGGAGGCTCAACGGATCTTCTCCGGCGCGTACGTCGTCGCTCCGCAGAGCACCTCCTACTGGATGGAGGACGGCCCCCGGTTCGCCCCGCTGATCCGCGAGATCGTCCAGGACCTCGTACGCCGCAAGCGTGTCGACCCCGACCGGATCTACGTGGTCGGTTGCAGCAACGGCGGCTACATGTGCCTGGAGATGACCGTTGCCTATCCCGACCTGTTCGCCGCGTCGGTGCCGATCTGCGGCGTCGTCGAGCCGCTCAACGCGGAGGGCCCGCCGCTTATCACCGACGCGGAGCTGGCGGGGATCCACACCCCGACCTGGCTGGTCACCTCGCGCGACGACGACACCGTGCCACCCGAGACCAACACGATCCACGCCCACGACCTCATCCCGGGATCACTGATCACCCTGTACGACCATGTCGTCTGGAACGGCCACCAGTTCCCCGGTCACTGGTCCTGGATCTACGTGGCCCGCAACGACCCGAAGCGCAACGGCACCCACATCTGGCAGTGGATGACCCGCCGTCGTCGCTGATCCACCGTCCGAGGTCTGCGAACCCGCGCGACCCTGCGCGAGCAGGAACCAATCGATGGGTAAGCCATCGGTACCCATCGCGAGGCGCATCTCGGCCTTCCTCTCATGGCACCTCGACCTCGACGAGATCTGGCGCAGCCCGTTCACGGCCTGCACGTGATCGTTGACGAATGGGACCAGGGCTGGGGTCGCGGCAATCAGGAACTCGCCGCGGCGGTTCGCCAGCTATGCCGTGATCGCCTATCCCGCGTACGGGCGTCGCCAGTGCTTGCCCTCACCGAATCGACACCGACGCGCGTCAATGTTGTCAGCGTCGACCCACACGTGCTGGAATGGCTCATATCGCCGCAGCGCGGGGGCAACCGTGCTGAGAACGGCCAGCACGGGAGCATCGTAGGGCCGGCGACGCGTCACTTTGACAGACGCTCGCATGCCCCATCGCCGGGCCATCGCCATGACGGCGGGCACTCTGCCGGGCAGGCATTCTCGCCCGCCACACGTATCCCCCGGCACGCGTCCCCGACGGCCGACGCGCTCGACGCCTGACATGCCAGGGGCATCCGATTCGGTCTGCCAGTGCACCAACCGGCGATGAGGTGAGAAGCGATGATGATTTCCCGAGAGAGTTTCGCGGGGTGGTACCGAAACCGCCTGGTGTGGGTGGTGGTGATCCTGCTGGCGGTGTTGGCCGGCACGGTCGTACTGGTCAATCGGGCCGAACCGGAGGCGGAGCCGGCGGATCTGCAAGCGCAGATTGTGGCCCGGATGCGGACCACGCTCGAACAGGCGGACCCGGGGCAGCACAACCACGCCGGACACAGCGCCCAGCAGGGGGACACCGCGGAGAAGCCGCCAGTGATCTGCGGGGTTCGCGTCTACGGCTACGAGCCGGCCGAGGCCACCGCTCTCGCCGACGTCCAGAAGGTCTACGGCTTCCACCTCTGCGGGGTCGCCGAGCAGAAGCGCCCCTGGGACGTGGCGGTCAAGCTGGCCGGCCCTGTGATCATGGACATGTCCACCCACCCTCCGGGCATCCAGGTCGTCGAGGCGACAGCCGACGTCATGTTCGTCGACCGGCTGCGGGAGATGTTCCCAGCCAAGTACGCGACATTGGCGCAAAAGGAGGCGCTGACCGCTGCGGAGATGGCCGACCAGCGCCGCCGGTATGACGCCGCAGCCGGGCTTTGACCATGCCGGGTGGCCGAGCAGGGCACCTGGAGCCCTCATCGATCCGACGATCCCGGACAGCTCGCTCCACATTCACCTATAGATAGATCAGGATTGATATTTGAGTTGATAGATGCAACAGTGGCTTTGGGAGCGTTCCCATACTGATCGACCGTACCGAGGAACGGAGGATGAACAGTGCGTTCACACAAGCCCGATCAATCCGGCGGACGACCCCGGTCAACCGTCCGCCGGTCCCTCCAGGCGCTCGTCCTGATGTTCGCCATGGTGGCCGGTACGCTGCCCTGGACCGGCGCAGCCCAGGCACACGGCACCGTCATCAATCCGGCGACTCGCGCGTACCAGTGCTGGAAGACCTGGGGCAGCCAACACACGAACCCGGCCATGCAGCAACAAGACCCCATGTGCTGGCGGGCGTTCCAGGCCAACCCCGACACCATGTGGAACTGGATGAGCGCGCTGCGGGACGGCCTCGCCGGCCAGCACCAAGCCCGCACCCCGGACGGACAGCTGTGCAGCAACGCCCTCTCCAGGAACGACACACTGAACCAGCCCGGAGCGTGGAAGACGACCACCGTCAGCCGCAACCTCACGGTCCAGATGTACGACCAGGCCAGCCATGGTGCTGACTACTTCCAGGTCTACGTCACCAAGCAGGGATTCAACCCGGCCACCCAGCGGCTCGGGTGGGGCAACCTCGACCTGATCACGACGACCGGGCGGTACGCGCCGGCGCAGAACATCTCGTTCAACGTCTCGCTCCCTGCCCGCAGCGGGAACCACATCCTGTTCGTGCTCTGGAAGGCGTCACACCTGGACCAGACCTACATGTGGTGCAGCGATATCAACATCACCTGATCGGCAGGTCCGACCGGCACGGCACCACTCCGGCCCAGGCGCGCTGGCGCCCTGGGCCGGAGTGTTCTTCCGGTAGTGCCAGGAGCCGGGCCAGAGCCTCACCGTCGTGGTCGCGGAGCATCTGCCGCAGATCCTGCAAGCCTGATGGTGCGGAGGCCCTTCGAACTTGAGGATGCCCGGCGCGCGCGTCCGAGCGAAGTCATCATCGACCGCCTTGGCCAGCGAAGAAGCCTTTGCCCGCGCACGGCCGGCAACTTGTATATCGATCGGGGTGAATTTAATGTGGAAACGCTCCCAGACCACACCCTCCACCCACCTGCTCGAGGAGCTGAACATGCAGCGACGGCGTTTTCGCCCAGCCACCATGCTGGCCGGGCTGCTCATCCTGACCCTGTCCGTGCTTCTGTCGCCACCGGCACCGGTGGCCAGCACTGCCGCAGCCGGCACATCCCACACCCGTGCGGCGCCACTCGCTGAGCTGACCGTGGTATCCGAGCGGGTGGCGTTCGGTCTGCAGCGTCCGATCGCGCTTACTGGACTGCCGGACGGTCGGATGCTGATCGCGGAGAAGAACGGCACCGTCCGCGCATACCACCCCGATACCGGCTTGGCGGCAGAGCCGGTGCTCGACCTGACCGCCCGGATCGACACGTCGGACAACGAGCGCGGCCTTCTCGGCATTACGCCTACGCCGAACTTCGCGCGGACCGGGATCCTCTACGTGGCCTACACGAGCCTGCCGGCCGGCGCGCTGACCCTGGCGCGGGTGCCCATCGGCGCTCCCGACCGACTGCAGGTGCTGCTCACCCAGGAGCACGCCGAGTACGGCAACCATAACGGCGGACAGGTAGCCTTCGGCCGCGACGGCTACCTCTACTGGTCCCTTGGCGACGGCGGCAACGCGAACGACCCGTTCAAGACCGGTCAGAACCTCGGCACCCTGCTCGGCAAGATTCTGCGGATCGACGTCAACCGCGTCTGCGGGGGTAAGCCCTACTGCGTACCCTTCGACAACCCGTTCGTCCGCGCGCCGGGTGCGCGGCCGGAGATCTGGGTCTACGGGCTGCGCAACCCGTGGCGGTTCTCCATCGACCCGGTCGACGGCTCGCTGTGGATCGGTGATGTCGGCCAGGGCCTGGTCGAGGAGATCAACCACATCCGCCCGTCGCAGCGTGGAGCGAACCTCGGTTGGTCCTGCCGAGAGGGCACGCCGGTCTTCGACCCGGGGCAATGCCGGTCGGGCACGCGATACACCGATCCGGTCTTCGAGTACGACCACTACATGACGGAGAACTGCTCGGTGATCGGCGGCGTGGTGTACCGAGGGTCCGCCACCCCGGAGGCCCGGGGCACCTACATCGCGAGCGACTACTGCTCGACCCTCGCGTTCGCCGTCCGCCCCAAGCTCACGGGTGGCTACGAGTCCGCCACGATCGGCAACTTCCCCACCCAGCCGACCGCGATCGGCACCGATGTGCACGGCGAGTTGTACGTGCTCAGTGACCTCCCGGGATGGCTGAGCCGGGTACGGTTCGAGCGGGTCCCGCCAGCCTCTGGCACCGGGGTGACGAACCGCTGAACCTCGGGCCAATCCCTCCGCATCCGTGACACCACTGTGGACGGCCGCGCACGGGCGGCCGTCCACGCCGGGTCCGGCCCCCACCGCTTCGCCTACCGCCCCACTCGGCTCCGCCAGCGAGATTGTCGGCACGCAGTCGATCCGACCATCGTCACAGGGCCGATTGCTTCTGCCGCATCGGATCCACGGTTGGCGCATACAGGTCGTGAGGACGATTGCCTGAGCGAATCATCGGCGCCGGTGATTGTGTTGCCGTTGAGAGGGGCCCGGATCGCCCGGGGGGGCAGGTGCTCGACGAACTCGGCTCCAAGAGTGGCCGACCACCGGCCTTGGACCCCGAGCGGTACAAGCAGCGCAGGCCGTGGAGTGTGGGATCAACCGCCTGAAGCGCTACCGGGCCGTCGCGACCCGCTTCGACAAACTCGCCGTGCGCTACGAAGCCACCGTACAGATTGCCGCCATCAACGAGTGGCTGTGACCGACTTCGACACAGGCCCTAAGGGACGTCTCGCAACCCGATTTCTTTTCCTGAGGACGGCCGTCGAGCACCTGGCCCGGGTTGGACGAGGGCCTGGCAGGTCGTCGAGGACCAGGTGGGCACCACCGTTTGGGGTCATCTGCTGGACGGGAACTGCCCTACAGTCGACGGCACGGTCGACGGAAGGAACCTCATGGACGAGAACGACGAGAGGATGTTCCGTACGTCCGCCCGCCTCACTTTCGTGTTCATGCTGCTGATGGGCTTGCTGGCTTGGGTTGTCGTCCAAGCCGTGCTAGCACTCATCGCCGGGCGGTCGCCGGCTGATTTGACGAGCATCGCCGCTTCAGGCGTCCTCTACGCCGTCCTTTTCAGCGCTCTCTCGCTTGTGCTGCACCGCAGGAATTGGTCATCGGTCGAAGTCACCGGTCCGGCACTGGGGCTCGTCGAGAAGGGGCGATTGGCCGTCCTCCCGTGGCAGGCGATCCAGTCGGCGACGGTCCGCCGTCCTGGCCCGTTCGCCGTCCTCCAGGTCACTTTGCGCCCAGGAGCGGTCGCGCCGTCCGCCACGACGCTTCGTCCACAAATCCGTGCCGGTCAGCCTGTCTACACGGTCAACGTCGGACTGCTTCGGCCTGCGACGGGCGTCCTGCGTACCGAACTTGCCCGCCACCTGCCACAGGTCGCCTCCCGCTCCTGATTTTCGCTCGCGAAGTCACTCGGACGACCACCGCCAGCACCGGCTCAGGGCCGTTTCGTAACCCACCAACTGTCCCCCGAGGACAATGCTGAAGACGGCGTGGATCAGGTCATATCCTCAGCCCGGCCGGAGTGGATCTTCCCGTTCACCGGTATGCAGCCCGCCCAGTTTCGCCGGCTGGTCCGCCTGGTTGCCGAACGTGGTGGGGACGTCATCACTGACGGCCGGCCGGGCCGGCAGTGGGCGCTCGACCTTGCCGATCGGGTGCTCCTGGTAGCCGCCTACTGGCGCACCAACCTGCCATGCGCCAGATCGGGCCGCTGCTCGGCGTCTCGCACTCTGCCGCCCACCGGGTCATCGACACGATCGGACCGTTGCTTGCCCTGCCCCGGTCAGCCGGCGGCCGGTCGATCAAATCGCCATCGTCGACGGCACTCTGATCCCCACCAGGGACCACCGCCTCGCGGCACCCACCAGGCCGAAACGCAAACGGTGCGCGCTGCAGTGGATCTCAGCGCACACCGTGTAATGACTGGTGTCCGAGGGGCGACACGAACGGTTTCCCCACCGCTGGCCCTGACCGGGATCCTGGGGCTCCGACAGTTGGCCCATTCGGCCTGGACATGAGCCGCCGCAGGGGTCAACGGTCACCGAGCACGACGGTGAGCAGCAGCGGCAGGAGCAGGGCGGCCACCAGCAGGAACACTCTCAGCCGGAAGGCGCGCAGTGCGACGGCCCGCTTCACCCACACGCCGAGCCGGGCGGGCGCGGAGCGCCCGGCGAGGATCGTGGAGGGCTCGGTCGTCACGACGGGGCCAGCATCCATGGTGTTCCTCTCTGGATCATTGAGCGCCTGACCCCTGTCTGGGTGTCCCCGGAGGGGGCCGGTCACCCGAGCCGGGTCCTGAGTAGGGTCAGGGACTGCTTCAGCAGCCTGGAGACATGCATCTGCGACAGTCCGACCTCGTTGGCGATCCGCTTCTGGGTCAGGTGGTCGTGGAACCGCATCGTGAGGATCCGACGCTCACGCAGGGGAAGGGCAGCGAGGAGTGGCCGAAACGCGAGGCGCTCGTCCACCTGGGCGAAACCGGGATCCACGGCCCCGATGAGCGCGAGGGTCTCGAAGTCGTCGGTGCGGTGGTGTGGCGCGTCGAGAGACACCAGCCGGTAGGCCTGCCCTGCGAGGACGGCGGTCAGGATCTCGTCGACGCCCACCTCGAGCTGGTCGGCGAGTTCGGCGGCGCTGGGGTGGTGGCCCTGCCGCTGCGTCAATTCCCCCGTGACGTCGCGCATCCTGCTGGTCAGTTCCTGCACCTGGCGGGGTACCCGCATGTCCCATGTCGCATCACGGAAGTGGCGGCGGAGGGCGCCGAGGATGGTCGGGACCGCGTAGCCGGAGAAGGGCACACCTCGCTCCACGTCGAATCCGTCGACGGCCTTGACCAGGGCCAGCGCGGCGACCTGCGCCAGGTCGTCGTACGGCTCCCCGCGTCCGACGTATCGGCGGGCCAGTCGGCCAGCCATCGGCAGGTCGTTCTCGATGATCCGGGCCCGGAGCCTCGCGCGAGCGGGATCGTCGCGGTTCAGGGCCGCAAGTCGACGCAACAACTGTTCGCGCGTTCCCGGTGCCTGAAGCAGCCGAGTACGGGAAACGGGCGGAAGGGGGATGACCATTGTTGAAGCCCCTTATGGGCTGGTGGCGGCGAGATCGGCGGCCACCGGGGACCCGGGCGACAGCCTCACCGTACGCCCAATCGTCCGGGCGGGCACCGCGGAATCCGTACGGTGGGACCGGACCACCGCACGGCGCCCGACCGGCGATGTGCTGAGCCGGCACTCAGCCAGGGCGCCCGGCTGGAGCTTCGGGCGGGAGCGGCTCGGACCCGTCGACGATTGCCTGGGCCAGATCGGACAGTCGCCGGTTGTGGGTGCGGGCGCCGCTGCGCAGCAGCGCGAAGGCCTCCCCCACGTCGACCTGGAGGCGCTCGGCGAGGACACCCTTGGCCTGCTCGATCAGGACACGGCTGTTGAGCGCGGTCTGCAGCTGTTCGGTGAGGATGTCGCGGCGGTGGATGGCGCGTTGCTGGAGCAGGCCGATGGTGGCCACATCGGCCAGTGCCTGACCGATCCGGAGCCTGCCTTCATCGAGTGCGCCGGGCTGGCTGTCGAAGAGGTTCAGCGCGCCGATCACCTCGGAGCGCAGGCGCATGGGCAGGGCGTGTACCGCTGCGAACCCGACCTCGGCCGCGGCGGCGGTGAACCGGGGCCACCGACCGGTGGCGGACAGGTCGACCACCGACACGGGTCGGCCGGTGCGAAAGCAGTCCACACAAGGCCCCTGGTCGGTCTGCAGCTGAAACAGCTCCAGCAGCCTCGTGCGTTCAGAGGATGCGGCCACCACCTGCAGGGTGCCCTGCTGGTCGGTCAACAGCAGCCCGGCCGCCGAGACACCGAGCAGCTGGACAGATCGTTCGGTCAGCACGTGCAGGAACTCAAGCACGTCGAAATCGTCGACGAGTGTGTCAGCCATTTCCACGAACACGTCGGACAACTGGATCTCAGCCATGTCACTCACCCTCGTCATACGATGGTCCCACCGGCTCCTTGGCTTCAGCCCGCCCCGCCAACCTGTGTGTCCTCCGTGGGATCGAAACGCAGTCGGCGGGCGACCACGTCGCCTGCCACATCCCGGAGGCGTCGGTCGTGGGAGTAGGCGAAGGCACGTAACCGGATGAGGGCCACCGCCGCGGTCACCCCCAACTGGACCGTGACCATACCGGTGGCCTGGTGCACCTCGGGATGCTGCGAGCCGACCTGCTCCGGCCGACCCTCGTCCGGGGCCGACCGGTCGCGCCCCCCGCCGTCCAGCAGCACCGCGCAGACCGTGTCCGCCAAGGCCAGCGCGTCGGCCAACTGTTCGCCGTCGAGGCCCCCGGAGCGCGCGCGGTAGAGGTCGAGCACGCCGAGGCGGATCCCGCCGACCTGCAGCGGCAGGGCGAACACCGCACGGACCCCGGCGAGCACCGCCGCCGGGGCGAACGCCGGCCAGCGGGCCCGACAGTGGGGGGCTGCCAGATCGGCGACCAGATCCGGGGCGCCGGTGATCGCGTCCACGCACGGACCCTCACCGAGGGTCAGGGTCAGCTCCTCCAGGTCCGAGGCGGTGCGGTCGCTGGCATACAGCACCTCGCGTGGGGTGGCGCGCAGCGTCACGGCGACGGCGGCGGCGTCCACGCCGGTGGCCGACACCGACACCGCACAGACGTGGTCAACCTCGACCGTCCCGCCCTGGGCGACGTTGGTGACCAGTGCCCACAGCCGGATCCTACGTTCGGAGTTCATAGGCCGGCCCTGACGGGGACGGCCGCGCGCCGGCGACGCCAGCCGGGCGGGCGCCCCGCGTCCACCGGGTCGCCGCTCGGAAACGGCGAAGCGTACGGCACGTCAGATCGTCCACGATTGGCTCCGACCCGTCGTCCTGCGCGGACATTCGTCCTGTGGCCAACCGGCAACCCGGGCGACCGCCAACACGCTACTCCTGGGTTGCGCCCTCTGCGCGACGTGGCACCCGCCGGCGCCGAGCCCCGACGGCGGCTGCCGGCACGGTCGCCGGTGGGCCGCCGGAAGCGTACGATGACAGGTGTCGCTCGGGACCCCGGTGGCTGACAGTTCGCCGCTGACGGACGCACCCCACTGATCGAGGTCCCCGTGCTGGCCGCCCGACGCACCAGACCACCTGGTCACCTCGTGCGCCCCGACGATCGCCGGTCCCGTCGCACCGACGCCTCCGGACGCCGCGTCACCCACCGCCAACGCCCATGCCTGCGCTGGCTCCCACCGCATTCAGGCATACCAGCTGCTCCTCGGAAGGTGGCGGTTCGTGATGACCGCACCACAGCACCATCCTCACCCGGCTCCCCCGGCCACCAGCCGTGACAGCGCCTTCCCTCCTCGGCCCACGCCCGGCCGCCCAATGGTGAAGCGTTCGCGGATGGGCGGCCTGTGGGTCGCCGCCGTGCTTTTCGCGTTCGTGCTCCTGCTGCTCCTGATCTTCGTACTGCAGAACGGCCAGCGCGCCGAGGTGTCGTTCCTCGGTGCGCACGGCCACCTGCCCGTCGGAGTGGCCCTGCTGCTGGCTGCGGTCTTCGGCATCCTGCTCGTCGCCCTCCCGGGCACCGCCCGCATCGTGCAGCTCCGGATGCTGCAGCGCGGTCCCGGCGCCCGGTCCGGCCCTGGTCCGCACTCCCAGACGGCGACCGGCACCGGTCGCGCGACGCCGCCGCGCACCTCCCGCGAGGACAGGTGAGCCATGCCCACCACTGTGATCCCCCCGCCGCCCACCCAACCTCGGCTGTCCCTCGCTCCCGTCAAACGCCGGACGGTCGTGGACGGTGCGTGGTGGCCGCGCTCCTGGAACCCAGCGGCGGAACTCCCCGGTCTCGTCCTCGCCCTGTCTGAACGGTATGGCCGGATCCGGCACATCATGCTCAACATCCACACCTGGGACAGCCGACTCCGTCGACTGACCGTCGGGCCGGACGTGGTCCGAATCGGCTGGTTCGACACCCTGGATCCCGCCCTGCTGGTAGCCACCACCGGCCGCGACGACCAACTCGACCTGCTCGTCGTCCCACCCGACACGGCACCTGCGACAGCCGAGCGGGCCATGGCCGCCGCCGCCGACCCGGCCAACCTCAGGCGCGCACCCGACATCCTCACCGCCGAACCGACCCCGCAGGGCGCGACCACGACGACCGGCTCCGAGGTGTACGCGGTGTGGGACAACGAGGGCGGCAGCCCCGCGTCGGGCGGAACCCACCTGGGCCACACCCCATCTCCCACCGGAGTGCCCGCATGAACGCTCTGCAGACAGCCATGGTGATCGCGATCCTGGCGATCGGCATCATCGGCCTCATCACCGTCGCCCGCGCGGTGCGCGTCGTGCAGCAGTACGAACGCGGGGTGGTCTTCCGCTTCGGCCGGGTGCAGGAGGCAGCCGCACCCCGGGCCTGACCCTCATCGTCCCCGGCGTCGACCGGCTGCTGAAGGTCAACCTGCAGATCACCACCCTCAGGCCCGGCGACCCGCTGGTCATCCGCCCGGCCGCTCCGACTTCAGCATCACGGCGAGTTCGCGGCCCAGGAGATCGTCATAGCCGGTCGGGAGGCAGGACGTCGGACCATTGATCTCGCGGAGCCGGTCCGCCGCGCGGCGGGCGGCGATCGCGGTCACCCAGGCGACGCCGTCGAGTTGGCGGGAGTCGGACCTGGGCGCGAGCCGCCACACCTCGACGAACACCGCCCGAGTCACCGCCACGGCGAGTGCCGGGCTGCCGAGGCTCTCACAGACCTGAGCGAAGACGGCACGGACGAGAAGACGGTAGAAGCGACGGAAGGCGGCCTGGTCCCGGTCGGCGATCCGTTGGACGAGATCGTTGACGGACTCCGGGCCCGGTACGACGTAGCTGGGCGGGACAGGCATCCGATGCTCCTGGTGGTGTGCCTGCGATCAGGGCACCACCAGGGACCAGGGCGGCTACTGCGCTTCTCACCCTACGCCACCGGACCCGTCACCGGGCGTGTCGCGCGTCCACTGTTCATCATCGGCATCCCGGCGGGCGAGGCTCCGCAACCTGGTTCATCTCGACCTCCCCAGCGCTCTTGCCCGCGTCCTCCAAGGCGACCATCCGGCCTACTTCAGCCAGGCGGTGCGTCGCACCAACGGGATCCCGGCCCAGATGGCACCGAGTCCGACGGTGCTGCCGGCGCCCAGCAGGGCCAGGACGATCAGCACGGCCGCGTAGATGAGGTGGTCGTCCATGAACGGATTGCTGGCCGGCGGGAGGACCGCAGTCCACATCATCAGGGTCAGCAGTGCTCCGCCACCGGCTGCCAGCCGCATCGCCACGCCCAGGATCAACGCGCCGCCGATGGCGAGCAGCGCGCCCATGAACAGCAGGTCGGTCAGGCCGGTGCCAGCGATCGAGTGGTAGAAACCCGTGAACGGGCCCTTGGTGGCGGATCCCAGGAATCCCTCCGTGGGGCTGCCACCGTTGACCCAGGACTTCGCATCGGTCGTCTCGTGCCCCAGGCCGAACATCTTGTCCAGGAACGCCCACAGGAAGATCCAGCCCAGCGCGAGCCGGATGCCTGCGAGCAGATACCGCACCGGCGCGCTGAGGTGTGGGCCGACCTCCGTCCTGGCGGTCGGCGCCGATCCACGGCCGCGGTCGGTGGCGGTACCGATCGGCCTGACCTGCTCCCCCGCGGGCTGAAGTCCGGCAACGTCCGGCACCAGCGGTGCCAGCCCGGCGCTCGGTACGGAGGTGCGTACGGTGCTGTTGTGGTCCTTGGCGATGTAGGCCATCGCGCTCACGATCCTTCATGCTCATCGAGCAGTCCCACGACGCGGACGGCCGTGGGTAAGTCGCTTGGTCTGGCCGGTGAATCCGTGCCACAACGGGTCGGTCGGCCGCGCGCAGCGCGGTACGACAGCAACGGAAACTGGTCGGCTCGTGGGCGGATCGACGGCGGCGGGCGGTCAGCCACCGGGGGCCCGAGCGACACCCTCACCATACGCGCAGTCAGCGGGAAAGGCACCGCGCGAACGGGGACGCATCGACCGCGGCACACTCATCTCGGCATGATCGGACGGCACCGCAACACGCGCAGATCGCGCACGGCACTCGTGGCAGGCGGGCTCGTGCAGCCTCACATCCGGGATTTCAGCACGTCGACCTCACAGCCTGGCGCGGCCGGGTCGAAGCCGTGTTCTACCAGCCAGCGGATCGCCAGCAGGCTTCGCAATGACCACCACGCGCGGATGACGTCGAGGTCGACGTCGTTGCCATAGCCGGCGACGACGTCGCCGAGGTGCTCCTCGTGCCCGAGCGTCAAGATGGCGAGGTCGTACAGGGCGTCGCCCTGGCCCGCCTCGGACCAGTCGAGCACGCCGGTGATCTCGTCGTCATCGACGAACACATGGGCGATCTGCAGGTCGCCGTGCATGAACACCGGAGTCCACGGCCGAAGCGCCGCCTCGGCAACCCGGCGGTTGCGCGTGACCAGGTCAGCCGGAAGGACGCCGTTCGTGACGAGCCACTCGCATTCACCGTCGAGGCGCGATGCCAACTCGTCGAGGCGGCGACCGGGCCATGGCGGCAACGGCGCGTCGTGCAGCATCCGTGCAGCGGCACCGGCCGCGGCCCACGCCGCCGAAGACGCGGTCGACGGCTGGCCGAGGCGGCCGAGCGCCGTCCCGGGGAGGGCGGCGAGCGCGAGCACGGGCGGCTTGCGCCATAGGATCTCCGGAGTAGCGATCGGCGCCATGGCCATCGCCTCGACCTCGATATCGGTGCGGGTCTGATCTGCGTCGATTTTCAGGAACACGTCGCCGACGCGCAGGGTCGCGCGCTCGTGATGGGCGACGACGACCTCGACCTCTTCCACGTCGGCCAGTGTCGCGGAGATGACCACCGACGTCACCGGCTTATTGCGCGCGACTGCGCGTGCAGTGGGGTACAGGTCACCAGGGCAGGATGCCGCTCGCGTCGTGGAACTCGCCGCTGGGACCGTTGTCGTCGAGCAGCGCGAACCGTACGGCGACGGCCGCGCCGTGGGCGGGGTCACCGGCGCCGGGCGTCGGCATGCCGCCGTAGAGGTCGGTCGCGACGTACCCGGGTGTGACTGCGTTGATCTTCATGGGCGTGTCGCGGAGTTCCTTGGCGTAGAGGATGGTCAGCGCGTTCAGCGCGGCCTTCGATGACTGGTATGCGCCGACGTTGATCGGTATCCGGTTCCTCATCAGGGTGAGGGAGCCGACCTCGCTGGACACGTTGACGATCCGCGGTGACGGGGAGCGCAGTAGCACGGGCAGGAAGGCGTTGGTGACGGCGACGACGCCGAACACGTTCGTCTCGTAGGTGCGGCGCAGGTCCTCTGGCGACGTTCGGGACGGGGTGTCATAGCCGCTGCTGATACCGGCGTTGTTGACGAGGATGTCCAGCGCCGTGACATGCGCGGCGGCAGCCGCGACGGAGGCGGCGTCGGTGACGTCCAGCTGGAGCAGCTGCACGTCGAGCCCTTCGGCGCGTAGTTCGTCGACCGTGCGCTGGCCGCGCGAGGTATCGCGGGAGCCGGCCAGCACGCTGACCCCTGCCTGTGCCAGCTGCCGGGCGATGTGCCGGCCGACGCCCTTGTTTGCTCCGGTGACGAGCGCGATCTTGCTGTGGTGAGCCATGGCTCGAGGCTGCCCGGCGGGGTGGGCCGGGCGACAGGCCCAGCCAGTACCAGTCTCGGCGGGCACGTTTGGGTGGTGTACGGCTGATTGTCGGTTTCATCCGGGTACCGTTTGTACCTGGCAGCTGGGCGAGCGCGGGCGATACTTGCGGCCATGGACCGTACCGAGCTTGGCGAGTTCCTGCGCAGCAAGCGGGAGCGAACGCGTCCGCAGGACGTCGGCCTGCCGGCCGGCACCGTGCGCCGAACCCCGGGGCTGCGCCGGGAGGAGGTCGCCCGGCTCGCGCACATCTCGGTCGAGTACTACACGCGGCTGGAACAGGCCCGCGGGTCCAGCCCGTCCCGGCGGGTGCTCGGCGAGCTGGCCCGGGCTCTGCGCCTGAGCGCGGACGAACGCGATCATCTGTTCGACCTTGCCGGTGTCGCACCGGAATCGGCGGCCGGACCCCGCTCCGACGTCCCGGCGACCGTGTTGAACCTGCTGGAGCACATGACGGACGTCGCGGCGTTCGTGGTCAACGCCCGCTACGACGTGATCGCGTGGAACGGCCTGGCCGCGGCCCTGTTCGAGGACTTTTCCGCGGTTCCACCGGCCCGCCGCAACCTCATCTACCGCCACTTCCTGCACCCCGACCCCGCCATGCGGCACTACGGGATGAGCGGCGCGGACGAGTTCGGCAGGCTGGCGGTGGGTCAGTTGCGCGCGGCCGCTGGCCGGTACCCGACCGACCCGCAGATCCACGCAATGGTCGACACGCTGTACCGGCGCAGCGCCGAATTCGCGCAGCTGTGGGACGCCCACCATGTGGAGACCGGACACCACCACCGCAAGGCGATGCACCACCCGATGGTGGGCACCCTTGAGCTGAACTGCGACACGCTCGCCGTGCCCATGCGCGACCAGTACCTTGTCTGCTTCACCGCTCAGCGGGGCAGCCCCTCCCATGACGCACTGCGCCTGCTGTCGGTCGTCGGGACCCAGGACATGAGCGTTGCCGTGGACAACGAGTGACGACGTTCCGGCTGGGGCGGTTCCCGGTCGCGCGCGTCGGGTACGGCGCCATGCAGCTGACCGGGCCCGGTGTGTTCGGCCCACCGGCCAGCCGTGACGATGCCATCGCCGTACTCAGGACCGCGGTGGAGATCGGCGTGAACCACATCGACACCGCCGAGTACTACGGACCCCGGGTCGTCAATGAGCTGATCCGGGAGGCGTTGCACCCGTACCCGGATGGGCTGGCGATTGTCAGCAAGGTGGGGGCCCGGCGGGACGACGCGGGTGCGGTACTGCCCTACGACGAGCCCGACGAACTGCGCAGGGGCATCGAGGACAACCTCCGGACGCTGCGGGTCGACCGCCTTGCCGCGGTCAACCTCAGGCTGATGGACGACGAACCTCCAGACGGCCGGTTCGATGCCCAACTGGCCGCGATGGTCACGGCTCGAGACGAAGGTCTGATCGACGGAATCGGTCTCAGCAACATCTCGCTCGCCCACCTGCGCCGGGCGCTCGCGGTCACCGAGATCGTGTGCGTACAGAACTCGTTCAGCCTGCTCGACCGCGCTTCGATGCCGGTGCTGCAGGAGTGCGCACGGCGCGGCATCGCGTTCGTGCCCTACGTTCCGCTCGGTTGGCCGCGAGATCGGCGCGAGGCCATCTTCAACAATCCGGCGGTGGACCGCCTCGCCCACCGGCACCAGGCCACGCCGGCGCAGATCGCGCTGGCATGGCTGCTCGCGCTGTCCCCGAACGTCCTGCTGATACCGGGCACCGCCTCGCTGCGGCACCTGCGGGAGAACCTCGCGGTGGATCGCATCGTGCTGGACCGGGACGCCATGAACCAGCTCGATTCGGCGTTTGCCTGAGCGGCTGGGCGGCTGGGACCTACCGCTGGAGGGCCCCGGTGTCCCGCGACCCCGGGAGCCGGCGGCTGGCCGGCGCCCGGGGAGAGCGGCGTTGCGGCGGGCATGGTTCAGGGATGGATCTGGGATCCGAAGCCGAGGTCGAGGCGGACGGATTCGAGGATGGTCAGGGTGCTGCTCGTGGTGAAAACGTCGGCCGCAGCCAGCACCCCGGTGTATTTCGCGATGACGGGGGCGGCGGCCCGGTCGGTCACCGCGTCCAGGTAGGTCTTCACCGCCGCCCACGTGTTCGGGCCGTACTTCACGAAGTATGGCGTCGGATCGACCGTGGCGAGCGCGGTCTTCACGTTGTCGACGATGTCGCTCACGTACTGCTGATGCAGTCCGATGTCGACCCGGGTGCCGAGCCGGCCCAGGTGGCCGCCGATGTAGTGCCTCCAGGGGTAGGAGAGGGCGGTGGTGGGGGCGGCGATGAATCCGGGTATGTCGGTGCTGAGGTTGAGGTTGTAGATGGGTACCCAACCGGGCGACGCGATGTCGACGAGCATGAGGGTGTCGTGGTCCGGCAGGTGGATGTAGATGTTGTCCGGCGCGTGGTTGGAGCCGCGCCAGGCCAACTCGACGCGTTCCCCGCCGACGCGCAGGGTGCGACGGTCCTGGAAGGTGACATCGGGAGCGGGTCGGGCCGGATCGTTGTACTGCAACAGCAGCCGGCGGGTCTCCGCATGGCCGACGCGCACGACATGCTTGCCGAACAGGGCCGACGCGCCGATGTGGTCGGCATGGTGGTGCGAGTACACCAGGTGCGTGACCCTGTTGCTGACGCCGTTGGCGGCGGCGATCTCGTCCACGGCCCGCCGGAGGTTGTGGCCGATGGTCGGCGGCGCGTCGAACAGCACGACGCCGTCGCGGGTGGTCAGGAACGCGGACTGGTAGGTGCCATCGGTGACCCAGTACAGGTTCCGCTCCACCCGTCCGACGTAGTAACCCTGACTGTTGAGGGCGGGTCCGAGCGCCGACGGGGGTACGGGCGCGTAGTCCGGCAGGGCCGAGTCGGCCTCGGCCGGCGACGGTCCGGCCACCGCGGCCATGATGGCGCCGAGCGACGGCACCGCCGCGAGCGCCGCGCCGCGGGCGAGCAACGACCGCCGGCTCGTACCGGACCGATCGGTATTGGTTGGTGTCACGGTGACTCCTTGGAACGTGATGGTCTGAGCTTCGCGGGTCCACCGCAAACCGTCCAAAGGGGACAGACTGCGGTGGACGGGGTCCGATGGCTAAGCGACGCTGACGGCGTCCTTGTGTTCGAGCAGCCACTGGTGGAATGTGCGCAGTCCGGGGTGCAGCGCGCGCACCACGGTCAGGTCGCGGGCGCCGGTGAAGCTGCCGGCGGCCTCGGTGTAGTACTGGAACATGTTTCCGATCTCCGCTGCGGCGGGAATGCCGAGAGCTCGGAACTGGTCGTGAGTCAGCGGCCGATAGGCCACCGGCTCGCCCAGCACGTCGGCGAACACGGCCGCGAACTGCGCGCCGGTCAGGTGCTCACCGGCGATGCTGACCGTCGCGCCGAGGTAGTCCTCGCCTGCGGCGAAGATGCCGAGCGCGGTGCGGCCAATGTCCTCGGCGGCGATCCCGGCCAACGCGCTGTCACCCATCGGCAGCGTGAGCACCAGCTGTCCCGACTCGTCGCGGCGCGGCCCGAACCCTTGCAGAAACGCCTCCCAATAGAAGGTGGTGCGCAGGAACGTCGTCGGCACACCAAGGTCGACGAAGAACCGGTCCGCCTCCGCCTTCGCGTCGAAGTGCGGCACGGTGTAGGAGCCGTCGAACACCGGTACCCGGGGGTCGGTGATCGGGAGTCGTTCGCGGGTGTCCTCCAGCGTTGACCAGATCACGTGCCGCAGGTCGGCCTGCGTCGCCGCCCGGGCCGCGTTGCGTGCGTGGCCCAGCTCGGTCTGCGCCGACATGCCTTCCCAGTAGTTAGTCACCACATAGGCGCCGTACGCGCCGGCGAACGCGCGCCGCAGGCTCGACTCGTCGTCGAGGTCAGCCTCGACCACCTGCGCGCCGCGGGAGGCCAACTCACGGGCCGCATCGGAGTCCGGCCGGCGGGTCAGCGCCCGGAGCGTGAACTCGCCGCGTGGATCCGCCAGGATGGCGTTGGCCAGGCCACCGCCCTGCGCGCCGGTGGCGCCCACCACCGCGATGGTTTTCGTTTCGGACATGCCGGTTCCTCCCGCTGTCGGGGTCCTTGCGCGAAACTCATGCGCCGGATAGCGCACGGGCGACGGGGAGCTGTGTGCTGTGTCAGCCCGCCACGGGTCCAGCGTCGCGTGCCGGTGGACGACCAACCAGGTACAGCCTGGGCACGACTAGCGGCAGAAATGTCTGCATTGCCGGGAATAGCGGTGGTCGGCAGCCGCAGGGGCCGCTCGCTTCGCCGCCGGAACCGCTGTACGCGACAGCCTCATCACGGTGAGCATCCAGCTCGGCGCCGCCGACCCAGACCCGGGACGCACTGATCATCGTGGCCAGCACCGCGAGCATCATGCCCCAGCCCGTGCTCCGTCAATGTGCGTCTACCCAAGGTTCCGCGCCGGCGGTAGCCCCTCCAGGGTCGGCCGGTAAGGCGTCCCTCGTCGGTCTGGGCTAGCGTGCGGGGAAGCGCAGGATGCGGTCATCACCATCGCGTGCGTCCCTGTGGCCGTCGGTGTTGGACGTGGTCACCCAGAGCGCGCCGTCCGGGGCGATCTGCACTGTCCGTAGGCGGCCGTAGGTTCCTACCAGGTGTGCGGAGGGATCACCGGCCGTGTCGCCGTTGAGCGGGATGGTCCACAGCCGCTGGCCTCGCAAGGCCGCCACGTACGCCGTGTCTCCGGCGATCGCGATGCCCGACGGCGAGGCGTCGCTGACCGGCCAGGTGACGACCGGGTTGGTGTACCGCCCCCCGCTGCTGTCGCCGTCCCCTTCCACCTCGGGCCAGCCGTAGTTGTGTCCCGGCTCGATGCGGTTGACCTCGTCAAGCTCGTTCTGCCCCAACTCGGCCGCGAACAGCCGGCCGTCGGAGTCCCAGGCGAGACCTTGCACGTTTCGGTGCCCGAGGCTGTACACCGGCGATCCAGCGGTCGGGTTCCCCGGCGCCGGCGCGCCGTCAGGTGTCAGGCGCAGGAGCTTGCCGTTCGGGCTCGCCGGATCCTGCGACCGGCCCGTGTCGCCGGCGTCTCCGGTGCCGACGTACAGCATGCCGTCGGGTCCGAAAGCGATGCGTCCGCCGTTGTGGTTCCCGCCCTTGGCGATACCGCCGAAGATGACCTCAGGCTCTCCGCCGTCGAGGTGGAAGCGGACGATCCGATTGTCCTGCTCGGCGGTGTGGTAGGCGTAGATCAGGTTGTCCCGGGCGAAGTGGGGCGACACGGCAAGGCCGAGTAGGCCGCCCTCACCGCCTGACACCACACCGGGCACCTGATAGACCTGCCGGGGCGCGCCGCCGCCGGGAGTCAGCCGCAGCACCAAGCCGGTGTTCCGTTCGGCGATCAAGGCGTCGCCGTTTGGCAGGAACGCCAGGCCCCACGGGACGTCGAAGCCCCGCGCGACCTCTTCGCCGGCGTCCAGATCCGGCGCTCCGGACCGGATGCTGGCCGCGACACTGGTGGCGGTGGCGGTTGGCGAGTGAGCTCGGTCGCCGACGCCACCACATCCGGCGACCGCGCCCAACACCAATAGAGCCGCGCATACCCGTGGCCACCGTTTGCCTGCCCTAATGACTGTCATGCTGGTCCTCCGAAGCCGTGCTGAGGTGCCCTTTCCGTGGCCCACCGGGCGTCTGCCGGCGCCCAGCGAACAAGGAGCCGTCGGTTCCCGCCTGCCGACGGCGACGGCGGCAGTTGGCGCTTGGAACGGGGAGCTAGGGCTGAGGTTGGCGGTGGGTGTCGGGGATGGCCGCGGTGCCTAGGTACCGCTGGACGTTGTCATCGGCGACCTCCTGGTAGAGCGCCTTGGCCTTGGCGGTGTCCGACAGGACGACGCTCTGGCCGCTCTTCATCCCAGTGCCCGCGCTCGGGCTGCCCAGGAAAGTCAGGTCGTCGCTGCGCAGGTCCCGCAACTCCAACGCGACGTCGACCAGGTTGAAGTCCTCGTCCACCGTCACCGAACTGGTGACGGCCTGGAGGAACGAGTTGAGCTTGACCGGGTTCGACAGCGTGCCGATGCCCGCCGCACGGTCGAGCAGTGCCTGGAGGAACTCGCGCTGGTGGCGTTCCCGGCTGAAGTCGCCGTCGGCGAACTGGTAGCGCTGGCGGACGTAGTCCAGCGCCGCCACGCCGTCCAGGTGCTGGACGCCCTTGGCGAATGTCCGGTGCGGCGCGTGGATCGAGGTAATGGTCTTCTCGATCTTCAGGTCCACCCCGCCGAGGGCGTCGACGACCTGGGCGAAGCCGGCGAAGTCGACCAGCGCCACGTGGTCGATGTGCACTCCGGTGAAGGTCTCCACGGTCTGCACGGTCAGCGGGGTACCGCCCCAGGCGTACGCGGAATTGATCTTCGCCATCGTGCCCCCGTGCCGCCCGTCGGGCGATTTCGGCACGAAGACCCAGGTGTCCCGGGGAATCGAGATGACCTCCGCCTTCTGGTGGTCGGCGTCCAGGTGCAGCACCATGATCGTGTCGGTGCGGGAATCCGCCGTCTTGTCCGGGTCACGGGAGTCGCTGCCGAGCAGGAGCACGTTCATCGCGCCGGCGACGGCCCGGGTCGGGCGGGACTCCTCCGGAAGCCCGACGAACGCGTCGGTGCGGGACAGGTTGCCGTTGAGCGAACGGCCGTAGGAGGCGACCGCGATGATGCCGCCACCGCCCAGCACCAGCAGTGCCGCCAGCACGCCGATCAGAATCCGTCGAGATCGTCGTTGCACTCGCTTCAACCCTTCACCCCCCAGCGGGGGAACCACCCGGTGTTCGATGGCTACCCAAAGTAATGGGGAAAGCTGGGAGGCTGCTTAGAGCTGCTGTAGCGCACAGCAGGTCTCAACCGAACCCCTGCCGACCGCGGACATTGCTCGACGGAAAGCCTGGGCAAAATCGGTCAGCCCCTCCGGCCGAGCGCAGTTTGACTGCCGCCGGACAGCCAGCGGTGGCGCCGACGGGCGATCACAGCCTTGGACCGGTCGGCCGGCCGCCCTCGGATCCCTTGGCCCGACTTTGGGCGTCCTAGGGATGGCCACGGCACTTCCTCCGCGCCACCCGCTGCGGGCGTCTTCCAACGCCGTCGCGGGTAAGCCCGGTTCGCTTTCGATGTGTACGCCTTATCGGCCAGGACCCGGTCGGGCCTCGTCCTCGGACGGCCGGTCGTCACGTGCGGAACGTGGATGCGGTCAGGACCGAGGTGAACTGCGGGCTGTCACCGCGCTGCCGGCGGAGTGCCTCCCACGATAGATAACCTAACAGTGATGTTGTGTGATCGGTATCGGGCAGACGACCGACTGCGCAGGTCAGCGGCGGTGGCTAGGGTCGCCCAATGCCCACCAACATGATCACTGCGAGTTCCGCTGGCACCTGGACGCTCGGCGACCTGACCGTCAACCGGATCGGATTCGGCGCGATGCGCCTGACGGGCAACGGCAGTGCGGCGAGCGACCGCGCACGGGTGATCGGAGTGCTGCGCCGGGCGGTCGAGCTCGGTGTGAACCACATCGACACGGCGGCGTTCTACTTCTCGCCGCTCCGGTCGGCCAACGAGTTGATCAATAGCGCGTTGTCGCCGTACGCCGATGATCTGGTCATCACCACGAAGGTCGGGCCGGGCCGCGATCCCTCAGGCGAGTGGTTGCCGCTGGCACGGCCGGACCAGCTGCGGGGGCAGGTCGAGGAGAACCTCCGTCAGCTCGGCCGCGACCATCTTGATGTCGTGAACCTGCGCCAGCACGGGCTGGACTCGGTAGCGGAGCACTTCGGCGCGCTGGCAGAGCTGCGAGATGCCGGACTCGTCCGGCATCTCGGCCTGTCGAACATTCGCCCGCAGCACCTCGCGCAGGCGCAGGCGATCGCTCCGGTGGTCTGCGTGCAGAACACGTACGGTGTCGACACCCGGCGCGCTCACGACCAGTTCGTGCGTACCTGCGGTGAGCAGGGTGTCGCGTTCGTGCCGTTCTTCGCGATCGCCGGCGACGGACGTGAGGCCGGCGGCGTGGCCGCCAACACGGCAGTGCAGGCCATCGCGCGCACGCACGGCGCGACGCCGGCACAGGTGCGGATCGCGTGGACCCTCAGCCGCGGCCCGCACCTGCTGGCCATCCCCGGTACCGGCAACCCCGATCACCTGGTCGAGAACCTGGCCGCCGGGGCGCTGGTCCTGTCGGCGGACGAGTTGGCCAGCCTCGAGTAACGGCCCCCGGCAGGATGCAGCCCTGCCGCGAGCCCACGACCCTCGACGGAAGGTCCGTCCCTGTGCAGGCAGCGACAACGCCCATTCCCATCCCGCCGCCCGACAGGTCATGGCTCGTTGCCCGAGGACTCATCCCCGATCACGGCCCTCGGCGCGTCCTGGCCTTCGCGACCTTCGTCAACATGCTCGGAAGTGGCATCTTCATGGCCAGCGCTGTGCTCTTCTTCACCCGATCCGTCGGGCTTCCCCTTGCGCAGGTCGCTCTGGGCATGGGCATCGCAGCGCTCGTCGGGATGCTCGCCGGGGTCCCGGTGGGGCATCTCGCCGATCGGCGGGGGCCGCGCGAGATCTATCTGCTGACTCTGATCATCCGAGCCGCCACCATGGCCGCCCTGGCCTTCGTGCACACGTTCTGGCTGTTCGTCGTCCTGGTCTGCCTGACCCATCTCGCCCACTCAGCCGGCGGGGCGTCTCGCGGTCCGCTGGTGCGTGGCTTCGGCGGCACGCACCTGGCCCAGTACCGGGCCTATCTGCGTTCGGTCGCCAACCTCGCCGGATGTTGTGGCGCCCTCGCCGCCGGCGCCGCGGTGCAACTGGACACCCGCGCGGCCTACCTGGCCCTGGTCGTCGGCAACGCCATCAGTTTCGTGGCATGCGCCGCCATCATTACTCGGCTGCCCTCGCTGCCGCCCATTCCAGCGCCCCAGATGACCGGGCGCTGGATCGCACTGAAGGACAAGCCCTATCTGGCAGTCACCGTGCTCGACGCCATCCTGGGAATTCAGGGCCAGGTACTGGTCTTCGCGCTGCCGGTGTGGATCATCTCGCAGACCCACGCGCCGCGCTGGTTCGTCGGGGTGGCCGTGCTGGTCAACACCGCCCTCGTGGCGGCGCTCCAGGTCAGAGCCAGCCGGGGGATCGACACCAGTCCAGCGGCCGGTCGGGCGATGCGCCGCTCCGGGTTGGCGTTCCTGATCGGGATGGCCCTGATCGCCGCCACGTCGGCGATGCCCGGATGGCTCGCGGTTACGGTGATGACGCTGGGGGTCGCCGCGCACACCGTCGGCGAGCTGTGGCACGCAGCGGGCTCACTCGAGTTGCAGTTCCGGCTCGCACCTGCGCACGCGCAGGGGCAGTACACGGGAATCTCCGGGCTCGGTACGGGCCTGGCCAACGTCGCCGCCCCTTCCTTACTGGGCCTGCTCTGCATCGCCTGGGGCGCCCCCGGCTGGCTGCTGATGGGCGGCATCTTCGTCGCGGTCGGGCTCGCCGCCCCGGCGGTCGTCCGGTGGGGCGAGCGAACGCGCCCGGACTCAGCGGAGGCCGTCTAGAGTCCAGCGATCCGGCAGCGGGAACGTGGACTCGGCACCGCCTGGACCACGAGTCACCTCAGTTGCGAGCGGGAAATGGCCGACCTGCTCGGCATTCCCTATGACACCGTCGTGCAGGTAGCCCTCACCCCGGTGGCCTACACGCTGGGCGCGGACGTCAAGCCCGGCCCGCGCGCCGAAGCCGACACGTTCGCCCCACTGCAACCGCAGGTAGGACAGCATGCAGTTCTCCTGGCGGCCGGTCCGCGGCCTACCGGCGCCACGGCACCCATCGCCGTTGCCGACCGGCGTCGTCGAGCGGCAGGACGACGGTGACCACGCTGCCGGCCCCCGGCGAGCTGGTGACGGAGAGCGTGCCCCGCACCTCCCGGACCGCCTCGGCGAGAAGCCGCAATCCGAGGTGATCGGGCTGGGGCGGATCGGTCGGGTCGAAGCCGACGCCGTTGTCGGCAACGGTCAACCGAACCTGATCGCCGACGGTCTCGACGGTGAGGTCGATCCGGTCGGCGTGGGCGTGCTTGTCTATGTTGCGGAGCGCCTCGCGGGCGCTGCGGTAGAGCAGTTGGCGGACGTTGACCGGCAGTTCCGACGTCTCGACCACCCGCACCTGGCAGACCTTGCCCGTCGCGCGCATCGGTTCCGCCAGCTCGTCCAGAACGGTCCGGAGTCTGGTGACGGACAGGTCCGGCGGATGGATTTCGACCATGGCCCGCCGCAGCGCCCGTACATCCCGTTGCACGGTGGCGGAGAGCCGGTGGACCGTCTCCCGGAGCCGCTCGCCCCCGCCGGAGAGCTGCAGCTCCACCGCCCCCAGGGAGTAGCCCACCCCCGCCAGGTCCTGGATGACCTCGTCGTGCAGGTCGCGGGCGATCCTTCGCCGTTCCAGGTCGGATGCGGCGATGGCGTGCTCCAGCAGGCGGCCCCGTTCGCGATGGGCGTGGTCCAGTCGGCGGGCGAGCGCAAGCGCCAGCGGAAGCTGCAACAGCTGCAGGACGACAATGGTCAGCAGCGCCAGCGGCGCGAGCCGCCAACCGATGTACCGCGCGTCGTCCTCCAGCCGGTGCGCCGGGAAGTACGCCTCGAACAACACCGGCTCCCCGTCGGTCCCCGACAGGCTCAGGTAGACCTCGACCAGCCGATCGGCTTGCTGTTCGTACTCGTGCTCGGCCCGGTCCAACTCGCTGATCTCGGCCACCACCCGGTTGGTACCGGCGAGTGCGAGGTCCTCGGTGGCGAGCTCGTAGCGGCGCCCGATCAGCTCCGCCTGGTCGGAATAGAGCACGCGTCCGTCGACACTCCACAGCTTGACCCGGACCACCGAGCCGTCCCGCATCCGGGCCCGCACCGCCTCGTCGAGCGCCCGCAGCGCCACGGGATCTCCGGCCCGCAGCCTCGGCGTGCAGTGGGGCGAGATCAGCCACTCGGCCATGCCGCGCGCGCTGTGCTCGGCGAAGTGCACTGCCTGTTCCCGGGCCAGATGGACGCTCGCCAGGGACACTGCGGCCGCTACCGCGATGATGGCCAGCGCGTTGAGGCAGAGGAAGTAGCGGACCGCCCGCCTGAGTTCGGGACGCGGCGTGGATCGCCGCACCGCGCGGCGCACGATCAGGACACCGCGGAGAGCGAGGTTCGGGCGGGCGTGTCGGCCAGCTCGGTCGCCTGGGTCAGCAGTTGCACCAACCGACGTGCCGAGGTGCCGGCGCCCTCGCCGACCGCGCGCAGGTCGCCTACCGAGGCGAGTTCGCGGGCCATGGCGCGGATGGCGGCTACCACTCCGTCCACGCAGCCGGCCGGCACTTCCTGCCGGAGCAGCTCGAGGAAGAGGTGCCGCAGCTCCGCCGACGGCTCGACACCGAGCTCCCGGGTGAGCAGCCGCCGGCACTCGTCGTACGCCCGGAGCGCCGCAGCCCGGTCGCCGTCCGCCCGGTGGGCGGCGACCCGCAGGTACCAGCCGCGCTCCGCGAGCGGGTCCCACCGCAGGGCCCGCGCGGCGAACTCGAGCGCCACCGGGGCATCGCCGACGGTGAGGGTGTGACCGGCGGCGCCGAGCAACGCGTCGACGATTCGCTTGCGGTAGCGCTCGCGGGCGTCTACCGCCCAGTCGGCGGACGGCTCGTCGACCAGCAGCGGCTCTTTCACCAACGTCAGGGCCGCGCGCAGCGGAGGCAGGGCTTGGGTTGGGGCGCGCCCGGCAGCAGCGGCGAGCAGAGCGTCGAAGCGGGTCACGTCGACGCTGACCCGGTCACTGTCCAGGCGGTAGCCGCCGTTGCGGGTGAGGATCACCGAGCGCCGCGCCGATCCCTGCGGATCCAGGCGACGTCGCAGCACGGACACGTAGCTCTCGAGGGTGGCAACGTGGTTCGCCGGCGGCCTGCCCAGCCACAGCAGCTCGGCCAGCTCGTCCTTGGGCAGCACGCCTCGCAGGGCGAGCAGCGCCAGGATCTGGCGGGGCTTCACACCCCCGAAGTCGCGGCCCGACAGCGCCGCTCCGCCGGCCCGCACCCGGACCGAGCCGAACAACTGGATCTCGTACATCAGGCCTCCTGCCCCGCACTCTCTTCCCCGGATTGACTCTCCAGGTTGGGGCTACCGCGCGGTAGCCACTTCCGTCGCCAGTGGACCCCCGAATCCTGGGGGGTGCCGCGTCGGACCGGCGCAGGCCGGCCCTCGCATGGTCGATGCGTCACGCCGGTCGGAGTCCGCTCCTCGCCAACCGGTACCGGCGGTGCCCGATGGCGGACAGGCCAGGCTGTCGGGCGATTGTTCGGCCATCACCGTCCAGCCGAGAAGGTCGGGCCGTTAGGACGGATTGATTACGTGCAGTCAGTTTCTAGACTGCCAAGGGCGGGCGAGCGGCACCGGGCGCCTGGGGCAGGAGGTCATGATGCGGTCGGTCGGGTCATCGGAGTCCGAGCCCGACCGGGCGATCCGGGTGCTGGTCGTTGACGACCACCAGACCTTCGCCGACCTGCTCGCCCTGGCGCTCGACGGGCAGCCCGCTCTGACCTGCGTCGGACATGCCCGGACCGCGGCTGACGCGCTGCGCCTGGTCGACGAACTCCGACCCGACGTCGTGCTGATGGATGTCGGGCTGCCCGACCTCGATGGCATCGCGGCCACCGAGCGCCTGCACCTGCGGCATCCGGACGTGCGGGTGGTCGTGCTCACCGCGCGTACGGAGCCCGCGTTGGTGGGTCAGGCGATGGCGGCCGGTGCGGTCGGCTTTCTCGCCAAGGACGGCGCGCTCGGGGATGTGCTGCACGCTCTGCGGGCCGCGCACCACGGCACGACGACCGTCTCCGCTCACCTGCTCACCGGTCTGCTCGCCACCGCGCAGTCGCAGGCTGCGCAGGACGCCGCGCCCGGTGGGCTGACCGGCCGGGAGTATGAGGTGCTGCGGTTGATGAGCCAGGGCCAGGACGTGCGGGCCATCGCCCGCGCGCTGGGCATCACGCCGCACACCTGCCGGGGTTACGTGAAGCGGCTACTGGCCAAACTGGACGCCCACAGCCAGCTCGAAGCGGTGGCCATCGCGACCCGTCGTGGGCTGCTGCCCCCCGTCTGACGCCGTATCACCCGCGCCACCCACCAAGACCCCGCCGATCGAGACCTCGTACGCGTGGTGGAGTTTCTCCGTGCCACGAGACAAGGCCCTGACCGGCGGGGGTTGCTTGGGCGGAATCGCCGTCTATCCGGCCGTGATGGCGTAGTTGAGCACCTGCGAGCCGGCCTCGCTGACCGCGTCGATGCGAAGGTTCGCGGCGTTGCCGGTTATCCCCGCGGGCAGCGCCCCGCGGTACTGCCAGTCCCCGAACTGGTCGACGGTGATCGGGCCAAGGGTCCCCGACGCGCTGGTCGCCGTGTTGCGGACCGTCAGCGTGACCGTGTTGGCGCCGGTGGTCACGCTGGAGGTGCCCCGAACCCTCAGGTCGGGCGCGCCGTAGGTGGCCGAGATGATGGCCAGGTCATCCACGACCTGGAAGACCTGAACTGTGACGAAGTGCGTCGTGCCGTCCCCGCCGGTGACCGTCAATCGGAAGCGCAGCGGCACGGCCGGGTCGGGCAGCCGAGGCATGGTGAACGTGGCCTTCGCCGAGGTGGGGTTGACCAGGGTCACCGCCGGATTGCTCCCGATCTGGACCTGTGCCCAGCGGTAGCGCACGACGTTGAGGCTGCCGGAGCCGTCGAGGGTGACGGTGCTGCCGATCTGCCCGTCGAGGCGGCCGACCGCGACCGCCAGCGGGGCGGCGGGGGCGTCCACCGCCACCTGGAACCGGACGGTGGCGCTCATCCCCGTCTGGTCGTTGACCTTGAGTGCGAGGTGAACCGTGCCCGGGTTGAGCGGCGCGAGGAAGCTCGTCACGGGCTCGGACGGGGCGGCGATGATGACCCGGTCCTGGCCGAGACCGACCTTGAACGGCGTCCCGTCGGCGTTGACCTGGGACCAGGCGTAGGTGAGTGCACCCATTCCGATCGACTTGGTGGCGTCGAGTGCCACCGAGGCGCGCGGCTGCACGTTGGTCGGGTGGACCGGCGCCGCGGTGGGCGGAAGGATCGGCGTCGGGGCGACCGTGGCCTTGACCGGTACCTCGATCGAGCCGCCCTTGTCGGAGCGTACGGTCACCCTGAGCGGTGGGGCCTTCAGGTCGAGGATGCGGGCGAGTCCGGTGGAGTCGACGGCGGCCGTGGTGCCGGCGGGGCCGTGCACCGTGAGCTTTGCGGTGGGATCGGTGCTGGCCGCGCGTACGGCGAGGACCGGCCGTCCGACCGCGTTGAGCAGCCAGGTCGCGGCGGTGACGTTCACCCCGTCGACGACCTTGGCCGTACGGGTGGCGACAGGAGTGTCGCTGAGGTTGCGGATGGTCAGCGTGGCCGGTGGGGTCTGCCCGGCGTAGGACACGTTGGCGACGTACCGGCCGTGGCTGCCGTACATCTGCCGGCGGGCCACGTGTCCCGGGTCGCCGAGGGCGCCGTTCTCCACCACGATGACCTCGTTGTCGTCGGAGGTGGCGTGGACGAGGATGGTTCCGCCGTCGGTGCCGTCGGTGTTCCGGGTGTAGATCGCCGACTCCGGCGCCACGTCGGCGTTGACGGCCTTCTTGCCCATGAGCGACCACTGTGCCTGCTGGACGCAGTCGGTGGCTGCGACCCCGATCGGCAGGGGGTTGCACAGCGCGTTCGACGGCGCGCCGGCTGCCACGCCCGGGCCGACGAGCTGGAAATAGTTGGTGTTGTACGGGCTGCCGGTGAACGTGTGCTCGACGTTCGGGTCACCGATGAAACCCTCCGGCGGGGCCGGGTTGCGGGTATCCCAGCGCAGGAAGGGCCCGATCCGGCTGTTCAGCGCGCCGCTGAAGTTGTTGGTGCCGACGCCGATGTCCTCGGTGAAGTTGATCTCTCCGTCGATGTTGCTGAACACCTCCTCGCCGTACGGGTGGATGACGCGGTACGTCTGCCCGCTCTGCAGCCCGTCGATCCGGATACGGATCCGGCCGAACGTGATTTGGTCACCGGCCCGGACGGGCCCCGTGGCGAACGCGCCCTCCAGGGCCGCCTCGACGCTGGCGGTAATGCCACCGGTGTCCAGTTGTCCCACACCGGCGCTGTAGAAGAATTCGTCCGGGAAATGGTCGGGCATGGATGGCGTACCGCTGAAGCCGTTGGCCACCAGCGTGCACAGGTCGGCGGGCCCGGTGTCCAGACACGGCTCCAGGCGCAGGCCGGTCTTGTCGGAGTACCAGGCGGGGAAGCCGTGCTCCGCGACCGGCCCCATCGCCTGCAGGCCGGCGTTCTCCGGCACTGCCGCGCTGGCCGGCACAGTGAGCAGGGCCGCTGCGGTCAGGGCGGCTACGGCGGCCCCCAGTGCCTTTCGTCGTCGATTCATCTTCATCCTCATTTCTCGGTGGCGGCTGGGGACGCGGCAGTCGGTCCGCTGTGGCCGGCGGGGCCGTGGCCGGCAGGACCCGTTTCGTGGCTGGCAGGAGTCCCGGCCGCCTCGGGCGGTAGGACCACCTCGGTGTTGCCGCCGCCGTCGTACACGAGGACGCCGGTGGTGGCCTCGACGGGAACGTCGAAGATGAGCGTTCCCGACAGCTGTGTGCCCGCCGGTAGGCGGGTGCCGGGCAGGACGGACCTGTGCGGTTTCCGGGCGATCGCGCCGGGGACCTGCAGGGAGAAGCGGTCAACGGCGTACGCCAGCGGCTGATCCGCCGAGGCCCGCAGGGTGACGTCGATCGACACCCGGCGTTCCCCTTCGGCGACCGGGTCGGCGTCGGTGCCCATCCCCGGCATGGCGTGTCTGGGTCGGGCCGCCGAGGTGACCCGCTCGACGGCGACCACACCGCCGTCGGGCAGGGCGAGCCGGCCGGGTCCAGCATCCGGTGGCGGAGCCGACGCCACCGCCCAGGCCGCGCCGGCGAGCACCGCGGCCACGCCGGCCGCGACGGCGGCCAGCCGTATCAAGCGCTTCATCATCGGTTCACCGCCGTCACCGTGAGCTGGTCGACCGACAGGTCGAACGGGTACGCCAGGTCGCCGATGACCCGGATCCGGACCGTTCCGTCCGCCGCGACGGCCCGGGCGGGGGCGGCGAGGTCGACGTCCACGCGAGACTCGTCCAACCCCTGGGTGTACGTGCCGAGCGCCCGCCACGTGTTGGTCGCGACGTCGTACCACTGCAGCCGGACCCGCGTGTTGCGCATGCTCGACCGCAGCGAGGCGGACACGTTGAGCGCCGCGGCCGACCGCAGGTCGGCCGGCACCGCCACCGTCGCCGTCACGTCCGCCGTCGGACGCCCCGCCACCGGGGCGGACGCGACGACCAGGTAGCGCCCGTCATCGGCCGCGGTCTCCGCCGCGTCGCCACGAACGCTGCCGGTGGTCGCCGACCAACCGGACGGCGTGAGCACCGCGGTCCGGCCGGTCCACGGCAGGTCGTACGCGATCGCGAGGTCGGCCGACACGTTGCCGGCCGAGTCGATCGCCACCGCCCGCAGCACCCGGTCCATCGAGACCCGCACCGCAGCGGTGTAGAGCATGCCTCGGGTAGCGGTCGGCGCCGTGCCGTCCAACGTGTACCGGATGGTCGCGCCGGCCTCGGCGGTCAGCGTGACCGACGTCGGGCCTGCCAGCGCGCCGGCCCCGGGGTTGGCGGCGGGCGGTTGCGGCGGGGTGCGGTCCACAGTGTGGTAGTGGCCCACCTCGACGCTCACCTGACCGCCGTCGGCCGGCGCGGTCACCGACGACCGGGCGACGACTGCTCCGTCGGCCACCGGGCCGGTTGCCCGCCAGCCGGTGGGCACCGTCACCTCCACGCCGTACCCGGTGCCGGCCTTCACCGGGAAGGCCACCCGGCCGGCGCCATCGGTGATGGCTGTGGCCAGCACCTGACCTGCGGCGTCGAACAGCCGGACCGTGCGCTCGGCGAGGGGGTCTTCGCCGGCCTCCTGCACGCCGTCGGAGTCGTGGTCATGGAACACACCCACCGAGACCGAGCCGGGCTGCACCCATCCGCCGACGGCCGGAGTGTTACGGGCGCGGTTGACCTCGATGCCGTAGGTTCCGTCGGTGTTCACCCAGGCGACCGGCGACACCGGCGGCATCGGCACGACGTCGTACCGGCCGGGCGGCACCACGACACCGGCGGTGCCGGTCTCGTCGGTGGTCGTTCGCGCCACCTCGACGTGCTCGTCAGCGGTCAGCACGGCGACCGGCCAGTCGGCGAGGGGTGCCTCGCCGACGTCGCGCCGGCCGTCCCGGTCGGCGTCGTCGAACAGCGTGGTGGTGACCACCCCGTCGGCGAACGCACCCAGCACGACGACCTCCATCGCGCCGGCTGGCACCTCGACCGTCCCGTCCGGTGCACAGTCCACCAGGGTCACCCCGGTGGGCGTGGTGACCAGTGCCTTCGCGCACTGCCACGGCAGACCCGTGTCGGGGCGCAGCACCTGGATCCGCGCAGTGCCGCCCGCCGGGTCGACCACGCCACCGTCGTCGGCGGTCCTGGCCGACACAATGCGATCCCCTGCGGTCAACCTCACCACCAGGCCGCCGATGGTCGGCTCGCCGTCGTCCGCGGCGGCGTTGCCGTTGGCGTCGTCCACGGGCCGGACCAGCACGCCGGGCACCCGCGCGACGCCGATCGCCACGCCGGCGGGACCGGTGCCGACCGCCACCGCGGCGGGCAGCGTGCTGGTTGCGCGCCAGCCGGTACGCGGCCGCAGGCCGGCGGACCAGGCGCCGGCGGTCACGCCGGTGAAGGTCGCCGAACCGTCGGCACCGGTGGTGGCCGGTGCCAGGGTGCCGGCGCCGCCGTCCAACGTCACGGTCCAACCGGGCAGGCCGACTTCACCGGGATCGCGGACACCGTCGGCGTCCTGGTCATCGAAGACCAGGGCCTGCACGGTCGCGAGCGTCGACAGACCCACCGCCACCTCCACCCGTGCCGCGTCGCCGGACAGGTCGACGCGCCGCGTGGCGAGACCCACCACTGCCGTGCCCGTAGGGGCCTCGACCGCGACGTCGTACACGCCGGGGGCCGGCGAGAACGTCGCGCCGCCGTCGGCACCGGTGGTCGCCGCCGCGACCTCGGCACCGGCCGGAGTGAGCAGGCGCACCCGTACGCCCCGCCGGGCCGGCTCGCCCGCGTCCTGCACTCCGTCGGCGTCCGCGTCGTCGAACGCCCGCACCGCCGCGTAGCTGCGCTCCAGCGGCATCAGCGGCCAGTACGACACCGCGTACGGGTTGTCGCGCGGGGTGCGCGGGCTCGGCTGGAAACCGGCGTCGGCCTGCGGCTTGGCGTAGACGCGCGCCATGCCCCAGATCCCGTCCGGCAGGGCGAAGCTTGTCGGTGAGGACCACAGGTGGTCGCCGACGGCCGGCAGTCGCACGTGCGCGTTCACGGCCTTACCGGCACCGATGCCGCCCTGGACGCCGACGAGTTCGGTCTGCGCGTCGTACGGCTCCTGCCGCCAGAGCGCGCCATCGAGTTGGAAGCCGGTCTGCCGCGGCTTGTTGCCACCCAGCACCCGCACCCGCACCTGGTCGCTGGCGTAGGCACGGATGATCGGTGTCGCCGGGTCGCCGTAGGTGACGGAGCTGAACACGTTGGCCCAGCCGGCTGTGGTCGCACTGGTGGCCTTGCCACCGGGAACCGCGCCGAGGCGTCGGTGCAGCGGGGCGTTGGCGTAGTTCACACCCTTCTCCCCGCCGTCCTCCGTGCCGCCGGCGTGCACGTCACCACCGTCGGGCTCCGGCGGCTGCGTGCCTTCGGCGCCCCCCTCCGCGTCCGGCTTGTCCTTGATCTCCGCTCCGCTGGCCGTCCGCAGGTCCATACCGTCCTGGTAGATCAGCGCGGACTCGCGGAAGTCCTGCCGGCCCGGTACCCGGATGTCGGCGGCGGTGCCGCTGCGGATCTCCGAGCCGGTGGACGGGTCGTGGTAGGTGGCGTGTTGCGGCTCGATGACCAGGGCGCCGGCGAGGCCGTGGTGACGGTGTCCGCGGGCGTCGCCGTAGTCGACGATGTTCGTCGCGCCCAGCTCGCTGTCGGCGAACCACTCGTAGCTGACCGTCTGCCCGATTCCCACCGTCGAGTCGGGGTTGAAACCGATCGCGGCGCCGTCGGACAGTCGCACGTCGTGACGTACCAGCTGCGGGTGCATCGACACCCGGGTGCCCATCGGCGTGCCGGTACGCGGTTCGAGGATCTGCGGCACGTCACCGCCCACGCCGTTGCGGTGGTTGGCGTACTCCGGCGGAAGCGCGTTGCGCAGGTTGACCCGCACGCAGTCACCGGCGTTGGCCCGGATCACCAACGGCTCGGGCTTCTTCATTCCGGACCGCACGGCCTGCTCGTCCTGCGCGAGGACGTACATCAGCGCCTTCGGGTCGTTGTCGCCGTACTCGTTGTAGGTCACGCCGCGGTTCAGCGCGACCACGTCGAAGGTCCGCACGGGAGCGGCGGGTGGGCAGGCCACGCCGGGCCGTTGCGCGGGCGGCGGCGCCTGCCGCGACGCCGGGGCCGGGGCGGGGCCCGCCGTACCGGTGGGTTGGTTGTCGGGCAGCGCGCGCAGACCCGGGACAGGTGCCCCGTGCACCCGCATGATCCCCCACATGCCGCGCCACTGGTCGTCGATGGAGGTGCCGCCGTACAGGTAGTCACCGCGGCAGGGGGTGTCGGTGTTCTTGCAGTCGAACCCGGGCAGCTCGGCGTTGAACGCCTCCGAGATGCCGATGGTCTGGGCGTTGACCAGCGGAGAGTCGGGGTCGTCCGGCTCCTCGCGCCAGCGCAGGCCGTTCACCTGGAACAGGTGCTGCTCCTCCTGCGAGCCCTGGACGACCCGCAGCTTGACGTTGTCCCGGGCGTAGCCCTGCAGCAGTGGGGTCATCGGGTCGCCGAAGACCCAGGAGCTGAACTTGTGGGCGGGATCGACCGGCTTGCCGTCACGAGTACGTCGTTCGCTCAGCGGCGCGTTGCGGTAGTTGATCGCGAACGTGCCGGGGTCGCGGTCCGGGTACGCCTCGGGCGCGCCGGGCGCGTTGACCACGTCGTGCGAGTTGCGCGGATCGCCGCCCTTCTTCACGAGGGGTACGAAGTCCGCGATGGCGAGGCCGTACTCGCGGTAGTCGTCGTTGGCGCCCGGGCCGATCATGTCGACGCTCTCCCCGACCGCCGAGCCGACGCAGCGCGCCGCGCAAGGGATGCCGTGCGCCGGGTTGTTGATGGGCTGCTTGAACTGGCCGGTGGCCGGGTCACGCACGTCGAAGCCCTGGGGCTCGATGATGAGCGCGCCGTAGTGTCCGCGGTGCTGCACGATCGCCGGGAAGTGGTGGTCGTGGGTGAACGCCGTCCGCAGCTCGTAGTCGGCGTACCACCGCTCGTGCAGGGTCTGGCCCCGCAGCCCGCCGGAGTCGGCCGGCGGCGTCCACTCGTGGCGTTCGTCGATCCGGCAGCCGGTGCTCTGCCCGCCGAAGAAGGAGCCACTCGGTCTGCAGGTCACCTCGCCGGACGCCTGCTTGGCGGTGAGCTCCGCCTGCTCCTTCGTGAAGGCTGCCTGCTGGTAGTTCCAGCCGTTGGAGCCGCCGTCGGAGGCGGTCACGTCGAACTTGACCAGGTGGACGTGCCCACCGGCCATGTTCGTCTGCTTGATCTGCTGGAACGCGTCGCCGCCCACCCAGTTGGGCGCCATCATGGTGAGCGAGAAGTTGATGCAGTCGCCGGCGTTGGCCCGGATGAACAGCGGCTCGACCTTCTTACGGCCGGCGAGGATGTCCGGCACGTCCTTGGTCAGCACCATGACTCGGGCCTGCGGGTCGTGGTGGCCGGCCTCGTTGTAGACGAGATCGCGTTGCAGGACGGTGACGTCGTAGTCGACCTCTCGGGCGCCGTCGGGGCACGGGTCGGCGTACGGCGCACCTCGCGGCGCGGTACCGCCGTTGTTGTGCCGCGCCACGACGGCGCGCTCGACGGCGAGCTTGGCCTCTTCGATGGTCCTGCCGCCAACCAGCCGGGGTGCGGCCCGCTCTGGGGTCCCGTCGACACCGCCCTCGGTCACCGAGCCGGGCGGCTGCGGCGCGCGGAACCCGTACGTCCCGGGGATCATGCCGGGGAAGCCGGGGTTGTCCGCGGTCGGGGCAGGTGGCGTGGCGCGACCCCGCAACGGGATCAGGGGCCGGACGTTCACGCCGTCGGGCGTGGCGGTGGAGCCGTCCAGGCGGACGTCGTGCACGCGCATGATCGCCCAGTAGCCCTCGGCGAAGTGCGGGTAGAGGTGGCAGTGGAAGATCGAGTCGCCGAACGTGCCGTTCTGCGACCCGGCGCCGTAGAGCAGCTCCGCGGTGTAGGCCTCCCCCGGCCCGTAGCTCTGCGAGTCGAGGGTCGACGACGCCGGCTTGGCGCCCGGCCCGTCGCCACTGGCGCCGTTCTCGCGCGGGTCGGCCAGCCACTGGTGGGCGTGCAGGTGGAAGACGTGGGTCTCCTTCACGCCGGCCAGGCCGAAACGGATCTTGGTGGCGTCACCGGTGTAGGTGTGGAAGACGTTGGAGACGAAGCACGACTCGGGCAGGCCGCAGTCCTCGGCCTCCTTACGGTCGCCGGTGCCCTTGGGCAGCCACGGCCCCTTGCCGCTGGCCAGCTTGATGAGCGCCGGGTCGCCGTACGGCCACGACGACAGCCACGTCTCCTCGCCGATGCAGTCGGGACACGCCTTGGCCTCGCGGTCCTCCATCGGCTCCGAGCCGTAGTTGAAGCCCATGCCCACGTACGGGATCTGGTCCTGGGCGAGCTGGATGCTCTCCCGGAACGATGGCGCGCCCGGCGGGTGGATGTCGGCCTCGACGTACAGTTCGCCGCTCTGGTTCTTCGCGGCCGTGTAGGTGGAGCTGGGGTTGCCGTTTCCGGACAGGACGGCGCCGCTGCGCGGATCGGTCCACACCGAGTCCTTCGGCTCGACGGCGAGCCCGCCGTAGAGCCCGATCCCCCGGGAGCCGGCGTCGTGCTCGCCGCCGGCCGGAGTGGCCATGTCCTGGAACAGGAACAGCCCCTCCTGTGCCGGCACCCGCCAGAAGTACGTGGTGGATTGCCCGATGCCGACGGTCGGGTCGGCGTTGTTACCCACGCGTGCACCGCCGTCACCGCGGACGTCCACGACCACACCGGTGGCCTGGATGCCGACCCGCGGCGCGGCGGGCAACCCGTACACGGGGTCGGACGACAGCCGGTTGGTGAGGGTGACCCGGACGCACTCGCCTTCGTTGGCGCGCAGCACCAGGGGGCGCGGGCGCAGCCGGCGGTTGCCCGCGGGATCGTCCGCCGCGTCCTCGGCCAGCGGGCGCCACCAGTTGGTGATGGCGGCGACGTCCTGGTCGAGGGCGAAGATGCGGGCGTTGCGCAGCGTCCTGCCGAATCGGTTGAACGGCACGTCCACGGTGATCGCCGATATCGAGTAGTTGCGCTGCTGCTGACCGGCGACGCAGGGGGCGGCCTCCGCCGGGTCCGCGGCGGCCGCCGGTTGCGCGGGCACCGCGAGTAAGCCGCCGACCATCATCGTGGCCAGGGCCGGACGCGACGCGGCGCGGATCAGCCGCACCGGCCGCGGCCGCCGCCAGCGCGACAGCGCGGCCGCGGTCACCACCAGCAGCGCCGCCGCCGCCTGCAGGGGCACCTGCCGCAACGCCTCCGGCACGGACACGCCGGCGGCCCACGCCACGGGGACGGCTGCGGCGCTCGCCGTGATGAAGACCGTCCCGGCCGCAGCCAGCCCCGCCGGCACCGGGCGCGACACCCGCCACGACAGCCAGGCGGCTGCGGCGACGGCCGTGACCGCAACCGGAATGGCCACCAGCAGCCGCAGCAGCCCCGGCAGGCCACCGCCGGAAGCCTCGGGAAGGAACGCCAGTGCCAGTCCCAGCGTCACCGTCGTGACGGCCAGCGCTGCCGGCGACGGCCGATGCGAATGGACCATGATCTTCATTGGTTCTCCCCACGCATTCAGGGTTGCGACGTGGACGGTTGCGGGCGGGGCAATGGTTTTACGGCGGCGGCGTCGAGACGAGCAGCGCTGCGGCGAGAACCGTCGCGACGCCGAGGACGACTTCGAGGGAGACCACGCCGAGTAGCGCAGCTGCACTGTCGTCAACGCGGACCCGAGATCTGGCCCGCTTCAGCCGGCCGATCAGCACCCGGTGGTTGACCCCACCAGCCACGACGATGGCCACGACGAGCAGAAGCTTCATCGTGGCGGCGGCGCCCCAGGTTGTGCCGGGCAGCGACCGGAGGTCGACGTCGGCTATGAAGGGCTGAGCGAATCCGGTGACGACGGCGACCGCGACGGCCAGCACGGCGAGCCGGGAGAAGCCGGCCGCGCACGACAGCAGTACCTGGCGGTTCCGGTCTGCCGTTCCAGCGCGCAGCGCGATGGGGACCACCACGGCAAGGGCCAGCACGCCGGCGACCCAGACCCCGCCGGATGCCAAGTGCAGCAGGTCGACAAGGATTCCCAGGGCGTTGGTGACACCGGCGTGGCTGGTCATCGGCAGGCTGGCGGCCAGCACGACGGCCGGCGCCGCCCAGCTGAGCCAGCCGGCCGACGACGGGGCGGTGAGGGCGGTGGCGACCACGAACCAGAGCACGACGGCCACCGGTACGCGAATGGCCGTCCAGCTGCCGACCTGGCTCGACAGGGCCTGCCGCACGGCGTCGCCGGGTTCGTTGGTGGCGGAGGCGGCCTGAAGTTGGTCGGCGAACCGCCAGAAGGTGAGCAGTGCGGACGCCCCGACGGCGACGGCGGCGCACCGCAGAATTTGGCGGAAGCGCGTGAGTGCCGGCGGGACCTCTCGCTGAGCGGCGCCCAGCGATCGCAGGAACAGCATCGCCACTGGGAGCGCGCCAACCAGGAGCAGCGCGGACCCGAGGGTGACCGTCCGCAGCGCCAGATCGATGGGCGGCGGGCCCGTCATCGTTTGTCCCGGGTCGGTACGGGCGGGCTGCGGCGACGGGCGAGCACCGCCGCGCCGGTTCCGAGCAGCACGACGGCCAGCGCGAGGAGGATGCTGGTCGGAAAAGTTCCGCTCTCTGACGAGACCGCCACAGCCGTGTCCTGGGTGTCGGTGCCCTCGGCTGCCGCCGTGGCGGTGACGCTCGGGCTGTTGTCGGGCGCGGCGGAGGCACTGGCGGACGCGACGCAGTCGGTCTCACCGGCCACGGTGAAGGGCACCTCTCCGGAGATGGGGTGCCCGTCCTCGCTCACCGCCCGCCACCGGACGGACCACGCACCACTGGCCGGTGCCGGTCCGCCGGCCCGAAGCGTGGCTCGTACGTGCTGCTCCCGGATGGTCACCTGACCCGGCACGGTACGACCGCACCCGTCGGTGACGGTCAGCGACGCTGACAGGATGCTGCCACCGAAGACCAGCGACACGGAGGCGGGCGCCGCGCCGGTCACCGAGCCTGCCGCCGGGCTGGAGGACTTCAGCTCGCTGTGCGCGACGGCCGGGGCCGGTCTGACCACGTCGACAGCCAGGAACGCGACTATGGTCATGGCCGCGAGGAGCAGGCCCGGCACAGACCTGGCCCCGCGCACCCGTGCCACGCCCATGCGACTGTTCCCCAATGTCCTCACCCCGATCGTTCTCACGAGGAGAAGGTGCGGGGCCGACCTTGGGAAAAACTTGGGATCCTTTGTCCCGCCGTTATCGCCGTGTGCGCGTCCTTCGCGGTGTCACGCAGTTCGGCTCGGCCGTCGTCGGCCTGCTGGAGGTGAAAGCGTTCGCGGGCTGATCAGCTCGTGAGTGTCTACAGTGGCGGCTTCGTCGCGCAATACCCGGGCGGGCTGATCGGCGTCCCGCCGTTGCGCTGAATGCCAAATGAGCGAGTCGAGCGCGACGGCCACCTCGTCGGGTTGCACCCAACCTGCACTCACCTGCATGGCCAGAGCAGTCCGGAACGCCGTACCGTCAGCTCAGCGGATTCCCACGAAGAAGCGAGTCTGGTCGCTGCGGTGCAACGCGTGGTAGGCCTCAAAACGGGTGCCGTCCGGCAGCCAGGCGACGGACTCGATGCCGAGCAGCGGCGTTGAGGTCGTGATCTCGAGCAGGGCGGCGTCCTCGGGCTCGGGGAAGACGGCTTCGATCCAACGGTCGGCCCCGACCGGTTCCAATCCGTACCGGCGGCGCAGTACGTCGTACAGCGACTGGTTCTCGAGCACCGCGCGTTCCAGGCCGGGCACCAGCCGGGCCGGCAGGGCCGTGTCGACGAGCAGCCAGGGCTGACCGTCGACGCGTCGGAGTCGGCGCATCCGTACGACCGGCTCGCCCACCGGGATCTGCAGGAGTTCGGCCGCGCGCTGGTCCGCCGAGCCCAGGGCCTGACTGATCGTGTGCGTGGTGACCCGGCGTCCCGACTCGCGCAGGTCGTCGGCGGAGCCGGACACGGAGCCGACGAAGCGCAGCTCGGTCTTTTGGGGCGCGACGAAGGCGCCCCGTCCCTTGACCTTGTAGATCATCCGTTGCTGGACGAGTTCGCGCAGCGCCTCCCGCACGACCGTGCGGGAGACGCCATAGAGGTCGGTCAGCTCCGCCTCGGACGGCAACGGCTGGTCCGGGGCGATGTCGCCGGCCTCGATCTGGCCGCGCAGCTCCCGCATCAGCTGCATCCACAGCGGCTCGCTCCCGTCCCGGGTGAGCCGCCGGTAGGTCATCGTCATGGACTTCCTTCCCCGTCGATCGAGTACAGCATGCCACGGCAGAACGAGCCCTGTCATGACAGGCATTGTGGCCGGATGACGGCCCTATCGCCGGAAAGACACGGAGACGTAACCGCCGTCACTGTGACTTGGGACACGTTTGTCATCCAGCCCTAGCGGACCTGTCACTACAGGTCTGTAATGACTGCACCTCACCGCAGCCCCCCGAGCCGCGGTCAGCCGACTGAGCACGTCCACTCCCGCTCCGGCGGGTTTTCGCTCTCCCTGGAGGCCCCCACCATGCGTACCCACCCCTCATCCCGACGACGGCGCAGCGCGGTCGTGGCCGCGCTGGTCGCGGCCGTCGCGGTCACCGCGACCGGCTGCGGCTCCGGCGCGAGCGGCGGCAAGGCCAAGAGCGGCGACAAGCCGTTCATCGCGCTGAGCAACGGCTTCATCGGCAACGGCTGGCGGCAGACGATGATCGCCAAGTTCGAGGCCGCCGCCACCAAGGCGCAGAACGACGGGCTGATCAGCAAGTTCAAGGTCGTCAACGCCCCGGGCGAGAACTCGGCCACCGAGCAGGTCGCCCAGATCAAGAGCCTGCTGCTGCAGAAGCCGGACGCCCTGCTGATCGACCCGGCCTCGCCGACCGCGCTGAAGCCGGTCATCCAGCAGGCCTGCGACGCCGGCATCAAGGTCGTCGTCTTCGACTCGGCGATCGACGCCCCCTGCGCCCACGTGCTGCTCAACAGCTTCAAGGACTGGGCGACGGCCGCGGCCGAGCCGCTGGTCAAGGGCATCGGCGGCAAGGGCACCGTGATCGTCAGCCGGGGCGTGGTCGGCTCCCAGCCCGAGGCGGAGATGTACCAGACCACGCAGGACATCCTGGCCAAGAACCCGGACGTCAAGGTCGCCGCGACCGTCAACGGGATGTGCGACGGCGCCAAGGCGCAGAAGGCCGTGCTCGGCGTGCTGTCGAGCGTGCCGAAGGTCGACGGGGTCATCGGCTGCGGTGACGGTTACGGCGTCGCCCAGGCCTTCACCACGGCCAACAAGCCGGTGCCGGCGGTCACCTTCGAGACCAACGGCCGCGCGCTGAAGTACTGGCAGGACAGCAAGCTCGACAACGGCTCGGTCGCGGTCATGTCCGACCCCGGCCAGTCGGTCGCCGCGCTCTGGGAGGCGATCGACCTGCTCGACGGCAAGGACGTCCCGAAGGAGATCACCTTCCCGATCGTGCTGGTGGAGCAGAAGGACGTCGCCGCGTGGGCCGGCGTCCTGAAGCCCGACGAGTACGCCGCCTGGCCGTGGACCCAGGAGCTCTTCCGCAAGCAGGTCGAGGCCGTCAAGAGCGGTGGCGCCCCGGTGCAGCCGCCGATCCCGACAGCCGCCGGCTGACCGGACAGCAACTCAAGGAGCGCATCATGCACGTCGACAACCTGCCGGTGGGGTCGCACGCGGCCCCGCCGCAGGGCGACCGGAAGCCGTCCGCGGCGCCACCGGTCGTCACCGCGCGGCGGGTGACCAGGACGTACGGGCGCACCCGGGCCCTCACCGGCGTGGACCTCGACGTCCGCGCCGGTGAGGTGCTCGGCCTCGTCGGTCACAACGGTGCCGGCAAGAGCACGCTGATGCGCGTCCTCGCCGGCCTCGAACCGTGCGACGAGGGCACGGTCACCGTGGGCGGGCACAAGGACGTCACACCGGGCGCCGACCCGTTCCGCCCCGTCCGAATGGCCTATCAGGAAACGTCGCTCTGCCCGGACCTCACCGTCGCCGAGAACATCTGGGTCTCGTCCCGGCACTGCCTGCCCCGCGTGCGCTGGCGACGCGCGGCCAGCACGGCAGTCGCCCGCCGGCTGGACGAGATGTTCCCGGGCCACGGGGTGGCCCCGCGGGACCGGGTCGAGGACCTCTCGCTGGCCCAGCGGCAGATGGTGGAGATCGTCCGGGCGAGCCTGGTCGACCGGCTCGACCTGCTGATCCTGGACGAGCCGACCGAGTCCCTCGGCCCCGACGCCGCGCGTTCGCTCTACACGTACGTCCGGCGGCTCACCGCGCAGGGCACGGCCGTCCTGCTCATCTCGCACCGCATCCGTGAGGTGCTCTCGGTGGCCGACCGGGTCGCGGTGATGCGTGACGGCGCGGTCGTCGCGGAGCGACCCGCGGCCGGCCTCAGCGAACAGGACGTGCTCGTCCTGATGGGCGCGGAGGTGGTGGAACCCGCCGCCGCCCCCGCAGTCGCCCGGACTGCCGGCGACCGGCCGGTCGTCGCCGAACTGCGCAGCGCCACCGGCCACGGCCTGCACGACGTGTCGATCACGGTCGGCCGGGGTGAGGTCGTCGGGCTGGCCGGGCTCGCCGGCCAGGGGCAACAGCAGGTGCTCGAACGGCTGTGGCGCCCCGTCCGGCGAGACACCAGGGTCGAGGGCACCCGCGCCTATGTGCCCGGTGACCGGCAGCGCTCGGGCGTCCTGCCGCTGTGGTCCGTGGCGGAGAACCTCATCGTCACCGCCATGCGCGGCCTGTCCCGGTACGGCGTACGCCGCTCCGGGGCGGAGGACGCCACGGTCCGGGACTGGGTGGACCGGCTGGCCATCCGCGGGGGCGCGGACGCGGGCATGACCGAGCTCAGTGGCGGCAACCAGCAGAAGGTCATCGTGGCCCGGGCGTTCGCCTCCACGGCCGACCTGGTCCTGCTCGACGACCCGTTCCGCGGGGTCGACGTGCACACCAAGACCGACCTCTACAAGCTCATCCGGCAGGAGGCGGCGAGCGGCCGCAGCGTGGTCTGGTACTCGAGCGAGAACGCTGAGATGGCGCACTGCGACCGGGTCTACGTGCTGCGGGCCGGCAGGGTCGTCGCCGAACTGACCGGCGCGGAGATCTCCGAGGAACGGATCATCGCCGTCTCCTTCGCCGAATCCGAGTCCACGGGAGCACAGCGATGACGAACCTCGTCGCGACGGCCATGCCGTCCCAGGCCCTGCTGCGCCGCACGGGACCCGCCATGGTCAGCGCGGTCGCCATGGTGGCCATGATCGCGGTCTGCGCGTCGTTGCAGTCCGACGTGCTGACCGTGCCCGGGCTCGCGTTGATCCTCTCGGCCACCGTGCCGCTGGTCATCGCGGCCCAGGCCCAGATGGTGCTCATGGCCGCGGGCGACATCGACCTCGGCATCGGCAACTTCGTCGGCCTGGTCACCGTCGTCACCGCCACGAAGCTGGTCTCCTCCCCCGGCACCGGCACGCTGCTACTGCTCGGTCTCGTCGCGGCGTACGCGGTGCTCGGCGCGCTGATCCACCTGCGCCGGGTGCCGTCGCTGATCGCCACCCTCGGCGCCTCGTTCGTGTGGCTGGGTCTGGGATTGTTCGTCCTGCCCACCCCGGGCGGCGGCACCCCGCAGTGGCTGGCGGCGTTCGGCTCCTGGCAGCCGGGCGGCTTCCCCGCCCCGCTGCTGCCGATCCTCGTCGTCACGGCGCTGGTCTGGCTGTTGTCCGCCCGCAGCTCCGTCGGGGTGCGGGTCCGCGCGCTGGGCAGCAACCCGGTCGCGCTGCAACGGTCCGGCCTGCGGCCGCTTGCCGCGCGCGTGATCGCGTACGCCGTGGCCGGGGCGCTCGGCGTGCTCTCCGGCCTCGTGCTCGCCTCGCAGACCGGCGGCGGCGACGTCTCGTCTGCCACCAGCTACACGCTGATCACGGTAGCCGCGGTGATCCTCGGCGGGGGGTCGTTCGCCGGCGGCACCGCCGTGCCGTGGGGCGTCGCCATCGGCGGCATCACCCTCGGCCTGGTCAGTGTCGTCCTCAGCCTGCTCGACGTGCCGTCGAACATGCAGTCGGCCGTACAGGGCGTGATCGTGCTGGCCGTACTCGCCGGCCGCGTCGTGGTCGGAAAGGTGTTCCGATGACCCTCCGTACACTCACCCGCCCGTGGATCTGGGGCTTCGTCGCCGCCGCGCTGGTCTGGGCCACCATCCTGGCCATCTCCAGCCAGGGCGGCGGGCAGACGGTCTCGCTCGCGCTGTCCCTGGCCCCGTACCTGGTCATCGTCGGCCTGGGCCAGATGCTGGTGATCACCGCCGGGCCGGGCAACATCGACGTGTCGGTGGCGCCGGTCATCTCCCTGGCCGGGTTCGTCGCGGTGCAGGTGACCACGACGACCGGATCGGTGCCGGCCGGCATCCTGGCCGGCATCGGAACCGGGCTGGCCGTGGCCTTGGTCAGCACGGTGGCGATCCTCGGGCTGTCCGTCCCGCCGATCATCGCCACCCTGGCCGCCGGGCTGATCGCCTCGTCGCTGACCCTGTCGCTCGCCGACGGCTTCACCGCGGTGCCCGACGACGGGCTGCGCAGGCTGCTCAACCTGCGGCCGGCCGGCGTACCCGTGCTCGCCGTCGCGGTGGCCGCGCTCACCGCGCTGGTCGTGGCCCTGCTCCGCCGCACCACCTACGGTCGCTCGCTGCTCGCGGTCGGGCAGAGCCGGCCGGCCGCGGAACGGGCGGGCATCCCGGTCAGCCGGATCATCGCCACCACCTACCTGGCCAGTGGCGCCCTGGCCGGACTGGCCGGCGCGCTGCTCGCCGCCTACATCGCGCCGTCGCCCGACCTGGGCACGCGCTACCTGCTCGACTCGGTCGCCGTCGTCGTCATCGGCGGCACGCTCATCTCGGGCGGTCGGGCCGTGCCGGTCGGCATCTGGGGCAGTGCGCTCTTCTTCATCCTGCTCGACGGCCTCGTCAACCTCGTGGGCTGGAGCACCGCCGCGCAGAACCTGCTCAAGGGCGGCCTGGTGCTGTTCGTCCTCTTCCTCGCCGGCGGCGGAACGCTGCGCAACGCCGGCGCGACCACTCGACCCCGTCGACGGCCGCGACCCGCGGCCGCGACCACCACTGGAACTGACACAGGAGAGAACACCAATGGCTGACACCGACGGTCTGCTCGACGCCCGCGACTTCGGCGGGGCCGCCGCCACCACAGCCGGCTTCCACGTCAAGGGAGCCCACGCCCAGGACTGGGGCCTGCAGAACCGGCTGTCCCGGATCTTCCGACCCGACAACGGCCGTACCGTGATGCTGGCCTTCGACCACGGCTACTTCCTCGGGCCGATGGCCGGCCTGGAGCGGATCGACACCAACATCGCCCCCCTCGTGCCGGACGCCGACGCGATCATGATGACCCGTGGCGCGCTGCGCACCAGCATCCCGCCGCACAGCAGCGCCGGGATCGTGCTGCGGGCCAGCGGCGGCCCGAGCGTGCTGAAGGACCTCTCGGACGAGCACATCGCCCTGGACGTCGAGGACGCGCTCCGGCTCAACGCCGCGGCGCTGGCGATCCAGGTGTTCATCGGCGGCGAGCACGAGTCCCGGTCGGTGGCGAACCTCGCCGCCCTGGTGGACGCCGGACAGCGGCACGGCATCGCCGTGCTGGGGGTGACCGCCGTGGGCAAGGACATGGTCCGCGACGCCCGCTACTTCCGGCTCGCCACCCGGATCAGCGCCGAGATGGGCGCCCACATCGTCAAGACGTACTACGTCAACGAGGGCTTCGAGACGGTGACCGCCAGCTGCCCGGTGCCGATCATCGTGGCCGGCGGCAAGAAGCTGCCCGAGCTCGACGCGCTGACCATGGCGTACCGGGCGATGCAGGAGGGCGCCGCGGGCGTCGACATGGGCCGCAACATCTTCCAGAGCGAGTACCCGGCCGCGATGCTGGCCGCAGTCCGCGCCGTGGTGCACGACGACGCCAAGCCCGAGGACGCCTACGAGCTCTTCCGGGAGCGGTCGGCCAGTTCCGCGTCCTGATCATCGCCAGGGGTGCGGGTCGTCCACCCGGCCCGCACCCCGCATCTCCGGGAGCTCCTCATGTCACACCCACCGACCGGCGCCGATGACCTCGTCGACCTCGTGATCATCGGCGCCGGCATCAACGGCCTCGCCATCGCCCGAGACGCCGCCGGCCGGGGCCTGAGCGTCGTCGTGGTCGACCGCGGGGACGTCGGCGCCGGCACCACCGCCACCTCCAGCCGGCTGATCCACGGCGGCCTGAAGTACCTCGAGCGCTACGACTTCACCCTGGTGCACGAGTCGATCCGGGAACGGCACCTGCTGTTCCGCACCGCGCCGCACCTGGTGCACGACTACCCCATGCTGATCCCGTTCTACGCCGGGGACAGCCGGCCGGGACCGCTGATCCGCCTCGGCCTGGCCGCGTTCGACGTCCTGGCCGCGCGCCGCGGACGCGGACCCAGCCGGAGCCTGTCCGCCCGGGCGATCGCCCGACGCTGGCCCCACCTCTCCCGCAGTGGCCTGCGCGGCGGCGTGCTCTTCAACGACGCCCAGGTGCCATGGGCCGAGCGGCTCTGCGTCGAGCTGCTGATCGACGCCGAGCGGCTGGGCGCACGGGTGCTGACCTACACGACGGTGACCGGCCTGCTCGTGACGGACGGACGGGTGCACGGGGTCCGGACCCGGGACAACCAGTCGGGGCGGGAAGGGGAGATCCGGGGCCGCCTCACGATCAACGCGGCCGGGCCGTGGATCGACCGGATCCTCGACGGCCAGGTCGAGAGCGGACGCCTCAACGGCGGCACCAAGGGCAGCCACATCATCATCGACCCGTTCCCGGGCGCCCCGGACACCTGCATCTTCTTCGAGGCCGCCACCGACCAGCGACCGATCTTCATCTTCCCGTGGGAGGGCCGGTACGTCCTCGGCAGCACCGACCTCACCTACGAGGGGGACCTGGACGAGGTCGTCGCCAGCGACGCCGAGATCGACTACCTGCTCACCGAGGCCAACCGGTTGTTCCCCCAGGCCGGCCTCACCCCGGACGACGTGCTGTACAGCGTCGCCGGAATCCGTCCGCTGCCGTACACGGCCGGCGTGGCGGACAACGCCAAGATCAGTCGTGGGCACACGGTGCTCAACCACGCACCCACGTACGAGGGGCTGCTCACGATCATCGGCGGCAAGCTGACCACCCACCGCGCCCTCGCCGAGGACGCCACCGACGAGTCGCTGAAGGTGCTCGGCCGGCCGCGGCAACGATGCACCACCCGTACCCGGCCGCTGCCCGGCGCCGACACCCCGGACTGGTACGCCTTCCGCGCGGACTTCCCGCGCTCGGCCACCCCATTCACCCCGGCGCAGTCCGCCCGGCTACTGGACATCTACGGCGTCCGCGCCCGCCGGGTGCTCGAACTCGCCCTATCCGACCCGGCACTGGCCGAAGTCGTCGACGAGCGGACCGGGGCCGTCGCCGCCGAGGTGGTCATGGCCTTCCGCGAGGAGCGGGCCGTGACCTTGGCCGACGTGCTGCTGCGCCGTACGCTGGTCGGCCTCGGCCCGGACATGGCGGTGTCGACGGCCGTGACCTGCGCGGACGTCGCCGTACGGCAGCTCGGCTGGGACACCGAACGGGCCGACGCCGAGGTGGCCGCCTACCGGGCGGAGCTGCGGCGCTTCCGCCCGCGCGGCCTGAACCTCGCCCCGGCGACCGGAACGAACGACAGGAGGACGTCGTGACGATTCCGCACACCTGCTACCTCGGGGTCGACGTCGGACTCACCGCCACCAAGGTGGCCGCCTTCGACGTCGTGGGCAATGAGCTGGCCGTCGTGCATGCGCGCACTCCGCGTACCAGCGTCACCGCCCACCGCCACGACGTCGACATGACCGCGCTGGCGGACACGGTGCTGTCGCTGCTGGCGGAGGTCGGCGGCAAGCTGGCCGTCGAGGGGTACGCCCCGGCGGGCATCGGCGTGGCCGCACACGGTAACGGCATCTACCCGGTCGACGGGTCCCTGCGCCCGATCGGGCCGGCCATCGCCTCGTCGGACAGCCGGGCACAGCACATCGTCCAGGCGATCCCGCCGGAGGGAGCCCGCCGGCTGGCCCTGGAGACGGGCTCGATCCCGTGGGCCGCCCAGCCCGCCGTCCTGCTGCGCTGGCTGCGGGACGCCGAGCCGGCGACGTACGCCGCCGCCCGCTGGGTGCTGTCCTGCAAAGACTGGGTCACCGCGCAGCTCACCGGTGTCGCCAGCGCGGACTACAGCGACGCCAGCGCCTTCGGCCTGGTCGGGCTCGACACCCGGGCATACACGCCGACTGCGCTCGAACTGGTCGGGCTGCCCGCCTCCGACCTGGACCGGTTCCCGCCGCTGCGCCGGTCCGACGAGGTGGTCGGCGGACTGAGCGCCGCAACCGCGGCCCGCACCGGGCTGCCCGAAGGTCTGCCCGTCATCGCCGGATGCATGGACTGCGTGGCCGCCACACTCGGCGCCGGGGGACGGGAACTCGGGGACGGGACGATCATCGTCGGCACCTGGGCGATCAACGGGGTCGTGGTGCCCGCGCGCACCCCCGCCCCGGAGGTCACACTCAGCGCGTTCATGCCCGATCCGGCCACAATGCTGGCCATGGAGGTGGCCCCCACGTCGGCGGCCAACCTCGAGTGGCTCGCCTGCGCCGGGGTGCCCCACCAGCAGACCGGCGGCGTCGCCGCGCCGGAACTGCTGCACGAGGCAGCTGCGGTGCCGCCGGGCGCCGACGGCCTGCTGTTCCTGCCCTTCGTCAACGGCTCGCCCGAGCACCCGTCGGCGTCCGGCACCTTCCTCGGCATCTCCAGCAACCACCGCCGGGGCCACCTCACCCGGGCGGTCATCGAGGGCGTGGCCCAGTACCACCGGGTGCAGCTCGACCGGGTGCTGGCCAGCGGCGCGGACGTCGGTGATCGGCCCTGGCGGCTGGCCGGTGGCGGCGCGCGGTCGACAGTGTGGGCGCAGATCTTCGCCGACGTGCTCGGCCGCCCGGTCCGGCGGCAGCTCACCAGCGAACTCGGCGCCCGGGGCGTCGCCTCCCTGCTGCCCGGCGCCCTCGGCCACGACGTGCCCCCGTGGACCGTCAACGACGAGAACGACCTGTGCGTGCACCCGGGGCCGGACCGCGTCGCCTATCTGGAGCACGCCCAGGTGTTCGATCGCTGTCTTGCTGGGATGTCCTCCGTGTGGTCGGAGGTCGAGCGCTACCGCAACCCTGGTAGGCGCGTCTGACTTTGTGGTCTGGTGACATCCGGGAGACTGGAGGACCGTTCTCCCGGATGTGGCAAGGGTGAGCAGCTGCGGCGGATCGTCTTGGACGATTTGTGGGCCGAGATCCCACCGCTGCTGCTGCCCGACCGCCCGCCTGTACCGTTGGTGATGGACCTCGACGACCGGGTCGCGTCGTTCCGGTTCCTGATCCGCGACCGGGACACCAAGTTCGCCACGTCCTTCGACGAGGTGTTCGTCGCCGAAGGCATCGACGTGGTCAAGACGCCTCCACGAACTCCGCAGGCGAACTGTTACGCGGAGCGGTTCATCCGAAGTGTCCGGCAGGAGTGTACGGACCGGGTCCTGATCTACAACGAGCGTCACGCCCGCACGGTCCTCGACCAATACGCGGCGCACTTCAACGAGCATCGTCCACATCAGCGCCTTGCCCAATGCCCACCGAACCACGATCCGGCCGCCGTCCCGATCGACACCCCGATACGGCGACGACGAATCCTCGGCGGCGTGATCAACGAGTACCAGCGAGCAGCCTGACCTGATCAACAAAGCTCCAGGTCAAGGGCCTGCATCCAATTTTGGCACGGTACAGGGTTCGCTCGGACGCCACGTCCCGGTGCCACTCGACCCATGAGCGTCCCGGCGGATACCAGCAGGTCCGGGCAATGGATTCATCGGATTAATTCTTCGAGTTGCCCTGGAAGCGAAGCAAGTCCGATGAGGTACCGGCGTGTCCTCGCCAGTTCGCCGACGTCCGATCACCATGCGAGCACCAACGGTCCCCGCCTGCGCGGATACGGCATACGTCGACGGCCTCGGTTACCTCCACTGACCCGGTGAGGATGGCTTCGACGGCCTGAGTTGGCCCAACCATGTCGGCTACAACTGGCCCCACCGGGAAGACGATCGGAACTGCCTTCAACACGGTGAGTCACCGCAGAGAAGCGGTTGTGAGGCTTGGTGGCCATCATCGTGTGCGACCCTCGCCCACGTGATGAGCGCCGAGTACGCGACGTCGACGTGGGGAGCGTCGACCCGGTACCAAATCAGGTCAGGGAGTCGAGCAGGGCGGTCAGGGCCTGCTGCTCGGTGGCTTGGTCGGGGTGGCGGGCGCGTACCGCCTTGAGAGCCGTGTCGATGCGGCCGTCGAGGAATTGCCAGGCGGTCGGGTCCTTGGGCTCGAGGGTAGACTGGTCGTCGTCCCAGGCGGTCTCCAGGTCAGTGATCCGTTTGGTCGCGCCGGCCTGGTCGCCGGCGCGGACCTTGTCGAGGGTGTCCTGGGTGATGCTACGGAACTTGGCGATCTCCGACGGTGGGAAGTGTCGGGTGGCCTGCCCCGGGGCGAGTGAGACCGTGGACGCGGGTACGGGCGCCTCCTCCTCCGCCTCCTCCGTGCTGGTGCTCGCGTGTGGTTGGGCGGCCGCCCAGCCGAGCAGCAGCGCGGTGGCGAGCGCGACGACGGCGAAGTAGCCGAGCATGACGTGTTCCCTGCGCGGACGGGTGGTGACGGTCGGGGTGTGCGACGCGTCGTACTCCTCGATGACATCCTTCTGCGTGACGGTCAGGTAGATCACGATGGCCAGGATTGCGGCCAGGAAGATCACGCTTGTCGTCGCCGTACCGAGACCAAGTCCGCCGTCGGCGCTCGGAGATGCCAGCCAGTCGCCCAGGTTCGCGCCCAGCGGCCGGGTCAGGATGAAGGCCAGCCAGAACGACAGCACCGGGTTGGCCCCCAGGCGCCACCCGATGAAGATCAAGCCGATCAGCCCGGCGGGCAGCAGCACCGCGGTGCCCGGACGCCACCCGGTCAGCTCGATCGTCCAGTCGCCGATTGCGGTGCCCAGCGCGAAGGTGACCAGAACAGCGAGCCAGTAGAACGCCTCCCGGCGCCGGGTGACGATACTGTGGATCGACAGGGTCCGTTCCCGGGCGTACCAGACACCGAACACCACGGCGAGGATCGCCGCGAACACGCTCGTGCTCAGCGCGAGCGGGACCTGCAGCTCGTCGGTGAGGAGGTCGGTATACAGCGTGCCCGTGACGCTGAGCACCACGACCGTCAGCCAGTAGACCGGTGGCCGGTACCGGTCCAGCCGCAGCTGCCAGACCAAGACCGCGGCCAGGACAACGGTGAAGATCACCGAGGTGGCTTTCAGGCCGATGCCGAGCTCGAAGTTGATCCAGTCCGCGAAGCTCTCACCCACCGTGGTGCACAGGACCTTGATGATCCAGAACCAGATGATGACCTCAGGGACCTTGTTCTGCAGCGTCCCCTCGGGCGCGCGCCCCGCCTTGGCCGTCCGTGATCTATCCATAATGGGTCAATTTATCTCAGACCTGGCAGCCGTAGTGGCTAAACCAAGCGGTGAGAGCCTGTCGGTTTCCTCCGAGGAGCGGGGGTCCGGGCGGTGTCGTTGCTTGATCGTATCCTTGCCGCATCGGCTGCGCCGGTCGTCGGCGAGCAAGAAGGTTCGGGGCAGCCACCATCCGTTATACGCCAGGTCAGCGGCGTCACGGGCGTCGTTCTTCACCCGCCGCTAGGCGAACCCTTTCACCCCCAACGGATGCGCCAAATGCACCCGGGCACCGGCCGCGGTCAGCACATCCACCGCCCCAGTACCAGCCATAGGTGGCCTCCAGGACCACCTCCGGGTCCGGACCGGCCTTCGCGATCTCCAACCCCAGCGCGACCGGGTCGTTGTCGATCCGCACCGTCGCGAGCTTCTCGCCTGTCTCCGTCATCCGCACGATCACCGACCTGCGCCGATGCAGATCGATACCCACGATCTGCGGCCGTCGTACTCTGCCTGCATCAGGGGCCTCCTTCGTCGTGAGACGTGAGCACCCCGAGCATCCCGCCCGGGACCTTCGAGGAGCGAGGCCCCGCTCCTTCATGCCATCAAGGCGTAGGCAGCAGGGAGGTCTCCAACTTGTTGGAATGGTGGCGGAGAGCAGGGTCTGCAGCCATGATCTCCGAGGTTGTGGTCGGGGCCGCGCAGGCCACCGGACGGCGGGTGCTGCTGGTCGGCGACGGCGTCAACGACGCACCCGCCCTCACCGCCGCCGACCTCGGCGTCGCCATGGGCCGAGGCGGCTCCGACCTCGCCCTGCACAGCGCCGACACGGTCCTCGTCCGCGACCACCTGTCCACCACCGCCATCGCCCTGCAGATCTCTTTGCAGGCCCGAAACCGGTCCGCACATATAGGACGAGGTCGATGAAATCCTCAAGCAACGAGGTCGGCAGCGTCGCGGACCGCGCAGTAGCGGAAGGAACGGCCGTCGCGTTGCCGGCTGACCGCCCCTTTGTCGAACAGGCGGGTCAGGGTGGTCACGACCGCGGTGTGCGACAGTTTCGCCGCAGGGGTGCATCCAGTCTCGGACCTCGCCTGGGCTCAGCCGGGCAGCCTCGCCGGTCAGTACGGTGAGCACCTCGGCTTCAAGCTGGCCAGGGCGTCGCCTCCGGCCTTCGGCTGGTTCGCCGTCGGTCGCGGACGGGTGGAACGCTCATTGGCCCTCACCTTACAGGTTGGCTGCGGTACCGTGATCTCGAGCTGCATTGCGGCCGTAACGGACGTGACGTGTCCGGACGGAGTCTTATGTTCGATCATTTCGTGTGGTCGGTGCTTGTGGTCCCGCCATTGCTTGTGGTTGCGGCACGCTTGACGGCGGACCGGCTTGAGCCATCGATAGCCGCCGCGTCTCTGGCCTGGTCGGCCGCGGTGACGGGCGTGGCGAGCATAGTCAACTTGACAGTGTTCGCCCTTAAGGCGATCGCGGAGATACCCGCGGTGGGTCGGGCCTTTGGCTGGTCGGCTGAGGTGGTCGCGAAGGACACCAAGCACGTCCTATGGGTGTCATGGACGAGCCTCCTGCTAGTGGCGATAGCGGCGGTGGCGGCGATCGAGCGGCGGCAGCGGCGCCACCAATGGACGTTGCAGCTCGGCCGGGATCTGTCCACCGAGGGGCGGGTCGTGATGGTGACCGAGCCGAAGGCCCTCGCATTTACCGTCCCGGGTGAGCCCGGTCGCATCGTCGTGACCACCGGCATGCGCCAGTTACTCAACGAGCGCCAGTTCGCGGCGCTACTCGCGCACGAGCACGCGCACCTGACCGGTGGGCATCACCGATTCGTCCGGATGGCTGGACTGGCCGCGGTGTCGCACCCGGTGCTGCGATGGGTGTCGCGGTACGTCGACTACCTGGTGGAGCGGGCCGCCGACGAGAAGGCCGCAGATGACGTTGGCAGTCGCCGGACCGTCGCGCAGGCAATCGGGGCAATTGCCCTCTCCACGTCGAGCCGGCCGGCCCCATACGGCCTGAACGCCGTGTCGTCCGGCGGGGCGATGCCCCGGCGGGTAGCCCACCTCCTGCATCCCCGCCGCGCGATCCGGTGGCCGGCGCTGCGTGCCCTGCCGGTGGTGTTTGCGCTGGCGTCGGTCGTGTGGACTGCTGAGGCGATCTACGACCTGATGGAGCTGCTTGCCGAAGCACGCCGCAAGCGGTAGGGACTCTTCGATCGGTCATGCCAGCATCGGGCGACGGCGACGAGGTGGGAGCCTGCGGAGTTGACACGTTAGGCGCGGCGAGGGCGAACAGGCGTTCTTAATCTCATCTCATCGCTGTACTGACGTTGCACCCGAAGGTGCGCGCGCCTCTCTTACCGTCAGTCTCGTCGACGACCGGCGATACCACGCTCGGATCGCTTCGCCGGTTGACGATCGCCTTGCGTGAGTCGTTGCGGACGGCGTCGGCGTCGCACACCGCCGGGTTTGAGCAGCCGCCGCCAGGGCGTCCGGCCGGACCGATCGATGTGGCGGGGCGGACTCGTGCGGATGTGGCGTTGCTGCCCTAGCTTGCGCCGAGCGCGGTCGTGCGCGTCCCTCTGGCGGTAGACGAGCCGCGAGGGGCCATCGCGACCGATGGGTGAGCGGTCGCGGTGGCGGGGAGGCCGGTGGCCGGCGCCCCGTCGTGGGGCGCCGGCCATCGGTGGTGGTGTGCTCAGCTGTTCCAGTAGGTCGCGACGAGTCCCGTGGACTGCCGTTCCCACTGGGCGTAGGCGTCGGGGTAGGCCGAGACCTGCACGGTCTGGGCGGCCTCGGTCAGCGGCATGTGCTTCCAGCCGTCGACCTGGCGCAGGCCCTTGAGGAACGCCCTGGTGCTGTAAGAGGGGTTGGTGACCTGCGCCGGGGTGCCCCAGCCGCTGGAGGGACGCTGCTGGAAGAGGCCCAGCGAGTCGTGGTCGTTGCGGGAACCCAGGTGCCCCAGGTTCTGCAGCTTGGACTCCTGCATCGCGGTGGCGACCGCGATCACCGCCGCGCGCTGACCCATTCCCGACTTCTTCGTCGTGGTGATGATCGCCTTGGCGTTACGTGTCTGCGTCTTGTTCAGATGGATACGCGACTGCGGGCCGTGCGCACGAGATGCCACCGACATCGATGTGCCCGTTTGCGTCACAGCGGCCATCTTTGACTCGGCCGGGCTGGCCTGAGCCTCGCTTACCGGACCGGCGATAACGCCACCGGCAACGGCAAGACCAGCGATACCGAGAATGCCCTTGCGAATGATCGTGTTCATGAGAATGCTCCAATACGGGGGTTGGCGACGTATCCGATGAGGGTCGGAAACGCGCAAGCACCACGACTGGGCGCTCAATTACTACGGACAATCGCTTCCGGCGGCCGAGCGTGAAGTGGAAGCTCGCGCCGTCGAAGACATGTCCAAGGACCACCGGCTGGCCGCCATTCCCGGGCCGGGTCCGGGGCGCGTCCACCTGCTTAGCAACGAACTCGAACAGCCATGTGATCGTCGACCTGTCTACAACGACGCCCGCCCGGCCGCCATTCCGTCACCTACGTGGCGCCGGTCACTTTGCCACACAACCGAAACGCCCCACGCCTGCCGCATGAACCCGGACAATCGTTCTCGGGACATAAAGTCAGCAACCTGGCAGGATTACCATAGCTACACCACGCAAAACCCCACTTTGGCACCAAACACCCCAAATTTGAAACAATTGAGACACGGAGGGTTTGCACAACGGCACCCCGAGCGGGCGGGCGTGTTGCTGACCGTGGCGGTGTGTGATGGGTGGTGGCGGTCGGTGCTCCGGGCGGGTTAGCCGGGCGGCACCGGTACCACGCCACCGGTGGTCGGCTGGTAACCATCGCCCCGCCACCGGAGGTCGACGAGCACGGTGCCGCGCCGCCCTGTGGGCGAACCTGCCCGGCATCCTCACCCCATCGTGTAGAGGCGGAAAGCAAACAATGGCTCGGCGAGGTCGCCGCCCTCCAGGAAACGCTTCATCACATCGAGCGCAAACGCGAACAGCTGAAGCAGTAGCAGCTACCGCCCGAGGACGCATCCCACTTCACTGCGGGCGGCCGCAGACGCGGCCGGCGCCCAAGCGGCGAACAGATCGCGGAAGTACGCCTGGTGCTTGTCGAGCAGAGAAGGCATCTGAGCGATGACATCCAGCTCGTTGACGATGCTCAAATCGATCAACGGAGTCAGCTGGTCGGAGCGGACAATCCTTGTCTGCCCGGTGAAGCGGTCGTAGACCGCCCCGGTGGTCGCGAGCTGCCGCCACGAACGCTTCCGGTCGCACGCGCCATACAAGTACACCAAGGCCTCGGCGTCGGCCCCGATGAGGTCACGCAGCTGGCCCCGGTCGGTCCAATCGAGCAACGCCACATCGAAACCATCGGTGCCGTAGACCGCGTGCGCCAGACCCGCTGATTGCACATCCGGCTCCTGGCCCAACTCGGCAAGGCGTTGCTGCACACGACACAGATGGGCGTAGAGGGTGCCGCCGGGATGCTCGATGTTCTCGGCTCCACGGTCGCATAGCCAAGCCCTCACATCGACATCAGTGCTCATGGTTCCGACCCTAAGGGACGTCTCGTAACCCCGGCGTCTGTCCGATACGGACGTTCATCAAGGATGCCTGGGTGCAGGTGATCACCCAGCTCGGGCCGAGTGGATCTTTCCGTTCACCAAGCTGACCCCCGCCCAGTTCCGCAAGCTGGTCCGTTTGGTCGCCGAACGCGGCGGGGCCCGGATCGCTGACGGCCGGCCGGATCGGCAGTGGGCCCTCGACCTTGCCGACCGAGTGCTGCTGGTGGCGACCTACTGGCGCACGAACCTGACCATGCGGCAGATCGGGCCGCTGTTCGGGGTGTCGCACTCCGCGGCGCACCGGGTCATCGACACCCTTGGCCCGCTGCTGGCTCTGGCGCCCGTACGGCGGCGCCTGGTCGACCAGATCGCCATCGTCGACGGCACCCTCATCCCGACCCGGGAGCACCGCCTGGCCGCGCCGAGCAAGAACTACCGGTACTCGACGAACCTGCCGGTCGCCATCGACGCCAGCACCCGCCTGGTCATCGCCGTCGGCGACCCGCAGCCCGGCAACCGCAACGACACGATCGTCTACCGCACCTCTGGCATCGACCAGAAGCTGCCTTCCCGAGCACGTCCAGTGGGTAGCTGTTCGCCGAGGAGCGACGGTACGCAGTGCAGATTGTGGCGCCCCTTTTGTATTCTCACGGTTCGCGGGCTTCGCGGCGCAGAGGCCTAGCACATCCGAGTGGCTCGAACGACTGGAGATGTCATGACGGGCCAGCTTTCTGAGAATCAGCAAGGGCGCAACAACCTCGCCGTTGCGGCATGCGCGGTGGGTCTGGTGTCGCTGCTAGTCATTGCCGCGGCCGCGATGGGGCTGGTACCGCTGCCAGACACAATCGTGAACCCCCTGCTGCTCTCGCTGCTGGTCAGCGGTTGTGCGGTTGTCCTAGGCGGGATGGCACTAAAGAAGATCAAGACAGACGGGCAACATGGCCGCGGCCTGGCGATCGCCGGGTGCGCGCTTGGCGCAACCGGACTCGTGATCGCGTCTCTTATCGCACGGACCCTGTCGCAGCTAGCTGGCTGACGTCCAGTCGTTGGCCTTGCTCGGCCGCGTCGGCGACGACCTGGTCGGGCGCTCCTGTTCGGGGCGTTCGCGGTCGTGGGCCTGGAACCCGACCGCGTCGATTACCTTGTCGGCGCCGCTCAACTTCTCCTCGCCGAGGGGCAGCCCGGCCCGTGCCCGATCCTCTCGGATCTGTTCGACCGGGTCGCCGCGCCGGGAGTCGATTGGCACCGCCCCGATCTCGCCGGCCTTGTCCAGCCGGGCGTCCACGCAGTCCACGCAGTACACGACCCGGGCACCCCGGATCAGGGCCGAGTACGCGCTGAGCAAGCCGATGGTGCCGGCGCCGAACACGGCCACCGTGTCGCCGGGTTCGACCGAGGCGAGGGTGGCGGCGGCGTGCCACGCGGTCACGAACGTGTCGGCGAGCAGCACCAAATCGTCCTAGCGCGCGTCGCCGGGCTCTCCCGGCAGAGGTACGCAGTTCGCGTCGGCCCACGGCACGCGGAGTAGGTCGGCCAATGCACCGCGGTATGGGCCCATCCCGGCGTAGCCGTACGCAGCTCCCGGCCCCTCGGCGCGGGCCCGGAGACACGCCGTGGACAGCCCCTGGGAGCACATCGCGCAAATGCCGCAGAACAGATGCGTGGGGATTACCACCCGCATGCCCGGCCGGATGCTCTGCACCGCGCCACCCACCTGCTCGACCACGCCCAGCGGTTCGTGCCCGAGCACCAGGCCGGGGCTCCCCCGGTCCGCCCGTCGTAGATGTGCAGGTCGGTGCCGCAGAGGGCGCTGGAGGTGACCCGCACCAGGGCGTCCGTCTCCGCCTCCAGCCTCGCATCGGGCACCTCCCGCACCCCGACGGCCCGGACACCTTCGTAGACCACGGCTCTCATTCGTGCCCCCTCAAGTCGGTGATCCGGGCCATCCGGCGCGCCAAGCCGGCGGCGACAATCACGACACCTATGACCAACGCTGCAGTCAGCGTCGGTGCCCAGATAGGCGCCACGCGCAAGGTCAACTCACCGAGCACGGCGCCGCCGAGCAGCCCCAGCAGCCGGGTGACTCCACCCGCGCCGGCCGCGAACCGGTGCGGATCAAGCACGACACCTCGGACCACTTCTGTGAGTGAGCCACCACATGCTCCGGCCACGGCCGTGAGGGCCACGACGCCGATTTCCAACGCTGGTCGAAGACGCTTTACGAGTAGGGGCGGGCCTCGGGAGGCTTCTAACCACGCTCGTCCGGAGGCTGCTCTTTCGTCAAGTGGAGCAGCCAGCCCTCGCCAGTCCGGATGAGCGCGTATCGCCGACGGCCGGTGCGGCCGTTCAACGTGAACAGCATTCGACGCTCGGTGCGGTCGTGCTCCTCCCACGTACCGATGTCGGCGATCGACTTGTCGGCGTCCTCGTAGGTGAGGTGATCGAGATGGTGGTCAGGCACGGCGATCGCGAGGCGGTTGTCGTTGGGGCTGTCCGGCAGGCCGCGGGGCACCGCCCAAGAGCGCAGCACACCGCCCTCCTCGAGCCGCAGGTCAAAATGCGGTCGTGGTTTGCGGTGGTGGTGCAGGACGAATGCAGGTGCCACTCTCACCATTGTCCGCACACGCCGGGCCCACCGCCTGCCGATGGATGCGCTACTGCTCAACGGCGCCTGACAAGCGCTGCCGCTAACCGCCGCCCCGGGTGCGGGGCACCGCGAAGGGATCCTCAGGCGGGAAACAGCCGTAGTCTTGCAGAGGCTGCGCGTCGTCGAGTACCACCTGCTGTAGCCAACCGGCCGGGGACAGGCCGTCCGGCCGGCCGCTGACCCGCACGCCAGGCAGAGGTCCACCGACACCGATCACCTCGCCGTCTACGGCGTCGGCGGCGAGCGTTCCGTCCCGATCGAGCAGGGCGTGTACGGCGCCGTAGACGTCACTGACCGCCTCGGCCGCCTCCGCATCAGTCAGGCCCGGGCTCCGGTCGCACAGTGCCTGCCGTGCCGCGGCCATGAACCGGTCCGGGTCCACCACGACGACAACGCGGCGTGTCCGGATGCTGATCGTCATGCCCGCCCGCGGTGCCACGGCGCCCGTCATACCGGCAGGCTAGACCCACCGGGCCAGGCCGGCCGGGGCGAACCGGTGCCTCCTGCACGTCGGCGAGGCGCCGGCCGGCCTCGACAGCTCGTGCCACCAGCCATTGCTCGCACTTCGGGGCCGAGAACGGCGCTTCGACGTCGACGGCAGATTATCCACCCCAGGTGGTGACCGGGTGCGAGGCCCTGCCCGCTGCCCGTCGGCCTCGACGCGCTCGCCTGTGAGCCACCGCCGTGCTGTCTGTCGTCGGTGCACGCCGTCACTCGTTGCGTCGAGCTGGGGTTTGCGGTTGAGCCGACGCGCCGGGGTTCGTCGCCGCGGCGGAGGTCCGCCGGGATCGGAGGAGCTGGATTCCGATCGGTAGGACGGAGACCACGACGATGCCGATCAGGATGATCTCAATGTTGGCCTTGACGAACGCGATCTGGCCGAGGAAATAGCCCAGCACGGTGACGCCAACGCCCCAGAGCGCCCCGCCGATGATGTTGTAGATGAGGAACGTCCGGTAGTGCATCCGGCTGACCCCGGCGATAATCGGGGTGAACGTCCGCACGATCGGCACGAACCGAGCCAGCACAACGGACCGGGCTCCATAGCGGTCGAAGAAGTCGTTGGCCCGGTGCACGTTCTCCTGCTTGAACAGGCGGGAGTTGGGTCGGCGGAACAGGCTCGGGCCGACTCGCTTGCCGAACAGGTAGCCCACCTGATCCCCGGCGATCGCGGCCACGGCCACCAACAGGCAGAGCAGCCAGAGCGGTTGGTGCAGGTAGTGGCCGTCGGCGACGAGCAGCCCGGCGGTGAACAGCAGCGAGTCACCCGGCAGGAAGAACCCGATCAGCAGCCCTGACTCGGCGAAGACGATCGCGAGGATGCCGATCAGCCCGAAGGTGGAGATCAACCACTCCGGGTCGAGGAAGCTGGGACCCGCAGCCGCCGACGCGAGGGACGTTGACACGAGAAGACCTCCGGGAGGGGTGTGGTGAGTAATCGGGTGTTGCGCGCGGGCAAAGAGTGCTCAGTGGTTGCTGGCGGCGGCCTGTGGACGCTGTTGGTGGGCGCGCCGATTGAGGACGCGTGCGGCAAGCGCGATGGTCAGGACAGCTCCCCCGCCGATGACCGCGCCGGCGAGGATGTCGGCTGGGTAGTGCACGCCCGCCCAGACTCGGGCGAAGCCGATGACAGCGGCCAACACCGCGAGCAGTAGTCCCCAGCGCCAGGACAGGAACACCCCGACGGCGAAGGCCACCGCGAAAGCCGCCGTGGCGTGGTCGCTGGGCAGCGACCCTCCTGGGTCATGTGGGATCAGCTGATGCACGGGATGCGTCTGAAACGGGCGGACCTCAGTGCTGACGCGGGCGACCAACTGACCGGCGGCGAACGCCAAGGTCAGCGACGCCGCGACGCGGACGAGTAGCGGCCAACCACGCGAGCTCAGGCCGAGCAGCAACGCGACCGCCGCCAGGGCGCCGAGAAGGTAGATCAGCCAGACGGCGCACCACTCCAGCACGTCGTCGAGCGGATCATGATGTCCGGCAGCTGCGTTGATGAGGTGAAACAGGTGGTAGTTCATCGGGCGTCCGATCCCGTGGCCGACCCGGCTCCCTTCGACCGGCTGAGCCCACCCAATCTGTTCGCGACTGAGAGGACCCTGAAAAGCGAGGACACCGGCAGCCGCACACGCCTGAGGGTCAGTCGCTCGGGTCGCTGTCGCCGGTCAACGGCACTCGGATCTGGATCGTCATACCGGGGCCAGGCAGCACCCGCACGGTCCCGCCGTGCGCCGCGACGATCTCCCTGGTGATAGGCAGGCCGAGACCACTTCCGCCGTCGGCGCGGGCCCTGCTCTCGTCGAGTCGGACGAACCGTTCGAAGATTCGTTCCCGCTGGGCCGCCGGCACGCCCGGCCCGTCGTCGGTGACCTCCAGGCATCCCCACCCGTCCTCGGCCCGGACCCGTAGGAGCACCTCGTGACGTGCGTGGTGGGCGGCGTTGTCAGCGAGGTTGCGCAGCGCCCGCCCGAGGTCGTGGGCGTCGCCGGTCACCCGCACCGGGGTGAGCTGGGTTCGGACGGTCAGGTCCGGTCGGCGGGCGGAGAGGTGGTCCCGCTCGGTGTAGGCCAGGTCGTCGAGGTCGACGTCCTCGCGGCGCAGGGTGAGGCCGTGTTCGTCGATGCGGGCGAGGAGCAGCAGGTCAGCGATCAGCCGGCCCAGCCGCTGCGACTCGCGGCGCATCAGCCGGACCAGGTCGTCGTTCGCGCCGGGCAGGGGTGTCATCGTGAGGCGGTCGAGGCCGGCCTGCAGGGTTGCCAGAGGACTGCGCAGTTCGTGGCTGGCGTCGGCGACGAACCGCCGTTGACTGGTCGCCGCCGTCTGCAGTCGGTCGAGCATGCTGTTCATCGTCTCCGCGAGGGCCGCCACCTCGTCGCGTGCGTGGGGGACCGGCACGCGGGCGTGCAGGTCGCGGGCGGTGATGCCCGCTACCCGACGGCGAATCGCCTCCACCGGACGCAGCGACCGGCCGACGAACAGGAACACGGCCGCGCCGATCAGCAGCAGCATCGCCGGCAACCCGATGACCAGGATCGCGGCGATCACCTCGGTGCTCTCGTGTACTGGTCGCAACGACTGGGCCACCAGCACCGTCCGAGTGCCCGATCTGGTGCCGACACCAATCGCGACCAGCCGATAGGCGTCGTCGTCTCCGAAGGGCAGCGTCCGCTGTTCCCGCAGCGTCTGGCCGGCGGCCGGGCGAAGCCGGGACAGTGGCACGGCACCCTCGAGCGTCGGCGACGCCGCCTGCACCGCACCCGACGGCGCCAGTACCTGCACCAGGCTCTGCTCCCCCGGACTGGGCTTCAACGTCTGGGCGATGGCCTCGGAGTCGCCGCCAGCTACCGCCGTGGCTACCTCGGCGGCGCGTTGCCGGGCAGCCGCGTCCACGTTGCGGACCAGGTTGGCCCGGGCCAGGTAGACGAAGACGGCCGCGCCAGTCCCGAAGACCACCGCCACCACCATGGCGGCGGCCAGCGCCGAACGCATCCGCACGCCCAGGTGGCGGCGTGCCCACCGGGCCGGGGCCCGCAACGAGGTGAGCATCGTGGCCATATCCGCAGCCTAGGGTCCTCAGCGCTGAGAAGGCGCTGAGAGACGGCCGGGGTGGTGCGGCTCCCCCGCCGCCTGTCTCGATCATCCGCTGCGTGCGGTCTCCGGACCGGTGTCACGGGCTCCCCGCACCGCGATGAGCACCACTCCGGCGACGAACACCACGCCGGCGCAGAGCGCGCCGCCGAGGTCGTGCGGCGGTCGAGCGGGCCACAGCCACGGCGTGGTCAGCGCCGGCCCGTGCCACTGCGTGTACAGCGCGTAGAGGGCGATCATGAGGTAGGTAGTAGGGCCGGCCCATGCCTGTGCGCCGCCGAACAGGGCAGCGCACAGCAAGCCGATGCCGACCAGCCCGACCAGGTTGCGCAGCACCTCAACCGTGCCGCCGGCCAGGTGTGCACCGGCTCCAGCGGCGGCCAGGGCACTGACGGCGGCGACGGTCAGCGCCAGCGTGGTGGTCAGCCGCAAGAACGGTAACCAGCGTCCGGTGACGCGTTCCGGCTCGCCGAGCAGACTGGTGGCGGTGACAGCGATGGCCACGGCGCACCCGGTCTCGAAGATCAGCGGCAACTGCAGCGCTCCGTATGCCTCCCACTGCCACCGGAGCGCAACCCGCAGTCCGATGGCGCAGGCCGCCACCGCTGCCAGGGCCGCGGGGGCGCGGCGGCTGGCCAGGTGCAGGCGAGCGAGCCGCAGCGCGGCGCGCATGGCCCCGCCCGTTGCGACCGAGTGCGGGCGATGACGGGTTTCGGCCCCGGTCATGGCAGCTTCTCCAGGGTGAGCTGGCCCGCTCGCAGCGCCGCTACGTGCTTCATGAGCCAGGCGTGCCGAACGGCAGCCGGCAGCGCGGCCAGCCGTTGTGCCGCGGCGGCGGTGGGACTACCGGGGGCGAGGGTGGAGGTGCCGAGGATGGCCTCCGTGACCGCCTGCTGCGCCGGACTCGCGTTGCGGCCCCCGCCTACGACGCTGTTCACGATGCTGTGGGTGGCGTCCACGCGTAGTTCGGCAACAAGTTCGTTGGTGGCCGTCTGCTGGGGCAGGAGCAGGTGGAATACCGGTGGTGTGCCGCTCGTAGGAGGGCCAACCCGACCAATGCTGACGCGATTGTCGGGCCCCTGTTCATATCTCGCGGCGGCCTGGCTGATCCGCACCGGCGCGCCGGGTAGGCCCGCCAGCTCGGTGAGCACCGGTTCGAGGGCTTGCGTCACGGCGGGCAGGTAGCCGGTGTAGGCGGGGTGCAGGCAGACCGGGATCGGGGTGTGGCTGCAGGCCGGCGTGTAGCGCACCGGACGGTCATTGCCCGCGTTGTGCAGTAGCGGGATGGCGATCATGCCGTTGGCGTCGAGGCGGCCCGTGCCCGCCAGCGCAACCGCGGTTGTCGCCGTCAGTAGCCCGGCCGTGGTGATGGCCGCCGCGCACCGACGTAGCCACCGTCCGCCGGCGTCGGCGGGTAGGCCGAGCGCGCCCAACAGCGCCCCGGTCAGGCCGGCGAGGAACAGCACCTGCGCGATCGGAAGGTCGGGCAGGTATCGGTAGAACGTCGCCACACCCGCGTCAGGCCCGACCTCCCAGGGGCCCGCCACCAACGGCGAGATCTGCCAGTACGAGTCATCGCCGTGAATGAACTGCAGGCTGATCTGCAGCGCGAGGAACACGCCGATCGCGACCAACGGGGCGGTGAACCGGCTGGGGCGAAGCACCCCGGCTGCGAACCCGAGCGCGGCGAACGCCGGCATGCTCGCGAGGCCCACCACGGCCGGCCACCACAACGGCCCGCCCCAGGCGCCCTGCCACGCGGTCATCCCGTACAGGACACCCACGCATCCCAGGTAGGCGATGATCGCCCAGCAGGTGGTCGCTGCCCAGGTGGCGAGGTGGCGCGCCCATTGCGGCCGGGCCGTACCGCTCACCAGGTCGGCCATGCCGTGGCGACGCTCCCGCCACCCGAGCCACGCGGCGGCGCCGACCACCGTCGGCGCGAAGACCGCCAGGGCGGTCGTCTGCATGGCCATGGCCCGGACGTTCCACAGCGGTGGGGACGCCATGCTGGGGCGGTAGGTGATGAACCAGAACAGCGCGGCGACCAGGGGCAGCATCCACAGCATCGCGCTGCGGCGCATCTCGAGCCGCAGCAGACCTCCTGTCACCGTGAGCGCCCGGCGCGTACGACGGGCCGTTGCGTCCGGCCCAGGCATTACCGAAGCGGCGGTCACGAGCGCGCCTGCGACAGTACCGCGCTGTAGCCGCGCTCCAGCGGAGCATCACCGGCCGCTGTGGTTCCCTCGGCGCGCGCGGTCAGCTCCTGCGGCGTGCCCTGGAAGACGATCTTTCCCCGGTCCATCAGGGCGACCTGGGTGCAGGCGGCGCCGACATCCTCGACGAGGTGGGTGCTGACCATGACGGTGGCGCGCTGCCCCAGGTCGCGCAGCAGAGCCCGGAACGCCACCCGCTGCTCGGGATCCAGGCCGGCGGTCGGCTCGTCCAGCAGGAGTAGTTCTGGATCGTTGACGATGGCCTGCGCGATCCCCACCCGGCGCAGCATCCCACCGGAGAGCGTGCGCAGCTTCGCCGTCGCCTTGTCTCCCAGGCCAACCCGTTCGACCGCGGCGGCCACCGCGTGGTGCACGCGCGCCGGCGGCATCTCCTTGAGCAGCGCGAAATACTCCACGAACTCCACGACCGTGAACCGCGGGTAGTAGCCGAGGTTCTGTGGCACGTAGCCGAGGCGGCGCCGGATCTGCCGGCGTTGCCCGTACTGGCCGGGGTCGCGGCCGAGCAGCCGGATCCGACCCGAGGTCGGTGCGATCACCGTGGCCATCATCCGCAACAGCGATGTCTTTCCCGCCCCGTTTGGTCCCAACAGGCCGAACACTCCGGGGCCGGTCTGCATCGTCACCCCTGCCACGGCCTCGGTGCGGCCGAAGCGCCGGGTGAGATCGTTGATCTCCACGTTCATGACGTTCCTCTCGGTGTCCGGGTCGAGTAGACGACAATCGCCGCGCAGCAGGAGGCGAACGCCAGGTAGGCCGGCCACAGCGTGGTGTCGGTGACCGCGGCGGTGAGGCGACCGGCGGCCACCTGCCCGGACAGGACGGTGATCGTCCAGCCGAGCAGCCCCGCGGCCACGCCCACGTTCGCCGACCGGGCGACGGTCGCGGCGGCGAGGGCCAGCGCGCACAGCGCGGTCATCGGGACCAGCCAGCCGAGCGTGACCGCCGTGGCGGATCCCGAGGCGGCCGAAGCGGCCAGCCCGAGCGCCGCGTTCACACCGAACACCGCCAGCGCCCGCACCAGCAGCACCATGCGATCGCTGACCGCCATGCTGCACGACAGCTCCCACGTGTGGTCGGTGCCCGGGCCGTAGGCGAAAGCGATGCCGACGGCGGCGACCGCGGGCGCGAAGAGGGCCACGTACGGCGTTCCGGTGCTGAGCGTGGCGAGCAGTCCGGCGAGCAGCACCACCGCGGTGGCGATGACCCACCCGAGCAGCAGCGACGGCGTCGTCACCAACGCCCGGGCCAGGCCCGGCGAGCGCAGCAGGTGCCCCGCCAGCCGCTCCACCGCCCCGGGATGGCGACGCCACACCTGCGCGGCCACCCCGACCCAGACTCGACCAAGATCGACGTCGTCTGGCCCAGGGCCGCGTTCCTGGTGCTCGTGGACCTGGCGCGTCCCGTCACCGCTGGTCATTGCCTACCTCCATCCCGCGCCGGCTCGTGGCGCCGCAGGGCAGCGCGCATCAACCGGCGAATCTGGTACGCGCGGCTCTTCACCGTCCCTGCGGGAACACCCATCAACTCCGCCACCTCAGCCACGGATTTGTCCTCGACGTACATCAGCCGCCAGGTTTCGCGTTGCGGGCTGCCCTCCGGCCCCAACACCTTCACCGCGTCGGCAAGCTCGGCCCTGGACAGCGCCGCGTCAGCCGGGTCTGCGACGTGCCGGTCATCGGTGTCGCCCAGGGCGGAAAGCAGGAGTGCGGGTTGCCCGCGTCGACGCAGCCACAGCGCGGCCTGCCGGCGGGCTATCCCCCACAGCCAACCGCCGGCACCCTCCCGTCGGTACGCCGCGGCTCCCCGCCAGGCGGCCAGGAAGGTCTCCTGCAGGACGTCCTCCACGTCGGGGGGCGGCAGCGCCGCGCGCAGCCGAACAGCCAGCCACGGGGCGTGCCGCGAGAACAGCTCCCGCAGCGCGCTCTCGTCACCGCTAGCCATCGCAGCGATCAGATCTTCGTTGTCCATCGCTACTACTGTTGCCTTCCAGAGCGGATCGGTTCACTGCTCACACGCAATGTGGAAACTGAGACCGGACACCACCCGGGGCGCTGTCACCCACCGTCGGCGGCCAGCCGGTAGCCCATGCCCCGTTCCGTCTGGATCGCCCGCCGGCCGAACGGCTGGTCGATCTTGCGGCGCAGGTAGCCGACGTACACCTCGACGATGTTGGGGTCGCCGTCGAAGTGGGCGTCCCAGACGTTGTCGATGATCTGCCGCTTGGACACCACGTCGCCGCGATGGCGCATGAGGAACTCCAGCAGCGCGAACTCCCGGGCGGTCACCCGGATCGGTTGCCCGGCGCGGGTCACCTGCCGCCGGGCCGGGTCCACTGCCAGGTCACCGGCGGTCAGGATCACCGGTCGGACGGGAGCTCCGCGGCGGATCAGGGCCCGCAGGCGGGCCACCAGCACCACGAACGAGAACGGTTTGATCAAGTAGTCGTCGGCGCCGAGGTCGAACGCGTCGGCCTGGTCGTACTCGCCGTCCTTGGCAGTCAGCATCAGCACCGGCGTCCACACGTCCCGCGAGCGCAGCTGGCGGCACACCTCGTAGCCGTTGAGGCCTGGCAGCATGATATCGAGCACCACCGCGTCGTACGGGTTCTCGGTTGCCGCCCACAGCCCGTCAGTCCCGTTGTGCTGCACATCGACGGCGAATCCCTCGTCGGTCAGGCCGGTGCGGATCACCTCCGCCAGGGCGGTCTCGTCCTCGACGACCAGCACGCGCACGCCGCTTGTTCCTTCCCGCCCGTTGTCCCCGGCGGGCCCAGCCGGGTCCGCGTCACCTCCGATCATCGCTTGTGAAGGGGCGGAGGCAGGCCGGCTACCCCGATGGTGAGGTGCCGTCACCGGAGCAGGGCCCCGGAATCTCGGTCCGACACGTCCCGCTTGGTGACGCTCAGGTACGCGACCAGTCCCAGAATCGTCGCGAGGAACAGGGCGCTGGTGAAGACCTTGCCCAGCCCGAGACCTCCGTCGTCGGGGGCCTGGGACAGGTAGTCACCCAGCGACGCGCCGAGCGGCCGGGTCAGGATGTAGGCGAACCAAAAGGCCAGGATCGGGCTCAGCCAGGACCAGGTGGACGCCGCCGCGATCACGGCGATCAGGCCGGCGAAGATCACGATGGAGCCCCAGTAGCCCAGCGCCAGGCCCTCCGCGAGGAGATCCCCGGCAGCGGTGCCGAGAGCGAAGGTGAACAGGATGGCCGCCCAGTAGAGCGCCTCCCGCCGGGACGTGACGATTGTGTGGATCGACAGGGTGCGCTCGCTGCGGTACCAGGCGGTGAACGTGCCCGTCAGCAGTACCGCGAAGACGACCGCGGTAATCTCCAGCGGCACACCGAGGTTGTCGACGAGGTTATCGGTGATCAACGTGTCGACGATGCTGATCAGGACGACCGCCAGCCAGTACACCCCTGCGGTTGGAACGCGTGGTATCAGCGCACAACAAGAACCAGAACCGGCCCCGGTGTGTGCTGACGGCAGCGGGGCAGCGCCGGCAACAGTCGTGGCTCACCGACGTGTCAGAGCAGTCCAGCGTCGAGGAGATCTACACCAAGGGCATACTGGCCGTCGATAGCGCGGACCCGGCGACGTTCGCGGAGTTCACCAGCAGCCCGCCTGGCGGCGGCCCACCTACGACAACAGAGTCTGGCGGGCGCCACCGCCGAGAAGTTCCCGGCGATGAATGCCCGCCTCGCATTCGAGGACGAGATGACCAGAGGCATCGCGACATGGTTGCGCCACCGTCCGAGCCAGCGACCGGGCGCGGTCGCCGCACCCTCGTACCCACCGGCTGCACCGCCCGTTTCAACGCACGAAAGGAACTAAGCGGCCTGTTACGCGATCCGGACGGCAGCCGAAGAGTGCCCTGCCTCAGTGGTCCCCGCCGTCACGGACCCCGGGCGGGCAAGGAACAGGCCGCCGCGCCGTCGGCGCAGTTATCGCCCAGCCCAGCAGGTGTGCGGCGTCGTTGTCGGTGTGCCCGAGCGGCACGCCCCCGCCCGGCCCAGCCGACAACACCCGTTGCCCATCGTGCCCCACGACGCGCATGTGATTGGCCCGGCATCCGTTGTCCAAGAGTTACCGACGGCCCGCCCGGGGTTCTGACGTGACGGGTTGGATACGGCTGCGGGCCACCAGTTCGACGGTGAGGACGACGGCGACGGCCTCCACGGCGAGGAGCCCGACGAGGACGACCAACTGCGTCACTCCGGCGGCGAGCGGGCTCGCTCCACCGAGCAGCACGCCGACGAACGCGCCGGGCAGGGTCACCAGACCCACCGTCCGGGTCTGGTCGAGTGCCGGGACCAACGCCTGTCCGGCCGCCGGACGGCACACCAGCAGCACGGCGTCGCGGGGCAGCAGGCCCAGGGCCAGGCCGGCCTCCACCTCACCACGCCGGCTGGTCAGCTCGTCGAGCGCGCGGCGCCCGGCCAGCGACGTCGCGGTCATCGCCCCGCCTATCAGGATCCCCGCGACCGGGATGATCGCGATGCCGCGCATCGGCACCAGGCCCGCCAACAGCAGCCCTGCCACCACCAGCATGCTGCCCACCACGATCGGCGCGCCAGCCCACCAGCCCCGACTGCCGCCCGTGACCCGCCGCCCGGACGTGACCGTCGCGACCACGCACATCAGGACGATAAAGGCAGCCGTGGCCCACAGCGACACCACGATGCCCGCGATCAACAGCGACACGGCTCCCAGTTGGATCGCAGCGCGGACGGCGGCGACCACGACCTGCCGACCGTGACCCAGCTTTCCGAGGGTCACGACGGCCGCCGCCATCAGGGTCAGGACAACCAGAGCGACACCGAGCTTCGGGCCAACCACGAGCATCGTCGAGGACATGCCAACAGTTTCCTGTCACGCCGGGCCGGGGGCGCACGCGCCGCCCGGCCCCCGCGGTCGCGGCGGACATGCCGCTGTCGAATGATTACCCGCAGCTTCATAGCGAACGGCTGGCGCTAGGCGCGTTCCAGCCGGCCGTTCTGAAGGCCCGATGTCCGGTCCGCCGGAAGCTGACACAGTCCGGGCTAGTTGACACGAGGAGCCCGGCGGCCGAAATCTCCAGAGTTGGAGGGCGCTGGCTCACGACCGCCGAGACGACCCGCGCCACCAGACCCGCCGAACCATGCTACGTCCACCCGTTACTTGTGCGCCGCCGCGCACGGTCGGCGGCAGATCCGGGGCGCCTGATCTTGGCGAGACATATGGCAGGCAGGAAGGCACCGCCGATGGCTCGGCTGGGCAGCGTTGCGTCCTGGGTCATCAGCCGATCGGATGACCGAAGGCGATGATCGGCTATTTCCATGTGCGACGGACACCCTGCGACGCTTAGGAAGAAGGCATGACCAACGAGGTGACCGTTCCCCTGCTGCCGTGCGCATCCATTGACGACATCGAAACCTTCTACGGAGTTCTCGGTTTCCGCACCACGTACAAGCAACGCAAGCCCAACGCGTGTGTGGGGGTGCAGCGGGAAGACCTGCATCTGCAGTTCTTCGAGATCGCCGGGTTCGACTCGGAGCAGTCCTATGGCTCCTGTCTCGTACTCACCTCGGACATCGAGGGACTACATCGGGCATTCGCAGCCGGCATGCGCGCCGCGTACGGCAAGGTACTGGTGTCCGGAACGCCGCGGATGACCCGGCCTAGGGCGCGGAAGAACGCCGACGGGTTGGGCGGATTCAGCGTCATCGACCCAGGCGGCAACTGGATCCGCGTCTTTCGGAACGCCGCCACCGCGCCCATGCCGGCCGCCACGCCTGCCGGGCGGCTGGCCAAGGCCCTAGCGAATGCTGTCGTGCAGGCCGATTCCAGGGGAAGCGTCGGACAGGCCGTTTGGATCCTCGACAGCGCGTTGGCCCGCCCGCAAGCCGACGACGACCCGGTCGAGCAGGTCGAGGTCCTGGTCTACCGCGCCGAACTCGCGATGGTGCTGCACGATCCAAAGACTGCGGCCGAGATGCTGGCCCGCGCCCAGTCCGTCACGCTCACGGAAGACGAATCCGAAAGGGCGGCACCCGCGTTCGACAACGCCGCCGAACTCGCAGCAGCACTGCGGTGACTCACCATACGAACGCCTCCCTCATCTCAACATGAGCGGACGCCGCCCCACCCCCTCCGCGGGGGCGCCAGCGCTGACGCCTTCGGATTCGCCGAAGAGGTCTCCAGCCTGAAGGGCCTGCTCAGGACGATGCCCGTGGGATCGGTGTCTCAAATGACGGGCCCGCGGCGGGCTTCAGCCCGCTCACCCGCAACGCTCTACATCGATCCACACCGCACCTGCAGGCGCGGCGTTAGGCGACCCGAGACGCCCGCCGGCGCCAGCCACCCTGGGAGCAGCGACACCTGACCACTTCGCCCTCCACTGGGAGCTCACGGCGCACCGATCGACCGCATCACCACAGGTCAAAGCCCTCGCCTCTGTCCGGCGTCGGTGAGCACTTCGGGCGCAGTGACCGCTTCTCCAACCTGCACCTAATCTGCTCCCAATTGGCAGGCGGGCCAACCAACGGTTCCTTACCCGCACATGACGTCGGCTTCATACGATCCGTTCCCCCAGCCAGCTTCCTGGTTCGACCCGTCCGCGGTCCGCCCGCGTAGACGCCGCAGGATCGGTACCGTGGCGAGGTGATTCCAGCCTGCCCCGAGTGCCACACGACGGGCGTCCCACTGCTCTTCGGCCTACCGGTCACAGAAGCGAGAAATGCCGCTGCCGACGGCGACCTTGCACTCGGCGGGTGTTTCCTCCCCGAGGAACCGCCGCCGAACTGGCAATGCACACGCCAGCACCGATGGCGCAACGCCGATGAGAAGACGTGGCAAAACCAGCTCCGGGCCGCGCTACTCAGACACGGCTACACCGAGCCAGACGGCGACGCCTGAGCTGGCGGCCAGATCGACACCCGGAACCACACCTTGCGAGGCAAGCAGATGACAACTTCGATCATCTCTGGAAGGTCAGGTCGCACCCCTCGACCGCATCACCGCAGGTCAAGACCCTCGTTCCCGTCCGGCGTCGATGAGCGCTTCGGGCGCGGAAACCTCTTCGCCAACCTGCACCCAGCCGCCTTGACCTGCGCACACTCCCCCTGCCAGGCGACATAGAGCTTTGTCTACTGGCGTGCAGAACCGCGGAGCACTCCGCGGGGAATCAGGACGCCACACCGGTTGCCGCTTCAGGCGACCGCAATAGCAATTATCAGGGCGACTCTCCGGCCGAGCACCGCGTGTGCCTGTCGGTTTGTCCGCCCGGCCGACACGCGGCCCATAGCCTGTCTTTATGACCGAATCGGACGGGCAGTCGCAGAGCGTCCGCACGGTGATCGTGGCTGGTTTCGTCAACGTCGCTGTCGCTGCGGCCAAGGTGGTTGCCGGTCTGCTCTCGGGTTCGGCGGCCGTGCTGTCGGAAGCCGCGCATTCGTTCGCCGACACCACGACCGAGGTACTGCTGTTCGTGGCGCTGCGTCGCGGCGGCCGCCGGGCCGACGCCGAGCGCCCTTTCGGCTACGGTCGGGAGAGCTACATCTGGGCCCTCCTCGCCGCGGTCTTCACCTTCGTCAGCGGCGCCGGCTTCTCCATCACCCACGGCGTGCACGTCATCGCATCGGCCAAAGAGACTGGAGATTACTTCGTCTCGTACGCGGTGCTGGCCGTCTCCTTCGTCCTGGAGTCGATGTCCCTGCTGCGGACGGTGCGGCAGGTACGGCGCCGGGCCAGGCGCTGGGCCATCAGTCCAGCTAGGGTCCTGCGGCGCACGCCCAACACCGCCATCAAGGCGGTGTTCCTGGAGGACAGCGCAGCCCTGATCGGCCTGGGGCTGGCCGGTGCAGGCCTGGGGCTCGCCGAGCTGACCGGTGACCCGGTTTGGGATGGCATCGCATCGGTCGCCATCGGTGTACTGCTCCTCGTGGTGGCCACCATTCTGGCCGGCAACAACCTCGCCCTGCTCGTCGGCCGGTCAGCAAGGGAGCCAGTTCAGGACGAGATTCGCCGGGAACTGGCCGCCCTGCCACACGTGCACGGCATCGTGGAGCTGCTGACCCTGCAGCTCGGTCCCGACGACATTCTCGTTGTCGCGAAGATCGACTTTGCCGACCGCGTCAGGGCCGCTGACATCGAGGACGTGGCCGACGAGGCCAGACGGCGGCTCACCGCGCGTAACCCGGCGATCCGATTCGTCTTCCTCACCCCGACTGGTGCCGGCTCCTAACCCGCTATACCCACGGATCGCCCAACGCATCGAGCAACAGTTCCTCCTCGGATCAGCGCTCCGTGCGATCTTGTTTGTCCTGCTCGGTCTCGCTGTCCGGAACGGTCCAACCGGCCAGCTTGTCCTCCAGGGCCACCCCGCACTCCAATCATCCGGATCGGCCCTCAGTGGAGGTGAGGCTGCCCACCTCGTACGCCGCCACAATCCACCAAAGGCAGGCCCGGGGTGCTATCCGACGCCCACTTCTATCAGGCGGACAGCGACCGGGAGGCGGTCGGGCGACGATACGATCTTGGAGCGCTTCAGGAACCGGTCTGGGCGCAGGCGACGATGTGCGGTCGGGCCTGGTTGGTGATGGCCGGCGGTGACCGTGGGTCCATCAGCCGGTACCTCGAGCCGCGCTCGCGCCGAGGCGTCGTCGGCTGCTCCCACCCTGCTCCCCCAAACCGGGCTCGCAACGGCCCGCAGACCGATCGTCAGCTGCCGGCCCAGTGCTTAGGTTGGACCAGCGCGCGCTCCCGCAGCCCGATTCGGGCGATCACCGCGATGGCCGACGCCCAGCCCTTAGATCATTCGCCCGCAGCGGGCACAGCAGCTCAGAGGATCATCACCGAGTGCGACGCCACGTTGGAGCGCTACCCGGCCGCCCTCGACGCTGGTGCCGACCCGGCGGTTGTCACCGGCTGGATCGCGCAGACCCAGGCCGAGCGCGCCGCGCCCGTGCGGAAGCAGATCTACGCGCGAACGCGGGCATCGCCCCGCGCCGGATGAGCCAAGCAGAAATCACGACCCTGGTGACCGCGCTCGGCGACATCGCCGCCGTGCTCGGCGACGCCGGTCCCGGCGACAAGGCCGAGGTCTACCGCCAACTCGGACTCCGGCTTATCTCCCAACCCGAGACGCAAACGGTGCGCGCTGCAATCGATCTCAGCGCGCACCGTGGGGCAATGGTTTTTGTCCGAGGGGCGACGTCGACCACAAGTCCATGGTCGTCGTTCATGGTGACCTACAGCTCACGCCCAGATGACCCCCATCAGCCCTGCTGGGCCGGATTGACGGACATCACCCGGCCAGGCTCGGACCGAGCACCCCGGGCCTGCCCGGGTGGCGCAAGCTCTTCAGAACCGGTCCCGGGTTCCGAGGAGGGCGTTGTGTGCGGCGCGGCGCCACGGCGCGAGTTCAGCGTCGATCTCGGCCCAACGGATGTCGTCGACGCAAAGAACTCCGTCGACGCCTGGCAGGGCCTCGATCAGCCGCATCCGCTGGTCTTCGCCCGGGTGGGTACTCCACAGGTCGGTGGTTCGCCGGCTGAGCTGACGGGCCAGCGGCAGGTGGGCGGCCAGGCGTTTCCGGGCTTCAGCAGCCATCGCCTCCAGTTGCCCGCCGTCGATGCGCGGCGCCAGATGCCACAAGTCTTGCCAGATCCGGCCGGCGAGCAGGACCGTCTCGGAGGATCGGAGGAAGGGCGCGCTGCCGGCGACCCGGCGGGCGATCAGATCGGCCCGGTACTCGGCGCGGCGGCTGTCGGGCATCGCCACGCTGTCGACGAGCAGCTGCGCGGTCGCGCCGGCGACATTGGCCAGAGCGACGATTCCATGGACGATCATCCCGAGGAGGACGAAGGTCCCGCTCCCCTGCTCGGCCAGCGAGTCCGTCGCGCGAACGGCCCGCCGCCAGGGGTTTCGCCCACCGGTGGCCGCTACTGCCCGGGTGCCGAAAGTCCTCGCCAGCAGGGTCCTCCGTACCCGAAGTGGATCGCCGTTGGCGAGGTGACCCAGTTCGTGGGCCAGAAGCGAAGCCCGAGCCGGCCGCGGCAGCATCACCCACAGGGGGATCCCGATGACGAGCATCGACCGCTGGCGCCAGCCCAGCCGGGCGACACCAGCGTTGAGGCTCAGGTCTGCACAGATCACGTCGGGAACCGGTGTCCCGGCGGCATCGGCGACCTCCCACACCAGACGGTGTAACTGCGGGGCTTCGCGCTCGGTGATCACGCCATACTTGGGCACCCGCCCGAACGAGGGCTTGACCAGCAGCAAGATGAGCACAGCGGGGATCGCCAGGGCCAGCCGGACCCCAGGCGGCAGGTCGCTGGCCACGACGAGCCAGACGAGGTAGCCCACAGCGGCCATCCCCAGCAGGGCCAGCACCACGGAGACCGCCAACAGCCAGACCTCACCCAAGGACGTCCCAGCCGGGCGTGCCTCCGGGTCGGCCAGCAGCTGCTCCTGCGTCGCCCGGTCGAGCTCCAGCCCTCGCCGGAACCCCCACCGGCCGATCATCCTGGTGCCGCGCCACGGAGCCAGGGCGGGGTCGTACACGTCCAGGTTCCACCGACAGGCAGGGCACCAGGAGAGCGCCCCCGCCTCCAGCAGGATCAGGTCGTGGGCACAGGCCGGACACCTGCTTGGCGTCGTCGTCTTCGTCGGCACGAGCGTGGAGTGTAGATCTCAGTGACAGGCGTGCGTGCCCCGGCTCGGGCGCCCCGGAGCGCGCGTTAGCTGTAGGGATCCTTTGATGACGCAGCTGATGGGTGGTTTGCCGCCGAGGGAGGAGTGGCCGAAGCCGGCCGCAATCGAGCAGGTCCTCGGCCCCACCGTCCAAGGCGAACATCGAGCATCCGCTGGGTCGCCATCGAGCCACAGCACAACGGCCGGTACGCGGTGATGGTCTACCTCAACTGGGACATCGGCGGTGAGCACTTCGGCGATCTGCTGGAGTTCCCGCCGCTGGAAACCGTCGACGTTGACCCCGAGGTCGCCCAGTGCCTTGATCATGATCCGGTGCACGATGCGGACGGTGGTCGGCGACAGCGGCCGCCGTTCTTGCCGCAACTCTTCAGCAGCTTCTTGTAGGGGTCGTGAATGACCCGCTTGTCGAGGGCGTAGAGCTGCCGTCCGCCGATGTGCGGGACCACGTAGCAGCGGATGACGTCCCGTTAGTTGCTAAGGGTCGTCTCCTGGACGTCCAACTCGCGCTCGTTGAGCCAGCTCTCCAGCTCCGCGGCGATGCTGCCGTCCGCGCCGAGGTACGCCCCGCCGTAGGGGGACTGTAAGACGAACGGTGTAACTCCTGATCAAGGAGCAGCACGTGATGTCCGATGGATCGATGGCCGCCGTGGATACTGCCGCGGTGGCGAAGAACGGGCCGGGACAGCCGGCGGATGGTGTCGACGCGGAGCTGGTCGCCCAGCTCGTGGAGCAGGCCCGTGCGGCCGGCTTGCAGCTGACCGGCGATGGCGGGCTGCTGCAACAGCTCACAAAGCGTGTCCTGGAGTCAGCGCTTGAGGGTGAGATCACCGACCACCTGGGCTATGACAAGGGCGATCCGGCGGGCAGGAACAGCGGGAACTCCCGCAACGGTGTGCGGGCTAAGACGGTGCTGACCGACGTCGGCCCGGTCGAGATCGGCGTGCCGCGGGATCGCGATGGCAGCTTCGCCCCGCAGATCGTCAAGAAGCGTCAGCGCCGGTTGTCCGGGGTGGACAACATGGTGATTTCCCTGTCCGCCAAGGGACTGACCACGGGGGAGATCCAGGCCCACCTGGCCGAGGTATATGGCGCCGAGGTGTCCCGGCAGACCATCTCCACGATCACGGACAAGGTCGTCGAGGGCATGACGGAGTGGCAGAACCGGCCCCTGGACCCGGTCTACCCGGTGATCTTCCTCGACGCGGTGCACGTGAAGATCCGCGATGGGAAGGTCGCCAACCGGCCCATCTATCTGGCCCTGGCCGTCACCGTGGAGGGCACCCGGGACATCCTCGGCCTGTGGGCCGGCGACGGCGGCGAGGGCGCAAAGTTCTGGCTGCAGGTCCTGACGGAGCTGAAGAATCGCGGCGTCGCCGACGCGTGCATGGTGGTCTGCGACGGGCTCAAAGGCTTGCCCGATGCGATCGGTGAGGTGTGGCCGGAAGCGGTCGTGCAGACGTGCGTGATCCACCTGCTGCGGGCGTCGTTCCGGTATACCGGGCGGCAGCACTGGGACGCCATCGCCAAAGCGTTGCGGCCGGTCTACACCGCTCCCACCGAAGCCGCCGCCAGGGCTCGGTTCACCGAGTTTGTCGAGGCCTGGGGCGGAAAGTATCCCGCGATCGTGCGGTTGTGGGAGCAGGCGTGGGCGGAGTTCGTGCCGTTCCTGGCCTGAGACGCCGAGATCCGCACCGTCGTTTGCTCCACCAACGCCATCGAGTCTGTCAACGCCCGCATCCGGCGGGCCGTGCGGGCCCGCGGCCATTTCCCCAACGAGGCCGCCGCGCTCAAGTGTGTCTACCTCGCCGTGATGAGCCTCGACCCGACCGGGCAGGGCCCCCGGCGCTGGACCATGCGCTGGAAACCCGCCCTCAACGCCTTCGGCATCGCCTTCGAAGGACGCCTGTCCGCAGGCCGCAAGTAGGCGTCAACAACCCCGAGTTACACCGTTCGTTTGACAGACCCTGTCCCCGGGGGGCTGTCTCGCTAACGGTGTTTCCGGCGATCTTGGTTAGTAGGTTTCAGCGGCCGGGAAGCGGTCGCTGAAGGTGATGGCGAAGGCGTTCAACGCGGGTTTCCAGCGCATCGTCCATCGGGTCCTGCCGTCCCCGGTGGGGTCCAGAGACCGGGTCACCAGGTACAGACACTTCAACGCGGCCAGTTCGTTCGGGAAGTGGCCGCGGGCCTTGACCGCCCGCCGGTAGCGGGCGTTCAACGACTCGATCGCGTTCGTGGAGCAGATGACCTTGCGGATCTCCAGGTCGTAGTCGAGGAACGGGATGAACTCCGCCCAGGCGTTGTCCCACAGGCGGATCACCGCCGGATACCGGTCGCCCCATTTGTCGGCCAGGTCGTCGAACGCCGCCCTTGCCGCTTGCGCGTTGACGGCGGTGTAGATCGGTTTGATGTCCCGCTTCAACTCATCCCAATACCTGCGGGACGTCAGCCGGAACGTGTTGCGGATCAGATGGATGATGCAGGTCTGCACCACCGTGCGGGGCCACACGTTCGTCACGACCTCCGGTAAGCCCTTGAGGCCATCGCAGACGAGGAAGAACACGTCCTTCACGCCCCGGTTACGCAGGTCGGTCAGCACGCTCATCCAGAACTTGGCGCCCTCCCCGCCGGTGCCGGCCCACAGGCCGAGGATGTCCTCCCCCGTCGAGGGTGACCCCGATCGCGGCGTAGAACGGCCGGTTCGCGACCTGCCCATCGCGGACCTTGACCACGATCGCGTCGATGAACACGGCGGCGTAGATCTCATCCAGAGGACGATGCAACCAGTCGGTCATCTCCTCTATCACCTTGTCGGTGATCCGCGAGATCGTCTCCTTCGACACCGAAGCCCCGTAGATCTCCGCGAAGTGCGCCGAGATCTCCCCGGTCGTCAACCCTTTGGCATACAGCGACAACACGACCTCGTCGACGCCCGACAACCGGCGCTGCCGCTTACGCACGATCTGCGGATCGAACGTGCCCGCTCGGTCCCGCGGCACGTCGATCTGCACCGGGCCGGTGCTGTCGGTCAGCACCGTCTTCGACCGGGTCCCGTTGCGGACGTTGCCCGACCCGGCGCCGGCCTGGTCATGTTTTCGTAGCCGAGGTGCTCGGTCATCTCCTCGTCCAGCGCGGTCTCCAGGACCGTCTTGGTCAACTGCTTCAGCAGCCCGTCCGGGCCGGTCAACGACAGCCCTTGTTCCTTCGCTGCCCGGACCAGCTCAGCGGCGACCTTCGCCTCCGCCGACGGCTCGGGCCGCTTCTTGCCTCCGGTCTGGTCATTCAGTGTCGCGGTCATAACGGCACCCTCCTCACCAGGCACAACGCCTGGCGGGTCAGGCCGGAAACACCGTTAGATCCACAGACCCTGATCGGTCGATCAGCCGTTATTTGTACAGTCCCCCGTCGGAAGCAGAAAGGTCACCCCAACAGGCTGCCACGACCAACCGGCCCGGCGAATCTCTGGGGTGACGAAGATGTCTGCGGGGTCCTTGACCTCCAGGAGCCACATGATTGGTAACGATGCGAGCCTTGCAGGCGGTCGCCGACCAGGCGTCGTGGACCGAAGTGAACTTGGTCGCCACGCGAGCCTGGTGCGGCAGCACGGCCGCAGCTGGCGCGTGCGGTGCAGGGATATCCTTTGCTCGATATCGAACGAGGTGATCGAGGAACCTGGAGGGCCGATGACCGATGGCGGAGGGCTCCGGCTTGTGGTGACACTCGACATGCCGGGCGACTTCGAAGCGATCGAGGTCGAGCAGCAGATGGCGTCGCTCGGCCGCGCCCTGGCAGACCTCGGTGGACTGTCGCTAGTCACACCGCTCTCCCCAGCAGACGGGCGGGACGGCGCGAAGGGCCTGCCCGAGATCCTGGGCGTCATCGCGCTGACCATCTCCTCGTCGCCGCAGTTGCTGACCACCGCGCTCGACACGATCAGAGCGTGGCTGCCTAACTCGATCAGCCGGGCGGTCGTGGTGGAGATCGCCGGGGACCGGCTGGAGATAACCGGGGCGACGGTGGCCGAGACGCGCCAACTGGTCGAGCTGTTCGTGCGACGGCACGCCGGGCAGGTGACAGATGGCTCGTGAGGCCCTACTGATCGGCAACTCCCGCTACGACGACAGCAGGTTGAGCGGTCTGCGCGCGCCTTCGCGTGACGCGGCGGCACTGGCCGGGGCCCTCGGCGATCCCGAGATCGGCGGGTTCGACACGCAAGCGTTGCTGGACCAGCCGACGGCCTCGACGGTGGCGGCGATCGAGCGGTTCTTCGCCGACCGCCGGCCCGACGACATGCTTGTACTCTATTTCTCCGGTCACGGGCTGAAAGACGCCACCGGCGCGCTGTATCTCGCCGCCCAGGACACCCGTCTGGACGACCTGGCGACCACCGCGATCACAGCCGACCTAATTAGTTCGTGCGTGCAGCGCAGCCGCTCGCGCCGGGTCGTGCTGGTGCTCGACTGCTGCTACAGCGGGGCGTTCCCACGGGGAATGGTGCTGCGCGCTGACCAGACGGTGCACGTCCAGGAGAGGTTCCGCGGTCGCGGTTTGATCATCATCACGGCCTCGTCCGCCATCGAGTACGCGTTCGAGGACGGCGCGCTGAGCGAGACGATCGAGCCGCGGCCATCAGTGTTCACCCGGGCGCTGGTGGAGGGGCTGGAGTCCGGGGCAGCCGATGCGAATCGCGATGGTGAGATCACCGTCGACGAGATCTACGACTTCGTGTTCGACGCGGTACGCGAGGACAATCCGCGGCAGACCCCCTGCCGGTGGGTGTTTGGCGCACAGGGCCGGTTCGTGCTGGCCCGCCGTCGTACCGACGCACCACCCCCGCCGCCGGCCCCGCCCCTGCCGGCCCCGTTGCTGTTTCGTCCCCGGCGGCGGCTCGGGCTCCTGGCCCTGGTTCCGCTTATCCTCGCGGTACCGCTGGTCTGGCTCGGCTGGCAGCGGATCGTGCTGTCCATGCTATTCGCCGGGATGTGGCTGGTCGTCGTCGGCCTCCGGTTGGTGGTGACCTCCCAATGGGGGTTCACCGAACTGAGCCGGGACGGAGTACGGGTACGCCGGTTCGGGGTAACGCGGGTGCGTTGGCCGTCGATCCTGGCGATGGAGGTTCGCCCGACGCTGACCGGCCGGACCGTGTCGCTGCGTCGGGCCGACACCGCCATGCTGCACCGGCTGACATTGCCGAGTCCGCGTACCGACGTCTTCGCCAGGGACGTGGAGTTCCGCGACGGAGTGCAGACCATCCGCCGCTGGAGTGAGCGGTGGGGCTCCCCCGCGCCGGTCCTGTCGACGTCACGCGCCACGGCCGCCCGGGGCGCCCTCGTGGCCGTCGCGGTCATCGCGATCCTGCTGTCGGCGGTGGACCGGCCCTGGACCTGGGCCACCGGTCCGCAAGCCGTGACGCTGCCCCGAGCCTGCGACGTCCTCGACGACGAGACCGCCAAGCATGTGTGGAATCCCGGGTCGGTGCTGACACGACGGCAAATCGTCTCTAACGGCAGGACCCCGGAAACAGGCAGCCAATGTGCGGTCAACTATCAGGTGTTTCTTCTCGACAGTGCGGGCAGCCTCGAACTGAACTACGAACTGCTGTCCAGCAACACGCGGACCTCCGGCATCCGCCGCGCGTCCGCCCAATTGGCCGAGCACCGCGGCCGTGACCGCGCGGAGGGGTACGCCGTGTGGGACCTGCCGGAGAAAGCCGGCGCTGAAGGGCACGTCGCCGCCTTCCCGCCGGACGACGCACACCCCTCGAACATCCGACTACGGGCCCGGCACGCGAATGTCGTCGTGACCGTCCAATTCACCCGCGGCGACAACGACTACGAACCGCCCGCCCAGGAGAAACTCCAGATGCTGCTGGACCGGGCAGTCGACCACGTGCAACTTGCGGGCCGCTGAAGCAACGTGTCGCGACCGGCAGCGCCCCCGATCACCGACGCCAACCGGGAACCGGCCGGGTCAGCCAACGCCAAACCAATCTGCGTCAGCATGCCCCGCAGCCCTGGCGTCGATCGCACATGCGGACTCTCAAGAGGGCGTCTGGTTCACGTATTTTGTGTGTGATGCTGTCTTCAGGTGTCTCGCCAGGTTGGGGTGGTTTCGTCGGTGACGCGCTTGGTGAGGTTGTCGATCATCGCGATGCGGATCATGCTGGCGGAGTTGTCGGGTAGGGCTTCGTAGTCGCGGGCGAGGCGTCGGTGTTGCATGATCCAGCCGAGGGTGCGTTCGACGACCCAGCGGCGTTTGACCACGGAGAATCCTTTGACCTGTGGGTCTTTGGTGACGACTTCGACGTCGATGCCGAGGGTGGCGCCGTGTTCGATGAGCTTGGTCTTGAAGCCGGCGTCGACCCAGGTCTTGGCCAGGATCGGGTGGGTTGTCTTGGCCTGGTTGAGGAGATCGATGCCGATGGTGTTGTCGCTGGTGCTGGCCGCGGTGACGACCACGGCGAGGAGTAGGCCGAGGGTGTCGGTGATGATGCCGCGTTTGCGTCCGGCGATTTTCTTGCCGGCGTCGATGCCTTGCGTGGGCAGGGGCGCGTTGGTGGAGGTCTTCACGCTTTGGGTGTCGATGACGCAGGCTGAGGTTTGCACCGCGCGTCCAGCCTTGGTGCGGACCAGGCCGGTGAGCTGGTAATTGAGCTGGGTGAAGATCCCGTCGGTGGTCCAGGCGGTGAAGTAGCCGTAGACGGTCTGCCAGGGCGGGAAGTCGTGTGGCAGGTAGCGCCAGGCGATGCCGGTGCGGTTGACGTAGAGGATCGCGTTGACGATTTCGCGAAGGTCGTGGGTGGCGGTGCGTCCGCCGATCCCAGCGTCGGTGCGAGCCTGACGCCAGGTGGTTAGTCGTGGTGCGATCAGCGCCCAGCGGGCGCCGGACAGGTCGGACGGATAGGCGGGTCGCTCAACCATCCATTAGATCTACTGTGGACCTCAGCCTGGCAGGCGCACACACAGTCCGACGATCTCCGGCTCTTTCGGAACCAGACACGATCTGCGGCACCAAACTGGCATATCGCAACGGCATCAAGCGGGGCGAACCGTGTCAGGAGCCGCGACACGACCGACGTACCGGCCGGCCAGCCGGCCTACCGAACCCCGCTAACCAGTCACAAACAACATCCAAACGCCCAGTTAGCTGCTCTGCTTCCGCAACAATTCCGCCAGCTGCTCGGCGGCGTAGCTGTCCCCGGCGTCAGCGCGCCGACGCAGCTCGTCAAGGTCGCCCCGCTCCCGCAACAATTCCGCCAGCTGCCGGGCGGCGGCGCTGTCCCTGGCGTCAGCGCGCGGACGCAGCACGGCCAGTGCCCCGTCAAGGTCGCCCCGCTCCCGCAACAATTCCGCCAGCTGCAGGTACCCGGCGTCAGCGCGCCGACGCAGCACCGCCACTGCCCCGTCAAGGTCGCCCCGCTCCCGCAACATTTCCGCCAGCTGCCGTGCGGCGGCGCTGTCCCCGGCGTCAGCGCGCCGACGCAGCTCATCAAGGTCGCCCCGCTCCCGCAGCAATCCCACCAGCTGCCAGGCGGTTCGCCGGTGGCGCACACCCGGCGGCCGCCACGAACCGTCCTGTGTCCACACCACTGCGGAGAGGTTAAGACCTCGTCCGGTGTGGTGGTCGGTGAACGCCTTCAGGATGCTCGACTTGCCCGCGCCGTAGCAACCGGTCAGCGCGATGTTGCGGACGTCCGGGTCCTGCAGGGCGGCGGTCAGCCGCAGGGCGTACTCGTCGTGCTGTCTCGGCTGGCACTGCGGCCCTCGGCATACCCGCGCTGACCGACCGACTCACCGCAGCCGCCGGCATCATCCCCACCCTCATCGACCACCCCCACGCCCTCGCGGACGGGGCCCTCTCGCTCACCACCACCCACCAACCAGGCCGAGCAGCCGCCGCACGGCTACCCCGAGTCCGCCTACGCGTCGGCGACCTCACCGGCGCCCTGCTCCTCGGTGCCTGCTCGCTGGCCCTGCTCCTGCAAGCCGTACTCACCGCCTACATCTCCACCTACAGCACCTGGGTCGTCGGCGTCCGCACCTCACTACCGCAACTCGGCGCCGCCGGCGCACTCGTCATGCTCACCGCATTCACCGTGGCGCACCTGGCACCCACCACCTGGCTCGCCGCAACGCCCGCCGCCTCAACACCCGAACCCACAACAGGCAGCCTCATCCGACGCGGATACCTGACGGCCACCGTCGGCGGCGCCATCACCGCCGCGCTCTACGGCCTCGCCACCGGCACCGCCGTCAGATTCGACTACACCCCCTACCTGAAATGGACCCTCGGCGCCGCCCTACCGCTGGCTGCCTGCGCCGCCCTCATCGCGGCGACCGCACCCCGCCTCCCCGCAGACGCGTTGCCCAGCTGGCTGGCCATGACCCGCCCCGCGATCACCCACGCGATCACCGCCACCGCGGGTATCTACCTCATGCGCGCAGCACTGACCCTGACGACTCCCATCTCCACGAACAACATTGCCGGCATCGCCGGCAGCATCGGCGCAGCCCTCGTCGGCATAGCCACCGCCCTAACGATGAGCCGGAGCCGCATGATCCGCGCCATCACCGCACCAGGCCTCGCCATCGGCTACGCCCTCGTATTCACCACCGACACCACAGGTGCACTCATCGTCGGCTACCTCGCCGCCCTCACCTGGTGGGGCATCCGACTCACCGCACACACCCTGCGGCTCGCCTTCCCCCAGCCAGGAACAATGCTCCGCCGCCCAAGCAACTGAAAGACCGACGAAGTAATTCCTGATCGCTTGCGGAAGCTCGCTTCTCCCCGCAGCTAGACAAACTTAAAGCCCTGACCAGCGTTTCCGCTGGTCAGGGCTTTTTGTCTGTCGGGACGGCCGGATTCGAACCGACGACCCCTTGTTACCAACCGTAGCCGCCCCGACCTTGTCATTAGCCGTCAGAAATGGGCGCTGAGCTGCACAGACACGATCAAGTGGTGATCGCGTCTTGTCACTGGTTGTCATCCGCAGACGGGGTTTTCGGGGGGTAAACGGGGGCAGGCCGACAAGCGGTCGCCAGGACCCCGCCGCACCCCACTCCCCCACCATGGGACCTACCGTCACCAATAAAACGACCCATCGCGACCCGCCTACCGTAGGGAAGGGGGTTCGTGTCGGTGAGGCGACACGAACCATTGCCCACCACCGGCGATGGACTCCCAACGTCGGCAAGAGCTCGAACAGCGTAGGGTCGGCGTGCAGGGAAGACTTCGCGCACGCCGCGCGGGTCTTCCGTCACCTGCACGCCACGATTAGGCGAGTAACACGCTGCACGTTCACCGACCTGCTCCAGGAGGTTCGATCATGTCCAAGGACTCGACGACCAAGGCGAACGTCAAGAAAAAGGGTAAGACCATCAAGGAGAAGCAGACTGCGAAGCGCCTGAAGCGCGACGAGCAGAAGGGGCGCTCCTCAAACATCGTGTCCACCGGGCGCTGACGCCGGCAGCATCGCTCAATTGTCCGAATGCGGCGGTGAAGGTGGGGGCTGACGATCGTCGGCCGTTGCGGCCGTAGAGCTGCAGCAGGGCCGCTCGGGTGGTGCACAGGGGACAGGGTGCCCGGCGCGGACCTGCACGGTACAGGCGTGAGCGCGAGAAGCCATAAACCGCTGCGCCGCGGGTGTGCTGATCTCGCCCTTGGTGCCGACCAGGTACCAGGACGGAATGGCCTTCCAGGCCGGTGCGCCGCGAGGGTTGGTTGCCGCCGCTCAACGCCAGCGGGCGCTGAGCGGCGTGGAGCAGTCCGGCCGCGTCGGCCGGTACTCCGGTGGCGACGAAGATCAGGAACGTGGTGCGTTTGAGGTACGTCTACGTCGCCGGCGGGCGCCCCGGAATAAAGGCAAGGAGTCGAAGACCATCGCCGGGTCCACCACGAGAGCCGAGTCGGCGCGGCTGAGCGGGAAGACAATCTCCCCCGCGTCGGGCGCGAAGGCGTCCATGTACACCAGGGCCTTGATATTTGTTGCCCGTCGCGGCGTTGGTGATATCGCCGCCGCGTAGGAGTGGCCGGCCAGGACAACGGGTCCCGTGATGGTCGACAGAAAGCCGCTGAGTGTGGCGGCGTCGCCGGGCACGGCGCAGCGGGTTGGGCGGAACTCGGACCGGCTAGCCCACCCGCTGCAGGGCGTGCTGAGTTAGCCACTGCACCATTCCGCGCAAGCGGGTGGTAGCAGTCAGTAGCTGTCCGGAATGCCGGGTAGGCGTCGGACGCACCAGATCAGGTCCGGTACGAAGCGAAGACGCAGAACCTCGATACGAAGTGGTCCTTCCACAGATCAACTTCATAGAGGTCCTGCGTCGACATGAGTGTCACATACACCGCTGCGCTCCCGGTACGTGAGGAGACGGTGAGCCGCCTGGCCGGGCTGCTGGACGCCGAACGCATCCGCCGCGGCACCCGGGCCCGAACCCGGTCGCTGACCTGCCGTGACCAGGCGAGCCTGGCCCTGCGCTGTTCTACGACGGCACCCGGGTCACGCAACTCGCCGCCGACAACCGGATCAGCGTGTCCACCGGCTACGACTACCTGCACGAGGCCATCACCGTGCTCGCCGCGCAGGCGCCCAGCCTGCATGGCGCCCTCCTCGCCGCCAAGGCCGCCGGCTACTCCCACGTCAACATCGACGGCACACTGATCGAGACCGACCGGTGCCGCACCCCCGGACCGACACCGGGCGTGGATCTCTGGTGGTCGGCCAAGCACGACAACCATCGCGGCAACATCCAGGTGATCACCGTCGGCGACGGCTGGCCCATCTGGACCTCGCCCGTACGTCGGCCGCGAGCACGACACCACCGCACTACGCACCCACCCCGAACTCCTGCCCTGCCTACGAGAGGCCGGCGCTGACCTGCGACCCCTCGACGACCTGGGCTACGAAGGCGAGTCCCGCACCATCACCGTGGCGTTCAAGAAACCGAAGCACAGCCAGCTCACCGCCATCCAGCAGCAGTTCAACAAAGCCCACAACAGCCTGCGAGCCATCGGCGAACGCGGAAACTCCCTGCTCAAGACCACATTCAAGGCGCTGCGCAACATCAGCCTCGACCCATGGCGCATCGGCAAGATCGTGGCCGCCGCACTCGTCCTGCTCCACACCGACCACGACCGCACCACATGATCACCACCGCTAATCAGAACGTTGCGCGGAATGGCTCACTGCATTGCCGATAAGCCGGCCGAGTGGCGCGAACTGTACCGGCTCCCCCGGCGCGACGAACTCGTAGCCCGGCGGGAAGCTCTGCAGATTCGCGGCTTCGCGGAGGGTGATGGCTCGATTCTGCTCGGGGTGCCCGAACCGTCCCGCCCCGAAGTTGTACGCCAAGGTGGTGATCGTCGGGGACGGCTCGTCCCAGACCATACGGGCGTAGACGTTGCGGAAGGTAGCCCCCGACGCCTTGCGGTGGCAGGCGGCCCCCAGTTCCTCGGGCCACTCCTCGCAGGTGCCGCCCGGTTTGGACCGCTTGATGCGTTCGAGGTTGGTGAAGTACCAGTACACCTCTGCCACGGCGGAAGATCCGCCGGTAGATACCGCCACGGACACCCAGCCCGCACCACGTACAGGATCGCGTTGACGATCTCCCGACGAGGATGCTTCTCCCGCCGCCCGTCCGTATTCGGCTCCGGCAGCAGCGCCTCGATCAGCGCCCACTGGGCATCGGTCAGGTCCGAGGGGTAGCCACGACGCGCAGACACCGCGCCACCCTGCCCGTCCCGCCGGAAGAAGTCATGCCGCAATGCCGTCCACAACAGACTTCTCAAAGACGCTCTCAGTGGTCGAGCAAATTCGCCGGAGGACCACCCAGCAGATCAAAGCGGCGAGCAGGCCAGTGGCGCCGAACACTAACCACGGCCCCGGGCTTAGCGGATCCACAGCCACTCGTGCGCCGACGAAATTACCGGCTGCGCCCCCCAAGGCCCATGAACCGGCGTACAGGCCAAAGTAGCTGGCGCGAGTGCGCTCGCCGGTGAAGGAGGCCAGGATAAGCCGGGTAGAGAAAAGAATCATGGTCTCACCCACGGTGAAGATGACGACGCAGGTCAGCAACCACCAGGGCGATGGGTTTATCGCAATCATGCCCATCGATGCAGCGATACACAGGTGCCCGGCAACAGTGGCCGCACGGGACCCGATTCGGTCCTGCAGCAGCTTGACGAACGGGATGCTCAGCATGCCGGCAGTTCCGTTGGCAAGAAAGAGCACGCCTACCCACCCGGCTCCTGCAAGGGCATGGGACCGCAAGGGAATGGCCATGCTGAGCTGGGCGAAGAGAAACCACCACGGCAGCATGATGAGCCAGAAAACCAGGAAACGCCGGTCGGTCATCGCGACCCGGGCATGGGCGAAAACGCCGGGCTCGTGAGCAATCGGCGGTTGCCGGTCGGTGCGGATGCGAAGCACCCGTATCGCGATGAGGAAGAAGATCAGCGAGCTTGCCAGGAACGGCACCTGGGTACCGGCCATGACCAGGATGGCTGCAAGGGCGGGCCCGGCGATAACGCCCGAATTAAGTGCCGCGTTCTCCATCGCAAACGCGCGGCTCCGGATCGGCTCAGGCTGAGCCGCGAGTAGCCCGCTGACCGGTGGCTCGAATGCGCCGCCGGCGCCGGCGAGCGCGGCGGCCACTACCAGCAGCTGCAGTTCCGATGCCAAGCCCAGTCCCATGAAGCCGACGGCCCGGCTTAGTGCGGCAGCGAACATGATCAGCCGGGGATCGTACCGATCGGCCATCGGGCCCGCGACCATCTGGCTGCCCCGGGCGGCGACCAGGAAGACTGTAAGTACCGCTCCGGTTTGCGAAGGCGGAAGCTGATCGATAGTGGCGAGCTTGACAGCCAGCAATGGGAAGGCCACGTAGGCAGCCGCATTGACGGCGAAGAGAGCGAGCAGCGCCGCACGGACACTCGGGGGGAGCTCGGCCATGCTTTTGGCTAGCGCGTTAAGCCGGACGACGACCCAGCGACCGGGGCGGATCCCCTGGTCAGCTATCCGATTCATTAAGAGCCACTCCTCCCTGAGATGCCTTTTCCATTGTCTTCAAAAAGTGGCTTTGCCCATCCAGCTGCGCTCTGGCCTCGAAGGGATCGCCCCTCCATCGCGTCAAGTAGCAGAAAATCACGGGTAGTCCTGCCGGGTAGGCCGGACGGAAACGTTGTTGAGATGCACGTGGGCAGGTCGGGAGACAATGAACCGAACGAGATCCGAGATGTCATCGGGAGACAGGACGGGCCCGATCTCCGCCTCATAGGAGCTAAACCATTGGGCATCGTAGCCAGCGTTGGCCTGGAAGGACGTGCCGACGATTCCCGGCTCGATCAGGGACACACGAATACCCTTGGGTCCGAGTTCCCGCCTCAGCCCCTCGGCTGCGCCATGGACAGCGAACTTAGTCGCGCCGTAGACGCTGTTAAACGGGGACACATTCCTGCCAACGGTCGACCCTATGACCACGATGTCGAACGTTCGGCGAAAGGCCGGCTCGGTCTCGACCTCCGTGCACATTGCGTTGGCGAGCGCACGCATTTGGCGAAGCGCACCTAGGACATTGATCTCAAACAGTTCAGCCCACTGCGTCTCGTCTGACGAGATGACCGTGCCGGGCAAGCCCCTGCCGGCGTTCACCAAGCCAACCGCAGGCGCCCCACCCAATTCTGTGGCACACCTCTCGAGACACTCGGCGATGACGTCCGGCCGACTAGCATCACCCACCACCGGAATCACCTGTCCCGAAAAGGCCTTGAGTTCACCGGCAACCTGGTGCAGCCGGTCGCCATCGCGAGCGTTGACAACCAAGTCGTAGCCGTCGCCGGCCAGCCTTCGACAGACGGCCAGGCCTATGCCGGATGATGCGCCGGTAACCATGGCCGAGCGCCTGATTCTCTGATTCATTAAGATCCTTCAAGGTTGCAAGCTGATACGGACGTGACGTCAGGCGGTGGAATTAGGAGGCCATGCCTCGAGTAGTGGGGGTTGAGACCGGCGCCGGAAGAAATTCACTGCCTACGGCCCATTCCAGTGCCGCTTGCAGCCATGAACGTGTCGGTGCGGCGAATTGAACACCCAGTCTCTGGAGCAGGGAAACCGTCCGCGCGTTATCGAACACGACGCTCCGCATTGGTCGGTGCTCCCACGCGCGGCTCGTGTCCGCACTCTTGGCGTCAGTTCCCTTGAAACGTCCCAAAGCATCGATGAATTCGCCGCGGTCGGCGAGCCTCAGGCGGTAACCGAGGGCCTGCATCCATTCGATCACTTCGTCATGGGCGACGCAATGCGGCGTTTCGACGTGGTACACGTCCGGCGGCGTGTCATTGGCCAACGCAATCTGGCAGATACCCGCGGCCACCGTGTCCACGTAGGAGAAGCCGAAGGTCGAGTGCGGACTGCGCGGTGCACAGCCAGCCAGGATGTAGCCTTTCAGCGTCTGATAGACGCGGTTATCCCCAATATTATCCTGAAATGCTCCGGTTTGACTGTGGGCAGCGATATGGTTTGTCCGGTAGACGAAACACCTCGTGCCACTGTCGCTCGCCTGCCTTATGAGCTTTTCCGCCTCGAACTTCGACGCCTCGTAAGGTGACATGAACCGCTGATTGAGATCGAAGTCTGCCTCGCTAAAACGCTGGACCCCGTTGTCGTGGAACCCCGCGACGGCCAGTGTCGAAACGTGGTGTAGGGCGGTTCCCGGGCGGGATCTCCGAATCAGGTCGAGAAGGTTCCCCACCCCACGTACGTTCACCTTCGCCAACTGGTCGGGCGGTGCCACAAGACGTACGTCGGCCGCTGCATTGATGACGGAGCCGACGCCGTCGAGTACCCCACGGGCGGTCAGTTCTTGCAGGAAGGCGGCTTCGGTCAAATCACCTTCGACGACGCGCACCTGGTCGGTTGTCGCCAGTCGCTCACTCGCGCTCCGTCCGTTCGATCTGCGGACTAGGCAAACGGCCTGCGCGCCCTGCTTCACCAAGTGGTCGAGAATGTGGGAGCCGAGAAATCCCGTCGCACCGGTGACCAGCACCCTTGGCGTCTCCCTGACGATCGAGCGCGCCTGCCCCAAGGGTGCCATTCCGCCGGCGTAGGCAGGGATTCCAGAGGTAGTTTGAGGGCTTTCCTGGATCGGCGGGGCAGCCTCGTTCACGCGAGCGGCGCGCTGAATCTCGTTTGCGAAACTCGCGAACGCCCGCTTAGCCACTCCCCCGGCGCGCATCTCCTCGGTGCAGACAAGGTCAACCACAAGTCTGTCGTTCACAAGGCGCGCCGTCAGCACCATTGGGGAAATGGGGTCGTGGTGGGGAGGGCGCGCGGGACCGCAGTACTCCTCGCCGAACGTCCACTTTACGTTTCGCCCTAGGGGTGGTCTGAACTGTCCAAGATAGTTGACCGTAATCGCGGCTTCCGCGTCCGCTAAGTCGAAGCGCAGGACCGGGGCCCCGGCCGCGTTTTCTTCTACTTCCGCGATGTTTCGATCGATATCGTCACCGAGTGAGTTGACCTGTACCTGCTTGACTGCCGTAAACCAGCCCACGGAATCCAGGTAGGCGTTGCTGTGCTCGCCCTGATCACGTCCATGGGTTTCAATTGTGACGCGTGTTCGCGTTGACCCAGTAGTCGTCTGGAGCGCTCGTGCGATCGAGGCGACGGTCAGGGCCTCAAGCCGGCGGCCTGCGCCGAACTCCGCTAGGATGAGGCTAGTCACAGCCGGCGTCGCCATCCACATAAAGGTCGCCCCGTGGGCGCTAACCTTGTACCGGGCGGCCGGGCGCGCTATTCGCATCCCGCTCGCGGCAGCCCAGTCGTAGTACGACCGGGACTCGGAGAGGGCGATCTTGGTCCCCTGAATTGCGGCCTCGTACGACCTAATTAGATCATCGAGCAAGATGCGCCACGAAACGGTGTCGATCACGAGGTGGTGACAGACGAGCAGGAGTCGGTCCGGCGCACCCGGGCCGCCACGGAAGACGTGGCAGCGGAGAAGGCGGCCCGAGGCAGGATCCAGGGAACGGTTGATTTCGGCGCTAGTTCGCGCGATCGTCTCCGCCGCCGATAAGTCGTCCCCGACGGAGGACCAAGTCACGGCGAGCGTGCCGAGCGTCGGGTACTCATTGTCCAGGACGCCCTTCGCTGAGACGCCCCTGCGTAGAGCCTCGTGACGCCGCAGCACTGCGCTCAGGGCAGCGCCGAGTGATGCGATCTCTATGGCCGGTTCGCAGGCGAGCAGCATCACCTGGTTCCAGTGGACGGTACCTCCCGGCAAGGTACTGAAAAACCAGTGCTGGGCGGGCCCCAGCGCTCCGCTCCTGGCGGATGAATCGGTCCTGTGTGGAGCCTTTTTCGGGCCGCCCGTTCGCCGGACGGCCACCTCAGCGAGCCGCGCCGCGGTCAACTGGTCGTACACATCGGTGACCATGACGTCATGGCCCCGCTCCTTCAGAAAGACGACCGTGCGCATGGCGAGGATGGAATCCCCGCCCAGGGCAACAATGTCGGAGTCGGGGCCGATCTTCTTGATGCCCAAGCTCGTGCCCCAGAAGTCGGCGAGGTCTTGTGCCAAAGGGGTAGCGGGCGACCCGGGGTGCGTAGGGTAAGGCGGTGCCTCTGACGATTCGCCGTCGAGCCACTGCTCGATCATCGCCAGGAGCTTCCGGTCGTCTCTCTTCCCGTTGGGGTCGACCGGGAACTCTGGCAATGGAATAACGGGGGTGGGGATGGCGTACCGAGGCAGTTCCCGCGACATTCGTTCCGGGATGGTGGCAAGTGTGTCGTCGGCAGCCCCCTCCCGCGCTAAGGCGACCGCTGCGACAAGGCGCACCTGTCCATCGACAGTCCGGCCGAATACAACGGCGCGCGCAACACCAGGACACTGGGCGAGCACCTGCTCGACCTCGGCGAGGTCCACGCGGTAGCCGTTCACTTTGGTCTGGCGGTCCGAGCGACCAAGGAAGACAAGGTTGCCATCAGGGCGTCGGCGGCAGTTGTCGCCCGTGTGGTACTCATGATCGTCGCCGACCGCCCGGAAGCCGCTCTCACCCGCCGGCTGGATGCCGACGTAGCCGAGGGCGACGCCGGCACCCCCAACCACCAGTTCTCCGATCGACCGGTCGCTCCGGCCCGCCAGCGCTGCGGCCGCCTCCAGCCTAAAAGTGTTCTCACCGATGGGTGTGCCGATCGGAACGGACGCCTCGTTCTGGGGAAGATCGGTGGCGACAGAGGCGACGAAGCAGGCGGCTCCGACTGTGGTCTCTGTTGGGCCGTAGTGGTTGACTACCCGGCGTGCCACGCCCTGCTCGAGCACGCTACTTGCGAGCGTCCGGGACAGCAGTTCACCGCCGATGATCACGGTATCCAAGGCGGCCGTGCCAGCGGGCCGCCCAGGAAGCAGCGCCGCGAGATGGGAGGGGGTGATCTTCAGGCAGGTTACCTGATGCTCCCCCAGTTCCCGCCACAGGGCGTACGGATCACGCACCACCCGGTCCGAGACCACGTGCACGCGACCTCCGGTCGCCAGGGCGAGCATCCAAGTCGTGTGGCCGAGGTCTGCCGCGAGTGTCGTCATGTGGGCAAAGGAAGGCGGGTTGTGAGCGTTGAAGTCCAGCCTCTGGGCGAGCCGTGTGGCGTAGTGTGCCGCATTACGCTGCGCCACCGCCACCGCCTTCGGCTCCCCAGAAGACCCGGAGGTGAAGGAGAAGTACGCGACGTCATCGCTGTTGGGCTGCCATCCCCAGAGACCGCTTTCACCTTTGGCGGAGTACATCACGTCGTCTACGTCGACGTGGACGATCATGATATCGACCTCGTCCGGTTCATCGGCGTTGACGGCTAAGAACCTGTCGGCGTCGAGGGCCTCAGTGCGAAGGACCAGGCGCGCACCGACTGCACGCAGCCTCCGCGCCCGATCGCTCTTGCTCCAGTCGGGGTTCACCGCCAGGACGGGGTTGCCGCACCCGAGCACCCCGTACATCAGCGCCAAGAGTCGGGCGTCTCGGGGGCCGGCGATTCCCACCGGCTCCCCCGGCGAGAGACCCACACTCTTGAGCTCTTCGACTAGATAGCCGACGAAGGCTCCGAGCGACCTGTATGTCCACGATCTGCTCAGGTCCGAAAGAGCGATGCGCTCGCCCGACTCGCGCACATTTCTTTCGAGCATGCTCCCAAGGAAACAATACACAGGCTCTCCTTCATTTCAGCACATGAACAGTGGCGTGGGCTGCGATTCGAGCGGCCGTTAGCCTGGTCAGCGAAGCGAAGTGCGCATTGTGGAACTCTGGCACCAGCGTGTCGACGGTTCGCGTCGCGCTGCGCCGTAGGTTATTTCGGATGAGGTGGGGGAACTCTCGGTCCCATATGAATCGAGCCAGCCCGCCACCTCGAAGTCGTCGAGCCCGAACGCGAACTCGATGGAGAGGATCACACCAGCGCACCTAAAATGAGCCAGCCTCAAGCCATTTTCACCATTTAATCCCGATACCGTGCCAGACCAACAGCTCCGCGTGATTAATCCGATGCCTTGCCGACGAAACTGTTCTCCTCACCACAAACCCAAGTCAGCGTCTTGAGAAAGTCTTGACCGAACTCGTGCATCGTGCCCTCCTCGAACAGAGCAGTCGAGTACTCAATCCGGCAGTCGTAATGTTCGTCCGCCTCGTCCAGGTAGAGCGTTAGGTCAAGCTTCGATGACTTGCTGTCGACAGCCATTGGAGTAATCGCGGTGAGGGGCAGCGACAAAGCCTGATAGTGTGCTTCGTCGTAGGCAAGCATCAATTGCGGTGGCTGCCCGTCGACCTCCACGCGCGTTACGCTCGGGGCCTCGTAAGCCTCCTCCAGCGCACCTCGGAGGCTTTGCAGCAGCTCCGGGACCCGGGTGGACTCGGGAACATCGATGTTCAAAGGAACGGTCCGCATGAAGCAGCCCACTACGTCCTCGGCCCCCTCGTCGTGCTGGTCGGCGATGGGGACCGAGATGGCGAACCGTCGTTGCCCCGTCCACGAGGCAAGCACAACCGCAAAGGCCGCACAGCACATCAGGAACGGAGAGGTCCTCAACAATCTCGCCCTGCCACGGACGCGCGCAAGCAGCGCCGTCGGGACATTGATTTTGAGCGACGCCCCATGCCCGTCCGGCCGCTTAGGTCTTGGACGGTCAGTGGGCAGCAAAGCTGGCGGATACCGGTCCAGCGACCGGTATGACGCCCTTGTCGGCGCCGCAACCGGGCCGTCGCTCGCGGCAGCGTGCGGCACGGCACCCGCCAACCTTGCCTCGTAGGCCGCGGTCAGTGAGGCTAGCAAAGTGCGCAGCGACTGTCCGTCACACACCGTGTGGTGCACCGTCAGGCTCATCACGTGATCGGTAATGCCCACCTTAAGCAGGAGAACGCGCAGTAGAGGGCCTTTCGCCAGGTCAAACGGCCAGGCTCCTTCATCACTGAGTTGTTGCCGGACTATTGCTTCGGACGTCTCAACGACAACCAATGGCGAACCGCTTAAGGCTGATTGGTTCTCAACGAGTCGGAGCACATCGCCCTCGTGCTCGAGACCCAATCGAAGCGCCCTGTGGGCAGCAACGACGTCGCTCAGCGCCCGGCGGAGGGCGTCGGTGTTCAACTCACCGACGATCCGGAACGCCAGCTGGATGTTGTAGAGCCCGGGGGCCGAGCATGTCTCGTGAAGCCACATCGCCGCCTGGGTTTCCGACGCCCGGTCCACTCCGACGTCGTCCTGCGTCGTCATCCGCTGGGCGGGTACGGATGCTATCGACCCCGCCGACCCGGGTGTCGCATCCGCTAGTCGACCCACGGCGCGAGCTTGTGCCTCCACCGTGCGGGCGTGGGTAAGGTCACGGCGCCGAAGACGCACACCGTACGCGGAATTCACGCGAGCGATAACCCGCATCAAGGCCAGAGAATGTCCGCCGATCTCATAGAAGTCGTCCAGGACACCAAAGTGCCGGGTTTTGAGAATCTTGCGCCAGATTCGCGCGATCGTCGCCTCGATCTCGTCACGCGGCTCGACCACGTCGCTGCCGACGCGAAAGCCACCCGGCGCGGGGAGGAGCTTGTAGTCGGTCTTTCCGCTGGCGGTGCGCGGAAGCTCCGTCAGGACCGTGAAGGACGACGGGATGGCGTGGGGCGGGAGATTCTTCAGCATCTGGTCGCGCAACTCACGCACGTCGGGTGCCTCCCCGAGCGCCTCGGGCACGACGTAGGCGGCGAGCTGACCCTCGTCACCAGTCGTCCACGCTCTGACTGCAGCGTCCCGCACACCCTCACATTCCTTGAGCACGGCCTCGACGCCGTCGGCCTCGACACGGAAGCCCCTGATTTTGACCTGGCGGTCGCGCCGACCCAGGTGGTACAACATGCCGTCCGGACCAATTTGTACGACGTCGCCGGTGCGAAAGAGTATGTCGGCGGTACCCATCCCGTTGACCACGAACCGGTCTCTGGTGAGCTCGGGCGCGTTCGCGTACCCGTTGGCCAGGGAAGGACCTGCCAGCCAGAGTTCGCCCGGATCCCCGGTCGGGACGGGCCGCATCTGGTCGTCAAGGATGAAGACCTCAGTGCCCCGGATCGGCCTGCCAATCGGTACGCGCGCGTCCCCTCCGTCGTAGTGCATCAGTTCTCTAGTGTCGTACGTTGTGACGTCGGCGCACGACTCGGTCAACCCGTACTGGTTTAGCAGGGTCCGGCCAGGCAGCGATGTCCGGAACATGTTCGCGAGGTTGCGATCTAGCGTTTCACCGCTGCACGTCCAGATCCCCAGGTCGGGCAATCGGTCGGCAAGGTCTGGAAACGTCGTTAGCATGGCGCGAAGCAGCGACGGAACCAGGCAGATGCGGGTGACCTGGTTCTCGGCGAGGATCTCGGAGAGCAGGTCCAGGTCGTAGGAGGCGTGGGCGGGTGGCATGACCACGGGGGTTCCTTGAGCGAGGGAACCCCAGACCTCCCAAATGGAGTCGACGACCGACGGTGCCGTGTTCTGGACGGAGACGTCATGACCGTCGAACGGCTGGGCCTCCCACATCCAGGTGCACCGGTTGAGGGACGCGCCGTGCGACCCGATCACACCCTTCGGGTGCCCGGTCGATCCCGACGTGTAGAGGACCCAAGCTGGATCCTCGGGTGTGAGCGGTATCGATTCGAAGGGACGCAGCTCCGTCCCTCGTGCCGGCATCGCGTCGTCAACGAGGCAGTACTGTCGCCCAGTTGCGCGCCCAACGGCGCCATCGCTGGCGATCACGCACCGGACATTGCTGTTGTCTAGGATGAAGGAGCGGTCACGTTCGGGGGCAGCTGGATCGATAGGCGTATATGCTGCTCCCACCTTCCACGCGGCGAAGGCGGCAACGACGAATTCCACAGACCGTGGCAGCAGCAGTCCCACCACATCCCCTGGCGCTACACCTCGGCTGACAAGTTCCCACGCGAGACCGCTTGCCGCCTGATCCAGTTGCCCAATTGTCAGCCACCCCGAATCACGTCGCCCCACAGCGCGCACCTCGGGGCTAATAAGCGCGATTCTTTCGGCGAAATCCCGCAGGGATGCGGCCGTTTGACGCATGGTGCAACCTCATTTCGATTTGACAGTCGTTATTGGAGGAATCGCTGATGGGCACCCGGCGCGACGTCCCCGGCCAGGTTGCGATCTCTGGCGGCCGTGGCATTAACGGGTTCGTCCCCCGCCACGCCCCAATGCAACGTATTCCAGCGCTAGGACCATCGTCGACGCTATGCGGCGTGTGCTCGCCGGCCACGACCTTTACCGACACCGAGTCAAGCGAGGGCCTGGTCCGAACTCCGATCCGGCCATTGTTTAAGCAGTGCAGGGAGCGCATCTGGTTCCCGAGACCGTGGCGTCCGCTTTTCCACATGGCAATTCGAACCGCTGGCTGCGCCCCACCCTGCAGAGAACGACCAGCTCAGCCAGAATTGTAGGAGAAGACACGGCGCTGGTCGTCCGGGTCACCGTCACGGCGCAACCTCACCCGATGGAGCGCCGAGGGTCGCGACGAATTCGGCCAGGGTGTCACTGTGGAACAGCAGATCCGGCCTGGCGGTGACGTCAAGTACCTCTTTGATGCGGGCGCAGATGCGAACCGCGTGCAGCGAAGTGGCGCCGAAGTCGTAGAAGCCGTCTGAACGTCCCACCCGATCGAGGTTTAGAACGTCCGCGACGATCCGCGCGACTGCGGCCTCCCGCGGCCCCTCCGGCGCTTCGAACACGCTGTCGAAAAACGAATCGCGGCGATCACGGGCGCTGTGGACGATTGACATGGCAACGACCTTTCTCAGATGGAGTCAGTGCTACTCGGGGCCCTCGATCAGCGAGCGCGGCTAGGCAGAACAGCACACACCGTGATGGCACCAGCATGACGACTTCGTACCGCTGTAGCAGAGGAGGAGCGAAGCGATCGCCAGGACGGGGATGACCCTGCGGTAGTCAGCAGTTGGTCCGCCCCGGCGCGCATTTCGAAAGCTCGATAAGCGAATCGCCTAGATCAGAAACGCAGGTGATCCGTCATGCGATCGGAGCGACGGCCGGAGTCACGAACCCGCTCTGCTCCTGCCCATCGATTGAACAACCAGAAATGCCGCGCCGCAGTGGCTGAGCCACCGAAGCGAAGCCCTCTCGTTCGTCGTGACGCCATGCGGGCCGTCCCGCCTGGCACTTCCGGACTTTTGCCTCGTCATTAACGACCACCACCGGCGCGTTCCCGCGTGTCCGAGTCGGCGAGGTAGTCGTTGAGCAATTTGGCGATGACCGGTACGTTTTGCGATTCCATCACCTCGTAGTGATGGCCAGGAACTTGATGCACGGTAACCGTCGGTGCATATGAACGCCATCCAAGGTCGTCGCGGGTATCGGTAGAGTCCATCGCCCGAAACAGTACAATGTCGCCGAGATAGGGCTCGATTGTGTACGCCAAGAGCGCAGCGGTGTTCGTCTCGTAGATTTCAAGCATCCGTCGCAGGGCGGGTGCGCCGTAGTCCAGTGGGAGCGTGCCCGCCGCAATTCCATGGTGTAGTAGCTCATCGACGCGGCGTTCCGGCGACATCCGCATAAGATCGTCAACGTCGAGGTCTAGTCGCAGTCCGACCCGCACAAGACGCGCAAGCGCGTCCTCGGCGATCTCTGTCGAGTCCCAGTGCGAATCCGTGTCCACCAAGGCCAGTAGCTCAACCCGCTCGCCGGAGGCTCGGAGCTGTCGCGCAACTTCGTAAGCGATTACGCCTCCCATGGAAAAGCCCAACAAGGCATACGGGCCGGTGGGCTGGATTGATCGCATTTCTGCCAGATAATCCTGCGCCATGGGATGGAGGTCGGTGTGAGGGTCGTGGTCCGGCGCGAGGCCGCGTGACTGTAAACCGTAAACGCTACGCTGCGAGCCAAGGTGCCGGGCGAGGGCGGCGAACTGTACGACCGTACCGGGAAGGGCGTGGAAACAGAAAAGCGGAATCCCCTCCGGGTGAGCGTGCAGCCGCACCAGGCTTCCCGCGCCGCCGTCCCGGCCACCGCGCCGAATCAGGAGGGACAATGCAGCGACCGTGGGCGCCTGGATGATCGCACGTAGACTCAGGTCTACGGCGAACCGCTGCCGGATCTCGGCCACCAGACGTACACTCCCGAAAGAGTTGCCGCCCAAGGCAAAGAAGTTGTCGTCGATCCCGACGTGCGACACGCCGAGGATCCGCGAGAAGATGTCGCATAGCTCTAGCTCAACGCCGTCGCGAGCCGGGCGGGACTCGACGGCAGCGCTGATGTTGACTGCGCGTTGCGCCAGCGCCAATCTGTCCACCTTGCCACTCGGTGTGAGCGGGAATTCGCTTACCGGCACGATGGCACTGGGGATCATATATTCGGGCAGCCGGTCAGCCACAAAGGCGCGCACCCGGTCCACTTGCCCTCTCACGTAGGCGACCAGACGCTTGCCTTCGTCGTCGTGGTGGAGCACGACCACCGCATCTGCGATGCCCGGGCTGGCCTTAACGGCCGTCTCCACCTCGCCCATTTCCACCCGGTAGCCGCGGATTTTTACCTGTCCGTCGTTGCGTCCGAGGTACTGGATGGTTCCGTCCGGGAGGAACCGCCCCATGTCGCCCGTGCGGTAGATCGCCCCATCCAAGCGCACGTCATCGAGACGGACGCCGTCAATGAACTTTTCCTTGGTCAGATCCGGACGTCCGAGGTAGCCCCGGGCAAGGACGGGCCCGCCCACGCAGATCTCACCCGGCGTTCCCAGAGGCTGCGGCCGGAGCCGCTCGTCCAGGACGTAGACAGAGGCGTTGTCGACCGGCCGACCGATCGGCGGAAGCTCGGGCCACGATGCGGGTTCGCCGGAAAGCCGCCAGGCGGTCACGACGTGGGTCTCAGACGGACCGTACTGGTTCTCCAGATACGCTTGCGGTAGTCGCGCGAAGAAGCTTCTCAGCGAGGGCGTGATATGAAGTTGCTCACCCGCGGTGATCACCTCGCGCAGGGTGGACGGGTATCGGCCCTGCGCGACGGCGTGCTCGGCGATTTTTTGAAGGGCTACGAAGGGCAAGAAGAGACGGGTCACGCCCTGCTGCTCGATGAGGTTCAGTAGCCGTTCAGGATCCGGCCGCACGTCCGCGTCAACCATGACCAGGACCCCTCCGGAGGCCCAGGTGCTAAAGAACTCCTGGAAGGCGACGTCGAAACTAATTGCGGCAAACTGCAACGTCCGGTCCCCGGTTCGACATTGGGAGTGGCGCACCTGCCAGTCGACTAGGTTCGCAAGTGGGCCGTGCGGCATTGCGACACCCTTCGGCGTGCCGGTGGAGCCCGATGTGTAGATGACGTAGGCAAGGTCGTCAGCTGTGGACGCCTCCACCTCCGACGCCGATTTCGGATAGTGCGGAAGCGGCCGGTCCACAACCACAACTGAGACGTCGTCGGGTACGGGTATCCCTGCGGCGACGGCATGCTGGACGAGTAGCGTGTCCATTCCGCTGTCCCTGATCATGAAGCTCAGCCGTTCGACGGGATAGTCCGGGTCGAGGGGGACATACGCGGCACCCGCCTTCAGGACCGCGAGCACCGAGATCGCCAGATCGAACGAACGTTCGACACAGATGCCTACGACTCGACCGGCCGCGCCTCGGTGACGCAGCACTGTTGCCAGTCGGTCAGCGGCCCTGTCCAGTTCCTCGTAGGTCATCGTGCGGTCGCGCCACAGCACGGCGGGAGCGTCGCGCAACCGGGCCAGGGTGCGGTCGAAGAGTTCGTGCGCCAGCGGCAGGTCTCGAACGCCCTGCCGCCCAGGCGGCCGCCGGCTGACGACCAGCTCGCGCTCCTGCGGCGAGAGCAACGGCAGGTCGCGTAGTGGCGTTTCGGGAGCGGCCGTCGCGGCGTCCAGGAGAGTCTCGAACCGCGCTGCGATCCACTGCACGGTCGACCGCTCGAACAGATCGGACGAGAACTCTAGCTCGCCTTGGAAGGCCAGGCCTGCGGGAATGAGGCTGAGGAACAGATCGTACTTGGACGCCTCGCCATGCACGTACATTCGCTCGGTTCGCACCGCCGGCAACGTGAGTGGGGTGACCGGGGCGTCGTCAAGGACCATGACCACCTGGAAGAGCGGTGATCGCTCAAGGACCTGGGTGGTCTTCGCAAATTGGCGAACCAGATGGCCATACGGCACGTCTCGGTTCGCGTAGGCCTCCCAGACTACGCCGCGTGTCTGCCGTACGAGGTCTCCGAACGACATCTCTGGCCGCACTGTCTGCCTCAGCGGCAGGATGTCCGTGAGGCAGCCGATGAGCGGCTCGAGCTCGGTCCGATCGCGGCGGGAGATCGGGGTACCTATGACCAGGTCACGCTGATCCGTGTGCCGATACAGCATGGCCTGCAGGGCAGCGGCCACGACGACGAACGGTGTTGACCGAGCATGACGAGCCATTTCTGCAACTTGCCTGCCGGTTTTCTCGTCGATGCGGAAATCGACGCGGTCGCCGTGGCGTTCCAACACAATGGGTCGGATGTAGTCGGTTGGCAGGGTCGAATCAACGGGCACGTCCGCGAGCTGTCGGCGCCAGTACGTCAGCTGGCGCTCATGCTCGGCGCTGCCCGCCCTTATGCGTTGTTGCCGTGCGTATTCCTTAAGCTGGGTGGGTACCGGGACCAATGCGGGCGGAGTCCCGTCAACGGCCGCGCGGTACAGTTCGCTGAACTCGTGGTTGAGCACGCTGAAAGACCATCCGTCGACCACGGCGTGGTGGATTGCGACCGCCAACACCACGTCGTCGGGCTGAAGTTCAAGTAGCGCCGCCTTCAGCAACGGTGGCTCGGCCAGGTCGATAGGCACTGTGACAGCGTCGCGGACGGCATCGCTGAGGCTGTCCGAGGACACTCGGCGACGGTCCAACCGCACCGGCGCTGCTGGTTCGACGATCTGGCACGGCTCATCGCCCACCAGCACAAGCCGGCTGCGCAGCGACTCGTGCCGCGCCACTATGCCGGTGAGCGCCAGCTCGATCGCGCGCACGTCAACGGGTCCACGCAGACGATGGACCCAGCTCTCGATGTAGCGCGAGCGGCCCGCGTGGAGCTGGTCGTTGAGCCAGATGGACTCCTGCTCAAAGGTCATCGGATAGGTCGTGGCCGCCTCGCCGGCCGCCCTCGTCATTGGGGGAGAAGGGTGGATCATGGGCGATACGCCTCCTGTTTATTCGGCCGGTGTGCGCTATCGGCGGCTCGATGGAACGCCCGCGCATTGCCGATTGGACCGTGAATCCGACTGACACTCTGGTTCGCGACGCAACGTGCTGGCTTGCAGATCGCAGGGAGGCCGAAGTCCTTGTGGGATTTCCGCGTCGCCACGACGGAGGTGAGGATCACCTGCCAGATCTCGTCAACGACCTGGGCAGCGATCGGACGGCGCGTGAGTGGCTTGTCGGACCGCAGCCCCACACTCTTGGACTCATTCCCCACAGTCCGATGGGCAGCAACGGCGGCCGACTTCTCCCTGTCGAACCCGTCGCACTTCGCGATGTGGTTGATCATTGCGATGTCGGGGATCTCGTCAAGAGCTGCCCGTTCTTCGACGGGTTCGCGGGTCTGGAGAACAAGTGTCTGCTGAGCCGGTTCCGGCTGCAGAACCGCCGCTAGGCGGGCCGGCCGCCACGTGATGGTGGTGCGGGTCGTCGGAGATGTGCGCCGTAGCTGATCTTGGGTGTCGCCGCCACCACCGCTACCGAAAACATGCAGCCAGCATTCCCTGCAGATTTCGGTCATCTTGCGACCTCTGGCCTAGGCGCCGTGAGATCCAGCACGAGGCGGGCTCTGTCGGTCTTGCCGTTCTGATTCAATGGCAGTCGGGCGATATGGAAGAATTTGCTCGGCTGCATGTATAGCGGCAATCGCTCCCGAACCACCGCACGCAGTTCCGGGCCAGGTACCGGCGCGCCGGTATACACGGCCATGAGTTCCAGTTCCTGGTCCGCAGCCGGCAGCGCCAGCACGACAGCGTCCTCGACCCGAGGATGCTCGCGCATTACTGCTTCGATCTCGCCCAGCTCCACTCGGTGTCCCCTGACCTTGACTTGGTGGTCTAATCGACCGAGGTGGACGAGTTCGCCGTCGTGAACGCACACGCGATCTCCTGTGCGGTACCAGTGAGCCAGTGTCAGCGGCTCGGTGCCGTCGTACGGGAGACCTACATGACCGTCGAAGGTCATGAATCGGCCAATGTTGTCCCGGGGCTCCAGATATCCGGCGAATCGCTGCGGGCCGCGTACGATCAGCTCACCGGATTGAGAAGGGCGTCCGGCTTCATCGAGGATGATTCCCTCTAGGTGGGGGTAGACCCGGCCGATGGGCACTGTAGCATTCGAAGTCGCCGGCCACTCGATGGGATTTGCCGGAAGCCGATAGGCGGTGCAGTTGATGCTGAGCTCGGTGGGCCCGTAGATATTTTCGATAAAGCTCTTGGGCGCGGCACGCCGCCAGGCTTCCGCCTGCGCGACCGTCAACTGCTCCCCAGCGAACAGGCTGCACCGCAGTGTCGGCATCGACTCCGGCGACAGGTGACCGAGGCGACGGGCGAACGAGACGACTGACGGCACCGAGTACCAGTGCGTGATTCCTTCGCGCTGGACGTACTCAACCGGTGCAAGTAACTCAGTCTTCTGCGGCACCACCAGCGTCGCGCCGCCCCCCCAAGCAACGAACAAGTCGAAAACAGACGGATCGAACGTCAGGTCGAAGGTCTGCGAGAGTCGACTTCCCGGGCCCACGTCGTAGCGGTCGATGCAAAAGTCAATGTACGGAAGAACGTTGCGGTGCTCGATCGGGACGCCTTTGGGGACTCCGGTCGACCCCGAAGTGAAAAGGATGTACGCAATACGGCCCGCCTCACCTGGGTAGGACGCCTGGGACTTTACGCCGCTCCGCAACAACCCATGCCACGTCTCACCGGACAGGTCAACCAGGGTTTTCGTCCCCGCGGCGGGCCTCACCTGCTGCCTCCCGGCGTCGTCCACCACGACAGCGTCGACCCCCGCGAGAGCACAGATGGAGACGTTCCGAGCGGGCGGGAACGCGGGGTTCAGCGGCACCACGGGAGTACCTAGGCGCAGCGCAGCTAGGTAGCCGATATATGCGGCCGGGCTTCGCGAGGCCAGCAGCCCGATTGCGGCAGGGTGGCCGCCATGAAGCTCTACCAACCGCGCCGCTAGCGCCTCGGCCGCACGATACAAGTCGCGGTAGGTCAGGCACGCACCGCCAACCTTCAGGGCTACTTCCTCGGGCCAACGGCTGACGCTGGCGGCGAAACGGGCGTAAAGCGTTTGACTAGTCAATTCCGACTCCTGGCAGTCGAAGGGCTCATTTACTTGACACAGAAGACGGGTGTGGAATCTGGTGGGCGACGCACCGTTGCGTGTCCCGGCAAAGGGCGTTGATAGCCTTCTAGTAAACCGCTCGGCAAACCCTTGCCAAAGGCATCAGAAAAGTGACGAGCCAATTGCCTTCCGGCCACGAAGACACTCGCGCCCGTATTCTGCCGGCGCAACTGTGGCGCGACGCACTGTCGTATCGACAGCAATCCCGACATGGCAGGCTGCCCCGCCAACTATTACCTTGTAGGCGACAGCCTCGGACCGCTGAACCGACTGCACCACCAGGAATTTCATGCAGAAATGCGTGACACCGTGGGCGATGGGCGTAGACCGCCCGCCCACCGGCGCCGATTCGCCCTAACGGTTACCGCAGTGACGAACTCGCCAGACGCGAACATTCGATGCCGTATACCTTTGAATTCGGACGGCATGAATGGCTCCCGCAGTGGTGCATGTAGGCACTCGCAGTGGCACACCCAGATTTTGGGGCCAACAGTGGTCCAACGACCGGACAACGTACCGCTGAACCGGCGTCGAGCATCTTCGGATCTATTCGATTCAAAGTTGCCAAGGTCGCATGCATTTTGAGCAAGAAGTACTGCGGGTGGCTTTCGGTTTCCATGGCAATTCCCCCGTGTATGGACACATGCCAGCGCATTGAACCTGCAGCTCGCGAGCCGCTTCTTCACGAAGTGACCCTCACAGAGTAACGCAACATCAACTCCCGTCAACACCCGTCACTCTGCGTAGGAATTTTCACCCAACGGCGAGCATGGCCTGCATCGCAGCTACTCAGCGCGATGACTCTCCGCTCGCGCTCAGAAGTCCGGCACCCTAACCGGTGCCGCGGTTGGCCTGACTCGTCCCGTCGCTGGGCCACCGGTCGGGCCGTATCGGGCTGTTCCACTAAACCCTGCAGCGGGAACTTGTCGATGAGGTCTCCACCCCGGAACCGAGGCTCAGGTTGCGGTCGACGGGTTCCGGCACGAATACAACACCGAGCGGCCGCAACAGTCCATCCCCACCCGGGACCACCGCCTGGCCGCTCCGAGCAAGAACTACCGCTACTCGAAGAACCTGCAGATCGCCATCGACGCCTGCACCCGCCTTGTCATCGCCGTCGGCGACCCGCAGCCAGGCAATCGGAACGACACGACCGTCTACCGCACCTCGGGCATCGACCAGAAGCTGAACGGGCGGCCGGTCATGGCCGACGGCCGCTACCGCGGCGACCCCGGCGTGATCATGCCGTACCGCAAGAACCGCGACGGCAGCCCACTGCCGGACTGGAAGCAGGAGCTCAACGCTCAGCACCACACCGTCCGCGCCCAGGTCGAACACGCCCTGGCCCGCATGAAGTGCTGGAAGATCTTGCGCGACTGCCGCCGCGCAGCCCACACATTGACCGACGCCGCTTCCGGCATCGCTCACCTGCACAACATCATCCTCGCCGGGTGAGTACCAGCGCGGTCACGGGCAACGCCCTCACTGAGTTACGAGACGTCCCTTAGCCAAAACGGCACTCACCGGGCACCACCCTCATCAGCGATACGCATCGACGAAGTAGCGGCCCTTCCCTCACCGGCGGTTATGTTGTCCGCTCGGCTCAAGCAGTACTACGGCAGCCTCCGACTCCCTCCCGACACGAGATCCACTTCCCGGCGTGAACCGGTTATAGGACCCGACGCTCCAGCGCGCATCCGCAGCACACCGGGCCGGGGAGGGCCTCCCCAGTTCCCGCCGCGACCATCTGAACGTTCCGCGCCCCATACGCCGGGGAGTCCTTCGCGGCTGCAATCCAGGAGCTACACCGCTACCATGGCCTTCACCCTGAATTCGGGGGCTCGGCACTCCCTCTGCCCACCCGAAGGCGAGACCTCTAACGACGCCGCAGGCTTCGCTTGATGCTCAGTCGCTCCCCCTGACAGGGCTTCCGACGCTGGGCTTCGACCCGACCCGTTTCCAGACCGAGCCGCCAGCCTGCTACCGGGCCTCCTGGCAGCTACCCGGACCAGACTGACACCGGCAGGCGACGACGAGCTTACGACTCCAGATGAGCTACACACTCACCTCTAGGTCCGCTGGGCGCACGAAGGGCCGAGGCTAGCCCAAACAGGGCCGGCATTTATACATGACTCCCCTGGATTCGCCGAAATCTACCGGCTACGGAAAGCATTCCGCGAACGCCTTACGCTACTACGTATGCCCCACATGCGTAGGCGCCACGGCCAGCGCGACGGCCCGTACTGGCGTACGGTAAGATACCGATCGTGATTAATGTGCAACTATTGCGGGATCCCTCCTTCGTTGAAAAGCTCGGCCTCGCCGCGAAACAGAAGCGGTTGGATTTCGACGCGGACCAGTTGGCTGCCGCCTTCGAAAACAGGCGCAGGATCGTCGGCCTCGTGGACGAGGCGCGCGCCCGACAAAAGTCCCTGTCGAACAGGTTCCGAGACGCCGACCACGAAACTCGCGCTGGCCTGCAGGATCAGATCTCCCGAGCCTCGGACGAAGTTAAGGTTCTGACCGCCCAGCTGAACGCGGCCGAGGCACAGGTTCAGGGCCTAGCCTTACGAGCACCGAACCTCCCAGATCCCACTGCGCCCGTCGGCACGACCGATGAGGACAACGACGTGATCCGCCATTGGGGCGAACCCCGGCGTATGGAACCGGACATGCTCGATCACGTCGAGCTCGCGCGTCGCCTCGAACTCGTCGAGTTCGACCGCGCGCAGAAGTTCGCCGGGTCGCGCAGCATCGCGCTGACCGGTAACGGCGCCCTCCTGGCGCGTGCGGTGCTCGCAATGGCGTTGGACCTGCTGGTCGTCCGCGGTTTCCGACCCGTCATGCCCCCGGTAATGGTGCGGGAAGAAGCGATGGTGGGCACCGGCTACTTCCCGCTCGGAGTTGATGATGCCTACAAGGCGGACAGGGAGGACCGCTTTCTCGTCGGTACCTCCGAGGTGTCGCTGGTCTCTTTGCACCGCGACGAGGTTATTCCATTGTCCAACCTGCCAATCCGTTATGCCGGAGTGTCCTCTTGCTTTAGGCGAGAGGCCGGCTCTCACGGCCGCGACACGCGTGGGCTTTATCGTGTGCATCAGTTCGAAAAGGTTGAGCAGGTGTCGATCATTGAAGCTGATGACGAGCTGTCCGCGCGGGAGCAGTTGGCGCTGTTGGACAACTCCGAGACAGTGCTGAAGGCGCTGGAACTGCCGTATCGGGTAGCTGTCGCGTGTACGGGAGAGATGGGGCAGGGGCAACGATTGAAGTACGAGGTCGAAACGTGGATGCCGAGCCGCGCCGCCTATGCTGAGACACACTCTTGCTCAAGCTTCGGCGACTTCCAGGCCCGAAGGTCCAACATTAGGTATCGCACCTCCGCCGGCGACGCCGCGTTCGCCTACACCTTGAACAACACTGCCGTAGCGGCGCCTCGGATCCTCATTCCGTTGCTGGAGCACCACCAGCAAGGCGAAGGCTCCGTTCGCATTCCCCGAGCCCTTAGGCCTTACGTAAACGGCCTGTCGAGCCTCGACGCAGGAACGTCCTACTCGGAGCTAGTTCCAGCATACGCACCGGCATAACCGAAAGCGAAACCCGTGGAGCGCCTCCCAGCGATGGCTGTAGCGAATCACCACCGGCCGGCACGGCGCTCCACGGGCCAACCGCACCTCTCGAATCCAGGGGCGGTGCCAGTGGTGTCAATGGCACCAAGCCCCGAGATCGCGGTTCCCGTGCGGCAACGTCCGTGCAGAACTAGGACGGGCCGATCGTGAGGAGCGGCGCCGATGTCGCGGGACCATGGCATGACTGGTCCCCGTCGCGAGGCTGGCCATTTCCAATTCTGCCGCCGGTTCGGTGGCCACTGGAAGCCGAAGTGAAGTGACCCCCTGAAAACGGATACCTCCTGACTTGGCATCCTGCCGAGAAGGACGAAACCGCCCCCCAGTTTTACAACGATTCTGTCACGGCGCGTCAGAACCAATTGATACGTCCGCAGATACGGACAGAATGGCGTCCCTTCGTAGCGCCCTCTGCTGCCTCTGCCAACCACTCCTCGGCCGTGGACCTCAATCCGTGCTGACGAGGAGGCAACGGCGGCCGGGCAGGGCCGTTTCCTGGCGTGTTACGCGCTGGCGGACACGTTACGCAGCGCCGGGCCGCTGACTCGTTCTGGGCGGCGCGCCGGCCGGTATCCCGAGGAACATCCTGGAGCGCACCTATCGAGCAGTCAGGCGCGGCGGGCCGAGCAGTTGCACACGATCTGGCTCGCCTACCGGTGGCTGCGTCACGGCCATTCGCTGGCGAGGGTCGAGCCGCTGCTCGTGCACGGGCCGAGCCCGGAACAAGCCGGGGAATGGGTTGACGCGGGCGTGCCCCTCGATCGGGTCATAGCCTGGTACGGCCGCCGGGACCTGGCGGCCTGCCTAGCCTGGGAGCGGTCACCACACGTCAGCGCGGAGGGAACGGCTGCCTTGGACGCCGACATCGCGAGCCACGACGGCACCCGGTCGGCTGCGGGATGGAGCGCGGTGGCACAACGGGCGTTGCTGGGCGACACTACAGGCGAGCGTCCCCGCGATTGGGTCAGCGACGAAGAACTCGACGCCGCATCGGCGATGCTTAAGGCCGATGTGACCGGCGTGGCAGGAACGGCCGGCGAGAGCCTGCGGACGCTTCTACGCCGCGGCTGGATAACCGTTACCACGCCGGACGACTGCCGCACTTACCAGGCGACGCTGACCGTCCACGGCGCACGCCGCCTGTTTCAACGGCAGTGGCGCGCCGACCGCCACCGCCTGGCAGACCTCCGGCTGCCGCCGGCGGCTCGAGCAAACGAGGCGATCGTGGACGCCTGGCGGGCCGCCAAACTCGCCGTGCTGCTGGGGGGCGGCCGACGTCTTCCGGCTGACCGCGGACGACAGCTCGGCCGGCAATCGCCTGTCAATCGCCCTGACCAACCACTTCGACGGGACGGTTCGGCTCGACGACGTCAAACACATCGGCCTCCAGCGCAGAAACGCCCCTCGGAAGCGGCTCGACACCAACGGCATCGCCACCGTTACCCGGCTTGCCGAGGAGCTGGCGGCCCGGCACGGCACACCGATGACCGTCGACCTGCGCCGATTGACCACGACCGGCCCTCGAACCCAGGACGCTACCCCAAAGGCCAACTGGTACGAGACTTTGCCCGCGGTGCTGGCCGATGCCATCACCACAGTGGAACCGGGCAGATGTCCCCGATCGGCCGAAGAATTCATAGCCTGGGTGGCAAGCGGACTACCCCCGCTGACCGTGGGCTGCGGCCACTCCACCGACGGAGCGCACCCTAACTGGGCGACCCACAAGGTGTGCATCACCGACAACCGGGTTGTGCTAGCCGACCACGACGAGCATCAGCGGGAGCACGAGGAATTCTTGGCCGCCCTCTCCGGTGAACAGCTGGCCTGTTACACCGTCGAAAAGTCGCTGCGCGCTTGCGGGCCGCTGTCCGACGCACCAGAACACGACTACCGAAGGCGAGTGTCGCTGATCGGGTCGTACCGCACAGAGTGCCTGGCGTACCGGTGGCTGAAGTCCGGCCACAACGTCCACCAGATCACACCGCTGCTGGAACAGGGACCGAGTCCCGACCAGGCCAGCGTGTGGGCGCAAGCCGGTGTCCCACCCGCGCGGATCGCCACCTGGTACGGCAGGCACGATCTGGCGGGCTGCACTCCGCTGGGCCAGTTACCCGCAGGTCAGCGCCGATGCCGCCGCAGCGCTTGACCGACACGGCGTCGGACCGGACGGCATAACCGCCTGGCAGGCCCGTGACGTGCCGGTCGAGGACGTCGCGGGTTGGCTGGACCGCCTGCGCGAGGGCGCCGTCGCGGAACACGACATCCCCGGCTGGGCGGCGGCCGGCATCACCGGCGACACCTACCTGAAGTACGGGCTCGCCACTATGACTTTGAAGAGGTTCCTGCCATGGCACTCGACCGGCCTGCCGCCGAGGCACATCCGCGCCTACGAGGACGCCGGCGTCCCGCCCAAGGTCGTCAAGGGCCACGGGGCCGCGCTGGGTCTGGCGTCGGATCCGGTCGAGTACGTACTCCCCAACCTGGGCTACGGCCCGAACGCCCACAGGTATCCCGAGGAGCCAAAGAAGTTGCCGAACGGCTGCTCTACTACTCGAAGGAGTGGAGGTGAACAGGCCGCCCCGCGGCAAGGCAGCCAACGAGTCGTCTCGCCGCGCCACCGGTGGTAGCTGCGGATTGTCTCCGGCCTGACCTAGGCTCGCTGCTCCTCGCACGCACGGCGTCATCTCCACAGGCTTGGCCGCCTCCTCCCCGCGCGTGCGGGGGTCATCCCTCCTGGTGGCGCTGCTGCGCGTTGGGCGTGAGGCGTCAACTCCTCCCCGCACCCGGGGTTCTCGGGCTGTAGCCCGATCGATAACCGGCACCCAACAGGGCCCGTCCGTCATGGATAGAGCAAGGACACCGATCGTCAGGGACGGTAGTCGTCGTGGAGAACGACGCGGGAGAACTCGTAGCCGCCTTGGGTACGCCAGTAGTGCAGCCGGCGCGCGGCGGCTGATTCCCGCTGCAGCGCCACTCGCCAACAGGTCGCACCATCAGCGCGGCGAACGTAGGCGCTGCCCGCGCTGCCGCTGCGAAGTTGGTGCACGTCGCGCCCGGCGATGTGCTGGGCCTGACCAGTGAGCACCTCGACCACGACGGCTACGACCTTCGCCCGGCTGATGCCTTCAAGCTGTTCAATGGAATCCAGGAAGCCGGGGGTCAGCACATACGTGGCAAGCGGCTTGGCAGCCTTCTCGGGGGCGGGAATGCGCTGCGCCCACTCACCGGTGACCTCGTAGCGAAACTGGTCCTCGGGATCGAGGAAGAGCGGCCCCTCCGAATCAGGCTGGTCGGCGCGGCTCTGCGCGCTCTTGAGCTGCTTGACCAGCCGCTGCCGAGCAAGGTCGGCGCCGCGGTAGCGGGTCTGTAGCTGTCCAATGGACCGAGTCGCTTGCGCGCACTCAGCTTCCAGCTCAGCGGCTCGGCCTCGTAGACCCGTCAATTCGTCGGCGAGGGCCTTGCGGGTCGCCCGCTCGGCCGCCAGCTCGTTGCTCAGCTGTGCGACACGCGCCTGCTCCCATACCGGCATGGCCTCGGCGGGTCGCGCCATCACCGGTTGCTGCGCCGGCGAAAGCCGGCGGACCAGGTCCAACGGCGTCGGCTGCCGCGGCGCCACGTTCCGCACAACTGGTGACGGTGGCGCCGCCAACGGCGGTGAGTGCGCCGGGGGCGAAGGCGCCGCCACCCCCGGGGGCTGCGGGGCGGGTGGACGCAACCACGGCGGCCCGCCCGGAAGCAGACTCGGCGCTGACTTTGCCGGCTCCTCGTCATCGACGTCGTCCAACCGCAACCGCAGCGGCTCCAACGCGACGAGGCGGCCAGTGACGGTTTCCCCGACACTGAACAGGCCGCTCAACGTGTCGTTGGGGTTGGTGGTAACCGCCTCCCGGCCGAGCTCGACCACAAGGCCGGGCAACAGCCGCACGGTAACCACGTCATCGCTTACGGCGGCCACCTCAGCCAGAACCACGTCACCGATCTGATACGCCTGATTCACAGCCGCGAGGGCGCTGGCGAGGTCGGTGAACCGCAGCGCGGCCCGCACGTCCAGGCGCCGCGAGTCCCGGTCGTAGCTGCCCGCGACTGACTGCCCCTTGACGAGCACCTGGTCCAGTGTCACGCCGGGAAGGGTCAACTCCTCCCACACCATCGCCGCCGACATGTCTTCCAAGGTGACCAGCGCCCGCGAACCGATGACGCCCTGCACACGCCCCGACCGCTGCTGAGACCCCGCAGGCGTGCGGGACTCGACCAGTCCGGCTGCCATGGCTGCTTGCAGCGCATCGCTGATCAACTGATCGGTGATGCGTTTGCGGTCGTCTGGCGAGTAGGCGAACCGCAACCTGCTACGCCCAGGGTCAGAGACCCAGGCATGATCGACTGGGTACACCCGGCCCGCGCCGCCGTACACCTGGGTCATGGCCGGCATCACCCGCGAGAACGCCCACGAGACGTCGCTCGTGGGCATCCGCACCACCTCAGCCAGATCGCCGACCGCCTGCTTGATCTCGTCAGGATCACCGAACGGCTCGTCGTACCCCGCCGGAATTGTCAGCACCACGACCGGCCACCGCCGCCCAGGCATCAACAACCGGTGCGCAAGCTCGCTGGCCTCGTCCTCCGAGACAATGCGACATACCTTCGGCGGCGGCGCATCAACGCCGGCTACCCCTCCGCTAGCCGATCGGCCCACAGGACCCGACCACCTCTCCAAACGAGTTGCATCGGCGGATGTCGATTATCGAAGTCACCACGCTCCGCAGGGGCCACGGCCCACTGCGGCGACCAGGAAGGGGTAGGCGAAACCGCAGCCAGCCCCACATCACCACACAGCAACGCCGATCAGCATGAGATCGTCTGCACCGTCATCCAACGGCGCTCCGGCTATCGGCTGCAGGCCCGCCCCGACCACACCGTGGGCATCGCGTCGGAGCCAGAGCCGCCCTACCGCGGCGTCGCCGTCACGGCGGGCGAGGACGACACGACCTTCGTAGAGGTCGAGTTGCCCGGAGGTGACCGGCTCGAAGACCTCGCCGGGCGCCTCCGTCACCAGGAATCGGCGAGTCGCGGTAAGCGCAGGCCCGACGTCCGAGAGCGAGACCCGCAGCGCTCCGACCGACGCCTGATCGCGCTTGCCGAGGAGGCGGCTGAGCACGTCCGCCGCCACACCGCGACGTAGCTGCTCGTGGTAGCGCTCGTTGCGGAACACCCGGAGGCAGCGGTAGCAGCTGGTCTCCGGGCCGCATTCACAGTCGCGGACCCGCTGCAGGGCATGGTTGAGTACGTCCCGCAGCCGCTCAGCGATGCGCCGGACGTGGCCGGCTCCCCCGGGCACGGTGTCGTACAGCATGATCACGCTGCGGCCGGCTTCGGTTCGGTAGACCGTCGCGTCGATGTCGTCGCGGGAGATCTCGAGCGCGCGCACCGCCCCCTCCACCAGTGCGTACGCGACCGATCGCCAGGCGTTGTCCTCGACTCCGACCACGACGGCACCATCGAAGCTCAGGTCGAGGACGTCCGTCTGATATTTGTGGGCCAGCGACAAGTTCTCCATGCGGCCACGGCACTCGCGGCCGCTGAGCGGACTCTGGTGGTCAACCCGACCGTCGATGGCCCGGCCGGCGAAGCCACAGGTCGCGCAAACGAGGAAGCCGCGTCCCATCGCACCGTCGCTGATTGCCACCAGCTCGCCCCGGGCACCGGCCCGGATGGTGATCGCGCCTCCGGCGAGGTCCAACTTGTCCGCGTAGAGCTCAGCGCCGGGAGACACGACATGGGTTGCGCCGTGCCAGGCCCGGCGCGGCGCGCTGGTGGGTCGCCGGCCCGTACCGCGCGCCGCGACGAAGCCGAAGACGGGAATGGCGTACTGACGGGGTACGCCGACGAGGGCGGAGCCGCAGGCCGGGCACTCCTGGTCGAGGCGGTCGATCGAGTCGCGGTAGTGGCCGCATCCGTCGCACACCGCGTAGTAGCGTCGCTCAAGGTCGCGTCCGGGCAGCCGGTACAGGCCAGCCGACTGCCAGACCAGTCCCCCGGCGACGACCTCTGCACCGGGTGCGTACTCATAGATGGCCGACGAGAGGTCTCTGGAAAGCTCTAGTTGCTTGGCGATGGGGGCGTCCGCGAAGGCCAGCCGCAGCTCGACGGTGTCGACGGGAAACCCGTACTTTGGCAGGACGTTTCGGTTGGCAAGCAGCCCGAGCAGTTCGCGGCGAGTGATCGTGTTCATCACGCGGCCGTACCGCGCGGCCTTGTCGTCCTGGCGGGCGGTGAAGGCCTCCTGCCGCTTCTGCTCGTACGTGTCAACATCCTGCTGCAGCTCGGCCCGGACCGACTCCAGCAGGTCGACCAGGTGCTCGACCCACTCTTCGGAGTCGACGCCGATGATGTCGCGCACCTCGGCCGGCAGCACCTGCCGCAGCGAGTCGGTGACCCGCCCAGGAACTGGGTTAAGGAAGTCGCGGACCAACGTGACTGGGGCGATCCCGTCGTCACCTGGCAGGAAGAACTCCCCTGCCGTTCGCCAGATGGTGCCGTGGGACCGAAATTGGTGCCGGAAGAATGCGGCGAGCGCGACGGAGTGGGCGTGCCGCCGATCAATCCGCACGTTGGTCAGGGGCACGTACGGCGCCCGGACCTCGCCGGCGATCATCCGGTCGGGCTCGGCGAACCGAGAGAGGTCATGCGAGCGGCGCTGGGCATAGGTGAGCACGAGCGCGGCTGAATCGGTTCGGCGGCCGGCCCGACCAGCCCGTTGGACGTAATTCGCGGTGGTCGGAGGCATGTTGCGCAGCATGACGGCTTGCAGCTCACCGACGTCGACACCGAGTTCGAACGTGGTGGAGCAGGAGAGGGCGTTGACTTCGCCGCGGACGAACTGCTGCTGGATTTCGGCGGCTCGTTCGCTGGTCCACTGGGCGGTGTGTTCGAGTACGCGCAGCGGCACTGGGTTCATGTCCCGGTAGACGTTGCGGTAGTGGTCCGGGTCGGTGTCCACCGCAGGCGACGTCCAAGGTTCGAGATCGCCGGTGCAGGCCATGGTGGGGCAGGTGGCGCGCACGTTGAACGGGGTGAGCTTGCGGCACCTGCTGCACTGCCACATGGTCAGGCCGCCGACCGTAGGCGTGCAGGTGATCAAAGCGGAGTCGAGCTGATGGACCTGCCCGATGCCGGCTTCGGTGCCGGCGATCAGCCACTCGGCCTGTGGCCCCTTGGTCAGCAGGCGCCACACGCCCTCCAGCAGTTGGATCGGGTCCGCCTGCCGGTCGAGCCGAGCAAGCACGCGGGTCACGAAGTCGGCCCGCCGGTTGGTCCCCCTGGTCGGCAGCCAGCTGAGCACCTTGCGGCGCGCGTCGGAGCCAGTGCCGCGTACGTAGATCGGGCCGAGCCGCGGCTGGAACGCCTCGTCGCGGGGGTCCACTCCGTCAAGGGCACCGACGGCGCCCTGGAGCCGAATCGATCGGATCAACTCGGCGAGCAGCGCCCAGACCTCCTCGTCGCTGAGGCCGAGGGCAAGCAGCGGCTGGGGTGGTAGCCAGGCAGGGTCGCGGGACATGTCCCAGGCGATGAGTCCCCTGCCCTCCAGGGAGTTGCGTTCGTCAACGCCGACAGCCTCGACCTGCGCCCAGAGGGCGACCTGCCTCTCCCGAGCCTGTCGGCTCTGCCGCCGTTCGAAGATGCCGTACCGGTCGGCTACTCGGGAGGTGTGGTAGACGACGTCGGTGAGGCGAACCTCGTCGTCGGCCGCCGCAGCGGCGACGGCACCCTCGTGGAGCAGCCGCCGACGCTGCACCCGCTCGTAGGAGTCTTCGAGGTACGGCGCGAAGTACGCCGCAGACTGCCGGCTGTCGCTGAACAGCAGCAGCTTGCGCCCGCCGCCTCGCAGGCCCTGCTGGACGGGATCGGAGGCCACGGGCAGCTTCTGATAGAGGGCGGTCGCCAGGACCGAGGCGGAGGCTTCGTTACCGCTGGCGAAGAGTCGGATCAGGCCGGCTCCGCGCCCCCCGCACGCGAGGCAGGCCGTGAGCTCGTCGCTGCGCTGCCGTAGGAAACGAACGGCGCGCATGGCGCCGTCCGGGCAGCGCGGGCAGTTGGCCGCCTTACCGATCTGGAATACCCCGCACCGGGTGCACAGCGCGCCCAGCTCGCCGGCCGCCTGGGCAGCACCGCTGAACATCTCCTCGTCCTCGTCGGTCGCCACTTCGTCGACCAGCGCCATCCACACCTGCTGCTCGTCGCGGGAGCGGCGGGACCGGAACACGGTGAAGGTGCCGACCCGCTCCAGCGTGCCCATCAGGTAGACGGTGCCGCAGCGGCGGCAGGTGCCGAACTCGAAGGCGGCGTCGCCGCACCGTCCGCAGCGCTCGTGCCGGGTCAGACTGACGTGCGGCCCGTTGACTCCGAGGCAGGCGAAAGCCCCTTCCGTCGCGCGGGCAAAGAGGTGGTAGCGGGCGGAGAGCACCGGTGTGCCGTCCTTGTCGTGGACGCTGTTGGCCAGGGCGACCATCGACGCGGTCGCGGACGCGCCGCTACTGGGGAACAGGGCCTGGGCGACCTCGTGCAGTGGTATCGGCCCGTGGGCGAGCAGCGCCTTGAGCCGGCGAACGCGCTGCTCGTACGCCAGCGCCTCGGCGGGGTCGTCCCCGGCGTACCCGTGCTCGCAGGCGAGGGCCACGACGGCACCGGCGGGGTCCGGCGCGTTTAGCAGTTTCTCGTACGCCGCGGCGGGCAGGGGTCCCCACTCGGGCCCGGGCGGCAGCTGGACCCGGTCGGCGGTGATGACGTCCTGCCTCGCCTCATCGGCGGGGTCGTACTCGAAGGGGACGGGGAAGAGGGAGGCAGCGAAGTCGACCACGGCTCCCATGTCGCTACCGACGGTCGCGCTCGTCGCGATGCACTGCACCGGTCGGCCCGAATCCACCCGGTCGGCGAGTCGGCGCAGCAGCATCGCCAGCTCGGCCCCGCGAGCCCCGTCGTAGACGTGCGCCTCGTCGACGACGATGAACTGCCAGTGCCCGGCGTGTTCACCCTCGAAGAGGTCCATGTCCAAGGGCCGCAGCAGCAGGTATTCGAGCATGGCGTAGTTGGTCAGCAGGAGGTGCGGCGGTCGCTGCTGCATCTCCTCCCGGCTGAGCAGTTCGTTGGGCAGCGGCCGCTCGCCAGGGTTCTGCTGCTCGAAGACCTCCACGGCCTCCCGGCGACTCCGGCGGGTCTCACCCGTGTACCGGCCAAAGGTGATGTCCGGCGCCTCGGCCAGCAGGCCCCGCAGCCGCTTCATCTGATCGTTGGCCAGCGCGTTCATCGGGTACAGCAGCAGCGCCCGCACGCCAGGCCCGAGGCTGCCCGCCGCACGTTCGGCCATCAGCCGACTCAGGATGGGGATGAGGAAGCTCTCGGTCTTGCCGGATCCGGTGCCGGTAGCGACGACGATGTTGCGCCCTGCGGTTGCCTTCCGGATCGCCCGCTCCTGGTGTTGATAGAGCGGACGGTCCATGGCCAGCCCGGCGCCCAGGCTGGCGATGCCGGGATCGAGCACGCCCGCGTCGATGAGCTGCCGGGGTGTGGCGCTGGTGACGTAGGGCGGGGTCGCCTCGAGCAGTGGCCCCTTGGTGATCTCCTGGTTGATCGCGTCGCCGATCGCAGTTTCGAGCGCGGTCGCGAGCCGGGGATCCTTCGGCTCCACGAGGGAACGAAGATAGCGCCGGTAGGTGGAGACGATCGCGTCGCTGGTGGCGAGGGGGTCGAGGATCATTCGGCTGCTCCGGCTCCGGTCAGGAGGAACTCCGTGAGGAGAAGGTCGATGGCGACGAGACGGGGTGCGCTGCGGGCGAGCGTCGCGTGTGGGGGAAGGATTCGTGGCAGCAGCCCGGCCGGGGCCGCGTGCCCCCGGGCGGCCAGCCGCGCCACGAAGGCGAACGCCAGCGACAGCGCGGGGAGAGCGAGCCACCCTCGAGTCGGGTTGCGGGCCTGTAGCGCGGCTACCACCCGTGGCCCACCGCACTCGGCCAAGGGCTTTTGCAGGGCGCGCAGCAGCCCCTCCGCGTTGCTGGAGAGCCGTCCCAGGCCGGGCCGCACCCGTACCTCGAACAGGTGGCGGGCCGCAACCATCCGTTCGTCGGCGTCGAGCAGGCCGCCGGGAACGACGCGCATCGCCCGCCACACCCGGTCGCGTTCCTCGGCCGGCAGCAACGCGAACACCTCGGCCGACTGGTCGAACCTGCCGACCGTCTCGTACGGATCGGGGCCGCCGGCGAGCAGGTGCACGGCCACCTCCCCGCACACCGCGGCGATCTGTTCGCCCAGATCGGCTTGGGAGGCGATGTCAGGCAGCCGGTGGGCCGAGGCGAGCATTGCGGCCAGCGGGCTCGCCGTCCATAGCCGCGCCTCGTCGGCCGCACTGACGTACCTGCCGGGAGGCAGGGCGATCAGACCGGAGTGCACCAGGGGCGCGACCACCTGGTCCGCCGAGGCGCGGTGCTTGGTGAGCGCGGCCAGCGCGGCGGCGGGATGCGGGCGCAGGAGCGCCGCAGCGCCCCGGATGTTGGCCGTGACGCCTCGGGCACGGAGGTCGTCCGCGCGCGGGTAGAGGTCGAACAGCAGCGGCGCGATGTCCGGCCGGTCGGGCAGGGCACCTGCTCCGGCCAGGTACGCCGAGACCGCCTCACCCGCCGGGTCCTGACCGGTCGGATGCCACTTCAGCTCGGCGAGGTCGAAGGAGTTGTCGCGGCCGGGCCACTCCGGCCAGTCCGACGGCAACCACGGATCCTCGATCCGCAACAGCGCCACGAGGGGCCCCGCCGTGGTGACCCGCGTGGGGAGCTGGTCGCTGACCAGGTCCGCGCTGAGGCGCGCGAGGTACGGCGGTTCCCACGGCGCGTACATCTGGTACAGCGCGGCCGTCAGCCCCTCGGCCCGTACGCCGTCGACCAGCACCAGCCGGTCGTCCTCGAGATGCACCGCGCTGGCGAGGCGTCGAGGTACGCAGCGCGCTGCCGGGAAGTCCTGCCCGTCGAACCGGACGTCGAGCTGGGCGAGCCCGTGGGCGCCGACCGTGTCGGCGATGGCCGCGAGCCGGAACCGGGCCATCGGCTGCCCATAGGTTTCTCCGGACGGAACGGTTTGCAGCTCGCGGCCCCCGGACCGGACGATCAACCGTGCGTCCGCCGCCCGCGGCAGCCGCACCAGCAGTTCACCCTCGCCGATCGTCTCGGTGTCCAGGCGCAGTGGTTGCAGGGACCATTCGCCGCGGCTGCCGCCGCCCAGCCGTTGGAGCGCCATGTGGGCGGGCGTGACCCGTACGGTGGTCGCGCCGCCCGGGCTGTCGAGCTGCAGCTCGACAGCAGTGTCGGCGGGGCCCAGGTGGGTCATTGGGGGCGTGACCGACAGGTCGGGCAGGGTGGCGTCGGCTCCTACGGTGGCCGGTTCCAGCCCGTCCGCCGTGATCTCTCGCCAGGCGGGGTAGGAAATGACGGACAGCCCCTCGGCGAACTCCAGCGTGCGGGCCAGGCCGCGGCCGAGCGGACCTCGAACGGTGATCTCGTAGGGGCCGACCAAGGGGCGGGCAAGGTCCCGCCACGGGTCGACCGTCGTGTCGTGGTCGGAGGAGAGGCTCTCGGTGTGCAGGAGCTGACCGGAGCCGGGTCGGCGGATCCGGATCGACCAGTCGGTGCTCACGCCGGGCTCGGTCGGCAGGGTCAGCCGTGGGGCCGTCGCGATCACCGGTGCGCCGGCGAGGCTGCTCACTCCGGGCAATGGCTGGGCGAGTTGCAGTTGGGCGCGGCGGGCACCCTTGACCCGGCGGGGTGTTCCGCCACCAAGCCGCAGCTGCGACACCTGGCGAAGGTCGGCGCGCCGCAGCGTCCAGCCGAGCCAGCCGTACGGAGCCGGCACGTCGTACGTGTCGGCCAGGTCGCCCTCCACCTGCAGCTCGAGCGGCCCACCGCCGTCGCTCTCTTGCGGGTACAGCAGCCAGACCGGCTCGGGCGGAAAGCCGGTGGTTGCCGGCACCCGCCGGCCGTCCTCGGTGAAGACCAACAGGGGATCCCGCCGGTCAACAACATCCAGCTCGTACTCCTGGTCGTAGCCGGCCAACTCCACCGTCGCCTGACGCGCGGGGCGTGCGATGGCTACCACCGTTGCGGGTGCCGTCTCGCTGGTGCCGGGCCAGCGGGACTGGCTGGCGACCGATTCGACCTCGCCATCGAAGCGCAAGTGCCACATGACGCGACCGTCTGGTGCGTCGTGTACCGGCGGCAACCACACCAGCAGGCCACGGCCGAACGGCTCCAACTCCAGGTGGGGGCGCTGCTGCGCCGCCACCGCAGCCGATTCCATGCGCTCTGAATTGCCCGTCCAGTCGAGCTGCTTCGCCTCCGCGAGCGCGTGAGCCTTGGCAATCAGATGTGGGGAGAGTCCGAGTCCGTCGGCGGTGAACCCCGGCTGCCGCAGCCGTTCCAACAGGTCGAGGCAGCGGTCGACAAGGTCCGCGGCGTAGTCCTCGCCGCGCTGGATGAACCGCTGCACCGGCTTGTCGGTCCCGTTCAGGCGCGACTCCCGGCCGGGCGCGAGCGCCCAGGCGAGGAAGCTCTCGCCAGTGAGTCCGGGCTCGCGGGCCTGGCGGTGCAGGAGGAGATTCAGCAGGTCGCCGAGGCAGTACGCGGGAACCCCGGCGTGCATGAGGATCTCACCGACGTAGACCTGCGGCAGACCAGGGAACCGGGCCAGCCGGAAGTAGTCGAGGTTGAGGCGGAAGGCCCTCCCCCAGAACGTTTGGTCGACCTGGCCCGGCGCCTCGTTGTGGACGGCGCTCCAGTAGTCGCCGTGCTCGTACCCGACGGCACCGATCCCAGCCAGGCCGACGACCAGGCACGCGGGGTAGTGACGGGTGAGCAGTCGCTGCCGCTCCAGGGGCTTGCAATACCAAAAGACCCGTCCCAGGGCGCGGATGACCTCTTTGGCGTGGTCCTCCGGCGCGTCGATCTCGGCAACCAGCGACACCGCGCGCAGGGCTGGCGCCCACTCGGCTTCCCGGAGCCGAAGTATCTCGGATGCGTGTGACACGGTCTCCCTCTTCTGGATTGGGGTCGTCAGCGCGGTAGGGCGACTATGCAAGCAAGCCAAGGCGTCTTCAAGACCAAACCGACGCCTGAGCATCCGCCCTACCCGATCGGTCATCGAGGTGGGCCCGGTCGGCGGCAGCGGTGAACAGGTCAGATAGGACGTCGCCCCACTCAGGGGAGTGAGAACTGGCGGCGTTGACATCGCCCGCCGGGCGGGCCGGTCACCTGGCGGGCAGGTGGCAGGCCCGGCACTCGGATCACTGGATCCCGAACGCGTCAGGCCGTGTCCGCCCGGCCGGTAGGGCCGGCCAGCTCAAGCTGGGGTAGCAACGCGGTGACGTCCTGGTGCCAGCCGCGGAGTTCCGCGACCGTGGGTGCGAGTTCGTAGGTGTGGTGGTGCATCGCGCGGGACAGGCCGTGCCAGGCGGTGCGCGCCGTCGAGGCTGCCTCGGCACCGGCGAAGGTGGGCAGAACGAGCAGTTGGTTGCGCATGGGGCGGTCGACGACGGACGGGGCGACCTGGTCCCAGTAGTGCCGCAGCCCCTGTTCAAGGGCGAGGCGGGTCAGGCAGGCGGATCCACGTAGCCAGCAGTGGCGCATGCTGGACGGCGGGTGGAGCAGCAGCTCACTGGCAGCGCTCAGATACGTGTGTTGGCTCACGGCTGGCTCAACCTCCCCACCACCGCCCGCGCGTCGGACACGAGCCCGGCGAGGTCGCCGGAGCTCCCGCCGTGTGCGCCACGGTTGGCGACGGCGACCACCCGCGGGCTGCGGGGTGCAGCCGCTCCAGCGAAGCTTTCAGTTCGCCCGAGCGTCGATGGTCCGACAGGAGCGTCAGCGCCAGGGTCGGTCGCAGACCATGCGCCTCGCTGATCGCCGCCTCGGTCTCTGCGATCGGCAGCCCGGCCCGGAAGTCACGGGTACGGATCCGCTCGTGGCAGGTGTATTCGAGGCGTCGCGTATGAGGTTGCAGACGACCGGACGGCGGACCTCGTCGGCCATGTCGTCGTCGCGGACGATGGCCGCCGCGTCGTCGAGGTAGCGCCGGGCGGGGTCGCCGTACGCGTCACCGGTGACGGTGACCTGGGACTGCGCCAGCCTGCTAACGATGCGAATCCGAGCGTCGAGTTGCAGGTGTCGCACCGCAGCCGGGAGGCGGTCGTCGTGGGTGAAGACGATGACCTGCCGGTGCTTGGCCACCTGGTTCAGGACCTTGGCCAGCCCGTAGACCTTGGCTGGGTCCATGGACTGCACCGGGTCGTCGATGACGAGGAACCGGAACGGACTCTGGTGCATCGTGGCACGAGGCAGGAAGAGCGCCAGGGCGAGCGAGTGCAGTTCGCCCTGGCTCATCACCCCCAGCGCCGCCCCGGGTACGCCGTCGACGTTGACCTTCAGGTCCACCCGCCGATTGGTGCAGGTGCCGGCGAGTTGGATCGCGCCGAGGTCGACGTTGCTCTCCTGCCGCAGCCTGTTCCAGATCTCGGTCGCTTCCGCGGCCACCGGTGCGAGCTTGTCGTTGCGGATGCTCCCGCCGACCGTCTGCAGCCAGGTGACCGCGGCCTTCAGCGCCGAGAACATCTGGACGGACTGACGGCTGGCCTGCTCGGTGTCGATCCAGGCGCGGATCTGGTCGGCGAGCGGCTGCCAAGCGTGTACCGCTCGGAAAGTCGGTCAGGGCTACGCCACCTGGGAGTATTCGTTGATCACCCCGTTGAGGATCTTCCTACGGCGCACTCGTGCGGCGGTCAAGTCGACGACCGGTCGTGGGGGTATGTCGGTGGCGTTGGGCGGTTGTTGGCCCCGGGCTTGGTGCGGCCGGTGGTCGCTATAGTGAGCCACGTACTCCCCGAGGGTGGCCAGTAGGTGCCGCCTGTTGTAGATCAGCATCCGGTCGAGACACTCACGGCGGACCGTACGCACCCACCGCTCCGCGTACGCGTTCGCCCGAGGCGCCCGAGGCGGGGTTCGCAGGATCTCGATGCCCTCGGTGGCGAAGACCGCGTCGAACGGCGCGATGTACTTGCTGTCACGGTCCCGGATCAAGAACCTGAACTGAGCGACTCTGTCGCCGAGGTCCATCAACAGGTTCCGGGCCTGCTGAGTGACCCACTCCCCCGTCGGATGCTCGGTGGCGCCGAGAACGTGAACCCGCCGGGTGCCGACCTCCGTCAGGAACAGGACGTAGATGCGGGTCAGCCCGATCGTGTCCACGTGCAGGAAATCGCAGGCCAGGATGCCCTTGGCCTGGGCGGTCAGGAACTCGGTCCAGGTTGGCCCGCCGCGCCGCGGAGTCGGGTCGACGCCGGCGGCGGTCAGGATCGTCCACACCGTGCTCGGCGCTACCCGATAACCCAATCTGAATAGTTCGCCCTGCACCCGGCGGTGACCCCAGGTCGGGTTTTCCCGGGCCAGGCGCAGCACCAGGGCGCGGATCTCCGCCCGTATCGGTGGGCGCCCGGGCCGTCGTTTCGGGTAGGTCCACTTCCGGGCGACCAGCTCACGGTGCCACCGCAGCAAGGTGGCCGGGGTAACGAAGAACGTCGACCAGCGGGACCGAGGCAGCAGCCGAGACAGGGCTGACAGCACCAACCGGTCGACGGGCTCGAGGTCCGGGCGTGCGACCTGGCGGCGTAGCACCGCGACCTGATGACGTAGGACGACAATCTCGACGTCCTTGGACCGCTCGCCGCGCATGCCATGGACCGCCAGCCGCAGGATCTGACACAAGATCAGGTACCCGAAGGACAGGAACATGCCCGCCACCATGCCCCTCGACCGGCTGGCTGGGCCGCACAAAACGGCACCTCAGAGGCCAGAACCGGGTTTCCGAGCGGTACAGGTCTCAGCTGACGGGACCAGCTACTGGTCCGGCACGGCGGAACTGCGCGACCGGCATCGGTGTAGAGCAGACCCGTCACTGTGACGACCGACGACCCGTAACTCCTGGGACACAGGCCATGCTGGGAGCAGCGTGCCCTGACCACTTCGGTATCCACTGGAGGGTCACGGCGTACCGATCGGCCGCATCACCGCAGGTCAAAGCCCTCGTCTCTGTCCGGCGTCGGTGAGCACTTCAATCGCGGCGACCTCGTCGTCAACCTGCACCCAATCTGCTCCGAGTTGCAAGGCCGGGCCGAGCCGGTGGCCCTGACGTCGCCCAAGCGCCTTGGCGCTCCGCTTTGGCACGTCCTCATCGGGCAGCGCGAGGCCGACGTTTAGTCAACGCGACCGGGGCGCCGAGGCGCAGCGAGCACGGTCGGCGGCATGTGGGTGCGCCCGCCATAAGGAGCGTTAGCCAGCTCGGCGTTGCGGTGGCAAGTTTACGGACGGATCGACTGGTACAGGTTCATCCATTTGTCTACAGAGCGTGTCATACGCGTCGTCCACTCCCGACTGTTTATTTAGACTGTAATCATCGTCGATAGGAGAGGTGCAGGCGGCAGCTAGAGCTGAGCGTATTCCGCTTGCATGTGTCGTGTGCCGGCGAGACAACTCGACCAGTGTGCGCCCGGCATGACGCCGCAATCCTTGATCTTTATCTGCAAAAAGGGAAACCAACGCTTCTATTATCTTTTTCGTCGGCGGAGCTTGCCTTAGCACCCTTACAGCCTGCGCCCGCACACTGGGTTTGGCGTCACTGATGGCGATCTCGACCGCTGCGGTGATCACCGGCGGGGTCAGCGCCTCGCCCCGCGCCAACACTTCCACCGCTTCCCCCCGCACGCCTGCGTCGCCGTCACCGGTGGCCACCTCGACCAGTGCGGTGATCACCGGCGCTGTCAACGCCTCGCCCCGCGCCAGCGCTCTCAACGCGTCCATCCGCACGTTCACGTCGGCGTCCCCGGTAGCGATCTCGACCGCTGCGGTGAGTGCCGGCCCGGTCAACGCCCCTCCTCCCGCCAACGCAGCCATCGCCATTGCCCGCACGCCCACATCCGCGTCACCGGTGGCCATCTCGACCAGTGCGGTGATCACCGGCGCTGTCAACGCCTCGCCCCGCGCCAGCGCTCTCAACGCGTCCATCCGCACGTTCACGTCGGCGTCCCCGGT
>NZ_JBFAQO010000003.1:0-146472 GCF_040678715.1 Micromonospora sp. NPDC049301 | reverse complement strand
ACCGCTGCGGTGAGTGCCGGCCCGGTCAACGCCCCTCCTCCCGCCAACGCAGCCATCGCCATTGCCCGCACGCCCACATCCGCGTCACCGGTGGCGATCTCGACCAATGCGGTGATCGCCCGCCCTTGCAACGTCCCGCCCTGCGCCAACGCTCCCATCGCCAGTGCCCGCGCGTCCCGGCCGGCGTCCCCGGTGGCGATCTCGACCGCTGCGGTGAGTGCCGGCCCGGTCAACGACCCGCTCTGCGCCAACGCTGTCATCGCCAGTGCCCGTGCGCCCACATCCGCGTGACCGGTGGCGATCTCGGCCAATGCGGTGATCGCCGGCCCCTGCAACGTCCCGCCCTGCGCCAACATGCCCATCGCCACTGCCCGCACGCCCAGGCCCGCGTAACCAGAACTAGTGGCGATCTCGACCAGGGCGGCGATCACCGGCGACGTCAATGCCCCGCCCTGCATTAATGCTCCCAGGGTCTCAATCCGCACCCTCAGGTCCACGCCACCGCTGGCGATCTCGACCGCTGCGGCGATCACCGGCGCGGTCAACGCCCCGCTTCGCGCCAACGCTCCCACCGCCCGCGCCCGCACGCCCGGGTCCGGGTGACCGGTGGCGATCTCGATCAACGCCGGCGCGGTCAACCCCCCGCCCCGCGTCAGCGCTCCAACCGCCTCCATCTGCGCGTCCAAGCCGGCGTCACCGGTGGCGATCTCGACCGCCGCGGCGATCACCGGCGCGGTCAATGGCCCAATTCGCGCCAACGCTTCCACCGCTCGCGCCCGAACGAACGGTTCGGCGTGGCCGGTGGTGGCGAGTGTCGTCAGAGCGGTGTCAGCGTGGGGTGTGGGCGGGCCGAGTGTAGTTGCGATGTTGGCCAGATCGATGAATACGTTGGGGTTGGAATTGGCGAGGGTGGTGACTTGTTGGTCCACCGTTTTGCAGAAACGTTCTCCGGCCCTGGTGCCCGTGAGTGCGGTCAGCCTCGCGATGAGGGCTTGGCGGTAGCTGCGATATCGGCATCGGCTGGAGCACGGTGTGAGCAATTCCGTGATGGCCTGGTGGAGCACTGCGTCGATAGTGGCAGTTTGTAGCGGAGTGTCGTCGGCCAGGACGCGGAGCATGAACAGGAAATCTCGGCCCAGCAGGTCCTCGTATGGGGTCGGAGCGGCGGTCGCGGGCCAGATTGCCTCTGCGACGACGGCTTCGACCTGTTCGGCGTAGTCGGTGCCGATCAGGCCGAGGGCGAGCAGGATCGGTTCGTCGTAACGGGGATCATGTAGGCGGCTACGGATCGCAGTGATCCGCTGCTCGCTGGCGCCGCGGAACGCGAGGGCCCGACCGGCGTAGTACTCCTCGAACGTGAGGTGCGCGAATCCGTACCGGCCCGGCGCCCGCTCGACCAGCAGCCCAGTGTGGGTGTCAGCCTTTTCGACGAACTCGCCCACCCCCAGCCCAGCATTCGTGCGTAGCGGGTCGGCCTCACCCAACACGGCCGGGTCCCATTCGGTGCCGTGGTTTGCGGCCCACAACGGACCCAACACCCTCAGCAGTTCCAACCGGCTGGCCGCGCCCTCTGCGCGGTGCTGGTGCAACCACCATCCCAACTCGGTGAGCCAGCGGGTCAGGATCCGCTCGTCGGGCAGATCGGCTTCGGCGACGCCTTGCGCGCTGCGCCAGGTCCTGCCGAGTGCGTTGCATACCTCCACATACGCCTCGACCCGCCGGTGCGGCAGCCGGCCACTGGCCCGGTGCACCAGCACCAACGCCGTCAGTAGCAAAGGATTTGCTGCCAACCGTCGCACGCCCGCGTTCGCCGCTAACGCCTGCCGGATCGCATTGGCTTCCCGCTGCCCCGCCTGCAGGATCGCCCGTTCGCTCTTCTCCGGTGTTTCGGCTTGTTCTACCTGCCGGCAATAGACATCCAGGAACCGGTCTATCGTGTCCTGGTCCATGTCCTGCAACCGCACCGCCACAAACGGCTCCGGCAGTGGCGCAGCTTGATACCCGGCGATCCGGCTAGTTACCACAAACCGGTTGCCCTGCCTAGTATGCGCGGTGACGAAACGGGTCACGGCGGCTACCACTTCCCGGCGCAGTTCGGCGGAGGCGATCTCATCCATGCCGTCCAATAGCACCAAACACCGGCCGGCACTTAGTTCACGCCGCAGCAGGTCCGCAAGACCCGGCGTGCGACATTCCAACCGCCCCAGGTAGGCTGGCAGGAACTCACCGATGCTCCCGATGGGATACCCGTGCCGGGCATAATCCCCGACACGTACATAGATCGGGAAGCGCGCTAGCCGCCCCTGCACCGAGTTCTTCGCTGTCAGCGCCAAGGCGTGGGTGAACGCCAGGTACTTCAGCAGAGTCGTCTTGCCCGTACCTGGATCACCCAACACCAGCAGATGGGCCGTGTTCCGCACGGCGTCCAGCACCGACGTCACCTGCGCACGGTCCAGTCCGCCCTCAGAGTCGAACCGGCGCCCGCACTGCAGATACAACCGGTCCAGGGCCGCCTCGAACTCGGTCTGGTTCAACCGTCCCGACTCAACCAGGGCGGTCAGCTTGGCCCGTTCCTGCTCGAACCAAACTCGAGCACGATCACCAGGGTGCTTCTCCTGGCGCGCGTGCAGCCCGACGAACACCTCCGCCAGTGGCAACTGCACCGTGGTCTTGCGTACCACCCCCGCTGTACGTAGATACCGGTGCTGGTCGGCCAACCAATGCAGATAGGCCACCTGATCGTCCTCACTCGCAGCGGTGGCACCCGAGTGCTCGGCCAACCGCACCGCCGCCTGCGCCACGTGCGCGGCGTCCGCCCGTCCCAACACAGCCTGCAGCGCGGGCTCCGCTCGCACCTCGACAGCCAGTTCGTCCAGCAACGTTTTGAACACCGGCCGCAGCACCACAATTCGGTCGAGCCGATCGTCTTCCGACACCGACGGCCCCAACGAGTCCACCGCCCGCCGGGCTAGCCCGGCGCCGGACGGCACCGCCCTGGGGATCAGCACCTTCGCCAATTCCTCGGCACCCTCATGCGCCCAGAAGCCCTCGTTAACATCGGCATTCGCCAACAGGCGACCATGATCATTTTCGACCGTCGCGAATGCCCGGGCCAACGCCCGGGCCAACGCCTTCTGCTCCGGATCCCCGAAAGCCCGCGTTCGCACATCACTGAGTGCAGAACCAGCCAACTCCTTGCCGACAAAGGCGAGGAGCGATTCCGCCACGGGTGCCAGCACCGACACAAAGTCCACGACCAGAAGCATAGAGGCAATTAACCACTCAGTTTCATGAATAAATCTCACTAACGCTCTCGCCTCCGTGCGGACCTTCGCGGCAGAGCTGGCTGGCGACCACCCGGCGATCGACCTGCTGGTCAACAACGCCGGCGTGGTGCTGCTTGGCCCACGTCGCACCTCCGCCGACGGATTCGAGCTGCACCTCGCCACCAACATGTTGGGCCACTTCGTACTGACCGGCCTGCTGCTCGGCAACCTGGCCGCGGCGCGGGAAGCCCGCGTGGTCAGTCTCAGCTCGATCACCCACAAGAACGCGCACCTGGACCTCAATGACCTGATGTTCGAACACGACTATCGGGCAGCCACCGCCTACGGCCGGTCCAAGCTCGCCACCACGATCTTCGGCATCGAACTGGACCGCCGCCTGCGCGCCGCCGGAACGCCGATCGTCAGCGCCCTGGCCCACCCCGGCCTCACCCGCACCAACCTGACTCCGCGTGCCTGGGAACACCGTGGCCGATTCGGGCGACTGATCGCGTCGGCCGGCCTGCTGGCAACCCAACCGGTGGCGCACGGCGCGCTGCCGCAATTGCACGCTGCGACCGAGCCCGGCGTGCGGGGTGGCCAGTTCTTCGGCCCGTCCGGACTCTGGGAGACGCGAGGCAGAGTCACCGAGGCGCGGCTCAGCCAGGAAGCCGCCGACCCGGCCGTCGGCACGCGGCTGTGGGCGGCAGCCGCAGACCTGACCGGCGTCAACTACCTCTGACCTACGACCGTCACCGGCTGGCCGGCAGCAATCCGCAGCGTCGCGATCAGCCGCCGCACCTGCCTTCGCGCGGCTGCCAGGCACGATCGCGGGTCCGCCCATGGCGTGAGCGGAAGCCGCCCTACCGCCTCTGCGGGGACGCCAACGCTAATGCCTTCGGGTCCGTCGAAGAGGTCTCCACCCCGAAGCGCCTGGTCAGGGCGCTGCCCGTGGGATCGGAGTCTCAAATGACGGAACCACAGCCGGCCCCAGCAAGCCCTCCACAACGCTTCACATCGGCCTACAGCACACCCACAGGCGTGGCGTTAGGCGGCCCGAGACGCCGGCCGGCGCCAGCCATCCAGGGAGCAGGATGCCTGACCACTTCGACCTGACAGAAGAGCTCCAACAAGGACTCGCTTCCGCCGCCGCAGGCCTCAAACGACTGTAAGCCCGCCATCCTCGTACGCGCTGCGCGCGGGAGGCGGAGCCTCCAACAGCTCAACCCAAGACTGCTCACTTAACCCGATCTCGATCCGGAGCCGGATGGGGGTGTCGTGGTAGTGCTTCCGCCACGCGGCTTCGCCGCCGAAATACCAGCTCGGTGCTGTCGACCGCTCGAGGGTGAACAGCCACGAGTCCGTCACCGCCCGGCCTTCCTGCGTGGCGGTCCGTCCTACCCGGTCCGCACCGTCGGTTCCGGGACGCAGCCGGAACGGTCCCCACACCTGCCGCTGCCATTCCTCCTCTGAGTAGCCGCGGTGGGTGCCGGGGAAGACGCGGTCTTTATCGTTGCGGACCTCCACGCGAATCCACTCGTACCGCTCCACCTCGCGCGGCCCGAGCAGCTTCACGCTCAATAGTCCCGTGTCGGGGCTGAATCGCAGATCGGAGGTCACGTCCAAGACGGGCCGCATCTCCTGGTGCCGACGCCGTGTCTCAGCGTGGGCTTGATCCCTTCGAGTGCCGGCGGAGGTGCGCCACGCCAACGTGGCAACCGCCGCCCCCACTGCAGCGAGCGGCACCCCCACCAGGGCGGCAACGTCTGCGGCGTTCACTTCTCGCCCGTCCACTGCTTGGCGGACGGCCGAGACAGAGCCACACCAATCCCAATTGCCAGCGGCACCACCAGCAGTGCCACACCCGGGTTAGACAGCGACACCAAGCCCAACAGAATCGCTAGCAGATATCCGAGCAGCACGGCCGGACCCCAACGGCGTTGCAGACCGAGGGCGGCCACCAGACATGCGGCACCGACCGTTCCGAGAAACACAACCGCAGCCAACCGGTCCGAGCCGGCGGCGGCGTTCAGGGCTGCGCCCACCGCCATCGTCACGCCGATGATCCAGTACAGGCCGACGGGGATGAGGACACTGTTGGGCATCGGCCCGTGGTATCGAGCACTGTTCACGGGCGCATGGTCGCCGACGACGCCACCACGAGCACGGGTCGTGTCAGGTAGGCGACAACACTTCGTGATCGTTGTCCCGCGTCAAGACCCCTTGACCGGCTTGAACGGTGACGGTGGCTGATCAGCGCCCGCAGATCGGCCTCGCCGACCACCAGGAGCAACTCAATCAGCGACTCCGGAGCGCCCTGACCGACGGCGAGCAGAGCGCGGAGAGGCTTCTTCGGGGCCCCCGGAGAACTCATCGCGCCGGAGGTGCAGGTCGAGGGCACAGGCCCAGCGGGCTGCCGGCTGGAGAGTGCCCGCTACACCAGGTCGCGAGCGACCTGCGCGCCGAGCCACAGCGCCGCGGCGGCATGAGGAACGGTGTTGAGCGGAGTGAGCCGCTGCCTACCGGTGAGCGCGAACTGATCGTCGAGTTCAACGCGGATCGAGTTCAGCCTCTTGCCGTGGATATCGTCGCGGTCGTCCTCAAACTCCCAGTTCAGGTTGAATCCGTGCCGGCGGCACTTGCGCTCCGCTCCGCTCACCAGCTCATCGAACCAGCCGGGCTGACGCACCAGCACGAGCACGTACACCTCGGGGCGGAGGGTGAGCAGCGGCACTGAGATGCCGGTATACCTGATCTCGACCGCCGGTCGTTCCCCGAAGGGCCCGGGCTGAGTGGCGTTGAGCAGGTGCTGGATCGGCCAGATGCCGCCGAGTGCATCGCGAAGGTCCCGGCTGTCGAAGGCCAAGTCGTCGTACCCGAACAGCTCCTCGGCGAACTCGCGAAGGAAGGCTCGTTTCACCGAGTACTCCGAGCGCTCGCTGCCGTACCGGGAGCTGGTCGGCGCGAGGATTCCGGAGGGAAAGACATGCTGGAAGCCCGGATGCGTCTTGACATCCCCGGATCTCCGGCTCAACAGCGCGCTGTACCCGTGCTGTTCTTTCACGATCACTACTGCCGCCACCGACAAGGCGGCCGCTCGGTGGGCACCGTTGAAGAGCTCGTCTCCGCCAGCCTGTTCTCGCAGCCAGGCACGTCGCGGGAAGTCGCTCAACGACCACACGGCATCCGGTCGGTGACTTACGACGTTGATGAACTCGCGTTCGAGCATTTCCGAGGTGGCCACCGATTGGAAGTAGGTGCCGTAACGAGCATGAATACGGACTTTGCCGGGCCCGTGGCGCTCGATCGTGTCGAGCGCGAACGTCTCCGCGTTGAACCGCCGAACTTCGTCGCGCCGCCAGTAGGTGCGGCGGAACTCCGCCCTGCCGCGGTGGTCGAAACCACGACCTTCCGCGTCGTACCGGCGCCTGTCAGGCCGGGAATTATCGGTGATGTCGCCAATCGCCGAGTCGAGGTCGCCTCTGAGCTCGGGTGCCGCGATCTCGGCCCAGATCGGGAAGGTGACGCCGCCTAGCGACACCAACGGGGTTTCGGGGTACAGCCTCCGCAGTGTTCCTTCCCAGCCGGCTGCGTGGAAGACCTTCCTGACGCGGCTGTCTGATATCGAGTGCCGCTTGCTTTCCAACTCGGCCAGCGTCCGTAGCGGCCAGGGGCCAGGCTGGTGAGGCGCTGTACGCACATGGAGCTCTTGATGTGGCATCTCACAAGTACAACCATCGGACCGGTGCCCTGCGGAGTCTTCAGCGATCGTCATTGGAACTGCGGCCGACCCGTCGCGGCGAGAACGCGCCTCCACCGTCGCCACCACCACAAGCAGTATCAGAAAGGCGCCCAGCACCAGGAGCAGCCATCGCTCACCGGGCACGTCGACGCGGTTGGTGACCAGATTGCCGGCCAGCCCGAGCATCGCGGTCGCAATGGCGGCAACCACTGCCTGAGCCGCTCCGCGCGTGCGTCTGTCTCGCCGATCCATCCCAGCCCCTGCAATCGCAGCCCCGGAGGTGATGGCAAGTGTCAGGGCCATCTCCACCGTGTCGAAAAGCACCGGTTGGCCATCTGCCGCAGCGCCTGCCAGAGACTCTAGGGATTCGAGGTCCGACTAACCTCCACCGGCCGGACAGCGTCGCGTCGGCCATAGAACCCGGTGACCTGACCCTTCGGGCTCGCCGAAGAGGTCACTGTTCAGGAAGCCCTGCTCAGAGCTTCGCCAGTGGGATCTGGGTCTCAGCTCGCGGGAACCGTACCGACGCCACCGCGTCGACAGCCAGAGCCGCGCATCGATGCGGGCTGGCCTCGTGATTGGCGCCGGTAGGCCTCAGTTCAACAGCCGTCACCAGCCAGTCGGGAGGCTGGAGGCTTGACCTCTTCGGTATCCATGAAGTGCTCTCGGAGCACTGCTGATCCGTGCTGAAGCGCAGCAACGCACGCCAGCACCGCAGCTCGCCACATCCCGTAAGTTCGCTACTCGATTGCCATGCACTCCTAGCGCCCGCCCTACTTGACCAGCGGCCGATGCCTCAGGCATCGGCCGCTTCTCTATGCCCTGACGCCAAACCAGCAAGCCACCCAACTCCCGGAGGAACTCACCCATGACAACCCACCCAACCGCTACGGCGCCAACCAGCCACGCATCAAGGCACCACGCCTCGGAACCGCCTCACAACCGAACCGGCGCTGCCATCGGCCACCCAACGGCCGAGCCTCGGATGCGAGTAACCAAAGTCGCGACGCGGGCAACGCAAGAAGGCCGACTTGCAGGTCGACCGCCGGACGGAGGCGCATGACGCAGCCATCCAGCGACCCACACGAGCGGCCATCACGCCCGAGTCCACCATCCGCGCCAGGCAGGCAACTTGACCGACCTAACGACGACAGCCGTTCATGGACGGTCGACGGCGGCACATCCACGGGGGTTAGCAGTGTGGTGGCTCCAGACCATCCACCCGAGCTGAACCCTCAGGCGGCTGCCGCCTTACTAAGGCTGCTCACCCGCTTCAACGACCGCCACGCCGAGCACTCAAAGCAGGAGAACGGATGACCTCCCCCGAACCAAAGCCCTTCGCTTTTTATGGCCGCGTCTCCACCGAGGACAACCAAGATCCGGAATCGTCGCGAGGGTGGCAACTCACCCGGGCGACAGCACTCATCCAGCCTCACGGCGGCCGCATCGTCACTGAGTACTTCGACGTGGGCCAGAGCCGCTCGCTGCCCTGGCAACGCCGAACCCAGGCCAACACTCTTCTCTCTGCGCTACGTAACCCACGTCGGGGCTTCTCCGCCGTCGTTGTGGGGGAACCCCACCGGGCCTTCTACGGCAACCAGTTCGGTCTCACGGTGCCACTCTTCGCGCACTACGGCGTCGAACTCTGGGTACCCGAGATCGGCGGCCCCATCGACCCCGACAACGAGGCACACGAACTTGTCATGTCCGTCTTCGGCGGCATGAGCAAAGGCGAACGCAACCGCAGAAAGCTGCGCGTCCGCACCGCCATGGCCGCCCAGACACTCCTGGAAGGCCGATACCTCGGCGGACGCCCGCCATACGGCTACACCCTGCGTGATCTCGGCCCTCACCCCAACCCCGCGAAGGCCGCCGACGGCAAATACCTCCGCGGGCTCACCCCGGATGCCCAGACCTCCGCCATCGTCCGCCGAATCTTCGACGAATTCCTCGCCGGCTACGGACTATTCGCCATCGCCGAAGGACTCACCGCCAACCACGTGCCCTGCCTCTCGGCACACGACCGGGCCCGCAACCGACACCGCAGCGGCATCGCCTGGTCCAAAAGCGCCATCCGCGTCATCCTCACCAACCCCCGCTACACCGGCCGGCAGGTGTGGAACAAGCAACGCACCGACGAAGTCCTCCTCGACGTCGACGACGTCGCACTGGGTCACACCGGCGTCATGCGCTGGAACACGCGCGACAAGTGGGTAGTCTCGAAGGAGATCACCCACCCACCCCTGATCGACGACGAGACCTTCGAGCAAGCGCAGGCCCTACTCACCCGTCGCGCGCGAGCCGTCGACCGTCAGGAGCGCCAGCGCCGCGCCCGCAACCCCTACGTCTTCCGGGGGATGATCTACTGCGCCGTCTGTCAGCGACGCATGCAAGGCCAGTACAACCACGGCGCCGCCTACTACCGCTGCCGCTTCCCCCAGGAATACGCCCTAACCAACGAGGTCGAACACCCCCGCAACGTCTACCTGCGCGAGGACGCCCTCACCGACCCGCTCGACGAGTGGCTGGCATCCGCGTTCACCCCGGACCACCTCGACCAAACGATCACCGCCATGTGCGACACCCAGCCAACGGTCCAACTGAGGCCACATGCGGCCGCAGCACAGGCCACGATCGCGGCCTGTGACGCAAAGCTCGCCCAGTACCGGGCCGCACTCGACGCCGGCGCAGATCCCGCACTAGTCACCGGTTGGATCACCCAAACCCAGGCCGAACGGACACGAGCCGAAGCTGATCTTCAAACGACCCAGCAGACAGAGCCACGTCGGATGAGCCGCTCCCAGATCGCCGACCTAGTCCGAGCGCTCGGCGACATCGCCACCGTGCTGCGCGACGCCGACCCCGACGACAAAGCCGAGGTCTACCGGCAACTCGGACTCCGACTCACCTACCAGACCGAAACGCAAACGGTGCGCGCTGCAGTGGATCTCAGCGCGCACCGTGGGGCAATGGTTTGTGTCCGAGGGGGGACTTGAACCCCCACGCCCTATACGGGCACTAGCACCTCAAGCTAGCGCGTCTGCCATTCCGCCACCCGGACTTGCTCGTTCAGCCTACCTCGCCGACCTGGATGATCTTGCACCCGACGGTCGGCCCAGCGGGCCGCACGGGGAGTTACTGTACACGCCACTCGTGGATCATGCACATCGCCATCCGACCCCTCTATCGAGGCGGTCCCACCGCTGCTCAGACCGTCTCGCGAGGGGTCACCGACGCGCCGCCGAAGGCGTGTCCGGGTAGCGTCCGGCGGCCCTCTGACGGCAGCATTGCCACGTGCCCCATCCCTCTCCTCTGGCAGCCGCCCAGCACCGGGCCCTCGCCCTGCGCGCCGCGGGCGACCTCAGCGCAGCCAGGCAACTGCTCGCGGAGGCCGTCGAATCCGCCCGCCCGCCCTACGGCGAGGACCACCCCGAGGTGCTGCACACCGCGCACCTGCTGGCCCGGCTGCACCGGGAGGCCGACGACCCGCTCGCCGCCCGCCGCGTGCTGGAGGAGGCGTTCGCCGCGGGCGAGCGACGCTGGGAACACTCCAACCCAGTGATGCTCGCGCTCGCCTTCGAGCTCGCTGAGGTCGCCGAGGAGCTGGGCAACCGCCACGAGGCCCGGCGCAACTACACCCGCGTCGCCACCGCCGGGCCCGCCGTGCTCGGGGAGCACCACCCCGCGGTACGCGCCGCCCGCCACTACCTCGGCGACGCCGCGCCGGCCGAGCGGCATCCGTCGCCACCGGCGCCCCGGCCGGCCCCGGACAACCGGTCCGCCGATCCCGTTCCGGCGGACGATGCCGGGACGCGCTCCGCGCTGTCCGGTCCGACGCTGTCCCTGGCGACCATCGCCGCGATGCGGCCGTCGGCGGGCAGCCCCCCGGCCGCCGCGTCGCCCTGGGCTCCGCCGCCACCGCCGGCCGCGCCCCGGTCGGCCCCTCCGGCGGTACGCGCACCCGCCGCACCGCCCCCACTCACCGATGCCGGTGCACCTCCGGTATCGACTCCCGCCTCCCGGATGACGCCGACCCAGCCGGCAGCCCGTCCGGCACCGACCTCCGTGCAGTCAGGGCCACCGCAGTCCGCAGCACCTCCCCCGCCGCCGGCACCTCTTGCACCGTCGTCCCCGACACCTGTCGCGCCGGCGCCAGCACGTCCCGGGCCTCCGCCGGCGGCACCTCCCACACTCCCGCCCTCGGCGCCTCCCATGCCGCCGCGCCAGCGCGCCGAGCAGCAGCCGGGACCAGCCCGACCGGCGGTCGACCCGTTGCCTCGTCCGGGGCCGGCGAGCCAGCCGGCGGAGCAGCAGCAGCTCGGGCCGCAGCCGCCCCTGTCCCCGTCCGGATCACCGGTACCGCCGCGTCAGCGGGTGGGCGGCCAACCACAGCATCCCGCGGTCGATGCGCCGCCCCCGCCGACGCCATCCGCCCAGGCGCCCGCCGCCGCGTCGCCAACCCCGGCGATGCCGGCGGCTCCGGCTCCCCGGTGGGACAACCCGACGATTCAGGTACGACAGATCGAGCCGCTGCTGGCCGAGGAGGCCGCTCGGGTCGGAGCCACGCCGGCCGAGGCGAGCGGGTCAACCCATGTGGCGGCCGGGCCGTCCACGGCCAGCAGCCCTCCCGGGCCAACCCACCCGGTCGGCGCAGCACCGAACCACCCGGTGAGCGCCCCGCCTGGCCATCCGTCGAGCGGTCCGTCCGCTCCCCCGCGGTCCATCTCCGGACCTCCCGGACCGCCGGTGTCGGCAGGCACGCCGGGGCGCCCGGCGCAGCTCGGCACGTCGCCCGGCTATCCCACCCTGGCAGGCCATTCCCAACCCGGCCCGGCGGGCCATCCCCAGCCCGTTTCCGGGGCGCCCGGGCACCCGTACCCGGTCTCCGGGCCACCCGCCCCCGTGTCGGGACCACCCAACTACGGCCAACCCGTCTCCGCACCCCCCGGCCACAACCACCCCGTCTCCGGACCACCCGGGCACCCCTACCCCGTGTCCGGGCCGCCCGACTACGCGCAGCCCGTGTCCGGAATGCCCGGCCACAGCCAGCCGGTGTCCGGACCGCCGGGCCAGCCCTACCCGGTGTCGGGGCCACCCGGCTACCACCAGCCCGTCTCCGCGCCACCGGGCCACCACCACCCCGTGTCCGGCCCGCCCGGCTACGACCAACCCGTCTCCGCGCCACCGGGCCACCCGGTGTCCGGCCCACCCGGCTACGACCAACCCGTCTCCGCGCCGCCCGGCCACCACTATCCGGTGTCCGGTCCGCCCGTGTCGGCGCCGCCGGTGAGCGGGCCGCCCGTACCGCCGTGGGGGTTGACCGCGCCGCCGTGGAGCCGCACCGCACCGCCGCAGCCGTTGCCCACGGCGGGCAACGATCCGGCGGGCGGATCCCGGATGGACGGACAGCGGACCGAGGCTGACGTCGTGCCAGGTGGACTCGATCCCACGGCGATGCCGCCCGGCGTAGCGGCGCCGGGAGTGACACCGCCGGCCCCGACCGAGATGTTCCCGCCTGTCGGGCCGGCCAGCGGCGGTCCCGCAAGCCTCAATCAGCCGAGCACCGCCCAGCCGGACCCGAGCGCTCGACAGTCGAGCCCCGTCGCGGCACCGGTCGAGCCGGCAATGTCCGACTGGTCACCGGTCGCCGACCCGACCCCGACGGCACCGACCGCCAGCGGGTACCCCGAACCTGTACCGACTCCGCCGGACCCAGCGGCTCCGGGTCCCTTCGCGTCACCGGGCCCGACCTACCCCGCGTCCGGGCCGGTCATTGAGCAGCATCCGAGCCAGGATCTGCACCCGGCCCAGCAGTACAACCCGGGCCACGAGGTGTACCCGGCTCAGCAGTACCACCCGGGCCAGGTGGTGTACCCGGCTCAGCAGTACCACCCGGGCCAGGTGGTGTACCCGGTCCAGCATTACCACCCGGGTCAGGACGGGTACCGGCCTGCGTACACCGATGAGGGGTCGACCGGGCGTAGCCGGGCGACGCTGATCGGCGCGGCGGTGGCCGCCGGGGTGGCCGTGGTGGCGGTGGCCGGTCTGGGCGCGGTGGTGCTGAACCGCGACGACGCGCCGCCGCCGACCGGGACCGCGCCGACGGCGGCGGCGTCGACGGCGGCGGCCGGGCCTCCGCCGGGCGATCTGAAGCTGCGGGACGACTCGGTCACGATCACTCTGACCTGGACGGACCCGTCCCAGGGCGCGGTGCCGTTCATGGTGGCCGGTGGACGGGCGGGGCAGGCGCTGGGCGTGATGGCCACCGTGGACCCGGGCCGGACCAGCTACACGGTCAACGGCCTGAACTCCCGGGTGGACTACTGCTTCACCGTGCTGGCGGTCTACTCCACCGACAGCTTCGCCACCTCCGGGCAGGTCTGCACCGAGCGGGATCGGGCGACTCCACCGAGCTGAGCTGGGCGTCCACACCGCACACGCTCGGTATCCACAGGGGTGACGGTGCGGGTTCCCCCGCCACCGGCCGGGCCATATGATGGCACCCGGCTCAGGGGAGGGGTCGCCGCGAGGCGGGCCACCTGCCACGACTCAGGGGAGGCAGCCGGCTGTGGCCAGCATCGAGGACGCCGTGCGGACCGACGCCCCCCGATCCCGGTCCCGGTGGCGCGGCGGGCTGGTGACCGTCGGCACGGTGACCGCGCTGCTGGCCGCCATGGGGCTGACCGTGCTCGGGCTGGGCGCGGCGGACAACGCGGTGGCCAACTACGACGCGAGTTCGTGGCTGTGGAGTGCGGTGCGCAGTGAGCTGGCCCGGGTCAACGGGGTCACCGCCCGCGTGGACACCCGCACCGAGATCCCGGCCGCTCGCCGGCACCCGATGCAGGTCACCCAGACCGACCGGCTGCTGATCCTGCGCGACCTGCAGACGGGGCAGGTCAGCTCACTGGACCTGGCCACCCTGCAGCTCACCGCGACCACCCGCACCACGCCCGGCCTGGGCGTGAGCGTCGCGCTGCACGAGGACGCGGCGTTCGTCGTCGACGCCGTGCAGGGCATCGTGCGCCAGCTCGACCCGCGGTCGCTGGCGCCGGTCGGTGAGCCGGTCCGCTACCCGCCGGGCATCACCGGTGGCACCTTCGACGGCGAGGGCCGGCTCTGGATCGCGGTCCCCAGCGAGGGCACGGTGTCGGCGATCACGGCCGCCAAACTGCCGTCCGCGCCGGCGTCGGCCGCGCCGGCCGGTGGCGGGCTCAGCCCCGAGCGGGTCGAGACGTACGACGTCGCGGAGGCCAGCCACGAGTTGGTGGTCTCCACGCTGGACGACGGGGTGGCGGTGCTCGACCGCACCGCCGGGAAGCTGGTGCGGGTGCAGCGCGGCGAGGTGCACCTGACGCCGCTGAAGCTGACCGGTCCGGCGGCGCTGCCGGCCCGCACCAGCGGCCCGCGCGTCCCGGTCACCGTGTCTGCTGAGCGGCGGGTGCTGGTGGTGGGTGACGCCGGCGAGGAGCGGGCGTTCACCGTGCCGGGCAGCGGTGACCGGCTCAGTCCGGCGGTGGCCTGGGCGGACCGGTTCTACTGTGCCGACGAGGCGACCGGCACCATCTACTCCTTCGACGCGGGCGGCCAGCTGGTCGACACGATCCGCGGCCGGGCGAACGGGCCGTTGGAGCTGGAGGTGCGGGAGAACCACCTGTTCATCAACTCTCCCGACTCGGCGACCGCCCGGGTGGTGGACGACAAGCACCAGGTGCGCGAGGTCGACAAGTACGCCAACGACGTGCTCGGTGGCGACCCGCCGCCGGCTCCCCCGCCGCCGCCCCCGCCGAAGAAGCCCCGGGTGGGTAAGCCGAGCGCGCCGCGCAGTGTCACCGCCGCCGCCGGCAACGCCCAGGCCCGGGTGAGCTGGCGGCCGGCCGCCGCGAACGGCGCCGAGATCATGAAGTACGTGGTGCAGGGCGCCGGCCAGCGCCTGGAGGTGGGCGCCAACCAGCGTGCGGTGGAGGTCAAGGGGTTGACCAACGGCGAGACGTACCGGTTCGCGGTGCACGCCGTGAACGCCAAGGGCGACGGTCCGCCGCGCAGCAGCAACCCGGTCACCCCGACCGCCGCCGTGCCCGATCCGCCGGCCAGCGTCACCGCGCAGGAGCGGCCGGACGGCACGGTGCTGGTGAAGTGGCCGGCGGCGAACGGGCAGGGCAACAAGATCGCGAAGTACGCGGTGACGGCCAGCTCGGCGGGGACGAACGCGCCGGCCGGCGAGTCGACGAAGACCGAGCTGGTGGTGCCCGCCGGGGAGCTGGAGTTCGGCACCCAGTACGCGTTCACCGTGGTCGCGGTCAACGACAAGGGCGCCGGGTCGGCCGCGTCGCCGGTCAGCAACACGGTGGTGCCGTTCGCGGCGCCCGGCCGGCCGCTCGATCTACAGGCCGGCACGGTCGCCAACCAGCCGGGCGCGATCACCGTGCAGTGGGCGCCGGCCGAGGCGAACGGCCGTCCGGTGACGAAATACCTGGTGGACGTCGGTGGGCGCAGCAGCGAGGTGACCGACACCCGCACCACCGTCACCGGGTTGGGTAACGGCCAGAACGTCACGGTGAAGGTGAAGGCGGTCAACGAGGCCGGGCCCGGCCCGGAGGCCACCGCCACCGCCCGCACGGTCGCGGAGCCACGGGTCACGGTGACCGGCTCGTCGGCGACCGCGACCTCGGCGACCGTCACGTTCACGGTGGACGCCGGCGGCGGGCAGGCCACGTGTTCGGTGAGCACGCCGGGCGAGCCGGCGAAGGCCGGGCCGTGCTCCAGCATCACGGTGCCGGGCCTGACGCCGGGCACGGCGTACACGTTCACGGTGACCGCCAGCAACGCCGCCGGAAAGGGCACCGCCACCAGAGCGCAGACCACCGACGCGCTGTACGGCGTCGCCACCTGCCGCAACGGCGCCTCCGGGCCCGAGTCGACCTACTGCGACAGGGACGTGAGCGGCCGCAACGGCAACGAGGTCTTCTCGGTCACCCGACAGGACAACGACAAGCAGGTCGGCTGGGCGAAGCCAGGCACCCGACTGCAGGCGTACTGCAAGAAGTCGGGCGAAGAGGTGTACGCCTACATCTACAACAACGACAAGCGCAGCACCTGGTGGGTGCAGGTCAACTACAAGGGAAAGAACTACATCCCCTGGGCCTGGCTCAACCTGGAGGGCGGCGACAACATCAACGTCCTGCCCACCTGCTGAACCAGCCAGGCAAGGAGCACCACCGACCGTGAACACCCACGAGCCGCTCACCCAGCCGGAGGTGCAGGGCTTCGCCGCCCTGGCCGCCCGGCTGGCCGAGAACGTCAACGCGGTGGTGCTCGGCAAGCCGCAGGTGGTCCGGCTGGCGCTGACCGCGCTGTTCGCGCAGGGTCACGTGCTCCTGGAGGACGTGCCCGGGGTCGGCAAGACGACCCTGGCGCGGGCCATCGCCGCGACGGTGAAGGGTCAGTGGCGGCGCATCCAGTTCACCCCGGACCTGCTCCCCTCGGATGTGTCCGGTGTGACGATCTTCAACCAGGCGACCCGGGACTTCGAGTTCCATCCCGGGCCGGTCTTCGCCAACATCGTCATCGCCGACGAGATCAACCGGGCGTCGCCGAAGACCCAGTCGGCGCTGCTGGAGGTGATGGAGGAGCGCACGGTCACCGTGGACGGGGTCCGGCACCCGGTGCCCGCGCCGTTCCTGGTGGTCGCCACGCAGAACCCGGTGGAGATGGACGGCACCTACCGGCTGCCCGAGGCGCAGCTGGACCGCTTCCTGGTGAAGCTCTCCATCGGCTACCCGGATGAGGCGGTCGAGATCGAGGTGCTGCGCGGCGCGACGGTCCGCTCCCCCGAGGCGCTCACCCCGGTCACCGACACCGCCACCGTCGGCGAGATGGTCCGGATGGCCCGGCGGGTGCACATCGCCGAGCCGCTCTACGCGTACGCGGTCCGGCTGGCCGCGGCCACCCGCTCTCACCAGCACGTACGTGTCGGCGTCAGCCCCCGGGGCGTCATCGCGCTGACCCGTGCCGCGTGCGCGTACGCGCTGATCGACGGGCGCGGCTGGATCATGCCGGAGGACCTGAAGGCGCTCGCCGAACCGGTGTTCGCGCACCGGCTGCTGCTCACCCCGGACGCCCAGGTGCGTGGGATGACCGCCGCGGAGGTGCTGCGCCAGGCCATCGCCTCGGTGCCGGTGCCGCTGCCGTCGGGGCAGCCGGCGCCGGTGCAGGGCTGACCGGCAGCAGCGGCATGGGGATCACCGCCCGCGGGGTCGGGCTGCTCGTCGCCGCCGTCGTCCTGCTGGGCGTGGGGTTCCGGTTCGCGTACCCCGAGTTGACGCTGCTCGGCGCGGCGGCCGGCGTGGCCGTCGGCTACGCCGCGCTGACCGCGGCCTGGCGGCCCCGGCTGGTGGTGGCCCGCCGCGCCGACCCGGACCGGGTGGCCCGGGGCGAGCCGGCGAGCATGACGCTGACCGTCCGCAACGCCGGCCGGCTGCGCTCGGCGAATCTGCTGGCCGAGGACCGGTGCGCGGACCGGACGGTGCCGGTGCCGCTGCTGCGCCTGCGACCAGGGCGGGACACGGAGGTCCGCTACGACGTGCCGACCCACCGTCGGGGGGTGGTGCCGGTCGGGCCGCTGCGGGTGACCCGGCGCGACCCGCTGGGTCTGGTGGCGCTGGCCCGCCCGTACGGCGCGAGCACACCGGTCTGGGTGCATCCCCGGGTTCACCCGTTGACGGCGGTGCCCACCGGCGCGGGACGCAGCCTCGACGGCCGGGTGGACGGCGTGCCGCACGGGTCGATCACGTTCGACTCGCTGCGGGAGTACGTGGTGGGCGACGAGCTGCGCCGGGTGCACTGGCGCACCAGCGCCCGGGTGGGTGAGTTGATGGTGCGGGAGAACGTGGACACCAGCCTGCCCCGCCTGGTCGTGCTGCTGGACAACCGCGCCGCCGCGCACCCGGAGCGGGTGGACGGGGTGGCGGAGTCGTTCGAGTCGGGCTGCGAGGCCGCGGCGTCGATCGTCACCGCCGCGCACCGCGCGGACCTGCCCGTGCTGTTGCTGCTGGTCGCCCCCGAGCAGGCCACTTCGGCCGAGCGGGCCGGCGGTGGCGACGACAACCCGACGCACGGGGAACCGCTCGGGCCGCTGGACCGGCTCGCCGCCGCCGAGCTCTCCGGCGACGGCGACGCGCTGCGCGCGGCCACCACCCGGCTGCGCCAGGACCGGCTCGGCGACACGCTGATCTTCCTGACCGGGCCGGGTGGCCGCGGCGAGCTGGGGCACGTCGGCGCGCTGCGCGGCGCGTACCCGTCGGTGGTGGTCGGGGTTTTCGGCGCGGCCGAGCCGACGCCGCCCGGTACGGCCGGCCTGGTGGTCGTCGACGCGGCCGACGGCGCGCAGTTCGCCGCCGAGTGGGACGGGGTGCGCCGGTGGTGACGGACGCGGGCCGGCAAGCCCCGGCGAGCCCCGCCGGGCCGACGGGGCACCCGACGAGCGCCAACGCGGGGACACCGCCCGACGGCTCCGGGCGGCCGGGCACGGGCCGGCCCGGTCGGGTGGCGCGGGTGCTGCGGGCCTCCGTCGTCCCGCTGGCGCTGATCGGGCTGACCGCGCTCGCCGGGGTGGTGCTCGGCCGGGTGTACGCCGGAGACCTGCTGACCCGGCTGGTCATCGGCGCCGCAGCCGGTTCGGTGCTGGTCAGCGTGGCCGCCCGGCGGCTGCCCTCCTGGCTCGTGGCGCCGGTGTCGGTGACCGCGATGGCGGGCTGGACACTGTGGTCACTGCGGCTCGCCGCCGCCCGCGCCGAGCTGCCGGGCAGCCTGCTGGAGGTGACCGCGGACGCCGCCCGCAACGGCATCCCCCGGCTGCTGACGGCGATGATTCCGGTCGAGCCCACACCGGACACGGTGCTGGTGCCGGTGGTCGCCGCCTGGCTGGCCGGGCTGGCCGGCGCCGAGGTGGCGCTGCGCACCGGCCGGGTGCTGCTGGGCTACCTGCCGGCGGCCGGGCTCTACGCCGCCGCCCTCTACGTGGTCGGCCCGAACGCCGACCCGGCGATCGGGGCGACGCTGGCGTTCGTCGCGGTCGCCGCGGTCGGCCTGGCGGCGCCGGCCGGCGCACGACCGGCCGGCGGCGATCCGGTCGCCGACCTCGCTCCCCGGGTCCGCGCGGCGGTGCGGGTCCGGCTCGCGGCCACCGCGGCGCTCGGGGTGGCCCTGGTGGTCGGGCTGGTGGCGCTGCTCGGCCCGGTCCTCGCCGGCCAGGTCGACGGTCGGCCGGTGGACCCCCGGCGGTACGTGGAGCCGCCGCAGGTGCAGTCACTGGACGAGAACCCGCTGATCCGGATCTCCGGGTGGGCCCTGCACCCCGAACAGCAGCTGCTCGACGTGACCACGATCGGTCCCGGCGCCCCCACCGCGCCCGCCGGCGCCAGCCCGAGCGGCGGGCCGGACGGCGACACCGACGGCGAGCCGGGTACGGCGGACGACGCCGGTGGCAGCGTGCGGATCCGGCTCGCCGTGCTCAGCGACTACGACGGGGTGACCTGGCGGGTCGGTGCGACGTACCGCAACGCCGGTCGGATCCTGCCGGCCGCGACGCCGGCCCGGGACAGCACGGTGCAGACGGTCCGGCAGCAGATCACCGTGGCCGAGCTCAGCGGTCGGCTGCTGCCCGCCGTGGCCACCCCACGCGAGGTCAGCGGCGCGCGGGTGGCGTACGACCCGGCGACCGGGACGCTGATCCGGCCGGAGGGGCTGACCCCGGGGCTGCGGTACACGGTGACCTCGGCCCGCGAACGCCCGGACAACAACCTCCTCGCCACCGCGAACGTGCCCGCCGGGGAGGAGGTGGCCCGGGTGCTGCGGGTCGCCGACGGGGTGCCCGAGCCGCTGCGCCGGCTTGCCGCGCAGCTCGCCGAGGAGAACGGCGCCCCGTACGCGCGGGCCACGGCGATCGAGCAGTTCCTGGCCGAGCACTACCGGGTGGTGGCGGACGCGCCGAGCGGGCACGCGTACCCGAACCTCGGCTTCTTCCTCTTCGGCCCGCGCAACGGCGGCGGGCAGCGGGGCACCTCGGAGCAGTTCGCCGCCGCGTTCGCCGTGCTCGGCCGGCTCTCCGGGCTGCCCACCCGGGTGGTGGTGGGCTTCGAGTCCAGCGGGCAGGGCCCGGTGCGGGCCGGCGACGCGTACGCCTGGCCGGAGGTGCTCTTCGACGGGTTGGGCTGGGTGGCGTTCGACCCGCTGCCCCGCCCGGACAACGAGCCGAGGCCGGTGGAGGAGGACTTCCGCCCGACGCCGGAGGACCCGCCGCCGTCGGAGGCGCCGGCGCCCACCGAGGAGCCGAGCGCCTCGCCGGAGCCGGTGGCCGCCGTCGACGAGCCGACCGGTCGGGGCGGGGTGTCCACTCCGGTGCTGGTCGCGGGCGGCAGCGGTGGCCTGCTGCTGCTGGTGGGAGCGTTGCTGCTCACCCTGCTGGCGATGCGCCGCTCGCTCACCCGCGCCCGGCTGAGCCGGGGCGACCCCGGCCAGCGCATCGCCGGCGCCTGGCGGGAGGTCACCGACGCGCTGCGGCTGGCCGGGCGACCGGTCGGCGACGACCTGGCGGCCACCGAGGTGGCCGGGCACGCCCACCAGGCCCTCGCCGAAGCCCGAGCGGGCACGACCGGCGACGGTACGACCGTCGACGGGCCGGCCGTCGACGAACTGGCGGCCCTGCTCAACCAGGTGGGCTTCTCCCCCGGCGCCGCGACAGCCGACCAGGCGGCCCGGGCCGCGGAGGTGGCCACCGTCTACGTGGCCACCCTGCGCTCCGCCCGCCCCTGGTGGCGCCGCCTGCTCTGGTCCATCCACCCGTCGCCCCTGCACCGTGCCCGCCGGTCCCCGCGGTGATCAAGAGCTTCGCGTCGCCTGCGGACCCATTCCTGACGCCTGGCTCTTGATCACCGGGGGCGGGGGCGGGGGCGGGGGCTTGGGCGGCGAAAGACGCTATCGTGCCGGTGATCGAACCAGGCCGACGCGCCGACCGTAGTTGGCGGCCACGGCGATGACGAGGGGCCCCCATGCGACCAGCGGGGCGTAGTAGGGCAGCACCTCCCAGCCCGGAGCCGGATGTGCCGGCTCGTCGCGGCCTATCCCCACCCAACCGCGCTCCACAAAGTGGAAGCTGCTGTTCAAGAAGAGATACACGCAGATGGCGACGAGCAACGAACCGCCGGTCAGCGCGACGAGCACGACTGGGCGCGCCGGAATCGGACGGCCCCCGAGCAGCGGCACCCAGTGCGGAAGTCGTTGTCCCCAGCGTTGCACCAGGCCGAGTGTCAACAGCGCCAGCCCCATCGACAGGGTGGACAAGAAGATCATGTACCACGGGGTGGCGGCGTCGTCGGTGAACACGAAGGACAGTCGCCAGACCGCGGACGGCAGGACGCAGAGCGGGACGGCGTAGGCGGCCCAGACGGCCCAGGGTGGCGGGGGCGCGGCCCAGGCGCGGTTGGAGTCAGTGAGGTCCATCGGTGCTCCGATCTTTGAGGGCCAGAGCCGTTGGGACTCCGGCGGTCTGCTCCTGACGCGGCCAGGTGGTGAGGGCATAGCCGGTGGTCGTGACGCCCAGCGACACTCCCCAGGCGAGGAACACCAGCAGCGTGGCGGCTACCGCCCACCCCTCCCACACGTCCGACCACCGCAGGTCACCCGCGAGTAGTTGGCCGACGAACACCGCGACGCTCAACACGCCGTAGGTGACCAGGGCGAGCGCCACCACCCCGGCCGGGATCACCGCCAGCAGCCGGGGAACCCGTCGACCGTGCAGCCCCGGCACCCAGCGCGGGAACTGCTGCCCCCACCGCTGTACCAACCCGAGAACGAGCAGGCCGGCCAGCGGCGGGACGAGAGTGATCGCCGCACCCGTCTGCGTCGAGAGATTCAGGTGGATGTCGTTCAGTTCCCGCTCGGATATGCCGAACGGAACGCCGAGCACCCAGAGCGCGTGCGGCACGGCCCAGCCGACCACCGGCAGCGCGACAGCCGCGTACGCCCAGAGGCGCGTCCACCGCGGCACCGGCTGGTAGCCCGGAGCCACCGGTCCGCGCTGGGGACCGGATGCGTTCGCAAGGCCGGCGAACAGGACGCCACCGGCCACCAGCGTGAGCCGAGCGCCGAGGTCACGCCAGTCCGACGGACGCCCCGCCAACGCCGCCGGGACCTCGAAGAGCAGGTGCAGCGGGAACGAGACGACCAGGAGCAGGGCGCCCGCCGCCCAACTCCCGGCGGCCGTGGCGCGGCCCGGGAGCCGAGTCGCGCACACAAGGATCATCGCGAGAGCGACACCGACTCCCACCGCTCCCCATCCGGCCCAGAACGGCAGCGTCTGCACGCGGTCCGCGCCGCATCCACCCGCCGGATCGACCAGATCAGTGCGGTCGCAGGCGGTGTACCCCCACCGGCCACCCGCGATCCAGTACAGACGCAGAGCAACCTCACCGACGACGAAGACGACGCATGCCACCGCCCACGGTCTGGCCGCGTCGTTGGCTGCGGATCGGTGCGTACGAGCGGAACGGTCCGACATGAACCAATGATCTGCGGCGATGGGCGCGCTCCTCCTCCCCGGCAGACGGGAATGCACTCCCGCAGCTGGGGGATGGCCTCTGCGCTTGGTTCACGGGAGGCTCTCCGGGCTGCCGACCTGGGTGGTGGGCTTCCGGAGCGAGCGCGCATCTCCTGCCGCCCGGCGCGTTGCGGTGCGGTAGCGGCAGGGAGACGGGTCAGGCGGTCAGGCGGCGGACGAGCTTGCGCAGGCCGGCCTGCCAGCCGTCCGGGTCCTCGGCGCGGCGGCGCGCGTACCCGGCGACCTCCGGGTGCGGCAGGATCAGGAAACGCTCCTCGGCCAGCCCGGCGACCGTCGCGTCGGCGACCTGGTCCGCGGTGAGCACCGCACCGGAGGCGGCGATCACCCGGGCGCCCAGGTGCCCCTCGGCGATCCCCTCGGCGAGCATCGGGGTGTCCACCCCCTGCGGGCAGAGCGCGCTGACCCGGATGCCCCGGTCGCGGTAGGTGATGGCCAGCCACTCGGCGAAGCCCACGGAGGCGTGCTTCGTCGCGGTGTACGCGGCATCGCCCACCGCGGTCAGCACGCCCGCCGCCGAGCAGGTGTGCAGCAGGTGGCCGCCGCCACGGGAGAGCATCCCGGGCAGCACCGCGCGGGCGGAGTAGACGTGGGCGAGGACGTTGACCCGCCAGGCCCGGTCCCAGCCGGCGTCGTCGACCTCCACTCCCCCGCCGGTGCTCACGCCCGCGTTGGCGCAGAACAGGTCGATCCGGCCGTACCGCCGCTCGGTGTCGTCGACCAGCGCGCGGACCTGGTCCTCGTCGGTGACGTCGAGCGCGCTGGCGTGCGCGACCGGACCGATGCCCTCGGCCACCGCGCGGGCCGCGTCGGCGTCCAGGTCGGCGATCACCACGGCTGCGGCGCCCTCGGCGGCGAACCGGCGGGACAGCGCCGCCCCGATGCCGCCGGCTCCTCCGGTGACCACGACGATCCGGTCGGTGAGGTTCACGTCGACGCTCCTACGGGGTCGGTGCCCAACTGGGCGATGAGGGTGGTCAGCGCCGCCGCACCACCGGCGGTCACCTCCGGGGTGGGCAGCAGCGCGAAGACGGGCACGTCGACACCGGCGTCGGCGTAGCGGCGCACCTCCGCGCGGCACTGCTCCGGCGAGCCGTGCAGCACGAGCGCGTCGACCACCTCGTCGGGCACCGCCGCGCTGGCGCCGCGCCGGTCACCGGCGGCCCACGCCTCCCACATCGGCGCCAGCACCTCGTCGCGACCGAGCCAGCGGTGGAAGTCGGCGTACGCCGGGACGGTGAGGTAGCTGGTGATCAGCCGGCGACCCAGCTTCCGGGCGTACCCGGCGTCCTCGGTGGGGCAGACGAAGATCCGGGCGGCGACCTCGAAGCCGGCGCGGCGCTCGCCCAGCTCGGCGAGGGCGCGCGGCACGTCGTCGGCGCTGAGCCAGTTGAGGATGACTCCGTCGGCCTCCGCGCCGGCCAGCCGCAGCATGCCGGGGCGCAGCGCGGCGAGCAGGATCGGCGGGGGCACCGCCGGCGGCCGTTCCAGGGTGAACCGGCGCACGGTGAAGGTGTCGTAGACCTCGTCCACGGTCTCGCCGCGCAGCGCGGCGCGCAGGAAGCGCAGGACGTCCCGGGTCCGCCGGAACGGCTCGTCGAACCGCACGGCGTTCCAGTCGCGGACCAGCACCGGTGAGGACGCGCCGATGCCGAGCGCGAACCGGCCCGGCGCGGCCTCGGCCAGCGCCGCCGCGCTCATCGCCAGCAGCCCGGGCCCCCGGGTGAAGACCGGGGTGATCGCGGTGCCCAGCCGCAGCCGGGGCTGCCAGGCCGCGGCGAGCGCCAGCGGGGTGAACGCGTCGGTCCCGGCGACCTCGGACGACCAGACGTCGGTGAATCCGGCCTCGTCGAGCGTCGCGTAGACCGCGGCGTGGTCGGCCAGCGGGATCCCGCCCAGCGGCACCGTCATGCCCCATCGATTCGTCACCGATCGATCGTGCCCGTTGACCGGGTCCACGAGCAAGATCCCCGGACCGGGCGGATTTGCCGGTAACGGGCCGCCCGGCCGGTCTCACGGTGTACGACTGCAAGGTGGACCGGACCGACGGCACAGGCCGCTGATCGTGGGTTTCGGGGCGTCGGGGCGCCTGGAGCCGGTGTCGGCGGGTGCCGCCCCGGGCCGGGCCACCTTCCTGGAGCTCTTCTTCGACGTGGTCTACGTCTTCGCGCTCACCCGGATCTCCACCCGCGCGTTCGAGGACCTGACCCACGAGCCGGGCCGGGTGCACGGCTGGGCGGCGGTCACCGGGAGCGGCAAGACGCTGTTGTTGCTGCTCGCGCTCTGGGCGGTCTGGCAGGGCACCGCGTGGACCACCAGCCGCTACAACCCGTACAAGGTGCCGCTGCAGACCGTCGTGATGATCGCGTTGGTCTCCAGCATGGTGATGGGCGTGGCGATCCCACGGGCGTTCAGTCAGACGGGGCTCATGTTCGCGCTGGCCTACGTCGTCGCGCAGGTGTCCCGCCCGCTGATCCTGTCGATCGCTCTGGGAGCGCATCCGTACCGCCGGCTGAAGGTGCGGATGGCGGTGGTGTACGCCACCAGCGGCGTGTTCTGGATCGGTGGGGCGATGCTGCCGACCAACGCGCAGGTGGCGTCCTGGACCCTGGCGCTGGCCATCGAGTACGTCGCCGGTCGGACTGGCTGGCCGGTGCCGGGGCTGGGCCGCTCGACGATGTCGAAGTGGGACATCGCCGGCGAGCACCTGGCCGAGCGCTACCAGCAGTTCTTCCTCATCGCGCTGGGCGAGACGATCCTGGTGGCCGGTTTCGCCTACAGCATGGGGCCTTACGAGGCGGGGCACGCGTTGGCGTTCGCGTTGGCGCTGGCCACCACGATCGTGCTGTGGCGGATCTACTTCCAGCGCGCCGGGCAGATCCTGGGCGAGGCCGTCGCGCAGGCCCGGCATCCGGCCAACATCGGCCGCTCGGCGGCCGACACCCACCTGCTGATGGTGCTCGGCCTGGCCTCCACCGCGGTCGGCTACGAGCTGATCATCGAGCATCCGCTGGAGCGGGTTCCCGGGTCGTGGCTGGCCATGATGCTCGGCGGACCGGCGCTGTTCCTGGCCGGCCGGGCCCGCTTCGAGTACGAGGTGTTCTCCCGGGTCTCCCCGTCACGGTGGATCGCCATCCTGGTCCTGGCGGCACTGGCGGCGCCGCTGCTGTTCGTGCCCGCTGTGGTGGCGACCGCCGCCGGGGCGCTGGTGCTGGCCGCCGTCGCGGTCGCCGACGCCCACCGGGCGCGCGGCGCTCCGCCGGAGGCGGCCGCGACACCGTTCTGAGCCATCGAGGCGCGCCGATGCGATGTCGGTGCGGCAGGTTAATCTCGGCGGGTGACCTTCTCCCTCGTCGCCCGTTCCGCCGACGGCCGGTTGCACGGCGTCGTCGTGGCCAGCAAGTTCCTCGCCGCCGGGGCGCTCGTGCCGGCGGCGGAGGCCCAGGTCGGCGCGCTCGCCACCCAGGCGCACGTCAACCTCGCCTACCGCCCGCAGGGGCTGGCCCTGCTGCGCACCGGGGTGCCGGCCGCCGACGTGGTGGCCGGCCTGGTCGCCGCCGACGCCGAGCGGGAGCACCGCCAGCTCGGCGTGGTCGGCGCCAGCGGTCCGGGCGCCAGCTGGACGGGGCCGGCGTGCCATCCGTGGGCGGGTGGGCGCACCGGCGACGGCTGGGCCGCGCAGGGCAACATCCTTGCCGGCCCGGAGGTCGTCGACGCGTTGGGCGACGCTTGGCTGGCCGGCTCGGCGCTGCCGTTCGCCGAGCGTCTGGTGGCCGCGCTGCGCGCCGGTGACGAGGCCGGCGGCGACCGGCGGGGCCGGCAGAGCGCCGGCCTGCTGGTGGTCGAGCCCGGCGGGGGATACGGCGGCAGGAGCGACGTGCTGGTCGACCTGCGCGTCGACGACCATCCCGACCCGGTCGCCGAGCTGGGCCGGCTGCTCGCCGTGCACACCATGCTGTTCAGCCGGCCCGACCCGGCCACCCTGCTGGACCTCAGCGGCGCGGTCGCCGACGAGGTGGCGGCGTTGCTCACCGCCCTGGGGCATCCGGTCGGCGACGACGGGCCGGAGGCGGCGCTGGTCTCCTGGGCCGGGGTGGAGAACCTGGAGGAGCGGCTGGTGCCGGGGCGCATCGACCCGGTGGTGCTGACGCACCTGCGTGGCGTCGCCCCGCACGTGCCCGCGCCCCGCTCCGCGAGCTGACCGGGGTCAGCTGCCGAAGGCGAGCCAGCGGAACCGGGCGGCGTCGATCGCGGCCCGTTCCGGGGCGGTCAACGCCGCCCGGCCGGTGGTCTTGCGGATCAGGGTCAGCCGGTCCCAGCTCAGCTCCGGCGGCACGGGTCGCCCGCCGGTGAGCAGGTCGGCGATCACGGCCGCCGCCGGAGCGGTGAGCCACGGCGGGCGGTCCAGCGCGTCGGCCAGGTCCAGGCCGTGCACGCCCACCTCGACGACCCGGGTCCGCAGGAACTCGACGAGGAGCATCGCGTCGCCGTGGCGGGTGCGCACCACCCGCCCGGGCGCGGCGGCGGCGACCGCGGCGTCGGCGGCCCGCCAGGCCCGGTCCAGGTCGCTCGGCAGCGCCGTCCGGTCCACCTGCCGCGCGTCCCGCCGGCCACCGGCGATCCGGTCGGCGTCCACCTCCGGGGTGAACTTCGCCGCACCGAAGTAGGCGGCGGCGTCCACCTCGGCGCGCGGCGGGGCGGGCGCGGCGAGCATGTCGGTCAGCCGGCCCGCGCCGGTACGCACGTGCGCGATCAGCTCACGGACGGTCCACGGCGGGCAGCCGGTCGGCCGGTCGAGGTCGGCGTCGTCCAGCTCGGCCAGGATCTCGGTGAGTCGGGCGCACTCGGCGCGGAACGCCGCGCGGACGGGATCCACCGGCGGCTCTAGCCCTTGACCCGTGGCACCAGCCGGTGCACGACGATGAGCACCAGCGCCATCACCACCGCCATCGTGCCGGCGATGCCGGCGGCGCTGCCCGCGTACCCGACGAAGAGCGGCCGCCGGCTCAGCTCGTCCGGCCCGGTGTCGCGCAGCTCGACCAACCAGGACAGGGCCAGAACGCAGGCGATCAGGGCGAGCACGCCGGTGACGCCGAGCAGCAGGGCGGCGAGCCGGTGCGCGTCGCCGGGGGCGACCTGCGCCTGCTCCCGCTGGGTGATCAGCAGGAGCAGCCCGGCCAGCGCCGCCCAGACACCCACCACCAGGTACGCGGCGACGGCGTCGCTGGGCCGGTGCCAGCCGGCGGAGAGGGTGGCCACGCCGGCGACGGCCGCGTAGGTGGCGCCGAGGAAGGCGCCGACCGCCCGCACCTTGCGCGGCAGCACGAGCACCAACGCGACCGCCACCGACGCGGCCACCGCGGTGTGCCCACTGGGGAGGCTGTTGCCCACTCCCGCGCGTTCCGGGTCGAGGCCGTAGTCCGGCCGGTCGAGGCCGTACTTGAGCAGCTGGGTGGAGAGGTTCGCCCCGGCGATCAGCAGGGTCGCGGTGATGGCGAGGGCGATCCGCCCCCGCATCAGCGCGATGAACCCGATCGTCGCGGTGGCGGCCAGCAGAGAGACCACCGACATCGCGTTGAGGAGCGTGTCGACCGGTCCGTCGATGCGATCCTGACCGATCCGGTTGCCGGTCAACGCGACCGTGTCGATCCACTGGCCGATCTCGGAGTGCACGGCCACCCGCCAGACGGCGAGGAAGGCGGCCGCCTGGACGAGGGCCATGACGACCAACCAGACAGCGGTCCAACCCCTTGCCGTCGCGCGCATCCGCACACCGTAGCGGCAGGTGTCAGCCGGGCGTGCGGTGGCCCACCGGGCGCGGCGGTTAGGTTGGGACGGAGGCGAGGAGGTGGCGGTGAGCGGCACACCGGAGCGGGACCCCGGCCGGGCCGCGCCCGACACGGACCAGCGCGGCGGGGTCGGGACGGGCCCGGATCGGCCGGCCCGGGCCGAGTCGCTGGCGGACCTGCTGGGCGGGCGGGGCGGCGCCATCGACGCCACCCTGCCACCGCTGGCGTTCGCCGCCGGCTGGCTGCTCGGCGGGGAGTCGATCTGGGCCGGGGTCGGCGCGGCGCTGGCCGTCGGCGCGGTGGTGGCCGGCGTCCGGCTGCGACGCGGTGACCGGCCCCGTTCGGTGCTCATCGGGCTGCTCGCCGTCTGCGTCGCCGCGCTGATCGCGGTACGCACCGGCCGGGCCGAGAACTTCTTCCTGATCCAGTTGCTCTCCAACGCCGCCAGCGCGCTGGCCTGGGCGGTCAGCATCGTGGTGCGCTGGCCGCTGCTCGGGGTGCTGGTCGGCGCGGCGCTGGGCCAACGCTCCCGGTGGCGGCGCGACCCGGCGCTGCTGCGCGGGTACGCCCGGGCGAGCTGGGTCTGGACGGCGACCTATGTGCTGCGGGTGGCGGTGTTCGTGCCGCTGTACCTGAGCGGGCAGGTGCTCGCGCTGGTGGTGGCCCGGGTCGCGCTGACCTGGCCGCTGGTCGCGGCGGCGCTGGCGGTGAGCTGGGTGGTGCTGCGCCGGTCGCTGCCGCCCGGGCACCCGGGCTTGCGGCACCCGGTCACCGAGAGCCCGGCGACGCCGACCGGATGATCCGGCCGGGCGGGGGATTTGGCGCAAAATAGTGGAGAGGCCGCCACGGGGGGAGCGGCCTCTCCGGTGACGTACGTTACTCCGTTGCGGTCGTCGGCGTGATCCCGTGACGGCCCGAATTTCTGGGCTTTTTCGCGGCTGCCTCCAGTCCGGGCGGTGGGGTGGGCCGGCTGACCCGCTGCGTCGGCCGGATGGCCGGCCCACCCCGGCCTGACCGTGGGTGTCAGGCCGTCCGCCGGCCAGGTCCCGTCGTCTCCTGCGGACCCGGGCCGGACCCCGGGGTGGGCGGGCACGCACCCACCCCGGGATGGCTGTCAGCCGTTGGGGAAGAGGTTGCCGTAGTCGGCGTACGCCATGGCGACGTCGGCCTGCGCCCAGAACCGGTGGTAGTTGAAGCTGGGCTCCGCACCGCCGTTGAGGTACGCCTGCACCTTGGGCCAGTCCGGGTCGTTCTTGTAGAACGACCGGATGTCGAGGAAGCTCTTGCCGGCGGCGATGGTGTCACCGTTGGGCATCTTCCCGGTCCAGCCCGGCGGGACGTAGAGGCCCTGCCCGGTGGCCGCGTCGTAGGTGTCGTCGAAGCGCCGGTAGTCGCCGCGCTTCTCCGTGGTGGACACACCCTTGGCGTCGCTGGCGGCGTGCAGCGCGTCGAGCAGCCCCTTGGCGGTGTTCTTGGCCGCCACGTCGCCCGACTTGGCCGCGTACGCGATGAGGGTCCGGGCGTAGGCGGCGGCGACGCCGACGTCCTGGCCCTTCACGGTGACCTCCACGTGCAGGTTGGTGTTGGGTTGCGGGTTGGTCGGGTTCCAGGTGGTCGGCTGGCCGGTCCACTTCATGTCCGACGGGATCGACCAGTTGGTGCCGACGGTGGTGTTGGCGATCGCCCAGGGCACCCACTTGTCCAGCAGCGCCTTGGCCTTCGCGTTGCCGGTCTGCAGGTACAGCTCGGCGATCCGCTGCATCGACCAGGCCTGCATGCCGAACCACTGGTTGGACGGCGGGTCGTTGTAGACCGGGTCGACGTCGTAGTACATGCCGTAGAAGGTGCTGGTGCCGGCCGGCGGCTGGCCGTAGTTGCCGCCCCAGCTGTTGGTCGCGCCGCCGGCGATGCCGCCTTCGGCGGACTGGAGCCAGGTGTAGAACTCCAGCTGCCGCTCGAAGCTCTTGGTCCAGTCGGCGGCGGCGGTCGGCGACTGCGGCTTGAGCTCCGGGGTGTTGGTCAGCGCCCAGGCCGCGAACGGGTTCTGGTAGCCGAAGTGGTTGTGGCTGGAGCCGATCCGCCAGGACCAGTTCTGGTTGGTCTCGTACGCGCCGCCCCAGGCGTAGTACCAGGACAGCAGGTAGTGCGCGGAGTCCTTGCCGCTGCCGGCCGGGCAGGCGCTGGCCCCGACGCAGTTGCCGATCTTCTTGAAGTACTTGTCGAACATGGCGTACCGCAGGTAGTCGCCCATCTTGGCGGCCTTGGCGACGGTGGCGGCCACGTCGGCCTGCTTGCCCTGCGCCTTGGCCCAGGTCAGCGCCCAGTACGCGGCCTGCACGGCGCGGGCGTCGGCGTCCGGGGCGTTGGTGTACTTCCACTGCTTGGCCGGGGCGGCCGACTCCTTGATGAACAGGTCCAGGTAGCCGTACTGGCCGCCGGCGGTGAAGGTGTCGCAGGACGGCTGCGGCACGGTCTCCCACACCGACTCCTGGGTGCCCCGCTGGAACGTGTTGATGTACGCCGGCCTGGTGGTCTTGTCGCCGCAGCGGCCGAAGCCGTAGGTGTTGTCCACGTCGATCAGCCAGTGCATGCCGTAGATGTCGCCGGTGCCGTAGGTGGACTGCAGCTCGCCGCGCAGCGGGTCCTGGCCGACCGACACCGACGGTTCCAACTGCGAGGGGTACTGGCTGGGCAGGTCGTGCTCGGCGGCGTACTGCGGAGTGCCCGCGGCCCCAGCCGTTGGCTGGTCGGAATGATTCGGAATTATGTATTTCTCCATGACGGTCCAGGCGTTGTTGAACGGTGCCCAGTTCTGCGTCACGCGGCCGTACTGTGCCTCCAGCCAGAGCCAGAAGCTGAACGCCTCCGAGGTGGTCTCGTGCCCGTGGTCGGGCGCCTCGACGATCAGGGTCTCCACCGAGTGGTACGGCACGCCCTCGGGGCTGAAGTATCCCGAGTTCTTGATCTTGCCGTACTGGTCGAGGAACCGGGTGACGTAGGTGTTGTCGCCGCCGGGGGTGTCGTTGTCCACCTCGGTCGCGGTGATCGCGAGCGGGGCGTAGCCGGTCGCCGAGGCGGTGACGGTGGCGGTGCCACTTGCGGTGTCGGCGTCCTCGGCCGCCGCGACGGTGACCGTGGCCCCGGTGTTCCAGTTGCTCGGGGTGAGGCTGACCGTGGCGGGTGAGACGGTGATGTCGGCGTCGCCGGTGCGGGCCAGGGTGACCGGCACCGTCGCCGTCGGAGCGGCGCTGAGCTTAAGGTTGACCGTGGAGCTGCGGCCCTCGGCGACAGTGACCGCGGACGGCGTGGCGATCAGCGTCGGCCCGGAGGCCGCGGCCACCGTGAACGACCGCTCGGCGGTGGCGCTGAGGTTGGCGTTGTCGTACGCCTTGGCCTGCACGGTGTAGGCGCCCGCCGGCAGGTCTTCGAGGGTGTAGCCGTACGGGGCGGTGGTGTCGGTGTTGACGAGCAGGCCGTTGCGGTAGAACTCGACCTTGCTGATGGTCCCGTCCGGGTCGCTGGCGGTGGCGGTCAGCGGCACGTCGGCCGGTGCCTCGAACGGGCCGGCCGGCACGGTGAGCCCGACGGTCGGCGGCTGCTGGGAAGCTCCGCCGCAGGTGACCCCGTTGACGGCGAACGAGGTGGGCTTCGCGTTGGTGCCGGTGTAGGAGCCGTTGAAGCCGATGTTGGTGCTGGCGCCGGTGCCGAGGTTGCCGTTCCACGACTCGTTGGTGGCGGTGACCTGGTTGCCGGTCTGGCTCCAGCGCGCCGACCAGCCCTGGGTGACCCGCTGGTTGCCGGGGAAGGCGAACGTCAGCGTCCAGCCGGTGAGCGGGTCGCCGAGGTTCTTGATCGTCACGTTGGCGCTGAAGCCGTTGTTCCAGTCGTTGGTCGCGTAGACCACGTCGCAGGCCGGGGCGGCCTGCGCGGCGCCGGCGGGCAGGGTCACCCCGCCGACGGCGAGCGCGGCGGCGGCGATGATCGCCACTCGGCGGCGTCGTGCCAGATGTCTCATGTGCGCGGTGTCTCCTCGGACCAGGCCGGGGGTGTGCCCGGCGGGGCGCCTGCCCGCGAGGGTGGTGGTGCGCGGGGGATGCAAGGCGCCGGGAAGGTGGTCTCCCGGGCCCGGGCCGGGGGTACGGCGGTGCGGCCCGCACGGGACGGGTCCCGCCGGCTGCGTCGGGTGGCCGTGACCGGAGGTCGTGCTACCGGTTGCCCTCGGCGGACCCGCCTCCTCGCGATCTGGCTCCTGTCGCGTCAAATCGACAGTGTGCCATGGAAGCGCTCCCACAACAAGCGCGCGGCAACCCGGATAGACGCCATGTTTCGATCTCGTTTTGGGTCTTTCACAAAGCCGTGACGGGGGTTACAGTCGCAGCATCGTCGATGGGAGCGCTTCCATCGATGATGGTTCCAACTCGAAGATCACCGGGGTCGTCTCTGACGAGCCCGGGGAACCAGCCCGAAGGCTGACGACGGGCCAGCCCGGACGCCGCCGTCAGCCATCATCCCGCCACACGGAGGGAGGTGGAACCAGAGCCACTCGCGTGGCCCGGCTCCCGCGCGACACGCACGGCAGGACCCACAATCCGCCCGTGTGTGTGCAGTTACGGTGGGGACGGGGGTTGCCCTCCCCCGTCCCCACACTAAACCCCCGTACACGATGGGAAAAGAGGCCGACGGGACAGGCGCTCCGCGCCGCCCGGTCGGCCTCGTTCGCTGTCCGGGGCCCACACCGCCGCAACCCGCCACCGCCGGCCGACACGACGACCGGCTGACCGGGTCGGTCGCCCCTACCCTATTCTGGGAGCGCTCCCGAACTTCGGCGGCGGCCCCGTATCCACGAGGAGAATCCATGTCGATACCTACCGGGCCCGCCGGCCCGCTGCGCTTCCCCCGCGACTTCGGCTGGGGTGCAGCCACCTCCGCGTACCAGATCGAGGGCGCCGCCAAGGAGGACGGCCGCGGCGAATCGGTCTGGGACACCTTCAGCCGCACCCCCGGACGCACCCGCAACGGCGACACCGGCGACGTGGCCGCCGACCACTACCACCGCTACGCCGAGGATCTCGACCTGATGCGCGACCTCGGGCTGCGCAGCTACCGCTTCTCCATCTCCTGGCCCCGCATCCAGCCCGACGGCACCGGCGCACCCAACCAGCGCGGGCTCGACTTCTACCGCCGCCTCATCGACGGCCTGCACGAACGCGGCATCGCCCCGATGGCCACCCTGTTCCACTGGGACCTGCCCCAGGCCCTGCAGGACACCGGCGGCTGGGAGTCGCGCGACACCGCCCACCGCTTTGCCGACTACGCCGACGCGGTGTTCCGCGCCCTCGGCGACCGGGTCCCGGTCTGGCTGACCGTCAACGAACCCAAGACCGTGGTGCAGAACGGCTACCTCAGCGGCCACCACGCCCCCGGCCGGCAGGACCCGGACGCCGCCTACCTCGTCGCCCACCACCTGCAACTCGCCCACGGGCTCGCGGTCCGCGCGCTGCGCGCCGCCGGCGGCACCGGCCGGATCGGCCCCGCGCTCAACCTGCACCCCTGCTACCCCGCCGACGACTCACCACAGGCCGCCGCGGCCGCCCGACTCTACGACGGCTACGAGAACCGCCTCTACCTCGACTCCCTGCTCAAGGGCAGCTACCCCGCGGACGTGCTCGCCGATCTGGGCCCGCAGAGCCGGATGGCGCGCGGCATCCGCGACGGCGACCTGGCCGTGATCTCCTCACCGGTCGACCTGCTCGCCGTGCAGTACTACACGCCCATCTACGTCACCGCCGACGGCAGCACCGAGCAACGCTGGCCGACCTCCGAGGCCGAGTGGCAGCAGATCTACCCCGACGGGATGTACGACATCCTCACCCGGGTCACCCGTGAGTACGGCCCGATCCCGCTCACCGTCACCGAGAACGGGCTCCCCACACCGGACGCCCTCGCCGCGGACGGCAGCGTCGACGACACCGGCCGGATCAGCTTCCTGCGCGACCACCTCGCCGCCGCACACCGGGCCATCGCCGCCGGCGTGCCGCTGGAGAGCTTCCACGTCTGGTCACTGCTGGACAACTTCGAATGGGCCGAGGGGTACGACCAGCGGTGGGGACTGGTCTACGTGGACTACCCGACCCAGCGACGGGTGCTCAAGAGCAGCGCCCACTGGTACCGAACGGTCATCGCCAACGGCGGCTTCTGAACGGGCCGCCCGGACGGCCGGGCCCCGGCGGCCCGGCTCCGCTGAGCCGGTGACCGGCCGGGGCACAGCCGACCCGGTCAGCGGGGCAGCGCCTGCTGCAACTCCGCCCGCAGCGCCGGGGTGAGCATCTCCCCCGCCTGCTTGGCCAGCCGGGCCATCTCGTAGCCCACCACGCCGATGTCGGCGTCCCCAGCGGCGAGAGTGGCCAGGATCGACCCGTCCCGCACCTGCATCACCAGGAAGTAGCCCCGGCCCATCTCGACCACCGTCTGCTTGACGACGTCACCGTCGAACATCTGAGCCGCGCCCGCGGTGATGCTCATCAGCCCGGAGGTCACCGCGGCGAGCTTGTCCGCATGGTCGCGGGGCAGATTGTCGGAGATCGCGACCAGCAGCCCGTCGGAGGAGACCACCACCGCGTGCGCCACGCCCGGCACCCGCTCCGCGAACGCGCTCACCAGCCAGCTCAGGTCCCGTGCCTCCTGGCTCAACGTCGTCACTGTCGTCGTCCCCCTTCATCGTGCCCCCCGGACGGTGGCACGGGTATCTCGGTGGTGTCCTCGGCCTCAGCACGCCGTACCCCGCTGTAGAGCCGGGAAAGCATGCCACTGACCGCCTCCGGGTCCAGGTCGTCACGCGCCGGGGCCGACTCCGGCCGGGCCGGGCGGGTGACCGCGGAGAGCTGCGCCATCGGCACCCGCATCGGCAGGCCCCGCTCGTTCGTACCGGCGGTCACCGGGGTAGCCGGCGGCACGACCGACACCGGCCCCGCCGGCTGGGCCGGGCCCTGCCCGGACCACCAGCCGCCGCCGGTACCCGACGCGGCCGGGGCGAGCACGTCCTCGGCCCGGACCGGCACCGGGCGGCCCTGACGCGGCACGGCCGCCCCCGGCGGGCGCCCCGCGACCGGCAGGTCCAGCGGCGCGACAGCCGGCCCGGACACGCCCGCAGCACGGGCGGCCCCGGGCATCCGCTGCGCGCCCACGCCCCGCGCGGCACCCGCCGCCAGCATCCGGGCCGACGCCGGCGGATCCAGCTCCACCGAGCCCCCCGGGGCCAGCAACGCGGCGGGCAGCGCGAGCCGGGCGACCAGACCATCCTGGCCGCCGTCCAACCGCACCCGCACGCCGAGGCGGGCGGCCAGGTGGCTGACCACGAAGAGGCCCATCCGCTCGACCGTCGCGACGTCCGCAGCCGGCGGGCTGGCCAGCACCCCGTTCGCCTCGGTCAGGGCGGCCGGGCTCATGCCCAGGCCACGGTCCGCGATCTCGATCAACGCCCCCGCGGCCTCGACCCGGGCGGTCACCACCACGACGGTGTCCGGGCGGGAGAACGCGGTGGCGTTCTCCAGCAACTCGGCCAGCATGTGCACCAGCTCACCAACGGCATGCCCCACCACGTGCACGTCGCCCACCGACTCGATGCGGACCCGCTGATACTGCTCGATCTCGGCGGCCGCCGCCAGCAGCACCGGGCCGAGGCCGACCGGGCGGTTCCACCGGCGGGTGGAGTCCGTGCCGGCCAGCACCAGCAGACTCTCGTCGTTACGGCGCATCCGCGCGGCCAGGTGATCGAGCTTGAACAGGTTCTCCAGCTGGTCCGGGTCGCTCTCCTCGCGCTCCAGGTCGTCGAGCAGCTCCAACTGACGCTCCACCAGCACCTGGCTACGCCGGGCCAGGTTGACGAACATCGCGTTGACGTTGCGCCGCATCATCGCCTGCTCGACGGCGACGGTGACCGCGCTGCGGTGCACCGCGACGAACGCCTCCGCCAGCTCACCGATCTCGTCGAGCGAACGGACCACCGCTGGCGCGACCTCGATGCCCGGCACCCCGCCGGTGACCGTCCGCAGCCGGTCCAGCGCATCCGGCAGCTCAACCTGCGCGATCCGCAGCGCCTGGCTGCGCAGCAACCGCATCGACCGGGCCACCGACCGCCCGACGAGCAGCGAGATCAGCAGGGCGACCAGCAGCACCGCGACGACCCCGCCGACCACCAGCAGCGTCGTCCTCAACTGGCCGCTGCTCGCGTCGTCGGCCTGCCGGACCGCGTCGTCGAGCACACCCGCCTCGACCTGGCGCAGCAGCTCCTGGCGCTGCTGACTGGCCATCCACCACTGCTCCGCGGGCAGCACCTCGGGCGCCGCGTCGCCGGCCGGCAGACTGCGCTCCTCCAGCTGCGTGGCGACCAGGAACATCGGATCCACCGAGCTCTCGTCGTACCGGCGGATCTGGTCGGTGGTCGCGGCCACCCGGAACGCGCCGAGCGCGGTCAACTGCTGGGCACGCAGGTCCGCGAGGAGCACCCGGTCCTCTGTGCCGTACTGACCGGCGCGGGCGGCGGCGTAGAGCTGGGCGCGGACCCGGGAGGAGAGCTCCTTGACCCGGGCCAGCTGCACGTAGCGCAGCACCCCGTCGCTCAGCGCCGGCCGGTCCTGGCCCGGCGTCGGCTCGGCGAGCAGGTCGAGCAGCGTGTCGATGGCGCGGTGGTAGTTGCTCAGGATCGTGTCGCTGCTGACCACCGCGGGCGGGATCGCCGGCCGGATGTCGACCACCTGGTCGTACGCCTCCAGCGCCTCGGAGAAGGCGACCCGCCAGGACGCGTCGGCGTCGGCCAGCGGCTCGGCCGCCCGGCGCAGGTCCACCACGGCCCGGTCGGTGGACGCCTGCAACGGCTTCAGGGCGGTGGACGCGAGCTCCCGGTCACCACCCCGGCGCAGCTCGCCCAGCTCCCCCGCCGAGCGGTCCCGCTCCTGCTGGAGCTGGTGCACGACCGCCGTGATCTGCCGACCGATGCCGACCTGCCGGGCGAAGTCGTTCAACGCCGTGGTCTGCCCCACCAGCGCACTGGTCTGCACGCCGGCGAGCACCAGGAACGCCACCGACGGCACCACCAGCACCGTGGCCAGCTTGGTGCTCATCCGCCAGTCCCGCAGCCGGAACGGAGAGCGGCGCCGGTGCGGAACAACCCGGACGTCGAAGCGACGCCGGCGATGGTTCGACACCGCGCCCTTCGCCGGGTCGGGACCTACCGCCACCCTGCCTCCTCCGTCCTGCCGCGTCCACCGCGGTCCGGGGAGCGCAGTCCATCCAACCAGGCTCGGGAGCGCTGTCAACGGCCCAAACGGGGAGGAAGTTTAGGAAGGATACTGCGGGTCGGAGCGTGCTGTCGTGGTCGGTAAGACCAGCTCGTCCGTCCGGCCGATGTCGGCGAGCTCCACCGCGTCACCGAAGCGGCCCAGCGCCACCAACGCCGCGCCCGTGGCGCCGATCTCTGGGTTGCGTTGGTGCGACACGGATCGCGGCGCGAGCGCGTAGGCGAACGCCTGCCGCCACCACACCGACGCGGCCACCGCGCCACCGCCCAGCACCACCTCGACCGATCGGTCAACTGTGGACTCCAGCACCGTCAGGTCCTCGGCGACGAGCTCGCACAACCCCTGCATCAGCCCGGCCAGGATGTCCACCGACGTGGTGCCGAAGCTGAGCCCGCGCACCTCGCCGGTGCCCGCCGGGGCCAGTCCCGGCGCCCGGTCGCCGCCGAAGCGGGGATCGGCCGGGCGTCCGCCGCCCGCCGGCACCAGCGCCAGCGCGGCGTCCAGCTCCGCGCCCCGGGGCAGCCGCAACTCCCGGTCCGCCCAGGCGAACAGGCTGCCACCGCTGGAGTACGCCGCACCGGTCACCACGTGATCGTGGTCGACCCGGTAGCGCCACAGCCGTTCGGGCAGCCGGGGCAGCGGCTCACCGGCCGGGACCCGCTGCATCAGTCGGACGGCCGCGGAGGTGCCGACGGTGACCGCCGCCCGGCTCGGGTCGACACAGCCCGAGCCGACGTTCGAGGCCGCGCCGTCACCCACCGGCGGTGACCAGCGGGCCTCGGCCAGTTGCGGCCACCGGCGGGCGCGGTCGGGCCGCAGCCGACCGTGCCACTGCAGCTCGCCCAGGCGGGGCAGCTCCTGCGGTCGCGTACCGGCCAGCGCCAGCGCCTCCTCGTCCCAGCGCAGGCTGCCCAGGTCCAGCAGACCCGTGCCGGAGGCCTGGGAGATTGACATGGGCGCCGCCTCGAGCAGCTCGCCCAGCACGTACTCGGGCAGGCCGACGAACCGGGTGATCGGGGTGCCGGACATCTCGCGCAGCCAGGGCAGCCGCACCGACCAGTAGGAACGGTGCCACCAGCAGCCGGTGCGCTGGTGGAAGTCGTCCGGGTCGGCCGGCCCGGTCGCCCCGGGCGGCGCCACCGGCCGGGTGTCCAGCCAGGTGATCACCGGGCCGAGTGGGGTGCCGTCGCGGTCCAGCGGCAGCACCGAGTGCCACTGCGCCGAGACGGCCACCAGGTCGATCTCGTGCAGGTGCCCCGCCTCGGCCAACTCGTCGAGGCACTCGATCAAGCAGGCGAGGTACGCCGGGCCGGAGAGGGTGCCGGTGCCGTCGTCGCCGAGGGCGAGGTTGACCTTCCGCCGGGCCAGGGCGCCGGGCAGCGGCTGCGTGTCCCCGTCCAGCACCAGCCCACGGACCGAGGAGGTGCCCAGGTCGAGCGCGAGAATGTTCATCGCCGGTCAAGTTACCCGGTGCCGGGCGTGCCAGAACGCTGGTCGGGCCCGGCGCACCGGTAGGCCGGATCGGGTACCCGGCCGGGCGGCGGGCGCGTAGGGTGGACCGCATGCTCGCGCACCTGACCTGCTGGTGGCCCGCCGACCCGGCGGCCACTCACCGCGCGTAGCTCCATCCACGCGGCCGCCATCGAGGCGGCCGCCGGATCTCCCGGCCCCGATGGCCGCCCCACCGGCGGTGCCCGGCCCGACGGAGACTCCGATGACCCACCTGACCGACCTGCTCGCCACCATTTCCCGGGGCGCCGACCCCGGGCCCTTCGCGCTGCTGCGCCGCGAGGGCGCCGACGACCTGGAGCTGTTCACCGGCCCGGTCGACGCCGTGGGCCGGCTGGCGGACATCCCGCTGCCGTCCGGTCCACCCGGTGCCCGGACGTTGGCCGTCGTGCCCTACCGGCAGATCACCGAGCGCGGCTTCGCCTGCGTCGACGACGGCGCCCCGCTGGAGTGCCTCCTGATCCGCGAGCACCACCGGATCCCCCTCGCGGACGCGCTGGCCGCACTGCCCGACGAGCCGGTACGCGCCGCCGACGCCGCGTTCGACGTCACCGACGAGGAGTACGCGCGCACCGTGCAGCGGGTGCTGGCCGAGGAGATCGGCCGCGGCGAGGGCGCGAACTTCGTCATCCACCGCACCCTGCACGCCACCGTGCAGGGCCCGCCGCTGGTGGCCGCGCTGGCCGCGCTGCGCCGACTGCTGGTCGCCGAGCGCGGCGCGTACTGGACGTTCGTGGTGCACACCGGCACCCGGACCCTGGTCGGCGCCAGCCCGGAGCGGCACGTCAGCGTCGACGACGGGCTGGTGATGATGAACCCGATCAGCGGCACCTTCCGGCCCGCCGCCGGCACGCCGGACCGGGCCGCGCTGCTGCGTTTCCTCGCCGATCCCAAGGAGGTCGAGGAGCTGTACATGGTGCTCGACGAGGAACTGAAGATGATGGCGACCGTCGCCGAGCACGGCGGCCAGGTGATCGGCCCGTACCTCAAGGAGATGTCCCACCTGGCGCACACCGAGTACCTGCTCGCCGGGCGGGGCACCCGCGACGTGCGGGAGGTGCTGCGCGAGACGATGTTCGCCCCCACCGTCACCGGCAGCCCAATGGAGAACGCGTGCCGGGTGATCGCCCGCCACGAACGCGTCGGCCGGGGCTACTACGCGGGCGTGCTGGCCCTGCTCGGCAACGACGAGGCGGGTCGGCAGACGCTGGACGCGCCGATCCTGATCCGTACCGCCGAGATCTCCCCCACCGGCCGGCTGCGGGTGCCGGTGGGCGCCACCCTGGTCCGACACTCGACGGCGGCCGGCGAGGTGGCCGAGACGCACGCCAAGGCGGCCGGGGTGCTGGCCGCGCTCGGTCTGGGCCCGGCGGCGCCCGTCGGCGGCCGCGGGCCGGTCGCGCGGCTGGCCGACGACCCGGCGGTACGCGACGCGCTGGCCGCGCGGAACGCGCCGCTGGCACGGTTCTGGCTGGACCAGCGTTCGCCGGACGCGCCGGGTCTGCCCGGGCTGGTCGGCCGCCGGGCGCTGATCGTGGACGCCGAGGACACCTTCACCGGGATGCTGGCCCACCAGCTGGGCGCGTTGGGGCTCGCGGTCACGCTACGGCCGTGGCACGCCGGCGGCCCACTCGACTCCTACGACCTGGTGGTGGCCGGGCCCGGACCGGGCGACCCGCGCAGCCCGGACGAGCCGAAGATGGTGGCGCTGCGCGGGCTGCTGACCGGGCTGCTGACGAGCGGCCGGCCGACCCTTGCGGTGTGCCTCGGCCATCAGGTGCTGGCCGGGCTGCTGGGGTTGCCGCTGCACCGCCGGGAGGCGCCCTACCAGGGGCTGCAACGGGAGGTGCCGCTGTTCGGGCGCGCCCGCCGGGTGGGCTTCTACTCCACGTTCACCGCTGGCGCGGGCGCCGACCGGTTGGACACCGCGTACGGGCCAGTGGAGCTGGCCCGGGACGTGCACGACGGCGCCGTGCACGCCCTGCGCGGACGCGGCTTCGCCGGGGTGCAGTTCCATCCCGAGTCGGTGCTCAGCCCGGACGGGATCGCCGTGCTGACCGAGCTGCTGGGCGACCTGCTGCCCGCGCCGCACCCGGACGAGCTGTCCGCGGCGGGCGGACGGGCATAGTCGGCGCGCGCGAGGGTACGGCTGGATCGACCGGTGGTCGGACGGGACCGAGAGCCCCCGCCCGGCCACCGGTCGCCAATCGACTCAGCCTCCGAGGCCCATCTTCAGCGCGGTGCCGATCTGCACCGCCCGCCGGGCCGTGAGGGCGGCGGCGCCGAGCGCCACGCTGTCCGGGGCGATCTCGCCGTTGTTGCTGGTGTGGGAGGCGCCGTACGGGTTGCCGGCGATGAACTGACTCGTGTCGGTGTAGCCGGGGGCGACCACGATGCCACCCCAGTGGTAGAAGACGTTGAAGAGGGAGGTCAGGGTGGTCTCGTGACCACCGTGCGCCGTCGCCGTCGAGGTGAAGGCGGCGTAGACCTTGTTGACCAGCGTGCCCTGGGCCCAGAGCGGACCGGTGGTGTCGATGAACTGCTTCAGCTGGGCGGCGATCATGCCGTACCGGGTGGGCGCGCCGAGGATCACCACGTCGGCCCAGGCCAGGTCGTCGACCATCGCCTCCGGCACCTCCTGGGTCTCCAGCTGGTGCGCCTGCCAACCGGAGTTGGAGCGGATAGCTTCGTCGGGCGCCAGCTCGCGCACCTTTCGCAGGCGGACGTCGGCGCCGGCGTCCCCGGCGGCCTCGCACACGGCCTGCGCCAACTGGTACGTGATGCCGGTGGCGCTGTAGTAGATCACCGCTACCTTGGTCTGGGCAGCCATCAGATGTTCCCCTTCTCGTCTGAGTCAGCTCCGGCGACTACCCCCTGCCCGCGCCGTCAAACGGCAGTCGGCGCGCGCTGCCCCGCGCCGACCGGCTGGCCGCGGGCTCAAATTTTCCGCAAATTGACGGGCGTCACAGTCACCCGGCCGCCACGGACCGCGATCCTGTTGTCACCGGCGTCGATGGGAGCCATCCGTCGCCCCACGCCGGGGCGCCTGAACGGGGGATCGCGCTCCGCCGGCAACGTGGCTGGCGTAGCGCGGTCAGGGGTCATTCGCCGGCACCGGCCTCACTCAGAGGACCAGCGCCGCCATCAGCCGCTCCAGCTCCGCCGCCGGGTCGGCGGTCAGCCCGGTGTGCACGGGGCCGGTCTGGATCATCGTGCTGCGCGGCGCGGCCAGCCAGTGGAACCGCTCGCCGAGCCGCATCCGGGTCGCCGGCCCGTCACCGGCACAGGTCCGGTCCCAGGAGCCCAGCACCGCGGCCACCGCCGGCAGGTCGAGGTCGGGTGCCAGCGCGCGGACCCGGTCGGCGTCCAGGTGCGTCCGCGCGGCCAGGAAGTCGCGCTGCTGGCAGTAGAGCAGCACCCCGACGTTGATCTGCTCGCCACGCTCGATGCGGGGTACCAGCCGGATGACGGCGTACTCGAAGGGTTGCCTCATGCCGCGCTCCCCTGCGGCAGCCAGTCGGCGGTGCGGGCGACCCGGGCGGACAGGTGCGCCACGTACGCCTCCCGCGCCGCGTCGGCCGAGTCGAAGTCGGCGGCGGTGAGCCACTCCTCCGGCACCAGCGCCAGCACCTCGGTGAGCAGCTCCGGGGTGATCCGTGGCGCCAGCTCGGCGTCGGCCTCGGCCAGCCGCGAGGCGTACGGCGCCAGGACGTGGTCCTCGGCCCGGTAGGCCCGGTGCACCGCGGCGGCGGCCCGGGGCCAGTTGTGGTGGAAGTACAGGCAGGCGCCGTGGTCGATGAGCCACAGTTCCCGGTGCCAGACCAGCAGGTTCGGGTTGCGCCAGCTCCGGTCCACGTTCTCCACGTACGCGTCGAACCAGAGCACCCGGGAGGCCAGCACCGGGTCCACGGGATGCGCGACCGGGTCGAAGCCCAGCGCCCCCGGCAGGAAGTCCATGCCCAGGTTGGCGCCGCCGCTGTTGCGCAGCAGCTCCTGCACCTCCTGGTCGGGCTCGGCCCGCCCGATCACCGGGTCGATGTCGAGCACCACCAGCGGCGGCACCCGCAGCTCCAGCCGGCGGGCCAGCTCACCGCAGATCACCTCGGCGACCAGCGCCTTGGGCCCCTGCCCGGCGCCTCGGAACTTCGCCACGTACGTGCCGAGGTCGTCGGCCTCCACCACGCCGGGCAGCGAGCCACCCTCGCGCAGCGGGGTGACATAGCGGATCGCGGTGACCTGGCGGAGCACGTCGCCCACCCTACTGTGATCTCCGGCCGCGTCCGCCGGAAGTGTCCCGCCGACCGCACGGGGTCCGGCCGTTGCGCCACCGCCCGCCGCAGGGTCCACGCTGCGTGAACGGACGCCCCTCTTACGACCGAAGACGACGTGTAACCCTGCGTGACGTCTGGACGCGGCTGCAGCACCATGAATCGCGTCCTTTGCTCTGCTTACTCGGACGCAACACCGCGCTGAGCAGGGACTACGCCGCAGCTTCGCGCGAAGATGCCCGGCATGGCCGAACCCTGAGTAACTGTTGCGCCCGCGTAAGCAGAGCAAAGGGAGATAAGACAGTGCTCGGAAGTGTGCCTCGGGTCACGCAATGTGACGGGGCCGCGGTGCTGTCTCGCCCACAGCGAGGGACGTCGCGCCCGCGAGGGCGTCCGTCCGTCCGCCCGCGCCGTGCCCGCCCGCGCCGTGCCCGCCAAGGCCTTGCCCGCCCGCCGAGGCGGACGTGCCCAGCGCGCCACCGGTGTCAGTCGAGCTTGTCGCGCAGGTCGTCGACCTGCTGCTGGAGGCGGTCCACCGCGCCCTCGTTGTTGATGAAGGTGGTGATGCCCGCGGCAAGCCCCAGGCCGATCAGCACCGCCAGGATGCTCAGCACCAGGCCGCCGATAGCCACGCCCCGGCCGGTCACCCCGGGTCGCCCGGCCATCTTCAGCCCGACGATGCCCAGAATGATCCCGATGATCCCGAGCACCAGGCCGACCCAGGCCAGGATCGCGGTCAACACGCTGATCAGACCGGACACCCCGAAGACCAGGGCGAAGGTCGCGGCCGCGCTGGTCTTCGCGCCGGTGCCCGCACGATGGGTCCGGGACCCGGCAGCTCGGGCCGGTTCGCTTGCGGCAGTCATGACACTCCCTTCCGCACGCGCAGCGCGCGCACTTCCGGCCGGCCGCCTTCCCACTGCGACGGCCGTTAAGCCCCCAGCCGCGACCTTCCGGGCACCGGCTGCGGGCGCACGGGATGTCATGCCGGCCCCAGCGTCGGTGGGTGGTCCTAGGCTGGCGGCCCGGCAACCGGAAGGAGCCCACCCGATGCCTGCCGACCTCAGCGCCGCCGACGCGCTGGCGCTGCGGATGACCAGCTTGCTGCTGCGCCCGCACCCGAGCGTCCGACCCGGCGGCGTCGCGGAGGTCGTCGAGTGGTTCGGCGCGATGCAGGCGCAGGACCTCGCCAGCGGGCTGTGGTCGCTGGGCGTACGGCTGCCCGGGCGCACCGTGGCCGACGTGCAGGCGGCGTTGGAGCGGTGCGAGGCGCTGCGCACGTGGCCCATGCGCGGCACCGTGCATCTCGTCCCGCCCGCCGACGCGCGCTGGATGCTGGAGGTGACCGGCGTCCGGTCGCTGGCCGGCGCGGCGACCCGTCGGGCGCAGCTCGGGCTCACCGACGCCGACGCGGACCGCGCGGTGGACGTGCTCGGCGCCGCGCTGGCCGGGGGCGGGCGGCTCACCCGGGCACAGTGCCTGGCCACCCTGCGCGCCGCCGGCCTGGACACCGACAGCCAGCGCGGTTACCACCTGCTCTGGTACGCCAGCGTGCGCGGGGTGACCTGCCTGGCGCCGAACGTCGGCACCGAGCAGACCTTCGCGCTGCTCGACGAGTGGGCGCCCAGGCCCCGCCGGCTGGACCGGGAGGAGGCGCTGGCCCTGCTCGCCCACCGGTACGTGCGCGGGCACGGGCCGGTCACCGCCCGCGAGTTCGCCGGCTGGACCGGCCTCACCCTCACCGACGCGCGCCGCGGGCTGGCCGCAGCGGGCGACGCGCTGAGCATCGTGCAGGTCGAGGGCGAGCCGATGCACGTCGACGCGGCGCTGCTCGACGCGCCCCGCACCCCGACCGACGACGTGCTGGTGCTGCCCGGCTTCGACGAGTACCTGCTCGGCTACCGGGACCGGGCGCTGATGCTCGACCCCGCGCACCAGGCGGCCGTCGTGCCGGGCAACAACGGCATCTTCCAGGCCACCGTGGTCCGCGCCGGCCGGGTGGTGGGCCTGTGGAAACGACGCCTCGGCCGGACCGCGGTCACGGTGACGATCCAGCCGCTGACACCACTGGACGCCGGCGAACGGGCCCAGGTGGAGCAGGCCCTGGGTCGGTACGCCGACTATCTCGGGCTGCCGCCCCGCTTCGACTGGCCGGTCTGACCGGCGCGTACCCCGGCGTCAGGCCCCGGGCGGGCGCGCCGGTAGCGGGCGGGCCGTGGTGAGCAGCTCGACGATCCGGGCCACCCGGGGATCCGCACGGATCTCCGCCACGGTCGCCGGCAGGGGCAGCCGCCAGTTCGGATACTCGTCCACCGTGCCCGGCATGTTCGGCTGGCGCACCTCGCCCAGCACGTCGTAGAGGGAGACACCGAGCAGCCGGGCCGGGCTGGCCGCGAGCGCGGCGTGCATCGCCACCACCACCTCGCCATCATCCGGCCCGGCGCCGTCGTCCACGTCGGGCAGCAGCCCCTCGGCGCGCAGCATCGCCAGCAGCCGCTCCCGCTCCGCGACGGCCCTGGCCCGCTCCACCGCCACGTCGGTGCTGAGCAACTTCAACTCGTCGCGGACCCGGACGTGCTCCCCGGTCAGGAAACCGGGCGCGGTCGGCAGGTCGTGGGTGGAGATCGTGGCCAGCGCGTTGCGTGGCCAGCGCGCCGGCGGGACGAAACCACCGTCGTCGTCACGGGCGAACCACAGCACGGTCGAGCCGAGCATGTTGCGCCCACGCAACCCCCGAGTGACCGCCGGCTGGACCGTGCCCAGGTCCTCACCGACCACGACCGCTCCGGCCCGGTGCGCCTCCAGCGCGAGGATGCCGAGCATCGCCTCGGCGTCGTAGCGGACGTAGGTGCCCTCGGCGGCGCCGGCGCCCGGCGGCACCCACCACAGCCGCCACAGCCCGGCGACGTGGTCGACCCGCAGCCCACCCGCGTGCCGCAGGGTCCGTCGCAGCATGTCCCGGTAGGCCGCGTACCCGGTGTCGGCGAGCCGGTCCGGCCGCCACGCGGCGAGGCCCCAGTCCTGCCCGAGCTGGTTGAAGTCGTCCGGTGGCGCGCCGACGCGCACGCCCTGGGCCAGCACGTCGGCGAGCTGCCAGCCGTCCGCGCCGCCCGGGTCGATGCCGACGGCCAGGTCGTGCACCACGCCGACCGGCATCCCGGCCGCCCGGGCCGCCGCCGTGACGGCGTCGAGCTGCTCGTCGCAGAGATGTTGCAGCCAGGCGTGGAACGCCACCCGGTCGGCGAGCTGGCGGCGCTGCTCGGCGACCGCAGGGGCGTCCGGGTGGTGCAGCTCCGCCGGCCAGGCCCGCCAGTCGTTGCCGTGCCGCTCGGCCAGCGCGCACCAGGTGGCGAACGTGGTCAGCTCCGGGTCCGCGGCCAGGTCCACCGGGTCGGCGTACGGGCGCAGCAGCTCCAGGGCGTGCCGCTTGGCGGCCCACACCTCGTCATAGTCGATCAGGTCGCCGCGGTCGGGGCGCAGCGCGTCGACCACCGCCCGGGTCGCCGGATCCGCCGCCCGGTACGCGGCGGTGTCACTGACCCGCAGGTAGAGCGGGTTGACGAAGCGCCGGCTGGCCGGCGAGTACGGCGATGCCGCCACCGGGTGCGACGGCCCGACCGCGTGCAGCGGGTTGAGGAGCACCAGGCCCGCGCCGGTGGCACCGGCCCAGCCGGTGAACTCGGCGAGGTCACCGAGGTCGCCCATGCCCCAGGAGCGTTCCGAGGTGAGCGCGTAGAGCTGGAGCATCCAGCCCCAGGTGCGCGGCGGCACGGGCAGCCGGCGGGGCACCACCACCAGCGTGGTCTCCCGGCCCGCGCAGGTGAGCCGGTGCCAGCCCAGCGGCAGATCGGCCGGCAGCTCACCGTTGACCGCGCGGCGGCCACCGTCCTCCAGCTTCACCGCGCCCGGGCCGGGCAGCGCCCGACCGGTGCCGTGCGTGAGCACCACCGTTGCCGGTAGGGCGGCCCGGTCCACCGCGCGGGCGGCGGCGAGCGCGTCGGCGACGGCCGCCGGGCTGGTGGCGTCGACGCCGAGCAGCCCCAGTACGCCGACGACGGTCTCCGGCGCGACCTCGACGCGGCGGTGCCGCCAGTCCTCGTACCAGGTGGACACGCCGTGCGCGTGGGCCAGCGCGGCCAGTCGTCGGTTCATCCCTGTACCCCGCTTCACGACGCGACCTGCGACCACCTTGCCACGGCCGCACGCACCGCGCAGGACACGACGGGGCCGGCGGGCGAACCCGCCGGCCCCACCATGATGGACGCCGTCAGTCGGCGAGTGCGCCGGCCGCCCGGCCCTCGTGCAGGGTGAGATTGCGGCCGTTGGTCGGGTCGAACAGGTGGATCTTCTCCAGGTTGAACCAGACCCGGCGCGACTGCCCCTCGGCCACCGGGGACTCGGCGGACAGCCGGGTGACCAGGTTGCCGCCGGCGCCGGTGAAGTCGGCGGCGCCGGCGTCGGCCGCCAGCTCCTCCAACTCGGCGGCGCTGGCCCGCTCCCCCTCGACGGTGAAGTAGACGTACTTGTCCGAGCCCATCGACTCGACGATCTCCACCGGCGCCTCGAACTCCAGGCCGCGGCGTCGGGTGTCCTCGTCGACGAGCTCGGCGTCCTCGAAGTGCTCGGGGCGGATGCCGAGGATCAGCTCGCGGGGCGCGTCGGCCGCCTCCAGCTCGCGGCGGACCCGGTCGCCGAGCGGCACGTCGCCCAGCGCGGTCCGCAGGCTGCCGTCCTGCACGGCGGCGTGCAGGAAGTTCATCGACGGCGAGCCGATGAAGCCGGCCACGAAGAGGTTGCGCGGGTGGTCGTACAGCTCCTGCGGCGGGCCGACCTGCTGCACCGCGCCGCCGCGCATGATCACCACGCGGTCGCCGAGGGTCATCGCCTCGGTCTGGTCGTGGGTGACGTAGACGGTGGTGGTGCCGAGCTGCTTCTGCAGGCGGGACACCACGGTGCGCATCTGCACCCGCAGCTTCGCGTCCAGGTTGGACAGCGGCTCGTCCATCAGGAACGCCTTCGGCTGCCGGACGATCGCCCGGCCCATCGCCACCCGCTGGCGCTGCCCGCCGGAGAGGTTCGCCGGCCTACGGTCGAGCAGCGAGGTCAGCTCCAGCACCTTCGCGGCCTCGTCGACCTTCTGGTTGATGGTCTCCTTGTCCAGCTTCGCCAGCCGCAGCGGGAACGCCATGTTCTCCCGCACGGTCATGTTCGGGTACAGCGCGTACGACTGGAACACCATGGCGATGTCCCGGTCCCGGGGGGCCTTGTCGTTGACCCGCTGGCCGCCGATGCGCAGCTCGCCGGAGCTGATGTCCTCCAGCCCCGCGATCATGTTGAGAGTGGTGGACTTGCCGCAGCCCGAGGGGCCGACCAGGATCACGAACTCGCCGTCGGCGATCTCCAGGTCGACGTCCTGCACCGCGACGGTCCCGTCCGGGAACTTCTTGCTCACCTTGTCGAGCACGATGTCAGCCACGACTACTCACCTATCCCTTGACTGCGCCGGAGGTCAGGCCGGACACGATGCGGCGCTGGAAGAAGAGGACGAACAGAATGATCGGAATGGTGATCACCACGGCGGCGGCGCAGATCGCCCCGGTGGGATCCTCGAACTGCGACTCGCCGGTGAAGAACGACAGGGCGACCGGCACCGTACGGGCCCGCTCGGTGGAGGTCAGTGTGATGGCGAACAGGAAGTCGTTCCAGCAGAAGATGAAGACCAGGATCGCCGTGGTGAACAGACCGGGCGCGGCCAGCGGGGCGATGACCCGCCGGAACGCCTGGCCCTGGGTGGCGCCGTCCATCTTCGCCGCCTTCTCCAGGTCCCACGGGATCTGCTTGAAGAACGCCGACAGCGTGTAGATCGCCAGCGGCAGCGCGAAGGTGATGTACGGCAGGATCAGGCCCGGCCAGGTGTCGAAGAGGCCGAGCTGACGCTCGATCTCGAACAACGGCGACACCAGCGACACCTGCGGGAACATCGCGATCAGCAGGGAGACGCCGACCAGCAGCCCCTTGCCGGGGAAGTCCAGCCGGCTGATCGCGTACGCGGCCATCGCGCCGAGCACCACCGCGACCAGCGTGGCGATCAACGCGATGCCGATCGAGTTGATCAGCGCCCGGACGAACTGGTCGGTGTCGAAGATCGTCCGGTAGTTGTCCAGCGTCCATTCCCGGGGGATGAAGTTCCCGTCGGTGAGGGTGCCCGGCGTCTTGAACGACAGCGACGCGATCCACAGCACCGGGACCAGCGCGAAGACGACCACGAGGACGTCCAGGAGACCCCAGCGCACGCGGGCCCTGGTGGTGGTTTCGGTACCGGTGGCCATGTCAGCGCCTCTCCCCGTCGTCGCTGCCCGGGGCAGCGGTGCCGAACAGCTTCACGAAGATGAAGGCGATGATCGCCACAGTGATGAAGATCAGCACCGACATCGTCGACCCGATGCCGAGGTTGAGGCCCCGGATCAGGTTGTTGTAGGCGAGCATCGACACCGACGAGGTCTCGTTGCCGCCGGCGGTCAGCACGAAGATGTTGTCGAAGACCCGGAACGCGTCCAGGGTGCGGAACAGCAACGCGACCAGGATTGCCGGCTTCATCACCGGCAGCATGACCTTGGTGAACCGCTGCCATCCGGTCGCGCCGTCGGTGGAGGCGGCCTTGAGCAGGTCCTCCGGGACCAACGCCAGCCCGGCCATCAGCAGCAGCGCCATGAACGGGGTGGTCTTCCAGATCTCGGCGAGCATGATGATCGCCAGCGAGCTGGCCCGTTCGGTGAGCGGCGCGCCGTCGCTGAACAGGTCGGCCAGGTAACCCGTGCCGGGCGTCCAGGCGTACCGCCAGGAGAAGGCGGCGACGACGGTGACGATGCCGTACGGGATCAGCGCCGCGGTCCGCACGATGCCCCGCCCGACCAGCGTGCGGTGCATGATCAGCGCGAGCCCCATGCCGAGGACCAGCTCGATGGCCACGGTGACCACCGTGATCAGCATGGTCACCCCGAACGCGGTCCACCAGAACTCGTTGCTGAGCACGGTGACGTAGTTCTCCAGCCCGATGAACTGGCGCTCGTCGGGGAAGCGCAGGTCGAAACGCTGGAGTGACAACCAGACCGAATAGATGATCGGGTACGCGGTCACCGCGACCATGACGAGCGCGGCGGGCGCGCAGAGCAGCCAGCCGAGCTTGCGTTCGGCCTTCTTGTTCTCGCTCAGCGGCGGCCTGCGACGGCCGCCGCGCTGGGTGGGGACGGCGGCGTGCCGGCCGGTGGAGCGGGTGGTTTCCTCGGCGGTCACGTCCGCCCCGGTTGGGGTCGCGTTGATGCTCATGCCGTCACCTCCCTACGGTGCTTGCTGGTTCGCTCGTTGCGCTCGCTCACGGGAGCACCCCCTTGGACTGGAGGGCGTCGGCGATGGCACCGCGCAGCTCGTCCGCGGTCTGCTGTGGACGGATCGCCGACGGCGGCGACAGGATCGCCGACATCACGGTGGAGATGCTCTGGTAGGCCGGGGTCAGCGGGCGGGTCGCCGGGTCCTTCAGCTCCTCCAGGATGGTGTCCTTCATCGGGTACGCCTCGGTCATCTCCGGCTCGTCGTAGACGGCCTCGATGGTGGGTGGGACGCCGTCGTTGATGGCGGAGAACTTCTGGTGCTCGGCGTCGCGGAGGCACCGGGCCGCCTCGAAGGACAGCTCCGGGTGCTTGGAGTACGAGCTGACCGCCAGGTTCACCCCGCCGATGGTGACCTTGCTGGGGGTGTTCTCGTCGATGCCCGGGATCCGGGCCCAGCCGACCTGCTTGGCCAGCTCCGGGTTCGCCTCCTGCAACGCGGGATAGACGAACGGCCAGTTCACCTGGAACGCGCCGGCGCCGGACTGGAACTCCAGCCGCACCGGGTCCTCGGTGGCGTTGGTGAACGACGGCGAGGTCACGCCCGACGTGGCGAAGCGCTGCAACTGCTCCAGCGCCTTGACCGTGCCGGCGTCCATCACGGCCTGCGTGCCGTCGTCGTTGAGGATCTTTCCGCCGGCGCTCTCGGCCAGGGTGTTGTAGAGGACGACCAGGCCCTCGTACTGGGCGCCCATGGTGAGCACCTGGTGCGGCTTGCCCTGGTCTCTGAGCTGCTGGGCCGCGCTGATCATCTGGTCCCAGGTGGTGGGCGGCTGCGGCACCAGGTCCTTGCGGTACCAGAGCAGCTGGACGTTGGTGTTCTTCGGCGCCGCGTACAGCTTGCCCTCGTAGCGGGCGGTGTCCAGCGGCCCGGCGAGGGTGCCCTGCTCGACCTCGGCCTTGTCCTGACCGGTCCACTCGCGGATCCAGTCGGCGCTGGCGAACTCCTGGGTCCAGGTGACGTCCAGGCCGAGCAGGTCCATCCCGGTGTCCTCGGCGGCCAGCCGGCGCACCATCTGCACCCGCTGGTCGTCGGCCTGCCGGGGCAGCACCCGGTAGGCGATCTCGTACCGTCCCTGGGCCTGCGCGTTGCAGTCGTCGACGACCTTCTGCAGGTTCTGCTCGGGCGGGTAGTACAGGTTGATCGTCGGTGGACCACCAGCGTCACCGGAACCGCAGGCGGCCATGGGCGCCACCAGCGTCAGCGCGGCGGCTGCCGCCACCGCGCGTACCCGTGGTCGCCGTCGACGTCGGGCCTCGTCAGGGTCGCTCATCACCCCTCCCCTCTTGTCGGCCAGCAGCCGGGGAAGGGCACCGCGCCCCGGCGCACGGCGAGACGGTCGGGGCGCAGGACCAACGGCGCGGGCACCCCGGACGTTTCGTGGCCTTCACACTGCCCGACCTGCGAAGTCGCGAAACCTGACGCCGGTGGGACACAGGCCAACCGGCCCGGTGTGCCCGACGTCACCCCGGCCGCGTCGGTCCGATCACGTGCGCTCGACGGCCGGCGACCCGGCATGGTGAACCAGGTGCCCGAGCCGGTCCTGGCCGACCCCGGAGGGCAACGAGTTCTGCGCCTTCGCACCGCGTCCCATCGGGTGAGCGACCGACTACCCAGCGCCGGCACTGTCGACTAGCGTCTTCCTAGCGCCACAGCCAGCGCGTTCGCCGCCGACGTCGATACGCCTCCGGCCGACCCCAGCCTGCCCGTTCGGTTGGTAATCGCGGGAACGTCCCACCGCCACTCCCCCGGTTCGGCAGGATCGTCCCAACGAGGAGGTGCCGTCGTGCAGGACACCCGCGCTCTCGCCCTGATGTTCGAGGTGAGCGGCCTGCCACCGGTCAAGACCGAAGCGTTGTCCATCTTCGCCGCCGGGCACCGGCAGGCGACGAGGGTCCGCACCCTGCTCCAGGCCGCCCTGGCGGCCGCCCAACGCACCGGCTGGACGCCGCTGCCCGGGCCGATCGAGGTCGACCTGGTCCTGCGCTGCCCGCCCGGGCACCGTACGGCCGACGCCAGCACCCTGCTCGGCGGCGTCTGCGCGGTGCTGCAGGACAAGAAGCGGGTGAGCAGCATCGGCCTGGCCCACCTCGGCGTCCTGGTGGACGTCGCTCTCTTCGAGGACGACCGGCAGATCCGCCGGCTGTCGTACCACGAGGAGCCGGCGGAGGACTTCTCGTACCAGGTGCGGGTCGCCGCCGTACCGGCTGAGGTTTGACCGACGGACGCGGTGGGGTACCGCCGACGCCGACGAAGGGAGCACCATGTCGGAGCCACACGTCACGCTCGACCCGCGCGGGCTGGACCCGGTGCAGCAGAAGCTGCGCGGCCCGTTGGAGGACCAGCTGACCTCGGCGCTCCAGGCGGCCATCGACCGGGTCCGGGCCGGCTACGCCGGTGAGCCGGTCGAGCAGGTCTGCCAGCGCCTGCTGGACGAGACCCGCTCCGGGCTGCATCCCGACATCGCGGCCGGCTTCAACCCCGACATGGACGAGTTCTGCCGGGTGGCGGTGGCGATCGTCCGCGGCGGCGACGTCTCCTGAGCCGGAGGCCGGCCGCCGGCGGCTAGGTGGTCCCGGCAGAGCTGATCGGCGGGCTGAGCACGATGTGCGGCGAGAGCGCCGGGTCAAGCCAGCGCAGCACGGGGACGAGGTGCTCGTGGGCGAGGGAGACGCAGCCGGCGGTGGCGTTACCGCCGCTGGTGCTGAACTCGTGCAGGAAGATCCCGCTGCCCGCGTACGGCACCGGCGTGCTCACGGTGGGCGGCATGTTGTACGTGATCACTGCGAAGTGCGTGTACGCGGGCACCTCCGTCCACAACGCCTCGCTGTTGCCACCGGGGTTGGTCGAGCTGTGCTGGAAGGAGTTGTAGCGCGACGACGTCGGGTTCTCGTTCCACCAGTCGCCACTGACCAGGCGGTGGTACGGGTACCGCACCCCCGGGTTCGCGGCGATGCCGTACATGGTCGAGCCGATGGAGTACGTCCCGGTGGGCGTGGTGGGCACCCCCTCGACGTGGTTGTCGCTGAACCCCTTGGAGCCGATCCGGGCGGGCAGCACCGCCGAGGCATGCTGCCACCGGTCGTTGACCCGCACGTACGCCTCGAGGGTGGCGTGGCTGATGGAGTAGCCGGTGCCGCTGACGATGAGGACCTGCTTCGCCTGTGGCGGCAGGGTCGTCAGCCGGGCGGCCAGATTGTGGTGCGGCACCGTCGGCCGGGTGAGCCCGGGAACGCTCGCGGTGCCCCGGGCCGGCGCCGCCCTGGTCGCACCGAGCGCGGGCGCCGTCGGAGTGAGCACGGCCGGCGCCGCCAGGCCCGCTGCGGCGCCCAACAAGAGCGATCTGCGCTTCATGCCACCATCCTGACAGTCGACCCGCCTCGCGGCTGCCCCGCTCGCCGGGGGTCCGGGTCAGGACCGGGTCCGCAACTACCCGACCCTGACCCCCGGTCATCCGGCATGGGAACGGACGGCTCCAGCCTCCCTGCCGCGCGCGGGCGTGGCTCAACGCCCACGCGGCTCGACAGGAAGCCGGCCGCCCTGCACTCAGCTCCACGGTGCCCACTCGCCGGACGCCCGTTCGCCCCCGGCACACCCCGAAAGGCCGTGGACGCCGGCCCAGGCTAGGCGGGTCACGACGGGCCGAACAAGCCGGGCAGGACCGCCGGTGGCAGGACTGATCTCCAGGGGAAAAACCGTCATGTCGGCGTAACGCGACCATGATCGCCGACGCTGTTCGGGCTCGGAGCGGTCAGAAGTGGCGCAGCAGGTCGCGGAACGCGGCCAGCCGCAGCACGCCGGCGTCGGTCGGGTCCAGCTCGTCGTCCTCCAGCACCCAGGTGTTCTCATTCGGAATAAACACCGCGTTCAGCCCGGCCGCCCGGGCCGGCAGGATGTCCGACTTCGGAGAGTTGCCGATCATCCAGGCTCCGGCGGGCTCGAACCCGTGCTCCCGCACCAACCACCGGTAGGTGTCGACGTCCTTCTCCGCGACGATGTGCGCGGCCCGGAAGTGGTGCAGCAGCCCGCACGCGTCCAGCTTGCGCTGCTGCTCCACCTGGTCACCCTTGGTCAGCAGCAGCAACGAGTGCCGGCCGGCCAACTCGTCGAGCGCGTCGGCCACCCCGGGCATCAGCTCCACCCGGTGCTCGACCAGGGCCACCGCCAGCCGGTCGATCTCCTGGCGTTCGGCGTCGGTGGCCGGTCGCTCACGTAGCCGCTCCAGGCACTCCGCCAGGCTGCGCAGGAAGACCTTGCTGCCGTAGCCGTGCGCCACCGTGTTGGCCCGCTCGATGTCGTCGAGGACGGCCCGCAGCTCCACCCGGTCGAGGGTGGGGTGGTCGAGCCAGGCCAGGAAGTCGTCGATCACCCGCTCGAACACGATGTTGTTCTCCCACAACGTGTCGTCCGCGTCGAAGATCAGCACCTGCGCCTGCCGGCGCGCCGCCTGGTCCACCGTCATGCCGCCCCCTTCGTGATCAACGCTCCTGACGGTTCGGGACCTTAGGGCATGGTGTGCGACGCACCCAAGCGGTTTCCGTCCGACTCGGCCGGTGGCCACGGCCAGCGCACCAGCCGTTCCGCGATCATCGCCTCCCGCTCCTCCTGCGCCTCCGGGCGCAACCGGCCGCCCCGGGTGAGCATGACCATGCCGTGCAGCAGACTCCAGCCGACCTCGGCCAGGGTGTCCGGATCACGCCCCTCGGCCAACGGGGCCAGGGCCGCCCGCAGCTCGGCGAACACGCCGCGGGGAGCGGCCGGCACGCCGTCCACGCCGAAAGCCAGGTCGGGGGTCAGCGCGAGCATCGCGTCGTAGACCTCCGGATTCGCGTACGCGAAGTCGAGGTACGCGCTCGCCACCGCCGGCCAGACCCGTTCCGGATCGCCGGTTGCCTCCGCGTGCGCCTCGGCCAGGTCGGCGGCCAGGTCGGCGAAGGCGCACACCGCCACGGCGGCGAGCAGCGCCTCCTGATCGGCGAAGTGCCGGTAGAGGTCGCCGACGTCGACCTCGGCCCGCTCGGCCAGCCGCCGAGGGCTCACCCCCGTCCAACCCTCGACCTCGGCCAACTCCCGGGCGACCGTGACGATGAGGTCGCGTCGCTCCTCTTCGGTGGCTCCCTCGGCAGGTCCGGACACGCCCACGAGCGTAAGTCGAAGACACCGACGGAGTTCGCGCGGTGACAGATTGGTGACGGGCGGCACCGGGCGCAGGGATGAGGGAGAGGGGCGACGCACCGCTGCTCCGCACCGAGAGCAACCTCCAGCGAGCCACCTTTCTGGAGCTCTTCCTCGACCTGGTCTTCGTCTTCGCGCTCACTCGGATCTCGGCCCGGTTGATCACGGATTTCACCGGCACCGAGCGCGGCGTGCTCGCGGGTCTCGGGCAGGCCCTGCTGCTGCTCCTGGCCCTGTGGGCCGTCTGGTCATCGACGGTCTGGTCGACCAGCTGGCTGAATCCCGAGGCGCCGGTAGTCCAGAGCGTCATCGTCATGACAATGGCCGGCGCCATGGTGATGGCCGTCGCGGTACCCGACGGCTTCGGCGCGCGGGCCTCCCTCTTCGCCGTCACCTACGTGGCCCTCCAGACCGGCCGGGTGACGTACTTCCACATCGCCGCGCACGGACGGCCGGACTCGCGGCAGACGGTCCGGGTCCTGGTCTGGCTCGGCTTTAGCGCGCCGCTCTGGGTCGTCGGTGGGCTGGTCGACGACGGCACGGTTCGTGGGTCGCTCTGGACCATCGCCGCGCTGGTCGACTACGTCGGGTTGTTCCTCGGGTGGCCGACACCCCGGCTCGGCGCGCAACGGATCGGCGGACAGACGATAGCGGCCGAGCACCTGGCCGAGCGGTACCAACAGTTTCTCCTCATCGCGCTCGGCGAGGCGATCTTCGTCATCGGGTTGGCCTTCAGCGGCAGCCAGTTCCACACCGGGCAGACGGCCGGCTTCGCGCTGGCGTTGGCGACCACCGTCCTGCTCTGGCGGATCTACTTCCACCTGGCGGGGGGCGTGCTGGGTGCGGCCATCAGCCGTTCCCGGGACGCCCCCCGCCTGGCCACCGACATGGCACTCGCCCACCTGGTCATGATCGCCGGGGTCGTGCTGACCGGCGTGGGCTTCGAGCTGTTCATCACCGAGCCACTCGGTGGCCGGCAACACTCCACCTGCCGCCCCTCGCCACCGGCGCGGCCACTGCCGCGGTGCTCCTGGGCGTCGCCAGCGCGGACGCGCGACGCACACGCAGCCAGCCAGCGGAACAACCGGCACCACCGCTCTAGCTTGGCCCGGCTCAGTGCCAGTCGCTGATCCGGACGTCGTCCGGGGCCGGCCTGCCATGCCCGGTCTCCACAAGCTGCTTGAGACTCATGAGGAACATCGTCCACTTGGTGCTGCAGTGGTGCATGAACTCGACGGGCTCACGCCAGCCCTCGTGGGTGAACTGGACGATGGTGTACTCGCCGCGTTGGTCGAGGCGCCAGCTGATCTCGGTTCCGATCCATTCCTCGGGGCCGTCGATGACCCGCCACCGCACGCGGCCGGAGGGATCGAGCTCCAGGACCTCCATGTCGAAGCCACCGACGTCGCCGAACCGGAAGGCCAACTGCCCGCCGACCTCGCTCTTGCCCACCGTGTCGGTCGTCCACCAGCCGGCAATGCCCTCTGGAGTTGCCACTGCTCGGTAGACGTCGTCGAGCGGAGCGACGACGCCGACCCGGTGCAGGATGTCGACCACTTCAATCTCCTTGGTTGTCGTTGCGGTTACGGTCGATCGCCTCGGCGATCCGCTTGATCCGGCGGAGTCGGGCGTCCCAGGTGGCGCCGACCGCTGACATCTGGGCGGCAGCCCGGGCGAGCTGCGCCTCGTCGACCTGGTAGTGCCGCTCGCGACCGGCCGGCGCGGCGTGCACCAGACCGACCCGGTCCAGGACGGCAAGGTGCTTCGAGACGGCCTGGCGAGTGACGGGTAGTCGCTCGCTCAGTGACGTGGCTGTGCCTGGCCCCCCGGCGAGTAGAAGGTCGATCATCGTGCGCCGGATGGGGTCGCCGATCGCCGACCACAGGTCGTCGTCGACCGCGGTGCTCATGAGGTGGCGACCAGCCGCGCGACGTACGTGCCCAGCGCGGGAATGTAGTGGTCCCACCCGCTCACGTGGTCGCGGTACTGCTCCTCGAGGACAGCGACCTCCCATCCCATCTCGCGGAACCCGGTCTCCGTCATGCGGATCTGCGTCCCCGTACCGGTCGGGACCAGATCGAAGGTGACCAGCAGCGAGGGCCCGCTCCGGGCCGGGTCCGGGTAGCACCACCGGAAGGAGAACCGCTTCGGAGGGTCGACGTCGACGATGGCGAGGGCGACGGTGTTCGTCTCGCCCGTCGCCGCGTCGCGCCACACGAGTTCGCCGGGCGCGCCCGCGACCGGCTCGAACCGCGCGTCGTCGGGCCACCACTCCCGCATGTGCTCGGGCCGACTGATCACCTCGAAGACCACCTCGGGTGAAGCGTCGACATGAATGTCCCGTTCGATGGATCCGTGTTCCATGCCACCCAACCTTTCGCAACCTTTGGTTGCGTAAAACTACAACGGCCATGACGGGATGCGCAACCTTTGGTTGCATGTTGAGTGGTACGGCCAACCGACGCCGGCGTGCGGGCTGCGGTGCGTCAGCGGCGCAGCGTGAGGATCAGATCCGCCACCAACGCCGTCCAGCCGGTCTGGTGCCAGGCGCCCAGCCCGGCCCCGTTGTCGCCGTGGAAGTACTCCGGGAAGGCGATCAGGTCCCGCCAGTCCGGGTGGGTCTGGAAGATCCGGCACGCGCCGTAGATCGGACGCCGGCCCCAGTCGTCCTGGGTGAAGAGCGAGATCAGCCGGGCGGACAGATCGTCGGCGACCTCGTCCAGCGTGCGCTTCACCCCGGATCGGGTCGGGTACTCCACCTGGAGGTCGTCGCCGAAGAACGACGCGTAGTCGCGCAGCGCGCTGATCAGCAGGAAGTTCGTCGGCATCCAGATCGGCCCACGCCAGTTCGAGTTGCCGCCGAACAACCCGCTGGTCGACTCCGCCGGCTCGTACCCGACGGAGAACTCCTGCCCGCCGAGGGTGACCGAGAACGGCTTGTCCAGGTGCGCGCGGGACAGCGTGCGCAGGCCGAAGTCGGAGAGGAACTCGTCGGGGTCCAGCATCCGGGCGAGCAACCGGACCACCTGCTCCGGGCCGACCATGGACAGCAGCCGCTGCTGGCGACCGTCCGGGCCCAGCCGGCGGGTGCCGATCACCTCGGCGTACTCCGGGCGGTTGGTGAGGAACCAGCGCAGCCGGGCGCCCAGCTCCGGCAGGTGGTGAAGGGTCCGGGCGGTGAGCCGGGTGGTGGCGGCCAGCGGCAGCAGCCCGACCACCGAACGGACCTTCAGCGGCACCTTCGTGCCGTCGGCGAGCCGCAGCACGTCATAGAAGAAGGCGTCCTCGTCGTCCCACAACCCCTGCTCGTACGCGGCGGCGGCGATGTACGCGAAGTGCTCGAAGAACTTGGTGGCGGTGTCCACCCAGGTGCGGTCGTGCTCGGCCAGCACGATCGCCATGTCCAGCAGGTTCAGCGCGTACATGGCCATCCAGCCGGTGCCGTCGGACTGCTCCAGCACACCGGCCACCGGCAGCGCCGCCGACCGGTCGAACGGCCCGACGTTGTCCAGCCCGAGGAAGCCGCCCTCGAAGACGTTGTTGCCGCCGGTGTCCTTCCGGTTGACCCACCAGGTGAAGTTGATCAGCAGCTTGTGCATCACCCGGGCCAGGAACTCGTAGTCCCGGCCGCCGTCGATCTCGAAAACCTTGAGCGCCGCCCACGCGTGCACCGGCGGGTTCACGTCACCGAACGCCCACTCGTACGCCGGGATCTGCCCGTTGGGATGCAGGTACCACTCGCGCAGCAGAAGCAGCAGTTGCGCCTTGGCGAAGCCCGGGTCGACCCGGGCGATGCTCACGCAGTGGAAGGCCAGGTCCCACGCCGCGTACCAGGGGTACTCCCAGGGGTCGGGCATGGAGATGACGTCGAAGCTGGTCATGTGCCACCAGGCGCTGTTGCGCCCGTGGCGACGCCCGGCCGGCGGCGTCGAAGCCGGATCGCCCTCCAGCCACCGCTTGACGTCGAAGTGGTAGAACTGCTTGCCCCACATCAGCCCGGCGATGGCCTGCCGGGCCACCAGCGCCTCGTCCGGAGTGGCGGCCTCCGGGATCACACCGGCGAAGAAGCGGTTCGCCTCGGCCCGCCGCGCCCACACCACCGCCTCGAAGCCGTCGCCGAGATCCGCCCGGGGTGGCGGAGCGGCGGCCGGCGGCGACGCGGTGCGGGTCAGCCGCAGCCGGATCTGGCGCTGCCCCCCGGCCGGCACGTCGAGCACGTAGTGCAGCGCGCCCTTGGTGCCCTCCCCCGCCGGGTTGACCGTGGCGGCGCCGTTGACCACGTGGTCGTTGATGCCGTCCTTCGGATAGCGGGACCGGCCCGGCAGGCCCCAGAGCCGCTCGGCGTTGCTGTCGTTGTCGCAGAGCAGCGGCACCGGATCGCCGTCGCCCTCCAGCAGCAGCTGGCCGAGCACCCGGTGCTCGCCGACCAGCCGCGCGCCCTCGCCGGTCATCCGGGGAATCCGGTCGCCGCCGGGCAGACCCCAGGCCCACGTGTTGCGGAACCACAGGGTGGGCAGCACGTGCAGGGTGGCCGCCCGGTCACCCCGGTTGGCCACGGTCACCACCATGCACAGGTCGGTCGGGGACGCCTTGGCGTAGTCGACGGTCACCGCCCAGTACCGGTCGTCGTCGAAGATGCCGGTGTCCACCAGCTCGTACTCGGTGTCGTCCCGGCCGCGCAGCGCGTTCACCGCGACCAGCTCGTCGTACGGGAAGGCGGCCTGCGGGTAGTGGTAGCGCCAGCGCATCCAGGAGTGGGTCGGCGTGGAGTCCTCGTACCACCAGTACTCCTTGACGTCCTCGCCGTGGTTGCCGCCGTCACCGCCGAGGCCGAACATCCGCTCCTTGAGGATCGGATCCCTGCCGTTCCACAGCGCGAGGGCGAACGCGAACGTCTGCCGGTCGTCGCAGACGCCGGCCATCCCGTCTTCATTCCACCGGTAGGCTCTGGACCGCGCATGGTCGTGCGGGAAGTAGTCCCAGGCCGTACCGTGCTCGCTGTAGTCCTCCCGTACCGTCCCCCAGGCCCGTTCGGACAGATAGGGACCCCATGCGCGCCAGTCCTGCTCCCCCGAGTCGGCCTGGGCGAGCCGGAGCCGCTCGGCGTCGGGTGACGGGGCGTCGGAGGACGAACGGTCAGTGATCACGTGCACATCTTTGACGTCGCCGCGGTACTTGACCACAGCGGCCATTCTCGTCGTGGCGTGTTACACCCCGCCGCGGGTGGAGGAAAGTTGATCGACATTCACTTCGGCCCGCAGGTCTGTGGCGACCTGACCAGCGCCGCCAGCCGGGAGTGGCTGGTGCCCGACGGCGTCGGCGGGTACGCGATGGGCACGGTCGCCGGGATGCGGACCCGCCGCTACCACGGCCTGCTGGTGGTGCCCGGCGAAACCCCGGCGTCCCGCCGGGTGGGACTGGTCAGCCTCGACCCGGCGGTCACCCTGCCGTCCGGCGCGCGGGTCCGGCTCGGCGCGCACGAGTGGTCCTCCGGCGACGTGGACCCGCGCGGCTTCGAGCTGCTGGAGCGCTTTGACCTGGTCGACGGGCTGCCCCGGTGGCGGTGGCGGATCGGCGCCGTGGTGATCGAACGGGAGCTGGCGATGCTGCCCGGCCGCTCCTGCGTGGCGGTGGTGCATCGGCTGGTGGCCGGCGGGCCGGTCCGCCTGGAGCTGTCCGCCGCCTGCACCTGGCGCGACGCGCACGGCGAGCGGCGGGCCGACGGCCCGACGCCGCAGGTCGAGACGGTGGCCGACGGCGCCGTGGTCGAGGGGGCGTACCGGCTGGCCGGCCCGGGCTGGACGCCGGAGGGGCAGTGGTGGCTCGGCGTGCACCACCGCGAGGAGGCGAGCCGGGGCCTGCACCCCGACGAGGACCTCTGGTACGCGGGCCGCTTCGCCGGCGAGCTGGAGCGCCCCGGTGACACGGTGTCGGTGCGGGCCTGGGCCGGCCGACTGGACGAGGAGCCGCCGCCGGCCCCGGAGATCGTGGCGACCGCCCGGCGGCGCAACCGTGAGGTGGTGGCCACGGCGAAGCCGGCCGACCCGGTCGAGGCGACGCTCGCGCTGGCCGCGGACGCGTTCGTGGTGCGTACCGGCGGCACGGCGGTCGACGTGGTGGCCGGGTACCCGTGGTTCGGCGCCTGGTCGCGGGACACGATGATCTCGTACGAGGGGCTGTTCCTCTGCACCGGCCGCGCCGACGAGGGTCGGGAGCTGCTGCGGGCGTACGCGGCGACGCTGTCCGAGGGGATGCTGGCCAACACGGCCGACACCGGGCGGGTGGAGTACAACACCGTCGACGGCACGCTGTGGTTCCTGCACGCGGTGAGCCGGCACGTCACCGTCACCGGCGACACCGACCTCGGCGACGAGCTGCTGCCCGCGCTGCACACGGTGATCGACGCCCACCTGGCCGGCACCCGCTACGGCATCGCCGTCGACCCGGCCGACGGGCTGCTCACCCAGGGCGCACCCGGCACCGCGCTGACCTGGATGGACGCCCGGGTGTACGGGGTGCCGGTCACCCCGCGTACCGGCAAGCCGGTCGAGGTCAACGCGTTGTGGATCAACGGGCTGGCCGGGCTCGCCGAGCTGACCGAGCTGGCCGGCCGGGACGCGGCCGAGCTGTGGCGACGGCACGGGCAGGCCGCCGCGTCGTTCCGGGACCGCTACCCGGCGCCGGCCGGCTGGCTGCACGACGTGCTGGACGCGCCCGCGCCGGCGTACCCACTCGGCGGGGCCGCCCTGCACGACGACGACGCGCTGCGCCCCAACCAGCTGCTGGCCTGGTCGCTTCCGTTCGCGCCGCTGGAGCCGGACGAGTCGACGCTGCGCCGGGTCGCGGCCGGGCTGCTCACCCCGCTCGGGCCGCGCAGCCTCGCCCCGGATTCGCCGGAGTTCGTGGGCCGGCACCGGGGTGGCCCGGCCGAGCGGGACGGCGGCTACCACCAGGGCACGGTCTGGCCGTGGCTGCTGGGGCCCTACGTGGACGCGTGCCGGCGGGGCAAGATGTCGGTCGATGACCTGTTCATTGGTATTGAGTCTCATCTGACCGAATATGGGCTAGGCTCAGTGAGCGAAACGGCCGATGGCCTCGCGCCGCACGCCGCGACCGGCTGCCCGTTCCAGGCGTGGTCGGTGGCCGAGCTGCTGCGGGTGCGCCGAAAGGGCCAGTAGCGCTTTACACGACCGCAATGGCGGTGTCTCCGCTGGTTATCTCGACCCCGGCAGGATGGGCCCGAGATCCAGACGCGACGGCGGGCACCGGCTCCGGTGCGGTCGGTGCGCGCCCGGAGACAACAAAGGGGGCCCGCATGTCACCCGACGCCCACGTGATCGACATCCACCCCGCCCGGCAGCTGCGGGTGCTGATGCTGTCCTGGGAGTACCCGCCGGTGCTCGTCGGCGGCCTCGGCCGACACGTCCACGCCCTCTCCGTCGCCCTCGCCGCCGCCGGCCACGAGGTCACCGTCGTCACCCGCCACGCCGACGGCGCACCCCTGGAGGAGTACGCCGACGGCGTACGCATCCTGCGCGCCCCCGAAGACCCCGTCACCTTCCCCCTCGCCACCAACTCCCTGCTGGCCTGGACCATGGCCTTCAACCACACCCTCACCCGCACCGCCCTGCGCGCCACCGAAGCCGGCACCTACGACGTCGTCCACGCCCACGACTGGCTCGTCGCCCACACCGCCATCACCCTCACCGAGCACCTGGACCTGCCCCTGGTCACCACCATGCACGCCACCGAGGCCGGCCGGCACCAGGGCTGGCTGCCCGAGGAGATGAACCGCACCATCCACGGCGTCGAACACTGGCTCAGCGGCTCCTCCACCCGGGTGATCACCTGCTCCGGGTACATGCGTGACCAGGTGCGGTCCCTGTTCGACCTCCCCGCCAGCCAGGTCGACGTGGTGCCCAACGGCGTCGACGACCGGGCCTGGCGGGCCCGGCCCCGGGCGGTCGCGTCGGCCCGGGCCCGGTTCGCCGCGGACGGGCCACTGGTCGGGTACGCCGGGCGGCTGGTCTACGAGAAGGGCGTGCAGCACCTGGTGCACGCGGTGCCCCGCCTGCGCGAGCGGCACCCCGGGCTGCGCGTGGTGATCGCCGGCGACGGCCCGTACCGCGCCGAACTGGAGGAGGAGGCCCGCCGGCTGGCGCTCTGCTCGACGGTCCGCTTCACCGGCTTCCTCGACGCCACCCAACTGCCGGCGGTGCTCGGCGCCACCGACGCGACCGTGGTGCCCAGCCTCTACGAGCCCTTCGGCATGGTGGCGCTGGAGGCGGCGGCCGCCGGCGCGCCGCTCGCGGTGGCCCGCACCGGCGGGCTCGCCGAGATCGTCGAGCCCGGAGTGACCGGCGTGACCTTCCCGCACAGCGACCCGGACGCGCTCGCCGGCGCCGTCGGCCAACTCATCGGCGACGAGGTCTTCGCCCGGCGGTTGGCCCGGCGGGCCCGCACCATGGTCGGCGAGCGGTACGGCTGGGCCACCATCGCGGCCCGCACCGCCGCCACCTACACCACCGCCCGACGCGAGCACGGCCCGCTCCAGGCCCGCCGGGCCGCCGCCCGACTGGCGGGCGGACGTACCCGGATCGCCATCCCGGAGGGCAATCTGCTCGCCGCGGCCGACCACGCCGCCTGCTGAGCCGAGGCGGACGACCGATAGGTGACTCCCGATCCGCTGGCTACGGTGTATCCCGGACAGCGGCCGAGGAGGAGCGTGCAGGTATTGATCGCCGGTCGATACCGGCTGCTCGACCTGGTGGGTCGCGGGGGCATGGGTCGGGTGTGGCGTGCCCGCGACGAGATGCTGCACCGCGAGGTCGCGGTCAAGGAGGTCGTGCCGCCGAGCTGGCTGGCCGACCACGAGCGGGCCGAGCTGCGTTCACGCACGCTGCGGGAGGCGCGCGCCGCGGCCCGGCTCAACCATCCCGCCGTGGTCCGGCTCTACGACGTCGTCCCGGTCGACGGCAGTCCGTGGATCGTGATGGAGTACGTCCCGTCGCGCACCCTCCAGGACGTGCTGGACACCGAGGGGCCGCTGGCTCCGGCCGAGGCGGCCCGGATCGGCCTGGCCCTGCTCGACGCCCTGCTCGCCGCGCACGCGGCCGGCGTGCTGCACCGCGACGTCAAACCGCAGAACGTGCTCGTGGCACACGACGGGCGGGTACTGCTCACCGACTTCGGGCTGGCCACGTTCGACGGCGGCGACGGCGCGATGACCCGCCCCGGCATGGTGCTCGGCTCCCCGCAGTACGTCGCCCCGGAGCGGGCCGCCGAGGGGGTGTCCACCGTGGCCGCCGACCTGTGGTCGCTCGGAGCCACCCTGCACACCGCCGTGGAGGGCCGCTCCCCGTACGCCCGCAGCACCGCGATGGCGACGCTGAGCGCGCTGGCCGCCAGGCCGCCGGACCCGGCACCGCACGCCGGGCCGCTCGCGCCGGTGCTCGCCGGGCTGCTGCGCCGTGACCCGCGTGACCGCCTCGACCACGAGGCGGCCCGCCGGCTGCTCACCGCCGCCACGACCGGCGCCACCGACGCGTCCCCCGACGAGGCGGACCGGGTGGCGGACCAGGACGACAGGCCCGACGCCTCCACCGACCTGTCCGATCAGGACCGCAGCGCCCCCCTGCCCGAGCCCGGCCAACCCGGCGCCGACCGGGCCGGCGCCCGGGGTGATCCACCCGCCGGAGACACCACCGTCGAGCCGGCCGACGCGCCCCGGCAGCGGGCCGCCGGCGACGGCGCCCCGGACACGCCCGCTCGTGCGCCCGGCCGCATCGCGCGCCGGGCGGCGCTGGTCGTCACGGCGCTGCTCGTGGCGGCCGCGGCCGGCGTCGGCACCGCGCTGGCGGTCACCGACGACGAGCCGACGGGCACCGCCGGCCGGTCGACCGCCGCGCCGCCCCCGGACCACCCGCCGCGCGGCGGGGACCGGGACGGACCGTTCGACCCCGGCCACGGCCCCGACCGCCCCGGCCCACCGCCCGGCGGACGCGACATGCCTCCGCCACCGTTCCCGTGCGTCCGCCCGCACATCGTCGGTACGCCGGTGCCGGCCGGATCGCCTGCACCCGACGAGCGGTTCCGCCCACCGGCCGGCTGGGTCTGGCACGCCGACACCGCCGGCTTCCGGGTCTCCGTACCGGCTCGCTGGCACTACTCGCGGGACGGCTCGGTGGCCTGCTTCCAGGACCCGGCGACGGGTCGGGCGTTCAGCGTCGCCGAGGGCGGCACGGCCGATCCGCTGGCCCGACTGCGCGCGGCCCGCGACGCGGCGGCCGGTGACGGGGCGCTACCGGGCTACGACGAGGTCCGGCTCGCCGCGAACGACGGCGGCGCCGAGTGGGAGTGCCGCTGGGACGCGCCGTACGCCGCCCGGCTGCACGCCCGACAACAGGTCGTCGGCACGCCCACCGACGGTGGCCGCTGGACGCTGGGCTGGATCACCGACGACCGCGACTGGGCCGCCGCCAGCGCGGACTGGACGGTGGTGCGAGACAGCTTCCGATCGCCCCCCTGACCTGCACCGAACGTTGCCCTCTGGACTGCCGTCCGGGATGGATCGAGGCCGGCACAGTGGTTATCGTGTAACACGGGGTGACCGAGGGGGCCGACTGTGCAGCAGTTGCTGATCGCGGGTCGGTACCGGCTGCTCGACCTGGTCGGCACCGGTGGCATGGGCCGGGTCTGGCTGGCCCGCGACGAGATGCTGCACCGCGACGTCGCGGTGAAGGAGGTCGTGCCGCCGTCCTGGCTGGCCGAGGCCGAACGGGTGCAGCTACGGCTGCGGACCCTGCGCGAGGCGCGTACCGCGGCCCGACTCAACCACCCCAACGTGGTCCGCATCTACGACGTGGTGCACGACCGGGAGAGCCCCTGGATCGTGATGGAGTACGTGCCGTCCCGCTCGCTGCAGGAGATCATCGGCGACGAGGGGCCGCTGAGCCCGCAGCGCACCGCCCGGATCGGGCTGGCCGTGCTCGCCGCGTTGCGGGCCGCGCACCACGCCGGGGTGCTGCACCGGGACGTGAAGCCGCACAACGTGCTGGTCGCCGACGACGGGCGAGTCGTGCTCACCGACTTCGGGCTGGCCACGTTCGACGGCGGCGACGGTACGACGACCGGACCGGGCACCGTGCTCGGCTCCCCGCAGTTCGTCGCACCGGAACGCGCCCGCGAAGGGATGTCGAACCAGCGTACCGACCTGTGGTCGCTGGGCGCGACGCTCTACGCCACGGTCGAGGGGCGTTCGCCGTACGCCCGCTCCAGCGCGATGGCGACGCTCAGCGCGCTGGCCACCGAGCCGCCGGACCCGATGCGCCGTGCCGGCCCGTTGCGTCCCCTGCTCACCGGTCTGTTGCAGCGCGACCCGTGGCGGCGGTTGACCGCCGCCGAGGCGGAGCCGCTGCTGCGCAGCGCCGCGGCGGACCCGGGCCAGCGCGTCGAGCCGCCCCGCTCCGCGGCGGTGGCGGCGGTCCGCAGCGCGGGCCGGGCCGCCGTACCCGCCCCTCCGGTCGAGTGGGCGGCCCCGCCCGGCGACGTGGCCCCGCCGACCGACCGGCCGGCAGCCCGATCCCGGCGCCGGCGGCTGCTCGCCGTGGGCGGCGCGGCCGTCGTCACCGCGCTGCTCGCCGCCGGGGGTGCGCTGGCGCTGGTCAACCGCAACGACGGCCGGACACCCCCGTCCGGCGCCGGGGGCGGCGACGCCACTCCCCGGCCTGCCGCGTTCGTCTGCTCGGCGCCCCCACCACCGACGGCCACCCCGGTGCCGTCGGTGCCGCCACCGGCCGACGCGCGGTACCGGCTGGTGCAGGGCTGGACGTGGCACGACGACCCGGCAGGCTTCCGGATCGCCGCGCCGGTGGCGTGGCTGCGCTGGACCGAGGGGGCGGCGACCTGCTTCCGGGAGCCCGGCGGGTCCCGGGTGCTCAGCGTCGAGGCGGGGCAGGCGCGGGCCGACCCGGTGGCGTACTGGAAGGCCGAGGAGGCCCGGCTCACCGGCGGCGAGGCGCTACCGGGCTACCGCAAGGTGGACATCTCCGCGCTGGACATCTTCGAGGGCGGCGCGATCTGGGAGTGCGGCTGGGAGAACGCGGCCGGTGAGCGGGTGCACAGTTTCCGGCTGCTGGCCAACACCTCGCCCGGGCGCGCCTTCACCGTCTCGTGGTTGACAAAAGAGTTCGACTGGCAGGTCAACGCGACATACTTGCCGATGATCCGGCAGAGCTTCACCCCGGCACTCTGACGCTGTCCGTTGTGGACCGTCCGGGTGATGCCCCTGCGGCGCCGGCGCTGACTACAGTGGCGTAGTTTTGGCGCTCAAGATCCCTGGGGAGGGTGAGCCGAGATGATGGGACCGTCGCACGCGCTGTCCGGCGCGGCGGTATGGCTGGCCGGGTCCTGGGCGCTGGACCAGTTCGCCGACTACCAGCAGTCGCCCCTCGCGTTGGCCGTGGGCACCGCGGTGTGCGCCGGTGGCGCGCTCTTTCCCGACCTCGACCTGTCGGGCAAGGTGACCCGCAACCAGGGCGGCGCCACCGTGGCCCGCACCTTCGGGGTCTTCTCGCTCTTCGTCGCCGAGGTGATGGAGAAGATCTCACTCGGGGTCTACTACGCGACGAAGCTCAGCAGGGACCCGCGCCGCAACAACGGGCACCGCACGCTGACCCACACCATCCCGTTCACGCTGCTGATCGGCTGGGGCACGACCGCGCTCTGCACCGCGTACGGCAAGTGGGCGGTGATCACCATCCTCTTCTTCATGTTCGGCCTGGCCCTGCGCGGGCTGTTCGACGAGTGGGCGGAGCGGGCCGGCTGGGTGATCGTGACCCTGGCGTCGGCCGGAGCGGCGTGGTTCACCTTCGTCAACCTCCCGGGCGGGCGCGGGTATCCCCTGATCGGCATGGCCATGGGGGTGGGGTGCTTCGTGCACATCCTCGGCGACATGATCACCAAAGCCGGAGTGCCGATCCTCTGGCCGATCCCGATCCGCCGCCGCATGTGGACGATGATCGGCCTGCCGAACAGCATCGCCCTGCGCACCGGCAGCAAGACCGAGGTGATCGTGCTGCGCGCCGTACTGACCGTCATCTCGGTGCTCGCCACCACCGGCCTGATCGCCCCGTCGGTGCTGCAACGGTTCAACATCGAGGTATGACAGACCCCGCGCCGCCGTCACCGCCGGCGGCTGACGAGCGGGTGCCGGAATTCTGGCGCGCGCTCGGGCTACCCGGCCTGGCCGACGTGCACGTGCACTTCCTGCCGCCGCGACTGCTGCGCCGGGTGTGGGCGTACTTCGGCGCGGCCGGGCCGCTGGTCGGCACGCAGTGGCCGATCCGCTACCGGTGGAGCGACGCCGACCGGGTGGCGCACCTGCGCCGACTCGGGGTACGGGCCTTCAGCGCGCTGGCCTACCCGCACCGGCCGGGCATGGCGGCGGAGCTGAACCGGTGGACGCTGGAGTTCGCCCGCGCCACCCCGGGCTGCCTACCCTCGGCCACCTTCTTCCCCGAGCCGGACGTTGCCGCGTACGTCGAGGAGGCGCTGACCGGCGGTGCGCGGCTGTTCAAGGTGCACGTGCAGGTCGGCGGGTTCGCGCCGACCGACCCGGCGCTGGACCGGGTGTGGGGGATGCTGGCCGACGCGGGTGTGCCGGTGGTGGTGCACGCCGGGCACGCCCCGGTGGGGACCACGCACACCGGGCCGGAGCCGTTCGCCGCCCTGCTGGCCCGCCACCCGCGGTTGACGGCCGTGGTGGCGCACCTCGGCGCGCCCGACTACCGGGCCTTCCTCGACCTCGCCGAGGCGTACGAGCGGGTCCGGCTGGACACCACGATGGCGTTCACCCCGTTCTTCGACCGGTTCGTGCCCTTTCCGGCCGACGATCTGCCCCGGCTGCGCGAGCTGGGGCTGGCCGGCAAGGTGCTGCTGGGCAGCGACTTTCCGAACATCCCCTACCCGTACGCCGACCAGTTGACCGGGCTGGCCCGGCTCGACCTCGGCGACGACTGGCTGCGCGCGGTCTGCTGGGACAGCGCCGCCACCCTGTTCGACCTGACCTGAGAACGCCCGCCAAGCGCCTCGGCCTCGGCCTCGGCCTCGGCCTCGGCCCCGGCCCGGCCCGGCCCGGCCTGTTGCGCGATCCTGCTGGCGCCGGCCCAGGTTCCCCTCCGCCGCCTTTGCTCTGCTTCACCCCACGCAACACTCGCCGTCCGGTATCCGGACAGTGGGTGTTGCGGTCGTTGAAGCAGAGCAAAGGGCGGGCCACATACCACCGGCCGGGCCAAGCCGGGCCGGACCAAGCCGGGCCGGACCAAGCCGGGCCGGACCAAGCCGGGCCGGACCAAGCCGAGCCAGGCACCGTCGGCGTCACATCAGGAAAGGCCGCGGCTGAAGCCACGAGGCCGCCGGCGCGCGACACCACCGGGGCAGGACGCGGGACGCGGCGACGCCCGGCGTTCGACGACGTCGTGTCGGCCGACGGCACGGTGCACGACGAGCGGCGCGTCGACTACCTGCGCCGGCACATCGCCGCCGTGGCGGACGCCCGCGAGCAGGGCGCGGACGTGCGGGGCTACTTCGTCTGGTCGCTGCTGGACAACTTCGAGTGGGGCTACGGCTACGACCGGCGGTTCGGGATCATCCGGGTCGACTACGACACCCAGGAGCGCACCTGGAAGGACAGCGCGCACTGGTACCGGCGCCTGGCCGAGACCTGCACGCCGGACCGACCGTCGGCCTCCGTGTCATCCCAGTGCCGGCCGGCTCGACGGGCAACCGCCCGCCACGCCGGCCGGCACGGTACGGCGTCGGCGGCGGCGGGCGCTCACACGCCGACGCGCTGCGGCGGGACCGTGAGCCCGTAGAGCGCCATCAGCTCCGGCGTGTCGACCCGACTGCCGTCGGCGACCGAGTCGCAGGCGATGTCGACGATCTGGTCCTTGTGCGCCAGCAGGTACGGCCGGGCGCCCACGTCGGCGCTGGCCAGGGTGGCGATGCCGGGCCAGTGCCGCCGACCGAACAGCATGGGATAGCCGCGCAGCCCGTCGTAGGTGGCACAGACCAGCACGTCCGGGTACGGCAGTGCGGCCACCCGCCGGACAGCGGCGGCGGTCAGGCCCGGCATGTCCACCGGCACCACCACCACCGCCTCGATCCCCTCGTCGTCCATGGCCGCCAGGCCGGCGCGGATGGACGAGCCGACCCCGGTGCCCCACGCCTTGTTGATGACCACCGTGGCCCGGCCCAGGTCGGCGGTCTCCCGGACCTGGTCGGCGGCGGCACCCAGGACGACCACGATCTGCTCGCAGCCCGCCTCGGTCATCGTGTCGATCATCTGGTTGACCAGGGGCTTCTCCCCCTGGTGCAGCAGCGCCTCGGGACCACCGATGCGGCGCCCCCCGCCCGCGGCGATGATCATTCCTGCGATCCGGTTCAGCTGCGCCCCCTCCACCGTGGAGCGGACCGGGCACGGCGGCGCCCGGTCCGTCCCGTCCTACGGACACCGGATGCAACGAGCGCGGCCGGCCCCGGGTAGCGGGGCAAATAGGAAAATTGTGCGCTATGCCGCGTCGGCGTAACAGTCGACGATGGACAGATCCAGCGGAAAGCGCACCGGGGTGCCGCCGAACAGCAGTGCCGTGGCCCGCTCACCGCTGCGACCCACGGCCTGGGCCACCGCCTCGGCCTGCGCCGCCGGACAGTGCACGATCACCTCGTCGTGCTGGAAGAAGACCAGCTCGGCCTCGGTGCCGGCCAGCTCGGTGCGCAGCGTGGCCAGCAGCGTCGACGCCCACTCCGCGGCGGTGGCCTGGATGACGAAGTTGCGGGTGAAGCGCCCCCGGGACCGCGCGGCGCGGGCGCGCGGGCTCTGCCGGTCGGCCGCGCCATCCGGATCGGTCACCTCGTCCGGGTCGCCGAACCCGGCCGATCCGGGCGGGCAGGTACGCCCCAGCCACGAGCGCACCAACCCGCCCGCCTCGCCGGTGCGCGCCGCCGCCTCGACGTAGCCGAACGCCGTCGGATAGCTGCGCTTCAGCACCGCCAGCGCGGGCACCGCCGCCCCGCCGGTCTGCCCGTACATCGCGCCGAGCAGGGCCACCTTGGCCCGGGCCCGATCACCGGCGAAGGCGTCCCGGGCGAGGGCGGCGTAGAGGTCACCGGCCCCGCCCGCCGCGGCCAACCGCGCGTCGCCGGAGACCGCGGCCAGCACCCGGGGCTCCAACTGGCCGGCGTCGGCGACCACCAACCGCCAGCCCGGGTCGGCCACCACCGCCCGGCGAATCACCTTGGGAATCTGCAACGCGCCACCGCCCCGGGTCGCCCAGCGGCCCGAGACCACCCCGCCCGGCACGTACTCCGGCTGGAACCGCCCGTCGCGGACCCACTGCTCGCGCCAGGACCAGCCGTGCGCCGTCCAGATCCGGTAGAGCTCCTTGTACTCCAGCACCAGCGGCACCGCCGGGTGGTCCACGCCGCGCAGCACCCAGGCGCGCGTGTTGGGCAGCTCCACCCCGGCCCGCGCGAACGCCTTCAGCAGCTCCGCCGGAGAGTCGGCGTGCAGCCGGCGGACGCCGAACGCCTCGGCGATCCGGGCGGCCAGCTCGGCCAACCGGCGCGGCGGACCGCCGACGGGGGACGGCTCACCGAGCAACTCGGCGAGGATGGCGTCGTGCACCTCGGCCCGCCACGGCAGCCCGGCGACGCCCATCTCCACGGCGATCAGCGCGCCGGCCGACTCGGCGGCCACCAGCAGCCGGAACCGACCCGGGTGCTCGGTGGCGGCGACCCGGGCGAGCTGGTCCGCGTACACCCGGGTCAGGGCGTCGATGCCGGGACCCGCCGGGCCGGGCAGCGCGTCGAAGAGCGCGGCCTGCCCCTGCCCCGGCGGCGCTGCCGGGCGCGGCGGCGGATCCGGCGGCACCGGCGCGCCGCTGAGCCGGGCCCAGGCGGCCGCGAGCGAGCGCGGCTCACCCCAGCGGCCGGCGTGCCCGAGCAGCAGCGCCTCGGTCAGCTCCACGTCGAGACAACGCTCGACACGCACCCCGGCCCGCAGCAGCGCGGGATAGATCGCACCGGCGCTCGGCCAGACCCACCGCGGATGCTCGGCGGCCTCCCGCGCGGCCACCGCTGCGGCCAGGTCGCTGACGCTCTCGGTCGGGCCGACGGGCCGGCCGGCGGCATCCAGCGGACGCAACTCTCCCCCACCCCGCTCATCCGCCACCACCGCCACCAGCACAGATGCGATTCTGCCTCGCCCCTGTGACAGGGAAGGAACGTGCCCTTCCTTACATCTGGGCGTGTGCCGAGAAACGGGTCGATGGGTCGTTCAAGGGATCGGTAGCGTGGCCGGATGCCCCCGCAGATTCCGCATTCCGACCCTGGAAGTCCGGACATCGGGGGTCCGATGCGATACCTCTGGTGGCTGGTCCGCTGCCAGCCCTGGCGGGTGCTGCGCGGCAGCCTGCTCGGGACGGCCTGGATGATCGGGCTGTCGGTCCGGCCGTACCTGATCGCGCGCGCCGTCGACGACGGGCTGCGCACGGGCGACACCGGCGCCCTGGCCCTCTGGGTGACGGCGATCCTCGTCGCGGGTGCGGGGCTGTCGTACCTGGGGATCATGCGGCACCGCACCATGACCTTCATCCGGGAGGACGCCAAGGCCCGCTCCGCGGCCGTCGTGCTGCGGCAGGTGTCCCGCATCGGCGCGGTGCTGCCGCGCCGGGTCGCCGCCGGCGAGGTGGCCACCATCGGCGGCTCCGACATCGACTGGTCGGCGCAGGTGCTGACGCTGACCGGGCCAGGGGTCGGCGCGGTCGTCGCGTACGCGGTCATCGCCGTGGTGCTCTGGTCGATCTCCCCGATGCTCGCGCTCTGCATCCTGCTGGGAGTGCCCGCGGTCGGGCTGGTCGTCGGTCCGCTGCTACGCCGCCTGGAGCGCGCCGAATCGGTCTACCGCAAGCAGCAGGGCCAGCTCACCGCCCGATCCGGCGACATCGTGGCCGGGCTGCGGGTGCTCGCCGGGGTGGGCGGCCGGGACCTGTTCGCCCGCCGGTACGCGGCCAGATCCCGCGACCTGCTCGCCGAGGGCTACCGGGTCGGCGCGGTCAACAGCTGGATCGACGCGGCGACCGTCGCCATCCCCGGGCTGTTCCTCGCGGCCGTGGTGTGGCTGACGGCCCGGATGGCGGTGACCGGTGACGTCACGATCGGTGAGCTGGTCGCCGTCTACGGCTACGTGGCGACCCTCATCGTGCCGGTCTGGTTCCTCCTCGAAGGCAGCCACCAGCTGATCCGCGGCCGGGTCGCCGCCCGGCGGATCGTCGCCCTGCTCGCACTGACCCCGGACGACGTCGGCGGCCCGCGCACCGCAGCGGACCGGCGGGGCCGCAGCGGGGTACCCGACCCACGCCGCCCGGCGGGCGTGGCCGCGCCGGCGCACGCCGCCGACCTGCACGACCCGGTCACCGGGCTGACCGTCCCCGCCGGTCGGCTGACCGGTGTGGCCGCCGACGATCCGGCGGCGGCGCTGGCCCTGGCGGACCGGCTCGGCCGGTACGTCGCCAGCGACGCCACCTGGGGCGGCGTGCCGCTGACCGGCATCGCCCTGGAGGAGGTCCGCGCGCGCATCCTGGTCGCCGACCACGACTCGTACCTGTTCCCCGGCACGCTGCGGGAGATCCTGCTCTCCCGAACGGCGACGGACGCCGACGACGACCGGATCACCGCGACGCTGCGGGCCGCGTCGGCCCAGGACATCGTCGACGCGCTGCCGGCCGGCCTGGACACCCCGATCGACGCCCGAGCCCGTACGCTCTCCGGCGGCCAGCGCCAACGGGTACGCCTGGCCCGGGTGCTGCTCGCCGAGCCGGAGGTGCTGATCCTCGTCGACCCGACGTCGGCGGTGGACGCGCACACCGAGGCGCGGATCGCCGAGCGGCTCCGTGTCGCGCGGGCCGGGCTGACGACGGTCGTGCTCGCCACCTCGCCGCTGCTGCTCAGCCGGACCGACCTGGTCGCCCACCTGCGTGCCGACCGGATCGTCGCCACCGGCACCCACGCCGACCTGCTCGACCAGGACCCCGGCTACCGGCACCTGGTGGCCCGGGACAGCGCCGATCCCGACCTGGATCGGCCCGCCGACACCGAAGGGGCCTACCGGTGAGCCGGCTGCCGGTCGCGGAGCGCGGCACCGTACGCCGGGCGCTGCGGGACCTGATCGGCCGGCACCGGCGTTCGGTCGGCATCGTCCTGGCGCTGCACGGCGCCGCCGCGGTCGCCGGCCTCGCCCCGCCGTGGTTGCTGGGCACCATCGTCGACCGGGTCACCGCCGGCGCCGGTGTGGCCATGGTGGACCGGCTGGCCCTGGCGATCGGCGGGTGCGTCCTGGTGAGCGCGTTGCTCTCCCGCTACGCCCAGTACGCCGGCCACCGGTTCGGGGAGCGAGCCGTCGCGGAGCTGCGCGAGGAGTTCGTCGACCGGACGCTCGGGCTGCCCGTCTCGGTCGTCGAACGGGCCGGTTCCGGGGACCTGGCCACCCGCAGCTCGGTCGACGTGTCGACGGTCGGCACCACCGTCCGGGACGTGGTGCCCACCATCGTCATCGCCTCGGTGCAGCTGACGCTGCTGTTCGGGGCGGTCTTCCTGCTGCACCCGCTGCTCGGGCTGGCGGCGCTGGCCGGGCTGCCGTCGATCGTCGCGGTCACCCGCTGGTACCTGCGGCGGGCCAGCTCCGCGTACCTCGCCGAGGGTGCGGCGGCCGCGGAGCTGACCGAGACGCTGACCACCACCGCCGAGGGCGCCCGCACCGTCGAGGCGCTCCGGCTGGCCGACGACCGGATCCGGCACGGCACCACCCGCATCGCCCGGGTGTGGCGGGCCCGGCGGGCGACACTCGCGCTGCGCACGGTGTTCTTCACCGCGGTGGAGGCGAGCTATCCGCTGCCGGTCGCCATCGTCCTGCTCGTCGGCGGGTATCTGCTCTCGGAGGAGATGGTGTCGCTCGGCGCGGTGGTCGCCGCCGCGCTCTACCTCCAGCAGGCGATCGAGCCGCTGGACCAGCTTCTCCAGTGGACCGAGCAGGCACAGCGCGGCTTCGCGTCGTTCGCCCGGGTGCTCGGCGTCGGCCTGGTCCCGCCGGAGCCACCCGGCACGGTGATCACGTCACGGGGAGAGCGGCTCGTCGTGCGCGAGGCGCGGTTCTCGTACGCCGAGGGCCACGACGTGCTGCACGGCATCGACCTGGAGGTGCGGCCCGGCGAGCGGCTGGCCGTCGTCGGCCCGTCGGGAGCCGGCAAGTCCACTCTGGCCCGGCTGCTGGCCGGGATCGACGCGCCGCGCCGCGGCGTCGTCAGCATCGGTGGCTGCCCGGTGACCGACCTCGACCCCGCCGAGCGTCGGCGCCGGGTCGCCCTGGTCACGCAGGAACACCACGTCTTCATCGGCTCGGTACGCGACAACCTCGCCTTCGCCGCCCCGGACGCCTCCGACGAGCAGATGCGCTCGGCGCTGGCCACGGTGGGCGCCGACTGGTACGCGGAGCTGCCCGACGGCCTGGACACCCCGCTCGGAGACGGTGCCCGGCAGCTCGGCGCGGCCGAGGCGCAACAGTTGGCGCTGGCCCGGCTGGTGCTCGCCGACCCGCACACGCTGATCCTGGACGAGGCGACCGCCGCGCTCGACCCGACGACCGCCCGGCGTACCGAACGGGCGTTGGCCGCCGTACTCGTCGGGCGGACCGTCATCGCGATCGCGCACCGGCTCAACACCGCGCACGACGCCGACCGGGTCGCCGTCCTGGCGGACGGCCGGATCACCGAGATCGGCAGCCACCACGAACTCGTCGCGGCCGGCGGGGCGTACGCCGCTCTCTGGCACTCCTGGCACGCCCACGCCGACGAGCACCCGAGATGAGCGGAAGGGCACCGGGTCAACGCCCCGGTGCCCTTCCCCACGTCATGCCCCTACTTCACGGCGCCGGAGGTGAGGCCGGCCTGGATCTGGCGCTGGAAGATCGCGTACACGATGATCATCGGGAGGATGGCGATGGTCAGCGCCGCGAACAACCCCGACCAGTCCGCCTCGTAGCCGGCGTTGACCGAGATGTCCGCGATGCCCTGGGTGAGCACCCACTTGTCCTTCGCGTTGGACAGCAGCACCAGCGGCAGCTGGTACTGCGCCCACTGGCCGATGATGTTGAAGATCGCCACGCTGATCAGGCCCGGCTTCGCCATCGGCATCATGACCTGGAAGAACAGTCGGGTGTGCCCGCAGCCGTCGATCAACCCCGCCTCGGCCACCGACGACGGCAGCGTCTTGAAGAACGCGGCCAGGAAGAAGATCGTGAACGGCAGCGAGTACGCGATGTAGACCAGCACCACACCGGTGTGGGTGTCCAGCAGGCCCAGGTTCTTCACCACGAAGAAGAGCGGCACCAGGGCCAGGAAGACCGGGAAGGCCAACCCGGAGACGAACAGGTAGTAGATCGCCCGGTTGCCCCAGAACTTGTACCGTGCCAGCACGTACGCCGCCATCGAACCGAGCAGCATCGTGCCAAAGGTGCTGCACCCGACCACGATGACGCTGTTGATGAAGTACCGGCCGACGCGCGCCGTGGTCCAGGCCCGGCTGAAGTTCTCCCAGCGCAGCTCTGCCGGCAGCGTCCACGGGCTGCTGAAGATCTCGGTGGTGTTCTTGAACGCGGCGAGGAAGGTCCAGAGGATCGGCACGATCACGATCACCGCCCACACGGCGAGCGCGATGTGCCCCAGGCCGGCGAAGAGCCGCGCCTCCGAGTGGGGGCCCTTGCGCCCCCGCCCGACGGGGGCACCCGGTTCGCCGGTCTTCGGCGGTAGCGCCGCCGGCGTCGGCGGCAGCGTCGACTGCGGGTTCATCAGTACTCCACGCTTTCCCGCTTGGTGAGCCGCAGCGTCAGCGCCGCGAACGTGAGGGTCAGGAAGAAGAGCGCCACACCCATCGCGGAGGCGTAGCCGTACTTCGAGTAGACGAAGGCGTTGCGGTAGATCTCCATGGCCAGAACCGTGGTGGCGCCGTCCGGGCCGCCACCGTCCACGGAGAGCACCGCGACGATGGCGAACGCGTCGAACGCCGCGATGCCCAGATAGACCCACGCCACCTGGAGGGTGTCCCAGAGCAGCGGCAGGGTGACCCGGAAGAACAGCGTCACCTTGGTCGCGCCGTCCATCTCGGCCGCCTCGTAGATCTCACCCGGAATGGAGGCCATCCCGGCCGAGAAGAGCACCACGTAGAAGCCGACCGCCTGCCAGACCAGCACCGCGATGATCGACCAGAGGGCCAGGTTCGGCCGGATCAGGAAGAGCACCGGATCGAAGCCGAACTTCATCAGCACGCCGTTGATCAGACCGGACTCGTTGGGCCGGTAGACCATCTGGAACAGCACCGCGATGATGGCCACCGCCAGGACCTGGGGGAAGAAGAACACCACCCGGTAGAACTTCGCCCCCCAGACCCCCTGGCGTTGCCCGCCGCTGCTCTTGCCGCCCACGTTGAGCAGGAACGAGAAGAACAGTGCGATGGCGATGGTGATCAGCGGCAGGGCAAGCAGCAGTACGCCGTGGTGCTGGACCGCCTTCCAGAAGCTGCCGTCGTCGAGCAGCCTCCGGTAGTTGTCGAAGCCCACCCACTGCGGGGCCGACAGCCCCCGCCAGTTGGTCATCGAGATCTGGAACGCCTGCGCGTACGGCGCGATGACGAAGACCACGTACAGCGTGACCGGGGCGAACAGGAACCCGATCACGAACGGATACTTGCCGTGCCGCATGACCCCTACGCTCCGATCAGCGCTTGAACTTGGTGACGGAGGAATCCTTCTTGATCGCGTCGGCGCGCTTCTGGATCCGCTCCACGAAGGCGTCCGCCTTGATCCGGCCGAACATCAGCTCGTTGGTGGCGGTCCGCGCCTCCGTGTCGAGCTCCTTGTACCAGTTGTCGAAGAGCATGTTGAACACGTCCTTGCCGGCCGCCTTCAGCGCAGCCTGCGCGCTGGCCACACCCGGCGGGAACTGGAAGCCCTCGCTGCCGGCCGGCACGACCGTGGCCGCACCGACGGTCTCGGTGAAGCCCCGGGCACCCGCCTTGGAGAGCATCTGACGCATGTACTCCATCCCGCCACGCGGGTTCTTGCTCTTCGACGAGACGAAGTATCCCTCGCCACCGGCCGCCCGGATAGCGGTCGCCGGCAGCTTGTCCGACGCGGTGAGGCTGGGCACCGGCATGAGCTGGTAGGTGAAGCCCGCCGGCGTGTCCTTCTTCTGCTCGTTCTCCAGCCAGTCGCCGGACGGGTAGAAGGCGACCTTGCCCTGGTTCTGCCGCAGCTGCACGTCGGTGTGCTTGAGCCCCTCGAAGCTCTTGTCCGAGTACTTTGCGCCGATCTCGGCCCACGCCTCAGCGGCCTGCTTGACGGCGTCCTGCTTCCAGGCGCCGTCCTCCAGGTTGTCGATGTTCTTCAGGACATCGGTGCCGCCGATCTTCGCGGCCTGCGTGAGGATCACGTTCCACTGGTAGTAGGCCGCGTTCGCCCCGGCGTAGCCGTACGGCGTGATGCCCTTGGCCTTGATCTGCTCGCACAGCGCCTTGAACTGCTCCCAGTTGGTGGGCGCCGTCCAGCCGTTGTCCTTGAAGAGCTTGCCGGAGTACCAGATGCCGTAGACCGTCGAGACGTAGTAGAGGACGAACGGCTTGCGCCCCCCGTCGGCGGTGTTGAACATGCCCTGCTCGACAACGCCCGGGATGACGGTGTCGCGGACCTTCTTGCTCGGGTCGTCGACCGACGGCGCGTCCCACAGCTCGGTGAGGTCCTGCAGCTGGCCGTCGTTGACGAGCGCACCGAAGTCGAGGAACTTCTCGCCCGAGTTGTTGACGAACTCCGGCGGGTTGCCGCCGGCGAACCGCGGCTGCAGCACCGTGGAGACCGCCTGGGTCGCCTGGTGCTTGACCTCGGACTTGGGGAACGCCGTCTTGTACAGCGGCTCGTGCACGTCGGTGGCGTACTTCTCGCCGTAACCGCCGTTGAAGATGACCACCTCGATCGGGGCGTCCTCCTTGACACCCAGCGGGTTCTTCTCGCTCTTGGTGCCGCCGGCGACCTGCTCGTTCTCCTTGTCGTCGCCGCTGGTGGCGCAGGCGCTGAGCAGGCCGATGGCCGGAGTGGCGAGCATGCCCACGGCGGCGGCGCGACGCAGCACCGTGCGGCGGTCGAGTTCGGCCGGGTGCTCGGGGGTAATCGACATCGTCGTCTCTCCTTGTGGAATTCGGGTCAGGCGGTACGCCGGAGACGCCCGGCGTACCGCGACTCGAGGGCGATGTTGTGCTCGTCCCCGCCGGGGACGTTGGCGGAGAGGTAGATAGGGGGCACCTCTCCGGCCTGGTGGAACCGTCGTACGACCTCCGCGGTCAGCAGCTGCGCCAGCAGCGCGGTGGTGACCGAGGAGACCGCACAGACCGCGCCGCCGCCCTCGAGCGGCAGCAGTGCATCGCCGTACGGCGCGCCGTTGTCCAGCACGACGTCGGCGAGGTCGGCGAGCCGTTGCCCGGACGGGTGCCGTGGAGCCACCCGAGCCGTGTGCTCGACCGAGGTGACCGCGATCAACGGGTGACCGCGCTCGGTGACCAGCGCCGCCAGCTCGACCACCGAGCCGTTGATGCCGGATTGGGACGCCACCACGAACACGTCCCGCGGCTGAGGTGCCGCGAGCGCGTAGATCTGGTGGGCGATGGAGGGATCACGTTCCAGCTTGGGGTCGGCGAGCACACCGCGCGGGGCGTCGCCGTGCACCACCAGGTCACGTACCGAGAGCCGGTTGGTGGGGACCAGCCCGCCGGCGCGGGCGACCAGTTCCGCGGCGAACGCCTCGGAGTGCCCGGCACCGAACGCCTGGAGCACACCACCGGCGCGCAGGCTGTCGGCGATCAGGTCGGCGGCCCGGGTGATGCCGTCGGCCTCGCTGTCGAGCAGCCGGTCGAGCATCGGGCGGACCGCGTCCGCGTACCGCTGGGCGCTGATCATGAGAGGCCTCCCTTCGCGGCCTTGTGCCCGTCGACGGCCTGCGCCGTACGCCGGAAGGCCGCGTGCGCGCGGTCGTGGGTGCGCTGGGCGACGGCGATGTAGAGCAGGTCGAGCACCACCAGCTGGGGGTGGCGGGCGGAGAGCGCGTCCGGCCGGAAGGTGGTCGCCTGGCTGGCGGTGAGCAGCACGATGTCGGCCAGCTCGGCCAGGGGTGAGCGGGGGAAGCCGGTGAGGGCGATCGTGGTAGCGCCCCGGCTGCCCGCCTCGGCGAGCATCTCGATCGTCTCCCGGGTCTGGCCGGTGTGCGAGATGCCCAGCGCCACGTCCCCGCCGCGCAGCAGCGCGGCGCTGGCCAGCCCCTCGTGCACGTCGTTCCAGGCCCAGGCGGCGACCCCGATGCGGTGCAGGCTGAACTGCATCTCCTCGCCGACCAGCGCGCTGCCGCTGGCGCCGAAGATGTTCACCCGGCTGGCGCCGGCGATCGCCACCGCGGCCCGCTCCACCTCGGCGAGGTCGAGCAGCGTCGCGGTGTCGTGCATGGCCCGGGTGTCGGCGGCCATGATCTGGTCGAGCACCCGGGCCAGCGGGTCGCTCGGCTGGATCTCCCGTCCGATGTCGACGGTCCAACCGGCCGAGCGTGCCCGGCCGGTCTCGGAGGCGATGCCCAGTCGCAGGTCCGCGTAGCCCTCGAAGCCCATCGCCCGACAGAACCGGGTGATGGTCGCCGGCGAGGTGCCGCTGCGCTCGGCCAGCTCCACTATGGTCGACCGGGCGGCCGCCTCCGGGTCGCTCAGCACGTGCTCGGCGACGCGGCGCAGGGCGCCGGTCAGCTCGCCGAGACCGTTGCGGACGCGGGCCAGGACCCCGTCGGAGGCCGACCCGAGCGAGCCCCGCCGGTCGAACGCGTCGGCGTCGACCACCGCGGTCCCCGCGGCGGTGTCCACCTCGTGATCAACCATGCGACGCCTCACCTTTCCGAAAAGACTGTTAACTGTTAGTGGTAAAATTTCTTACTGAACGGCACTCCGTGTCAAGCCTGTGGGCGAAGTTTTCAAACTGTTACCTGGCGCACAACCCGCCGCGCCGGCCAGATCTTGCCCGGCGCGACGGGGCCGACCAGCATGAACAGGCCCGTCGCCGCGCAGCGCAAGGAGGCCCGTGCCGATGTCCGACACCGTCGTGGTCGGTCTCGACGTCGGGGGTACGTCCACCCGGGCGACCGCCCTGACCCTCACCGGCGAGCGCCTCGGCACCGGCCGGGCGGGTGGTGGCAACCCCACCAGCCACGGCGCCGACCGAGCCGCCACCGAGCTGCTGAGCGCCCTGCGCGGCGCGCTCGCCGACGTCGACCCGACCCGGGTGGCGGCCGGCACCATCGGGCTGGCCGGGGCCGCCCGACTGCTCGCCGATCCGGCCGGCCGGGCCGCCTTCGACCGGGCCTGGCAGGAGGCCGGCCTGCGCTGCCCGTACGCCGTGCACGGCGACGCCCTGGTGGCCTACGCCTCCGGGACCGCCGCCCCGGACGGCACGGTGCTCATCGCCGGCACCGGGGCGATCACCGCCCAGGTCCGCGACCTGCGGCTGGACCGGGTCGCCGACGGCCACGGCTGGCTGCTCGGCGACGCCGGGTCCGGCTTCTGGCTGGGCCGCGAGTCGGTCCGCCGGCTGCTCGCCGACCTGGACGCCGGCCACGCCCCCGGTGCGCTGACCACGGCGGTGCTCACCGACCTGATGGGCAGCACCGAGATCGCCGCCCGCCCCCGGGACACCGTCGACGCCACGATCCAGGCGGTGACCCGGCGACCCCCCATCGAGCTGGCCCGGCTGGCGCCGCTGGTCATCACCGCCGCCGCCGACGGCGAACCGGTCGCCACCGCACTGGTCGCCGAGGCCGCCGCGCACCTGGTCGACAGCGTGGGCCGGATCCGCCCCGCCGGGGCCGTGACGCCCGTCGTGCTCGGCGGCGGACTGCTCACCGCGGACACCCCGCTGGCCGCCGCCGTCCGGGGCGAGATCGCGCAGCGCTGGCCGGCCGCGCCGCTGTGCACCGCCGGCGACGGGGCCGCCGCCGCAGCCTGGCTCGCCGCCCGCGAACTGCCCGAGGTGACCGACCCGGCCGCCCTGCACGCCCGCCTCTTCCCCGCCCCCTGACCACCCCACCGCGCCCCACGCCTCGCTGGCGACGTGCATGATCGCGCCCGACCCAGGAAGTAGTGGCCTCCCGCCGAGACGAAGGGACTCTTTCCAGGATCGAGCGTGATCATGGCCGTGCGGAGCGCGGCGCGCGATGCGGGCGCAGGGCTAGGGCTGGAGGGCGTCGAGGACCTTGGTGAGCCGGCGCCAGACGTGCGAGCGCCAGCCGCCGTCGAGCAGGGCGTAGGTGCGCTGCTGGAGCGGGTCGTCCGGGTCGAAGCCGGAGTGTTCGAGGAAGAGCCGGGTGCCCCGGCCCTCGGCGGCGAGGGTCCAGGTCACCACCGTGTCCAGCGATCCGCCCCGCCAGGACCAGCGCAGCAGGCGTTGCGGGTCCAGGTCGAGCACCTCGCAGTGCACGATGCCGTCGAACCCGGGGCGCGGGTCGGTGCGGAACGTGAACCGGTGGCCGACGACCGGCACGAAGTCGGTCTGCATGAGCCAGCGCGCGATGAGATCAGGATCGGTCAGCACCCGCCAGACCTTGGCCGGCGGGTGGGGCAGGAACTGATCCACCCGGATGGTGCCGCGCTCACTCATCGTCGAGCTCGTCCAGCACGTCGCGCAGCGCACCGAGTCGACCGCGCCAGTACGCCTCGTACGGGCTGAGCCAGTCGGCGACCTCCCGCAGCGGCTCCGGACGCAGGGCGTACAGCCGCTGCCGGCCGACCGGCCGCTCGACCACCAGGCCGGCCTCCTTGAGCACCTTGAGGTGCTCGGACAGGCTCGGCCGGCGCATGTCGAAGTGGTCGGCGAGCCGCTGCACCGGCTGCTGCCCACCGTCGCGCAGCAGCCGCAGCAGCTCGCGACGGGTCGGGTTGGCCAGCGCCGCGAAGACGTCCGACTCAGACACGGGTCGCCTGGAGGACGATGCCGTTGCCGTCGGGATCGTCGAAGGTGGCGTACCGGCCCCAGGGGGCGGACTGGATGCCCCCGTCGGCGAAGTCGACCCCCCGCTCCCGGAGGCGGGCGACGTCCGCGTCCAGGTCGTCGGTCTCCAGCACCAGGCCCTTGAGGGACCCGGGCGGCATGGTCGGGAACCAGGTGACCAGGGTGAGGGCGGTGGCGGCGCCCGGGGGCGCCACCTGCACCCAGCGCCCGCCGTCGGGGCCCATCGGGTTGTCCCAGACCAGGTCGAACCCGAGGACGTCGACGTAGAAGTCCCGGGCCCGATCCTGGTCGGTGACGGGTACGGAGAGTAGTTGCACATGGGTCACGGTCATGCCGACCACAATAGGTAGGAGATTTCCTACCGGTCAAGCCGAGACCCTACTTGAGCTGGCCTGCGGTCAGCCCGGACTGCACCTGCCGCTGGAAGCCCACGTACACGGCGAGCACCGGCAGCACCGCGATGCTCAGCCCCGCGAACAGCCGGGCGTAGTCGCCGGCGTAGCCCTGGCTGACCGACAGGGCGAACAGCCCCTGCGCGAGCACCCACTTGGACTCGTCGCCCTGCATCAGCACCTGCGGCAGCAGGAACTGGTTCCAGTGGCTGAGGAAGTTGAAGATCGCCACACTGATCAGTCCCGGACGCGCCATGGGCAGCATCACCCGGAAGAACAGCCGGAAGTGACCGCAGCCGTCGACCATCGCCGCCTCCGCCACCGAGGTCGGCAGGGTCCGGAAGAACGCGGTCAGGAAGAACACCGTGAACGGCAGCGAGTAGGCCGCGTACACCAGGATCAAGCCGGTCCAGGTGCCGAAGAGACCGGCGTTGCGGACCACGAAGAAGAGCGGCACCAGCGCGAGGAACACCGGGAACATCAGCCCGCCGACGAACAGGTAGTAGACGAACTGGCGGCCGCGGAACTCGTACCGGGCGAAGACGTACGCGGCGGTGGCGCCCATCAGCATGGTGAGGCTGACCGAGCCGGCCACCACCACCAGGCTGTTGAGAAAGTACCGGCCGATGTGCGCGCCCGTCCAGGCCCGCGCCCAGTTGTCCAGGTGCAGCGCCCCGGGTAGCCCCCACGGGTCGGCCAGGATCTCGCCGTTGGTCTTGAAGGAGCTGATGAACATCCACAGCAGCGGCAGCACGGTGAGCAGGCCCCACAGCAGCAGGAAGCCGTGCGAGAACACGTTGGCCACACCGAGGTCCCGGCGGATCGGGCGGTCCCGGCCGGCGGCCGGCGTCGGCGCGGTGGCGGCGGTGGCGGGCTTGTCCAGTGTGGTCACGAGTACTCGATCCGATCGCGCCGGCCGACCCGCAGCGACAGCACCGCCACCGACAGGGTCAGGAAGAACATCACCACGCCGATCGCCGAGGCGTAGCCGAACTTGGTCTCACTGCCGAAGGCGGTGTCGTACATCCGTACGCCGACCACGTCGGTGGAGAAGTTCGGCCCACCGTTGGTCATCAGCTGCACGAGGATGAACCCGTCCAGGGCGAAGATGGCCAGGTAGACCCAGGCGACCTGGATGGTGTCCCAGAGCAGGGGCAGGGTGACGCGGCGCAGGGTGGTGAACCGGGACGCTCCGTCGAGCAGCACCGCCTCGTAGATCTCCTTCGGTACGGCCGACATGGCCGCGCCGAACAGCACCACGTAGAAGCCGACGTTGCTCCAGACCATCACCGCGAGCACGCACCAGAAGGCGGTCGCCGGGTCGCCGAGCCAGGTCGGCGAGGGCAGGCCGAGGGCGTGCAGGGCACTGGTGAGCAGGCCCTTGTTCGGGTGGTAGACCTCCTTCCAGAGCAACGCGATGATCACCACGGAGAGCACCTGCGGGAAGAAGTAGACCGTGCGGTAGAACGCTCCCCCGCGTACCCCGGTCACCCCGGCGCGGCCCTTGCGCCCGCCCATGGCCAGCATCGTGGCGAAGAAGAGCCCGAGCACGATGGTCAGCACCGGCACCAGGGCCAGCAGGACCGCGTTGTTCTGCAACGCGTTCCAGACATAGTCGTCGTGCCACAGGGTCTTGAAGTTCGCCAACCCGACCGAGTTGGCGTCGGCGGAGTAGCCGAGCCAGTCGGTGGTGGAGATCTGGAACGCCTGGAGGTACGGCGACACGACGAAGACGACGTACAGCAGCACCGGCGGCACCAGGAAGGTGACGATCAGCGGCCACTTGCCATGTCTCACGATGAGGACCTACTTCCCGTGGTGCGGCCGGTGGGGGCGGTCGCCCCCACCGGCCGAGGTGTCACGCAGCCCGCTTGAACTTCTTGATCGTGCTGTCCTGGGCGATCGAGTCGGCGCCCTTCTGGCACTGGTCGAGGAAGTCCGCGGGGCCGATCCGACCGCTGAAGAACTCGCCGCACGCCGCGTCGACGAGGTTGCGCTCCAGCTTGCGGTAGAAGTTGTTGTAGACCCAGTTGAACCCGTTGGCGCCGGAGGCGTCCAGGGCCTTGACCACGGTGGTCAACCCGTACGGCAGCTCGACGCCCTCGGTGGCGCCGGCGACCACGGTGAGGCTGGCGACCTTCCGGGTGAAGTCCTGGGCGCCCTTGCGCGACAGCATGGTCCGGAAGTATTCGAGGCCGCCTGCGACGTTGCGGGCCTTGGCGGGCACCAGGAACGGCTCACCGGCGGTGCCGCGGATCGCCTCGAACGGCAGTTTGTCGCCGCTGCCCAGGCTCGGCGTCGGTGCGATGGTCATGTTGAACCCGGCGGGGGTGACGTCCTTCTGCTCGCTCTCCAGCCAGGACCCGCAGGAGATGAACGCGGCCTTGCCCTGACACCAGGCGGTCTGCGACTGCTTGTGGTCCAGGCCGGGCGAGCCCTCCAGGATGTACTTGTCCTTGACGATCTGGTGCCACGCGTCGGCGGCGGCCTTCATCGAGTCCGACTTCCAGGCGTTCGGCTCCAGGTTGTCGATGGCGGTGGCCACCGACAGGCCGCCGAACTTGATCGCCGTGGAGATCAGCGGCCAGCTCATGTAGCGCGGGTGCAGGCCGGCGTACGTCCAGGGGGCGATGCCGGCGGCCTTGATCTGCTTGCAGAGCGCGATGTGATCGTCCCAGGTCTTGGCGTACTCCCATTTGCGCTCGGTGAACAGCTTGTTGGAGTACCAGATGCCGTACGCGGTGTAGGTGTAGTTGAGCACCAGAAACTTGCCGTCGTACGAACCGATCTCGACGGCGCCGGGCAGCAGGGTGTCCTTGACCGTCTTGCCGGGAACGTCGAGGCTCGGGGCGGCGAGCAGCTCCCCGAGGTCGGCGAGGGCGTTCTGGCTGACCAGGCCGTTGAAGTCGATCTGGCCGGTGCCGGAGTTGTTGACCACGTCCGGCGGGGTGCCGTCGACGAAGCGCGGCTGGAGGGTCTTGCTGATCTCCTGGGTGACGGAGTGATTGATCTTCGCCTTGGGATACTTCTCGGTGTACATGGCCTCGTGGGCCTTGGCGTACTCGTCGCCGAAGCCGCCGCCGAAGATCACCACCTCGAGCGGCGCGTCCTCTTTGACGCCGAGCGGGTTCTGCTCGCTCTTGGTGCCCTTGTAGGCGGCGGTGTCTTTGTCGTCGTCGCCTCCGCCGGTGGCACAGCCGGCAAGCAGGCCGGCGGCGGGGGTCGCCAGCAGGCCGGCGGCGGCGCTGCGCCGCAGGATTTCACGCCTGTTCATGGTGTCTCCTCGGGTCGGGTCGGGCGGGCGCCGGGTGATGGGGGTGGCGTCCGTCGCATCGAGGCGCAGGGGGATGTGTTGCTTGTCTTCATTTGACACGAAGTCGTTGAAGAATTTCTACGGCAGCGACGCGCGGACTTCAACCCCCGGCTGCCGAACCGTTATCACCACCGGCCAGCAGCGGGTCGCATAGCCTGGGTCGATGCGCCGCCTGCGTCAGCTCGCCGAGCGCACCCCGGCCGGCCGGGAGCGGTACGTCGACCTGCTCCGCGCCCTCGCCATCATCATGGTCGTCCTCGGACACTGGGGCGTCACGGCGATCGATCGGGACGCCGCCGGCCGGCCCACCGGGCACTCCGCGCTCGCCGACCTGCCGTGGGCGTACCCGCTGACCTGGGTGGCCCAGGTGATGCCGGTCTTCTTCCTGGTCGGCGGCTACGCGAACGCGGCCTCGCTGACCCGGCTGCCGGCCCGGGGCGGCGATGCCGCCGGCTGGTTGCTCGACCGCAGCGCCCGACTGGTGCGGCCCACCAGCGTGCTGGTGCTGGTGCTCAGCGCCGCGGCGGCGGTGGCCCGGCTGCTCGGCGCCGACGCGACCCGGATCCGCGAGGTGTTCTGGTTCGCCACCATCCCGCTCTGGTTCCTCGTCGCCTACCTGGCGGTGGTCGCGCTCACCCCACCGATGTACGCGCTGCACCGCCGCTTCGGCCTGGCCGTCCCGCTGGTGCTGGTCGCGCTGGTCGGCCTCGGCGACCTCGGGCGGCTGACCGGGCCGGCAGAGCTGGCCTTCGGCAACTACCTGTTCGGCTGGCTGGCCATACACCAGCTCGGCTTCGCCTGGCACGACACCCGCGCCGCACCACCCGGCGTGGCCGACTCCGCCGGGCCGCCGGCACCCGACCGTCCGGGGGTACGCCGGCGCCGGCTGCCCACCTCCCGCCGGGCCGGCGTGGTGTTCCTGGCCGTCGGGCTGGCCGCACTGCCGCTGCTCACCGTGCTCGGCCCGTGGCCGGTGGCCATGCTGCACGTGCCCGGCGAGCGGCTGGACAACGCCGCGCCGCCCAGCCTCGCGCTGCTCGCCGTCGCCGCCACGCAACTCGGCCTGATCCTGCTGCTGCGCGGCCCCGCGACGCGCCTGCTGCGCCGTTCCGGCCCGTGGCAGCTCGTGATCGGGGTCAACCTGGTGGTGCTGACCGTCTTCCTCTGGCACCTCACCGCCGCCATCCTGTTGGTCGGCCTGCTCGACGCGACCGAAACACTGCCCACGCCGGCGGTCGGCTCGGCCACCTGGTGGGCGTGGCGGGTGCCCTGGCTGCTGCTGCTCACGGCTGTCCTGGCGGTCCTGGTCGCCATCTTCGGGCCGGTGGAGGCGCGCAGCAGCCGGCACCGCACCGGCCGACGGGCCGGCGGCGGCACCCGGACCCGGATGGCGCTGACCGTGGCCGGCTACGCCGCCGTGGTGGCCGCGCTGCTGATCAACAGCGCGACCCCGGCGCGCACCCCGGAACCGCTCGGCACGCCCGTCCCGGCGCTGCTGGCGTACCTGGCCGGGGCGGGCGTGCTGCGGCTGCTCAGGTCTGGGTGGGGAACCCGAGGTTGACCCCGCCGTGGCGCGGGTCCAGCCACCGGCTGGTGACCACCTTGCCCCGGGTGAAGAAACGCACCCCGTCCTCGCCGTGCGCGTGCAGGTCCCCGAAGAGCGAGGACTTCCAGCCCCCGAACGAGTGGTACGCCATCGGCACCGGGATCGGCACGTTGATCCCGACCATGCCCACCTCCACCTCGTGCTGGTAGCGCCGGGCCGCACCGCCGTCGTTGGTGAAGATCGCCGTGCCGTTGCCGTACGGGCTGGCGTTGACCAGCTCCACCGCCTCGTCGTACGAGCCGACCCGGACCACGCTCAGCACCGGCCCGAAGATCTCGTCCGTGTAGATCGACATCTGCGGGGTCACCCGGTCGAACAGCGTCGGACCCAGCCAGAAGCCGGCCGGGTCGCCGTCCGGCGTCACGTCCCGCCCGTCCACCACCGGCACCGCCCCGGCGGCCACCCCGGCGTCGACGTAGGAGCGCACCTTCGCCGCGTGGGCCGCGGTGACCAGCGGGCCCATGTCGCAGCCCCGCCGGCCGTCACCGGTGCGCAACGCGGCCATCCGCGCGGCGATCCGCTCGACCAGCGCGTCCGCGACCGGCTCCACCGCCACCAGCACCGAGATGGCCATGCACCGCTCCCCCGCCGAGCCGAACCCGGCGTTGACCGCCGCGTCGGCGGCCAGGTCCAGGTCGGCGTCGGGGAGCACCACCATGTGGTTCTTCGCCCCGCCCAGCGCCTGCACCCGCTTACCGGCGGCGGTGCCGCGCTGGTAGACGTACCGGGCGATCGGGGTGGAGCCGACGAAGGACACCGACCTCACCTCCGGGTGGTCCAGCAGCGCGTCCACCGCCTCCTTGTCCCCGTTGACCACGTTCAGCACCCCGTCGGGCAGGCCCGCCTCGGCGAACCACTCGGCCAGCAGCAGCGCCGCGCTCGGGTCCTTCTCGCTCGGCTTGAGCACCACCGCGTTGCCGCACGCCACCGCGACCGGCACGAACCACAGCGGCACCATCACCGGGAAGTTGAACGGGGAGATCACGGCGACCACCCCGAGCGGCTGCCGGATGGTGTACGAGTCGACCTCGGTGGAGACGTTCTCGCTGAACGCGCCGCGCAGCGCCGAGGGCAGGCCGCAGGCGTACTCGATCACCTCCAGGCCACGCTGCACCTCCCCGGCGGCGTCGGCGAGCACCTTGCCGTGCTCGGCCGTGATCACCTCGGCGAGCCGGTCCCGGCGGGTGTGCACCAACTCCCGGAAGGCGAACAGCACCGCCGACCGCTTGGCCAACGACGCGTCCCGCCAGGCCCGGGCGGCGCGGGCGGCGGCCTGCACCGCGACGTCGACGTCCGCGGTCGAGGCCAGCTCCACCTCGGCGGTACGCCGACCCGTCGCCGGGTCGAACACGTCGCCACGCCGCTCGGACGTCCCGCCGACCCGCTTGCCGTCGATGAAGTGCCCGATGCTCATGCCGCCACCCCCGCCGCCGAGCGGATCGCGTCGACGAGGATGGCCAGGCCCTCACGGGCCTCCTCCTCCGTCAACGTCAGAGGTGGACCCATCCGCAGCACGTTGCCGTACAGGCCGCCCTTGCCGGCGAGCAGGCCGCTCTCCCGGCACGCCTCGAACACCCGGTTGGTCAACGCCGGGTCGGGCTCGCTGGTGCCCGGCCGGACGAACTCGACGCCGAGCATCAGCCCCTTCCCGCGTACCTCCGCGACGCAGTCGAGACCGCCCACGGCGGACCGCAGGCCGTCGGCGAGGATCGCGCCGACCCGGGCCGCGTTCGCCTGGAGGTCGTGCGCGATCAGGTAGTCGAGCACCGCGTTGCCGGCCGCCGTGGAGATCGGGTTGCCGCCGAACGTGGAGAAGCTGATCGCCGGCACCGACTCCAGCACCTCGGCCCGCCCGACCACCCCGGCCAGCGCGAACCCGTTGCCGATGCCCTTGGCGAAGGTGAGCAGATCGGGGGTGACACCGTGCGCCTGGTAGCCCCAGAAGTGCTCCCCGGTACGCCCCCAGCCGGTCTGCACCTCGTCGGCGATGAACAGGATGCCGTGCTCGTCGAGGACCTTCTTCCAGCCGGCGAAGAGCCCGTCCGGCGGGTGCACGAAGCCACCCACGCCCTGGATCGGCTCGGCGATCAGCGCCGCCACGTCGCCGGCGGTCTGGGTCGCCAGCACCTCGCGCAGGTCCTCCACCGCCGCGTCGACCTGCTCCTCGTCACTGAGCCGGGCGAGCAGGCCGCGCACTCGGTCACCCGAGTGCAGCCAGGCGACCTGGAGCGGGTTGAGCCCGCTGGCCGACCAGTTGCGGTTGCCGGTGACGCCCATCGCCGCGTACGACCGGCCGTGGTAGCTGTTGCGCACGGCCAGGATCTGGTGCGACCGGCGGTGATTGGTGGCCACCAGCAGCGCCGCCTCGTTCGCCTCGGTGCCGGAGTTGGTGAAGAACACCCGCGCGTCCGGGATGCCGGAGCGCTGGGCGATCTTCTCGGCCAACTCCACCTGCTGACGAATCAGGTAGAGCGTCGAGCTGTGCACGATGCCGGTGGCGAGCTGACGCTCGACCGCCTCCCGGATCTCCGGGATGTCGTAGCCGATCATGTTGGTCAGCACGCCACCGAAGAAGTCCAGGTAGCTGCGGCCCTGCGCGTCGGTGACCCGGCGGCCCGAGCCGGCGACCAGCTCGATCGGCTCGGCGTAGTAGATCGGCATCCAGGACGGAAGCACGGCCCGGTGCCGGGCCAGCAGGTCGTCGGTCATCGTGGCAACCCTTCAGCGGCGTTCGTGGATACCGCACGCTCCCACCGGAGGCCGGTGTGGACAACTGCCACTGTGTAGCGCAGACCGCGCCCGCTCCTGACAGTGCGTCAGCCGGCGGCGGTAGCGCCCGTGCGGCTGTGGACCACGCCGACCCGCGCGGCCGCGTGCAGCGCCCCGGCCACCAGCGCGAAGGCCACCCAGCCGGCCGCCAGGGCCGCGACCGGCGAGGTCTCCTGCCACCCGTGGTACGCCGCCAGGAAACCCACCAGCGCCAGGCTGTTGCGGGCGAAGTGCCCGGTGAACGCCACCAGGTCCCGGCGGCTCTCGACGGCCACCAGCACCCCGGAGTACGGGAAGGTCACCACCATGCCGCGCAGCAGCTCGCCGAGCAGCCCGGTGAGCGTCGCGCCGATCCCGTACGATCCGGCGGTGCCCGAGCTGCCCGTACCGCTGCCCGTCGGGGCGACGGGCGGCCCGGCCACCGGCATCGCCGGGTGGATCGGCGCGGACCCGATGCGCCGGCTGGTCGAGCACTTCGGTGGCCGTTGGCCCGAGGGCGACCTCGCCGAGGTGCTCCGATTCCTGGACGAGTTCTCCGCGCGACACTGGGATTTCCGGGGCGGCAGGGAGCGGCCCGACGCCCGCGAACCGGACCTCGACGCCGCCACCGCCGAGCTGGTGCTCGCGTCGGCGGCGGCGCTCGGCCTGACCCTGCCGGTGCCGCCGGCCCGAGGGGCGTACGCCCACCTGGTGGTGCTCGGCGGCCTGGCGCACGCCTGCGTACGCCGGGTCGGGTACGCCGCGCACCTGCTGCGCGCCGGTCTGCGGGTGACCGGCGAGGTCGCCGTGCTGGGCAGCTTCCGGCCGCTGTCGGAGTGGGAACGCCGGACGCTGGCCGACGCGGGCCTGCCCGCCGACGACACCGAGGTGGACGTGCTCGACTCGGCGGTCCGCCAGGTGTTCCGGGTGACCGCCCCGGCCGAGCAGGACGGCGTGGACGCCGGGCACCCGCACCACTCCTGGTCCTCGCGGACCTACCGACCCGCCGGTCTGCCGCCGGTACGGGTGCTCGCCGCGCCGTCCAGCGAACCGCGCCGTCGGCGCGCGCACACCGCCGACACGCAGCGGTTCTGGGCCGGGCACGTCCAGCTCGCCCCGGGCGACGAGGTGCTGATGGTGACCGCGCCGATCTACGTGCCGTTCCAGCACTGCGACGCGCTGCGCACCCTGGCCGTGCCGTACGGCTGCGGCATCGACACCGTCGGGGTGGACCCGACGCTGGCCGACCTGGCGGTGCTGCCCGAGCAGACGCTGACGCCGGGGCGCTACCTCCAGGAGATCCGCTCGGCGATCCGCTCGATGCGCGCCCTGCACGACGGGCGCTGATTCCGGCCGGGCTGCACAGCGCCGTGTCAGACCCCGGCGGTGTCGGCGACGGCCTGGGCGAAGACCTCGGAGCGGTGCTCGAAGTTGCGGAACTGGCCGTAGCTCGGAGCGGCCGGCGACAGCAGCACCACCCCGCCGGCCGGGGTGAGCTTGCGCGCCAACCGCACGGCCGCGACCAGATCGTCGACCAGCTCGGCACGCACCCCGGGCAACCCGTCCAGGGCGGCCACGATCCGGCTGCCGCTGTCCGGGATGCCGATGACGGTCAGCTCCCGCTCGGCCAGGTGCTCGGCCAGCGGCGCGTAGTCCAGCCCCCGGTCGTTGCCCCCGACGATCACGGTCAACGGCCGCCCCTCGTACGCGTCGATGGCGTGCATGGCCGCGTACGGGCTGGTGGCGAGGGTGTCGTCGACGAAGGTCAGCCCGGACGGGTCGGTGATCTCGGTGAGCCGGTGGGCCAGCCCCTGGAACTCGGCGACCGCCACGGCGAGGGTGTCCTTCGCGGCCAGCACGTCGACGCCGAGCGCGTCGAGCACGGCGAGCGCGACGCACAGGTTGCCCTCGTTGTGCCGGCCGACCAGGGGCAGCACGGCACGCGGGAAGAGCGGCTGGTCGCCGAGGTGGAACCAGGGGGTTCCGTCCGCGCCGGTGGCGACGTTGGTGGTGTCGGGGCGACCGGCGCGGACCGCCGGCCGGTCACCCAGCTCGGCGGCGAGCCGGGGGTCGGCGCCGTTCACCACGATCGTCTCCGGGTCGTGGGCGAGCAGGTTGAGCTTGTCCCGGTAGTACTCCCGCTCCCCGCCGTGCGCGTCCAGGTGCTCCGGGAAGAGCGCGGTGACCACGGCCACCCGGGGGGAGTCGGAGAGGTCGCTGCACTGGTAGCTGGACAGCTCCAGCACGTACAGCTCGGCCTCTGGCAGGTCGAGCGTGGGTACGCCGATGTTGCCGCCGAACACGTTCGGCCGGCCCATCGCGGTGAGCAGGTGGCTGATCAGGCTGGAGGTGGTGCTCTTGCCCTTGCTGCCGGTGACCCCGACGGTGCGCGCGGCGTGGTCGGCCATCCACAGCGCGGTGCCCTGGGTGACGGTCACGCCGCGCTTGCGCAGCTCGATCAGCCACGGGTGGGTCTGCGGCACCCCGGGCGAGCGGACCACCACGTCGGCGGCGGCCAGCCGCTCGAAGCCCGCCTCGCCGGTGACCAGCGGGGCCGCCTCGGCCAGCGGGCCGTCCCACGGCAGCGAGAGGAAGTTGGCGCTGTCGTCGACGGCGACGAGCTCGGCCGGGCCGTGCGCGGCGATCGCGGTCACCGCGGCCCGGCCCTCCCGGCCGGTGCCCCAGACGGCGACGGTACGTCCGCGCAGGTCAGACAGGCGCACGGTGCTCTCCTCAGGGGTCGCGGCGGAGGTGGGGCGGGCATGGTCCGGCGCAGCCGGACACGGCCGGACGAACCAGGGCCTAGTATGGCGTGTGCCCAACGAGCAGCTCCGGCGGATGGACGCCTTCACCTTCCCGTCCTACTCGATCGACTTCGCCACCGGCGAGGTGTTGTTCGACTACGCCCTGACCGGCCCGGCCGGTGAACAGCGGTTCACCGAGGTCATCACCCTGCCGCTGCCGGCAGCGCCGCCGTCGGACGAGACGGTGGCCACCCTCTCCCGGGTGCTCGAGGTGCTGCACCTGGTCGCCGGCGTCAGCTACTACAAGGCCGCCGCGCCGCCCCGGCTGGTGCTGCCGGCGCCACTGGGCGCGGCCACCGCCGACTACGTCACGGCCGTCTACACGAAGGGCCTGGCGGAGTACGCGTACCGCAACCAGCTGCCGCACGTGCTGGAGCTGCGCCCGGAGGTGCCGGCCGGTGAGGTGACGCCGGCCCGGGTGTACGACAACTCCGACCGTCGCCCGCTCTCCGCGGTCGGCGGCGGCAAGGACTCCATCGTCAGCCTGGAGGCGCTGCGCCGCGCCGAGCTGGACCCGGTGCCGTTCTCGGTCAACCCCAACCACGTGATCGTCTCGGTCAACGAGGCGTCCGGGTTGACCCCGCTGGCCGCCCGGCGGCGGATCGACCCGGTGCTGTTCGACCTGAACGCGGCCGGAGCGCTGAACGGCCACATCCCGGTCACCGCGATCAACTCGCTGATCGCGGTGGCGACCGCGGTGCTGCACGGTCTGGGCCCGGTGGTGATGTCCAACGAGCGTTCGGCGTCCGACCCGAACCTGGTCTGGAACGGCCACGAGATCAACCACCAGTGGTCCAAGGGCGTCGAGGCCGAAGGGCTGCTGCGGGGGGCGCTGGCCGAGCACGCCGGCCTGACCGAACCGTATTTTTCGCTGCTGCGCTCGCTGTCCGAGCTGCACATCGCCCGGCTGTTCGCCGAGTTCACCCGGTACGACGACGTGGTGACCAGCTGCAACGCCGCGTTCAAGCTGCGCGACGCGAGCGAGCGCTGGTGCCGCGACTGCCCGAAGTGCCGGTTCGTCTTCCTGGCCATGGCGCCGTTCATGCCACGGGAGCGGGTCACCCACATCTTCGGCGGCGACCTGCTCGCCGACCCGGCGCAGATCCCCGGCTACCGCGAGCTGCTCGGCGTGGACGGGCACAAGCCGTTCGAGTGCGTCGGCGAGGTCGAGGAGTCGGTGGTGGCTTTGGGCCTGCTCGCCGAGCAGGACCAGTGGCGCGACGCCCCGGTGATCCGCGCCCTGGTCGACGCCGTCCCGGCCACCGCCTGGTCAGCCGTGGCCACCTCCGACGTCTTCACCCCCGGCGGCCCCAACCACATCCCCCCCACCTACGCCAAAGCCCTGACCTCCCTCACCTGACCCCCCTCCCCACCCCTCCCCTCCCCTCCCCTCCCCTCCCCTCCCCGTTGATCATGAAGTTATTGCCACTCGTACCGGCGTGTCATGGCAACAACTTCATGATCAACGGGCCGCAGGACGGGCCGAGGGCCGGGCCCGGGATGGGGTCAGGGGGTGCGGACGGCGTCCAGGGCCAGCAGGGCCACGTGGAGGGAGAGGGAGGCCTCGACGGAGTCGAGGTCGACGTCGAGGATGCGGGCGATGCGGGCCAGGCGTTCGTAGAACGCCGGCCGGGACAGGTGGGCGGCGGCGGCACCGGCGGACTTGTTGCGGCCCTGCTCCAGGTACGCGCGCAGGGTGTCGAGCAGCCGCTCCCGGGGGTGCCGCGCGTCGTACTCCAGCAGCGCACCCAGTTCACGCTCCACGAACGTCTGCAACCGGGGCTCGTCGCGCAGCAGGTGCAGCAGACCGGCCAGGCCGACGTGCGGCAGCCGGAAGATCGGCAGGTCACGCCGGTCCCGGCGGGCCGCCTCGGCGATCTGACGCGCCTCGACCAGTGACCGTCGGGCCTCACGCAGGCCGCCCACCCCCGAGCCGGCCGCAACGATCACCCCGCCCGGCGCACCACCCCGGGACGGTTCCGCCGCGCGGACCGCACCGGCGTCGAGGCGTACCCGACGCAGCGCGGTGGCGAACGCGGACAGCGCGCGGTCCTCGGCGGCCGGGTCCGGCAGGGCCAGCAGCGCGCCCACCGAGTGGTCGTCGACCGCGCTGGTCAGCGCGGTCAGCTTCGCCTCCCGCAACGCCTGGCCGACCGCCTCGGAGAGGTCCCGCAGCCGGGCCGGGCCGGCCTCGGGGCCACCCTCGCCGGCCGGGTCGTCGGCCCGGTGGCGGACCATCACACCGACCAGGTGCCGGCGCTCCAGCACCACGCCGAGCGCCCTGGCCCGCAACGCCACCTCATCCACCGGCCGGGAGTGATCGAGCAACGCGGTCAGCAGGGTGCGGTGGATCTGCCGTTCCAGCCCCTCGGCGTCGCGGCGGATCAGCCGGCCCAGCGCGAGGGTCGACGCGGCCCGCTCGATCAGGATGGTGAGCCGGGTCGGCGGCCCGCCGCCAGGTGAGACCTCGGCGCTGTCGTCCCGGCGGGTGGGCGGCTCCCCGCCGGCCGGCCAGCGCAGCAGCAGCCGCCCCCAGTCCTGCCCCCGCGCGCCGACGACCGTCACCAGCCAGCCACTGTCCGGGTCGTACGCGGTCCGCCCGGCCGGCCGGATCCGCCGGGAGTGCTGCTCCCAGCCGTCCAGCAGCAGCTCGGCGCTCTCTCCCGCCGGGTCGTACCCCAGCACCTGCCGGGACAGGTTCTCCAACACCACCGGGCACCCGGACAGCTCGGCGGCCTGCCGGATCACCTCGCCGGCGTCGGCGCCCTCGACCGAGAGATCGGTGAACCGCTGGTGGATCTCCTCGGTGGCGCGCAGCTCGGTGAGCTGCGCGTCGACGATCAGCGCGTGCACCGCTTCGGTGATCCGCACGAACGGGGTGGCGCGGCGCAGCTCCACCAGGGGCAGGCCGCGCCGCTCGGCGGCGGCGGCCATGACGCGGGGCACCCCGCTGACGTACCGGCGGCCCAGCTCGACGACGAGCCCGGAGACGCCGACGTCGGCCAGGTCGCCGATGAACGCGCGCAGCCCCGCGTCGTCCCCGGGCAACCCGATGCCGGTGGTGAGCACCAGCTCACCACCACCGAGCAGGGTGGCGATGTCCGGCACCTCGGCGACGTGCACCCAGCGGACCGGCCGGTCCAGCCCGGTGTCCCCGGCCACCACGCGCGGCGCGCCGTGGCGGACCGGGTCGAGGGCGAGGACCTCACGGACGGTAGGGAACACGGCCGCCACGCTACCGTCCGTGACACCGGAACTCGACATCCCGCCGCTGGCGGGAACGGTCAGCGGCGGAATCCGCGCCGCGTCCACCGGCTGACGAGGGCTTCCCCGCCCTCACCACGGGTCGTCGCGGCTCAGTTCCCAGCAGGCCACAGCGGTGGCGGCCGCGACGTTGAGTGAGTCGACCCCACGGCGCATCGGGATGACCACCCGGACGTCGGCGGCGTCCATGGCTGCCCGGGTCAGGCCGGCGCCCTCGGCGCCGAGCAGCAGCGCCGAGCGGGCCCGCTGGGTGGCGTCGAGGCGTTGAATCGGCACCGCGTCCGGTGCCGGGGTCATCGCCAGAATGGTGAACCCGGCCGTCCGGACCTCGGCGAACGCGTCCGGCCAGGGGTCCAGCTTCGCGTACGGCACGGCGAAGACCTCGCCCATGCTGACCCGGACGCTGCGCCGGTAGAGCGGGTCGGCGCAGCTTGGCGAGAGCAGTACCGCGTCCACCCCGAGGGCCGCCACCGCCCGGAAGATCGCGCCGAGGTTGGTGTGGTTGTTGACGTCCTCCAGGATCACCACCCGGCGCGCGGTGGCGAGCACCTCGGCCGCCGTCGGCAGCGGTCGGCGGTGGAACGACGCCAGCACCCCCCGGTGTACGTGGAAGCCGGTGGCCCGTTGCAGCACGTCCTGCGTCGCCGCGTAGACCGGCGCGTCGCCGGTGTCCAGGTCGGCGAGCTGGTCGATCCGCTTGGCGTCGACGAGGTACGACCGGGCCGGATAGCCGGCGCGCAGCGCCCGGCGCAGCACCAGCTCCCCTTCCGCGATGAACAGGCCGTGCGGCGGCTCCCAGCGGGTGCGCAGCTCGACGTCGGTGAGCGCGCGGTAGTCGGCGATCCGGTCGTCGTCGGGGTCGGTGATCTGGTGGACGGGCACCCGACGATTCTGCCGGACGGCGGGCCCGGCACTCCGGGGCCGGTCCAGCCTGCGGCATCGAGGGCGTTTTGTCCGGGAAGGAAGGGGAATGGCGGGCGGCGTACCGGACCCGACGGGAAGGACCAGCCAGGTGAGTTCAGACCACACCGCGCCGGGCGAAGCAGGCATCCTGCCCCGGCACCCGACCGTCGCGGACCACATCGTCTCCCGCCTCTTCAGTTGGGGCGTGCACCGCTACTTCGGCTACCCCGGCGACGGCATCAACGGCCTCACCTCCGCCCTGCAACGCACCAACGAACGTGCCCAGTTCGTCCAGGTGCGGCACGAGGAGACCGCCGGCTTCGCCGCCTCGGCGCACGTCAAGTACGGCGGCGGGCCGCTGGGCTGCGCGCTGGTGACCAGCGGCCCGGGCGCCATCCACCTGCTCAACGGCCTGTACGACGCCAAGCTCGACCACCAGCCGGTGATCGCCCTCGTCGGGCACACCGCGGTCACCGCCGAGGGCGGCGGCTACTACCAGGAGATCGACCTACTCGCCCTCTACAAGGACGTGGCCGCAGCGTTCCTGGCTCAGCTCGACCACCCGGCGCAGGTCCGCCACCTCGTCGACCGGGCGTGCCGTACGGCGCTGGCCCGACGGACCGTCACCGCCCTGGTGCTCCCCTCGGACCTCCAGGACGAACCGGCCGTCCCGCAGCCGCCGTACGCGCACGGCTACTACCACACCAGCAACGTGCCGAGCAGCACACCGACCGTGCCGCCGGAGGCTGACCTGCGGCGGGCCGCGGAGGTGCTGCGCGGCGGGCAACGGGTGGCGATGCTGGTGGGGCAGGGCGCGCTCGGCGCGCAGGACGAGGTCCGCGAGATCGCCCACCGGCTCGGCGCCGGGGTGGCCACCGCGCTGCTCGGCTTCACCGTCGTCGACCACCGGGAGCCGTGGGTGACCGGCGCGGTCGGGCTGCTCGGCACCCGGCCGAGCTGGCAGCTGATGACCGGCTGCGACCGGCTGCTGATCGTGGGCAGCAACATGCCGTACTCGGAGTTCTACCCGCCGCCCGGCCAGGCCCGCGGAGTGCAGATCGACCTGGACGGCACCCAGCTCGGGCTGCGGTACCCGACCGAGGTGAACCTGACCGGCGACGCGGCTCCCACGCTGCGGGCGCTGCTGCGCGAGCTGGGCCCCGGTCCCGGACCGACCGCCTGGCGGGCGGAGATCACCGATGCCACCACGGCGTGGCGTCGCGTGCAGCGCGACCTGGCCGAGCAGCCCGCCGACCCGGTCAACCCGCAGCTGCTGTTCAGCACGCTCAGCGAGCGGCTGCCCGACGACGTGATGCTCGCCGTGGACTGCGGCACCGCGACCGCCTGGTACGCCCGGCACATGCAGGTCCGCCCCGGGATGCTGGCCAGCCTCTCCGGCACGCTGCTGTCCATGGGCGGCGCCATGCCGTACGCGCTGAGCGCCAAGTTCGCCCACCCCGACCGGCCCCTCGTCGCGCTGATCGGTGACGGCGCGATGCAGATGAACGGGGTCAACGAGCTGATCACCGTGGCCAAGTACTGGCGGAGCTGGGCCGACCCGCGGTTCGTGGTGCTGGTGCTCAACAACCGGGATCTGGCGTTCGTCAGCTGGGAGCAGCGCTCCAGCGAGGGGACGCCGATGTTCCCGGACAGTCAACAGCTGCCGGACATCGGCTACCACCAGTGGGCGCAGGTGCTCGGGCTGCACGGCGAACTGGTCGACTCACCGGACCAGCTGCCGGAGATCTGGGAACGGGCCCTCGCCGCCGACCGGCCGACGGTGATCAACGCGCTGGTCGACCCGGCCGAGCTGATGCTGCCACCGCACTTCACGGCCGAGCAGGCGCGCAAGACCGCGGCGGCGGTGCTGCGCGGCGACACCGACTGGGCCGGGATCATCCGGCGGGGCCTGCCCGCCACGATCGCCAGCTACCGCCCCCGGCGCCGGGAGCGCTGACCGGCCCGCCCTCAGGATCGGCAGAGGCTGTCCCGGACCGATCGACGGCCGGAGGTGCACGATCGCGAGGAACGCCGCGGGGCGGCGGGTCAGCCCCGGCGGTTGAGCCAGCGCTGGAGCAGCGACCGGGGGTCGTCCTGGTCCGACCGGCGGTCCGGAACGACGGGCGCGCGCTCGACCGGGCGGCGGGGTTCGCCGGCCAGCTCACGGCTCGGCGCGACGAACGCCTTCTCCGGCTGCCCCTTCACCGCGGTGGCGATGACCCGGGCCACCGCGTCGATCACCTTGGCCTGCACCGCGGAACCCACCGAGTCGGTCGGGTCGTCCGGGTTGGCGGCGATGCCGGCGACCGCGACCTGCGGGGTGAAGCCGACGAACGTCTCGGTGGCGTTCTCCTCCGAGCTACCGGTCTTGCCGGCCACCGGGCGGCCGTCGAGGATCTCGTTCACGCCGGTGGCGGTGCCACCGTTGCACTGCCCGTACGGCGACTGCTGCCCGACCGGGCACCGGGCGGCGTCGGTCGCGGCGCGGGCCACGTCGGCGTCGAGCACCCGCTTGCAGGACGGCTGCCCGACCGGCACCTTCGCGCCCTTCGCGTCGGTCACCGAGATCACCGGCACCGGCGTGCAGTAGGTGCCCTCGGCGGCCACCGTGGCGTACGCGTTGGCCAGGTCCAGCGGGGTGGTCGCCGCCACGCCGAGCGTGAACGAACCCCAGTTGGCGGCGTCGTTCTTGGCGAAGGCGGCGTCCGTGTCGGCGCGGAAGGTGATGCCGAGTCGCTGCGCCATCTCCACCACCTTGTCCTGGCCGACCTGCTCGGCCAGCCAGACGAAGTAGGTGTTCACCGAGCGGCCGAAGCCGTCCCACATCATCCGGTACCCGTCCATCCAGTCCGGGTTGGCGTTCGCGGGGCACCAGTGGCCGTCACAGCTGCCCGGGCCCTCGGCGGCGTACCGGGTGGGCAGCTTGGCGGGCGCGTCGAAGCCGGTGGAGAGGGTACGGCCCGACTCCAGCGCGGCGAGCATGGTGAACAGCTTGAACGTCGAGCCGGCCTGGTACCCGACGACGCTGGCGCCGCCGGAGATCAGCGGGTTGACGGTGTTCGGGTAGTTGGCCTGCCCGGCCGGGTTGTCGGCCAGGCTGTAGTGCCGGTTGACCGCCATCGCCAGCACCTGCCCGGTGCCCGGCTGCACGGCCGCGATCGGCAGCGCCCGCTTGTTGTCGTACCCGTAGACCTTGGTGGCCTGCTGCTGCGCGGTGGCCTGGACCTGCGGGTCCATCGAGGTGACCACGGTGTAGCCGCCCGCGCGCAGGGCCTGCTCGCGCTCCGGGACGGTCGCCCCGAACGCCGGCTGGGTCACCCACCAGCGACGCAGGTAGTCGCAGAAGTAGCCCCAGTCGTCGTGGCCCTGGGCCACGGCGGTGCAGCCGTTGGGCTGCGCGGTGGGGTGCAGGGTCAGCGGCTCGGCCTTGGCCTGCGCGGCCTGGGCGGCGGTGATCGCCCCGGTGTCGGCCATCGAGTCCAGCACGTACGACCGACGGGCCAGCGCCGCGTCGGAGTCCCCGTCGATCGGGCTGTACGCGTCCGGGGACTGCACCAGGCCGGCGAGCAGGGCCGACTCGGCGAGGGTCAGCTGTGCCGGGAGCTTGCCGAAGTACCGCTGGCTGGCCGCCGCGATCCCGTACGCGCCGGAGCCGAAGTAGGCGATGTTCAGGTACCGGTTGAGGATCTCGTCCTTGCCGAGGCTCTGCTCCAGCGCGCTCGCGTACCGGATCTCCTGGATCTTGCGCCCGACGGTGGGATCGGTGGCGGCGGCGCGCTCCTCGGCGGTGCGGGTGGGGTCGGTCTTGAGCACGTTACGGACGTACTGCATGGTCAGCGTCGAGCCGCCCTGCTCGGTGCCGCCACCCTTGACGTTGGCCACCAGCGCGCGGGCCAGGCCGCGCAGGTCGGCGCCGCCGTGCGAGTAGAACCGCCGGTCCTCGGCCGCCACGATCGCCTGTCGCATCACCGGGGCGATGTCCGCCAGCGCCACGTCGGTGCGGTTCACGTCGTAGAACGTCGTGATCAGCGTCTTGCCGTCGTTGGCGTAGAGGTAGGAGCGCTGCGGGGTGGCCGGGGTGCGCAGCGAGTCCGGCAATGCGGCGTACGACCCGATCGCGGAGCGGGCGGCGAACCCGAGCAGCAGGTTGCCCGGCAGCGCGGCGACCGCCAGGACGAGCCCGGCCAGCAAGCCGGCGAGCAGCACGGTGAACAGCCGCGACAGCGGCGAGCGAGAGGCGGCCATGCTCCCCAGGATTGCCACGAAAGCCGCCAACCGACCACCCCCGGCCGCCGATTGTCAGCAACTTCACCACCCCCCACCAGCAACTTCCCACCAAACCCCACCCCGCACCCCCGCCCGCGCCCGCGCCCGCGCCCGCGCCCGCGCCCGCGCCCGCGCCCGCGCCGGTGATCATGAAGTTATTGCCGCGACTCGCCGAGGCGGAGGGCGATAACTTCATGATCAACAGGCGGAACGCGGGTGCGAGCGTGGGATGGGTGGGATGGGGTGGGTGGGGTTAGGGGGTTGGGGTGGAGAGGCTGGCGCTGGCGGCGTCGCGGGCCGTTTCGCGGGGCATCAGGCGGCCGGAGCGGTAGCCGATCCCGATGCCGGCGATCAGCACGAAGATCGCGCCGAACGTCTGCAACGAGCCGATCAGGGCACCTCCCAGGCCGAGCAGCGGCGCGGCGATGATCAGCATCACCCCGTCGCCGAGGCTGAACGTGCCCGAGCGGGCCACCGCCCACCCGGTGAGCAACCAGCCCACGCTGTAGAAGGTGGCGCCGACCAGGACCAGCGAACGCGCGGTGGTGCCGAAGACCGGCGTCTGCTCGGCGAGCCCGGTGAACGGCAGCATCAGCACGGTGCCGGCGATGCTGACCAGCAGCCCGGCGGTGGCCTCCCGGCGGCTGCGGGTCGCGGCCAGCAGCCCGGTGAGGGCCAGCAGCGCGAGCAGGCCGAGCCAGACCGCGGCCACCCAGCCGATGAGGTACGCCGCCTGGCCGTCGGCCGGATACGGGTCGTTGCCCACCCCGCCGTCGCTGGCCATCGCCACCGCGCCGTAGAGGATGGCGTACGCGGGCAGCAGCCACACCGCCGCCCGCGCGAACCGGCGCACCGACCAGGCCCAACTGGCGTTCGTTGCCGGCCCGGCCGGGCCCGGATCGCCGACGAACGGCAGTACGCCGAAGCCACCACCGGTACGCCGGGAGCCCAGGGGGCCGGCGGGGTCGTGCGCGCCGGGCACCGGGGCCGAGGACCACATCCGATTCGCCGGATCCTTCATGCGTCACCTCGCTCGTCCACGAGCGGTGCGGAACGCGCCGGGGCGCCCCGATTGCCTGGTCACCACCCGTCCTAGGACCGATCGTGGCAGGCGTCGGAGCGCCCCATGAGTCTTTCTCGCATTTAACCGGCCGGCTGGGCCGGCGTACTCGGTTACTCGCGCTCGCGCTGGTCGGTCGGGTCGTTGACCAGGCTGGTCGGGGACACCGGCTCCGGCGCGGGCAGCCCCTGCGGCCCCTTGCCACCGGTGGCCTGCGCTTCGGCCACGCGTACCTCGTCGTGGATCTGCTGGGCGGCGTCCGCCGCGGCCTGCGCGGCCTCCGCGGCCTCGCGCTCGACCTGGCTCGCGTGGTCGGCCGCCTCCGGCGCGGGCAGGTCCCCCACCATCTTGCTCAGCCCGCCGAGCGCGCCACCCATCCCCTCCAGAGCCTTGGTCAGCTCGGCCGGCACGATCCAGACCTTGTTGGCGCTGCCCTGGGCGATCTGCGGCAGGGCCTGCAGGTACTGGTAGGCGAGCACCTTCTGGCTCGGGTTCGCCTGGTGGATCGCGTCGAAGACCGTCCGGATCGCCTTCGCCTGCCCCTCGGCCTGCAGGATCCGGGCCTGCCGGTCACCGTCGGCCCGCAGCACCGCGGACTGCTTCTCACCCTCGGCGGTCAGGATCTGCGACTGCTTGTGCCCCTCGGCGGTGAGGATCGCCGCACGCCGGTCCCGCTCGGCGCGCATCTGCTTCTCCATCGAGTCACGGATGCTGGCCGGCGGCTCGATGGCCTTGATCTCCACCCGGGTCACCTTGATGCCCCAGCGGCCGGTGGTCTCGTCCAGCACGCCGGAGAGGTGCCGGTTGATCTCGTCCCGGCTGGTCAGCGCCCGCTCCAGGTCCAGCGAGCCGATCACGTTGCGCAGCGTGGTGACGGTGAGCTGCTCGATGGCCTGCAGGAAGCTGGAGATCTCGTACGTCGCCCGGACCGCGTCGACCACCTTGAAGTAGAGGACCGTGTCGATCGAGACCACCAGGTTGTCCGAGGTGATCACCGGCTGCGGCGGGAAACTGACCACCTGCTCCCGCATGTCGACCTTGGTGCGCACCGCGTCGATGAAGGGCACCAGGAGGTTGAGGCCGGGGCTGAGCGTGCGCTTGTACTTGCCGAGCCGTTCCACCACGTCCTGGCGTTGCTGCGGCACGATCCGCACCGCCTTGGCCAGCGTCACGACAGCGATCAACGCCACCGCTATCACCAGCACGCCTATGACCGTCATCCCGTTCACCCTCTCGCTTCCGGCAGCTCGCCGGCGGAAGAAACGTCGTCCTGCCAGACCAGGGCGGTCGCGCCCCGGACCTTTATCACCCGCACCCGTTGACCGGGCTCGTAGATCTGCGTCGTGTCGTACGCCCGGGCGCTCCACAGCTCTCCGTCGATCTTGACGAGGCCGCGCTCGGCGTCCACCCGTTCCAACACCAACGCCGTGGAGCCCTCGATCGCCTCCACGCCGAACGGCTGCTCGCCGCTGTCCAGCGCCGTCCGCTGATGCCGCCGGATGACCGGCCGGACCACCAGCAGGCTCAACGCCGACACCACCGCGAACACCAGCGCCTGCACCGCCACCGGCGCGCCCAGGGCGGCCGCACCCGCGGCGGCGAACGCGCCCGCCCCGAACATGATCAGAAATAGCGTCGTCGTGAAGATCTCGGCGACTACCAGCACCACACCCAACACGATCCACACCACGGCGTCCACACCACGATCGTGACACGCAAATGCACGCGCGGCCGACCCGTGATGATCAGTAGGCTCGGCGAAACCCACCTGGCCCCCCGAAACAGCCCACACCGGTGGCCCGCCCGAGCCGATGAGCGAGGAGATCCCGTTGACCCTGCTGCCCGAGACCGCCCGACAGATCGACGCCCGGGTGGCCCGGGCACAGGCCGACGGCCGCGCCCCGTCGCTGGTGCTGGGCGTGGTCCGCGACGGCACGCTGGCGCACCTGGCCGTCGCCGGCGAGCACCCCCACCCGGGCGTCGACCTCCAGTACCGGCTGGGCTCGATCAGCAAGACGATGACCGCCACCCTGATCATGCAGTTGCGCGACGCCGGCCGGCTCGCCGTGGACGACCCGCTGGAACGACACCTGCCGGGCACCGGCGTCGGCACGCTCACCCTGCGCCAACTGCTCGGGCACGCCAGCGGCATCCAGCGTGAACCCGACGGCGAGTGGTGGGAGCGGACCGCGGGCGCCGACCTGGCCACCCTGCTCGCCGGGCTGACCGCCGACAAGATCGCCTACCCGCCGCACGCCACGTACCACTACTCCAACCTGGCGTACGGGCTGCTCGGCGGGGTGCTCGAACGACTCACCGGGACGCCCTGGGCGGACCTGCTCGACCAGCGGATCCTCACCCCGTTGGGGATGCGCCGCACCACGTACGCGGCCACCGAGCCGTTCGCCCGCGGCTACGTCGTCCACCCCTGGCACGACACGCTGCGCGAGGAGCCCCGTACCGACACCGGGGCGATGGCCCCGGCCGGGCAGCTCTGGTCGACGATCGAGGACCTGGGCCGGTGGGCCGCGTTCCTGGCCGACCCGGCCCCGTCGGTGCTGGCCGCCACGACGCTGACCGAGATGTGCAGCCCCGTGGTGATCAGCGACCTGGACTCCTGGACCTCCGGGCACGGCCTCGGGCTGGAACTCTTCCGGGAAGGCGACCGGGTGTACGTCGGGCACGGCGGCTCGATGCCCGGCTACATCGCCTCGCTGGCCGTGCACCGGCCGTCCCGCACCGCCGTGGTCGGCTTCGCCAACTCGTACGGCCTGCGCACCGGGCACATCGGCGCACTCGGCCGGCAGCTGCTCACCCTGGTGCTGGACGCCGAACCCGCGCCGGTCACCCCGTGGCGGCCGGCCGCCGCGGCGCCGCCGGCCGAGCTGGCCGAGTGACCGGCCGCTGGTGGTGGATGGGCACCGAGATCGAGGTGTCCGTGGACGCCGCCGGCGAGCTGCGCGCCGGCCCGGTGGGCGCGCCGGACCTGCGCTTCGTCCCCGAGGGACCGGACCGCTGGCGGGGCCGCGCCGGTGGAGAGAACGGCGAGATCCTCACCGTCCTGCGCGACGAGCGGGGCGGGCCGGTCGCCCTGGACATCGCGACCTTCGTCCACACCCGCACGCCCGACCAGGAACCCTGACCCGCGCCTGCGACCCCGGCCCGGCGCGAGACGCGGCGGGGCAGCTCAGGCCGGCTCGGTGACGAAGTCGATGAGGCGTTCCACGGCGTTGATCAGGGGGGTCTCCACGTCGGCGAAGCTGTTCACCCGGGACAGGATGTGCCGCCACATGTCGGCCGGCTCGGCCACCCCGAGGGCCGCGCAGACCCCCTCCTTCCACGGCCGTCCCGGCGGCACGACCGGCCACGCCGCGATGCCCAGCGCGGCCGGCTTGACCGCCTGCCAGACGTCCACGTACGGATGCCCGGTCACCAGCACGTACGGCGAGGTCACCCGGGCCACGATCCGGCTCTCCTTGCTGCCGGGCACCAGGTGGTCGACGAGCACGCCGAGTCGCCGGGTCGGGCCGGGGGCGAAGTCGCGCACCTCGGCGTCCAGTGCGTCGATGCCGTCCAGCGGCTCCACGACCACGCCCTCGATGCGCAGGTCGTCGCCCCAGATCCGCTCGACCAGCGCGGCGTCGTGGACGCCCTCCACCCAGATCCGGCTGGCCTTGGCCACCTGGGCGCGGACGTTGTCCACGGCCACCGAGCCGGACGCGGTACGCCGGCGGGCCGCCGGCACCGGTGCGCGGGCCGGACGGCGCAGCGTCACCGGGCGACCGTCGAGCAGGAACGCCGCCGGCAGCAGCGGGAAGTTGCGCCGCCGGCCGTGCCGGTCCTCCAGCACCACCGCGCCGGACTCGAAGCCGACGACCGCCCCGCAGAACCCGGAGTCGGCGTCCTCCACCACGAGATCCGGTTCGGCGTCCACCTCCGGGGTGACCTTCCGCCGCCGCCAGTCCCCCGCCAACACGTCCTCGCCGTATCGCCCCGCCATGTCGATCACGCTAACCCCGCCGCCGCCGACCACCACCCCGACACACCGCCCCACCGCCCCCGCCCACCCCGCCGATCATGGTTGTGGTGCCATGATCGACATCAGCGGAGGGCGACCGGAGGGAGAGCAGACGGCGAGCAGGGACGGGCCTGGAGTGGGGCGAAGGGGGCAGTTCGGGGCAGGCAGGGCGGCCGGAGCGGCAGTCGAGACAGGGCCGGCGGTGACCACGTACCCTTTCGGCATGTCCACCCCCGCAGCGGGCGCGGCCACACTCACGCCGCGCCGGTCGAGCCGGTTCGTCGCCTGGGTGCGCGCGTGGCGCGCCGGGTTGGTGCCGTACGACGAAGTCGCCGACGCCATCGCCGGCGACGAGGAGCACCTCGTGGCGGACGCCCCCGGCACCTGGACCGACGTCCCGCTGGGCGCCGCGCTGCCCACCCTGGCCAAGCTCTCCCCGGACGAGATCCGCCTGGTGCTGCCCGCGCCGGGCGACCCCCGGGGGCTGCCCGGCCCCGGCGACTTCGCCGGCGCGGCCCTGGTCGCGGGCGAGGCGGTGGTGGCCGGCGGCCTCGGGTTGATCCCGCACGTCCGGCTGCACACCTCCGGCTCCGGGGACTGTTTCGAGACGGTGCTCTGGCGGGTGTACCCGCTGCCGGCCAACGCGCCCGCCGCCTCCCTGTCGCTGCCCGGCGCCGCCGAGGCGGAGGCCGAACTGGCCGCCGCGCTGGCCGAGACCACCGCCGCGCTGACCCGTCTCGACGTCGCCCAGTGGCGGCCGGAGCTGGCCGGGGCGCTGGCCGCGCTGCGCCGCCCGGACGGCGCCACCGACCTGCCACCGGGCTTCGACCCCCGGGCCCGCCGGCTCTTCGCCCGCGCCGCGGTGCTCGACCGGGTGCTGGCGCTGGCCGGGCACGCCGCGCCCGGTGGCGCGATCAACAACTACGAGGCGCAGCAGCGCGACGCCGCGCTCCGCCCGCTGACCACGGCCTGCCGGCAGGCGCTGGTGGCCGCCTGCAACGCTCCACTGCGCCCCTGACGGGAGGCAACCATGGTCGGCACCGCGGTGTTTCTCCTGTTCGCCGCCGTCGAGATGCTGTTCTTCGTCTGGATGATCATCGTGGTTCGCCGGCAGCACCGGCGCATGGCGGCGGGCCGCCGAAACCAGCCGATCACACCTCGTCGAGCAGGTCCGCGACCGAGTTGATGATCCGGGACGGGCGGTACGGGTAACGCTCCGCCTCGGTGCGGCTGCTGATCCCGGTGAGCACCAGGATGGTCTCCAGCCCGGCCTCCAGGCCACACAGGATGTCGGTGTCCATCCGGTCGCCGATCATCGCGGTGCTCTCCGAGTGCGCGTTGATCGTGTTCAGCGCCGAGCGCATCATCATCGGGTTCGGCTTGCCCACGAAGTACGGCTCCACCCCGGTCGCCTTGGAGATCATGGCGGCGACGGAGCCGGCGGCGGGCAGCGCGCCCTCCACGGACGGGCCGGTCACATCGGGATTGGTGCAGATGAAGCGGGCCCCGTCGTTGATCAGCCGGACCGCCTTGGTGATCGCTTCGAAGCTGTAGGTGCGGGTCTCACCGAGGACCACGTAGTCCGGGGCGAAGTCGGTGAGCACGTACCCGACCGCGTGCAGCGCCGTGGTCAGCCCGGCCTCCCCGATCACGTACGCGGTGCCGCCCGGCCGCTGGTCGGCGAGGAACTGGCCGGTGGCCAGCGCGGACGACCAGATCGACTCCTCCGGCACGTCCAGACCCATCCGGCTCAGCCGGGCGGTCAGATCGCGGGGGGTGTAGATCGAGTTGTTGGTGAGCACCAGGAACGGCTTGCCGGAGGCGCGCAGCCGGTTGATGAACTCCGGCGCGCCGGGCACCGGCTGGCCCTCGTGCACCAGCACGCCGTCCATGTCGGTCAGCCAGCTCTGCACGGGCTTGCGGTCATGCATGATGATCCTCAGAGGTCAGGGGCGGCGGGTCGGCACGCAGCAGACGGTGGGGCAGGTGTCCCACATGGGCAGCTCGCCCAGGCGGCGGCGCAGCTGCGCGCCGTCCGGGTCGATCCGCTCGGTGACCAGCTCACGCACCATGGCCACGAAGCGCGGGTCGGTGCCCGGGGTGCCGGCCCGGACGAAGTCCAGGCCGAGCTGCTTGGCCGTCTCCAGCGCCTCGGTGTCCAGGTCCCACACCACCTCCAGGTGGTCGGAGACGAACCCGATCGGGCTGACCACCACGGCGGTGGTGCCGCCCTGCGCGAGGGTCGCCAGGTGGTCGTTGACGTCCGGCTCCAGCCACGGCACGTGCGGCGGGCCCGAGCGGCTCTGCCACACCAGGTCGTACGGCAGGTCGGGAGCGGCGGCCGCGGCAACCAGCCGGGCGGTCTCGCGCAGCTGCGCCTCGTACCGGCCGCCGTGCGGGCCGGCGTTGGCGGCCATCGAGGTGGGGACGGAGTGGGCGGTGAAGACCAACCGGGTGGTGTCCCGCTTCGCCGTGTCGAGCTGGCCCAGGGCGGCCCGGACCGCGTCGACGTGCGGCTCGACGAAGCCGGGATGGTCCCAGAACTGGCGCAGCTTCTCGATCACCGGGGCGTCCGGGCCGACCGCGGCGCGGGCGGCGGCGATGTCCTCCTGGTACTGCCGGCAGGACGAGTAGCCGCCGTACGCGCTGGTGACGAAGGCGAGCGCCCGGGTGACGCCGTCGTCGCGCATCCGGGTCACGGTGTCCGCGAGCAGCGGGTCCCAGTTGCGGTTGCCCCAGTAGACGGGCAGGTCGAGACCGTGTGCGGCGAAGTCGGCGCGGACGGCGGCCAGCAGGTCACGGCACTGCTGGTTGATCGGGGAGACACCGCCGAAGTGCTGGTAGTGCTCGGCGACCTCGGCCAGCCGCTCGGGCGGCACGCCCCGGCCCCGGGTCACGTTCTGCAGGAACGGCATCACGTCCTCGGGCCGCTCCGGCCCACCGAAGGACACCAGCACCACCGCGTCGTACGCCATGGGTCCATTCTTGCCCCCCGGCCGTAACCGCCCGGCGACGCCCCCTGGTCCGGCCCGCGCAGATCACACGGGGCGGCCCTCGGGGGCGCCGCCGGGGACGTCAGGCGCCGATGGCGTGGTAGCCGCCGTCGACGTGCACGATCTCGCCGGTGGTGGCCGGGAACCAGTCGGACAGCAGCGCCAGGCAGGCCCGGGCGGCGGGCTCCTGGTCGGTGAGGTTCCAGCCCAGCGGGGCCCGCTCGGTCCAGGCGTCCTCGAACTGGTCGAAGCCGGGGATCGACTTGGCGGCGATGGTGCGCAGCGGCCCGGCGGCGACCAGGTTGCTGCGGATGCCCTGCTTGCCCAGGTGCAGCGCCAGGTAGCGGGACGCGGACTCCAGGCCGGCCTTGGCCACGCCCATCCAGTCGTAGACCGGCCACGCCTTCGTCGCGTCGAAGGTCAGGCCGACCACCGCGCCGCCGGCGGACATCAGCGGCAGCGCCGCCATGGCCAGCGACTTGTACGAGTAGGTGGAGACGTGCAGTGCGGTGGCCACGTCCTCCCAGGGGGCGTCGAGGAAGCCGCCGCCCAGGCAGCTCTGCGGGGCGAACCCGATCGAGTGCACGACGCCGTCGAGCCCGTCGACGTGCTCGCGGACCCGGTCGGCGAGGTTGGCCAGGTGCTCCGTGTTGGTCACGTCGACCTCGATCACCGGGGCGGGCTCGGGCAGCCGCTTGGCGATCCGCTCGACCAGGGAGAGCCGGCCGTAGCCGGTGAGCACGACCTGGGCGCCGTTCTCCTGGGCGAGCTTCGCCACCGAGAAGGCGATCGAGGCGTCGGTGATGACACCGGTGACGAGCAGCCGCTTACCGGCGAGCAGTCCGGACATCCGGGGGTTCCTCCGTACGTTGTCAGAAAGCGCGGGTCAGTGGCCCATGCCGAGGCCACCGTCGACCGGGATCACGGCACCGGAGATGTACCCGGCGCTGTCCCCGGCCAGCCAGGTGACCACTGCCGCGACCTCGTCCGGGCTGGCCATCCGGCCGGCCGGGATGGACTTGCGGATCTCCGCCTTGCGGTCCTCGGACAGGACGGCGGTCATGTCCGTGTCGATGAAGCCGGGCGCCACCACGTTCGCGGTGATGTTGCGGCTGCCCAGCTCCCGGGTGATCGAGCGGGCCACGCCGACCAGGCCGGCCTTGCTGGCGGCGTAGTTGACCTGACCGGCGCCACCGGAGAGCGCGACCACCGACGAGACGAAGATCATGCGGCCCCACCTGGCCCGCAGCATCTTGCCGGAGGCCCGCTTCGCGCACCGGAACGCGCCGGTGAGGTTGGTGTCCAGCACCCCGGTGAACTGCTCCTCGGACATCCGCAGCAGCAGCGTGTCGTCGGTGACGCCCGCGTTGGAGACCAGCACCTCGACCGGCCCCAGCTCGGCCTCCACGGTGGTGAACGCGGCGTCGATCGAGGCCGCGTCGGTGACGTCGGCGCGCACCCCGAACAGACCGTCGGGCGCCTCGCCGCTGCGGTGGGTCACCGCCACCCGGTCGCCCTGCTTGGCGAACGCCTGCGCGATGGCCAGGCCGATTCCCCGGTTGCCCCCGGTCACCAGCACGGTACGGGCCACGGTTCCCCCTTGCGAATGGTCAGCACGGACGCGTCGGAGCCTAGGCGTTACCGGCAGGTAAGCGCTAACGGGAGTCGCGTCACATTGGGGTACGACACCGGGATCAACCCCTGGTGGGACGCACTCCGGGGACGCCGGCCCGTAGCCTCCCGGTGGTGACCCGGCAACCGATCGCCATGGCCCTGCGGCAGACCTTGCTGGGCCCGGACGCCCCGGCCGGCCGACCGCTGCTGGCCCGCTGGCCCGCTGGCCCAGGCTGGCCCGTCACGCCACCCCGGTCGGCTACCTGTGGCACCAGCCGGTCCTGGTCGCGGTGACCGCGCTGGCCGCCCGGGGCGGGGCCGCCCTGCCGGGGCTGCACAGCGCACCGAACTCCCCGGGCTGGGTGCTCGCCCTGGTGCTGCTGGCTGCCACTGTTCGCCGCCGTGCTGGTCACGTTGGTGAGGGCGGGCCGGCCCCGGAACGGGCGGGCCCGACCGGGCGGTGGAGGGGCCGCCGGCCGGTCGGCCGAGTGCGTCCCGGCGGCCACGCGGGTGTACGATCATCGACGTTCCGGCCGGGCCGACTTCAGGAGGTGATCGCTGTGCGAGATAGCGATCCTCCCAGTCGTGGCCGGGCCGATGGTCAGCCCCGCTGAGCCACGACTCAGTCTGGTGAGCTGACCCCGCTCCGCTCCCCGCCACCCGGCCCACGCCGAGGTGCGCGTGCCGCGCCGTCCGATCCCGGACGTCGCCGGGAGCCGCCCGGTCACGACTTCGTGTGCGCGTCCCCACCCCCTGCGGTCCGCCCCCGCACGCGGACCGTCCAGCCGCCACCCGGAGCCGTCCATGAGCCGCTACGTCGCCCCGCTGGGCTTCACCCTCGCCGCCGTCTGGGTGGCCATCGTCTTCGTCCTCGCCGGCGGCGGGCACTGACCCACCGCTCGCGGCGGGCCCCGCCACCGCGACCCGGCGGCGCCCGGGACCAGCCCGGGCGCCGCCGGCCTCACAGCATCCGGGACGTCCACAGCAGGCTGAGCGCACCCGCGCAGAGCGCCAGCAGCAGCGCCACCCCGGCGTACCACTGGGTCACCTCGCGCGGCTCCGTGCGGAACCCGATCGAGCTGCCCATGTCCTGGTAGACCTGCTTCAGCTCGCTCGCCGAGGCCGCCTCGTAGAAGTAGCCCTCGGTGGTCTCGGCCAGCTCGGCCAGGGCCAGCCGGTCCACCGGCACCCGCTGGAGCTGACCGCCGATGTCGACCTGACCCGTGTCGGTGCCGAAGGCGATGGTGGAGACCGGCACGTTCGCCGCCTGCGCGGCCGCCGCCGCCTCCTCCACCGACCGGCCGGACGTGCGGAACCCGTCGGAGAGCAGCACGATCCGCGCCGGTGGGATGCCCGCCGCGCCGTCGGCCGGCACCGACCGGATCGCCTCCAGGCACGTGAACACCGCCTCGCCGGTCGCGGTCGCCTCGGCCAGCACCAGCCCGTCGATCGCGCTGGTCACCGCCGCCCGGTCCTTGCCCGGCGGCACCAGCACGTTGGCCGCCTTGGCGAACGACACGAGACCCAGGTTGTAGCTCTCCGGCAGCTCGCCGACGAACTGTTTGGCCGCCTCCTGAGCCGCCTCCAGACGGTTCGGCGCCACGTCGTCGGCCTGCATCGACAGCGACACGTCGATGGCGAGCATCACGGTGGCCCGCTCCAGCGGCTCCTTGGTGTCCACCGCGGGACGGGCCAGCGCGGTGGCCAGCACCAGCAGGCAGAGCAGGAAAGCGGTCGCCGGGACGTGCCGGCGCCAGCCCAGCCCCTTCGGCGCCACGGTGCGCAGCAGGTCCACGTTGGTGAACCGCATCGCGTACGCCCGGCGGTGCAACTGCCGCCAGAGGTAGAACGCGGCGAGGGCGAGCACCGGCAGCACGGCCAGCAGCCACCACGGTTGCATGAAACGGATCATCGTGTCGTCCCCCGGGTGCGGGCGTGCCGCTGCGCGGCAACGAAACGCACCATGTCCAGCAGCCAGTCTCGATCGGTACGCAGTCGCAGGTGGGCCGCGCCGGCGCCGCGCAGCGCGGCGGCGATCGTGGCCCGCTGGGCGGCGGCGGCCTCGGCGTAGCGCTGCCGCAGCCGCGGGTCGGCGGTCTGCACCTCGTGCAGCTCGCCGCTCTCCGGGTCGACCACCGGCAGCACACCCACGTCGGGCAGCTCCAGCTCCCGCGGGTCGACCACCTCGATCGCCAGCACGTCGTGCCGGACCCGCAGCTTGCGCAGCGGCCGGGCCCACTGCTCGGACGGCGCCAGGAAGTCCGAGACCACCACGGCCACGCCCCGCCGCCGGGGCGGACGGTTGAGCATCTCGATCAGGGCGCCCAGGTCACCCCGGCCGGGCTGGATCGCGGTGCCCGCGACGGCCCGCAGCAGGCCCTGCGCCTCCTTGCGGCCGGAGCGGGCCGGCAGTCGGGTGAGCACCCCGGGCCCGGGCTGTGGCGGCACACCCCGCCAGCGCCGGGCCGGGGCGGACGCGCCGCCACCGGTGCCGATCACCGCGCCGATCCGGTTGCCGCCGCGCACGGTCAGGTGGGTGATCGCTGCCGCGGCGGCCACCACGACCTCCCGCTTGAGCCACTGCCCGGTGCCGAAGTCCAGGCTGGCCGACAGGTCCAGCGCCAGCCAGGTCTCCAGCTCCCGGTCGGCCACCGTACGCCGCACGTGCGGCGTCGTGGTCCGTGCCGTGACCGGCCAGTCCATCCGGCGCACGTCGTCGCCGGCGCGGTACTCCCGCGACTCCCCCGCCTCGCTGCCCGGACCGGGGAGCAGGCCGGCGTAGTCGCCCTGGAGCAGGCCGTCGAGCTTGCGGGTGACCAGCAACTGGAGCCGGGACAGCACGGCCTCGCTGCGGTCGGGGACGGGAGCGGGTCGAGGGGTGGGTGAGGTCACGGCCGCTGCCCGGGCCAGCCAGCGCCCGGCGGCGGGGCGGTCGACGACGGGCTGGCCTGCTGCCGGGGAGCGACTGCCGGGAGCGGGATGGTGGACATCACCCGGTGCACGATGTGGTCGGCCGGCACGTCGTCGGCGAGCGCGTCGTAGCTGAGCACCAGCCGGTGCCGCAGGATGTCCGGGGCGATGTCCTGCACGTCCTGCGGCAGCGCGTAGTCCCGCCCCCGCAGCAGCGCCAGCGCGCGGGTGGCCCGGACCAGGCCGAGCGAGGCGCGGGGGCTCGCCCCGTACTGGATCAGCTGGGCGACGTCGGGCATGCCGTGCTCGGCCGGCGCGCGGGTGGCCAGCACCAGGCGGACCGCGTAGTCCACCAGCGCGTTGTGCACGAAGACCTGGTCCGCCTTGCGTTGCAGGGCGATCAGGTCGGGGGTGTCGAACACCGCCGTCGGCTCCGGCGCGGCGACGCCCATCCGGTAGACGATCTCCCGCTCCTCGGCGTCGGTCGGGTAACCCACCACGATCTTCATGAGGAACCGGTCCCGCTGCGCCTCCGGCAGCGGATACACGCCCTCCTGCTCGATCGGGTTCTGGGTGGCCATCACCAGGAACGGGTCGGGCACCCGGTGGCTCTCCCCGCCGATGGACACCTGCCGCTCGCTCATCACCTCCAGCAGCGCCGACTGCACCTTGGCCGGAGCCCGGTTGATCTCGTCCGCGAGCAGGAAGTTGACGAAGACCGGGCCCAGCTCGACGTCGAACTTCTCGCTCGACTGCCGGTAGATCCGGGTGCCCATGATGTCGGCCGGCACCAGGTCCGGGGTGAACTGCACCCGGGCGAAGGACCCGCCGACGACCTTGGCGAGGGTCTCCACGGCCAGGGTCTTGGCCACCCCGGGCACCCCTTCGAGCAGACAGTGGCCGCGGGCGAGCAGCGCGACGAACATCCGCTCGACCATCCGGTCCTGACCGACGATGACCCGTTTGATCTCGAACAGCGCCCGCTCCAGCAGGGTGGCGTCCTGCGCGGGTGTGGTCACCGGCGCGGGTTCCGCCGGGGCCGCCCCGTTCGGCGTCGGGGCGTCGGGCATGGTCGGCTGGGCCACCGGTCCTCCACAGCGTTGGTCGGTCGTCGCGGCTGATGCGGTATCAAGACTCGCACGCCTTCCTGAGTGTCGAGGTGGGGAGAAGCCGATTTTCGCCGTGCCGTCCCCAGCAGCCGGATCACGCGTCGCGGGGTGGACACGAACCGGGCCGCCGCGTGTACGATTCACCCCGTCGCCGGGCGGCTCCCCCCGTGGCCGCCCGGCGCTCAAGCCCTCCGTCCCGCCGCCCTAGACTGGCCGGGATGAGCAACCCCTCCCCCGCCGGCGAGGCCCTGATCTGCTCGGCCCGCGGCTGCCGCGCCCCCGCCGTCTGGGCGCTGGAGTGGAACAATCCCCGGCTGCACACCGCCGAGCGGCGCAAGACCTGGTTGGCCTGCGACGAGCACCGCGGCAACCTCGGCGACTTCCTGGACGCTCGCGGCTTCCTGCGTGCCGTCAATCCGGTGCCCGGATCGCCTACCCTCGACATGTGAGCGAGCGCAGCGAGCGAATCAGGTGGCACAGCAGCGTGGCGTCTCACGCCGCTGCCGAGCGGAGCGAGGCCGCGGCGTGAGCGAGCGCAGCGAGCGAACCAGGTGGCACAGCAGCGTGGCGTCTCACGCCGCTGCCGATCAGGACGGATCCCATCGGTGAGCGCGGAGGACCGCGTCGACCCATCGGCTTCCCCCGGCCCCACCTCTGCCTCCCGGCCGCCCACCGCACCGCCTCCGCCGCCCGGCGCGTTCCCGGCACCGGGCACGCTCGGCCCGGATCCTGCCCCGCCCGACGCGTCGTCACCCGCCCCGCTGCCGCCCGGCGCCCTGCCGCCAGCCGGCGGGTACGACGCCGACCCTCGCCCGCCGGACCTGCCGCCGCCCGGCCTGCTTCCGCCGGGTCCGTCGCCGGCCACCGGTGCACCCGGCCTGGCCGCCGGTGCACCTGGTCCGCTGTTGACGGAGGGGTCGGTGGGGCGGGGGCCACTGGAGCCCTGGCCGGACACCGTCCGCTGGCAGCCGATCTCCTCCGACCTGATCTGGGTGGAGCTGATCCGGCTGGCCGTGGTGCTCGCCATCGGGCTGGCGGTGACGGCGATCGGCTGGGCCGTGAGTGGTCACGGCCTGTTCGGGCTCGCTCTCGCCGCCGTGCTGGTGTTCGGCGCCTGGCGGGCCGTGGCGATCGTCCGCGCGGTCCGTGCCTGGGGGTACGCCGAGCGGGAGGACGACCTGCTGGTCCGCCACGGGCTGCTCATCCGGCGGCTCTCCATCGTGCCGTACTCCCGGATGCAGTTCGTCGATGTCAGCGCCGGGCCGCTGGAACGCGCGTTCAACCTGGCCACCGTGCAGTTGCACACGGCGGCGGCGGCGAGCGACGCCCGGGTGCCGGGGCTGCGCCCGGCGGAGGCGTCCCGGCTGCGTGACCGGCTCACCGCGCTGGGCGAGGACCGGGCGGAGGGACTGTGAGCGCCCGTCCGGGCGACCGCCGGCCGCGCCGGAGGCCGGCCCGATGAGCGACCGTCCCGCCGACCCGGGCACCGGGCCGCCCCTGCCGTCCGGCGGCGCACCGCCCGCCGGTCCGCCTCCCGGTGGAGCCCCGCCCTACGGCGCTGGGCAGCCCGGCGGCGCGCTGCCCTACGGGGCTGTCCCGCCCGGGGCGCCCTATCACTGGCCGGTGCCGCCGGTGGCCGGCGACGGCGAGCCGCGCCAGCGACTGCACCCGCTCAGCCCGCTGCTGCACGGGGCCAAGTCGCTGGTCGTGGTGATCGCCGGGCTGTCCTGGTCGACGCTGTCCCGGGTCGGCTTCGGCTGGTTCGCGGCAATGGTGGTGGTGCTGGCGCTCGGGGCGACCGTGCTGTCGGTGATCAGCTGGTACAACACCGGCTACCACGTGGTGGGCCGCGAGCTGCGGGTGTACGAGGGGCTGCTCTGGCGACGTACCCGGGCCATCCCGTTGGAGCGGTTGCAGGCCGTGGAGGTGGTCCGGCCGCTGCTGGCCCAGCTCACCGGCCTGGCCGAGCTGCGGCTGGAGGTGGTCGGCGGGGGCAAGACCGAGGCGCCGCTGGCGTACCTCGGGGTGGCCGACGCCGCCCGGCTGCGCGAGCGGTTGCTGGCGATCGCCGGCCGGGCGTCACAGCCGCCCGCGCCGGGCCTCACGGTGCCCCCGGCTGCCCCCGGCACGGTGCCGCAGGCGGCGGCACCGGGCCGCCCGCTGCACGCGGTACGCAACCAGAACCTGCTGGTCAGCCAGCTGCTCACCCCGCAGGCGTTCCTGCTCCCGTTCGGTCTGGCCTTCGTCGTTGTGCAGTTCATCACGGCGGGGTCGTGGTCGTTCGTCGCGGTGGCGAGCACGCTGACCGCGATGGCCGGCGTGCTGCTGCAACCGATCCGCCGGGTCCTCGACGACTGGAACTTCCGGCTGGCCCGCGACGGCGGCACGCTGCGGGTGCACAACGGCCTGCTGGAGACCCGGGCGCAGACCGTGCCGCTGGACCGGGTGCAGACCGTACGGGCCACCTGGCCGCTGCTGTGGCGGGTGAAGGGCTGGCTGCGGCTGCGGCTGGAGGTGGCCGGGTACTCCGTCGCGGAGGCCGACGACCGCAACCGGCCGGACCGACTGCTGCCGGTCGGTGACCTGCCGACCGCGACGATGATCGTCGCCGAGGTGCTGCCGGGGGTGCGCCTCGACGCGCTGGCGCTGAGCCCACCGCCGCCCCGCACCCGCTGGCTGCACCCACTGGGCAGGCGCGCGCTGGGTGCCGGCCTGTTCGAGCGGGTCTTCGCCACCCGCTCCGGTCTGCTCACCCGGCAGGTGGCGATCGTGCCGTACGCCCGGATCCAGAGCGTGCGGGTGGTGCAGGGGCCGGCGCAGCGCCGGCTGGGCCTGGCCACCGTGCACGCGGACACCGCCGGCGGGTCGGGCGCCGCGGCGCAGGACCGGGACCTGGCGGAGGCGTGGGCACTGGCTGCCGAGCTGACCGCCCGCGCGCACGCCGCCCGCCGCTCCGGCTGACCTGTTCCGCCGCGGCCGGTCGACCCGGCGGTGTCAGCGCTCGGCGGGTACCGCGGGCTGGTCGGCGTCGCCCGCCGCGACCGGCACCGCTCGATCCGACGCCGGCGGGCCGGCGGTGTCGTCCGCGCCGGTGATCTCCCCAGGCGGCGGGTCGGCGGTAGCCGGCGCGGGCCCGGCGCGACGGGCCCGCAGCGCCGCCCACCCGCGCTCGGCCAGGCCGACCACCAGGAAGGTCAGCCCGACGTACGCCCAGCCGACCAGCACGTCGATCACGTAGTGCTCACCCGAGTAGACCAGGGTGAAGGTCATCGCCAGCGGGTACGCGAGCAGCAGCGGCCACCAGCGGCGGCGGGTGGCGGTCAGGAAGAAGAGCACCACGAACAGCGCCCACGCGGTGTGCAGCGACGGCATCGCGGCGACCGGGTTCGAGGCGATCTGGCCGGCGTTGAGCACGTTGCCGGCGCCGTGCATGCCGAACGCCTTCCACCCCCGGGTGGAGATCCGGGCGACCTCGGTGAGCAGGCCGTTCTGCGCCGCCCACCACGGCGGCGCGGCCGGGTAGATGAAGTAGGTGGCCAGGCCGGCGGCGCAGAGGAAGCCCCAGCGCCGCATGTACGCCGCCCAGCGGTGCCGGTCGCGCAGCCAGAGCACCGCGGCGGCGGCCAGCGCCACCACGAAGTGCGAGAAGTACACCCAGCTCGCCGCGATGTCGTACCAGTGCACGTCGGGGTGGTAGAGGCGCTGCTGCAACCAGATGGTGGGCACCTCGCCGCCCGTGGCCCAACCGAACATGAACCGGTCGGCGACGATCAGCTCCATCGCGTGCGGGGTGGCCCCGTTGTCGGCGAACCCCCGGGAGAGGTTGTACGCGGCGAGCAGCAGCACCACGGGCACCCAGTCCCGGGCGAAGCGCAGGTGGCTGCGCCACGGCCGTTCGCTGTTCCAGGCGATGGTGCCGGCCCAGATCCACACGAACGCGTACGCGGGGTCGGTGGGTAACCCGATGCCCAGCCAGGCGGCCACGAAGGCGACCGCCCATATCGTCATGGCGACGATGCGCCGGCGGCCCCCGTCCGGGGACGCGGGCGGGTCGGTCCGGGCGGGGGGTTGGGGGTCAGTCACGACGGCCATCGCGGTCAAGGTTAACGACGGGGGCGGCATCGACCGACGGCGACCACCCGCCGGACCGCTCCAGAGGTGGGACGGCCGGCGCGGCCGGATCGCCGGGCGAGTGCTCGGCGGGCGCGGCGAGCACCTAGGCTGGCGACCATGCAGGAGCAGCCCGAGCCGGCCTTCACGCCGGGTCTGACCGCCCGGGTCGAGTTGACCGTCACCGACGCGGACACCGCCTGGGCGGTCGGTTCCGGGGACGTACCGGTCCTGGGCACACCCCGGGTGCTCGCGCTGGCCGAGGCGGCCACCGTCGCGGCGACGGCCACCCACCTGCCGTCCGGGTCGACCACCGTGGGGACCCGGGTCGCGCTGGAGCATCTGGCGCCGACCGTGGTCGGCCGGACGGTCCGGGCGCAGGCCGTGCTGGCGGCCGTCGACGGTCGCCGGCTGTCGTTCGAGGTCACCGTCAGCGACGGTGACGAGACGGTGGCCCGGGGGCGCGTGGACCGCATCCTGGTGGACCGGCAACGCTTCGTCGACCGTGCCGGGCGGGCATCGTGACCAGCGGATTCGTCGAGGTCGCCGACCGGGTGCACGTGCTGACCGAGCCGCTGCTGCGGGTCAACGTCACCCTGGTCGTCGGCGACCACGAGGCACTGCTGGTGGACACGCTCTCCTCCGCAGCGCAGGCCACCGAGCTGGCCGCCGCCGTCCGGGTGGTGACCGACCGTCCGCTGACGCTGGTCAACACCCACCACCACTACGACCACTGCTTCGGCAACGCCGTCCTGGCCGGCGACCCGCCCCGCCCGGTGTACGCGCACGAGCTGGCCGCCGCGGCCCTGCGCGAGCAGCCGGAGCGGCTGCGCCGCGAGGCGTACGAGGAGGTGCGCGACGAGCACCCGGCGCTCGCCGCCGAGCTGGCCGACACGCCGCTGCTCGCGCCGACGCACCCCGTGCTCACCGAGACGGCGCTCGACCTGGGCGGCCGGCGGGTGCTGCTGCGTCACCCCGGGCGGGGGCACACCGACGCCGATCTGGTGGTGCACGTGCCCGACGCGGACGTGCTGGTCGCCGGGGACCTGGTGGAGCAGAGCGGCCCGCCCGCCTTCGAGGACTCGTACCCCCTGCAGTGGCCGGACGCGGTCGCCGACCTGCTCCGGCTGACCACCCCGGGCACGGTGGTGGTGCCGGGTCACGGCGACCCGGTGGACGTCGAGTTCGTCCGGGCCCAGCACGGCGCGCTGGCGAAGCTGGCCTGGCTGATCCGGGCCGGGCACACCGGCAGCGCGCCACCGGAGCGGATCGCCGCCGAGGCGCCCTTCGGCGCCCGCGCCGCCCTGATCGCCGCCCGCCGCGGCTACCGCGAGCTCGACGGCACCGCCTGACCTCCGAAGCGGCGATCGACGTCGGCGCGGGTGGGCATGGCGGTGGCGCCGCCCGGTGACTCGCAGACCAGCCCGGCCACCCGCAGCGCGAACGCCACCCGCTCGACCCAGCCCGCAGGGCTGGTCGGCTCACCGGCGAGGAGCAGGTCGGCGATCAACGCGGCCATCACCGAGTCGCCGGCGCCGGTGGCGTCCACCGCGGTGATCCGGGCGGCGGGCACCCGGACCGGGTCGGCGTCGGCGGCGGCCAGCACGGCCCCGGCCGCGCCGAGCGTCACCACCACCGTCGCGGCACCCAGCTCGCGCAGGTACGCGGCCACCCCCTCGACCGGCTCGCCCGGGTAGAGCAGCTCGGCGTCGGCGGTGCTCAGCTTGACCACGTGCGCGCCGGCCGCGAACTCGGCCACGACCTCGCGCAGCCCGGCCAGCGCGGCCGGCCCGTCCAGGAGCCGGGGGCGCACGTTCGGGTCGAAGACCCGCAGGCCGGTGGCGAGCGCCCAGGCACGGCGGGCGGCGGCCAGCGTGCCGGGGTGGAGCAGCACGACGGAGCCGCAGTAGAGCACGTCGGCGCCCTCCAGCAGCGCCAGGTTGAGATCCTCGGGCGCGAGCAGGCCATAGGAGGGCGGCTCACCGTAGAAGCGGAAGTCGGGTTCCGGGCCGGCGAAGGTGACCACCGCGAGGGTGGTCGGCGCCGGCACCGTGACCGCGCCGGCCAGCCCGACGCCGGTGTCGGTCAAGAAGGCGCGGATCCGGTCGGCCAGCACGTCGTCGCCGAGAGAACCGACGTACTGGGCCGCGCCGCCGAGCCGGGCCACCCCGACGGCGACGTTGAGCGGCGCGCCGCCGATCGCCTGCCGGTAGACCCGCTCGCCGTCGCGCTCGGCGTCGAGCAGGTCGACGAGCGCCTCGCCGAGCACCACCGCGTATCCCATGCCGGTCCCTTCGTCGTCGCCCGCCGCCCGCGTCGTCGTTCGGCGTGGCACCAGGCTGGCACAGCGCACGGCCCGGTGGGCGCCGAAGGCACGGGTCCGACCGCCCGGGGACACGCGGGAGGCGGCCGGGGCGCTACCCCGCCCGGTGGATCGGCCCGGCGAGTGCCGTCAGCGGGCGGCCGGTCCCGCCCCAGCGGCCCGCGACGATCTGGGCGGCCACGCTCACCGCGGTCTCCTCCGGGGTACGCCCACCGAGGTCCAGCCCGATCGGCGAGGCGAGCCGAGCGAGTTGCTCCGCGCTGAGCCCCGCCTCGCGCAGCAGCTTGTGCCGCTCGTCGTGGGTGCGCCGCGACCCCATCGCGCCGACGTACGCCAGCCGGTGGCGCAGCGCCAGCGCCAGCAGCGGCACGTCGAACTTCGGGTCGTGGGTCAGCACGCAGACCACCGTCCGCCCGTCGACACGGCCTGCGTCCAGCTCGGCCCCCAGGTAGCGGTGCGGCCACTGCACCACCACCTCGTCGGCCTCGGGGAAGCGTGGGGTGGTGGCGAAGACCGGGCGGGCGTCGCAGACGGTCACCCGGTAGCCGAGGAACGCGCCGATCCGGGCCACCGCGGCGGCGAAGTCGATCGCCCCGAAGACGATCATCCGGGGTGGGGTGGCGTACGTGGCCACGAAGAGGCTCAGGCCGCTGCCCCGGCGCTGGCCGTGGTAGCCGTACCGGAGCACCCCGCTGTGCCCGGCGGCGAGCAGGCCGAGGGCGTCGGCGGTGGCGGCGGCGTCCAGCCGGTCGTCGCCGAGCGAGCCGCTCACCCGCTCTCCGGTCAGCACGAGCCGCCGGCCCAGCCGCCCCGCCGGGTCGGCCGGCACCGCGCCGGGTGGATCGCCGGCGTCGGCCGCCACGCAGGTGACCACCGCCACCGGTTGGCCGGACCGGCGCGCCGCGTCGACTGCGGCCAGCTCCGCGAGGCCGCCACCGTCGATCCGTTCCACGAACACGTCGAGCACGCCGCCGCAGGTCAGGCCCACGGCGTACGCGGTGTCGTCGCTGATTCCGTAGCGGGTCAGCTCGGGGGTGCCGGTGTCGAGCACGTGGCGGGCCCGTTCGTAGAGGTCGGCCTCGACGCAGCCACCGGAGACGCTGCCGGTGACCGTGCCGTCGGCCGCGACCAGCATGGCGGCGCCGGGCGGCTGTGGCGCGGACCGCCAGGTGGCGACGACGGTGGCCAGGGCGACGGCCTCGCCGGCGCGGCAGCGCCGGTGCACCTCGTCGAACACGTCCGGCACGCGCTGCCGCCTCTCCGTCTCGCCGCCGCGTCGGCCGGCCCGTGCCGGCCGAGCCCATCGGCCCGGCGGCATCGCCTCGAAAGCCCCAAACCAGTCTTATGCGAAGGATATGGTCGATTTCACCAGGAGGGGGTGCGAGTTGGTGAAGTCCTACCAGGCGCTGCGTACCGCGCCGAGCCCGGACCACGCGGTGGTCCGCGGTCCCGGCGCCGTCGAGGTCCACCTTCAGGTGAACGGGGAGCCCCGGGCGGCGACCATCGAGCCACGGGTCAGCCTGCTCGACGCCCTGCGCGACCGGCTCGAGCTGACCGGGACCAAGAAGGGCTGCAACCAGGGGGCCTGCGGTGCCTGCACGGTGTGGGTGGACGGACGCCGGGTGCTGTCCTGCCTGACCCTGGCGATCACCTGCGAGAACCGCGAGGTGACCACGATCGAGGGGCTGTCCGACGGGGACACCCTGCACCCGGTGCAGCAGGCGTTCCTGGACTGCGACGCCTTCCAGTGCGGCTACTGCACACCCGGGCAGATCATGTCCGCGGTGGCGCTGCTGGCCGAGGGGCACGCCGGCGACGACATGGAGATCCGGGAGTGGATGAGCGGCAACATCTGCCGCTGCGCCGCGTACCCGCACATCCGCGCGGCCATCCGCCGGGTCCGCGACCAGGGAGGCACCGCCGATGCGGCCCGTTAGCTACTCCCGGGCCACCGACGTCGGCACCGCGATCGGCGCGGTGAGCGCCGACCCGGACAGCGCCTTCCTGGCCGGCGGCACCAACCAGATCGACCTGCTGCGCATCTACGTCGAGCAGCCGCGTCGCCTCGTCGACATCAACGACCTGCCGCTGAACCGCGTCGAGGAGCTGCCCGGCGGCGGGCTGCGGCTCGGCGGGCTGGCCCGGATGAGCGACGTGGCCGAGGAACCGGAGCTGGTCCGCCGTTACCCGATGGTCGCCGAGGCGCTGCTGCTCGGCGCCTCCCCGCAGCTGCGCAACATGGCCACCCTCGGCGGCAACCTGTTGCAGCGGGTGCGGTGCGGTTACTTCCGCGACACCGCGGCGCCCTGCAACAAGCGCGTCCCCGGCAGCGGGTGCGGCGCACTGGAGGGGATCAACCGGGGGCACGCCGTGCTCGGCACCAGCGAGCGCTGCATCGCCACGCACCCGTCCGACCTGGCCGTCGCGCTGGTGGCGTTGGACGCCGTGGTGCAGACCGAGGGGCCGGGCGGCACGCGGAGCATCCCGATCGACGACTTCTTCCTGCTTCCCGGCGAGACCCCGGAGCGGGAACACCCGCTGACCCACGGCGAGCTGGTGACCGGAATCGACCTGCCGCCGGCGCTGGTCGCGGCCACCTCCCGGTACATCAAGATCCGTGATCGCGAGTCGTACGAGTTCGCGCTCGCCTCGGTCGCGGTGGCCATCTCGGTCGGCGGCGGTCGGATCACGGAGGTGCGGCTGGCCCTGGGTGGGGTGGCCACCAAACCGTGGCGGGCCCGGGCGGCGGAGCAGGTGCTCGCCGGCGCTCCGGCGACCACCGAGTCGTTCAGCCGGGCGGCGGCGGCCGAGCTGGCGCCGGCGGTGTCGCACGGCATGAACGCCTTCAAGATCGAGCTGGCCCGGCGGACGATCGTCCGGGCCCTGGAACAGCTGACCCAGCGGGAGGGCTCGGCATGAGCCCGGCGATCGGCGCCACGCTCAACCGGGTGGACGGGCGCGCCAAGGTTCGCGGCGAGGCCCGCTACTCCGCCGAGGTCGCGGTGACCGGCCTGGTCCACGCCGTGCTGGTGAGCGCCACGGTGGCCAGCGGCCGGATCACCGCGATCGACACCGTCGAGGCCGAGCAGGCCGACGGGGTGCTGGCCGTGTTCACCCATCGCGATCTGGACCGGGTCGCCACCGTGCCGAAGTTGCTCCCGTCGCTGGCCGGGCTGGCCGCGCCGGGCCAGACCTTCTTCCCGATGCAGGACGAGACGATCCACTACGCCGGTCAGCCGATCGCCCTCGTGGTCGCCGACACCATCGAACGCGCCGAGCACGCGGGCACCCTGATCCGCGTCGAATACGCCTCCACACCCGCCATCACCGTGCTCGACCAGGCCCGGGACCAGGCGTACGTGCCCGAGCGGATCTTCGGCGGGCTGCTGCCGGGGCACGGGTCCCGCGGTGACGTGGCGAAGGCGCTGGCCGAGGCGGAGGTGTGCGTGGACGCGACGTACCGCTTCGCGCCCAACCACCACAACCCGATCGAGGCGTCCGCCAGCACCGCGGTCTGGGAGGACGTCGACCGGCTGACCATCTACGACTCGACCCAGGGGCCGAACGCCACCCAGTTCACCGTCTCGGCGCTGCTCGGCCTGCCGCCGATCTCGATCCGGGTGGTGAGCCACGCCGTCGGTGGCAGCTTCGGCTCCAAGGCGATGATCTGGCACCACCCGGCGCTGGCCGCGCTCGCGGCCCGGCAGGTCGGCCGGCCGGTGCGGCTGGCGCTGACCCGGGAGCAGATGTTCACCTCCTGCGGGCACCGCGAGGAGCAGGAGCAGCGGATCACCCTGGGCGCCCACGCGGACGGCCGGATCACCGCGCTGCGCCACCACAAGCTCTCGCTCACCTCCCGCTTCGACGACTGGGCGGAGCCGTCGTTGCAGAGCCCGGCGGTGGCGTACACGAGCCCCCACTACGAGGGGATCTACCACCTGGTCCGGGGCAACACGATCACCCCGACCTTCATGCGCGCCCCCGGTGAGGCGACCGGCATGTTCGCCCTCGAATGCGCGATGGACGAGCTGGCCGAGCGGATCGGGATCGACCCGCTGGAGCTGCGGCTGCGCAACTACTCCGACACCGACCCCGAGAGCGGGCACCCGTGGTCCAGCAGCGGGCTGAAGGAGTGCTACGAGCGGGCGTCCGAGCTGTTCGGCTGGCGTGACCGCGACTCGCGGCCCCGGCGCGAGGGCCAGTGGCTGCTCGGCAGTGGCATGGCCAGCGCGCTCTACCCGGTGACCCAACCGGTGAACCCGCAGCGCGCACGGGCCCGGCTCTACAACGACGGCACCGCGGTCGTCGAGGCCGGCGTGTCGGAGTTCGGCACCGGCGTCTACACCGCGATGACCCAGGTCGCGGCGGACGTGCTCGGCCTGCCGGTGGAGCGGGTGCGGTTCGTCGGCGGCAGCAGTGACCTGCCGAACGTCACCGCCGCCGTGGGCTCCGCGGGCACCAGCGCGGTCGGTTCCGCCGTACACCTGGCGGCGACCCAGCTTCGCGACGAGCTGATCGGGCGCGCGGTCGCCGACGACCACTCCCCCCTGCACGGCACGGACCCCGCCGGGGTCGTCGTGCAGGACGGCCGGATGGCGCGGCGCGACCGGCCCGACGTCGGCGAGACGTACGCCGACCTGATGCGGCGCACCCTGACCCCGGACGTGGAGGTGCTCGGCACCTGGACGCCGCCACCGCAGGACGCCGGGTACGGGCTGCACACCTTCGGCGCGCAGATGGCCGAGGTCGCGGTCGACGCCGAACTCGGCGTGGTCCGGGTACGCCGGATGGTCGGGGTGTTCGCACCCGGCCGGGTGCTCAACCGCAAGACCGCGCACAGCCAGTTGATGGGCGGCATGCTGTGGGGGCTCGGCCAGGCGCTGCTGGAGGCCACCCGGATGGACCCGCGGTCGGGTCGCTGGGCCAACGCCAGCCTCGGCGACTACCTGGTGGCGGTCAACGCGGACGCGCCGGACGTGGTGGTGGACACCGTCGAGGTGCACGACGAGGTGGTGAACCCGCTCGGGATGAAGGGCGTCGGGGAGATCGGCGTGGTGGGCGCGGCCGCCGCCATCGCGAACGCCGTGCACGACGCCACCGGCCGTCGGCAGTACGAGCTGCCGATCACCCTGGAGAAGCTGCTCTGAGGATGGTCTGACACATCGAGAGCTGACTATTGCGCTGCGGCTGGACGGCGTGGTGGGATGGCGCGTACCGGGCGGTGCGAGGGCTGCCGCGCCGCCGGTTGCCGGGTTCGTTCGACGCGAGGGCGCCGGTCCACGACAGGGACCGTTGACGGCGCGTGTCCACCGGCCGGTTCCCTGCCGGGGCACGGCACCGTGATCGTCGCTTCCGCTCTCAGCGGGGCGACCAGGCCACATCCCACCCGATTGCGGCGGGGCGGCTAGGGCGGCGCGCCTCGCGAGTCAGGAGAACCCGTGAACCGTTCCCGTACGGCCGCCTTGCTCACCGCGGCCGTGACCCTCACCCTCGGCGCCGTCGCCCTGGCGTCCAGCCCGGAGCCGGCCGCCGCGCACGGCGCGGCCATGACGCCGGGCAGTCGCACCTTCCTGTGCTGGCAGGACGGCCTGAGCCAGACCGGCGAGATCCGGCCGAACAACCCGGCGTGCTCCGCGGCCGTGGCGCAGAGCGGCGCGAACTCGCTCTACAACTGGTTCAGCGTGCTGCGCTCGGACGCCGGTGGCCGGACCGTCGGCTTCATCCCGGACGGGCAGCTGTGCAGTGGCGGCAACCCCGGCTACCGCGGCTACGACCTGCCGCGCACCGACTGGCCGTTGACCCACCTGACCGCCGGCGCCCGGCTGGACTTCCGCTACAGCAACTGGGCGCACCACCCGGGCACGTTCTACTTCTACGTGACCAAGAACAGTTGGAGCCCGACCCGGGCGCTGGCCTGGAGCGACCTGGAGGAGCAGCCGTTCCTGACGGTGACCAACCCGCCGCAGCGGGGCGGGGTCGGCACCAACGAGGGGCACTACTACTTCAGCGGCAACCTGCCGTCGGGCAAGAGCGGCCGGCACATCATCTACTCCCGCTGGGTGCGTTCGGACTCGCAGGAGAACTTCTTCGGCTGCTCCGACGTGACCTTCGACGGCGGCAACGGCCAGGTGACCGGCGTGGGTCCGGGCGGCACCCCGCCGCCGAACCCGACGACTCCCCCACCCAACCCGACGACTCCGCCGCCGAACCCCACCACGCCGCCGCCGTCCGGCGGTGACTGCATGGCGGTCTACCGGGTCGTCAGCGCGTGGCAGGGCGGCTTCCAGGGCGAAGTCATGATCATGAACCACGGCAGTACGCCGTTCGCCGGCTGGACCGCGAGCTGGACCTGGCCCAGCGGACAGTCGATCAGTCAGGTCTGGAACGCCACCCAGACGTCGTCCGGCTCATCGGTGACGGCCACCAACGTCGCGCACAACGGCACGGTCGCACCGGAAGGCACGACAACCTTCGGCTTCCTGGCCAGCACGACAGGCACCAACACCCTGCCCACGGTCACCTGCGCCCGCCGCTGACCCCGTCCCGGCCCCAAACGACCAAGAGGTTTGCGTCACCGGAACGACTCCGGATGACGCAAACCTCTTGATCGACAGGGACGGACGGGGGCCCGGGGTCAGCGGACCATGGAACCTACGACGGGCTTCGTCAGCAGGGCGGACTGGTTGCGCTGGATGCCCGGGTCGAGGGTCTTGGCGACGAAGATGGCGTGCCAGATGCAGAAGATCAGCACCGTCCACACCTTTCGGGAGTGGTCGGCCTCCTCCCGCTTGTGCTCGTCGAGCAGCCGCAGCGCGTACGACAGGTCGAGCAGGTCGCCGGCGCCCGAGGTGCTCAGCACGTGCCGGGCCCACTCGTACATCTCGCCGCGCAGCCAGACCCGCGTGGGGGTCGGGAAGCCCAGCTTCTTGCGGTTGACGATCGCCGGCGGGACGACGCCCTGCAACGCCTGACGCATCGCGTACTTGGTGGCGTCGGAGCGCGGCGGCAGCTTCAGGTCGACCGGGATCTTCGCCGCGACCTCGAACACCGCGCGGTCGAGGAACGGCACCCGCACCTCCAGCGAGTGGGCCATCGAGATCCGGTCGGCCTTGACCAGGATGTCCCCGCGCAGCCACGTGTAGAGGTCTACGTACTGCATCTTGGTGACGTCGTCGAGCTCCATGCACTCGGCGTAGATCGGGGCGGTCACGTCGGTGTAGCGCACCGAGGGGTCGTAGCGGCGCAGCAGGTGCTGCTTCTCCTCCTCGGTGAACATCCGGGCGTTGCCGTAGTAGCGCTCCTCGATCGGGGTGGTGCCGCGCTCCAGGAAGCTCTTGCCCTTCACCCCCTGCGGGATGGCCTTGGAGACCGCGCGCAGCCCCTTCTGCACCCCGCCGGGCAGGCCGTTGACGCCGCTGAGCGACAGCGGCTCCCGGTAGATCGTGTAGCCGCCGAAGAACTCGTCGGCCCCCTCGCCGGAGAGCACCACCGTGACGTGCTCGGCGGCCTTCTTCGCCACGAAGTAGAGCGGCACCAGCGCCGGGTCGGCCACCGGGTCGTCCAGGTGCCAGACGATCTTCGGCAGCGCGTCGATCATGTCCTGCGGACCGATCTTGGTGGGGATGGTGGTGACGTCCAGGTGCCGGGCCGAGTCCTGGGCGACGTCGATCTCCGAATAGCCCGGCACGTCGTAGCCGACGGTGAAGGTGAGGATGTTCGGGTTGAACTCCCGGGCCAGCGCGACCACCGCCGTGGAGTCGATGCCGCTGGACAGGAACGAGCCGACCGGCACGTCGGAGCGCATGTGCATGCGCACGCTCTCCCGCAGCGTCTCCCGGATCTCGTGGTACAGCTTCTGCTCGTCGTCGACCGGCGCCGGCCGGAACACCGGCCGGTACCACCGGCGTACGTCGATCCGCCCGCCCGGCGTCCAGGTCAGGTACTCCCCGGAGCCGATCCGGTTGATGCCCTTGTGCAGGGTGCCGGGCTCGGGGACGTACTGCAGGGTCAGGTAGTGGCTGAGGTTCGCCGTGTCGACGCCCGCGTCACCCTGGTAGCTGCTGTGCGCGAACGGCAGCAGCGCCTTCTTCTCCGAGGCCAGGTAGAGCCCGTCGGCGGTCTCCAGGTAGTGCATCGGCTTGATGCCGAAGTAGTCGCGGGCACCGAACGCGCGCCGCTCCTGCCGGTCCCAGATGACGAACGCGAACATGCCCCGCAACCGGGTGAGCACCTGCTCGCCCCAGAAGTGGTAGCCGGCGACGATCACCTCGCCGTCGCCGGCCGTGGCGAACTGGGCGCCGAAGTCCCGGATCAGCTCGTCGCGCAGCTCGATGTAGTTGTAGATCTCACCGTTGAAGGTGAGCAGGTAACGGCCGTTCGCGTAGGGCAGCGGCTCGTGACTCGACGCGACGTCGATGATCGCGAGCCGCTTGTGGGCGAACACTCCGTCCGCGTACCGGCCGGAGGCGTCGCCGACCACCTCGACCCCTGTCTCGTCGGGCCCGCGGTGGTGCAGGCATTCCAACGCTCCGGCGATGTGGTCGCGGTGCGCGGCGGCGTTGCCGTTCGCGCTGAAGAAGGCCAGGAGTCCGCACATGGTGGTCATCTTCCCACGCGCGCCCGAGGCCCGTCGCAGCCGTCCGTCGATCCGGAGCGTTCCGGCGGGCGGCACGGCGAACCGGGCGCGCGGTACCGTCGGGACCAGCAACGACACGGAGGGAGCGGCGCAATGACCGAGGGACGCACCGACGGTACGCCGACGGACGGTACGGAATCGCACGATCCGGACTTCCCGGAGGCGTTCCTGTCCTTCATGCGGCAGGGCTGGCGGGACAGCGCGCTCCCGGTGGCGCCCCGGCCGGAGGCCCCCAACTACGCCAAGCGCAGGGCCGCGCTCTCGGCGGCGTTCCCCGGCGAGACGCTGGTGATCCCGACCGGCACCGAGAAGGTCCGGGCCAACGACACCAGCTACCCGTTCCGGCCCGGCAGTGACTTCGCCTACCTGACCGGCGACCACGACCCGGACAGCGTGCTCGTGCTGCGCCCGAACGGCTCCGGGCACGACGCCACGCTGTACATGCGGCCCCGCTCGTCGCGGGAGACCGACGAGTTCTTCCGCAGCCGGCACGGCGAGCTGTGGGTGGGCCGGCGGCACACGCTCAGCGAGAAGTCCACCGAGCTGGGCCTGCCCACCGCCGACCTGACCGCCCTGGAGGCCACGCTGGCCGACCTGGCGCCGGGTCGCACCCGGGTGCTGCGCGGCTTCGACGCCCAGGTGGACGCCGCGGTCCGCCCGTACGACGGGGTCCGCGCCGAGGGGCAGCCACCGCGCGACCGGGAGCTGGCGATCGCCATCTCCGAGCAGAAGCTGGTCAAGGACGAGTGGGAGATCGGCCAACTCCAGGACGCGATCGACGCCACGGTGCGCGGCTTCGAGGACGTGGCCCGGATCCTGCCGGCCGACCGCGCCGTCTCCGAGCGGCTGCTGGAGGGCGTCTTCGCCCTGCGGGCCCGGCACGACGGCAACGACGTCGGGTACGGCTCGATCGTCGGCGCCGGCGAGCACGCCACGATCCTGCACTGGGTGCACAACCACGGCGCCACCCGGCCGGGTGACCTGCTGCTGATGGACATGGGTGTCGAGGGGGCCAACCTCTACACCGCCGACGTGACCCGGGTGCTGCCGGTGAGCGGGCGGTTCACCGCCCTGCAACGGCAGGTCTACGACATCGTGTACGCCTCGCAGCAGGCCGGCATCGAGGCCATCCGGCCCGGGGTGAAGTTCAAGGACGTCCACCTGACCTGCATGCGCGTGCTCGCCGAGGGCCTGGCCGACCTGGGCCTGCTGCCGGTGAGCGTGGACGAGGCGATGGACGAGAAGTCGTCGGTCTACCGGCGGTGGACGCTGCACGGCTTCGGCCACATGCTCGGCATCGACGTGCACGACTGCTCGAACGCCCGCAAGGAGACCTACCGCGACGGCACGCTGGGCGAGGGCTACGTGCTCACCGTCGAGCCGGGTCTGTACTTCCAGCCGGAGGACGAGCTGGTCCCCGCCGAGCTGCGTGGCGTCGGCGTGCGGATCGAGGACGACGTGCTGGTCACCGCGACCGGCGCGGTGAACCTGTCGGCCGGCCTCCCCCGCACCTCCGACGAGGTGGAGACCTGGCTGGCCGAGCAGCGCGAGGCGGGGCAGCGCCTGCCCGGCTGACCCCCGAACGTACGACAACGCGGGCCTCGCCGCCGGCGTCTGCGACGTGCTCGTCGTGGATGCCAGCGGTGGGGCCCGCCGTCATGTGCGCTGCTCTTGCCCGTCGCATCACCGTTGACCCTCCACGACCGCCGCGCGAGCTTTGCGCCGCCAGCCACCTCCTCGGCATTCCCGCGAGCTTTCCCTCACGGCCCACGTCTTGGTGGCGTCCGTCGGCTTTCCGCCGCCAGCCGCGTTCCCCGCACCGGTCATGCCCGACCGGCACTGGCCGTCCGCCGTCCTGCCGTCCGCGCCCCTGCATGCGATATGTGGGGTTTATTCGGATACACACGCATGGTGAGGAAGTTTCCCATACGGTGTTGTTTGGCAGCTACAACCGATTTGTAGCGAAGGCCGCCTCGCCACGGCGAAGCGACCTTGTCGGTACAAGGAGAGGGCAAAGAGCTCCGATGTCCAACAACCTTCGCAACAACGATGATGCGGCGCGCGACAAGAACTCACCGTTTCGCCGGCGCCGACTCTGGCTGATCACCGGCGTCGCCGGCCTCGCTGGGGCGGTCAGCCTCACGGGCGTCGCCTACGCCACCACGGGCGTGACTGGTCCGCACCGGCTGACCGACGTCAAGTGGTCGACCTCCCAGCTTGTCAGCGACGACGGCAAGGACAAGGCCAAGGACGAGGCCAAGGACGACAAGGGCAAGGACGACAAGGGCAAGGACGACAAGGGCAAGGACGACAAGGACAAGGACAAGGACGACAAGGACAAGGACAAGGACGACAAGGACCGGGTGCGGGAGGTGGAGTGCGACGACGATGCCCTCGTCGAGGCCCTCGACCTGGCCAACCGTGACGATGGCGGCACGCTGAAGCTGGCCCCCAACTGCACCTACGAACTCGACGAGCACGACAAGAAGTCCGAGGCGGGCCTGCCGACGATCAAGCAGGAGATCACCATCGAGGGCAACGGCTCGACGATCAAGCGGGAGGCCGAGGAAGGGTTCCGGATCTTCCGCGTCGCCAACGGCGGTGACCTGACGCTGAAGGACGTCGAGGTCCGCAACGGTGCCGCTGGCGAAGACCGTCGCAAGGACGACAAGCACGACAAGGACAAGGAGCCGGCGAAGAAGGCGGTTCCTGGTTACCAGTCCGGGTCCGGTGGGGGCGCGCCTGCCCCGGCACCGGCGGCCGTGGAGCCCGCGGCCGCCCCGGCCGTGGAGCCCGCGACCGCCGCAAAGCCCGCGGCCGTGGAGCCGGCGGCCGTGGAGCCCGCGACCGCCGCAAAGCCCGGGGCCGTGGAGCCGGCGGCCGTGGAGCCCGCGACCGCCGCGAAGCCGGAAGCTGCGAAGCCGGGGGCTGCGAAGCCCGCGACCGCTGCGAAGCCGGGGGCTGCGAAGCCGGTGGCCGCGGAGCCCGCGACCGCTGCGAAGCCGGGGGCTGCGAAGCCGGTGGCCGCGGAGCCCGCAGCCGCCGCGACGAAGCCGGGCGAGAACGGCTGGCACGGCGACGAGTCCGGCAAGGACAAGAAGGACTGGGAGTCCGGCAAGGACAAGAAGGACTGGGAGTCCGGCAAGGACTGGGAGTCGGGCAAGGACGACAAGGAGCACGAGGGCGACGGCGGTGGCCTGCTGGTCGAGCGGGGCGGCGAGGCGCACCTGGTGAACAGCAAGTTCTTCCTCAACAGCGCCGAGAACAACGGCGGCGCGGTCGCCAACTTCGGCCGGCTTGACGTCGAGAGCAGCACCTTCGACAACAACCACGCCGGAAAGGACGGCGGCGCCATCTTCAACGCCGGTGTCCTCAAGGTGTCCGGGTCCCGCGACGGCAAGGGCGGCGAGTCCCGCATCACCAACAACACCGCCGGCAAGGACGGCGGCGGCGTCGCCAACGGCCACGGCGACAAGGACAAGAAGAAGGACGAGCACGGCAAGGACCCGTACGGCAAGGACAACGTCAACGGCGGCGGCCGTCACGACGACGACAAGGACAACAACAAGGCCGGCACCGTCACGATCGAGAAGACCCTGATCGAGGGCAACACCGCCAAGAAGAACGGCGGCGGCCTGTCCAGCAGCGACGGCTTCGTCGAGGTCAGCTGGACGTTCGTCAAGAACAACACCGCCGGCGAGAACGGCGGCGGCATCGCGGCCGTCGACACCGTCCTGACGGTCAAGAAGAGCAACATCGAGAAGAACAAGGCCCACAAGGACGGCGGCGGCATCTACAACGTCAGCAGCAAGGACGACAAGAAGCACAACACCGCCCTGTGGAACGGCGGCAAGGACAAGGACGAGGAGAACCGCGGCACCGCCACCGTCACCGACAGCGAGCTCCTCGAGAACAGCGCCGGCCGCTTCGGCGGCGGCATCTTCAACGGCAAGCCGTTCGAGGACGAGCACAACTGGGGCGGCATGTCCGGCCCGGCCGCTTGGCAGGGCTCCTGGTCCAAGGACAAGGACCGCGAGGACGACGCGGCCACCCTGGTCCTGCGCGACAGCAAGATCAAGGAGAACTTCGCCGGCAAGAACGGCGGAGGCATCTACAACAACGAAGGCAAGGTGACCCTGACCGACACCAAGGTCACCAAGAACAAGGCCGACAACGGCAACGAGGACAAGGACAAGGGCAAGGACAAGGGCAAGGACAAGCACGACAAGGGAATCGCTGGCGGCATCTTCAACAACGATGGCAAGGTCAAGCTCGACGACGACTCCACCATCACCGACAACGACCCCACCAACTGCGCCAACACCGTCGAGGACTGCTTCAACTGAGCAACGCGACAGGGAAACAGTGACGGAAAAGGTCGGCCCCCTGCCACCAGAGGTGGCAGGGGGCCGCACCCTGCGAACCAGGGTCTGTGTCGGAGTCCTCGGTCGAGCCTGGGCTGGCGAGGGACGTCGACATGGGCCCTATCGCTGCACGAAGACCGCCACGCTGCGAGGGGGCACGGTGAACGTGCCGGTGGCCCGATCGAACGCGGCCGTCCGCAGCGTCGGGTCGGCCGATGTCGTCAGGACGGGGTGCAGCGACACGTCCGCCCCCCGCAGGCCCGGCAGCCGCTGGGTCGCGGCGTCCGGGGTGCCGTTGAAGACCACCGCCACCGACGTCCACCGCGGGTCCAGGCCGCGACCGTCCAGCGTCATCGTCAGCACGCCGGGCGTCTCCGCCTCCCCGGAGAGCGGGAACGCCACCCGCTGCTGCACCTGCTCGGCGTTGCTCAGCCCGAACACCGGCGACGACGCCCGGATGCGCAGCAGCTCGGCGTACCGGGCGTCGGTGGTGGTGATCGCCGCGCAGTCCGGCACCAGCGCGGGGTCGGCCAGCAGCGGCTTCGCGTACGGCCACTTGTCCTCGTTGTCCTGCGCCGGCGGCAGGCCGGCGCCGAACCCGTTCCCACGCTCGCAGCCCCAGCGGATCTGGTTGAACCAGTCACCGGAGTTGTACGAGTTGCGGTCCAGCGACTTCGACCGCAGCCGCTCGGTGCCGGCCGTGACGAACCCGGTGCCCTGGCCCAGCACCACCGTGCCGAGCGCCAGCACCTGCATCCGGGCGCGGTCCGCCGCGGCGGTGGACTGCGGCAGCTTGTACGCCAGCGCGTCGTACAGGATCTCGTTGTCGTGCGCGTCGACGTACGTGACCGCCTCGCCCGGCGCAGCGGTGTAGCCGGCCGGCGAGCCGTTGTAGTCCACCTGCGCGCCGGTGACCTGCCGCCCCGCGGAGTCGGTGAACCGGTATCCGCGCAGGTTGCCGGTGAGCCCCACCTTCATCAGGTCGTGGGCGTGCAGCAGCCGCGCCTTCTGCTCGGCCGGTGACCCGTTGACCGGATCGCCGTTCGGGTCGGTGTAGAGCCCGGAGGCGAAGCCCTGCACCCGGGGGTTGGCGTCGAACGGTCCACCGCCGCGCACCGCGTCGCGCAGCCGGTCGTTGAAGGTGCCGATGCCGGTGCCGGCCATGTTGGCCTGGGTGGCCTGCACGAACCGGGCGTCGTTGGCCACCTCGCCGAAGTTCCAGCCCTCGCCGTAGAGCAGGATCGCCTTGCCGTCCACCCCGTCGCGGGCCACGGTCAGCCGGTCCAGCGCCGTGCGCACCGCCAGGATGTTCGCCTTCGGGTGGTGACCCATCAGGTCGAACCGGAAACCGTCCACCTTGTACTGCCGGGCCCAGGTGACCAGCGAGTCGACCACCAGCTTGCCCATCATGGCGTGCTCCGGCGCGGTGTTGGCGCAGCAGGTCGAGTTGGCCACCGTGCCGTCCTCGAGCAGCCGCTGGTAGTAGCCGGGCACCACCTGGTCGAGTACCGACTTCGCGTCCGTGCCGGCCGCCGAGGTGTGGTTGTAGACCACGTCCATGACCACCCGCAGGCCGGCGTCGTTCACCCCGGCCACCATCCGCCGGAACTCGGTGGTCCGTGCGGCGCCGACCGGGTCGACGGCGTAGCCGCCCTCCGGCACGGTGTAGTGCAGCGGGTCGTAGCCCCAGTTGTAGCCGTCGGCCTCGGCGACCGCCGCCACGCACTTCTGCTGCTCGGCGGAGTCCGGCGGCAGCGCGGCCAGGTCACAGGCCGGCTGACGCTGGTCGGCCCGCTTCTCGGGGATCGTCGCGAAGTCGAACGCCGGCAGCAGGTGCAGGTGGGTGACACCGGCGTCGCCGAGCGCCCGCAGGTGGGTCATGCCGGCGGTCTTCGGGTCGGTGAAGGCCAGGAAGGTGCCCCGCCGCTCGGCCGGCACGGTGTCGTCGGCGATGGAGAAGTCCCGCACCGACAGCTCGGAGACCTGCGCCTTCGCCGCCGGCACCGGCGCGGGCTTGCGCAGCGTCCGCCAGCCCGCCGGGGCCAGCGCCGGATCGCTCAGGTCGACCAGTTGGCTGTGCGTGGAGTCCGCCGCCACGGCCACCGAGTACGGGTCGGTCACCGAGGCGGTGACCATCCGCTGCGCCGCCGGCTGCCACGCCTGCACCTGGTACCGGTAGTACTTCCCCGTCCAGGCGCGGCTGCCGCGCACCGACCAGACGCCGGTGCGGTCGTCCCGGCGCATCGGCACCGTCGTCGGCTGCGCGGTGGGCGAGTCGAACAGGTGCAGCGACACCGTCCGGGCGGTCGGCGCCCACAGCGCCAGGCTCGGCGTACGGCCGGCGAACGTCGGCCCGAGCGCGACCTGGGTGGCCGGCGCGTACACGTCGTCGAGCACGCCGGGGATCTGCACGCCGGTCGCGGCGAGCAGGGCACCCTCGGCGTCGCGCTCGGTGACCAGCAGCTGCCCCCGCAGCGCCGCCGGCACCCTGGCCAGGTCCGCCCGGTCCAGCGTGAAGCTCCGGTACGACCACAGGTGCGGGAACGCGGCGCGCTGGGCCTCGGTGAGCCCGTTGCGCTGCGCCCGCAGCGGCAGCGTCGCGTACGTCCCGGTCAGCTCCCCGTCGGCCACACCCACCCCGCCGGTCGGGGCGGTGACCAGCGCGTACGTCCGGCCGTCGGTGGGGCCGGTCTGCCAGGCCACGGTGGACCGGTCGATCCAGTGCGCCTTCTGCTTGGTGATGTCGGTGTCCCGGCCGGCGCCGGTCGCGGTCGACGGCAGCAGCCGTCCCGGGGTGGCGGCGAGCAGCCACACCTCCCGGCCCGCGCTGGCGAAGTCGATCCGCTGGTCGTCGGGCAGGTCCTTGGTGTCGCCCTGGTGGATGATGTAGTTCAGCCCGGTCGCCCCGGCGGCCAGCGGCACCCGGAACACCGCCCCGAACGCGTCGACGGAGGTCGGCTCGAACGGCGCGGACCACTCGGTCGGGTTGGCGGCGCCGTCCCACAGGTGCAGGCCCCAACCGTCGTAGTTGCCGTCGGCCCTCCGGTAGTGGATGACCGCGGTGCCCTCCTCGACCGGTGGGTCCGGTTCACCGGTGGCCGCCTGCCGGGTCGGGTGGATCGCCGGGTCGCCCTGCTTGAGCCAGACCTCGCCGGTCTGCGTGACGTCGATGCTGCGGTCCGCGCCGACGTCCTTCGTGCCGTTGGAGTCGACCACCAGGAAGCTCACCGACTTCGCGCCCGGCTTGAGCTTCACCCAGGCGAACCGGCCGTAGGAGTCCTCCCCGGCGAACGGCTGCCCCTTCGGCCACTCGGTGGCGTACGCCGGATCGATGTCACCCCAGGCGTACAGGCCCCAGTCGTCGTACCCGCCGGCGGGACGCTGGTAGTGCACCACCGCCCACTCCCGGGACGCGCCCTGGGCCGGGGTGCCGACGATCGCGGTGGACCGGGCGGTGGCGGTACGTCCGCGCCCGTCGCGGACCACCGCCTTGTACTCCACCGGCGTCCCTCCGGCCAGCCCGGTCAGGTCGTGCTGCACGGTGTACGGCGCCCGGTCGGCGCTGCCCAGCAGCGTCCACCGGCCGCCGGCGACCCGGGCCGCCACGGTGACGGTGGCCAGCGGGTCGCCGGTCACCTGGGCGGTGACCGCGGCCCGGGTGGCAACCAGCGCGTCCGGGGCGGGGGTGGTGATGGTGATGGTCGGCTTCCCGGCCGGCTGCGCGACGGGCGTGCCGGCCCGGTGCACGACCGCCGACAGTGGCGGCACGGTCAGGGTCAGCTTGCCGTCGGCGCCTGCCCGTCCGGTGGCGTCGCCGCCGTAGATGCCGGTGAAGGTGGCGCCGGCCGACCAGGTGTCCACGGTGACAGTCTGCGCGGTGTCGGCGTTGTTGACCGCCACCACGTATTCGGTGCGGTCGCCGGGGGCGATCCGGGAGGCGGCGAAGACACCCGGACCGTCGGCGGCGTACCGGGTGACCTGCACGCCGTCGCGCAGCGCCGGGTGCGCCTGGCGCAGCCGGCCCAGCTCGGCGATGGTCCGGTACAGCGGGTGGGTGGGGTCGAACTGGTCACTGGCGTGGGTGCGGTCCGTGCCCAGCAGGTCGTCGTCGAGGTAGTCGGGGACCGACGACGCGAACATGTCCTGCCGGGCGTCCTTGTCCCCGCCGGGGCCGGTGAAGCCCTGCTCGTCGCCGGAGTAGATCACCGGCTGACCGCGGGTGAGGAACATCAGCTGGTGCGCGAGCTGGTCGCGGCGCAGGTGGCTGGCCGCGTCGGTGCCCCCGCCGGCGATGAACGAGCCGATCCGGCCCATGTCGTGGTTGCCGAGGAAGGTGGTCAACCGACCGGCGTCGGTGTCCCGCGCGGCGTAGAGGTCGTCGCGGGCGTACACGTCGGCCAGCGCCTTCGCCGAACCGGCGCCGGCGGTGTAGCCCCGCGCGGCCTCCTGGAACGCGAAGTCGAGCGTGGCCGGCAGGCCACCCTGCCGGACGTAGCTGGAGCTGATCTCCGGGTCGGCGCTGTACACCTCGCCGAACATGAAGAAGTCCTTCTTGCCGGCGCGCTCGGCGGCCCGCTCGATGCCCTGGCTGAACTGCGGCCAGAAGTCCATGTTGACGTGCTTGACGGTGTCCAGCCGGAACCCGTCGACGCCGGTCGCGCCGATCCAGTCCCCGTACGCCCTGGTCAGGCCCTGGACCACCTCGGGGCGCTCGGTCCACAGGTCGTCCAAGCCGAAGAAGTCGCCGTACTCGCTGTTCTCACCGGCGAAGGTGGAGTCGCCCCGGTTGTGGTACATCGTGGCGTCGTTCAGCCAGGCCGGGACCTTGACCGTGGCGTCCTTCGGGTCGGCGAACGTCGGGGTGTACGGGAACGACGACTGATTCACCTGAGGGAAGGCGCGGCTGCCGTCGGCATAGTTGCGGTCCTCGAACGCCCGTCCCTGCGCGTCGGTGTACGGCGAGGTCGCCTTGTCCGCGTAGGCGTACCTGTCCTCGGCGTACTTGATGACGTCGGCGGTGTGGTTCACGATCACGTCGAGGTAGATCTTGATGCCGCGCTGGTGGGCGAGCCTGACCAGCCGCTTCATCTCCTCGTTCGTGCCGAAGTGCGGGTCCACCTGGGTGAAGTCGGTGATCCAGTAGCCGTGGTAGCCGGCCGAGATGTCGTCACCCGAGCCCTGCACCGGCCGGTTCTTGAAGATCGGGGCGAGCCAGATGGCGGTGGTGCCCATCCCCTGGATGTAGTCGAGCTTGTCGATGACGCCCTTCAGGTCGCCGCCGTGGTAGAAGCCCTTGTCGGTCGGGTCGAGCCCGGTGCGCAGCCGGTCGCCGGCGAGGCCACCCTGGTCGTTGCGCCGGTCGCCGTTGGCGAACCGGTCCGGCAGTACGAAGTAGAACTGCTCGGCGCGTGCGGTGTCGGTGCCCGCCTTCAGCAGCTCCTCGGCGGTGGGCTCGTCGCGCCACTGGACCGCGCCGGCGGCAGCGAGGGGATCGGTGCCGGACGGCCGGGGGGCCGCGGCGGCTGGGTGCACGGCGACCGGACTGCCGACGAGCGTGAGGGTGAGCAGGGAGGCGAGGGCCAGCAGGGTGGTGCGCGGTGTGGGCGGCGGTTTCATCGACGGCCTTCCTCTGGTCGTGATTGGCCGCACGCTAACCCTTGCCGAAACAATCTGCAATACCTTGCAAACAAAGTCGTAACAGAGCAGCGTCCTTGCGGAAGTGCGCCGCACCGGCCGTGCGTCCGCCGACCACCGTCCAGGTCAGACCCCGGAGCAGCGCACCCCGTCGACCGTGCACACCTGCGGGCTGCTCGACGCCCGCTCCCAGTGGAACCGCAACGACGCCGACCCACCGGCCGGCACCCGCACCCCACTCGCGTACGTGAAGCCGTCGTCGCTCTGCCGCACCGTCCCCTGTGGCACGCCCTCGACCCAGGCGGTCACCAGCCGCCCACCGGCGAAGTCCAACCGCACCGTCCAACCCCGGTCCTCGCCGGCCGCGTTGACGATCAGCACCTCGCCGATGAAACCCCCGTCGAAGCTCTGCACGACCCGGTACCGGCCACTCACCACGGGCGCGCCCTGCGCCGGCCGGTTCGCCGGCCTGCTCGACGCCGGCCCGCCCGTCCGGCCGGCCGTCGGCGGCCGCGACCCGGCCGAGGCACTCGGCGACAGCCCGCTCGCGCGCGGCGACAGCCCCGGCCGCGGCGGCGCCGTCGACGATCCGGAGGGCGTCGGCGTTGCCACGGTGGACGGGACCGGCCCCTGCGGCAGCGGCAGCGCCGGCGGCGGCGCCGCGTCCGGCACCGGACTACGACCCCGGTACGCGCCCAGCGCCACGAACAGCAGGACGACCATCACCACGACGCCGGCGAGCACCACGATCCAGGGCGACGACACGACAGCGGCCGGACCACGGGACGGTCGCGGGGCGCGACGCATGCCGGACATGAACCTCCCTCAGCGGGCCGTCCGGGCAGCGTAGCTACCGGCGGCAAGACCCGGAAGCGCCCGGCCGCCCGCCGAACCGGGCTGTCAAGCGAGCTGGCAGTCGACCTCGTTGACCGTGCACCGGAGCGGCCGCTCGCCCGAGTCGTCCCAGCCGAGCCGCAGCCGCAGCGTCCGGGTGTCACCCGGACCCAGCGACCGGGTGCCGCGCAGCACGAACTCGCCGTCCCCACGCGACCACACCGAGACCTCCGAGTCGCCGCTGACCCGCAGCACCCGCACGTCGTCGTCGAACGCCAACTCCACCCGCCAGTCCAGCGCCCCACCCGACCCGTTGCTGACCGACAACTCCGCCTCGGTCCCGTTCCGGCCATCCGTTCCGACCTGGTACCGGGCGGTGAGCGTCCCCTCCGCCGGGCCCAGCGGCACCACCGGCGCCGCCGAAGTGCTCGTCCGGCTCGGAGCCGGCGAGCTGGTGCTGACCCTCGGCGACGGCGGCCGGCTGCTCCGCGACGGCTTCGGCGACGCCGTGCGCCGCTCCGCCCCGGTCGGACTCGGCGCGCCAGTGACCGACGCGGCGGCCGGCACCGTCGGCAGGAACGCCGGCGGCGCCGCCTGCGACGTGGCCTCCCGCTCCCGGGTACGGAACGACAGCAGCGCCACCACCAGCAACACCACCAGAGCGCAGACGCCCAGCAGCACCACGATCCACGGCACCGATGCCAGCACCCGGGCCGCCCGCGAACCGTCCGCACCGTCCGCCCGCACCGCCATCAGGTCTCCCCTCGTCCCCGCCGACGCGCCAGCGTAGTCAGCACCGGCCAGCCCGGAAACCGGGCGGGTACGGATCGGGCCGACCAGCCGGCCCGGTGCGGAAAACGGCTCGATCGCGCCGTTGGTCAGGCCGTCCGGACGACCGTGGAGATGACCGGCCCCTCACCGGTGAGGCGCAACAGATAGCTGTACCGCTCCCCCGGCACCGCCTGCCCCCGACTGTCCAGGAACTCCCACTCCACCGCCACCATGGTCAGCAACGCCGACATCGGCTGCACGTCCTCGATCCGGGCGTGCGCCGCCACCAGCTGCCGGTCCTGGTAGTCGGGTGCGGCGCCCACGAAGGACAGCGCCACCGCCGCCGGCGAGTTGAACGAGAAGCTGTAGGTGTCGGCCACCACCAACCCGGGCAGCGCGTAGCAGCTGGCGATGGCCGGCAGGTCGCCGGAGGTCAACGCCACGCCGTACCGGTCGAAGAAGTCGGTCAGCGCGTCGAGATCCGTGGAGGCGTTCACCGCCCAGCTGTTGCCGGTTACCGGGCAGGTCAAACCTCAGCGCGGCGGGACGTGGACCTCGATCTCCGTACCCAACCGCGCGTCGGCGGCCAGCCCCAGATCGTCCCCGCTCCAGAACCGTCCCGGGTCGTACCAGTTCGGACGCCGGCCGGCGGGCAGCAGCCCCATCGCCTCGTAGGTCACCGCCACCACCTCGGCGCAGTACGCCGTCTCCAGCGCCCGGTCCCGCGCCGCCGACGACCCGCCCGACGCGGCCGAAGTCGACGGCCGCGCCGGCCGACCAGGTCGTGGCAGCGCCGGCACCCGACCGCGCACCCACCGCCAGGCCAACTGCGCGGTGGACGGGAACGGCGTCCCGTCCAGCCGCGCGATGGTACGCAGCACCGCCCGCTCCATCTCCCCGTCCGCCGGCGGGTCGAGCTGCCGCAGCCAGGCCCGCTGGCCGTACCGGTTGGCCCAGACGCAGACCGCGTCCCGCAGGTCGTGCAGCTGCACACCGCGCTGGTGGGTGCCCGACCACAGATCCGGCAGCGACCTGCCCAGCTCCGCGTGCCACATCAGCGGCGGCATGTCGTCCAGCACCACCGCCATGCCCACATGATTGACGGGACTGTTGGTGGTGAACTGGATCGCCCGGTCCGGCACGCTACGACCCCGGAACACCCACACGTCGCCGGTGCGGGTCAACTCGACGGCCTCGTCCAGGCTGATGCTCATGAGGGTCTAGCCTAGGCCGATGCGGCAACGAATGCGGTGGTGGAAGGTCCTCGGGTTGGCCGGCCTCGCCGGGGTCGCGGCCTCCGGTGTGGTCATCGCGCGGGCCGAACGGCGTCGGCGCGCGTACACCCCGGAGGAGATCCGGCAGCGGCTCCTCGAGCGGCACGCCCAGGCCGGCGACGCCACGAAGCCCACCGACCGGGCCTGACCACCCGCCCGACGCTCCCCCGTGGACGGTCGACGGGGCAGCTACGCACGACCATGATCGATATCATCACGGTCATGACGACGCCCGTCGCTCAGCGACCCTTCGTCCTGTCCACCCCCGCCGCGCCCATCGAGCGGCACGGCAGCGTCGATCTGCACCTGCCCGCCGTCGCCGGTCCCGCACCCGCGGTGGTGCTGGTGCACGGCGCCCCGCTGCCGCCCGGTGTTCCCGATCCCCGCGACTGGCTGCTCTACCGCGGCTACGGCGCGCTGCTCGCCGACAGCGGCCTGGTCGCCGCGCTGATCAGCTACCAGGTGACCGAGTTGTCGGCGCTGCCCGCCACCGCCGACGACATCGCCGGGATGGTCGAGCAGGTCCGCGCCGACCCCCGGGTCGACCCCGACCGGGTGGTGCTCTGGTTCTTCTCCGGCGGGGGCCTGCTGTCGGCCGACTGGCTGCGCGCCGCGCCGCCGTGGCTCCGCGGGATCGCCCTGACCTACCCGCTGCTCATCCCGATGCCCGGGTGGGAGATCGATGAGCGGTTCCTACCCGTCCGGGCCCTCGACACGGGTGGGGGCGTCCCGCTGGTGCTGACCAGGGCGGGACGGGACATCCCGCCGGTCCTGGCCGGCATCGAGGAATTCCTCGCGGCGGCGACGACACACGACCGGCCGGTACAGGTGATCGAGGTGCCGGACGGGCAGCACTCCTTCGACATCCTCGACCACACCTCGCAGTCCGAGGCGGCCGTCCTGGCCGCCCGGGACGCGGTCCTGGCCCTGCTCGACGCCACCTGATCCACACGCCCACGCGGTCCACGCCCCGCTGGCAAAATCCGCGCAACTTACGGGAAAGTGCTGCCTCCCGAAGCGTCGAGGCCGCAGTTTCCCGGAAAGTGCGCAGATCTTGCACCCGGTGGCGCACCCAGGTGATCGAGGTGTTCCGGCCTTGGATCACCCTGGCGAGGGTGGGTCCGGGGCGAGGGACGGGTCGGACCTCGCCGGCACCCGTGGGATGGCTCGATCTCGGCCGACCACCGGTGGGGTGGCTCAGTCTCGGCGGGTGCCCTGGGACGGGTCGGAGGCCACCGGCGGGATGCATGGACCTGCACAGGCCGTCCGGGCGCTTGCGCGCTGACTGTCCGGTTCAGGGTTGGCCCGGGTGGGTGTGGTGTCCGGTTTGGGTGTCGGTGTGGGGTGGGCGGGGCCA